>JBQHQH010000001.1:0-380564 GCA_052067355.1 Tissierellaceae bacterium HCP3S3_D8
GTCTTATTTCAAGACTTAGAACAAAAATTTTAGCCCATAATCTTTGTTACAGCATCAATCAAATGTTAGGAAATAACATAAATCTAGGACATATTAAAGAACTCATATTTGGATAATATTTCTAAATTGCTTTCTTAAGAGGTATCTTTTTTTCAAAAAAATAACTGGTAAATTTATCTAGTCTCAAATTTACTAGCACAACAGGTTAAATTATTAACAATAAAAGTAATATGGCTTACTCCTTCAATCATAATATGCAGTCTCCTTTTCATTTATCCTTCCAGTACCTTTTTTGTCCTACTCAGTAATTTTTCTTATGACTTTACAATGGTTTCCTACAGCTATCACTCCTGAAGGAATATCTTCTGTCACTATACTTCGGGCACCAATGACAACATCATCGCCAATGTTAATGCCTGGCAAAATAATTACTCCTGCACCGAACCAAACACTGTTATACGTTCAAGGTATAACTAATCAAGTAGTTTTACTTCAATACGAGATTTGATCATTTATACTGCTACTTTTTTGCATACCGATTACAAAGTTTTCAAATCCCATTTTCTTATAATATGAGACTAAGCCCTCTTCGCAGAAAAGTTGTATATGTAAATTATTTTTAAGACAATAGACCATCAATCTTTTACTTATTTCTGTTCCAATTCCCCGATTACTAGAGTGAGAATCAACACCTGACCCACATAAATAGGCATTAATAATCCCATCTTAAACACTCCTGCCTGTTGCAACAAGTTTATTTCCACTGTATACATAAATAGAATACCAGCTTGTCTTCTCAACATACTAGAATTTGTTTACCAGTGTTTATGAAAATCTGTCATATCCCCACCAATCTGGAATGAGTTCTCTTAATTTAACTGTTTTTTTAGTTTCAAGATTAAGCAAAATTTCAATCTCGCCACTTTCACGGTCTAACTGCATCATATATTCTCTGCAAGCACCACAGGGAGAACCAACTTTACCGTCGGGCATGACTGCTAGGACTTTATCTATTTGGCTTTCTCCATTTGTAATCATGTTAGCAATGGCATTTCTCTCCGCACACATTCCTAGAGTACTTGCGGTATCAATACAAACACCAACATAAATATTACCTTTTTTAGTTAAAATTGCAGCAGCAACACCACCTGCTTCTATGAATGGAGAAATGTCTCTTCCATTCTGAACCATTCTCGCTTTCTCATACATTTCTTCCCAAATATCCATAATACTATCACTCCTTCAACCCCAAACTACCACTGAGCTAATTTAAAAATCTTGGTTACAGCATTATATTGAGATAAAACTTGCGCTTTATAGTCCCAATTCTTTTTAGTTACAATCTCAAATTCCTTTTTCTTATATAATCTTATCCCGTTATCATTACTTCAACGTCTAAAGAGATGGATTTTTCTTTGGCGTATTTATTAACTACCAACACGTCAGTTTGTCCTTTATCGTTTTGAGTAATGAAACACAGCAATTCCATCGCTAACAGTATATTTATCAAGATGAAGTGGTATTGTCGGATTGTTTCCTAAAAACAGCGGACGACCTTTTCCAAGTATCGTTGGAATGATTCCCACAATGTATTCGTCAATAGCATTGGCCTTGACAAAGTGATCTATCATACCACCGCCACCAAACAAAAATATATTTTTACCACTGTTCTTTTCTTTTTCAAATATGCTGACAATATCGCCACGTATAAAGCGGATATTACCCTCATCTTCTTTCTCTTCATTTGTAGCTACATAAACCGTTTTTGTTGGATACTCTTTGGCAAAACCCTGATTATAGCAGTTTTTACCCATAACAACAATATCAATACCCGCAAGAAACTCTTCAAACTCACTTCTTTCGACTGTATCAATAGAGGTATCACCTTGTCCCACAATCCAGTCAAAACCGCCGTTTTCGTCAGCAATATATCCGTCAATGCTGATGGCTAAGTTCATAATAATTTTTCCACTCATTGTATCTTCTCCTTTATAAGTTCTTTCAAATATTTTCCAGTTAAACTGTTTTCGTTTTCAGCAATCTACTGTAGCGTTCCCTCTGCAACAACTCTGCCGCCAGATATACCATTCTCAGGGCCAATATCGATGATATAGTCGCTTTGTGAAATTATTTCCAAAGCATGCTCAATCACAAACACCGAGTTGTTTCCTGCAATCAATCTACGTAGTAGTTTTAGTAACCGATCAATATCCAAAGGATGCAGTCCCGTAATAGGTTCATCCAACAAATAAAGCATGTGTCCCTGACTAGATTTCACTGAGAATACGAAGATAGGTGAGAATTTCCGTATAGGTTCCAATAGTGAAGCGAGGGTTGTTGGATAGCACACGCTGCCGAATAGCAGTTGTGTTCCTTTGCACCTTTGATTTCAATGTAGTTCTGCAAGGATTATTCTTCACTTCCGTTTATATAGTCGGCCATAAAATTTAGTATTTCCATGAAAACAGCTTTTTTATTCTCGGAAAACGCCTTTTCCACTGCATTCAGTACAGAGTCAGTCTTTGTACTTTGGCTGCTCTGCTTTACCTTATCAGATAAAGAGATGTAAAAGAACCGCTTGTCTTCTGTAGACTGGACTTTTTTAATAAGCCCCAACTCTTCCAGCTCGTTTACCTTTTGGGTTACGGCAGGACGGGAAAGTCCCAATTTTTCTGCCAGTTCACTGACCGTCGTTCTTTCACTATGTCCGATGACAAATAAATGTAGAATATTGATATAACTGGTTTCTTTGCCCCAGTCGCTGTTTTTCATCTCGTTATATTGATCCATGTCGATAGCCCGCATGAATCGCTCAAATGCTTCTCTCACAGAATACCTCCATATATAATAGTTTCAAATACCAAACTATTATATCACTGTTAAAGAAAAACATCAAGATAGTTTCAAAAATGAAACTATCTTGATGTTTTGTGTTAATCACACTTTTTATACACCTAAAATCGTCCAATTAGCATAGTCCTCAAGCTCATCATCTGCACAAACATTTCCTTATGGTAATACGATCTTTTTAGTGTCATACATAGGAAACTCTAGGTGACGTTGAGTAATCAATATCAAAGTAATCAAAATAATCGTGCCATTTCTCACCACGAAAAATACTTTCCCGCAGTTTTCCCTTCTGTTGAAAGCCTAATTTCTCGTATAGTTTTATAGCCCTACTATTAAAAGAAAAAACTCTTAAGGATATTCTATGTAAATTCATTTCTAAAAAGCCAAAATCAAGAAGTAATTTCATAGCCTCTGCCTCATAACCCTTCCCCCATACTTCTTTATCTCCAATATTATTTTAAATGATAAGGACTGGGTGATATCCCCTCTGCTCTGAACCAATTCCATGATTTAGATTGGCATAAAAAATAAGTGCAAATACTCAACATCTATTATTTGATGTCTTGCATTTACACTTTTACAGTACCAAAATAGCTAGTCATATAAACTAACTCCTTTTTAAAATGCTACTATTTAATTCTATCTATATAAAAGTATAACTTAATTAAATAAGAAAATTGTACATTTAACTTATTCATACATAAACAAATGGAGACTATGATAATAACCATATAATTATCATAGTCTCTATTTCTAATTTATACAATTTGCTTAAATAATTATATAAATACAGTAATAAAATAATATCTTTTTTTATTTGTTCTTTTTCTGATGTTAAATATATTCTTAAAGTGGGTCCTTCTTGTAGGTCTATTGTGAACTCCACCTAGGTGCAAATCCTCCAAATATGGTTACTTGACAATTATCTGTTATTATTCCACTGCATTCTTTTCCATAGTTTTTATCAAGCTGTACAAAAAAGTGAATAATAGGCACTAATGATATCTTTCTTGAGCGACCAGCACTAAGCATCATTTCAGTTGTGATCACTCAGTCCTCACAAATCGATTTTATTTTTTATTCTTATCTATTGTATCCACGACGATTTCAATAGCTTTTTTGCCAAAATTTATCTTCTGTTCATTAAATACATTACCGTCTAATGATATTGATATATCTGCTATTGCTATTTGATTTTCTTCCGTGGCCTCTTTTGAGCCCATTAATGTCAGCCAAGTAATTATTACATCAGATTTCGATATCTTTTCATCATATTCAATGGTATATTGCATATCATCAAAAAAAGCTGAATTAGAACTTGCATTCACAATGATAGTATTGTTCTTGTCTTGATACACTTGCACTTCATATAGGACTTTATCATTTTCCGAATCAATATACTTTTCGTTGGGTGATACTGACTCTTCACATATCAGATCAGAATCAATTGTCACAACATATGATGACTCATTTTGTGTTTTATTGATAGCAGAGCAACCTGCTATCATGATACAAGCCAATATAATAAAAAAATAAATAATCGTGTGTTTTTTCAAATTTAATTTCCTCCAATTTTGTTTTTCTTTGTAATTCTACGATTCATATGATAATTTAAAACTGGATTTATAAGTCTGCGTTTGTGCTTAACTGTGAGTAAAGTATATCATATATTATGAGAAAACTCATCACTAATATGGGAGCGACCTTTGTTTCCCAGAGGTCGTTTCCCCATGTTTCCTTACAGCTCACCCAGCTTTTTTAGCAGTTCTACGTAGTCCTTTGCGCCCTACACATAAAGGTGCTGGCATTCGTGGTCGGCAATCGGATTTATTTTCTCGAGGAAATCCCAAATAAATATTTTAATTCATCTCATTTCTTATAACCACTGGGAAGTCATTGTTTATAACAATAAGGCAAAAGGGCCTCTCAATTCGAAAAGCTCTTTTGCCTAAAATTTGTTAGTTGATTATTTTAAATCAGATTTTCTCACTGGTATCCATATCTCACTTTTATAATTAGGTTTACTAGTATCTGGACTCTCATTCCAAAGCATCTCAGGGCCACCAGTTAGTTCATATCCAGAAGTAGGAAACCACTCTGCATAAATACGTGCCCAGGTATCTTGCAATGCTTTAGGAAACTCACCAATAACAGTAAAAACTGCCCAGTTAGCTGCATCTACTTCTAGTACATCCCACTGATCCGATGCCTGTTTTGTAGTCGCCACCCCTACATACTGGTCAAGCTCACTACCTTCAACAGTTCTTTCGGAAAAGTTTGTTGATACACTTAGTATGCCTTTAGGTTCAATATCACAAAGGCTTTTTAACTCTTTAATATTTTCAGCAGTTAAACTTTGTAAAATTGAATCCATCTGATGGTTCGTTCCTTCAAAAATTAGAGTGATCCTCTTTTTAAGTCCTACAATATTAAATGCATCTTTTTCTACAATTCGATAATCCATTTCATTGCCTCCTTTAATAGTCAATTGAAAAGTCATAGGAGGAAATGCCTTTAGAATAATATTTCCCTTTTTCACACTAGACGGTACTATGCCATGCATCGCTTGAAAAGCTTTAGAAAATGCATCAGGAGAGTTATAACCTAACTGCAATGCAATATCGATAATCTTATTATCTTCTTCATTAAGCATAACTGCCGCAATGGATAATTTCCTTCGGCGAATATATTCACCTAACGACATCCCTGCTAAAAATGAAAACATACGGCGAAAATGATATTCTGAACAACAAGCTATTCTAGACATTTCATCAAAATCGATCTCTCCCATAAGATTTTCTTCAATATATCTCATTGCTTTATTCATTTGTTTCAGTGTATCCATATCTATGACCTCCATTGAACTAATCATAGCAAAACAAGGAAATAGTCGCCCGATAATTTCGGTGCAACTTTTGACTGTTTATATAATAACATATATTTATACAAATTAAATGCTAGTTATATATTATTATATACCATTATCTACTTGTTTAATTTGCTAAAAATAATGTGTAAAATCACTTTGCTTCCAACCGAGGTATCTACTCCGTAAAATTACATTCCAAGTATTCTCCATATGCATATAATTAATGTACTTCTCTTATATCTTCATAAAAACTACCTTTCTTTTTCTGTATTTAAGGTTTTAAGGGTGTAATATACCATTTCCCCTTATTATAAATGAGTCTTTAAGATTCATGGAAAGCATCCCATCAAGTATCCACGAATCTATTATCCAAGTATTTACTGTATATGCTCTATCTGGCATCCATATGGGAGTAAAATGTGTATGGTTCTTATAAGTGGAATACTTATTTTTCTTAAATTCAAATTTCGGACTTCAACTACTAGAATTGTCTTCATCAATATATAGTTTTTCGTCAAAAGCCGCGTCCCAATAGTGTTTGATTGCCTCTATATCTTTTTCTTTCATAATAAGCTCTCCTTTTTTGGTACACTGCTACTTTGGGATAACTGGCATTTTTTATATTATTAGCATCAGTACAGGATTTTGACATATCAACTAATTTGTCTATGAATTCTTTGTAATATAAAAGTCCCCTTCAAGTATGCCTTACAAATAAACTTTTTTATTTACACATCTGATTTTATTATAACTACAAAAATTAATAAAGCAAAATAAACATTATGAAAATCAAGGAATATTCCTACAAAAATCCAATCCGGATTATCATCTATTATCTGTTTATGGATTCTAATTTGTAACTTGAAAAATCTTTATAATCTTTTTCAACTTCAATCACTCCATACAATTCTAAAAAGAAAATGGGTTGTTTCATAACTGATTTATCAGTTATGAAGCACCCCATTAAAGTAGTATATAATTATTTATTCAAAACTCCAATTTCTAATTGCCCATCTTCTAAGTAATCAACCCTGAAGTAAACATCACTATCTTCTTTTGAAAATTCAAGATATTCTTTATTTGTGTCAATATTAATTCCTTGTTTTTCCGCTTCTTGTAGTTTTTCATCTGGAAGTTTACCATAAAAATCTTTAAACTCATAAGAATACGAATCAATATCTGAATAGACGCTTCCAATCATTGCTTTTGCTTGAAGAACAATATCTTCTTTGCTCATTTCATTATAGTTTTCATCCCAGTTATATCTACCAAAATAATGAAATTCACCTGTTACATTATCAATGTCAAATACAAATTTAAGACCATCTTTTTCCAACTGAATTGAGCTCCAATTCATTGTTCCATAATCTACTCTTCCTTCACCTGTATTAATACCTGTAATATCAAATTCTTTTAATTCGGGGAAAGCTGTATAAACTTTGTTTAAGGCTGTTTGTTGAACAGAAGTAAGGTTAGAACTATCTGGAAGATATTCTGACAATTTCATATCAACATTTTCCTCTTGAATAGTTACTGTTTTAAATGCTTCAATAACATGTGGTGCTGCAAGTGCTCCTAAAGGAAGTATTACTGCTATTACTAAAGTTGCGGTACTTAACATAAATCTCTTTTTCTTTTTCATAAATCTTTGTTCTCCTTTTTTAATAACATTATTTACATACAAGTTTCGTGTTTTAAAATATACTTGCTCAGGACACTCTATGCTATCAGCATAGTTTGATAATTGTTCTTTTAATTTTCTTTCAATATCCATTCTTTATCTTTGCGACCTCCATCCACATTATTTATTAAATCTATTCGCCTTTTTAACTGCTTCAAAGCTGAGTGATGTCTTGACTTTACAGTTCCCAAAGGTATTTCTAATATATCTGCAATCTCTTGCAATGAATAATCATAATAGTATCTTAAAACTATTACTGCTTTTAGTTTATCTGATAAACTATTAATTAATTCCATTATCTCACTTTCTAATTCAGAGTGAATAATGTTTGGCTCATAACTCATATCCTCTCTGCTTAACATTGAACATTGTTTTTTAAAAATCCGAAAAACACGCCAATTTTTTCTTTTAAAGTTACTAATCTGACGAATAGTTATGCCATGAAGCCATGCTCGAAAAGATTTATCTAAATTATAATTATTAATTGAACTCCACAACTGAACATAAACTTCATTCATAATATCATCTCTATCCATGTGATTATAAACAATCATTGAAATTAATCTATAGACATCACTACTGGTTTCATTATAAATAAAGTCAAAAGATTCAATTGAGCCAT
Organism: Tissierellaceae bacterium HCP3S3_D8; assembly: GCA_052067355.1. Classification (GTDB taxonomy): domain Bacteria; phylum Bacillota; class Clostridia; order Tissierellales; family Tissierellaceae; genus CABMKH01. The sequence continues at coordinate 8,023 of JBQHQH010000001.1, forward strand.
TCCTCATCTCTTTTATATGCTTATAAAGCTCGTGGTCTTTTTCTTTTGACTGGTCTAACAATGTTTTTTCCTCCCTTCTAAACATTTAAATTGAAAATTTGTTTTGTAAGCTGCTTACATAATGTATTGGTTCTATTTATATAAAAGGTTCGCTTTTTATTTAAAGGAAATTTATTGCACTTAACCCCTCTAATATATATGATAGCAATTTTTTAATTAAATATAATAGTATAGTTCACATTAAGTGAGACTTATATTTGTTAAAACTATATAATTTTGGATTTTCTAATCTGTAACTTATTTTCAAAGCACTAGATAATCGTTTAATAGAAAGTCTTTTTTATAGATTTCTTGTCCAATAGGAGATCTTCATTCTTATCTAAAAGATATGTTTAAAGATGCACTCCAAGAAATGTTAGAGGCAGAACTAGAATTGGAGTGCTGTTCTATTCCTTCCAATAGTGTGCAGTACATAAATAATCTTGACATTTGAATCACTCCTTTGTTTTTGGACATAAAAAGGGCGAAGTTTACTGGTTTAATATTGACCAAAACTTTGCCCTTTCTCTATATTCAATTTTTTATATTATTAAGTTTTATATATCATTTAGAGTTTTTCTTATCTGTTAGATGAACAAAATATAAATAACGTGTCTTAACCTTATAGCTAATTTATCAAAGAAAATGATCATTTTACAAAGATGTGTTACTAATAGTTTATCAAATACTCTTAGATTTCTACATAGGAAAATGCATTCCCATGCTTTCTTATTACTGATTCCAAATCTTCAGGCTTTATCCAAATTGTTGCTGTATTGTCATTAGGATGAATACCGATATGATGAAAATACCGAACATCGCTGTCTAATACAACTTCAACTTTGCAACTTGTATCATTTAATATACCAAGTGGTGTTACAGAACCTTTGTCCAATCCTAAAATTTCATATAATGCACTCTCAGATGCAAAACTTAGAGGTCTACTATTTAGCTTTGTCTTTAATTTCTTTAAATCAACTCGTTTATCTTTTTGCACAGATATGAGAAAATATCTTTTCTTTTTATCATCCCGCACAAATAAGTTTTTAACTACTTGGTTATTGGTATCAATGCAAAGATTGTCCATTTCCTCTATTGTATAAACAGCAGGATGCTCAATAATATCATAAGTTATATTCATATCAGATAAATAATCAAATACTCTTTGCCTCTCTAATTTCATAATTAATGCCCTCCCAAAATATAAATAGTATTTACTTCGCCTTTTTCTACATATATTCATCTATAGTATATTATTCAACCATTCACTTATCAACCTAATTTTCCCACTTATCATCTATCATCACTCTAATTATCCAATGTCATCTATATTTCATCCTATTTTTAAGGGTCAAAAAATAGTGTTTTTCCACTGATTTTTGACCCAAAACTCGTCCTGGAATCACTATATACTGCGATAAAGTAGAATGTTTCCAATCGAACTTCGATACGCTCTTTCTCTTGGTCATTCCTGACATGAGGCGTACCTCTACTTACAACTCGCTCCACTCCTTGTAAGCTCGGTGTAAATGTCTTTAACTGATGTATTTTCATAGCCTTTTTCATGAACAACTTCTCAGCAGCGTCCAATAATTCATCTTTTCTTATTTCTGGTTTTTTAACTACCCTCGACATAATCATTCCTACTTAACAGAGTTATATAAGCTATGGAATAAAAGCAACACCACTTAACCCATTAAAAGAAAGCGCTGCGAAGTTTAAACTTAACAAACTCTATATTAATTTGCCCAAAGTTAACTCCTACACTTGAATAGTCCTCACCTTCAGAAAATGGCCACGCATATGGAAATTGAAAGTTCTCCGAAAACTTCTTAGCCATTTCTTCAGGATAATCAGTTTCAATCATCACATGATCTAAAATAAACATTTCATCCTACTTAAATATCAATATCCATTAGATAAAATTGTACTTCATAACAAATTACCATTTTATTATATTATAGCATGTTCACATGGCTAGGCCTACCAATTACAACTGTATTCTGGCTTTCTCGCTTTTATAATTAGAAATGTAGGTTTAACAAATTCCTTAATTAAATCCGGCTTTTCTTTCAACGCCCATGTTTCTGGTGTAGGTTCTATCATATCTTTAATAATAAAACCTGCATGTGCTAATGTTGATACGATTTCTCCCATAGAACGATGGTAGTTAATCACACCATCAACAAACCATGTTCCCACACGTTGTCCACTTTTTGCATAGTCAGAAAAAGTATAGGATACAAACTTTCCATTTTCATCTAAGTTATGATGTCCCTTGCAATCCATCGTGGCAGTCACAATAGGATGTTCCTGCGAATAAATCAAATATCCTCCCTCATTTAAAACAGCATAAACATCTTTAATAAGTTTTTGAAAATTTTCAACGTAATGAAATGCAAGAGAACTGTATACTATATCGAATTTTTGTGTCAAAGTAGATAGTTCTGACATATCCATGCGGAGATACTCAATGCACGAATGACAAGATTCCTTTTTTGCTACTTTGAGCATCTTTTGTGAAAGATCAATTCCGATTACTTTTTTAGCCCCGTTTTGCGCAAATATAAGACTATTGTGTCCGTATCCACACCCTATATCTAAAATCGTTTTGCCCTTTATATCAGGTAATAATTTGTTTATTGCTGGCTGCTCTAATAAATCATTATAGCTTTTTTCATTCCTTAATTTCATATACTCTGTAAAAAATATTTCATTGTCATATATGTTCTGGCTCATATAAGTTCCTCCTAGTATAATAATGTCATAGTCAATAATGACTATGCAGTTAAAATATTTCTTAAAAATACCTTTTCTATTATTTAGTAACAGAAGAAGGAGTTCTTCCTTCATCAGATGTTACCCTTAAATTCAACATGTCTGACGCTTCCCAGTAGACTCCAGACTTATCATAAAGTATAATCTTCTAAGGATAGGACAAAAATTGTTTTCCTCCTTGGGAGGCCAGTTTCTACTGACTCATACCTGTACAAAAGTCAATTAGTCCATTCAATGAGGTTTTATGATTTGGCTGGTTGGGAGCCTCAGGCTATACCCGTATCACATGCTAGGATGTGTACTCATTGTTTGGAAATGGATTCCTATCAGAAAGGAGCTGTCGCTCATGTCAAATATTATTAAATTCGATTCATTTATTTCAATTGGTATTGATGTCGGTGCAGACTTTAGCTGGATGTCTATTGCACTGCCTAATCAAACCTTTGTAGGAAAGCCTTTTAAAATCCTACACTCTGATTTAAATTCCCTATCTATGGCTGTTTCTAAAATCAAAGAAGCAGAAGAGATGTATTCTTTGGAAAGTCGCATTTTCCTTGAATCCACGGGAATTTATCATTACCCGCTCTTCTGCTATCTTCGTGATAAGGGATTTTTGGTATCCATCATTAATCCTATCATCACTAAGAATAGCACAAATATTAACATTAGAAAAGTCCATAATGATAAATTTGATTCAAAAAAAGTTGCTTTAGTTGGTTTAAAGCCTGATTTAAAAATTTCTCTCATGCCATCAAATCTTGCTCTTGATTTAAGAAATCTTTCAAGAGAATATTATGACCTAATGGATAATCGCTCTGCTTATGTGAACAAGCTTCAAGGCGAATTAAGAATAGTATTTCCACAATATTTAAAGATTTTTTCTAAAATCACTACAAATACAGCTTTAACCTTATTGGAGAAATATACATCTCCTGGTGCTTTCTTAAGCGCTTCCAAAGATGAAATCATAGCTTCTATACAATCTACTGCACGCTTTGGAATTACTTATGCTGAGAAAAAGTACAACGCTATTATTCAAGCTGCAAATGACGCGAAGGCTTTTGGTTATTCTGTAAATAGTAATTTTAAGCGTATTCGTCTGTATATTCGTTTTATTCGTCAATATGATGAAGAAGTCTCATTAATACTTTCTGATATGCGCGAACTCGTGGATTCTAACGAAGATACTGAATTTATAAAACAAATACATCTAATAGAATCTTTTAAAGGTGCAGGATTTCTTTCAGCAGTAAGCCTTATGTGTGAAATTGGAGACTTTTCTGCTTTTCATTCACCTAAACAACTTTTTGCATATTTCGGCCTAGATCCAGCTGTTAAACAATCAGGTAATTTTAATGGTACTCAGGTCCATATGTCAAAACGAGGCTCACGGATTGCTAGAAGAGTAATACATACCATGGCTTTGGTTAGTATTGCCCGTAATCGTAAAGGCTCCGCTAACAATCCAGTTTTACGTGAATACTACCTTAAAAAATGTCAAGGTAAGTCCAAAATGGTGGCGCTTGGAGCTATTATGCATAAAGTATGCAACATTGTATTTGCCATTTTACGTGATAACAAAGAATTTGAAATCATCACCCCTGAAGAACATCAAATGAATTACTTAAAGGCGGAATGCGACATCGCTGCATAGTGTAATTCCATAGACTTTTTTACTTTTTGATGCCTATCAAAAGGTTTATTAAGGTTACCTTTTTTTGTTTATTAAAGTTTCAAATATTTTTAAATTGATTATTGACAATTCTTAGCTGGACTTTAATTTCTTTTTGGGTTGCCTTTTTAAATTGACTATATCTCATAATACCTGGCACATCTTAGAATTATGGAGCTCGTTCTAAACTTGTTGTACTCCTAGAATGATGTATAACAACTGCTTCTATCATGATTTAATTATGCATGGGACAAAATAGGAAACATTATCTGATTGTTCACAAACAAATTATTCTTTCCTTTAAAGACAAAAAGTATTGTGTCCTCTTCCTCGAGGATTTGAGAATTAAAAGTAGTATTTTTTGCAGGCGTAAACCCAAAAATCTGTAATCAGTCTATGAGTCCACAATAATCTACGATAACTCATTTCGCCTAGTTCAGCTATCTGCACCCCATATTTATCTATTGGAATATGCTCTGCTAAAATATCCATGGCAATCTTGACAAGATATAGATTTGTACCAATTCCTGCCGTTGCTGTTATCCCAGTAGTATTAAGAACATCCAAAAATTTTCATATCTCTTTTACGCAATCGTCCAATTTATCACTGATCATCATGAAACTCATATAATATTCTATCTGATGGATCGATTCTAGGATCTAATTCAATATTTCCTCTATCTATGTATTTTTCCTTTTTTGCATTATATAACATCTCCTATATCTTATATATCAACTATATATTTAAATTAATGCTGACTTACTATTAAACTAATATCAAACTTTACTGTCCAAAATTCCCATATAAATATCTTAACACTCTTATGATTTATCACATTTACTTATCTTTTATTGTTGTGATTTCTATTGTTTTTTTTCATTTATCAAGCGTAGGCAAGCTTGGTACGGAGTTTCAAAATTCTCTGGGACAACATCTGGTAAGGTTCCAAATTCTACATTACTTGAGCCATCTTCATTTATTCCACATCCCATTCTATAAAAAAAGACTAATCCCGAATGAGGTAAAGCCGTCATCATTGGTGTTCCACCATTGTATCCATCTCCACCTGTTTGATAGCCCACTAAAGTTGCAAATCCAGTGCCTTTTGCAAATTGTGCGAATGCTTCTATGGAAGAAAAAGTATTCGAATCTGTCAAAAGATAAATATCTCCTGAAAACGTCTTTTTTTCAAAAAGAGGTTGGACACTTATTCCAGTTTCTACATAACCACCAAATTGCTGTACATCTTTAATATTTAAATTCGGATATTCTTCAAAATCTATTTCCTCAATAATCTCGACACCTAAGTTCTGATAATAGTTTTTTATCCATTCATCATTTTTTATAAAGCATTTAGTATGGAAAGTCTTAACCTCATCTATATTTGGAGATACAATATTATTCATCCAATAAAAATCTCCGCTATCATTTGCATGACATCTAATAATCAAGTGTTTATAGCCTTCCTTTTCAAGTTTGTTAAAATAATCCAATAAATATTGCGAATCTCTTTTTTCATTTTTCACAGAAGGATAAAACACTTCAAGAAAGGCTGTTGTTTCATCAATAGTTTCAGTTTTAATGTTTGAACTAATATTCCACGAGAAAATCCTTTGAAAAATATGTAATGGAATTCCTTTTCTCATATATCCATAACTTTCCAAGGCTTTCTCATCTTCAAGAGCTTGACGTTGGTATGTTAAATTGTAATCTTCCACAAGTTCGTCATCTACATCTAACACATATCTAAGCCTGAAAAATGTATTTGCATCAAAAACTATTAAATGTCCAATATAATTCATTTCTTTTAATGCTTCATTAACTATTTGATAGAATAATTTAACGTCAATCGAGCTTCTTTCTTCAATTTTTTTTCGATATATTCTTTTAACGTCTCCAATATCAATACCTAGTTTTCTTTCTGCCACACCAAAATATGGATACCTGGTCTCTAATATCTCCCATAAAAAATCATAATCTTCAAGGGCTTTTTCTTTTGTAAATTCTCTCACTGTCGGTGGTGGATTTAAACGCTTATATATTGGTATTAGTACATTAAAAATAAAAATATAGGCAATAAACATCAAAAAAATTAATACAAATATTTGCTTTAGCTTTGCTTTAATATCTATCTCTCCTTTACATTTATACTTTTATCCTTCATCTAATTTTAGTACATAACTTTTGTTTTATATCATTACAAGTGAAAGTTTGGGGTATTTACTTCTTAATAAGCTATCAATGTAATCCACAATCTACAATTGTAGTTGGAATTTTATGTTTGTTTTTTTATTTAAAAGGATCAAAAAAACAGACTTCTCCACTGATTTTGATCCTAAATTAATCTTTAAACTACTATATATTGTAATTAATTCTATTTATTGTTGTTACTACCACAGTATTTCATCAAGATTATACTCTCAACGCGCCTTGTTGCTGCAATTCTGATGACCATCGAGCCTGGTCCCCCTTGGTGTGACGATAAGATATCATTAAGCGAAAATAGCTGAGGATTATTCAAAAATTCATCTTCTATGTCCCAAAAGTCTTGAAGAGTATTCATATCATCTCCTTCTTGATCACAAATTGCCACTTTCTCCGTATGTACACCATTGAAAAAGTCCATTTTTTCTTTTAAAGACATGGTTTTAAATGTACCGGCTTTATAATCCCTAAATTTTTCAATCAGCTCTTCATAATCAATATCATTCATTTAACAACCTCATATTCTGATTTGTTGAATTGCACCTTCTCCACCAAAGGCGTATTAAGCAAATTATAAATTTCCTGTAACTCTGTTTTAATTCGCCTACAGGAGCAAATGCTCATGAAGTCCGTACTACTCAATCATTTTATTCTTCTGAAAATGTAGCGAGAAATCTAAAACACCCAAATTCATTATTTTGAACTTCCTTAATATCACCCTCATATTTTAATTTCCCAACCACAATAGCGGTATTATAAAAATCGTCTAAGCCATTCGGATAGTTTGCTTTAAGCTTTTCAATATAAAATATGTCGGTTTGAGCGAAAATCTCCTCTAGTGACTTTGACGGTGGCATATTTGATATCGCAACTAAAAAATCCTCGTCATAAGTATTTACTCCAAAATCAACTCCAAATTCAGAACCAATACAATCAACTTCTAACAACTCGTAATCCTTTTTCATATATTCATTGAGTAATTTTTGTGATTTGCAGTTACCAACAAAAACAGAAACATATTCGTCATTACTATAAGTGTAACTTTTCTGTTCAACTTCTCGCATATCCAACCTCCTAAGTTTCCGTAGATTATATAAATTTCCTGAGATGGGCATAAATCGCCTACATGAGTGAATGCCGTAGTTTTATAGTGAGCATACTTCTTCTCTATAAGTTGACACAAATTTCCTTTGCCACTCCCCCAATTTTCCTCTATTCCCCTTTTTATATGTATCGGAGTGCCGATGAGAAATATTTACAATCCTATCCTGCAATATCAAAATTTAAGGATATATTTCGTGAATGTGCAATATTAGGTAATTAATCAGCAACATCAGTGTGAATTGATATCACTTTGGGAGCTGCATTTAAAAAATCAGCTTCTGCATCAGTATTTTTCGCTGAAAAACGGGACTAAAATCGTACATTTCTCGCCCCGTTTTTAGCTCTTTTCTACATTCAGGCCACAACATATTGTGGTCAAACCCTGTTATTTCTTTCCGAACCACAATGTATCATCAGAATTATACTCTCAACGTGACTCGTCTGCGGAAACATATCCACTGGTTGCACTTTATCTATTTTATATCCATTCTCTACTAGATATTTTACATCTCTAGCCATAGTAGCAGAGTTACAGGATACATATACTATTTTTTGTGGTTTTAACTTTGCTATTGCCTCTAATACTTCTCTATCGCATCCTTTTCTAGGTGGATCTAGCACTAATTTATTAGCCTTTATTCCTTGCTCTAACATCTTTGGAAATACTTCTTCTGCTTTACCAACTATAAATTCTGCATTCTCTACTTTATTTAATTTAGCATTTTCTTTGGCATCCTCTATTGCCTCTTTGACTATCTCTATTCCATATACTTTTTTTGCTTGACTAGCAATATATAATGATATAGTACCTATACCACAATATAAATCATATACTATATCATCTCTATCTAGATCTAAATACTCAACTGCCTTATTATATAATACTTCTGCTTGACTTCTATTCACTTGGAAGAATGATTTCGGGGATATATTAAACCTATAGTCTCCAATATAATCCAATAAGCTATCCTCACCATATAACTTTATATATTCTCTTCCATATACAATAGACGAATTTGATTTATTTATATTTTGATAGATACTTATGACATCTATCTCTTTAAGCATATCTATCAATTCTCTTCTATATGGTATATCTCTACGACCTGTTACTAGGATAACCATAGCTTTATTATCCTTATTTGTTCTTATTCCAATATGTCTAAGGACTCCTTCTCTACTTTTTTTGTTATAAGCTTTGATATGATATTCTCCCACCCAACTTCTGATGATATGCAGAATTCTATCTCCAACTTCAGGTTGCAAAATACTTCCCTTCATATCTACTATGTCATTACTATTGATTTCATAAAATCCTATAACTGTTTCCCCATTTTGTTCTCCTACAGCTATTTGCATATGATTTCTATATCTATATGGATGATCCATTCCCATAGTATCTCTTATATCTATATCTAATAGACCTGCTATCTTAGCCAAATCTGACTTTACTTTTTTCTTTTTCCACTCCAGCTGTTTTCTATAATCTAGATCTATTAAAGGTATGCCACCACGAGATTCATCTATATTAAAGCCCAATTTTATTCTATCCTTTGAAGGCTGTATAATCTCCAAAACTCTTCCTATTCCAAAACTCTTCTTTACCTTCTCTATTCTTACCTTTACCTTGTCCCCTATTATTCCACCGCTAGTAAAGATAGTGAAATTATCACACTTTAAAACTCCACTTCCATCATGACTAAAGTCAATAATTTCACCTTCTACTATATCTTCTACATCTATTGGCATAAAATATCCTCCTGTTAGACTTTTCTTTAGTATTAACTTATATCCTTATTTTATCACATTTTCATCTTTATATAATATCCTTTTATCTAATGGTTTACAACTACTTCTATAAAGAAAACTTGTATCACCTAGAGTATAAGACCTAAGCTGTCTGATACCCATTACTGCTATAAGTCATAAGTATAAATATTGACTTATCTTTATAAAAAAAGAATAGCAGATATATTTCTACTGAATATAATGTATTGCATAGAAGATTTTTAACATAAAGGAGGATATTGATTATGGTTTATAGTCAAGTTTCATGTTCACCTGGTAATACCCCCTATATTATAGTAGCAGGAGATACTTTTTTTACCCTTGCACACAGATTTAATACTACTGTGGATGCAATTATGAGAGCTAATCCAGGAGTAAATCCCGATAGATTATTTATAGGTCAAGTTATATGTATACCTTCATCTACACCTACACCACCTAGTCATCCATGCCCTGTACTAAGAATAGGTAGCAGAGGAGCTTCAGTGGTAGATCTTCAACAACGTTTACGCAATATGGGATTTGATCCAGGTCCAATTGATGGTATCTTTGGACAGAGAACTCAATTAGCAGTTATAGCATTCCAAAGAAGCAGAAATCTAGTGCCAGATGGTATAGTAGGTGTAGCAACTTGGACAGCATTAGGTGTAAATTGTGGTGTTACTCAACCACCAACAAGATGTCCTGCTGGCACATCACCATATACTATAAGAGCAGGAGATACTTTCTTTACACTTGCAAATAGATTTAATACTACTGTAGATGCAATTATGAGAGCTAATCCAGGAGTAGATCCTAATAGATTACAAATAGGGCAAATTATCTGTATACCAATGTAAAATATTGAAAAAGCCTTTCTTTAAAAGAGAGGCTTTTTCAATGTTAATAAGGTTATCTTTCTTTTATTTAATCGAAAATAATGTTGATATCTAAATCAATATATTTCGTAATCATATTAGCTTACTTTTGAATACTATGTTAGTGAATTGTATTCAAGTTCATGTAACAAAAAACCAAAATTTTTATCTAATCTTAAGAAGAGACCAACCTAAAAAATTAAATTCTACTATATAAAATACATTTTAATCTAATACTTATTAAATTAAATCAATTAATATGGTTATACTTTCACTGAAATTATAACCTTTTATGTTATTTTTCATATCATGGTATAGAGATAAATATGGAAAGGAGAGTTGATATGTCATACATATATTCTAATTATTATGATGAATCAAAACATGAATCATGTGAAGAAAAATGGAAAATCTATACAAATGACTACAACCGCCATAAATGTAAAGTTACTATAAAATGTCCACCTGGATCCACTGATCCTACTGGATCTACGCAAACATCAAATACTTATATTGTTAATCTAGGTGACGGTACAGTGTCAGTAATAGATAGAACAACAAACTCTGTTATTGATACTATTCTTGTTGAAAGTTCACCTGTCTTCGTTGGAGTAAATCCTAATACAAAATTGATTTATATAACCAACAGTTGTGATGGTAAAGTGTCAGTTATAAACGGATTAACTAATACAGTTGTTGCAACGATACCTGTTGGTAATGATCCCATTGGTATCAGTGTAAATCCTAGTACTAACCTAATCTATGTAGTGAACAAGGTTGATAATACAGTATCAATAATAGACGGAACAACTAATACTACTATATCAACAATATCTGTTGGTAATAACCCTACAGGCATTAGTGTAAATCCCAATACTAATTTAGTTTATGTGGTCAACAGTAGTGATGATACAGTATCGGCTATAGATGGAACAACCAATACTATTATTGCTACAATACCCGTAGGAAATCTACCACGAGTATCCGCTGTAAATCCCAATACTAATTTAATCTATATTACTAATATTAGCGATAGAACAGTATCTGTAATAAATGGGACAAACAATTCAGTAATAGCTACAGTACCTGTTGGTGGTGGCCCAGAATCACTAGCTGTAAATCCAAATACCAACTTGATCTATGTACCCAATACAAGCGATAATACAGTATCTGTGATAAATGGTAATACAAATTCTGTAATTGTAACTATATCCGTTGGTAATAACCCTATTGCTACTGCTATAGATTTAAATAAAAATTTAATCTATATTGCTAACGCTTTTGATAAAACGATCTCAGTTATAGATGGAATTACCAATGATGTTATTAAAACTATCCCTGTCGGAACTACTCCCCATAGGAATGGAGTATTAAATTTATAAAGCAAATTTCTATCAGATGGAGTTATATACTCCAGCTGATATTTGCCCTGTGTTAACTACCAACATGAAACCATAAATTTTGTTTATTTAATCTACATTTATATGTCCCTACTTCTTTCAACTTGCTTTCAAAATAAAGTAGATTCATTAATATAGTTACACCTATTCTGAAGTCATAACCTTTTGTGTTGTTTTTCATATTATATTATAAAGGTAAATCATATAACTAACCTTTATAAATAAAATACAGAATATAATTTATATCTTTACGGAATTTTAAACACTTTGCATCAAAGTATTTAAAAAACTATCATAGTTGTAAATATGGAAAGGAGAGTTGATATGTCATACATGTATTCTGATTATTGCGATGAATCAAAATGCGAACCATGTAAAGAAGAACATAGTGAACACTATACAAATGATTACGAACGCCATAAATGTGAATGTGAAGTTATTATAGAGTGTCCACCTGGACCAACTGGACCTTCCGGACCTACTGGACCTACTGGACCTTCCGGACCTACTGGACCTGCTGGACCTACTGGACCTACTGGACCTACTGGTTCTACTGGACCTTCTGGACCTACTGGACCTACCGGTTCTACTGGACCTTCTGGACCTACTGGACCTACTGGACCTTCCGGACCTACTGGACCTGCTGGACCTACTGGACCTTCTGGTTCTACTGGACCTTCTGGACCTACTGGACCTACCGGTTCTACTGGACCTTCTGGACCTACTGGACCTTCTGGACCTACCGGTTCTACTGGACCTACTGGTTCTACTGGACCTACTGGTTCTACTGGACCTACTGGTTCTACTGGACCTTCTGGACCTACTGGACCTTCCGGACCTACTGGACCTACTGGTTCTACTGGGCTTATTGGACCTACTGGACCTACTGGACCTTCCGGACCTACTGGACCTACTGGGCCTACTGGACCTACTGGACCTACTGGTTCTACTGGACTTATTGGACCTACTGGACCTTCCGGACCTACTGGTTCTACTGGACCTACTGGGCCTACTGGACCTACTGGTTCTACTGGACCTACTGGGCCTACTGGACCTACTGGTTCTACTGGACCTACTGGACCTACTGGTTCTACTGGACTTATTGGACCTACTGGACCTACCGGACCCACTGGACCTGCTGGACCCACTGGACCTACTGGACCTACTGGACCTACTGGACCTACTGGACCTACTGGACCATCAGGATTATTACTCACAACAAATATCTATGTAGCTAATAATGAAGATAATACAATATCTGTTATGGATGGAGCAACTAATACAGTAATTGCAACCATATCCGTTGGAAATCAACCTGTTTTTATGAAAGTAAATCCAAATACCAAATTAATCTATGTATCTAATTTTGCTTCTAATACTGTATCTGTCATAGATGGAAGAATCAATTCTGTCATTGCTACAATTCCTGTGGGAACTAACCCTACTGATGTTGGTGTAAATCCAAATACCAATCGAGTTTATGTTGCTAATACCAACAATAATACAGTATCTGTAATAAATGGTAATACAAATTCCGTTATTGCTACAATTCCTGTTGGCAATAATCCCTTTGGGATTAGCGTAAACTCAAATACTAATTTAATCTATGTTACTAATTCTGATGATAATACCGTATCTGTAATAAATGGTAATACTAATTCCGTAATCACTGCAATTCCTGTTGGAAATTCACCATGGAAACCATGTATAAATCGAAATACCAATTTAATTTATATTCCAAATGTTAGCGATAATACAGTATCTGTTATAGATGGCAATACAAATTCCGTTATTATTACGATACCTGTAGGCAGCGGACCAGATTCAGGAGCTGTAAATCCAAACACCAATTTAGCTTATGTTACTAATTCTAATGATAACACAGTATCTGTTATAGATGGTAATACTAATTCTATAATCGCTACAATTCCTGTAGGAAATACTCCTGCCTTTGCTGAGGTAGATCCTAACAAAAATCTAATTTATATTACTAATGCTTTTGGTAACACTACTTCTATAATAGATGGAGCTACTAATACAGTGATTGCCACCGTTCCTGTTGGAACTTTACCTCGTGGAGTAAGAGTATTGACTTCATAATATAGCTTATATCAGATAGAGTTTTAAACTCCAGCCGATATTTCTCGGTGTATTAACGACTAACACAAAATCATAAATTTTGTTTGCTTAATTTCCATGTATCTTTAGAAATGCATATGGTGTAACTCCCACTTACAGGATGAAAGAGTTGATATTGTAAACCATCACATAAATTTAAAGTAACAATAAAAAATTAATCCTATAAAATTAAATTACTAAGAGAAGTAGACTTCTATATTCAATAAGATTCAACTTCTTTTAATCTATCCTAAAAGTGAATTAAATCAACTTATATAATTCATGCTTATAACAAAACCATAAACTTTTTACATTATTTTTCATACTATATTTTAGAAGTAAATTATCATGAAATTCAGAGTATAATTTATATCTTTGTAAAATCTTAGATATTTTATTTAAAGTAACTACTAAGATTATAAATATAGAGGGGAAAGGAAATTTTATCTGTCATATCTATCTAATAATAACAAAAATGCAATAAAATATAATGCCGGTAAAATAGAAGATAAACACTACAAATGTGAAGATGAGAAAAATCTTCAATAGTAACAGGATTACAAAACTCGATGACAACAAAGAGAAACGTTCCAACTAAACAATCTACTACAGCATCAACTATTTGTGTCAATAATGTTGCTAGGAATAAAAATCTGTAATAGATTGATCGACGAATAGGTCAGTGTTACGCCAGACATATTAAGTCAAAAACCAAATATTAAGTAAATGTCCTAGTTTATATAACAGTATAATTTCAATAATGCTCAATACCCTAGATATAAAAAGTCATATGAAGCTAGTATTAAAAAGTTAAACATATAGACTAAAAGAATATTAGGATTTGAGTTCTATTAAATATAGAACCCAAATCCTTTTTATTAATCTCTATAGCACTAAGCTAATATCACCATATAGTTAGTGCCTGTACAAAATCTGTAAACCTTTCATACTATTTATCATATTATATTATAGATATGATAATTTAATGAACTGCTATAAAATAAAGTACTGAATATAACTTTTCACAAAATCAAAATATCTTCTATTAAAATATCGAAAAAACATTATAGTTCTTATTATAGAAAGGAGACTTAATATGTCACACACGGATTATGATTATTTAATTGAACCACAATTTAGTGAACCTGATTGTCAGGGACATGATTCTTGCAGAAGAGATAGATGTAGATGTGAAATCATTATAAAATGTCCTATAAGACCATGCCCTACTGGGCCTACCGGACCTACTGGACCTACCGGACCTACTGGACCTACTGGACCTACCGGACCTACTGGACCTACTGGATCTACTGGACTTATTGGACCTACTGGACCTACTGGACCTACTGGGCCTACTGGACCTTCTGGACCTACCGGACCTACTGGATCTACTGGACCTACTGGGCCTACTGGACCTTCTGGACCTACTGGGCCTACTGGACCTACTGGACCTACTGGACCTACTGGACCTTCTGGACCTTCTGGACCTACCGGACCTACCGGACCTACTGGACCTACTGGATCTACTGGACTTATTGGACCTACTGGACCTACTGGACCTACTGGACCTTCTGGACCTACTGGACCTACTGGACCTACTGGACCTACTGGACCTACTGGACCTTCCGGACCTACTGGACCTACTGGGCCTACTGGACCTACTGGACCTTCTGGACTTTCCGGACCTACTGGACCTTCTGGACCTACTGGACCTACTGGACCTTCCGGACCTACTGGACCTTCTGGACCTTCTGGACCTACTGGACCTACTGGACCTACTGGACCTTCTGGACCTACTGGACCTTCTGGACCTTCTGGACCTACTGGGCCTACTGGACCTACTGGACCTACTGGACCTACTGGACCTTCTGGAATAACCGCATTTGCATCTGTAAACAACTCATCTAATCAAGAAGTATTTTTACCAGCAGGTGGAGTGTATAATCCTATACTAGATTCCACAATCGCTGCAAATAATGTATTAACATCACCTACTAGTGTCACAATCCAACTACCAGGTTTATATAGAGTAGGCTATAATGCCAGCCTATCTATTTCAAACAATCCATCCTTTGTACAGATGTTTGTAACATTAAACGGTTCAAGCATTCCATCAACTCTTAGTGCTGCAAACACTCAACCTAGTCAGGTTACTAATTTTGGAGATTCAATATTAATATGTCTGCCTGCAGGTTCACAGTTAAGACTATCTGCTACTACCAGTTCGCAAGGTAATATATTTATACCTGCAAATGGTGCAACACTTGAAGTAGTCAGAATTGGAGATTGTTAACTCTTAAAATTGAATAGGTAGTCCACTGCTTCTAAGGCAGTGGGCTACTTTTCTTTATCCATGATTTACTTCTAAAATTAAATCCACCATATAATATTGCTTGTACAAAATCTGTAAACCTTTCATACTATTTTTCATATTATATTATAGAGATAAAAAAGCGGATATATCCTGTTTTATCCAAACAAGATATAAACAAATTGAATATAAATCACGAAATTAGCTACTTTATCATAATATATACTGGAAAATTATTTTGAGGTGATTAAATGGTAACCATAAGTTTATGTATGATTGTCAAGAATGAAGAAGATGTTATCGCCAGATGCTTAGATTCTATAAAAGATATTGTTGATGAAATAATAATAGTAGATACCGGCTCTAGTGATAATACGAAAGAAATTGTAAAAGAATATACAGACAATATATTTGACTTTGAATGGATTGATGATTTCTCAGCAGCAAGAAATTATTCTTTTTCTAAAGCCACAAAAGATTTCATACTCTGGTTAGATGCTGATGATGTCATCCTAGAAAAAGATAGAGAAAAATTCAAACAGCTAAAACAAAGTTTAAACCATAGTGTGGGTGTAGTGATGATGAAATACAATGTGGGCTTTGATAAACATGGTAATGTAACTCTATCATATTTTAGAGAACGTCTAGTAAATAGAATAAATAATTGTCAATGGCAAGAACCTGTTCATGAGTATCTAGAATTAAAGGGAAATATAATAGAAACTGATATCTGCATAACTCACAAGAAAGAACATATGTCTGCTGAAGGTAGAAATTTAACCATTTATGAAAAGGCTATTGCATCTGGAAAAGATTTAACACCTAGAGGCCTTTATTACTATGCTAGAGAATTATTCTATAACGAAAGATATGCTGATGCAGTAAAATATTTTAATAAGTTTTTAGATACAGAGAGAGGATGGATAGAAGATAATATAAATGCTTGCTGTATACTTTCAATTTGCTATGACTATATAGGCGATAAAAAAAACATATTAAAGACATTGCTAAAGAGCTTTGAATATGATGCTCCAAGACCTGAACCCTGCTGTCGAATTGGAGATTATTATTTTAATAATGGAGATTATAAAACAGCCATATCTTGGTATAAAATAGCTTTAAACTTAGAAAAATCAACTGATGGTTGGGGATTTATATATCATGATTATTGGGGATATATTCCATGTATGCAATTATGTGTATGCTATGATAAGCTTGGAAACATAGAAGAAGCAATGAAATATAATGACAAAGCAGCAGAATACAAACCTAATGATATATCTGTAGATCACAATAAAAATTACTTCAAAAGCATTCTCAATTCAAATTAAAACATAGTTTTCACTATATAGGCATAAAATTGAACTGTGAATAAGAATATACTTACTCTTTATTATCTTACAACAATTAAAAATATCAATAATATAAGGTGCTGTTTCATAATTAATTATGAAACAGCACCTTATATTTCTTCTATTATTTTATGGTTACACCTAATTATATCTTTTAATCATCTAACTTTCTAATCTCATATTTACAACTACTATCCTTATATGCATTAATGAAAGTAGTAGCAGTTGCTATAATAGTAAAGAAATATCCCTGAATTAAATCCCCGGTAAATGAATTTCTAAAATCATCATATTCTGATAAGAAAAATCCTACTGCCTGTATTCCCTGAAATATATTTATATCTTCTATCTCTTTAAAAGCAATATATACTTCATATCCATAAGATATATAATTTGCAACAAATACCATGGCCATAGTAATAACCACAGCTATTGTAATTCCTAATTTATCTAGTTTCCCACCTAATTTTTGATATCCTTTGAGAGTACAAACTGCAAGTACTACACCACATACTGCCGCAATATAACCTATGGCATAAACTACAACCCAAAGTGCAACACCTATTAAAGAACCTAAAAAAGCACCTACTATTCCAGATACAATCTGTGACTTCTGATTTTTAAAATTGGTCTGTGCTTCCTCTAGAGTAGCCATAGTTTCACTAGAACACTTTTCACAATATCGTAATGGCGCAGTATTGATTAAGTTAACAGATGTATTGGCACTTTCTCCACATAATTCACAACACGAATTATAATAATTGTTTCTGGCAAAGTCCTCAATCTTATCCAATGTATCTGTAATATTTTGTATATCTTTATTTGCCGTAAAACTAAAATTCAAATGTATTCTAAGACAATAATCTTCATATATTGCTTTATTTATTACTTTTTTATTTTCTAAAAGCTCCTTTGTTAATACATCTATATCCCCATAGTTCTCTGAATCTGATGCTCTCATAGGGAAACCAATATAATAGACAGAATCCCTTGTATGTTCTTGAATTACTATTTCATATCCCTTATATAATCCAAATATAACCTTTCCTTTGATGTCATACTTAAGATTTAGAGAATTAGCAATTTTTCTAATCCTTCTCTTTGACATAAATCTTTACCTCCTAAATAATCTTCTGCAATTCTTACTTCAATCTTGGCAGCATATCCTATAACAAATAATTCAATTGACCTAAATATATATCGGCAACTTTATTATTTTATCTACTTAGGAGGTATAAGTTAATTATAAAGATTTCTTAATATAATTTTCCAATCACTGTTTCTACAGCTTTAACTATTTCATTATTTATAAGTATCTCTTCACATCTATTAATATCCTTATGCATTATCCTATCTTTTTCAAGTCTTGGTATTTGACTTCTAATTACATCATATGCAGCTTGACTCCCTTTTCCAAGTCCTCTATTTCCTCTTAAATCAATTCCCTGACAGGCAGTTATCAACTCCATAGCCACCACTTTTCTAGCATTCCCTAAAATTTCATATGCCTTCCTAGCTGCTATTGTTCCCATAGATACATGATCTTCCTGATTAGCTGATGATGGTATAGAATCAACACTTGCAGGATGAGCTAATACCTTGTTTTCTGATACCAACGCTGCTGCTGCATATTGAACTATCATAAATCCTGAATGTAATCCTCCATTTTCAGTTAAAAACGCTGGCAGACCTTCATTTAATGCTGGATTTACCAATCTCTCTAATCTTCTTTCAGAGATATTAGCTATTTCTGAAATGCAGACTCCTAAGAAATCAAACGGAAGTGCCATTGGTTGACCATGAAAATTTCCCGCTGATATGACTTTTCCTTCATCTACAAATATCAACGGATTATCTGTTACGGAGTTTATCTCTATCTCTACTTTTTCCTTAACATAATTTAATGCATCCTTACTTGCACCATGGATCTGCGGTATACATCTCAATGAATAGGCATCCTGAACTCTTAAATCCCCTTGTCGTGTAGTATTTTTACTGTTTTCCAGAATAGCCAGTAGATTCTTACCTGTATCTATTTGACCTCTATGTGGTCTTACTAAGCTTACCTGTTCATTATAAGCATCTGTGATTCCATTTAATGCTTCCAAGGTCAAAGCAGTAGCTATGTCTGCAGTCTTACTTAAATTGATGGCATCATATAGAGCATGAGCTCCAACAGATGTCATTACCTGAGTTCCATTGATTAAAGCCAATCCTTCCTTTGAAGTCAATTCTACTATTTGAATCCCTGCCTTATCCATAGCCTCCTTACCTGGTATTCTCTCACCTTTATACCAAGCTTCTCCCTCACCAATCATTACCAACACCATATGAGCTAAAGGTGCCAAATCTCCACTAGCACCTAGAGACCCCTTTTCAGGAATTATTGGAGTTACTCCCTTATTTATCATATCTATTAAGGTATTTAAAGTAGACAATCTTATTCCAGAATGCCCCTTTGCTAAAGCATTTACTCTTAATACCATAACTCCTTTAGCTAAATCTTCATCAAGTGGATTACCAACTCCACAGGCATGGCTTATAATCAAATTTCTCTGCAATTCTTTTGTCTCTTCTTCCTTTATAACCACATCACTAAACTTTCCAAATCCAGTTGTTATTCCATATGAAATTTTTCCTTCTTTTACTAATCTATCTACAAACTCTCTCGCCCTATTGACTTTCTCTATTGCGTCTTCAGTTAATTCTATCTTTGCATTTCCTCTTGTTATTTTTATTAGTTTTTCTAAATCTAAGTTATTGCCATCAATTTTAATATTTTCCAAGATATAACCCTCCTAAATTTGTTCATATTATTTTTGCACATTGGTTCATTCTATATAGTATCCAACTTATTATAATATTAATGCTGCTATTGTCCCAAATATCAAAAGTGGAATATTATAATGTATAAATGTAGGTACACAAGTATCCCAAATATGATCATGTTGTCCATCTACATTGAGTCCAGATGTAGGTCCTAATGTACTATCTGACGCCGGAGAACCCGCATCCCCCAGTGCACCTGCTGTACCTAATAGTGATATAATTGCTGCTGGTGAAAATTTTAATTCTAAGGCTAAAGGCACAAATATAGTTGCTAGTATTGGAACAGTACCAAATGAAGTTCCTATACCCATAGTTATTATCAATCCTATCCCCAACATGACTATTGCTGCTATTACCTTGCTACCTCTCATCAATGTAACACTTGCCTTAACAAGTGCGTCTACTCCACCTGTTTCTCTTATAACTGCTCCATATCCTGCTGCTACTAACATTACAAATGCTATAAATCCCATTATTTTTATGCCTTCATTCATAATCTTATCCATCTCATTCCATTTAAAAGAACCCATGACTAACATTATAATCAACCCTGCTATGGCCCCTAAAGGAAGTGATTCTGTTCGAATCTGGATTATAAACGCTGCAGCTGCTCCTAGCAAGGCTCCCCAATGTTCTTTTTTCATGGTAAGATCTTCATATATATCTTCATCTATTACATCTACTTCTTTATATTCTCTTGGTTTTCTATAACTTATAAATATGGCTATAAATAACCCTAAAATCATTCCTATACCTGGTAATAACATGGATTTCCATACATCACCAATTGCAAAATCCAATCCATTATCTACTGCCGCTGATGCTATTGTCCTATGAAATATAAATCCAAATCCTACTGGTAACATTACATATGGTGCTTTAAGTCCAAAGGTTAAGCCACATGCTACACCTCTTCTGTCTATTTTTAATCTATTAAACACTGATATTAATGGAGGTATTAATATTGGAATAAATGCAATATGAACTGGTATTAAATTCTGAGACAAGCAAGCTACTACTGTTATTAATAATACTAATATAAATCGTCCTTCACCTACTATCCTACTAATTCTCTTTGCTAACATCTCTGCAGCACCTGTCTTTCCTATTGCTGCCGCTAAAGCTCCCAATAATACATAGGACAAGGCGGTTTCAGCATTTCCCTGCATACCACCAATCAATAATCCCATTGATTCACCTAGAGGAATTCCGGCTATCATACCTCCAACTAAAGCAGATATAAGTAATGCTAATAATACATTCACCTTAATAAGGCACAATACAATCATCACAATTACTGAAATCAATACTGGATTTGTTAACATAAAAACACCCTTTCTATTTTCATATTCTGCCAATACCATTGATGCCAGAGTTGTTAGATTTAATCAACTAGATAGTAAATTTCACCTCCATATTATTTATTTTTCATTGGCACTGATTATAATAGTATAATACAAATCTATTTATTTATGAGCATTTATATTCTAGTATTGTTGTAATGAAGTAAAGAGTAATAAAAAAACACAGATAAGTCTGTGTTTTTAAAATCCTGTTAAATTTTCATTTACAGTTTTGATGATTGCAATTATTGTATTTTCCATAATATATCTCCCATTTATTATAGGATAATTTACCTAACTATATAATATCAGCATTTCTATGTGGTGTCAATATTTTCCAACTATTTAAACTATTGAAATTCGAAAATAAAAAGCGAGCAAAGCTCGCCTATATTACCCTAGTCTCTCCTTTATAGATTTGACCAGTTAAACTATCTACTGTAATTATATCTCCATCTTTTAATATAGTAGTAGCATCTTCAGCACCAACTACAGTCGGTACTCCAAAATTTAACCCTACTATAGCTGCATGGGATGTTAATCCTCCATGTTCTGTAACTATAGCTGATGCCCTTTCCATAAAGCTTACCATGTCTTTAGCTGTATTTACACATACTAATATATCTCCATCATTGAATTTTGACAATAGCTCTGCTTCATTTCCTCCTATACACACCTTCCCTGAAACAGACCTATCTCCTATACCTGTTCCCTTTAATAGTATCTTTCCTATTATATGAACCTTGATTAGATTAGTAGAACCTGATAATCCTGCTGGGATTCCTGCTGTTATTACTACTAGATCACCTTCTTTAGCATATCCATTTTGAATTGTTGCTTCAACTGAATTAGAGATCACTTCATCAGTTGATTCACTTTCAGGGGCTAATACTGGATAAACTCCCCATTCTAAAGCCAATCGTCTCATTACTCTTTCAGTAGTAGTGACAGCTATAATAGGTGCCTTTGGTCTAAATTTAGATATAGCCTTAGATGTATATCCTGAAGATGTAGCAGTTATAATAGCTGTAGCTTCAAGGTCTTGAGCTGTATAGCAAGTTGCCCTGCCAATTGCATTAGTAGTACTTATCTCAGAACGGTTTGATTTTTCCCTTAATAACTCTGAATAGTTTAAAGCTTCTTCTGTCTTGATGGCTATATTATACATAGTCCTAACAGATTCTACTGGATATTTTCCTGCGGCAGTTTCTCCTGAAAGCATTATGGCACTAGTTCCATCTAATATTGCATTTGCAACATCTGTTACCTCTGCCCTTGTTGGTCTTGGATTTCTCATCATAGAATCCAACATCTGAGTAGCAGTAATAACTGGTTTACCTGCTATATTACATTTTCTTATCAACTCTTTTTGTACAATAGGCATAATCTCAGTTTCTATCTCTACACCTAAATCTCCTCTAGCAACCATAATTCCATCAGAAGCAGCTAATATCTCTTCAATATTATCTACTCCCTGTTGATTTTCAATCTTAGATATAATCCTTATGTGATGTCCATCATTATCTTCCAATATCTTTCTGATCTCATTTACATCATCAGCCTTCCTGATAAAAGAAGCAGCGATAAAGTCTATATCATTTTCTATACCAAATAGTATATCATCTATATCCTTTTGAGTAATGGCTGGTAGATTTATCTCTACATTTGGTACATTTACTCCCTTATGATTTTTAAGAATACCACCATTTAATGCAATACACTTGATATCTGTCCCATCTATAATATCCAATACTTTAAATTCTACAAGCCCATCATCAATAAGAATTATATCCCCTTGTTTTACATCATTGGCCAACCCATCATAGGATACATTTACAATGGATTTGTCTCCTAATATATCTCTAGAAGTTAAAGTAAATATATCTCCTTCTTCTAATTCTATAATCCCTTCTTTAAAATCTCCCAGTCTGATCTCTGGCCCCTTGGTATCTAACATTATAGCTATAGGTAAGCCTAACTCTCCTCTTACCTTCTTTATAGTGTCAATCCTATTTTTATGTTCTTCGTGGCTCCCATGAGAAAAATTCAATCTACATACATTAAGTCCATTTTTAAATAATTTCTCCAATACTGCTTCGGACTCTGAAGCTGGCCCTATAGTAGCTACAATCTTAGTCTTTTTCATCCTCATTCCTCCTAAATTGATAACAATTTTGTTGTTTCATACATATCTTCATCAAATTGTTTTTTAATATTTAATGCTTCTGTTATATCTAAATCTATTATATTATTGCATTTTGTACCTAAGGCTCTACCACCTTTTTCATCTAATAACAATTCTACAGCTTTTCTACCCATTTCGCTAGCTAATATTCGATCAAAAGTCGTAGGTGTCCCACCTCTCTGAATATGTCCCAGTATAGTTACTCTAGTGTCTATGCCAGTACTTTCTCCTAAACTCTTGGCCACATCATATGCATTTCCTACTCCTTCAGCTAAAACTATTATATGATGTAATTTACCTCTATTTCTACCATTTATCGCTTTTTTAATAACTTCATCCATATTAAATTCCATTTCAGGAACAATAATACTCTCAGCTCCTCCTGCAAGCCCAGCGTATAGGGCTATATCTCCACAATGCCTTCCCATTACCTCTATGATATTTGCCCTACCATGAGAACTAGAAGTATCCCTAATCTTACTTATTGCATCTACTACTGTTTCCAAGGCAGTAAAAAAACCTATAGTATAATCAGTATATCCTAAGTCATTGTCAATAGTACATGGAATGCCTATAGTTGGAATTCCAGCATCGTTTAATGTCTTGCCCCCTCTTAAAGTACCATCTCCACCAAGCACTACTAATCCATCTATTCCAAATATCTTCAATACATTGACAGCCTTTTGTAATCCCTTTTCTGTCTGAAATTCATCAGATCTACTACTTCTCAACATGGTTCCACCTCTGTGGATGATATCTGCAACAGAAGATAGATTCATCTCTTCAATCTCTCCATTTATCAATCCATTATAACCTTGTCTAATTCCCATTACCTTGACACCATGGTAAATGCTTGTCCTCACAACTGCCCTAATGGCAGCATTCATGCCAGGAGCATCTCCTCCACTAGTTAATATACCTATAGTCTTCATATACTCCTCCTTAAATTCTAATTATAATATTCCTAACTCTATCATGGAAACTTGAACATCTTCTGCCTCAAAACTTGGGGCTAAGATTTCATAGAGTTCTTCGCCTCCTTCATATGCAAAATATTTTATTTTAATGATAAATCCTTCAGCACGTAATTTTTCTTCAATTTCAATGGCATTTTCATAACCTGAGGCAACATAGATAGTCGTCCACATTTGCCCTTCCCCCTTATGAGCTATTTTTTCATTATAGCACATATAGTTAGATAATACATCCTTCTTCTATACTATCTTAATGGAGTTCTTACCCAATAGCTGTTCTAACTCATATATAACCCTATTATCTTCAATATCAATCCATAGAGATCTATTGGCTACAAGGCTTTTATTTTCAGCTTCAAGGTATAAATACACTGGTATATCTCCAGGATATTTCTCCAAAATCAACTTTATATCATTAAATATATCCTTAGGTTTCCCCTTTTCAATCTTTATATATGCATTATCAAATTTATACTTATTTAAAGAGGATATCCTTTCACAGATTATCTTCGGCTCTTCCACCTCAGATATACTAAGTCTTCCATCTATAACTACAAGCCCATCTTCTTTTAATAAGCTATTATACCTTTCATAGGTCTTTGGAAATACTATGCATTCTATAGCACCATATATATCTTCTATAGTTAAAAATGCCATCATATTATTATTCCTAGTTATCTTATCCTTTTTTTCTACTATGATTCCTCCGATTTTAACTTTCTGGCCATCTCTCGCTCCTTGTACATTATCAGCCCCTTCACCTAGTTCTGCAAATATCTCTGAAGTATTGATATTAGAAACCATAGACAATTCCTTTTTATATGGTTCCAAAGGATGTCCAGATACATATATACCCAATATTTCCTTTTCCATGAACAATAATTTTTTCTGTGGAAATTCATTAAGTCTTGGTAGATTATCATTATTATCAACATCTTCTATAGAGTCAAATATGGAAAACTGTCCCTCTATATTCCGCTTTCTATCTGCATGTATGCCATCTATAGTCTTATCATATATAGCCAAGAGTTGTGCTCTATTGGCTCCCAATCCATCCATAGCACCAGATTTTATTAGACTTTCTACAGCTCTCTTATTCATAACTGTAGAATCTACCTTCTCTATTCTCTCAATGAAATCTGTAAAACTTGTAAATCTTCCAGACTGCCTAGCCTTTACCAATGCAGTAATAAAATTCCCTCCCACATTTTTAACTGCAGTAAGTCCAAATCTAATCTTACCTTGAGATACAGTAAACTTATGGTAAGACTCATTTATATCTGGCGGTAAAATATCTATTCCCAATCTCTTGCATTCTTGAATATATAGAGATACAGTATTGGTATTTCCCATGATAGAAGATATCTGTGCCGCCATAAACTCTACTGGATAATAATACTTTAACCAAGCTGTTCTATAAGCTATGACTGCATATGCCGCTGAATGAGATTTGTTGAAGGCATAATTGGCAAAATCTATCATCAAATCATATATCCTATTTGCAGACTCTTCATCTACTCCATTTCTTATTGCACCTTTAGTTATGACATTACCATCCTCATCTAGCTGACCATAGATAAAGTTCTTTCTCTCCTCTTCCATGACATCCATTTTCTTTTTACTCATGGCACGACGCACTAAGTCTGCCTGTCCCATGGAATAGCCGCCAATATCCCTTACAATTTGCATTACCTGCTCCTGATATACTATACATCCATATGTTACATCTAAGATGTTTTCAAGTTTAGGATGTATGTATTTTATCTTGCTAGGATCATGCTTGCACTCTATAAATGTAGGAATTTGATTCATAGGACCTGGCCTAAATAGAGAGTTAGCTGCTATTAAGTTCTCAAACACATTTGGCTTTAATTCTTTTAAAAATGCTCTCATCCCCGGACTTTCAAATTGAAATACACCTAAAGTCTCAGCCTTTGCAAACATCTCCAATACTTTGGGATCATCATAGGTAAATTTATCAAAATCTATTTGAACATCATGATTTTCCTGAATTAGATTTACTGCATCTCTAATTACTGTTAAAGTCCTAAGTCCTAAAAAATCCATCTTTAAGAGCCCTAGTTCTTCTAATTCTACCATATTAAATTGAGTAGTAATAGCATCCCCGTTTCTTAAAAGTGGAACATAGTTAGTCACTGGCTCCTTTGAAATAACCACTCCTGCTGCATGAGTAGAAGTATGTCTTGGCAGACCCTCTACTGCCATGGCATAGTCTATCAATCTCTTTACACTATTGTTATTCTTATATTCTTCCAGAAGTGTATTATTTACATCTAAGGCCTTTTGTATAGTCATACCTAGATCTGTAGGTATCTGTTTAGCTATGTAGTCTACTTCTCCATATGGCATATCTATTGCTCTACCTACATCTCTAATAGCTCCTCTAGCTGCCATAGTACCAAAAGTAACTATTTGAGCTACTCTATCAGCTCCATATTTCTCCACCACATATTGGATTACTTCTTCTCTTCTCTCATAGCAAAAATCTATATCAATATCCGGCATAGTAACCCTATCTGGATTTAAAAATCGCTCAAAGATTAGACCATATTTCAATGGATCTATGTCTATAATTCCAAGCCCATATGATACTATACTGCCTGCTGCTGAACCTCTACCGGGTCCTACCATTATTCCATTGTCCTTGGCAAACTTAATGAAGTCCCAAACTATTAGAAAATAATCAGTATATCCCATATTTATTATGGTATCAAACTCATACTGAAACCTTGCCATTATATCTTCTGTAAGCTCTTCATACCTTTCTTTAAGTCCATTTAAAACCAGTTCCTTTAAATATTCTACATTAGTATACCCTTCTGGGATCTCATATTTAGGAAGATGCAATGTATCAAAGTCCAGCTCTACATTACATCTTTCTCCTATCTTTACTGTATTTTCTATGGCCTTACTCTGATCTTTAAATATCTCTCTCATCTCTTGAGGGGATTTTAAATAGAATTGATCTGTAGGAAACTTCATCCTATTTTCATC
Source organism: Tissierellaceae bacterium HCP3S3_D8 (assembly GCA_052067355.1). Taxonomy (GTDB): domain Bacteria; phylum Bacillota; class Clostridia; order Tissierellales; family Tissierellaceae; genus CABMKH01. The sequence continues at coordinate 35,994 of JBQHQH010000001.1, forward strand.
TTGGATGGTTTTACCAGTTTGAATACACAATAATACATCATGAACTATAGCATCTTCTTTATTTAAATAGTGGACATCATTTGTAGCTACTAAGGAAATATTTGTCTCTTCACTTATTTGTATCAATCTATTATTTACTTCTATCTCTTCTTTTAAGCCCTGATCCTGTAGCTCTAGAAAGAAATTATCTTCTCCAAATATATCTCTATATTCCAATGCAGTTCTCTTAGCCTTCTCATAGTTATTATCTAAAAGATACTGTTGCACTTCTCCACCTAGACATGCAGAAAGAGCTATTATACCTTTACTATATTTTCGTAATACCTCCTTATCTACTCTAGGCTTATAATAGAATCCATTGACATATCCTTCAGACACTATCTTCATGAGATTTTGATAACCCTCATTATTCTCAGCTAATAAGACTAGATGATATTGGCTTTTATCTTTAGGTTCTCTTTCAGTGTATCTATTTATAGCCATGTATACTTCTGAGCCCAATATAGGTTTAATACCCTGTTTTTTGGCCTCTTTGTAGAATTGGACAACTCCAAACATAGAACCATGATCAGTAATTGCTATAGATTTCATACCTAATTCCTTAGTTCTACTGACTAAGTCTTTAATCTTAATAGATCCGTCTAATAGACTAAACTCCGTGTGTACATGTAAATGAACAAATCCATCATTATTATTCATAGTGATATCCTTTCTTATTTCATATATAGTATATTTTATCATATTAGTATAAAAAATAAAGGCTACTTAAGAGCCTTTACTAATATTGATGAATTTTTATTGTGTTCTCAATTAAAGACAAGTCTATAGTTCTAAAATCATCTAAGACCTTCTCTGTCCAATTTGGTGTAGGTCTATTATTTAGAAATTTTCTAGCCGTAGATATACTCTCTTCTATTATGTTCAAACTATCTATATCTAAGTCCTTTATCTCTTTAGAGATCATTATAGTCTTATAAGGTGTTTCATTAGGTTTTATACTACCAGATAGAGGATGGGTAAGTAGCATATGTCCCTTGTGAATCTTGTCCCTAGCCAACTCTAGAATACCCATATAGTCAATATCTTCATCATATATTATTTCCATATGATCTTTATATCTATCCCATACATACCTGTTGTTAGTTATCAATAAAATAGACATTATATATTTTCCAATCCTGTGTCTATAAGTTTTCCTAATGCATCTACTGCATCTTTTTCATCTCTACCTTTAGCTATTATAGTGATCTCCTCTCCATGAAATGCACCTAAAGACATAATCCCTATGATACTCTTTCCATTTACCTTATTTCCTTGGAATTCAATCTCAATATCACTCTCAAATTTATTCGCCTCTTGCACAAACATAGCTGCTGGTCTTGCATGTAATCCCTCCGGATTTTTTAAAATTAAACTTACCTTTTCCATTATTTCACCCCTCTCAATTCTTCTGCTAATTCTTCTATTTTTCTAAACCTATGATTCACCCCTGATTTCCCCACTGGAGGATCAAGCATCATGCCTATTTCTTTCAGTGTAGCCTCCCTATTATTTAGACGTATCTCTGCCACTTCCCTTAGATTTGGAGGCAATTTATGAAGTCCCATATATCTTTGTATAGTTTCTATATGCTCTACCTGTCTCATAGAGGCATTTATTGTCTTACTAAGATTTGCAGTTTCACAGTTTACAATCCTATTTATATTGTTTCTCACATCTTTCAAGACTCTAATATTTTCCAACTTCAATAGGGCTTGATGAGCTCCCATGATATTCAATAAATCGGCAATTTGTTCTCCTTCCTTAATATAGACAATAAAATTATCTTTTCTATTGACTATCTTAGAATTGAGACCAAAAGAATTTATTATATCCGATAGATCTTCACTATGTTCTTCATTATTAGTTACAAACTCCAAATGATAGGTCTTTTCAGGATTGCTAATAGAGCCTCCGCCTAAGAATGAACCCCTAATATAGGATCTCTTACAGCATCTTTCACGTATTATGCCTTCCTGAACCTTATAATTTGGATTAAAGATATTTATATTGTCTTCATCTATAAATCCTACATCTATCAATATCTTTTTAGATATATCACTATTATTGACTATTATGAGATAATTATTATTCTTCTTCAATTGCCTATTTCGTCTAACTACTACTTCTATATCTCCATCATACATCTCTCTTAAGATTGTAAAGATTCTCCTAGCAATAGCTGCATTTTCTGTTACTAATCTTAAATTTAATTTTCCCATCTTCTGAATTCTAATAGTCCCACACATTTTAATTATACCAGCTAATTCTGCTAATTTGCAACAATGATCTGTAATTGGTATTCTGGAAAGTTCATTTTTTGTCGTTGAAGAAAATGACACATAATCACCCCTAATTAATTCTTTCCATTATATTTAGACTTTTATGGATTATTTTCCTTTCGTCTTCATATCTCACAATCTTCTTTGCCTTATCCATATGGACAAATTTGGCATCTATAAATCCCTCTTTTTTCTGGGGAATGCAATTCATATTATTTGACTTCATAAGGTACCAATGGACAGTTTTATAAACGATTTCATCTTCTTTTATACTATTATAGTTATAATTTATCTTGCCTATATATTGAACTATCTCTCCTTTGACTCCTGATTCCTCGAATACCTCTCTAAGAGCAGCAGTCTGAAGTTCCTCTCCTTTTTCTACTCTTCCCTTTGGCAAAACCCAATCTCCATTATATTTTCTCAGTAACAAGATAGCATTGCCAAATACTACCACACCTCCAGAACTTACTTCTGTTAACATGTTACCAACTCCTGATACATTCATTTAAAGTCTGTATTCTAAATATTATATCAATTATACTATATCTTTCCAATTATTTGTTAAAATTTTTTTGTAAATATAATCACCTAAACAGGGTACAATATATTTGCGAGGTGATTTTGATGATTAACGAAAAATTTTTAATAAATTTACAAGGAAAAAACTATGTGACCTATGAAGGCCTTTTAGACTTAGCTCATCAAAAGGGCTTACAGTCCATAGTCGTAGATATACTTCAAATACCAAGTAGAGAGAACAATATGGTAGCCATATGCAAAGCAAATGCTAGTACAGAAAAAGAAAACTTTGTAGACATTGGGGATGCCAGTCCTCAATCTGTAAATTCAGCTTTGATCCCCCACATTATTCGAATGGCTTCTACTAGGGCAAAAGCTAGAGCCCTTAGAGATCTTACTAATATAGGTATGACTTCTATTGAGGAGTTATCCTTTGAAGAACCTACAGCTGAAGATGATGAAATATATCAAGGAGAACCACCTACAAAGCGCCAACTGGATACCTTAAAGAAATTAGCAGAAGAAGCTAATTACCAAGTAAATTATGAAACCCTGACTAAGAGATCTGCCGGAAATCTCATAGCTAAATTTATTGAAGATAAGAAAAAGTGAGTATGATATATGCCTATATCGTACTCTTTTTCTTACATATATCTATTAATAATTGACTCAATTTTATATTGTCATGGCGAATATAGTCTTTTTTTACGTCTATGAGATTTTCCTCTATAATCTCAATATTTCTACTCCGCAAAATACTCCTATGTTCATCATTTAAAACTACTGGCGTAGATCCATCAGTTATATATTTAGATAATGTCTCTTCAGGAATCTCTTCTACATTGGCTATTACATAGTCCAAAAAATCTGGTCTACTATGGCTTAATATAGCCTCTACATGATCTAGTAAATCATATCCATCTGTCTCTCCAGGTTGAGTCATTACATTGCTTATATACACTTTAGGCGCCTCAGATTTATATATCTTATTTACTATATCGTTGATTAATAGATTTGGAATTACAGATGTATATAAGCTACCTGGTCCCAATACTATTAGATCTGCCTCTCGAATAGCTTCCATAGATTCTTCTAGAGGGTTGGATATCTTAGGATCTATAAATACATTCTTTATTCTACCAGATCTCTTGTATACTTCTATTGGGATATTGGATTCCCCTTCTATGATCTCCCCATTCTCTAATTCAGCAAATAGCCTTACTTTCTCCAAAGTCATTGGATAGACTCTACCAGTTATAGCTAATACATTACTAGCTTCCTTTATTGCCATTTCAAAGCTACCATATATTCCATTCATAGCCGCTATAAATAGATTTCCAAAACTCTGTCCCTTTAGTCGTCCATTGTCAAATCTATATTGAAGCAGTTTTTCCATAGTAGGCTCTGTATTTGCCAAGGCTAATAGACAAGCCCTAAGATCTCCAGGAGGCAACATACCTAAGTCTTCTCTAAGAATTCCAGAGCCCCCACCATCGTCTGCTACAGTGACTATAGCTGTAATATTGGCAGTATATCTCTTTAATCCACGTAAAAGTATGGATAACCCAGTGCCACCTCCTATTACTACTACTTTAGGTCTATCTAATAATATATCTCTCATTTTATATAATACTCTCCTTATTCTATCTCAAATCTCGATGGCTTATTAAAGCTCTATGTCCATTAGATTTAAGTATAGATCCAATTTTGTTGGCTATTGCTACAGATCTATGAAATCCACCTGTACAGCCTATACCTACTACTAATTGAGTCTTACCTTCATCTATATAAAACGGTATCAAAAATTCTAACATCTCAACTACCTTCGATACAAATATATTAGTTTGAGGCCATTTAAATACATAGTTTTTTACCTGTTCATTTTGACCTGATATTTCCTTTAGTTCTGGTATATAATAGGGATTTGGTAAAAACCTTACATCAAAGATCAAGTCCCCATCCATCAACATACCATTTTTAAATCCAAAAGAAGTTACCAATATTGAGAGTTTTCTCTTCTCTCCACCTTCTAGGAAGATATTGTATAATTCCTCTTTTAACATTCCTATAGTCAATTTAGAGGTATCTATTATATAGTATGCTCTATCTTTGATTTCCTCCAATAGTTTTCTCTCTTCCCTTATTCCATCTATAATACTTCCTTCTGGTTTTAGTGGATGTGGTCTTCTCAATTCTTTATATCTCTTTATAAGAGTATTATCTAATGCATCTAAAAACAATATCTTATATCCTATGCCCTTATCTGTTAAATCTTCTAAGGATTTAAACAGACTATGGAAAAACTCTCCTCCCCTAATGTCCACTACTACTGCAACTTTTTCTATAGGCTTTTTAGACTCATAGCAAAGTTCAGCAAAATTAGGTAATAGTGCTGGAGGAAGGTTGTCCATACAATAATACCCCATATCCTCCATTACCTTCATAGCCTGAGATTTTCCTGCTCCTGACATTCCTGTAATCACTAAAAACTCCATATTATCACCACCTAGATTATGATATTTTTTATTCTGTCCAGTGGAAGTCCAGCATTCCTTGCCCTTTCTATGGACTTTTCAACATTACCTACATCTTCTGGAGTGTGAGCATCACTATTTACTACAAATTCCACATTTTCTTCCATTGCAATCCTAATGCTTTCAACAGACAACTGACTATGCTTAGAATTTATCTCTAATGCAGTGCCTACCTTTCCCGCCTCCCTAGCCAATGTCCTTATATCCACCTTGGCCTTTGAACCAGGATGTGTAATAAAATCTATGGAATAATTTCTAATGGCCTTTATAAAGGCCATAGTATTCAATTCCAATGCAGATTTTCTTCCAATGGGTAAAAGTTTTGTCACAGGATTCACCACATATAGTCCTAATCCAGCCTTCAAGTCCTCTGGCACTACTCCATAATGATATCCTAAAAGCAATATATCTGTAAACTTTATAAGTTTATCGTCCATATCTATACTTCCATCAAATCCTGTTAAATTAGCTTCTACTCCCAGAAGTATCCTTATACCTTTTTTAGAATACTCATCATTTAATCTATCTATCTCTTCCCTCATCACTGGGATATTTTTCTTTTTTACTCCATAGAGATAATGTCCTGGTCCATGATCACATATGGCAATTTCCTTAAGTCCTTTTCTCAAAGCTGCTTCCACATTATCTCTTATGGTTCCACTTCCATGACTATATATAGTATGAGTATGGTAGTCACCATATAATTTCATCAACTATCCTCTCCTATAACCTTTATCTCTGGTTCCAATTCTACTTTATAATTATCCCTTACAGTCTTTCGAATTACAGATATAAGGCCTAGTACGTCTTTACAGCTTGCATCATCTATGTTGACCACGAATCCACAATGTTTCTCTGAAACTTGTGCTCCCCCATGTATTAGACCTCTAAGGCCAGAGTCTTCAATCAATTTACCTGCATAATGGCCTACTGGTCTTTTAAATGTACTTCCACCACTAGGTAATTCTAGAGGTTGTTTTGACTTTCTCTTAAAGGTCAAATCCTTCATAGTCTCCTTTATTGCAGAATAATCTCCTTCCTCTAATTGAAATTCAACTTCCAGCACTATAAGTCCATCATCTACTACTTTACTACCCCTATATCTAAAATCCATCTCCTCATTAGAATATTCTCTTATATTATTATCTCTATCTAATACCTTTACTTTGCTAATTATGTCCTTCATCTCTCCACCATATGCACCAGCATTCATAGTGACTGCTCCACCTACTGTTCCCGGTATTCCATTTGCAAATTCCATTCCTGTCAGAGAACTCTTCATAGCTCTCCTACTGGCTCCTGTCAACAATGCTCCTGCTTGGCAGATGATTTTATCTCCATTGACTGTTATATTACTCAATCCTTCATTTATCTTTATTACTACTCCTCGAATTCCACCATCTCTTACTAATAAATTAGTCCCATTACCCATTATATAAAAATATATATCATTTTCTCTACACAATCTTATAGCTTCAACTATTTGATTTTCCCCTTTAGGAATTATCATCATATCTGCTGGTCCGCCTATTTTAAAGGAAGTATGTCTCTTCATAGGTTCATCTAATAGTATTTCACCTATATCTCTATCTTTAAATATTTGGATCAATCTTTCTCTATCCAAATTACCACCCCTTACATATTATTCTCTATCTATTTTATCATATACTTCATCATTATACTATATTCATATCTAATCATGATATATATGATAGTTAAATATAATGCACATTTCATTTGTCATGTTTTAGGGACAATTCTGAATTGACAAATAATTTTTGGTGCTATATAATTAATTTGTTAATTAAAACTAATATCAAAATATACTAATTAAAGGAGGAATTGCAAATGGAAGGTTTAGAACATATTATTGAACTTCTAAACAATTGGCTTTATTCTTACATCTTAATAGTATTATTAATAGGTCTTGGTATTTATTTTAGTTTTAAGATCAGATTCGGCCAGTTTAGGCTAATAGGTCATATGTTTAAACTCATGACTGAGGCAATTGAAGTAGTAGATGGGAAAAAAGGCATATCTCCATTTCAAGCTTTTTGTATCTCAGCTGCTTCACGTATAGGTACTGGCAATATTGCTGGAGTAGCTATAGCAATTGCAACTGGCGGACCCGGATCCGTATTTTGGATGTGGATTATTGCTTTAATAGGTGGAGCTACAAGCTTTATTGAAAGTACTTTGGGACAAATCTACAAGGTGAAAAGTGGAGATACCTTTAGAGGTGGACCTGCATATTATATTGAACAAGCCTTGGATAAGAGGGGATTAGGTGTCTTTTTCTCAATACTTACAGCAGTGACTTTTGGATTTATATTTAACTCAGTCCAAGCAAATACCATTGCTAATTCTTTTGAAAAAGCTTTTGGACTTAAACCTATCATCATAGGAATTATATTGTTTATCATAACTGGAATAGTCATATTTGGTGGAGTTAAGAGAATCGCCAATGTATCTGCTACAATTGTCCCTATAATGGCAACTATATATATATTAGTAGCCTTATTCATTATGATTAAAAACATAACTTTTGTTCCTAAGATGTTTGGTATGATCCTCTCCAATGCCTTTGGATTAAAGGCAGCCTTTGGTGGAACTCTTGGAGTTGCCATTTTAAATGGAGTTAAGAGAGGGCTATTCTCCAATGAGGCTGGTATGGGAAGTGTACCAAATGCTGCCGCTACTGCACATACATCTCATCCTGCTAAACAAGGATTTATACAAAGCTTAGGAGTGTATGTAGATACTATATTAGTATGTAGTGCAACTGCATTTATAATATTATTATCTGGGGTATTAGAAACTGGTGAGGCAGCAGGTTTAGAAGGTGTTCAAATTACCCAAGCTGCTCTTAGTTCTCAAGTTGGAAATTGGGGAGATAGTTTTCTCGCTATTTGTATATTCTTATTTGCATATAGTTCTATCATTGGAAATTACTATTATGGAGAATCCAATATTGAATTTATAGATACAAATCCTGCCTTTCTTACAGGATATAGACTTTTAGTCTTAGTCATGGTCTTCTTAGGATCTATTGCAAAATTTGGTCTTGTATGGGATGCAGCAGATATATTCATGGGTATGATGGCCCTTATAAACTTAATAGTAATATGGAAATTAGGACCTATAGCTTTTGCCTCCTTTAATGACTATGAAAGACAACTTAAAGAAGGGAAAAATCCTATATTTAATCCAGACATTATTCCAGGTTTAGGAAAAGTAGAATGTTGGGGAAAAAAGGCGACTAAATAGAAGATAATTAAAAATGAGCTATCAGTTTTACTGATAGCTCATTTTTTTATTTATTAGTTAACTAATTAGTTTTATATTTATTAATCTCTTGCCATTCTCTTATAGTTTTCGTATCTTATATTGGCATTCTTTTCTGCTGCTTCAAATAGCTCTTCTGCTTGCTCAGGGAATTTCTTTTGTAGTGAAGTGTATCTAACTTCTGAAGTTATGAAATCCCTAAATGATTCTGTTGGCTCTTTTGAATCTAGTGTAAATGGATTCTTTCCTTCTGCTGTCAATCTAGGATCGAATCTATATAGGTGCCAGTATCCTGATTTAACTGCTCTTTCTTCTTGTCTTACACTAGTACCCATACCAGTTCTAATACCATGATTTATACATGGTGCATAAGCAATTACTAGAGATGGTCCCTCATAGGATTCTGCTTCATTTATAGCTTTTATTGTCTGATTCATATTAGCTCCCATAGCTACTTGTGCCACATATACATAGCCATAAGTTGCCATCATCATTCCTAGATCTTTCTTTCTAATCTCTTTACCTGATGCAGCAAATTTAGCTACTGCAGCTGTTGGTGTAGATTTAGATGACTGTCCACCAGTGTTTGAATATACTTCAGTATCAAATACTAGAATATTGATATCTTCACCTGATGCCAATGCATGGTCCAATCCACCAAATCCAATATCATAAGCCCATCCATCTCCACCGAATATCCAAACTGATTTCTTGATTAGATAATCTTTTCTATCTTTGATATCCTTAAGGATTCTATTTCCTTCCTCACTGCCTGTATCATTTCCAAGTCTTGGAATTATCATACCTGCAGCTGCCTTGGATGCCTTTTCATCTTTCATGCCTTCAATCCATTGTTTGAAGTATTCATTTAATTCTGAGTCAAGATTTAACTCAAGGAATTCTTCCATCAATAGTTTAATCTTATCTCTTATCTGTCTTATAGCTATTGCCATACCATATCCAAATTCAGCATTGTCTTCAAATAATGAGTTTGCCCATGCTGGTCCTTTGCCTTCATGATTCTTGCAATATGGTGTTGATGGTGATGAACCACCCCAAATAGATGAACAACCAGTCGCATTAGCTATATACATTCTATCTCCAAATAATTGAGTAACTAATTTAGCATATGCTGTTTCCCCACAACCTGCACAAGCTCCTGAGAATTGTAGTAATGGTTGTCTAAATTGACTACCCTTAACTGTATTAGCATTCATTAGATCTGGTTTTGCTTCAACTGTCATAGCATAATCCCAATTCTCGCTTTGTACTTCGTACTCTTCTTCGAATGGTTTCATTACTAATGCTTTTTCTTTAGCTGGACATACTTCAGCACAGTTTCCACAACCTGTACAATCTAGAACTGATACTTGCATTCTATATTGTAGTCCTTCTAATCCCTTTCCTATTGCCTTTTTAGTTTCAAATCCTTCTGGTGCATTTTTAACTTCTTCTTCATTTAATAAGAATGGTCTTATAGTTGCATGAGGACATACATATGAACATTGGTTACATTGGATACAGTTGTCCATGATCCAATGTGGTGCATCTACTGCTATAGCACGTTTTTCATAAGCTGATGTTCCTTGTGGTAATGTACCATCTGCTTGATCTGTAAATGCACTTACTGGTAATAGATCCCCTTGTTGTTTATTCATAGGCTCAACTACATCTTTGATAAATGCAGGTATGTTTCTTTCCTTTTGTTCCTCTTCTTTAGCATCTTTCCAAGATTCTGGAACATCTATCTTGACTAGAGATTCTATTCCTTTATCTACTGCTGCATAGTTCATATTTACAATATGTTCACCTTTTCTACCATATGCAGTTACTATAGATCTCTTTAGATGTCCAATAGCTTCGTCTAGTGGCAATACTTCTGACAATTTAAAGAATGCAGATTGCATTATCATATTAGTTCTTCCACCTAATCCGATATCTGCAGCTATCTTAGTAGCATTTATAGTGTAGAAGTTAATATTATGATCAGCAATATATTTCTTTATATTTGCTGGTAATTGTGAATCTAATTCGTCTTCATCCCAAATACAGTTTAATAGGAATATTCCACCGTCTTTTAATCCCTTTAGTAGATCATATTGATATACATAGGATTGTTTTGAGCATGAAATAAAGTCTGCATCTGTTATTAAATATGTTGATGTAATTGGTTCTTTACCAAATCTCAAGTGAGATATAGTAACCCCACCGGATTTCTTACTATCATATGCAAAGTAACCTTGTGCATACATATCTGTATCGTCTCCGATGATCTTTATAGCTTGCTTGTTTGCTCCTACTGTTCCGTCTGAGCCAAATCCCCAGAATTTACATTTAATTGTTCCTTTTGGTTCTGTATTTATTGTCTCTTTTATTTCTAGAGATGTATGAGTTACATCATCTACTATTCCTATAGTAAATCTATCTTTTGGTTCATCTAATTTCAAGTTTTCATATACAGCTAATATTTGTGATGGAGTTGTATCTTTAGAACCTAATCCAAATCTTCCACCTACTATAACTGGTTTATCTTCTCTATCATAGAAAATATTCTTTATATCTAAATGTAGTGGTTCAGCTATTGCACCTTTTTCCTTAGTTCTATCAAGTACAGCTATTTTCTTTACTGTCTTTGGTAATACATCAAAGAAATATTCTGGTACAAATGGTCTATATAGGTGAACTTTGATTACACCTATCTTTTCTCCTTTGTCTACTAAATAGTCTACAGTTTCTTCAATAGTTTGAGTTACTGAACCCATAGCTACGATTACTCTTTCCGCTTCTGGATGTCCATAATAATTGAAAGGTTTATATTCTCTTCCGGTTATCTTGGAGATCTCTTTCATATAATCATAGACGATTCCGCCTATTCTATCATAATATGGATTTGAAGCTTCTGCTGCTTGGAAATAGACATCTGGGTTTTGAGCTGTACCTCTAGTTACAGGATTTTCTGGATTTAAAGCTCTTTCCCTGAATTCTTGTAATGCTTCATAATCTAATAATTTTTCTAGATCTTCATATTCCATGACTTCAATCTTTTGAATCTCATGACTTGTTCTAAATCCATCAAAGAAATGTAAAAATGGTACTCTACCTTTGATAGCTGCTAGATGAGCTACCCCACCTAAATCCATAACTTCTTGAACACTACCTGATGCCAACAATGCAAAACCTGTTTGTCTTGCTGCCATTACGTCTTGATGATCCCCAAATATACTTAATGCATGTGAAGCTAAAGCCCTAGCTGATACGTGGAATACTCCTGGTAGAAGTTCTCCAGCAATTTTGTACATATTTGGTATCATTAGTAATAAACCTTGGGATGCAGTGTATGTAGTTGTCAATGCTCCAGCTTGTAGCGAACCATGCACCGCTCCTGCTGCTCCTGCTTCTGATTGCATCTCCTTTACAAGTACCTCTTGTCCAAATATATTCTTTTTACCACTTGCAGACCATTCGTCTACGTGTTCTGCCATGTCTGATGATGGTGTTATTGGATAAATAGCAGCAACATCTGTAAAAGCATAGGAAATATAGGATGCAGCTGTATTACCATCCATGGTCTTCATTACTTTAGCCATAATATATAAACCTCCTCTTATATTGTAGGTATTTTTGGTACAATTTGTAATTAATTTTTCCACAAATTTTTTCTAATGTGATTGTTAATATTTGTATTTTCATACCACTATAAGTATAATAAACATTAAAAACAAAGTCAACTAAGTTAAACACTTTTTTAAGATAAGAATGACTCTTAACTCCTATAATCTTTTTTTATTTCTACTTATTTCAATATGTCTCTTTATCCTCTCATTTAATTCATATGCAGCATTATATCCTAGTACCTTTTGTCTAAAATTTCTAGCTGCCACTTCTATTATCATAGCCACATTTCTACCAGGTCTAACTGGAACAGTAGCTGTAGCCACTTGGGTATCTAATATCTCAGTATAACTTTCATCCAATCCCAATCTATCATATTCTTTACACTCATCCCATAATTCCAATTGTATTACCAATTCAACAAATTCGTCATTTTTTACAGAACCTACACCATATAATCTTTCAATATCCAATATTCCTAATCCTCTTATCTCCAAGAAATGTCTAGTTATCTCTGGAGATTTTCCCATGAGCATACCTTCTACCTTTTTAATGACTACTACATCGTCTGAAACAAGTCTATGACCTCGTATTACTAAGTCTAATGCAGTTTCTGACTTTCCTACTCCTGACTTACCAGTTATCAAGACTCCAACTCCATATACCTCCACAAAGACACCATGAATTCTAGTTTCAGGCGCAAACTGTAAATCAATATAGTTGATTATCTTGTTTATAATCTTGGAAGTACTCTGACTAGTCTTTAATATAGTTCTATTATGCTTTTTCCCCAAGCTTATTATATCATCAAATACAGGCAAATCCCTAGATACAATAAAAGCAGGAATAGGATAGGAAAAGAACTTATCTATACTCTCATATCTAAGTTTTGGATCAAGTTCATTATAATAGTGCCATTCAGCACTACCTATAATCTGAAGTCTCTCAGGAACAAATTTTTCAAAATATCCTACCATCTGTAATCCAGGTCTGCTCACTTCACTAGAATATATTCTTATATCATCTAAATCAGTAGCCTCATATACTATTTCTAAACCTACTTCATCTATTAATTGTCTTAATTTTACATAATCCATATATTACTCTCCTATTTTTCAACTGGTATTATTATAGTAGCTATTATATAAGCAAATACTCCACCAAATATAGCTAAAGGAATACTTAAAAATACCCAAGCTAATCTAATAATTGTAGGGTCTACGTTGAAATATTCCCCTATTCCTCCACATACACCTGCTACCATCTTATTTGTAGTAGATCGGTATAATCTTTTATCCATATCTATTCCTCCTATCCTTTCTTATAACGAATAGTAAAGTTTTCACTTTAAGGTATACATTAAAACGAACTTTCCGTTATGAGTTTCAACAAAAGCCACCCTAAGATGCTTCAATGGGAACTTTTTTTATTACGAAAGTGATTATATAATTCTTCTGCTACTTTATTATTCATACCCTTTACTTCAGCTAACTCTTCAACACTTGCATTTTTAATCTTCTCTATACTTTGAAAATGTCTCAATAGTGCCATCTTCCTTTTTTCTCCAATACCTCTGATATCATCTAGTTGTGATTTAAACATATCCTTTGTCCTCAAACTCTTATGGTAACTAATGGCAAATCTATGGGCCTCTTCTTGTATTTTATATATCATTTTAAACCCTAAAGAATCTAATGGCAAATCAAATTCTATATTTTCGTAGATTATCCCTCGTGTCTTATGGAAATCATCTTTTACTAGGCCACAAACGGGGATATCTATACCTAATTCCTTCAATACTCTAAGGACAATATTTACCTGTCCTTTCCCCCCATCTATCATTATTAAATCTGGAAAATCTGAAAATCCTCTCATTTCCATAGAGCTATTCTTTAGAATTTCTTTTTCCTCAATTCCCCTTACAAATCTTCGTCTTAAGACCTCTTCCATACTGGCATAATCATCAGGAGTATCTACATCTCTAATCCTAAATCTCCTATAATCAGATTTTTTAGCCTCTCCTTTCTCAAATACAACCATAGAGCCTACAGATTGAACTCCACTGATATTTGAAATGTCATAGGCTTCTATTCTATTAGGTAGCTCTTCTAAATTCAATATATCCTGTATCTCTTCCAATGCCCTTATATTCTCTCTATGTTTTTTTAAAAATCTATCTCCATATTTATTCAACATATCTCTGGCATTTTTATTTACCATCTCAATTAGCTTATGTTTTTCTCCTCGTTGAGGTATGAGGATATTTACTTTGGAACCTCTCTTGCCTTCTAACCATTTTTCCATTGTCTCTAAATCTTCAATACTCTCTTCAATCAATATCTCCTTTGGTATATATGCAGAACCTATATAGAACTGTTTCAAAAATGAACTGAGTATTTCTTTCCTATTGGCATTGAATATATCTTCCATGAGAAAATGTTCTCTACCTATTATCTTGCCGCCTCTAATAAAGAAAATCTGGATACATACTTCCTCTATGCCCTTTGCCATTCCAACTACATCTTGATCTATTATATTTGAAGTAACTATCTTCTGTTCTTCTTGTAATAGCTTCAATGAATTGATCTGATCTCTGTAAATTCCAGCTTTTTCAAACTCTAAATTTTTAGATGCTGCTATCATCTTCTCTTCTATAATATCTATTAGATGCTCCTTCTTTCCACTTAAAAACCTTATTACCTCTTCTATCATATGGAGATACTCTTCTTCATCTACATTTCCTAGGCATGGAGCATTACACTTTCCTATATGGTAATTTAAACAAGGTCTAAATTTCCCAATATTCTTTTCTAAATCCAATTTACAAGTTCTTATGGGATATATATCATGGATAATATCCATTGCATCATTTACTGCTGTTACACTTGGGTACGGTCCAAAATACTTAGCCCCATCTTTTAATACCTGTCTAGTCTTGATCACTCTAGGATATCTTTCATTTAATGTAACCTTTATATAGGGGTATTGTTTGTCATCTCTTAGCAAAATATTATATTTGGGCTTATGTTTTTTTATTAGATTAGCCTCTAGTATCAATGCTTCGACTTCATTGTCTACTATAATATATTCAAATTCATCTATATGGCTAACCATACTCCTTACTTTTAGCCCTTGATTTCTAGAGGATTGAAAATATTGTCTAACTCTATTTTTTAAAGATATGGCTTTCCCTACATATATTATTTCGTCATCTTTGTCTTTCATTATATATACACCTGGTTTATCAGGCAATTTTTTTAACTTTTCTTCTATATTGATCACTGTATCACCTTTGATTATATTGTTCTATTATTATACCATAAGAAAAGGAATAATTAACAATGAATAATAGATTGTTGGATTAACATAAATAATAATATACATCTACTAAAAAATAGAAAAAAAGCTGTAAAATTACAGCTTTTTCCTATTACTTGAAGATTATACACTAAAGATCCAATTCTTCTAATGTGGTAGCTATTCTACAAGCTGTTTGACCTTGCATTTTAGCTTTACCAGATGTATAGTTAGCATAATATGTTCCAACTTCTTCTTCTCTTTCACTACTTATAATCCAAGTTCCTTTTCCATATTCATCTAAATAGATAGGTTTAGTATCTTTCCCCTTCGATACTGAAAATATAATATCATTTGCACCCTCATTTTTTAGCCATACCTTCCAATACCTAAGGTCTTCACGTAGTCTAAATCTTTCAGACATCTCTGTACCACTTAGATCTACACTAAATTCTTGACGACTTGAAGATGGAGTCACTACTTTATCATCTTCCCATGGTATATAGTCATCTGGCACCCTCTGTACCTTCACATTATCTTTAATATAGTAATCCCAAATTTCACATTCCTTAGAATTATTTCTCAATTTTCCAGCATGTGGAGTCTTCTTATCAGATGTCTCTTTTAGAGTTTCATCTACATTGTCTACCCACCATGGTATATAGTCATCTGGTACTCTCTGTACCTTCACATTATCTTTAATATAATAATCCCAAACTTTACATTCCTTAGAATTATTTCTCAAACTTCCAAGTGGTGCCGCAAAAGAATTAGTACTTACAGCAATTAACACTAAACCTAATAATGTTATAGAAAACACTTTCTTAAATTTAATATAACCCTTCACTCTAATTCCTCCTACTCATTTAAAAACAGTTAGTATTCCAACAAAGGATTAATCCTTAACTAAACTTTAACACTCCTTGCCTGAATCGTCAAATAATTCAAGCAAAAACTCATTGACAATTTTCCTAATAGTTATTTCAACTTAATTTTAATATTAATATAAAGAAGGCTTTCGCCTTCTAGTGTCGGATCAAAATAATAAATACCAGTTGATATGGTAAAATTTGATTAATGATGAAGATGCAATTTATTCGACAGAGGGTACTCTGATTATAAATGGTGTGATAAATTAACTGATGATAAATATAAATCTATTACAAGACAAGTATCTAATGCCTGTGTTGAAGAAATTAAAAGTACTTATGTAGAAAATGATTTAATATTTGATTGTGAAATTACAATGGGCACTGAATATAGTAAGAATAAAACCAAGCACACATATATGGAAATTCTAACCTTATATGGTTTTTAGACTTTTTTATGGTTAAATTATTCAGTTATGTATTACAGTGTAAAATCAAGAATTCCTTGCATGCAATTTACCGCGTCAAAGGAATTCTCATTTTGTCAATATTTAATTATTTCTTAAATGCAACACTAGAAGCTTTTAAGCTCATTTTTAAAAAACCAAACTATTCGTACCCGTGTATTTGTACGAATTTTAAAAGGTCCAATTTAGTTTTACAATTAACTTTCTTTATACTTTATCCTTCTTGATTTCTAATTTTTAAATATTCCAGAAGATTACTACCTGTAGTTTTGTCAGTAACTAAAACATCAATTAGTTCAGCTTTCAATGATGCATATATGCTCTCTATTTTCTCATCACCCTCTGCAACTGCAATAACATTAGGAATATTTTGCACTTCATCAATACTTAGTGTTATTACACGATCATTCCACTCAGAATCTATTAACTTTCCGTCCTTATCAATAAAATTATAGCAGAAGTCCCCTACTATATTATTATATTGATCATCAGTTAGTGTCAATATTTGATCTAGATGAGCATTTGCAAGTGTACTAAATGAAGGAAAACCGCCTATACCAGTAAGTAAAACATCTGCATTTTTAGCAGTATTTAATACGTTTTTTATATATGTTTGGCTTATAAATACATTTTTTGCCTCAAGAGAGTCGACTAGAACTGGTGCATAAAGATACTCTACTTTAGCACCTAGTTTAGTTGCAAATTTTTCGCAAATTATATTAGCTTGTATATGTGTTGTTTCTCCACCAAATCCTCCTGTCATAGAAACGAAAGTAACATTTGAATAATTAGTAGAAGCAGCAATTAAATTAGAGACTTCATCAATAGTTGTTCCCCCTGTAATAGCCACAACATCGAATTCTTTTAATTGTCTTAAGAAGTATTTAGCAGCTGCATTGGCCACTCTTCTCTTTTGAGCTAATTTATTATCTGCACTTTCTACGCAAATTACATCTTTTAGAGAAAATTCCTTCTTAAGCTTTTGTTCTAATTCATAATAGGGATGTAAAAGTTCATCATGAATTAATATTTCTACAACACCATACTCTTTTGCCTTTTTAAGATATCTTGAAACAAGTGAACGACTAATATTATATTTTTTACCAATATCAGATTGTTTAGCCCCTTCATCATAATACATATATGCAATTTCTATTAACAACTTAATATCCTCTGAAGAAATATTTTTCATCTATAACCTCCTATTTAACAAGTAAATCTTAGTTCATTGTGGTTTATATACATTATAACATATGCCTATTAATAAATTAAATAATTATATATCATAAAAAAGAAAGTCTGCTGAAACTATACAGACCTTCTTTTTATGCTAAAATATATTTTTTAGAAAGTTTTAATATTGCTTATCCGCCATATTTAATGGCTATCTCGGATAGTTCATTATATACTCCCGCATCTTTTAAAGCTAAAAATGTCTTTTTAAACATATTATACATTTCCGTATAGATTTTATGATTTTCCATATTAGGTTCAACAACACCATATGTATGAATCATATTTTCTATTGCGATATCAATACTTTCTAAATCTCCTGTGGCAACTCCTCCAAGTATAGCTGCTCCCATTGCAGCACATTCTGAAACTTTAAGTCTTTCTATTGGTCTTCCATATATATCAGCTTGCATTTGTACCCAGAATTCTGAACGTGCTCCTCCACCAGATAGTCTTATTGTTTCAAATGGTTTTCCTAGTGCTTCTTCCATTGCTTCAACTGTCATTCTCAATTCATATATTATTCCCTCTAGTACGGCTCTTGCGGAATGTTTCCTATCATGGATTTGAGTCAAACCTATTAATCCACCTCTTGCATTATCATGATAGTAGGGGGTTGCTTGTCCATTGAAATATGGGAAAAATATTAATCCTCTACATCCTATTGGCGCTTTTGATGCTTCTAATGTTATAATATCATATGGATCAACTTCAATTATTCTACCTAATTCCTTCTCTATTTGTCCATATGTATCACGCCACCATCTTAGTGCCATACCTGCTGAATGGGCTGTCCCTTCCATATCCCATTTCTGTGGTATCGCATGACTTCCAAATGATACTCCAATATCTACGTCATAATTAACTTTACTAATATCATCGACCTGAGCTACCATTACAGCAGCAGTACCCATTGATAATTCTGCTATGCCTTCACGGTTAACTCCAGAACCTACAGCTGCACATTGTTGATCTCCTCCACCAGGTGAAAGTGGTGTTCCTTCTAAAAACCCTGTTAATTTTGCTGCTTCTTTTGAAACGTTACCTACTATTCTTAAATCATGTAAAATTGGTGGAAGTTTATTTTTATCTAGTCCAATTGCATCTAATAATGTCTCAGACCAATCTAATGTTTTTATATCAAACATTCCATTATAATTTAATGCTGAAGGTGCACTGAAAACTTCATTAGATCCTAATTTATTAAGTACCCATTCTTGTCCATTTACAAATTTCCAAGTTTTTTTATAAATTTCTGGTTTATTATCCATAATCCACTTTATCTTTGGATAAACCCATAAGCTTGAAGGAATTAATCCAGTAATATTATAATATTCTTCTTTTCCAATATTATCGATAATCCATTGTGTCTCTTTTGTCGCTCTGCCATCAGACCATACAATAGCATATGTTAATGGTACCCAATTTTCATCAATAGGAACAAACGATCCCCTCTGACTTGATAACCCTATGGATTTAATATCTTCTAAGTTTCCTTCAAATTTACTTGTTGCTTCTCTGGAAGCCTTGCATACCCCCTCCCATAATTCATTCATATTCTGATCCACCCAACCTGGTAGAGGATGTTTGGTTGAATACTCGCAATATCCACTACTTGCAATAAAACCTTCTTCATCAAAAATAATTACCGATACTCCTGTGGTACCAGCATCAATTCCGGCAAAATATTTTTTCATATTATTCTGGTCAAGGCTTATATAGCTGACCATAGCTCCTTTCTTTATTTATTTTTTATTCATTTCTAGTATATCAAAATAATACTAGCTAATAACTGATACTTAAAAACTAAAAATAACAAAACTTAATAATGCTATTACAGCTGATGGCATGTCTATTAATGTATCAGCTTCCGTATTTACTGTTACATTAAAGTACTCACCAAAGATGGTTGCTAAGATTCCAAATAATATTGCTAAATATATGTTACCAAATTTCAAAGCAGCATATCCTGTTACTAATGAAATGTGATGAGTAGCTGGTATATCTTTTCCAAGTGAAAGTAATACTAATGAAACAGCACTTATATAAAATCCTATTAAGTTGTTTTTAGTTAATAGTGTAATATAAGCTACTACTGCTGATAAACCGACTCCCCAAATTACACTAAATAGAAAATTTTTGTTCACTTCTTCATATCTTTCTTTATCAGATGGTAGTTTTGGAACTAATCCCGTTTTTCCTATAATTAATCTAGTAGCTATATTAAATATAACTATGGTGAATGCTACAGTATCAAAATTTAGTTCAAGTTTTCCAAAAAACAGATTCACTAAATATCCTAGTCCACCTGTTACACCTGCTGCAACTATTGGTAATATTTCTTTATATTTATATAAAGGTAAAAAAGTATTTGTACCATCTATTACTTCTCCTTCTTTATCATTACTTTTTATTCTTTTAAGTAGCGCTAATGCTACTACACCACTATTAAAAGCAACATGTGGTCCAAAAAAAGGTCCTCCTGCAATGTCAGTCAAGAATGCCTCTCCCCCACCTGACATTTGCATAATTATTCCTGCCAAACCTGTTAAGCCTGTAAAAATAAATGCATTGGTCCCTCCAATTATGGATGCAAATATCCCACCTCCCATAGCTGCAATAACAACAATAATTAATTCCATTAATTCACCCCCTTTTTTTAAAACGTTCCCATCAAAGATCTGCTTCTAAATCTTATGATAACAAAATATTTATCAATGTCAATAAAATATTCACATTCTCCATTAAGTTGCACATATGTGATTTTTCTAAAGGGACGTCACTTTTGATAATCTTTAAAAACTATTCAATATAGGGTAGTGGAAAAATTATAAATTTAATTATTTAAGTATAAATAGTTTTATATTTTTAAACATATGGCTTATTTTACGAAATTGTACTACTTTATTTCTATATATTATTACATTTATCAATTACTCTAAAAGATACAAAATGTAGTAAATAAAGAGTCTTTTTTATTTTTCTAAATCTGCTAATTTAATAATAATAATAAATCTTTGATATTAATACAGATAAAAATAAGTTGAATTTCAATTTTTTATTGTCATATGTGAATGTTTATAAATTATGTGCTTTTTCCCTTGACAATTGTCAGACTTTTGATAACATGAAATTGAAGTCATTTAAATCAACTTACTAGTTTTGTTAAGCAATAATGGGAATAGTAGTTGATTTTGTTAGATCATTATAGGAGGTTGCAATGAATAAAAAAGATTTCGCTGAAATTGTAAATATGTTTGATACAGTAAAAGATTCACAAGGTAATAAATTAAATATGCATTCGCTACTTATTAGTGTAGATAATGATGTTTTATTACATCGCTTCAATAATAGACATGAATTTTCTGATATAAGAAGTATTAGTAAAACAGTTTTAACTTTAGTTACGGGCATAGCAAGAGATTTATCAATAAAAGGTTATTATCCTCATTTTGATGAAAACACTTATGTTTATCCTATTATAAAAGATATCATTGATTTATCTAATAAATCAAATTTACCTTATCTTAAAAAGATTAAAGTTAAGCATCTATTAACTCATACTATAGGTTATGACAAAATTCTCCTTATGCGTGATGACATAGCGGAAATGGATCCATTTACATACTTGAACTATATTGTAAATGAGCCAATTGTACATCAACCTGGAGAACATTATTTATATTCTAATGCAGGATTTTACCTATTATCTGTAGTACTTCAAGAATTTTTAAAAGAAGATTTGCTTCAATTTACAAATAGGCATTTATTTAAGAAGTTAAATATAAAGAATTATAAATGGGAGAAATACGGTAATTATCTAGCAGGGGCTACTAGACTTTGGTTATTGCCTGAAGACCTATTAAAAATTGGAAAAATTCTGATGGATTATGGTAAATATGATAATGAAAGAATAATTGAAAAGGATTGGATTGAAAAAATCCTTGTATCTACTACTCGTACCAAAGATGTAGACACTCCTAATGCAATTTTTAGAAGATTTGCCTATGCCCATGGTCTTTGGCTAGGTAAAGAAAATATTTTCTTTGGCCATGGAACAGATGGACAAACATTAGCAATAATACCTAAAAAAAGATCAATAATTGTGACTTTAGCTGAACAAAAAGATGTAGTAGCTTTAGAAAATATTGTTGATTACATTATAAAAGAAAAAATTATGTAAGATAAAGTTATAAAACCGTGATTAATCACGGTTTTATCTGGTATTGAACCTCTGGATATTCTCCAATATTTACAATATTGATATACATAGGAATTTTGTTTTTTGTTTTCTTTAATATTGTTTCACATTGAATCTAAGTTTACTTATATTTATTAACATCTTATATACTTCTTGTCTGTTCCTTTAACCAAGTCTTTTCCTCTTCTGCCAGATATGGAGATATCTTATCATATACATTTCTATGATAATTATTTAGCCAATCCTTTTCTTCTTGTGATAACAATGATGGATCAACAGCTTTTAAATCTATAGGAGCTAAAGATAGAGTTTCAAATTTCATAAATTGTCCTGATTCTGTCTCTATATCTCTATCTACCACTACTATATTCTCTATTCTAATTCCATGCTTTCCTGCCTTATATACTCCTGGCTCTATACTCACTACCATACCTTTTTCTAAGGCTATATTATTAGGAACAGAGGATATTCTATGTGGTCCTTCATGGACATTTAGTAAAAATCCAACTCCATGTCCTGTACCATGTTTAAAATCTATTCCCTCTTTCCAAAGTGGATATCTACAGATTATATCTAGTTGATATCCTGTAGTTCCTTCTAAAAATCTGGCACTGTTCAAATTTATATGTCCCTTTAAGGTTAAAGTGAAATCCCTCTTCTCTTCATCACTTATATCTCCTAGTGCAATAGTCCTAGTTATATCAGTAGTTCCATCTAGATATTGTCCACCTGAATCTACTAGATATAAACCCTTTTCTTGTAAAACTGCATTTGAATCTTCGTCTGCAGAATAATGTGCCATAGCTGCATTTGCACCATAGGCTGATATAGTTCCAAAACTAGGTTCTATATATAGATCTTGTTCTTCTCTAAATTCTTCAACCTTTTTACCTGCTGATAGCTCTGTTATCTTTATCTTTCCAATATTACTATCTAGCC
Source organism: Tissierellaceae bacterium HCP3S3_D8 (assembly GCA_052067355.1). Taxonomy (GTDB): domain Bacteria; phylum Bacillota; class Clostridia; order Tissierellales; family Tissierellaceae; genus CABMKH01. The sequence continues at coordinate 59,274 of JBQHQH010000001.1, forward strand.
AATATAAAAATTTAGTTAAGGCAACTCCATCTTTGATATAGGCGTTTCTTTGATTTTTTATTTCCACTTCATTTTTGGCACCCTTTAATCTTGTAGTTATATCCATTTCATCTATTATCCTACATCCTTCTGGAATTACATCATATAACCATCTGTTAATCCTAGACTTATCTAAAAGTACAGTAGAACCTTTGCGGATATCTCCTACTACATCTACCACTTCTTTATATTCTCTTACTTCCACGCCATTTTCTTCTAAGAACCTCTCTACTTCTCCATTGATCTTATCTCTATCTACAAATATATAAGCTCCATCCATGGATACTAGACCATAGGAAATAGTTACAGGATTATTCACAATGTCTCTTCCCCTAATATTGTATAGCCATGCTATATCATCTAAACTTCCTATAAGGAAATAATCTGCACCTTTTTTATCCATTATTCCTCTTACTCTTTGAATTTTCTCTTTTCCAGTAAGTCCTGTATATTTCACTTCATGAATGAATACATCTCTCTTAGGAATTTCAGGTCTATTACTCCAAATTTCTCCTACTAAATCATACTCATAGACGAACTTAATATCCTTGTTTTTAAACTTCTCTTCCAATTCTTCAAATGCTGATTGAGAATATATCCTTCCGTCGAACCCAATAGTTTCTCCATCTTTTAAATTATCTTGAAGCCATTCTATATAGCTTGGAAAGCCTGGTATTCCCATCTTAAATAGTTTATATTCTGAACCTTTTAATTGACTTTCTGCCTGTATAAAATATCTCCCATCAGTCCATAGTATTGCATCTTCCTCTGTAACAACTACAGTTCCTGCTGATCCAGTAAATCCTGATATCCACGCTCTGCTCTTATAGTGATCTGCTACATATTCAGATTGATGAGGGTCTGCCGTTGGTACTATATATGCAGTTATCCCCCTGTCTTTCATCAGTTTTCTTAAACTCTTCAACCTCTCATCTATACTCAATAGTATCCCTCCCTATATTTCTTGTATATCAATTATACTATATAAGAATAGTAAATACTATAAATTGAAAAAATTGTGGTAGATTTCTCTACCACAATCAATTAAAATTTTGTAAAAGAGCCTTTGTATCTAACCCTCTTTATCATATTATTAAATATTATATGTCCGAATACCACCCATAAAAAATTTATGAATAAATAATAAAATACATCTTTTAAATTCACTATTAAATTTAGATATATATTTCTACTTATATCAACGCCTTTGACAAAGGGGATTATCTTATTAAACAAGTTAATTGATGGATTTGTAGTTGTAGACAATATGAGTATAGATCCTTGTATCAACAAAATAACTTGGCTAATATTTCTTTCCATTAAAGTAAATCCAGACATAACTAAACCTATTCCAAACATACCTACAATACTGGGTAACATGATTGGTATGATTTTTATCAAACTCAATAAATCAGATGAATTTACTTCAGAAATAATCATAGTGATAAAAATTAAGATAGCTATTATGATAAGTGAATATAATGCCCGTGTTATAGTATCAATAAAATATATAACTGTTAGAGAATAATTACCTTGTGTTTTCATTTCTAAAGTTCCTTCTCTTAACCCATTACTTATTGCTGAAGAAGATAGACCTAAAGCTATACTACTTATCTGCCAAAATAAATACCCTATAAGCACCAGAATTCTACTATCATCAAAATTAGCTCCATAATATCTATTCATAACCATATAATCATTTGAAAATATAATCATTATATATATTCCTACAAATAACAATATTTCTGTTATTAAGCTCATTTTATATCGAAACATTGAAATGAGATTCATCTTTGTTTGAATTTTTACTAGGTTAAAAAAACCTGATATCTTTTTCAACTAAACACTCTCCTCTCATGTTTATATTGGAAATACAACTCTTTAATGTTTTCATACGAGAGCTTTTGGTCTACATTATTTATAACTTCTCCATTAAATACAAATATGGCTCTATCAGTCATCTCTACAAGCAAGTTTATATCATGTGACGAAATGATAATTGTCTTATCCTCATTTATTAATATGTTTTTTATTACATCTTTAAGCTCTTCAGTTCCATATATATCTAAACCTATAGATGGCTCATCTAGTAATATTAGCTTTCTATTTGATGACAATGCAACAAGAATTTGAATTTTTTTCAATTGCCCTGTAGAAAGTTCTTCAATAGGTCTATAGATTATGTCTCCTAAATTTAAATCACTAGAATACTTTTTAATTCTTTGCTCCAAAATGTCTTTATTTTCACCTTTTAATAAACCAATGAAAATTGCATTATCATAACCTGAATTTCTTGTATTTAAACTTCTCTCTCCAGCAGGTAAATAAATTGCATTTTCCTTTGCCCATTGTGAATAGCTTTCTATATGTAACTTTTTATCATCTAAAAATATTTCTCCCTTATTTGCATATAAAATTCCTCCAAGAACTTTCATTAAAGTTGTCTTTCCTGCTCCATTTGGACCTATTAAAGAATATATAAATCTATTTTTTAAGTCTATGTCAATATTGATATCTTTTAGAATTAAATCTTTATTATAGGACTTACTTATGTTTTTTAGGGTTAAATAATTCAATTTTATCACCTTTAATTTTTTATTATATATTTCCACTACCTTAATTAGAGACTCATATATTATGAATTATACTATATAAAAATAGTAATTACTACAAATCAGGAGAAATATAACAGATTTTTCTGATATATCAGATAAAAATACTCCTTCTAACTATAACTAGTTAAAAAAAGTATTTTTATACTTCTTTACCTCAATGACCTTATTATCTATACTATATCTTATTATTGTTTCTCCTTTAATATTCTCCTCTTCCTTCATAGATTCTATAGTAAAGATTCAATTGATTAAATTACGTTTTCCTTTAGAAACTATATTGTAACTTAATCCTGAGCTACCAATTCCACCTTGGTGACTAGATTATCAGTTAATTTATAGAAAACCATAAAAATAATAAAGGTGCTGTTTCATAATTAATTAGTTATGAAACAGCACCTTAAATTTATTTCTCCACCACAATCAGATAAATAACTGTATATCTGATTCTAATGCATCTTTTAGATAATCTTCTGCCGTTATTATAACAGCTTCATCTATTAACTCTTCCTTGGTAAATCCCATTACATCACAGGATAATTTACATACCCTTATATTTACATCTTTATTGATAGCTCCTTTTAAAAATGCACTTAATGGCGGTGTATCTGTATCTTCCATCATTTCTTCCAACATTCTCTTACCTATCCCTGCAAAGTTCATCTTAGACAGTGGGAGAGCTTCTATACCTTTTGGAGTCATATTGGCAAACATCTTTTCCCATGTAGTCTTATCTTCTTCAGGCATCTTATTGGGATCTCTAATCAGCATAAGTCCCCAAAATGCAAAGAACATAGTCACTTCTATATCCATTTCCCTAGCAGTATTAGCCAATACAAGTGCTGCCAAAGCCTTATCATAGTCTCCACTGAACATAAGTATACTCATCTTCTTATTCATAGATAAAAAACCTCCTTTCAACTAGGATTAGTCGAAAGGAGATTTTCTATACTCAGATTTATATAATTCTATATTTGTGCCAATCTTATTGAGTAGGTAAGCTAATAGATATATTTCATCATAATCATTATATAGTCCAAAACTTATCCTAACTAATCCTGGTCTAGAGATAGTTCTATCAAAAATATATTTTTCTATATCTTCTTCTGAAATATTTAACAGTCTCTGAACATAAGGTTGTGCACAGAAGCACCCATTCCTAACTCCTATCCCTCCTTCACTTCCAAGAATAGCAGCTAATTCATAATGAGAAAGTCCTTCTATATTAAATGAGATAATAGACACTTTATTATCCACATCTAGATCATCATATAGTATAAGATTTGGTATATCCTGCATCAATTTTATGGCATATTTAGTTAGATTCCTTTCATATTCTTCAATGTTTTTCATACCAATATCTTTTAAAGTCCGTATACTAGAGATCAATGCTATTACTCCCATTAAATTTGGAGTTCCTGCTTCCTCCTTTTCAGGGGGATCTGCCCATATGATATCCTTCATAGATACATAATCAATAGTACCTCCACCAATCATCTCTGAATATCCCTCTCTGAATACATCCTTTGGTGCAATCAACACACCTGTTCCAAAGGGAGCATACATCTTATGAGCTGAAAAAGCTACATAGTCAATATGCTCTGGATCTCCTATTGGCTTCATATCAAAAGGACAATGTGGGATTAATTGAGCTCCATCTACTAGGATCTTTGCTCCATATCTATGACACATCCTTGCAATTTTATGTACCGGATTTATATATCCAGTTACATTAGATGCTCCTGTTACAGCTACTAATCCTACTTTCCCTTTGTATTTCTTTAACTTATATTCTAAATCCTCCATGGACAATCTTCCATCTCTATCTACTTCTACATAATCTGTATCATATCTATATTTCCAAGGTAATAAGTTTGAATGATGCTCCATATATGTAAATAGGACCATCTTATCTTTTAAGGTATCTTTTAATCTGTAGGATAGTTTATTGATACATTCTGTTGTATTTTTCAAGAAAACAACTGTATGATAGTCCTTATTCCCATTTATAAAATCTAATACTATGTTTCTTCCTTCATCATAGACCTTAGAAGATATGATAGACTTATATCCTGACCCTCTGTGTACTGATGAATAATTTGGAGAGAAACTTACAATATCTTTTAAAACTGATTTAAAAGGTGGAGTTGTAGCTGCATTATCAAAATTTATATAATGTACCTTGCTTCCTCCTCTTACCTCAGCTACACTATTCCATCCAATAACTAAATCCCTATACATAATCATCACCTCAATATAATCTTATTACTATTTTATTACCTATATCTTTTTTGGTGATAGGATAGGTAACACTTTTAGACCATATAACATATTTTGAATATATGAATTACTTTATAAAGATAAGGAGATGTTTATATGTCCAATATTTTGCCACTTAATCTAATACCTATTGGCGAAAAATGTAGAGTAAAAGAATTGACTTCAGCTGGATTAATAAGAAGGCGACTATTAGATCTAGGCCTAATTGAAAATACTATAATAAAGCCTTTGCATACAAGTCCATCTGGAGATCCTGTAGCTTATCTCATTAGAGGTACTGTCATAGCTCTCCGTTCTGAACTGGCTTCTACAATATTAGTAGAAATAATATGACTTGGAGGTGAATTTCATGCTATCTGATAAAACAATAGCATTAGCAGGAAATCCCAATGTGGGAAAGAGTACTGTCTTCAATAGCCTTACTGGTCTAAAGCAGCATACAGGCAATTGGCCCGGAAAAACTGTAGTCAATGCTAGAGGATGTTATGAATATAAAGGAAAAAACTTTGTATTAGTAGATTTACCTGGTACCTATTCTTTGATGGCAAACTCCATTGAGGAAGAGATAGCTAGGGATTTTATATGTTTTGGAAATCCCCATACTACTGTAGTCATAGTTGATGCTACATGTCTAGAAAGAAATCTAAATCTAGTTCTCCAGACTATTGAAATAACTTCTAAGGTAGTTGTATGTGTAAATCTCATGGATGAGGCCAAAAGAAAGGGTATATCCATAGATCTAAAAGGACTGTCAAATAGACTAGGAGTACCAGTAGTAGGAAGTACCGCCCTTAAGAAAAAAGGTCTAAAAAATCTTGTGGAAACCATTCATAGAGTCTCCATCGAAGGAACTTCACAAAAAACCATAGATATATTATATGATGATATTATTGAAGAAACAATATCTCATATAGAAGATGTATTATCCCCTATTATTCAAGGTCGATTAAATACTCGATGGGTATCCTTAAAGCTTTTAGATGGAGAAAATACTATCTTGGACTCCATAGATAAATATCTTGGATTAAATCTAAGGGAAAATCAAGAACTAATGGAAGAACTAGAAAAATCCCAAAACTACTTATCTGAAAACGGAATAGACAATGATATATTTCGTGATAAAGTCGTATCCAGACTTGTTTCCATAAGTGAAAGCATCTCCAAAGAAGTTGTCTCATTTAAAGATCCAAATTATAATGGTTTCGATAGAAAAATAGACTCATATCTTACTTCTAAAGTCTTTGGAATTCCCATTATGATACTATTATTGTCTATTATATTCTGGATCACTATCTCTGGAGCTAACCTCCCCTCTGATCTAATAGCTAAGGGATTATTTTGGTTTCAAGATAGACTTACAGAATTTTTCCAATGGCTTGGTACTCCTCAATGGATTCATGACGTATTAGTTTTAGGGATATACAAAACCCTTGCTTGGGTAGTATCGGTAATGCTTCCACCAATGGCAATATTTTTCCCACTCTTTACTTTCTTAGAGGATTTGGGATATTTGCCAAGAATAGCTTTTAATCTAGATAATTTCTTCCAAAAGTCTTGTGCTTGTGGAAAACAGGCTTTGACCATGTGTATGGGCTTTGGATGCAATGCTGCAGGAGTAATAGGATGTAGGATTATTGATTCTCCTAGAGAGAGAATTATAGCCATTATTACCAACAACTTTGTTCCCTGCAATGGAAGATTCCCAATACTTATAGCTATTATCTCCATGTTCTTTACTGGTTTCTTTGTTGGACCATTACAATCTATTATTTTAGCTTTGATTCTAACTTCAGTGATTGTCCTAGGAGTTATAATGACTCTATTGATATCTAAACTTTTATCTAAAACCATATTAAAAGGTCTGCCATCTACCTTTACTCTAGAACTCCCCCCTTATAGAAGACCACAATTAGGAAGGGTGATCATAACATCTATATTGGATAGAACCCTATTTGTACTAGGGCGAGCGGTAATGGTGGCAGCTCCTGCTGGGCTTATAATATGGATAATGGCTAATATTAATATAGGCAATCTAAGTGTATTAAACCATTTTGCAAACTTCTTTGACCCCTTTGCAAAACTCCTTGGATTAGACGGATATATATTAATGGCATTTATCTTAGGTTTTCCTGCAAACGAAATAGTCATTCCTATTATAATCATGAGCTATATGTCTATGGGATCAATGCTAGAATTAGATAGTCTGCATGAACTTAAGTCATTACTTATAGATAACGGATGGACTTGGCTAACTGCAGTGTCTACCATGTTATTTACCCTTTTTCACTGGCCATGTGCTACTACTTGTCTTACTATAAATAAAGAAACTCAGAGTTTTAAATGGAGCCTTATCTCCTTTTTAGCTCCTACACTAGTAGGTATTGTATTATGTTTTCTATTTACTAGTACAGTTAGACTATTGGGATTGGTATAATAGCCAATCCTAATAATTTGTAAATAATCTAAGTATTATTGTCATTAAAGTTACAATAAAGTAACACATTTTCTTTTTTAATTGTAATTAATAAATAATTGTAGTATTATATTAAATAGTTGATTTAGCATCATACTAAAATGAGGTGTAATTTTGAAAAGAAAATTTTTTGTAACTTTTATTATTTCAGTTTTATTTTTTACTTTTACATATGTAAAATTTGGAGATGCCCTACTCTTAAATATTGACTCTGCTTCTACTATGGATGGATATGATGATAAAAAAGATACTGATGAAAATAGTCAATCCGATGATAAAGATACGCCATTAGAACCAAAGAATAAGGATGAGATTCTATTTTTACTTCTTGGAGTTGACACATATGATATTAAAAGCTCGGGTAATGAACGTACTGATACCATGATGCTTACCAGTGTAAACTTCAAGACAGGAGAGATCAAACTACTATCCATACCTAGAGATACTAGGGTTCCTGTCAGGGGCAAATTAGATAAGATAAACCACGCTCATGCCTATGGAGGCGTAGATTTAACTTTAAAAACTGTACAAGACTTCCTAAATATAGATGTAGATCACTATGTAAAAGTAGACTATAAAGCTGTAGAGAAAATTGTAGATGCCATTGGTGGTGTAAATATAGACGTTCCTAGAAGAATGAAATATGATGATAGGACAAAGGGCAAAGAATTCCATGTAAATCTTGATAAAGGTCCGCAGACCTTAAATGGAGAGAAGGCAATTCAATTCTTGAGGTGGAGAAAGAACAACGACGGAACTGGATATCCTGGAGGAGATGTAGATAGAATAAAAGCACAACAGATGTTTATGGAGGAAATGGTAAAACAAACATTACAGCCTAAGAACATCCTAAAATTGCCAACATTTATCGATACCTATTTTGACTATGTAGAGACAAATATTCCTCTATCTACCATATTAAAAGGTGCTAAGGCAGCTAAAAAAATAGATCTGGAAAATATGGTAACAGCAACAATACCTGGTGAGGGAGAATATATAAACAAGATAAGCTATTATATATATGATGAAAATGAAATGAATGATGTAGTTATGGATATGTTTGGGGATTTTATGTTTAAATGGAGTATGAGATAGTACCATCTCATACTCCATTTTTATATAGCTATTTAACTATATTTTGAGGATTTCCATCAAGCCAACAATCTATATTAGAAAATACAATATGAGCCCTTCTCACCATAGCTTCCTCTGTAGCAAATCCAATATGAGGAGTAACAACTGCGTTTTTTTCTTTTAATATAGGATAATCTCTATCTAATGGTGGTTCCATATCAAAGACATCTATTCCTGCCCCTGCAATTTTTCCCTCTTTTAAAATCTTCGCCAATGCTGTATTGTCAACGATTGGCCCTCTAGCTGTATTGACTAAAATTGCATCTTCTTTCATAAGCCTTAACTTATCTTCATCAATAAAGCCCTTTGTTTCAGCAGTCAATGGTAGATGAATTGTCACTATATCACTTTCTCTAAGGATATCCTCTATATCCATGTATTTTACACCTTTAGCTTTTAAACCTTCACTTTCACTTCTGTTATAGGCCAAAACTTCGCATCCAAAGGCTAGTCCTATCTCTGCTACTTTAGCTCCTATGGCACCAGTACCTACTACTCCTAATGTCTTTCCATATAGATCTCTTCGTCTGTATCCTGCCATAGTACCACCTTCTCTAGTAACTCTATCTAAAGGAACTATATTTCTCAATAGTGAAATTATCATTCCAAAGGCAAGTTCAGCTACTGAATGAGTACTATATCCTGCAGCATTACTGACTAAAATATCTCTTTCTCTACATACTTTTAAATCCACATGATCGACTCCAGTAAAAGCTACTGAAATCATCTTCAAATTTTCTGCTGCCTCTATGACTTCTCCTTCCAATGGAGAATTAGCTATGACTAATATATCTGTATCCTTTACTCTTTCCTTTAGTACTTCATTATCTAAGGTCTTTTCATTGTATATGATTAATTCATGTCCTCTGTCTGTAATTGGCTTTGCTATTTCTCTTAAATTCTCTTCAGAAACACTTAGTGGCTCTAAAACTGTAATTTTCACATCTATTCCCCCTTTACTATTCCAACATCTTCTTTAAAAATTGACCAGTATACGACTTTTTATTTTGACTTACTTCTTCCGGAGTCCCTGTAACTACTATGGTGCCACCTTTATCTCCACCTTCGGGTCCTAAATCTATTATATAATCTGCAGTCTTTATTACATCTAGATTATGCTCAATTACTATAACAGTATTTCCCCCCTCTACAATCTGATTTAATACTTTTACGAGTTTGTGAATATCTGCAGAATGAAGTCCCGTAGTAGGCTCATCTAAAATATATATGGTCTTACCTGTAGCCCTTTTAGATAATTCTGTAGCTAATTTTATCCTCTGTGCCTCTCCACCAGATAATTCTGTAGAAGACTGTCCAATCTTTATATACCCTAATCCTACATCAAATAAAGTCTCTAACTTCCTCTTTATCCTTGGAATATTTTCAAAGAATTCTAGTCCCTCTTCTACAGTCATCTGTAACACATCTGAAATCGTCTTTCCTTTATATTTTACCTGCAATGTCTCTCTATTATATCTCTTCCCTTTACACACCTCACAAGGAACATATACATCTGGTAAAAAATGCATCTCTACCTTCAGTATACCATCTCCTTTACAAGCTTCACACCTACCACCTTTTACATTGAAGCTAAATCTTCCCTTTTTATATCCCCTCATCTTAGCCTCATTGGTCATGGCAAACACATCTCTAATATAATCAAATACACCTGTATAAGTAGCAGGATTAGATCTTGGAGTCCTGCCTATTGGACTTTGATCTATGGCTATAATCTTATCTAAATACTCAAGTCCTCTTATTTCATCATGCTTACCAGGTCTAATCTTTGCATTGTTTAACTTTTGTGCCAAAGATTTATATAATATCTCATTGACTAAAGAACTCTTACCTGAGCCGGAAACTCCAGTAACAGCTGTAAATACACCTAAGGGAATTTTTACATCTATATTCTTTAGATTGTTCTCCTTAGCTCCTATGATCTCCACCCATTTTCCATTAGGCTGTCTTCTAGTCTCTGGTACTTCAATCTTTAATTTATGGGATAGATATTTACCAGTGATGGAATTTGGATTGTTCTTTATATCTTCAACAGTACCTTCTGCTACAACATATCCACCGTGAATCCCTGCTCCCGGTCCTATATCCACTATATGGTCTGCCATATACATAGTATCTTCATCATGTTCTACTACGATCAAAGTGTTTCCTAAATCAGTTAAATCTCTAAGCGTTTTTAATAGCTTAGTATTGTCCCTCTGATGTAGCCCTATACTAGGCTCATCTAATACATAGACTACTCCCACTAGACTAGAACCTATTTGAGTAGCCAATCTAATTCTCTGAGATTCACCACCCGATAGGGTACTAGCCATTCTAGATAAAGTCAAATATCCTAATCCTACATTCTCTAAAAAACTTAATCTTTCGTTTATCTCCTTGAGAACCTGATCTCCTATTAATCTCTGTTTTTCTGTCAATTGTAAATTTGAAAAGAACTCTATTGCCTTAGTAATAGATAGATCTGTTGTCTCTATTATATTTAATCCATTTATCTTAACAGACAATACCTCATCTTTTAATCTCTTTCCATGGCATTTAGGGCATGGATTTTCTGACATAAATTCATCTATCTTAGCCCTCATATAATCTGAATTAGTAGAATGATATCTACGCTCTAGATTTGGTATAATTCCTTCAAAAGTTCCATTGTATTCCCTTGTTCCATCAAAATGGCTTTCAAATTTAAAAGAGATTATCCTATCAGTTCCATATAGAAGTTCTTCTAAAAACTTTTTAGGTGCTTCCTTCAATGGTTTATCTAAACTAAATTCATTGACCTGTGCTAAATTTTTAAATATCTCATAATAATAAGTTCCCTCTGCTGAACCGCTAAATGGTGCAATGCCGCCTTCTCTTATACTTAGATTTTTGTTGGGAATCACAAGCTCTGGATCTATTTCCTTGTAAAAGCCAATTCCACTACAAGTTGGACACATTCCAAATGGATTATTAAAAGAAAACATCCTTGGCTCCAACTCTTCCATAGCTATATTACAATCTGGGCAGGCAAGCTTTTGACTAAACATCAATCTCTCTTCTCCCATTAAATCTACTATGACTAATCCATCAGCAAGCTTTAAAGCAGTTTCCAAGGAATCAGTGAGCCTTCCCTCTATTCCCTCCTTGACTATAATTCTATCTACTACTACTTCTATAGTATGTTTTTTGTTTTTTTCCAACTTAATTTCATCAGATATCTCATGATTTTCTCCATCTACTATAACTCTTATAAATCCCTCTTTTTTAATACTTTCTAATACCTTTATATGTTCACCTTTTTTACCTCTAACAACTGGTGCCAATATCTGAAATCTAATCCTCTCCTCAAGTTCCATAATCTTATCTACCATCTGATCTACTGTCTGAGAAGATATCTCCCTCCCACATTTATAACAATAGGGAGTACCTATTCTAGCATATAAAAGTCTTAGATAATCATATATCTCTGTTACTGTCCCTACAGTAGAACGAGGATTTTTATTTGTAGTCTTCTGATCTATAGATATTGAAGGAGACAACCCCTCTATATATTCTACATCTGGTTTATCCATCTGCCCTAAAAATTGTCGTGCATAGCTAGAGAGGGACTCAACATATCTCCTCTGCCCCTCTGCATATATAGTATCAAAAGCTAAAGATGATTTTCCTGACCCACTTAATCCAGTGAATACTATAAACTCATTTCTAGGTAGCTCTAAATCTACATTCTTCAGATTGTTCTCTTTGGCACCTCTAATTATTATCTTATCTTTTGCCATTAAATGTTCCACCTCATTATTTTAACATCTTTTTTAAATCTATTATCTTATCTCTCAATTCTGCTGCCTTTTCAAAATCCAATTCCTCTGCTGCTTTTATCATGGCACCTTCTAAACCTATTACCATAGATTCTATCTCGTCATTGCTAAATGTCTCCTCATACTTCGCTTCATCTTCTGCCACGATAGTAGCCTCTATGATATCCCTAATTCCCTTGCTTATGGTCTTAGGAGTGATGCCATGTAATCTATTATATTCATCCTGTATTTCCCGTCTTCGATTAGTTTCATGTATTGCCTTTTCCATGGACTTTGTAATATTATCCGCATACATGATTACTTTTCCATCTACATTTCTAGCTGCCCTACCAATAGTCTGTACCAATGATGTCTCTGACCTTAAAAATCCTTCCTTATCTGCATCTAAGATAGCTACTAGAGATACTTCTGGCAAGTCCAATCCCTCTCTCAAGAGATTGATTCCAACTAATACATCATATTTTCCCAATCTTAAATCCCTAATGATCTCCATTCTCTCTATGGTATCTATATCTGAATGAAGATATGTGACCTTTATCCCTATTTCTTTAAAATACTTAGTCAAGTCCTCTGCCATCTTCTTAGTCAATGTAGTTACTAAAACTCTTTCTCCTCTATCTGTAACTCTATTTATTTCAGAGACCAAATCATCTATTTGATGTTTTATAGGTTTTACTTCTATAACTGGATCTAATAGTCCAGTAGGCCTGATTATCTGTTCTACCGTATTCTCACTGTGCTTATATTCATAAGGTCCTGGAGTTGCCGACACGTATATTATTTGATTTACCATAGATTCAAATTCACTGAACTGCAAAGGTCTGTTATCCAATGCAGATGGAAGTCTAAATCCATATTCTACTAAATTCATCTTTCTAGATCTATCACCATTATACATTCCACCTATTTGAGGTATAGTGACATGGGATTCATCTACAATTATTAGAAAATCTTTTGGAAAATAATCTATAAGAGTAAAAGGTCTACTTCCTGCTGGTCTATTGCTTAGATGTCTAGAATAGTTCTCTATTCCCTGACAAAATCCCATTTCAGCTAGCATCTCTAAATCATATCTAGTCCTCTGCTCTAATCTCTGAGCCTCAACTAATTTATCCTTGTCCCTAAGTTCCTTCAATCTCTCTTCTAATTCTCCTTCAATAGTTACTAATGCTCTCTTTACTTTTTCTTCTGTAGTAGCATAGTGAGATGCAGGAAATATTGATACGTGATTTCTAAGACCAATCACTTCACCTGTCAAGTAGTTTACCTCTACTATTCTATCTATTTCATCTCCAAAGAACTCTACTCTAACGGTGTTTTCACTAGATGCCGCTGGAAATATCTCCAACACATCTCCTCTTACTCTAAAAGTTCCCCTTACAAAATTGATATCATTTCTCATATACTGGATATCTATTAACTTTTTCATCACTTCATCTCTGTCCTTGATCATACCCGGTCTAAGGGATACTACTAGGTTTTCATAATCTATTGGGTCTCCAAGTCCATATATACAGGATACTGATGCTACAATGATTACATCTCTCCTCTCAAAAAGAGCTGCTGTGGCTGAGTGGCGTAATTTGTCGATTTCATCGTTTATGGAAGAGTCCTTTTCAATATAGGTATCGGTATGTGGCACATATGCCTCTGGTTGATAATAGTCATAATAACTGACAAAATATTCAACTGAATTATTGGGGAAAAACTCCTTAAATTCACTGGCTAATTGATAAGCAAGTGTCTTGTTATGAGCTATTACCAAAGTAGGTTTTTGTACTTTTTCTATTATATTAGCCATAGTAAAAGTCTTACCTGATCCAGTTACTCCTAAGAGCACTTGATGTTTTAAATTTTTATTTATACCTTGTGTCAATTTCTCAATTGCAACGGGTTGATCGCCTGTAGGTCTATAGTTAGATTCTATCTTAAATTTATTTATTTCAATCACCTCATTTGAACATAAGTTCCTTATTACATTATATATTATTTTATATTATTGTCAAAGCTAATTATATAATTAATTATCCTTGTAGAAAATCATTTTATATTGTAAAATATGAGAGAGGGAGTGAGCTTTGATGAAGCGTATGCTACTTTTATTTATTTTAACAGCTTCTATATCCTTTTTACCAGCTTGCACAAATACTAAACAAAATCCAATCGTCTTCAAGGAAAATAGTTCTACTGAAAATAAAGACGATACCAATATTAGTTATAATGTGGAGCAAGTCATTCTATCTAAAGGATTCCAAAATTTAGAGCCAAATGTGGAAATCGTTAAAAAGGATTTAGACTTTAGACTATTGGCTTCCTTAGGTCTAGTAGAATCCTCTGGAGTTAATGTGACTAAGATTCAAAAATCTGGTAATGAAATCAATATATATGTTAAGAATGAAACAGATGAACAAAAAAAACATCTGGTAGTTCCTCAAGTTCTAATAGATCTTAAAGATTTTAAAATCAAAAATCGTGACAGCCTAAAGTTCAATATCGTAAACGAAAATTATGAACCTATAAAGATAAAACTAGGAGTCAATGAAATTGTAAACAAGATAAATTCAGATTTTAAAATCTCCATTAATACCTTTCCTTTAGTGGACATTTTAGACGAAGAGGGAAAGATCTTCTGGGAACTCACTTATAAAAATATATTTGATATCTATAACAATGAAACACCTATTATAAATCTATCTGTTTTAGTAGACTCCAATGATGGAAGTATCATACAATATAGTAAGGATTTTATATCTTCCTATATTGATGAAGGATATATACTAGACTATATACCCAATAAATTTATTATATATAAGAAACAAGAAATGGATGAAAATCATAATCCTAAAGAGGAAATCCTTTGGATATATGATATAGAGAATAATCATAGGGAAATATTATATTCATCAAAGAATAAAATATCTTGTGCTAAATTTAATCCAGATGCTTCATATGTATCTCTCATAGATACAAATGATAAGAACAATGAACTCTATATCATAGGAGCACAGGACAAAAAAGCCTATAAGATATTATTTGCAAATACTATAATCCCAAAGATTATTCGCTGGAAAGACGATGAAAACCTCTATATCATAGATTCACGTGAAAACAAATCTTATATATATGAACATAATACTAAGACAAACCATACAGATTTGGTACATTTTATTTCTAAAGATATCACAGATTTACAGATTATAAATGACGATTTTTTAATCTCTGAAGGAAATGAGGATAAGAAAAAACTTAAGATATACTTAACCGACAATTGGAAACAATTTAAATTTGAATTTCATGGCTATAAACCTAGCTTTATAGATCACGATAAAATAGCCTATTTAAAATTCAACGAAAAAGAAGATAGCAATATATTGTCTATATATGACTTAGACAGGGAAAATCTATACGATAATATTAACTTAAATATTACTAAATATTTCACTTTAGATAGTAAAAGTCTTGCTTTAATTGAAAAGCATCAGGCTGATAATGACTTCACTTTACACAGATATGATATAAAAAACAAGGAAATTACTCCTATAGCTAGTATCAACAGTGATCAAGTCTTCTATAACGATAGAGATAGACTTCTATATGTAAATCTTTCTCTTCCTTTTGAAAGTGAAAAAACTCAGATTATCTACTCTTTAGATTTATCTCAAATAGACGAAGAAAATCCTAGGTAATTTTACATCCTAGGATTTTTTAATTATCTATATTCTTATGACCTCTCTCTGTAGATATTGTAGTGAACTATAAATTCATGTCCCAATACTGCAAATATAGGTGACAAAAAAGGATTTATATTTTTAAAAGCTATTATAAATAATATGCTACTATAAGTAAAAAGCATTATAGCTGTCTTTATGGTCTTTATCTTAGGGTAATTTGATACTGTAAAATCTCCATAATTTAAAATTGCCATCAATGTCATAGGTCTAATCATAGTATCTCCAATAAATATGACAAATGGAAGTGGCCAAAATCTATTAAAATAGTATCCCTGTACTACTCTTCCCCTTATATTAAAATAATCTATGGTATTTCCACTTTTGCCATTTAACAAGATCAAGATACTCTCAATTAGGTGAAATATTGCCACTACTATCATTAATTCTTGAGAATCTATCGTAGGATATTTAAATATGAGATTTCCCAATGCTACAATACTCCCCCCATATGCAAAACACATGAATCTAGCATCTATTAAAGATAATAAAATTGCCACAACAAATATATATATAAAATCTTTAGGAATTATATAGATCCTCAAATAGATAAATAGAACTGTAGCTATTACACCGCCTAAACTTCCATATATTACAGAAGTAATAGTAGCCTTGATTGGGGAATCTACAATTCCCCTATATTGAAAATAGATGATGATTAGCATCAAAATAAAAAAAGGAGATACATATGTCTTTAATATATCAATAATTGTAAAATATACAATTAGATATAGTCCGTCCATATACATTTCCCCTTTTTTTGTGTCTTCTTATTTGATTTTAGCTCTTAAAACTTCTAATGCCTTTTGTAGCTGATTATCTTCTTTTAAATTGCCTACTCCAATCTCTTCTACACCCTCGTTTAATTCAACAACAATATCTGGTTCAATACCTATCCCATGAATATTAGTACCATTAGGTGTGAAATATTCTGATATTGTCAACTTAAGTCCTGAGTCATCTGGTAATTTCACAATCCTCTGTACTACACCTTTTCCAAATGTCTTGGTTCCAATCAATTGTCCTCTTTTATGATCTTTTATTGCTCCAGATAATATCTCTGATGCACTTGCACTTCCACCATTTACTAACAACACCAATGGTAGCTCCGTTTGAGACTTTTTAGATCTCAGATACTCTCTATTTCCATTCTTATCCTGTGTATAGACTATATCTCCCTCACCTAGAAGCTCATCAGCTATCTGGGCACAAATATTTAATAGTCCTCCTGGATTATTCCTTAAATCTATGATCAACCCTTCTACATTTGCCTTTTCTAACTTTCTCAGATCTTTGACGAAATCTTCATATGTCAACTCATCAAAAGATGTAATATTTATATATCCAATATCACCATCTATTATATTGGATTTCACCGTTACAAGCCTTATCTCTTCCCTAGTTATCTCCTTATCCACCACTTCGTTTCTTCCATCTTTATTTTTACGCATTATAGTAAGAGATACTTTTGTTCCAGGTTTGCCTTTCATGACCTTTACAGCGGAATCCATATCTCCAGCAAGATACTCTACTCCATCTACTCTTATTATCTTATCTCCAGATTTTATACCTGCTCTTTCTCCTGGCGTATCCTCTATTGGGGCTACTACTGTAATGAGACCATCCTCACCTGGTGTTACAATTACACCTATTCCACCAAATACTCCTGCTGTCTGTTCAGTAAGATCTTTATATTCTTCTGCAGTAAGATATTGGGAATATGGATCTTTCAATGATTGAACTACTCCCTTTAGTTGCCAATCTAAAAACTTACTTTCATCTACCTCTCTCAGATAATTCTCTTTTACCATATCCTCTACATATAATACCTTGGAAAAATCCTTATATGTAGAGTATAGCTCTTCATATTCTTCTCTAGGAAGTATTACCTTGCGATTGAATTGTACCGTCATTATATTGGTCAATCCAAAAGTTATTATATTAGTTATTATCAATAATATTACTAATATAGTTGTGTTTTTTTTATTGGACATCTATTTCACCTCATATATTTTAGCCTATCTATATTTTATTAAATTATCATGCACATTATACCTAAAAAGAAAAAGGGGATATTAATTCCCCTTTAGCCAAGAAATCGGATCTACATATGCACCATTTTTTCTAACTTCAAAGTGTAAATGAGGACCAGTGGATACCCCTGTACTTCCTACTTTAGATACTACATCTCCTCGTTTGACTTTACTACCCACAGATACTACTAATGAAGAATTATGTCCATAGAGAGTTACAATACCTCCTCCGTGGTCTATCATAACAGCTTTACCATAACCTCCTAACCAATCACTATATATTACAGTTCCATCGGCTGCAGCTGTTGCAGGAGTACCAGTAGGTGCTGGAATATCTATACCAGTATGAAGCTTTTTAGTCTTAAATATTGGATGTATTCTATATCCATAATAAGAGCTTATCCTACTATAACCTGCTAATGGCCAAGCCATGGTGCCTCCTGAATATGGTCCTGTATTTATCTGTAATTTCACTATCTTAGATTCTATATCTTTAGCATAGTCATTTAATTTATCATATTCCTTTTCAAGTGATTTTACATCTTGAACTAATCTTCCCATAAGTAATTCTTTTTCACGACTCACCTTAGCTAATTCTTTTTTCCTTGCTTCTAACTTAGCTTTAGTAACCTCCACAGATGCTCTCTGAGCCTCTAGTTCATTCTTTTTATCATCTATAATATCCCTTTGTTCTTTCATGAACTTAATAAGCTCTTTATCATATTCTGCAATGGATTTGACCATCTCTTTTCTCGATAGAAAATCTTGAATATCATCAGAAGATAGCAATAGTTCTAAATATCCCGTATCTCCATTCATATACATTACAGCTATTCTCTGATTAAAAGCTTCCTTTCTCTCTTCTAATTTCTTCTCTGCTTCTTCTAATTCTACTTGAGTCTTGTCTATATTTTTCTCTATTCTTACTAATTCCTCTTCTACTTTTTCTAGATCTGTTGTAGCCTTGTCCATCTTCATGTCCAAATCCTGTATTTCCTTTGATACGCTCTTTGTCTTATTTTCAATATTTTTTATCTGTTTCTCAGTATTTTTCATTTGGTTTTTTATATTTTTTTGTTCATTCCTTAAGTTACTTAAATTATCCGCATATGCCTGTATGCAACTTAAAGATATGATAGCTATAACTAAAAAATATATAGTTCTTCTCTTCATAGACATATCCCCCTAAACATTAAGAAATCTTTTCATAGAAACTAAACTGCCTAAAGCCCCAATACCTGCACCTATAGATATAAACATAATAGAAATGTCTTTAAATATCTTTGTTGGTGGAACTAACATTATTGTAAATAGAGAATATAGTGTTTCATTGACCAAGTCGAAAAAGTATCCATAACTATAATAGATCACTACTATAGATATCAATGCTCCCAATAAGCCAAATAGTATTCCCTCTATTACAAAAGGTCCCTTGATATATCCATTTGTAGCCCCTACGTATTTCATTATGCTTATCTCTCTACTCCTAGATGTAACTGTCAACTTTATAGTATTGGAAATTATAAATATGGATACAGAAACTAAAGCTGCAATTATGGCTATACCACCAATTCTGACGTAGTTGGCAAATATCATAAGCTTGTCTATAATATCCTTGTGATATTGAATTCTCTTTATGCCGCCCATTTCCTTTGCATCTCTTACTATATCGTCAGCATATTCTATATTGTCCAACTTAATGACATAGGAATTTGGCAATGGATTTTCTTCTTCTAGTCCTTCTAGTAGATAAGCATCATCTTCCCACCTATTCTTTAGGCTATCCAATGCTTCATCTTTTGACTTAAATGTTACAGATGCTACTCCTGCCTTATTACGTGCCATATCTTCTATAGCTATGAGTTCTTTATCTGTAATGTCATCATTTAAAAATATCTCTATCTCGTCGAACTTTTCTTGAGTATCCATCACAAGGGAATTGATGCTTAGAATCAATATAAGTACAACTCCCAATATCATAAGTACGGCTGCAATGGAAGATACAGATGCCAGTCCCATTCCTCGATTACGCCACATTCCCTGAAAACCCTGTCTACTAATATTTCTAAACAGTCTAAATGTCATAGCCATAACCACCCTTCTCTTCATCTCTAATAATTGTACCGTGTTCAATAGCTATGACTCTTTTTTTCATACTATCTACTATATCCTTTGCATGAGTTGCCATGAGAATTGTAGTTCCTCTGGCGTTGATATCCATAAGAACTCGCATTATTTCTGCTGCAGTATCTGGGTCTAGATTTCCAGTAGGCTCATCTGCTATGAGTATAGGCGGACTATTTACTATGGCTCGAGCTATTGCTACTCTCTGATGTTCTCCTCCAGATAGCTGATCTGGAAATGAAGAAGCCTTTCTACTTAAATCTACCATACTGAGAACCATAGGTACTCTTCTCCTAATTTCCTTTGGATGTATTCCCAATATTTCCATAGCAAAAGCCACATTTTCATATACAGTTTTATTATGTAATAATCTAAAATCCTGAAATACCACTCCTACATTCCTTCTGATATATGGTATTTTCCTATTTTTCACCTTTGTTATATCCATATCATTTAAATATATCTTTCCGTCTGTTGGCTCTACTTCCTTTAACAATAACTTTATTAAAGTAGATTTCCCAGCTCCACTAGAGCCTACAATAAATACAAATTCACCTTTATCTATATTCAAATTTATCTTAGATAAGGCCTTTACGCCATTATCATATTCTTTGCTTACATCTATAAGCTTTATCAAATTTCCCACCCCAATGTCTAAACTAATAAGTATTATCCAGTATATGTATTTTTATTCTCTTAGTAATATATTATAATATAGATTAAGAGATAAATAAACTGTTTGAGGTGATTTATTTGATAAAAAAGCAAATTAGACAGGAAATTCTAGAAAAAAGAAGAAAATTGAAGAATATTGACCACAAGAATTTTAGTGAAACCATAACAAGCTCTGTTTTAAATTCATCTTATTACAAAAATGCCAATACCATCATGACATTTATAAGTTTTTCTGATGAAGTAAATACCCATGATTTTATAAGAAAAGCTATTTCTGATGGAAAGAGAGTTACTGTTCCCATTACTTTTCCTAAGACTAGGGAGATTAAGGCATCTCATATTTTAGACTTTGGAGAACTAGAGTTAGGATATTATAATATATTGACTCCAAAGAAAGAATTCATAAGATTTATTCCTCCAGAAGAAATAGATCTGATCATAGTTCCAGGAGTTGCCTTTGATAAAAATGGATATAGAGTGGGATATGGGGGAGGATATTATGATAGGTTCCTATCTAATCTACCCAATGTAGTTACAATTGGAATAGCTTTTGAATTACAAATGATAGATGAAGTTCCAAAAGATAAATTTGATATACCTGTAAATTTCATCTTTACTGAAAAAAAAGTTATTAATTGTCAATAATATGATATAATATATAAGATGTTTTAATTTTGTTATTTGGGAGGCAATAATTATGAATAGAACTATTGGTACTACAGTGAGAGGAATAAGAACCCCCATAGTCAAAGAAGGGGATGACTTAATTAACATTGTAGTTGATTCTGTATTAGAAGCTGCTAAAAGTGAGAATTTTCAAATTCAAGATAGAGATGTCATTGGAATAACTGAATCTTTAGTAGCTAGAGCACAGGGTAATTATGCCACTGTTGATGCAATTGCAAAAGATGTGGCAGCTAAATTTCATGATGAAATCGGTATTGTTTTCCCTATATTAAGTAGAAATAGATTTTCAATATTGTTAAAAGGGTTCGCAATGAGTAATAGAAAAATTCATCTTCTGTTGAGCTATCCATCAGACGAAGTTGGAAACCATCTAATGGATATAGATAAAATGGACGAACTGGATATCAATCCCTATTCTGATGTATTAACTGAAGAAGATTACAGAAGATTATTTGGGGATAAAGTAACTCATCCTTTTACAGGAATAGACTATGTAAATCTATATAAGGAAATGGGAAATGGAAATATACATATCTATTTTTCTAATGACCCCCGTACCATACTTAATTATACCAAAGATGTCTTAGTAGCCAATGTCCATGAAAGAAAGAGGACTAAAAGAATTTTAAAATCTGCTGGTGCAAATCTAGTATTTGGAATAGATGATATACTGGCTTCTCCTGTAGATGGAAGTGGATATAATCCAGAATATGGACTATTAGGTTCCAACTTGGCATCAGATCATGAAGTAAAGCTATTTCCTAGAAATAGTCAATATTACGTTGAAGAGATACAAAAAAAGCTCATAGAGAAAACTGGAAAAAATGTGGAAGTTATGGTCTATGGCGATGGAGCCTTTAAGGATCCTGTAGGAAAGATTTGGGAACTTGCAGACCCAGTAGTATCCCCTGGATACACAAAAGGACTATGCGGAACTCCTAATGAGCTTAAGCTAAAATATGTAGTAGATACTGAATTAAGCGATTTAAATAAAGAAGATATCTTAGCTGCAGTTAAACAAAAGATATATAGTAAAGATATAGATCTATTAGGTCAAGCTGAGTCTTTAGGTACTACTCCTAGACAGATAACAGATCTATTAGGCAGTCTATGTGATTTAACTAGTGGTAGCGGAGATAAGGGTACTCCAGTAGTCCTTGTCCAAGGATATTTTGATAATTTTGCAACTGAATAAAAGCGTAAGTCTTCTTTATAGCACAAAATTGTAGGGAATTAAAATTTCCCTACAATTTTTTCAATAGTAAAATAATATCTTTTAGATAAAAGAAGAAGTCCATATCAATATGATAGGACTTCTTCTTAAAATTATTTTTAAATCTCTTCGAATCTAGCTGTGAAGAATCTCAATTGTTTTGGTTCATATACGAATCTCAATCCCTTGATGTCTTCTTTATGTTTATATAGGCTTATAACTGCATCTGCTACTACATCCATATGTCTATAAGTATAAACTCTTCTTGGTATAGTAAGTCTTACTGTCTCTAATTTTGGCTTGTGGTTTTCACCAGTTTTTATATCTCTACCAGCTGATACTATACCTCTTTCCATGGATCTAACTCCTGATTCAACATATAGATTAGCTGCCAATGCTTGTGCTGGGAATTGTTCTTGATCTAGATGTGGGCAGAATCTCCTAGCATCTAAGAATACTGCGTGGCCTCCAACTGGCTCTACAATTGGTACTCCTGCCTCTTTTAATTTTTCTCCTAGATATCTAACTTGAAGTATTCTATGTCTGATATATTCATATTGAAGAGATTCCTTAAGACCTATTGCTAATGCTTCCATGTCTCTACCAGCCATTCCACCATAAGATGGCATACCTTCGAATACTACTACTAATTCCTTAGCTGCTAAGAATAAATCTTCGTCTCTTAATGCTAAGAAACCACCTATATTTACTATACCGTCTTTTTTACCACTCATGGTAGCTCCGTCTGAATAGCTAAACATCTCTCTGACTATATCTTTGATTGTCTTATCTTGATACCCTTCTTCTTGTTCTTTTATAAAGTATGCATTTTCAACACATCTAGTTGCATCATAGAATACCTTAATTCCATGTTTTGCAGTAAGTTCTCTTACGGCTTTCATATTTGCCATGGAAACTGGTTGACCACCTGCTAGATTAACTGTAACTGCCAAGCATACATAAGCTATATTTTCTGCACCTTTTTCCTCAATAAGTCTTTCTAATTTATTAACATCTATATTTCCCTTAAATGGGATATCAAGAGCAGCATCATGAGCTTCATCTCTAATTATATCTACAAATATACCACCATTAGATTCTTGATGGTATCTAGTTGTAGTAAAATACATATTTCCAGGAACATATTGGCCAGGTTTAATAGCTATCCTTGAAAGTATATTTTCAGCACCACGGCCTTGATGTGTTGGAACTAGATGCTCAAAACCAAATACGTCTCTAACTGTCTCCTCTAGATGTTTAAAGTTCTTACTTCCTGCATATGCTTCATCACCTTGCATCATTCCAGCCCATTGCTTATCACTCATTGCATTAGTTCCACTATCTGTTAGTAAGTCTATATATACATCTTCTGAGTCGATTAAAAATGTATTGTATCCTGCTTCCTTAACAACCTTTTTTCTTTCTTCTTTGTTAATCATCTTTACAGTCTCAACACTTTTAATTCTAAATGGTTCTGCTGGATATTTGTTCATGTCCATTATAAATTCCCCCTTATATTTATTGGTTTTTTAAATTTTTATTTAAACCTCACTCATCATTTGATAAAGTAAGGTGTATATCTGCATATTAGAGTTAAAATGTTCTTTAACCTATTCCCCCAAAGACTATTCCCAATACAAGTACTGCAAATGCAATTGGTACATATATATATTTCCCTATATTGATAAGCTTTTTCCCATGTACCTTTTTACTACCTTTATCTAGTTCTTCTAGTAACTCATCACTTTCGAGAACATGATACCAAGAATATGCTCCAAGAACTGCACCAAATGGGATGACATATATGGATATTGCATCCATCCACATGCCTACCTTAGGTTCTGATTCAATAAATATACCAATTCCTAAACATATTACAGCTAATAGTATTAGAACGCTTTTTCTACCTAATTTAAACTTATTCTCTAAAGATTCTCCAACTACTTCAAACATGTTCTGAAGAGAACTAATTCCTGCAAATACTACGGAAACAAAGAATAATATAGCAAATAATCTTCCCATAGGTATTTGGGCCAATATCTTTGGTATGGCAATAAACATCAATGGTGGCCCTGCATTTGGTGGTATATCAAATGCAAAACAAGCTGGGATAACCACAAGTGCCGAAATTAATGCAGCTATTAAATCAAAGATTCCCGTTGATAATGCCCCACTTACTATATCTTCATCATCTGGCAAATATGCACCATATACAATCATTCCACTACCTGTTACCGACAAAGAAAAGAATGCTTGCCCCATGGCCATAACCCATGTCAT
Organism: Tissierellaceae bacterium HCP3S3_D8; assembly: GCA_052067355.1. Lineage (GTDB taxonomy): Bacteria > Bacillota > Clostridia > Tissierellales > Tissierellaceae > CABMKH01. The sequence continues at coordinate 84,370 of JBQHQH010000001.1, forward strand.
TGGATTTCCTAAAAATGACCAATCTGGTACAAATAAATATTTATATCCTTCAACAGCACCTGGTAAAAAAGCAACTCTTATGGCTAATATCAAAAATAAAATAAAGAATGCTGGCATCATAACTTTATTTGTCTTTTCAATACTCTTTGCACTTAGCATCAATGTCAATAATGTACCTATTACAATTATAAAATGCCATGATAAACTTCCGAAACTACCAGCAGCTTGTTGAAAAAATACTTCTGACTCAATTTCAAATAATGTCCCAGTAATTGAAGCTACCAATGTCCTAAGTACCCATCCAACTATAATTGCATATCCTATGGCTATACCCATGGATCCACATAATGGTATCCACCCTATTTTTTCACCTATTTCTCCTTTTCCTTTAGACTCCCATGCCAATTTATAGGAACCTAATGTACCTGTCTTTGCTCTTCTTCCAATAGCGAACTCTGCTGATAACCCAACATAGGAAAACAATGCAATAAAGAATAAATATACTAATAAGAATGCCGCTCCTCCATATTTTCCTAACCTGTAGGGAAAGGCCCATATATTTGCCATTCCTACTGCTGAGCCAACACATGATAATATAAAACCGATCTTTGAGTCAAACTTATTGTGATTCTCGATATTTCCAGCTGATTTTTTTTCTCCCATTGTAAACCTCCTACTCGTTTTAAATTGAATTTTTTAAACTGATCGTAGGTCAATACTCTTATGCCAATGGTTTAAACTTACTGACGAAAATCATAGAGACAGTAAATATTTTTCACCTCCATATTATGAAAATGTTTTCTCTACATATTTATATATGCAAATGTCATGCCATAAAAATAGCAAAGTGAGAATAGCCTAATCCTACACTTTGCTGTCTTGTCATATTTTTACTGTAAAATACATTTACAAATTATGTAAATATTCTTTACAATCGTAAACTTTTTTTACAAAGTCAAATTAAAATATTTAATCTTATTTATTACAGTGGTATGAGAAATACCTAACGCCCTTGCTATTTCCCTAGAAGAATGGTATTTTCTGATTGCTTCACGTATATACCTATACTCTAAATCTTCTATTACCTTTGGCAATTCTATTGGAAATTTAGGTTCGTCCAAACTTTCCATACATCTTTCTTCTGCTATATTGGGTTCTTTATGTTGAATCATCAAATGCTCAACATCTATTTTATCCTCTGCAAATATTATTGCCCTTTCCATTACATTTTGTAATTCTCTCACATTGCCTGGCCAATTATAATTCAATAGTTCATTTAAAGCTTCTTCTGTCATCTCTAATCCACTTTTACCCATGTCCTTACCTAGTACTTTGATAAAATTCTTAGCTAAAACTATTATATCCTCTTTTCTCTTCCTAAGAGGTTGTATTTGAACAGGAACTACATTTAATCTATAGTAGAGGTCTTCTCTAAATGTCTTTCCCCTTACCATAGCTTGTAGATCTCTATGTGTTGCCGATATTATCCTAACATCTATAGATATCTCCTTTTGCCCACCTACTCTGCGAATCTTCTTTTCTTGAATGGCACGCAGTATCTTAGCCTGTAAACGCATAGGTAAATCTCCTATTTCATCAAGAAAGAGACTTCCTCCTGTTGCCAACTCAAATAATCCCTGCTTTCCTGAATTATTTGCCCCTGTAAACGCTCCCTTTTCATATCCAAAGAATTCACTTTCCATCAATCCATCAGGAACTGCAGAACAGTTTACTGCTACAAATGGTCCATAGCTTCGATTGCTACTCATATGTATGGCTCTTGCAAACAATTCCTTTCCCGTTCCACTTTCTCCAAGTATCAGAATACTGGATTCAGTCTTCGCTACAGATTCTGCCAATGACTTAGTGTCATTGATTGATTTAGATATTCCCACTATATCTTCAAATGTATTCATCGATGGTCTAGAGATGGATTGTACCAACCTTCTGATTTCATCCATCTCCCTCAATATGAGTAATGCTCCAATCTTCTTGCCATCTTCATTTTTTACCAACCTTATATCCATGATGACATTTACATCCTTGCCTCTAATCTTTTGAGAGATCTCTATTCCCTCTTTGTCCTCTATATTTATCTCAGGATCATATATGTTAATGGGAACTATTCTTGCTATATTGTAATTTACATCTTCTGGTTCAATACTCAATAAGCCTACTGCCTTGCTATTGTAGTATAGTATTTCTCCCTTCTGCCCTACCGCTACTACTCCAACAGTCATATTGTTTATTATGGTCTGTAATTCTTTTGCTCGTCTTTCAAAATCTAACATATCTAATTTTACTATATCTAAGATTTCTTTAACTTCTCTTTTTAACCAATCTTCAAATCCTTCCCAACTCTTTTTTTTCCCTTCTAATTCAACAGAAATATAAGGAGGATTTATCTCCATCTTTATTATATTCATATTTCGCAAAGTCAAGGCGTCCACTATCTTCTTTGCCATACCTATCTTCTTGTCTTCTACTAAAAACTTCATCCTTCTATTTATCATATGTACACCTCACAATCCATTATACTCTTCAGTCCACATATTCAATATCTAAATGTATATTCTCAGGCATTGATTTAAGATTTGTCTTTACTATAATAAACGGATAATCATATTCTTGTGGCAATATTTCATTCGGATCTGGATCTATAAACTTTGCATATACTACTATGTCAAATTTATCTTTAGATGAACTTTCCTTTACTATTTTCTCTATATCTACAAAAAACCCCTTTGATTTCTTTTCTCCTCGTGCAACTACTACATATATATCATCTCTATATTTGCAAGTCATTGCCCTTTCTTCCATAATATACTTAGGTAGCATCTCAACTATCTTCTCTGGAATATCCTTCTCCTCTAATTCTTTAAATTTAATCAATCCCTCCTTACCTTTTATTATCTTAGGTACAATAAGGCTACCCATTATAATGACCAAGGCCAAGCCAAAAATCAAATATCTCTTCAACTTAATCCCCCCAATTACATAGTAAACATCTCTATAATATTACTATTCTATATAGGTGTGGATTATTCAATATATTAAATTCAATTCACAATGCACAGTTCATAGTTCTACAACTGACATACGTTTTCCTTATCCGTTTAAAAAAGACCTCTAAACTATGTCAGAGGTCCTAAGATTGTCCATATGTTACTTGATTACATCTCTATTGAACAACACATATATCATAAATTTAGGCAGTACTAATTGCCTCTTAAACCTTGAAGGTTCCTTTAGCAATCTATATAGCCATTCTAATCCAAGTTTTTGATATATCTCTGGTGCTCTTTTAGCATTTCCAGATAAAATATCCATAACACCTCCATTGCCTATGATTACCTTACCCTTTAATCTATGCCTATTCGCATCTATCCATATCTCTTGCTTTGGAAACCCTAGCCCTACAAATATAATATCTGGATTTGATCTGTTTATATCATCTATTATCTCTAGCTCTTCCTCTTCACCTACTAAGCCAATATGACTTCCTTTAAAAAATCCATGATGAAATCCTGCAATCCGAATATTAGGATATCTTTCCTCTATATTCTTAGCTGCATCCTTAGCTACTCCATCTTTTCCACCTAATAGATATAGACTATAACTATTTTTATTTGCGATTTCTAGCATCTTCATAGAGGTATCAAATCCCGTTACCCTTTCCTTTAAAGGTCTCTTTTGAATTCTAGATCCATAGATAAGTCCTATACCATCTGGTATAATCAGATCTCCCCTATTTATGAGTTCCATCAACTCTTTATCATCTTTAGCTACCATTACAATTTCCGTATTTGGGGTATAGATCACCTTTAAACTATCCCCTTTTAGAAATTCATCTACTATATCAGTCACTTCATCTAAACTGGTATTATGTATCTTTACTCCAAATACATCTACTATATCCACCTAATCACCTATCCCCAATAAATCTAAAGCCATTTTTACATTCAATAGAGCTTTTTTCTTTAATTCTTTGTCTCGCCTTTTTAAATTATCTTTAAGTTCTTCTCTTCTCTTCCATGCATCATCTATGTTCTCAACTAGCTTTTCATACTCTAGATCTTCTACATGACATATATGTTCCATCTCTAAGGAGCTTAATATGCCGTCTACCTTTGGATCATAAGATAAACCTACCATCGGCACCTCCTGAGTAGCAGCATATATTAGAGAATGGAGTCTCATAGCTACTATGAGATCCAATATCTTTATAATTCCCATTATCTCTTCGACATTATATCTATCTCTAAGTACAAAGCATTCCTCGGTCTTCACATTACCTAATACTTTTAGACTAATATCCAAGTCCTCAGGATAGTGCATGGGAATTAAAAGCACCTTTATATTATACTTATCTGTTACATAATCTATGGCCCTAGAAATGATATCTATTAGTCCATCATCATTTTTCCATTTTCTTATAGAAATACCTATAAATCCTTCACTTAGTGGAATAGACTCTGCCTTCAATATATCCTTTACCCTATTATCTGAAACTGGTTCTAGAGTAAAGACAGGATCTGCAGTCACCATTATATTTTCATTATATATATTCATATCCTGTATATATCTTCTAGAATCCTCTTCTCTTAAGGTAATTAAATCCACCTTGTTTAATATTAATCTAGTTAAAAATCTATTTATTTTCTTGTCTATAGGTCCAATACCATTGGCATAGACCATGACTGGCTTTTTTAACATCTTTGCCAATGTCATAATAGCTAAATAATAAAATAAAGATCTAGTACTAGTTACATCCTGTAAAAGACTTCCACCGCCACTTATAAGTAGAGATGTCTCTCTAATAGATTTAAATACTTCCTTTAGTTTAAACCTATTAACTGCATTTACATCATACATCTCTCTAGTCTTTTCTGGATTATTAGATAAAACTACTATCTCTATATTTTCATCAGATTTCCTTATATCTTTTACTATGGCCTTCAGTATTGCGTCATCACCGCTATTGTCAAATCCATAATATCCAGACATGAGTATTGATTTAACTGAGTTCATATAAATTCTCCTTTGTTAAGAAATCTCCTTTTTACTATCTTGGATTCTTACTAAAGTCAATACAAATGAAACCAATATCCAAAAGGTGATTATTATCTTTGGAAGATAGAGAATATTTTCTACAGCACCATGAAGTAGAACTCCTCCTAATCCTGATAAAACTCCTGCAGACATGATACTTATATATCTATCTTCTACCCTAATTAATTTATTGATACCATATTTAAATAAGATAAACAAGAGTAATAGAAAAACCAATAAGCCTGGTATACCCATTTCAGCAGCTGTTTCTAAGTAAGTATTATGAGCATGAAATGTAGGCATTGTCCTTATATATGTTTCAAAAGTCTGTTTAAATGGCAAATGTCCAAATCCAACTCCTGCTATCCAATGATCTCTTATGATATCAATAGTTATATCCCACATCTCTATTCTATAAGCATTTGATGTATCGCTTAAATTTTTTATACTTAATATCCTATTTATTATAGTCTGTGGCAAAAGATATACACCTGCCAATGTTATAGGTACCAATGTCAATAATAATCTCTTTTCAACTAATAAGATAAAGATCAAAGCTGAAAAGGCAAATCCCAACCATCCACCACGAGATAAGGTCAATACCAGCGCTAAAGACATAGCCAAAGTTGTACCTAAAAATATTACCTTCTTATGCATTCTCTTGCTATGCCAAAACAAGGATACAGACAATGGTATTGTCATTATCAAATATTCTGCTAATATATTTGGATTATGAAATACTGAATAAACCCTAGTCCTAATATCTGGATTATTCTCTACATCTAACCAAGCAGCATCTATCTCTACTCCCACTACATACTGATATAAGCCGTATAGTGCTACTAGAGTAGCTGAAAACACTAACATTACTACTATCTTATTGAAATCTTCTTTATTTTTAATGCTATTCGTCATGACGAATAAAAAACTAATTCCCCCTAGGTGCAATGCCAAATCCCTAAAACTACCAGTTGGATTTATAGATGTAATTGTAGATATTACAATTATAATTCCATATAGTATAATAGGAAAATCTATGGGATTCTGAGTCAACAGCTGATGTTCCTTAAAGGTCTCACCATAGAAAAACACTCCAACTAAGAAAAACATAAATAACAAACTCAACATATCTGGTAAAAACGGCAATACAAATACACTAGCCATAAGTCCCAATCTTATATCATATAGAATTAAGGCAATACCTATCAAACCTATTGCACCTAAAGCTAAATATTTTAAGGAGACAATATTATATAAGGTAAAAAAAACTATCCCTAATAAAAAAGGTATAAATTTTCCTATGTTTCTACCTTGTTCTACCACCATTGATCTCCCCCTTCATCTATAGTAAATAAACTTTCAATAAACTTATATACATATGAACTATTTAAAATTTCTTTTATATTGTCTTTTAGAGATATGGTCACTAAAGATCCTATTATCAAGATTATGGAGATGATAGTTGTCCTTCCCAAGAGATATCCGTCTAAAAACTTTCTTACGATAACTCCCGTACAAAAAAAGAATATAAACATTGAGATTGTCCCTATGACCTTTATATCATCCTTGAATAGCACAGATATATTTTTGTGAACAAAGCTAGTCTTTCCACTCTTCTTCATATATCTATTTATTCCAGTCCAAATCTTTTCATAAATCTTCGCTAACCAAGAATATATCCTATAAAATACACTCTTTTCGATTATATGATTGTCCTTTGTAAATATATCTTTAACAATGGACCCCTTAAACATAAAAGCAAAGACTTTCTTTATTCCATCTATTATCTTCTTAATTAAACTACCTTCATATAGAGATACAAAGATATTCCATATCTTTACTAAAAATCCAACAACAAGACTGTTATACATGTCATCACTCCTAGTTTAGTCCAGTACTTCCATACCAACTACTGTTCCAAAGAATGCTATTTTCTTATTTTTTAATCTATATTGTACCCCAATTCTAGTATGCTCTCCACCTACTATGATGACATCAGGATTGTCTTTTACATCTGCTTCTACTTTAAAAGTCACTACATATTTATTTGGAACTTCTGCATCTACCCATTTTCCATCTAACTCTACTGGTTCTTTATATGGCTCATAATTAGCTTCAACTATCTTTCCTACATATCCCCCTCTATCATAGTGATATATTGGGTCCCCTACAACGATGTTTTCTACTGCCATCATTCTTATATCTGAAACTTCATAAGTAATTATTGCTTTAGAATCTTCATTAGCTACTATTGGCCTAGACTTCATCCTCTTTGCTCCGCCTACTAACAACAACCCAACTACTAACAATACAGTCAAATCTATAACATTTATTATCCCAAATAGTTTACCTTTCTCATTGATTATCTTCATCTTTTAGTCCTCCATCTTTCTATAATTTCTTTGTATATATATACATGAGTCTTTGCCATAGAATCAGAAGAAAATCTCTCTTCCACTTCTCTATATAGCTTTTCCCCCATATCTTCTATTTTACTCCTATCATCTAATAGACTCTCTATCTTTTCAGATAATGCCAGACTATCCTTGATATCTATTAGATACCCATTGTAGCCATCTTTTATTAACTGACTTACACCTCCTACTTTAGTAGATATTATCATCTTCTTCATCATAGCTCCCTCTAAAATTACATAGGGAAAGCTCTCACTTATAGAAGTCAACACATTTATATCTATAGTATTGAAAAATGAATAGGGATCATTCACATGTCTGAGAAAATGAACATAGTCCTCTATGCCAAACTCTTTAACCATGCTCTTTAATCTATCTCCATCATTTCCATCTCCTGCAATTAAAAATAATACATCTTTTCTATTTTCTAACACTTTAGCCGCTGCCCTAATAAAAGTCTCATGATCTTTTACCAGATCCAGACGTGCAGCTATACCAACTATAACCTTGTCCTTACCATCTATACCATATCTTTGAAGAAATTCTTCTCTTGAAACATATTTAGGGCTTACATCTAAATCTATTCCATTATACGCTATATAGATACTATCTGGTTTAAACCCTCTTTCAATGAGCATATCCTTGAAATTATCAGATATGGCAATATAATAGTTGAATTTCTTTAGCGCTATGGTATTTAAAGTAGTAAATACTAGTCGCTTATAAAAATTATCCTTGAAATCTAATCTATAGTCACTATGAATTGTAGTGATCATAGGTCTGTCTATCTTCCTTTTCAAAAACATCCCTACAAAATTTGCCCTTGCACCATGACAGTGAATGACATCATAGTTATTTTCTTTAATCTCTCTTACTAGTCTATTGACTACTGACATATCAGACCTACTCTTTTGCTTATATACCTCTATATCTATATTTGCCTTTTTTACATCTTCATAGAATGTATCTTCAATAAAGCATATTACCTTTGCATCTATAATCTTATTTAATCCCTTTACTAAAGAAATCAGATGGGTCTTTGCTCCACCTGTATCGCCTCCACTTATTAAATGAAGTACTTTCATTCTGTAGAATACCCTCCCTTCAATCCAACTCTATCCTATTTTATTTCATATTTTCCTCTTACCATAAATATAGAGTTGGAGATAGCATAAGCTCCTCTTCCATCATCTCTAGGAATCACTATTAAATGATTATAGGGCAATAGTTCACCACTATTATCAAGATCTTTTCCATCAGTTACGTCTACTAATCCCCTATCTACTTCAACTCCATAAGGTAATGACTTTCCTCCTCTTAATATGATCTCTGTACCAGCCCCTCCTATTAAGTACTCTCCTACTTCTAGTTCAACTACTGATAGCTCGTCTGTAGTATTTTCTCCTTTAGAACTTCCAGTCTTTGCATCTATGTACTCCTTTAATTGCTCCACCTTATTATTTACATAACTCATACTTACTAAAGGATCACTATCGGATCCTGGTTCTGAGAATACTATAGTAGATCCAATGAGCATAGCAGTTACTCCTACCCCTAAAAGCGATCTCTTTATCTTACTCTTCATATGCTTTCCTCCCATAGTTCATACATTCTTTTTCTATTATACTATAAAACCAATAAAAAATAAGCATTATTTAATGCTTATTTTTTTAATATGTATTTAAATTTTACTACCTTAAGGATACAGCCTATATTCTATCCTTTGTTAAGAACTTTACAAGTTTCTGGTATTGAATTGGACCAATGTAGTAGTTTATCTAATTTACCAATGTTTTTTTAATCTATATTAAACAATTTTTTAAATAGATATGTTGATATCTGTATTAAATGTTAATTCATCATTATCTTTTATCATCCTATCTACTGCTGGAATTTTAAATTCATATGCAGAATCATCATATTTCATTCTTTTATTAAAATAAACAGATTTAATATATATCATAATTAATCACCTGTATAAAAATAAAATATCTTCTAAAAGTTTACCTGAAACCACGAAATTCCTTATACTCTTTTTAATCTTGCATATAGATTTTCTTATTTCCAAGAAAATCATCTCTTATTCTCCAATAGACACTTTTGGCTGAAATCCAAGTATGGCAATCTTTATCAGCTTCATGGATTTCGTAATCCCTTGCACTCCAAAAAAATATATTATCATATAAATAGAGGTGTGCTATCATTATATCTACGAACTCATTTTCTCCTTCTGGTTTAATATTAATCTGAATAACATCCCTGAATTCTATTTCTATTGCCGAAGGATTTTCCCATTGCCGTTGAAAAAGAAATCTAGCGATAGGTTGTCCTAAAGCATGCATTGATAGATCCTCTTGAACATAACCACCAGAAGAAAAGCAAATTTCTTTTAAGCAGCTATCATGAAAATTACCAAAGATATCATTAAGATAATCTACGTCCTCTTTTGAATTTACTTCAATCCAATCCATTTCTATTCTACACCTCTTTCTATCGAATTCTTGGTCCATGTTCATGCGGCCATTCTGGATGCATTTTGGGATTACCATGATTGATAGATCTAAGTCCACTATTTCATTACCGCCTGACTCAAATCAACGTCTTCTAACTATATTATCATCTTTTATCCAGTATATCATATCCATTTCTTTTTAAGTGGAATAGGTAATAAACTTATTGCTGTTTTATTATTTTAATGCATGTAATCCAATCATTCCATACTGCTGGATCTGATGTAATACCATCTTCAAGCAATATCATATCACCAAGCAAACTACCTATATCTTCAGAATCTGTTCTTTCATAATACATCTCTAAATACTTCACCATTGATTCAAATGCCTCTTTTATAGTTAATGTCATATTATTTCTCCTCTATATATAATTTACGGTTTAATAGGATTAGATAAACCTGTTTGAGAATTATAGCTTCTAGGTATCTTATTTATGCCACCATTTTCAATACTCCCATTTCTAACTTTTCCCCAAGTTTGGGTTCCATCTACACTAGTTTTTGTATACCAATCATTTCCAAATCTATATTTACCAAGATAGTTCTCACCGTTATTGACTACATCCTCTAATTTTTGCCTATTGCTCAGATTATCTTCTGCAAAGTGTCCATCTGCATCTCTAAAAATGTGATCTTTTTGTTTCTCATTAATCCTTATTTTATCCTTCTTATCTTTCTTCTTATTCTCCTTATTAGGATCACCTGTACCTCCGCTGCTTAAAAACTTCTGGAACTCTACATCATTCTTTAAATCTTTTTCTGTTTCTCCTGCCTTTGATGGTTTAAATATTATTGATGTTGCTATTCCAGCAGGGGTTGCTTGCTTTGCTGCACTATATCCTGTTTTAGCCATTAATTCTATAGCGGCTAAAATCTTACCAAGGTCATATAATCTTGCTCTTAGGTAATACAGTCCTGTTTTTTTGTCGTAGTATTCTCCGGAATATCTGTATGGATTATCTATTTTTTCTTCTCCCTGTTTGTCAACTATACTTCATAAAAGAATTCATCTAAAAATTCTCCTAATATATTATACTCCACTTCATAAGAATATCGTGGATAGCCATTATTAGGATCGATAAAATCAAAGACTATCCTGAACGAGGGATTTTCTTCAAAGCATTTATTTATTATTAAACATGTTTTACTATATTCAATCATAAAATTCTTTAACTCATATATTTCTTGAGGTTCTTTAAAAACTTCTCCTAAGAAGTTATTTTCAAAATCGAACACTATTTCTGAAATATATTTTTGTGCCTTTTCTTTCAAATTCAAAAATCCATAGATTTCATTAAAAATATCTTGTAAATCCTTCATAGTCATCATGTATATCACCTTATTTTTTTATTAATAGATCAAATACTAGCCCACCTGCATCATTTAAATATCCATAAACTCTCGCATGTCCTCCTGCTGTTGGAACTTTAATTTTATAAGTATATTCAATTCCGCCCTTTTTAATTATCTCATTTTTAGTTAATTCAATTATACCAGAAGTTCCTTCTCTTCTTGGAGCTAAACCCTTCTCCATAGCATTTTGAAATTTTTTATCAAGTCCCATTTTTTTAATTCTCTCATCACTTTACTATCAATACTCTTATTATCTGGTAATCCACCATGACTTCTATTTTTATTCTTCTTATTCCCCTTATTAGGATCACCTGTACCTCCGCCGCTTAAAAACTTCTGGAACTCTACATCATTCTTTAAATCTTTTTCTGTCTCTCCTGCCTTTGATGGTTTAAATATTATTGATGTTGCTATTCCAGCAGGGGTTGCTTTCTTTGCTGCACTATATCCTGTTTTAGCCATTAATTCTATAGCGGCTAGAATCTCACCAAGATCATATTATCTTGCTCTCAGGTAATACAGTCCTTTTTTTGTCGTAGTATTCTCCTAAATGTTCATAAGATTAAATAATTAGCAGCAACTGTATTTCTCCAATTGCTGCCACTTTTAATTATCTTTTATATGCAATATCCTATTTTTAATCAGTCTATATATAGATCAAATCCTACTTCTGCATTGATTGAAGCTAAAAATGATATTATTTCTCTTGTCAATACGAGCTCTGGACCATCTCCGTTTTCCATGAATACAGTAACAACAAAACCTGTTTCAGCATCATATTCTTTGCATATTTGATTTATAATTTCTTCTTTTTCATGAAGCTTTTCTAATATCTTATCAAATTGCCATGATACTGCCTTGCAACTTTCTTTTTTTGTTTCTAATAACCAATAATTTGAACCAAATTCTTTTATTGGAAAATCTTCCTTTTGCCTAGTCTCAGTTGGTATGATATTTATTCTCTTAGTAACATTATCAGTATTAAGCATATCACCAGATAAATAAAATGACACTCTAATTTTAGGTAATATTTCCACTCATTTTCACTCCTCATTATTTAAATAAACCATTAGCAATTTTGATACTTGTGTTTCTAATTGATACATCTCCATGTCCGTTGAATAGGTAATAGGCTTTTATTCTTTTCTGTATTAAATTTACTTGGCTATCATAGTCATACGATAAAGATGAAATCGGATTTGGCGGCTTTCTGTGAAAGGGTCTTACCATTCAAAATGCAAACTCAAAATGTGTTTCGTCACCTCAATTTATGGAATAAACCATTGGGTCGAAAACCATGTAGGTTAAAGGAGCGGGGTCGTTGCTGACTCAAAGTGAGAAAGCATTATTAACCTTTGTGAATCTCTGCATGAAATTTGCTTTTTTATTGTGAATTAAATTTTCTTATCTCTTCAATCACTTTTTTAGAAAGTTCACCATAATTATTATTTAGTAAAATAGAGTTTCTGTACTCATATTCAATTCGTTCAAGAATACTAAAAGCAATAACTTCATTACTATATTTAATATTCAATTCTAATATCCTCTCTATAAATTTTAATATTTTAACCACTTCTGGTTCATTATTTTGCTCAATACATTCTATTAGATAAGGTGCGAGTACATCACCATATACTGTATGAGAACCTGTATCATCGTCTTCTTGCCATTCTACTTCCTCATTATATTTATCAATTAAGTTCGGAAAGTTCTCAATAAGCATCATATTTAGTTTCTTGCTATTCACTTTACTTACCCCCTAAAGCATTTTTTAAATCGTTAAGTAACTTTTGTGCAAGAATTAGATCACTACTGCTCAAGACTTCTTTCTTAATTATATTTTCAAGGTTTCTCACACGTTTTGCACCTTTTATTAAATGATCTTTTCCTCCTACCAATTCTCCAGTTGGTAATTGATGTCTTATTGCATCTGCTAGTCCTCCATCCTCAGTTGTTGCTCCAGAGCGATAAATCTAGTCTATAGCATTTTTTAGATTTTGATTTGAAGTGAATTCTAACAAAGCTCCTATTGTTGTTTTCCCCCGCCCTTATCTTTCTTTTTATTTCCCTCATTAGGATCATCAGATATATACAAAGATACCCTAATTTTAGGCAATATTTCCACTCATTCTTCACTCCTTATTATTTAAATAAACCAGTATCCATTTTAAACCATTATATGTTCTTCAAAATATATACCCAAATAAAAAATAAGCATTAAATAATGCTTATTTTTTTAATATGTATTTAAATCTTACTACCTTAAGGATACAAGGCCTACACTTATCTTTAGTGCATCGTCTACATATCTCATCATCTCTTCGTCAAATCTACCTATTTTTTCTCTAAGTCTTTTTTTATCAATTGTCCTAATCTGCTCTAATAGTACTACTGAATCCTTGGGCAAGCCATACTCTTGACCTGTGATCTCCACATGAGTTGGCAATTTTGCTTTATTGATCTGCGATGTAATAGCTGCTATTATAATAGTTGGACTATATTTGTTTCCTATATCATTTTGAATAACTAGTACTGGTCTAATTCCTCCCTGCTCAGAGCCTACAACTGGACTTAAATCTGCGTAAAATATATCTCCTCTCTTAACCATCACAATTCCTCACGTCCAGTCAATATATATTCATACATAATCAAATCTGAAATATCCTGATCCAACCCTACTTCTGCAAGAGTCAAATTCAGTTCACTCATTTCCTCATATCCACATTTTAGATTTTCATCTAAATCTTCAATCCATTTTTCCTTGTAATATAGCTTGAGACATTCCCTAAAAGAATTCACTACACCATCGTATTTTACTGGGACCATCTGATCGACTTCAATCATAAATTCCCACCCCCATTTCCCTTAAGAAAACTTATATCAGATAGAGTTTAATAATCTGTAGGAAAAAATAGTATATGATAATTATATATTGATATTATAATTCATGTCAACTAATTAGAATTCTAAATCATAGATTAATCCAAAATATAATTGATAACATTACTAATATTCCCCTCTTTTATATATATTCTAGGCAATCTTCTGCCCATCATACACATGATCTCATAACTAACTGTCCCCAAAGTCTTTGCAACCTCTTCTACGCTTGGATAGCTCTCATCCCCATGTCCAAATAGTACAACTCTGTCTCCAATCTTTAAATCATCTATATCTGTCAAATCTAACATCATCTGATCCATACAGATTCTTCCTATTATGGGTACCCTTTTTCCATGTATAGATACTTCTCCCTTACCAGTAAGAATTCTAGAATATCCATCAGCATATCCTATGGGAATAGTCCCTATAACAGACCTTCTATCTGTTGTAAATATCTGATTATATCCTATTCCAGCTCCCTCTTCAACTATTTTTATATTAGAAATATATGATTTCAATGTCATAGCTGGTTTGAGCTTCAATCTATCCTTCATTACCTCATCAGAAGGATAATATCCATATAATATAATTCCTGCCCTAACCATATCCATATTATACTCAGGTGTATCCATTATTCCTGCTGAATTAGATATATGCTTAATTGGAATATATATATTATTTTCCTCTAATCTATCTGTAACCCAACTAAATCTTTTATACTGTTCCTTAACATGAGATTTATCCTCTTCATCTGCCCTTGCAAAATGAGAAAACATCCCTTCAATTTCTATATTAGGCAACTTACTGATCTCTATTATATCCTTTATAGAATCTTCTATTGGTAAAAATCCAATTCTCCCCATTCCTGTATCTATCTTTATATGTATCTTAACAATTTTTTCTAGCTTTACTGCCTCTTTTGATAATTCTATAGCATCATTATATCTATATATACTTGGTATTAAATCATAATATAGTATATCATCATATCTTTCTGGAAATGTATGATTTAATAATAAAATTGGAACATCTATACCTCCCTTTCTCAATTCTATGCCCTCTTCTAATGTAGATACAGCCAATCTATGAGCTCCATTTTCTAAAAACACCTTTGCCACATCTATAGCCCCATGTCCATATCCATTGGCCTTTACTATGGCAGTTATCAATGTTCCTTCTTTAACTATTTTTGCCACTTGTTTCATATTATAAGCTAAATTATCTAAATCTATTTCTAATCCCGTAATCTTATATGAATTTAAATCTTCCATATTCTCCCCCTCACTTCTCTTTATTTTCAATATAGTTAAAATCCTTATACTCGATGGATATCCTTGGATTATTTTCTCCATCTAAAATAATCATCTTATATGGTTTAAAGTCTTTTTTATCTAAGTAGATAATCTTTTCTTTGTTATATCTATTATTATCTCTTAAAGTATAACTGATTACATAGTATTTTCCTTCTTCCGATTCCTCTTCCCTTACAGAATCTATTAATTCTCTTGATTCAAAGACTTCTCCAAATAACAAACTCCTATTTAATCCCTTTATACCCTTAAGGGAAATAGATTGTCTTATAGATGCATTATTTAAAAAAATCTTATCATCTTTATATTCTATAGTTATACCTTTGTTTTCACTAGGTTCTAATATGGACAATTTTATTTCACCATTTTGTCTATACATCTCATCTAATAGATATACAGTTTCACCTTTATCCATATTGAACTGTAACTCTGCTTTAGCTTCATATCCTATATAATTATCCAATGTTTTATCCAGTTTTTTTAAGATACTATTAGTATCATTTTTTACACAAGATACTAAAAAGATGCTAAAAACTAATACAGATAATAGGACCTTCTTCAAGTTTTATTCCCCTCTCCATTTAGGTTCAAAATTAACATATTATTATATTATATTTAATTCCTATCTTTTTAGAATGAAAATAATTAATCTGATTTTTCTTTTCGCCTAATGGATTAATTTAACAAAGAAAAATTATATCAAATGGAGTTTTCTCTATAATTTACTATATCCATATCCTACTACAAAAGCAATAGCATACTCCTCTTCATGGGATATGGAAATATCTATTTCCTCTATGTTTAACTCATCTAATATAGATGATATCTTCTCCGAAATGTTTATAAATGGCTTTCCATTTTTATTATGTAATACTTCTATGTCTTTCCAACTAATTTTTCCTATTCCAGTTCCCAGTGCTTTAGATACTGCCTCCTTAGAGGCGAAGAGACCTGCTACAGTGCTAGGATTATTTCCTCTATTCTCTATATATGCTATCTCTTTTACTGTAAATATCTTTTCATATAGAGATTCTTTTCTATTATCTAAAATTTCCTTAATTCTTTCAATCTTTACTATATCTACACCTGTAATTATCATATAGTCTTGCACTTCCACATTTTATTTTTTAACCTCTAATATATTGTATAACACTTTTATACCTATAACAATCCTATTTTAATTAAAAACCCCTAAGGAATATTCCTTAAGGGTTTTCTACTATTGCATTGTATTTTGTTGTGAGTTGCCACCTGTTTGTGAGCTACTGCTCATGGAAGAATTCAATTTATTCTTTATTAATTGGACATCATTTTTATTGGCCTGTGGTGCTGGCATATACCAACCTTTTTGTTCTGCCATTTGATATATTTGATATTGCATCTGTTCCGCTTCATTTCTCAAAGTCTGTAAAGTTGACCTTAATTGTTGATTTGAACATTCTGT
Organism: Tissierellaceae bacterium HCP3S3_D8; assembly: GCA_052067355.1. Classification (GTDB taxonomy): domain Bacteria; phylum Bacillota; class Clostridia; order Tissierellales; family Tissierellaceae; genus CABMKH01. The sequence goes on from JBQHQH010000001.1 coordinate 101,338, forward strand.
AATAGCTGTAGTATAACTGCTTATACTAGCTTTTGCACCAGATAATATATCATTTACCATATCTTGATCTCTCATCATAAACCTCCTATAGTGAATTTATTAAATTAGTAGCTGTAGTTTGAGCATCTGAGCTTGATTGTTGAAATAATTGTTTAAACTGTGAATCTTGGATTTGATTTGCATATTGCTCAAACTTCTTACTCATAGTCACATGTGCTGAAGCAATTTCCTTTACTGAATTAAGCTCTTGTTGAGTAATGTTATTTAAATTAACAGTATTTTTAAGCGCCATATTTTTTCCTCCTTAAAAATATTTAAGACAATATTATTCTCTCTTAAATCTCTAATATTATTCTGGCAACTATTGTGTGAATATTAATATCCCATAAGATTCAAACTAAAAACATATGATATTTCATAAAATCTATGAGAATTATTCATATATTTGATATACTATATATACAATATCTTGATAACTAACCATTTACTAGAAATTAAAAGTGAGGTGCTTATATGAAATTTAATTTAGGAAAAGGTGGAGAGGTGCAGATAATTCTCGTAAAAAAAGATGTAGATTCTTTAGAAAGAGAAAATGAATTGTACTTATATCTTAGAGAAAGAGAATTATTTAAAGGTGATTTAGCTCAAGTCTATCTACATCTAAATCCAAGTGGAGAAGATATGCTTCTATTAGGCTTAGGAGAAGAAGATAAATTAACCATAGATTCTTTAAGAAAGGCCTTTCATAATGCTGGAAAGAAATTGAGAGAAGCTAAAGTAAAAAGCATTGGAATTTCTATACCAAAATTTTCAGATCTATGCTATAAGAGAACCATTGGAGCTATAACAGAAGGATTACTTCAATCAGAATATGCTTTTGAAAAATATCTTACAGAAAAAAAGATCAAACCTACACTAGAGGAAGTATACTTTAATGTATTAGATGACAATGAAGATAAGGCTTTAGAAGCAATAGAGGAATCTAAAATACTAACTGAAGGCATATTTTTAACTAGAGATTTAGTCAATGAAAGAGCTATAACTATGTATCCTGAAATACTTGCTAAATCAACTAAGGATAATCTAGAAAATCTAGGAGTAAAAGTCGAGATATATGGAAGAAAAGAGATAGAGCTCTTTGGAATGAAGGCATTTTTAGCAGTAACGAAAGGTTCTTCAAAAGAACCACAATTTATTGTAATGAGTTATAATGGTGATCCTAACTCTAAAGATAAAATCGCTTTTGTAGGTAAGGGATTGACCTACGATTCAGGTGGATATTCATTGAAGCCTACTTCAGGTATGGATACTATGTTTACTGATATGGCTGGAGCTGCCACTGTAATTGGAGCCATGAAATCCATAGCTAAAGCTAAATTAAAGAAAAATGTAGTAGGTATTGTAGCAGCTTGTGAAAACCTAATATCTGGTGATGCCTATAAGCCTGGAGATATTATTGGTTCTATGTCTGGAAAGACTATAGAAGTGGATAATACTGATGCTGAAGGTAGACTTACACTAGCAGATGCATTGTGGTATGCAGCAAAAGAGGTTAAAGCCAATAAGATTATAGACCTTGCAACTTTAACAGGTGCATGTGTAGTTGCTCTAGGAGATATAAATACTGGAGCAATAACCAATGATGATCAATTGATGCAAGATATAAAAGAGGCATCTGATATTGCTGGAGAACCTATATGGCAACTACCATCTAATGATGAATATAGAAAACTTATAAAAGGTAATTTTGCCGACTTGAAAAATACAGGAGGCAAAGGTGCTGGTACTATTACTGCAGGATTATTCCTTGAAGAGTTCGTAGATAATACTCCATGGGTTCATTTAGATATAGCTGGAACTGCATATATTGATAAAGCTTCTGGTTATTTACCAAAAGGTGCTACTGGAGTACATGTAAAGACATTATATTATCTTGCAAAAGATGAATAAATTTAAAATAAGGGACTTCTATAGAAGTCCCTTACTAATTTCATACTATATTTTCAATACTTGACAATATATTGGTTATAGGTGGAACTACTTGTTTTTTCCTGGATAATACTCCAGGTGCATAGAAGGAATTATTTTGTAAAACTTCATTGAAAGCTTTAGCTGCATAATCCTTATTCTGTCCAACTACTATCATTTCAGAAGCTTGATGGAATATATCTGTTAACATCAATATAAATATGGAATAGTCAAATTCCTTAGCCTTTTCCTCCATCAAATCTATTAGATCATTTTTCATATCCTTTAGGCTATCCGGATCCATAGTATAGACTTGAGATATTCCAATCTTATTGTCATTTATAGTAAATGCCTTAAAATCTTGGTTTAATAATTCTTGAGGCGTCTTTCCTGTTAGAGATGTACCAGCTTTAAACATTTCCATGGCAAATTGTTCTACATCTAAATCTGCAATCCTAGCTAATCTTTCTAAAATCAACTTATCTGTATTAGTAGATGTAGGTGATCTAAATAATAATGTATCGGATATAATACCTGCTGCCAATATACCTGCAATCTTTTTAGATGGTCTTCTTCCATTTTCAAACATTATCGATGCAACTATAGTAGAAGTGCTGCCTACTGGTTCATTTCTAAAGTATATTGGACTTCCTGTAAATACATCTGCAACCCTGTGATGATCTATTATCTCTAATATCTCTGCTTCCTCTAAACCATCAATTGACTGGCTTCTCTCATTGTGGTCTACTAATATAACTTTTTTCTTCATACTAGATATAAGGTGATATCTAGATATGGAACCTATAACCTTATTTTCATGATCTATAACAGGGTAGCTTCTATATCTAGTTTGAGACATCTGAATTTTTACATCATCTACTAAATCATCTAGAGAAAACACTACTAAATCCTTAGTAGTCATAACATATCCTACTGGCAAACTCTGAGTTATCAATCTAGATGCTGTAAAAGTATCATGAGGAGTAGATATAATAGTTATATTTCTCTTTTTTGCAAGTTTTATTAATTTTTCATCTAACTTTCCATTTCCTGTAACTATCATTAAAGAGATATTGCTGTTTATAGCTGCTTCTTGAATATCCTTCCTATCTCCACATATGACTATATCATTATCCTCTATATAATCCTTTAAAGTACTCGGTTCCATAGCAAGTACTAAGAGTTTCCCATCAAATGGCTTGACCTCATCTGAAATGACAATAGATTCTGCAGACAATGTATCTATTATATTTTCTATTGAAGCTCCAGATTTACCTAAAATAGAATTATCCCATACATCTATATAACTTTGAACTATATCTGATACAGTTACAATTCCCACTATCTGTTCATTTTCATCTATAACTGGCAAACTGTTCACATTATTTTTACTCATTAGATTTAATGCCATTCTCAAAGATATCTCTGGACTCACTGGTGCAATATTGTCAAAATTTAAGTCTTCTACACTCAATCTTACGGTTTCCATAAGTTGAGGCTCTTCCACTCCGAAATAATCTAAGATAAACTTAGTTTCTCTATTTATATCTCCAATCCTTACTGGTATGGCTTCTATATCCCCATTTCCATTTTTATATTCTGCATAGGCTAAAGCAGAACATATGGAGTCAGAGTCTGGATTCTTATGTCCTGTTATATATACTGTGTCTTTCATATCTTCCTCCTAAACTTATCGTTGTCTCGTCATATTAATCATAAAAAGTTTGTCCCATAGCTTACAATTTCAATACTCCCACTTCTATAAGTGGGAGATATGCCATAGATGCTTTGGATTCTATTACTGCTGCATTAGAAATCATAGCCTAAGAATAATCATCCGAAGTAAAAACTCCATCTGATATAGATTTGGTATATTGATTCTCTTCATCTAGTTCAGAGTCTTCTTTTAAAATATTATATAATCTTGCATAGCAAGTTTCAACATAAGGGTTTACAAATATATTGCCTATTCCGCAAAGTAGTGAACCTAATAATATCCAACCTAAAAAAGATAGATCCAGTACAAACATATTCCATTTATGTCCTTCTGTCATATTTCTACTCTTTAGAATGGCTTCTGATGTTCCTATATTAGGATATTCTGATAATATATATGGGACAAATTTATACTCATAGGATTTTATAATTCCTGGAATTATAAGTAAAAGTGTCCATAATAGATTATAGACCCTGACTACAAACATAGTCTTTGCTATATCAAAATATTCATCTCTATTAAAAGCTGAGAATAGGTATTTTATATCTATATCTTCACGAAAGCCTCGCAAAAAAAATCTATTTTTCCCAATTTCAATAATAGAACCTATTGTAAATCGAATTATAAAATAAATAATCAATACAGTCAAATATGTTCCAAATGTAACATATATCACTAAAGGATTTCCTATTCTTCTCAAGAAAATATTGAGACCTTGATAATCTACCTCTAGAGGAATTCTCTTATAGCTCTCTACAACAGTAGTATTATAACTATCATAACTATTTCTAGAACTGGTACTTTTACCTACATGTTTATTCGTAAAAATCATAAGTATTAAACATACTAAAAATGCTTTCCAATAATATTTCCTTAAAAAGCCTTTTGCATAAGTTTTAATACTTTCTCTCGTCCACATAATATTTTCCCCCTATTAATATAATCTTTAACTCATTAAATATCCCTCTATTCCATCATATATATATCTGATGATTATTATAACATAGTAGCCAGACATATATAATAGTTTTCTATTAATAACTATATTCTCATAGGACTATATTGTGAAATATATCTTAAGCTCTATCAAATAAGAAAGACTTTATCACTGCAAGATATTCTCTGATATATGAGTGAAGTACTATGGTTGGTGGTATCTTTGCAGGTAGTCCATATGCCTTTAATCCAAATCTTTTAGCTAATAGCTTTGATCTAAATATGTGATATTTATTAGTAGCAATCAATATAGTTAAATTTTCTCTTTCATCCACTTTCCTTATCTCATCTAAACTTAATTTTAAGTTTTCAAAGGTATTTGTAGATCTATCTTCCATGATTATTCGACTCTTCTCTATTCCATTATCTATTAAATATTTCTCCATGGCAAAGGCCTCTGAAACATCTTCATTTGCACCTTGTCCACCAGATACAACTACTTTCACATCTTCATTATCTAGCAGATATTCTTTAGCAACTTTAAGTCTTTCTAATAAAGCAGGAGAAGGTACTTCTCCATATAGCCTCGCCCCTAAAACAATAACATAATCCACCTTTTCAGTAGAGACCTTTTTCCCATGTGCAATAATCAGGCCTTCAATTACTATGAAAGATATGAGAAATATTATAAATAAAGTATTCATCATTTTAAGTATCTTCTTTTTCATATTCTTCTACTCTCCCAGTATGTTTTCATATCTTATTAGGATATCCTAGGTGCTTTAAAATATTAAAAAGTGTATAATTTCAAATATTTTATAATAAAAGCCTTGAAAAATTAGATTTCCAAGGCATAAACACTATAAGCTAGTTTCTTCATTTACAATTAATTGAAATACATCTGGTCTACTATAATGTCCAGTAGGATCAAAGTCCATTCTACTAAGTATTACTTTATCTAAATCTAAGTTAGCATATAAAATTTCTTCTCTATCCCATATAGGTCCTGCCACATACTTTCCAAATGGGTCTACTATACAACTACCACCAGGACACATATTGTCTGGACAGTCTTTTAATTCATCTTGGTAGTTAAATCCTTCTGGATACATATCCTTAGTAACATGCTGATTACATCCAATGACAAAACATCTACCTTCCAAGGCAATATGTTGCATAGTTGATTGCCATTCATCTCTAGAGTCAGCAGTTGGCGCCAAATATATGGATACTCCCTTTTGATACATAGCTGCTCTTGCAAGAGGCATATAGTTCTCCCAACAAATTAGAGAACCCATAGTTCCATAAGGGGTGTCTATCGTAGTCAATGTACTACCATCACCTTCACCCCATATACATCTTTCAGTTCCTGTAGGTTTTAGTTTTCTATGCTTACCTAACAAGCTTCCATCTGGTCCAAAAAATAGATATGTACAATATAGAGTGCAATTTATTTGATCTCTTTCTGTTACACCAATGCATACATATGATTCTGCTTCTAATGCTGCATTTCCAAGAATCTCAGTATCTTTACTTGGAATGAGTATAGAATTATCATAATAACGCTTCCAATCTTCTCTTCCTTCCATTGTCCTGCTCCCAACAACATATCCATATGAAAAACCTCTAGGATAAGCTGGAATAAATGCCTCTGGAAAAACTATTAGTTTTGCCCCTTCTTTAGCTGCTTCAGCTATGAGTTCTACTGCTTTTTCAATAGTCCTATCCTTGTCAAATAGTATTGGAGCAGCTTGTACCACAGCAACTTTTAAAGACTTTTCTATATCTTTCATATGAGGTTCCTCCTAATTGATTTCTATGTGAAACCATTATAACATATAATCATATATAATAAATCCTATTATTTTAAAGAATTTGAAATACCAATCAACTATTTCTTAATATTTACTCATATAGTTATATACATCGTGCTAATCCTCTAAAAGTCTTTTGGCTGACAGGCTTATTCCAATAGCCCCTAAAGGTGCTGTAATCAATATAGATAGTACTGCAATAGCTAAGATAGTATCTCCTGATTCTACTCCCAATGACAATGGAACTGCTCCAATTGCGGCTTGAACAGTAGCTTTTGGTACATATGCAATAATGCAAAACAATCTCTCTTTTAAATTTAAATCTGTCCCGATTAGAGAAATCAAAACTCCTATACTTCTTCCTAAAAGCCCTATTAATATGACGATAATCCCAACTCTACCTGCATTGACAGCAACATCAATATTTACTTCTGCACCTACTAATACAAATAGTAACATCTCTGCAAATATCCATACTTCACTTAATTTAGATGCAAGTTTTTTACCTACACTTGGTATCTTTTCAATAAGTATAAATCCTATAGTCATGACACCTAGTAGAGATGCTATTTCTATCTTGATTTTAAATATCCCTTCTAATTCAGTTAACAAAATAGATACTCCAAGTACTAATAAGATCTTTTCAGCATCTTGTAGACGATATTTTTCAAATATCTTTACTAAAATTAAGCCAGCAATTAGACCAAATGCAATACCTAATAATATAGATATGGGAATATTCAATAGATATCGACCTATGCTGATCTTTGACCCACTATATAGTCCTAAAAAACTACTGAATATGGTAATAGCAAATACATCATCAATAGACGCCCCTGCCAATATTAAAGTTGGAATACTATTATTCAAGCCTAGGTTATTTTCAATTAATTTTAGCATAGATGGTACTACAACAGCAGGGGAGACTGCTGCAATGATAAATCCCAATATTCCCCCTTGAACAAAGGAAAAGTTTAATAGTTTTACAGATGCAAAAGTTATAAAAAATCCTTCAATCAAACCTGGAATACAGCTCATCTTTAGTGCAGTATTGCCAATCTTTTTTAAATCCTTCTTATTGATTCCAAGCCCTGCCCTCAACAATATTATTATCAAAGCTATCTTTCTTAAATCAGCCGAGACATTGAGCATATCTCTATGTAATAGATTTATTCCATAAGGTCCTATTATGATTCCCAATAAAAGCATCCCTAATAGACCAGGTAATCTAAATCTTTTAAACAAATTCTTTGCCAATAATCCTAGTAATATAATTGCTGCTAAACTTATTGCCATTTCTTATTCCTCCATTGTTTTTATAATAAAAAAACTCCTACAGGCATACTTTTAGTACTGTCTGTAGGAGTCATTAGCTTTAAGCGGTTTTGGTGAACTCCATCACCATGATCCATTTAATTTTCTATAAAGATTATATTATGTTTCGATATTAGTGTCAATTAATATCGACAAAGAAAACTACATTATGGTTCTCTATCTATAGGACAATGTCTTCAAATATCCATCATGACCTATAAGCGTATTCTTAAACACACTTTCAGCATTTGTTCTATATAATTCTGGATTATCCATTGATGGACTAAAGTGTGTAAGTAAAAGTTTCTCTACATTTCCTCTGTAAGCCAATTCTGCTGCCTCTTTAAAAGTCATATGCCTATTTTTTATGGCCTTTTCCAAATCTTCATTATCTCCATAGGTTCCCTCACATATAAATAGATCACTTTCCGATATAAAATCAACTATCTCATCTATTGGTCGTGTATCTGTAATATAACTGATTTTTATTCCTCTTCTCTTTTCCCCTAAGACTAAATCTGGACTATAGCTCTTCCCCTCGTATGATACACTATCTCCTTGCTGAAGCTTAGACCAAATCTCCTTTGGGATTTCATTTTCAATTGCTTTTTCTAAATCAAATTTAGGTAATCTCGGTATATAAAAACTATATCCTAAACATGGTGCAGAGTGTTTAAGCTCTATTGTAGAAATTACCAAGTCATTTAATTTTAGAGATTCCTTAGGATTTTCTATTAGGTAGATATCATATGGTAAATATGGAATAGACACTAAAAGTCCCTCTATTACTTCTTTAAGCCCAGTTGGCCCAATTATAGTAATAGGTTCTGTCCTATCACTATTTCCTATGGTTGACAGTAATCCTGGCAATCCAAAGATATGATCCCCATGAAAATGAGTTATACATATTATATCAATAGATTTAAAACCACTATGAGTCTTTCTCATAGCAACCTGTGTTCCTTCTCCACAATCTATTAATATCTTTTTTCCCTTATAATTTATTATCATAGAGGATAAAAACCTATTTGGCATAGGCATACCCCCACCACTTCCCAATAAAGTTATATCTATCAATATAATCATCCTTTTTTCATTTTAAGTACATTATTATAAATATACCATATATAGCCCATTTATATCCATATTCATTTAATTTCTCTTTCATACAAAAAGTAGCCTAGAAATATTCTAAGCTACTTTTCCCTTAAAGATTATATAGATGATCTAGAGGTCCTCTGCCCTTTCCTAAATCTAATTTTGCACTTATGGCTCCAGTTAAATATTCCTTCGCCTCTATAAAAGCATCTAAAACACTCATCCCTTTAGCCAAATTTACTGCTATAGCTGATGACAATGTACATCCTGTCCCGTGAGTATTAGGATTATCAATTCTCTCACCTTTTACCCAGTGAAGTTTCTTATCTATATATAATACATCATCTGCCGAATCAATTAAATGTCCACCTTTGACCAATACAACTTCATCTATTGATTTTCCAATTATCTTAGCTGCCCTTTCCATATCCCCTTTATTCTTTACCTCTATCTCACTTAAAGCTGCTGCTTCACTCATATTAGGTGTAATTATATCTGCTAAAGGTATTAGTTTTTCTATTAATGCCCTAGTCGCTGTTGATTTTATTAGAGAATTTCCACTTGTTGCAACCATAACTGGATCTACTACAATATTCTTTGCACCATATTCCTGTAATTTATTAGCTATTACCTCTATTATCTTTTCATTAGATACCATGCCAATCTTCACTGCATCAGGATAGATATCTGTAAATACTGCATCTAGTTGTTCTCCTACAAATTCAGGTGGTAAATCTACTAAATTCTTTACTCCAGTAGTATTTTGAGCTACTACGGATGTAATAACACTCATTCCATATACCTTATGTGCAGCAAATGTCTTTAAATCTGCTTGTATACCTGCTCCTCCACTTGGATCTGTACCTGCAATAGTCAATAATCTCTTCATAAATTCTCTACCTCCAATTTACTAAAATCATCAATAAATATATCTGCTATTCTCTTTATCTCATCTATATCCATTAAAGCCGAATCATCTTTAATCGCCACTACATTTAAACCACATTTTTTTGCAGATATCATACAATGTAGAGTATCTTCAAACACCCAAGTTTCCTCAGGTTCTACCTCTAATCTATCAACTGCAACTTGAAAAAACTTCGATTCATTCTTTCCTAATCCTGTACTATTACAGGTTTGAATGAATTCAAAATAGTCTTTTATTCCAAGTCTATTTAAAACAGACAATGCAAGTCTATCATCAGTGGCAGTTGCTACACATATCTTGATATTTCTCTTCTTTAGGGTATTTAGTACTTCTAATACATGGGGTTTCAATTCAAATCTATTAGCATAATAATCTGTTAATATTGACTCTATTTCACTATTTATCTCTTCAGGGGACTTTTTTAGATTAAATCTGTCTTTCATATAAAAAGATGCTTCTAAAATACTAAGCTCCTTTAAAGATTCCCTCAAGTCTTCTGGCGGCTCTACCCCTATAGATAATAGATAATTATTTGCAAGATCTCTCCATAGCCACATGGAATCTATAAGAGTTCCATCTAAATCAAATATTGCTGCCTTCATAAAATGCCTCCTTTGAAAGCTTGAATAATTCTCTTGTTGCTCCAGCAATATCTTCTTTAGCAAGAATTGCTGATATCACAGCAATTCCATCTACTCCACTTCCCTTGAGCTGATGAATATTTCTCTCATTTATTCCACCTATTGCTACTACAGGAATATCTACAGCTTTAGTGATTTCCTCTAATTCATTGATCTCTACATTGATTGCATCTGATTTAGAAATTGTCGTAAACATAGCTCCTACTCCTAGGTAATCTGCTCCTTCTCTTTCTGCTTTTATGGCTTCACATACACTGCCAACGGAAACTCCAATGATCTTGTCCTCACCAAGCATCTCTCTTGCCCTAGTAAGTGATATATCATCTTGTCCAATATGAACTCCATCTGCGCCTACTTCTATTGCCACTTTTATATTATCATTTATGACAAATGGAATATTGTATCTATCTGTAATCTTCTTTACATCAATAGCTAATTCCCTAAATCTGTCGTAATCAATATCCTTCTCCCTAAGTTGAATAAATGTAGCCCCATTTCTAATTGCCAATTCTACTACTTCTGGCAAAGTCCTACTCTTTAACCATGTTCTATCTGTAACTAGATAGAGAAGCATATCCTTATTATCTACTTTCAATTTTTATTCCTCCACTCAATATTTTCCCATCTATTTTGCTTATATAGTCAATTAAATAGGTCCTTAAAGAGCCTGTCCCCAAATCCTCCCTAATTATTCTCTCATTTGCAAGTTCCCCACATAATCCCATTGTAGCAACTGCTGCAGCTGTACTGTCTAGAATATTGTTTGGATTTGCCCCTATAAAACCACCTATTAATCCTGATAACATACATCCTGTTCCTGTAACCCTTTCCATATCTTTGTGCCCGTTTCTTATGATATATGTCTTTTTTCCACTAGTAACTATATCTATAGGTCCAGTAACAACTATTACTCCATTGTAAATTCTCTGTAGTTCTTTTGTAATATCAATATAGTCATCAATATTAACTTCATCAATAATATCCTCTACACTTACATCTACTCCACTTGAAGTCCTGCTTCCATTGATTAGTGACTTAATTTCAGAAGCATTTCCCCTGATTACAGAAAACTTTACTTCTGTCAATAACTTTAAGGTAGTTTCTGTCCTTAACTTAGATGCTCCTATGCCTACTGGGTCTAGTAAAACTGGAATTTCCATTTTATTGGCCATCTTCCCAGCTTTTATCATAGAGTCTATAGTTCTAGAATTTAGAGTTCCTATATTTAAAACTAATGAATTGGAAATAGATGTTATATCAGCTACTTCCTCAATATCATCTGCCATAATAGGAGATGCTCCTGAAGCCAGAATAGTATTTGCTACATCATTTACTGTTACATAATTTGTAATGCAGTGAACAATTGGTGCATTTTCATGTATGTTTTCTAATATCTTTTCAAACATTAAATCCCCTCCTTTGATATTCAATAGTCTGTACTTATATAGAGAGCTATGCTATAGCCACTAACTTTGATCTTATGATTTCTCTATGCCTAGATTGATATAGATCATTATATAAAGAAAAAAGACTTGCCTTAGCAAGTCTCACTATACGTTTTGTATGGTACCTACGTTGGCATTATCCAAATCAGGTTAGATGGTCGAACTGATACCACAGTTCCTCTCAGCAAGGTCTATCCAAGCTCCCATTTAATATTTATTATATGCCCTTATTATATTAGTAAAGTGTTCTATTGTCAAACTCAATATTGTAGAAGCATTTTATATACTTTAGGTTTAGATTTTCCATTTGATTTCACATCTAATTTAATCTCCAAATCTCTATCACCCATAGCCATAATCCAAAAGGCATTTTTTTCTAATGGTATAGCGTGAATTCTATCATCTACAATATCTATATGTTGTGTAGAGATCTGATTATGCTCTGGTGTATAGATATCTATCCTATCACAATTATATGCAAGGATAACATACGCTTTTTCCACCTCTTTTTCTTCTATATCTTGGATTAAAGGTTTTTTTAATATAGATGAGAGATAATCCCTTGACTTATATAGGATATCTGAATGATTTCCTTCTATAATTATATTTTCTCCACCTAGATATCCTAAAGTACTAAGAGTAGTCACAGTCCCATCTCCATAATTTGTCTTATATATTTCCATAGGTTTTCCATCTTTCCATTTAATTTTATTCCTATGTTTTATATCTACTTTAAATCCCCAATTGGTATAGAATTCTGTTCCACTAATAATAAACAGATTATCTATATCCATCCATCTTTCATCTAAAGTATTTAAAAAAGAATTACTTATAGACATGTGTTCTATAGGGACCTGTCCTTCTATCCCATCTTTACCCCAAAGCAAGTAATTTCCATACCTATAACTAGGTAATAAATCCCTAACCACTGGGAACATATCCCTTAAAGCATCTATATAACCTATATTGTGAAATAGATGATAATACAGTATAAACCCAAGTTTTATTCCAGTATAGATAATATTATCCTCTATTTTAGGATAGGGAAGTTTGCCACCACTCCAAAAATAATACGCATCGGCAACCCCTAGATTAGGAGTACCTATCATAATCAATTTATCAACGCTAGAGGGACCTATATAACTTACATATGCTCTTCCCAAAAGTCCTCCCAAACTATGTCCAATAAGTATGACCTTATCATATCCTGTCTTTCTCTTTACCTTCTCTATATCTGGATATAGATATCTATCTACTGATTCCAATACAGATCTCTTCCAATCATAGTAGGAGATAAATAGATTTTCATCTTCTATGTATCCCATGGAATTCAATATCTTTATAAATGGCCTATAGATATGTTCTGCAAATCCAAAGGAAAAATCTCCTGTTCCCTTTATTACATCATCTCCTAGAGAACCATAAAGTCCCGGTATAAAAACTATAGGATAGTCCATATAATACTCCTTTCTTTTTTACTAGACATATTTTTAAGTGCTGAAAATAGATACGCTTAAAAAAAATGCAACTAGACATCAGATAGAGTATAAAACTCCATCTGATATAAATTTTCTCTATACTATCATATTCATCTATGGATATAAGTTTTCTTTCTTTTTGCAAAGCTAAATAATTTCAATTAGTGCATTTTAATGGTATAATTATGAATTGTACTTAACAATATGACAGAGGTGTATAATATGAATATGAAGGAAATTAGAGATCTTGCCAGAAAGAGAATGAAAGGCTTCTGCAGAGTGTGTCCTATATGTAATGGTATAGCCTGTGCAGGAGAAGTACCCGGAATGGGCGGATCAATTACTGGTTCTTCTTTTAAGTCAAATGTAGAAGATCTAAAGAAAGTTAAACTAAGACTTAAAACTATCCATGATGTTGAAAATCCCAATATTAGGTTTGACTTCTTTAAAGAAGATTTAGATGCTCCCATAATAAGTGCTCCTATAACTGGCTGCGAATATAATATGGGTGAAGCATTAACTGAAGAAGAATATATAGACAGTGTAGTCAATGGCAGTTTAGCTGCTGGCTCTATAGCCATGATTGGCGATGGTGCATATCCTGAATTATATTTATCTGGACTTAAAGCCCTCAATGGAGTTGATGGAAAAGGAGTGGCAATTTTAAAACCTAAGAAGAATGAAGTTGTCATTGAATCACTAAAAAAAGCTGAAGAGACCAATGTAATTGCAGCAGGAATGGATATTGACGGTGCAGGATTGATTACAATGGCATTGAAAGGTTCTCCAGTTGGTCCAAAGACTGTAGATGATCTAAAAGAAATCATCTCTTCTACAGAACTCCCCTTCATTTTAAAGGGAATAATGACAAGAGAAGAAGCACTATTAGCCTTGGAAGTTGGTGCAAAAGCTATAGTTGTATCAAATCATGGGGGTAGAGTACTAGATCATACTCAATCTACGGCAAAGGCATTAACTGAAATAGCTGAAGCTGTAAAGGGAAAAATGATGATTCTCGTTGATGGAGGAATTCGCTCAGGAATAGATGTATTTAAGATGATTGCCCTAGGAGCAGATGCTGTTTTAATAGGTAGACCTGTTATCTTTGGTGCCTTTGGTGGATATAGAGAAGGGGTTTCTATGATTATTGAAGATATGAAAAGAGAACTTATACAAGCTATGATATTAACAGGAGCCAAAGATTTAACTTCTATAGATAGATCTATGATTTCTATTGAGTGGTAAAAAATTTATATCAGATGGAGCTTTACACTCCATCTGATATTTAACTGTTAGTCACTACATATCTTTATTTTTATATATATTACAAGAAATCCAACTTGAAAGTAATACGACTGTGATGAGCACTAATGGTGAAGCTTTGAGTATCATCATCAACTGACTTTCAGTTGGCATAATAGTGCCTACATCTTTAAGGAAAAAAGCCATGGCAAATGGCACTGCCATAACTCCTACCATCAATATCCTACTCTTTTCTACACCAAATTTATAGATAAGTGGTAATATAATACTAACAAATAACATAGAAAGCATAAAAAGCGTATATGATACTAACAAGAGTTCAGAACCTTTCATGCCACTTTTAGGTAAAATGAAAATATAGGATATTATTGTAGATATCACTATAGATGATGCTGAAAATATGATAGATAATATATATTTACTTAATACTATATTTTTTCTAGAAATAGGCATAGTCAATGCATAATTGTCCCATTTGACAAGTTCATCATAAGCCATTGATGTTATAGACATAGTTGTAAAAATAAAACTAATCATTCCAATACTATAACTAGGATCTCCTGAACTATAAGATATAGAGCTAAAAATTATAAACATCAATAAAGTTATTTTTAGATTCCTTTTTAAATTTAAAATATCTTTGATAATTAAACCTTTCATTATCTCTCACCCCTAATATAGAATAACATTATATCCTCTAAATTTACTGAATCTATAACTAGATTCTTATACTTATTCTCAACTTCTCTTCTATTGTTGACTAAAACCTCATATCCAAATTTATTCTTTCTATAACCTACAATATCCGACTTTTCAAGTCTATTAAAATCTTCTGCTCCACACTTTATAATCCCATAATTATCAACTAATTCATCCTTATCTTCATTAAAAACAATCTTTCCATCATGAATAAATATGATATAATCTGCTATCTTATCTAAATCACTAGTAATATGAGTTGAAAATAGTATAGATTTTTCTTCATCTTGGATAAAGTCTAAAAATATATCTAAAATTTCACTTCTAACAACTGGATCAAGTCCACCTGTAGGCTCATCTAAGATCAATAATTGTGGGTCATGACAAAGAGCTGCTGCAATAGATAATTTCATCTTCATCCCCTTAGAAAATTCCTTTACTATTTTATCCTTAGGAATCTTAAATTTTACCAGATATTCAAAAAATATATCTTCATTCCAGTTATTATAAATACTCTTCATAATTCTTGAGATATCCACTGGTCTTAAATTATCATGGAAATAGTTCTCATCTAGGACAACTCCTATTCTCTCCTTGATCTCTTTTTCATTTTCAATATTATCCAACCCTAATATCTTTATACTGCCACTATCTCTCTTTATAAGATTTAATATCAATTTAATAGTAGTAGTCTTCCCTGCTCCATTTTCACCTACAAGTCCTACTATGCTACCCTTAGGAATATTGAAACCTACATCTTTCAAATGAAATCCATTATACTTCTTGGATAAATTTTCTACGCTTAAAATATGTTCCACTTCTATTCCTCCTCATATAAAGTACTCAATATCTCTATTAATTCTTCTAAAGTAATTCCACCACTTTTGGCAATATCTACACTCTTTAGAAGACATTCTTCTGCTCGACGCAGATGTTCTTCTCTAATAAATTCTATATTTTTACTTGCAACAAAACTTCCTCTACCAGTAACTGTCTCAATAAACCCGTCTCTCTCCAACTCTTCATAAGCTCGCTTTGTGGTAATAACACTTATTCTAAGCTCCTTAGCTAATAGTCTCATAGACGGAAGGGCATCTCCTTCTTCCAATTCGCCAGTAATAATCATATTTTTTATCTGGGATGCTATTTGCTCATATATTGGTTTTTTACTGGCATTACTAATAATTATTTCCATATAATCACCTTTTGATTATTATAATGTATATATACTATATACACATTATATTAGGTTTATATATACATGTCAATACATAAAAAAATTTATATGGCAACCAATACACAATCATAGATTGTGTATAGATAAAGTATAAAACACTCTTCCGCTTCAAGATTTAATACTCTATCGTGTATAATTATGAATCGTGAATTATAATCTGTGAATTGAAATTTTAATTCTTTAAATATATGGAACCTTGTACACAACTAGACCATATACTAATAATTAAATATATTTTAAAAAAGTACTTGACATTATCGTACTAAAACCTTATTATTATATCTAACATAAAAAGATTGCTGACAAAACATTTTTGTTATAAGAAAAGCGTCTATCGATGCATTAAAAGGTAGCTTTTCTTGAAACTCATTAACGGAAAGTTCATATTGATTTATTTTTTAAAGTGAGAACTTTCCTATTTGTTATAAAAAATGCTACGACGGAGAGAAAGATATCTAAGCTTATTTACAGAGAGTTGGACTAGGTGAAAGCCAACAATAAGAGGATATGTAATATTCACTCCTAAGCAGATTCGTTTAACGTTTTATCAAGTAGATGAATCCGAAAGCCCATCGTTACAGGGGATAGGACTGTTAGGTCTGATTAAGAGATGACTTTTTGTCATAATTAGGGTGGTACCGCGGATATAATCTTTCGTCCCTATAGGTATAGTTAAAAACTATATTTATAGAGACGAAAGATTTTTTTATTTTAAAGGAGGAATAAATGATGAAAAAAATTAAATTAAACAAAATGATTGCACTATTACTGATTACATCAATAGCTTTGACCGGCTGTAGCACTGCAGTGAACAACAATAAAGATGCAGATAAGGAAAGTCTTGTCATAGGTATTAGTCAATTGTCAGAGCACCCTGCTCTAGATGATGCTAAACGTGGATTTGAAGATGGCCTAAAAGAGTTAGGCGTAGATGCTAAGATAATATATCAAAATGCTCAAGGAGATATTCCCACTAGCATCAGCATTGCTCAAAAATTTGTAAAAGATGAGGTAGATTTGATCTATGCAATAGCTACACCTGCAGCACAATCAGCAAAACAAGCAACTAGTGAAATCCCAATATTATTTAGTGCAGTTACTGATCCTGTAAAAGCTGAAATAGTAAAAAGCTGGGACGATGTTGGAAGAAATGTTACTGGTACATCAGATATTGCTCCTACTACTTCTCAGTTGAAGATGTTCAAGGAAATAGACCCAAGTATAAAAACCATAGGCATACTATATAACACAAGTGAGTCAAACTCTGAAATACAATTGGAAGAAGTAAAAAAACTAGCACCTGAAGAAGGTTTGGAAGTCATAGCTATGGGAGTAAGTAATATAAATGAACTTCCCCAAACTATAGACTCACTATTGGGCAAAGTAGATGCGATCTACGGACTTAGTGACAACCTAATAGCATCTTCTGTAGCACTGGTATCAAAAAAACTCATAGATAAGAAAATGATATCTGTCTTTGCAGAAGAAACTCAAGTAAAAGGTGGAATGCTGATTACAAATGGTCTTAGTTATTATGAATTAGGTAAACAGACTGCTAAAATGGCTAAAGAAATCCTAGTAGATAAAAAAGATATCTCTACTATCCCTGTAGGCTTAGCTGAAAAAACTGTAACTACTGTGAATATAAATACCTTAAAAGCCTTGGGACTAGATGAAAATATGCCAATATTTAAAGATGCCATAAAAGTTGGAGAATAATATAAAGAATTAAAATTAAATAACATGCTAAGTTTATGTGATTATATCCCGTTTTGGAGACTCTATATCAGACAATGAGCATTTAAATTCTAAAAAAATTAAAAAGTTTTTCTTGACAATTTCGGTCTAAAGTACTAAGATATATCCAAGATTTAAATGCTACGATGGAGAGAAAGATATCATTGATTATTCACAGAGAGTTGGGAAGGGTGCAAACCAACAATAACAAGATATGTAATATACACTCCTAAGCAGATTTGTTGAAAAAAGTTTCCAGTAGACAAATCCGAAAGCCCATCGTTACAGGGGATAGGACTGTTAGGTCTGATTGAAGAGATGACTTTTGTCATAATTAGGGTGGTACCGCGGATATAATCTTTCGTCCCTATGGATATAGCTAAAAACTATAGCCATAGAGATGAAAGATTTTTTTATTACCCTATTATTCCATGGGATTCAATCTACACTAATCATCCTGAAAATACCAATAAAATTTTTAAGGAGGATAATAGAATGAAAAGAAATAAACTTAGCAAATTAATAACCTTAGCACTGATAGCTACACTATTCCTTGTAGGGTGTAGCACAAATAATGTACAAGAAACTAATCAGGATACTAATGAATTTAAAATTGGTATCAATCAATTGGCAGAGCATCCTGCTCTAGATGACGCTAGACGTGGATTTGAAGATGGGTTAAAGGAACTTGGCATAAAAGCAAAGATAGATTATCAAAATGCTCAAGGAGATATTCCCACTACGACTACCATATCTCAAAAGTTTGTAAAAGATGATGTAGATTTAATCTACACAATAGGAACATCTGCTGCACAATCAGCAAAACAGGCAACTAATCAGATACCTATACTATTTAGTGCAGTTACTGATCCTGTAATAGCTGAATTAATCACATCTATGGAAAAGCCTGGTGGAAATATAACTGGAACCTCAGATGAAAGTCCAATGGATAAACAGTTACAACTATTTAAGGATTTAGATGAAGACATCCATACAATTGGAATTATCTTCAATACTAGTGAAGCCAACTCTGAAGTCCAAATAGAAATGGCTAAAAAACTAGCCCCATCTCTAGGTCTAGAAATTGTAACAATGGGAATATCCAGTGTAAATGATATACCTCAAACCGTGGACTCCCTTGCTAAAAAAGTAGATGGAATATATACAATAACAGATAACATGGTAGCTTCAGCTATAAATATAGTTTCACAAAAAGCCATTGCAAGGAACTTAATCACTGTAGCCGCTGAAGATTCTCATGTAAATGGTGGAATTCTTATAACAGATGGAATCAGCTACTATGAATTGGGAAAACAGACAGCACAAATGGCTAAAGAGATATTAGTAAATGGCAAATCCCCTGCTGATATCCCAGCAGAAACTGCTAAAAATACAAATAAGGTCTTCAATGAAGAGACACTTAAATCTTTAAAACTTGATGAAAATAATGAAATATTTAAAGACGCAACTAAAATGACTAAGTAGTAAATTGGAGGTTTAATTAATGAATACATTGATAATCACATCGATAGAACAAGGATTAATATTTGCAGTATTGGCCATGGGCGTATCTTTAACCTATAAGATATTAGATACAGCTGATCTTTCAGTTGAGGGTACATTTCCCTTTGGAGCATTTTTATTTGCTAAATTTATTTCCATGGGAATACATCCCATTATAAGTACAATCATGGCTTTCTGCTTTGGTACCTTAGCTGGACTATGTACAGTAACTCTATTTACAAAATTGAAAATCAAACCTATACTAGCTGGAATTCTAACTATGACCATATTATATTCTGTAAATCTTAAGACAAATGGAAGATCTAATGTACCACTTTTTAATTATAGTTCAATCTTTGATAAGGGTTCTACTCTATTGATATTGATTATGATTGTATTATTCATAAAGATAATCCTAGATCTATTTTTAAAGACTGAAACCGGATATCTACTAATAGCTACAGGAGATAATGAATCATTGGTAAGATCCCTAGGTGCAAGTAGCAATAAATATAAATTGATAGGATTTATGTTAGCTAATGGATTAGTAGCACTAAGTGGTGCACTTATAGCACAATACCAAGGCTTTGCAGATATGACCATGGGAAATTCCATTATAGTAGTAGCTCTTGCATCTATAATCATTGGAGATACTATTAGGAAGAATTCCCATATATTGAAACATACAACTAGAATTATCATTGGCTCTATAATCTATAAACTCATTGGAGGAATAGCCATAGATTTAGGTCTAGATCCACATGATTTAAGAGCTGTAAATGCTTTAATAGTAATAATATTTATATCCTATAATAATTTTGCAGTTGATCTGTTCAAATCGGGTAAATCAAAAGGAGGAGAAAAAGTTGTTAAAAATAGTAAATCTAACTAAAAGCTTTAATCGAGATACAGACAATGAAATAAGTATATTTAATAATTTTAATCTAGAAATAGAAAAGAATAAATGCACTACTATAATTGGTCCTAATGGTTGTGGAAAAAGTACCCTCCTTAATATGATAGGTGGAAGTATCATGGCAGATAATGGTCAAATTATATTAAACCAAAAAAATATAGCTTCCTTAAGGGAAGAAAAAAGGGCTATTCATATAGGGAGAGTATATCAAGACCCTTCTATGGGTGTCTCCCCTTCCCTTACTATTTTAGAAAATATGTCCTTAGCAGATAAAAAAGGAGAGAGATTTTCTCTAAAACGATTAGTTAGAAAAGATAGAATTCCTAAATATATTGATCTATTAAAAGATCTAGACCTAGGACTTGAAAATAAATTAAACACAAAGGTAAAATATCTATCTGGCGGTCAAAGACAATCCCTATCTCTAATAATGGCTGCTATGAAACATCCGGATCTTCTACTTTTAGATGAGCACACTGCAGCCTTAGATCCTAAGACATCCCATGTTGTAATGAGAAAGACAAAGGAGCTAATTGAAAAATATAAGATTACTACTATAATGATATCCCACAATATGAGAGATGCTATAGAATATTCAGATAGGATAATAATGCTGGATAAAGGCCATGTAGTATTGGATAAATCTAGCAGAGAAATAACTGAAAGCGAATTGATGAATATCTATAGTGACAAAATAGCTGAAAAATTTGTATCTTAATTAAAAATGGCAAGTAGTAAAATACTATTTGCCATTTTTGTTATATAGTCCATTCTCCATGGATTATACCTACTAGATACCAAGTTCCTTCTTCCTGCTCAAAGACTAGTTTTAAACTTCTCCAATCTGCTCCCCCATATTCAGATTTAAATCCTGAAAAGTAAAATTCTATAAACTTTCCATTTGGATAGGCCTTTACCACATTTTCTTCTGTATTTCCTTGTCCTACTATTATATTATTTCCAATCAATTGGGGATTGGCAAAGTCCTCATCATATACAAACCTATCATAGTAATCTTTAAAAGTTAATTTAATTGGTTCTCCAGAGCCATCATAATTTCCCCATGTATAAGTTTGAGAACTCTTTAAAGCTGATGTCAATTGTTCCCTTTGAAATATCTGATCTGAGTCTATCTCTACATAAGGATATGGTGTAAACCTGATACCTTTTGTGGGATGAACTACAGTTGATAGTTTATCCATATCTCTATTCTTGATAACCTCCATAGTATTTATTGCATGAACCATCAGGCTATTAGACAGAGAGACTTCATTATCTATATCAGTTTCCAATTCCTTGATCCTGTTCTCCAGCTCGCTTATTTTCTCATCTTTTGCCTTTATCTCAGCTTGGGAATCCATATCCTTTGAATTGCTATTTCCACAGCCTGTCATTATAAGGGTTAAAATCAATATAATTAAAACCATAGATATAATCTTACTTTTCATATTAACTCAGCCTTTCTTTTGTGAATGATTTTTATCATCTAACAAAATTATATCCTTAAAAATGTACTTTTATCCTCTATATCACATTTCAAATATGTCAATTAAAATAAAAGATAGTCCTATCTTTTATTTATTAAACCTCTTTCAAAAGCATCTTCTAGCATATATTCTACAAATCCCCATAGTTCATCTGAAGATTTTTCCACAGGTCCAATTCTCTTATAGACATCTGACTGTGCAACATCAAACTTCTTCCACGTTCCACCATTATTATAATAGTTGTTTAACATAGGCTGAAGTCTGTCCATAGATGCAGCAAATAGTGCTTCTGGAGTCTTCATCTCTTCAAATTCATCCCATAATTCTCTTAATTTCTTTCCTTTATCTTCATCTAACATTCCATATATCTTTTCTGCTGCAGCCAACTCTCGCTCTTTCTTATCTTGATTTCCTACTTTGTCATAGCAAAAAGTATCTCCTGCATATAATTCTACTAAATCATGAGTCAAAAGCATCTTGATTACCTTACATACATCTATATCTTCATTAGCATATTCAGATAATATCATAGCCATAATGGATATATGCCATGAATGTTGTGCATCGTCTTCCCTTCTATCCTCTCCTATTAAACTGGTCTGTCTTAATATGGATTTCATTTTATCTAATTCTACTATAAACTCTATGTCTTTTTTTAGTCTTTCCCTAATCAACTGATCATCTCCCAACATTATTTATTCTAAACATTATATCATATAGAGATCTATCTTCATATCTTCTTTAAATTTTTTATCTGACAACTTACAATTTTAAAAAATCTATATAACAGCTATTTAGATAGAACCCTTTTTTTACAAATAATCCTTTGTATAATCTTATATAAATAGTAGAAAACTATTTAGTACTAAGTATTGGAGGGTTTAAATTGAATAGATTAAAATATTTACTTCTAGGATTAAATTTATGTATTGTAAATTGTTTTAGTTTTTCTGGAGTTAATCACACTATTCCCATAGATAGTAAGGAAATAACTAATGAAATGAAGATTTTAATTGATAAAATAGATCAAAATTATGATATACCTGAAGTTTCTGGACAGATCTCAAATTTCCCTTGGAGAAATAATGAAAAGTTTTTAGAAGCAAAAGAAAAATATAATACTCCATTTCTCTTATCTGGATTTTGTGCTGTGCTTAAAAACCCACTCCCTGGAGAAGAATATAATGTAAAATTAGCAAGTGAAAAAGTCAGCGGAAAAGTAATAAAGCCTTCTAAAATTTTTTCCCAAAATTCAAATCTTGGCCCATATACAAAGGGCAAAGGTTACAGAGAAGGTGCCACATATGTAGGTGGAAATATAGTCATGGATGCAGGAGGAGGAGTTTGTAAAATAGCTACAACACTATATAATCTAGCTATTCTTTCAGATCTAGAAATTGTAGAAAGACATAATCATTCCATGCCTATAAATTATGTTCCATATGGGCAAGATGCTACTGTAGCATATGGAGTAAAGGATTTTAGGTTTAAAAATACAACGGATGGCAATATTCTCATATGGTCTCAATTAATAGGCAATAGACTATATATGGCATTTTATGGGACTGAAAATCCTCCACAAGTAACTTGGTATCATGAAACCACTGATATAACAAAACATTCTATCAAATATGTTAAAAATAAAGATTTAAAACCTGGAGAGATGAAAACCGTCATAAAAGGTCTAAATGGAGCAACTGTTAAATCCACAGTAAAAATACAGTATAAAGATGGTACTACTTCCATAAAAAATATGGGTACTAGCAAATACATCCCCTTACCTGAATTAGTAGAGATGAACTAAATACCAGTATGAAATAATTATTTGTGGGTATATATAATATATAGAATCACATCTTAAGGAGGTATTATAGATGGCTGAAGATAGAAGAAATGAAAAAAATATAAATATAAATTGTATACCAACTAGCGATACTGAAAAATTTAAAGACCATGGATTTGAACCAAAAGATGTACCTTCCGAAGGAACATATAAGACTCATAAAGCACCAAAACGTGAGAATACTGCAACAGATGTCTATTATCAAACACAATGTAAATTGCCTGATTCTAAAGTAGCTATACCAACATATGATTCAGTAGTGGAAGCTAAAGAATGGGTAGATGATGTAAATAAAATGTAGCCTTTTAAGGCTGCATTTTATTTATCCATTATTGAATAAAACCATATATAATTCTCATACTAAATATATAATATATAAAGGATGATCTATATGGAAAATAAAAATGCAATGTCTGAAATAATAAAGCAGGCTAAAAAAATAGAAGAAAATAATTTTAACAATATGGAATTTGCTACTAGTATGACTATGTTAATCAACTCTAATGATTTAGCTCAACCTAAAGATAGAGATTTAGCAGATAAGGTAAATAGATTAAACAGACATATAGAGGATATAAATAAACTAACTGATGAACTATTACAAAATTTAATAAGCAAACACAATTAAAAAAGGGCTATTTCATAAGTGAACAATTAGTTATGAAATAGCCCTTTCAAAATCATCATTTGACTTTATAATTTTGATAAAATTCTACTCTCTCTTCTAAAGTTGGATGTGTATGATACCATATCTTGTATAGATTTGAAGGTCTTGGCAAGCCTAAACTCTCCTTATATAGTTTTTCCATAGCACTAATAGCCCCTTCTCTATCCTTAGTTAATATTATTTCATATGCATCTGCTTCTCTTTCCATATATCTAGAGACATAGTTCATAATTGGGTTTCCTAAAAAACTATAAAAGTTAATAATCAGTATAAATAGAGGTATAGAAGCATAATTAAATATATTTCTAAATCCAAAACTACTATAGGAATGCTCCAGTATCCAATTGGCTGTGAGGTATACTAGGTACATCATAAGCAATGTTCCACCACTGGCAAGTAAAATATTTTTCCATATATGTCCACTTATATAATGTCCTATCTCATGGGCAGTAATACATAGGACTTCTCTTTCCTCTAGATTATCTATAGTAGTGTCCCAAAGTACTATCCTCTTGGACTTACCTATTCCAGTCATATATGCATTCATAGTCTTTGTGTCCTTGCTCTTGTCTACTCTATATATGGATGCATCAGATATCCCTGCCTTTTCCAAAAGTTTGGATATCTCCTGTCCTAATCTTTCATCTTCTATTGAGGTATATGTGTTAAACATAGGATCTATAACCAATGGAGAGATAAATACCATAAATAGCATAATAGGTATCATCAAAACTCCAATCTGTAACCACCATGTCCTAGGACTCTTAATCATAAGAAAATATGGTAACCATAAAAACAATACTATTATAAGATTATTTATTAAAAAGCCCTTTATATTGAGTTCTATCCATCTAAGAAAAGTTTGATTAGATAGTCCATATTTATGCCCTAAATAAAAGGAAGCATAGTAGTTAATAGGTATATTGATTAAAAACACTATTGTAAAATATATAGCACCGTATAGTATACCAGATTTAAATAATCCCCTTCCACGGCTAGAAAAAAGGCTGATTTTCTGAGATAGATTTGTAATCAACAATAAAAATGGAACCAAGAATTGAAATATCAACCTAATAGCCCAAACTCTAAGACTATCTTTTCTATATGAATATACATCTTCTGATAAATTGGGGTACTCCGACCTCAATCTGTACATATTTCTATATTCACTTATCATCATAGTAATTATAAATACCAATAATAATACGGTAAATATGAGCACTGATATTCTCAATTTACTATCCAAAATGTCACCCCCCGATAAAATCGCATTTTAGTAAATACTATTCCTTTGATAGCTAGTATATTCATATTTATAGAGTATCCTTAATTTTTTATCCTACTCCTAGAGTATAGCATATGAATATTAATTTCAACTAGATTTTACCAATATTTTGATATATCATATAATATATATTGAAATCTAGGAGGAATACAGATGAAGAAAATAATTCTTTTAACTTTAGTCTTAGCCCTTCTTCTAACTGGATGTAGTGGTTTTGATAAAAAAACCTTTTCACATTTAGAAGAAAATGGAACTAAGTATAATGCTCGAATCTATGAAAATAGATTTCAAGTATTTCAAGATGATGAATGGAAGTCTATAAATATAAAAGCAGTCAATATAAAAGACACCATACCTTTATCTATATCAGGAGAAAATAAAATAGATGAAAAGATATATGCTAATTGGATAAATTCCATTGGAGAGATGAATGCTAATGCAATAAAAATAGATTGCATATATCCTCCTGAATTTTATAAATCCCTATTAAAACATAATAAAGGTTCAAAAAACCCTATTTATCTACTGCAAGGTATACCTATGGATATGGACTTTTTAAGAGAAAATCCTGATCCATTTAAATTAGATAATATCCTTACCTTCAAGGAAGAAATCAGTAAAACCATAGATATAATTCATGGACATGCTGGTAGTGAATATACATACGATGTCTCTTCCTATTTAATCGGTTGGATATTAGGAAATGAATGGGACCCAATGGTAATAGATAATACAAATAAAACCAGATTAGATAAAGGAGAATATGAAGGGGATTATATATATACAGAAGATGCTAATCCTTTTGAACACTTTCTAGCCAATGTAATGGATCATACCATAGATTATGAGATGAAAAATTATCAATGGCAACATCCCATTAGCTTTTTTAACAATGCTACAACAGATCCTCTAAATCATATATATGAACCAATTTTAGAAGAAAATTTAGTATCTATCAATCCAAATAAGATAAAATTGATAGACTATAATCCTGGACAATTTGCTTTTTATAATGTATATCCCTATTATCCTGAATTTTTGAATCTAGACCCTAAATATACAAAATATATAGATCATAGGGGAAAGACTAATAGCTATGCTGGATATATACATGATTTAGTGGATTTCCATGAATTACCTATATTAATAGGTGGATTTGGAATTTCATCCTCTAGAGGAATGTCCCAAATAAATATCCATAATTTGAATGACGGTCTAAATTCAGAAGAATCTCAAGGCAATATTTTAGCTAAGATGTATGAAGATTTAATATATGAAAAAACCTTAGGTGGTATAATTTCAGATTGGCAAGATGAATGGTTTGAAAAGTCTTGGTCTAATATTCAAAATCCTAAGGAAAATATGGGATTATTAGACTTTCATAGTGACAAGATATCGATAGATGGTTCTAAAAAAGATTGGACTAAACTTAAATCTCAACCTATATATGAAACAGGTAAGAAAGATGATAGCTTTATAAAAAAGGTCTATGTAGAACATGATGAAAGATATCTATATATGGGCATTGAATATAGAGATCTAAAAGGTACTCCATTAGATACTCTAATATTCCTAGACACTATTGATAATCAAGGCAATACTACAAATCCTTTTAATGAAAATATTAAGACAATTACTGGAACAGATTTTATTATACATATAGGTGAAAATGGCTCATCTAGAGTATTAGTAGATGCATATTATGATCCTTTTTATTATCAATATGGACATATATCAAAGTTAATCCCTCAAGAAGAACTATTTACCAATAGAGAAAGTGAATTATATAATCCAATTAGAATGCCAATAAGTAAAAATATCAAGCATCACAGAACAGGATTTTTAATTCCATTTATGGATTATGAAACTGGAATTCTTACTTATGGCAATGGAAATCCTGAATCAGATGATTACAATTCCTTAGCAGATTATTGTATAGATAAAAAAGGTAAATTTATGGAATTAAAAATTCCTTGGGAATTGATGAACTTTGTAAATCCTAGCACCAGAGAAATCATAGGAGATATATATGTAAATGGTATAGATAGTAATATCACAATAGATGGAATCAATATATCTCTGGCAGTCTATGACCCCAATTCCCCAGAGATATTCCACACTCTACCTAAATCAGAATCAGAAAGTATCCCCTTGGATTTAACCTATAAGTATACTTGGGATTTCTGGAGTGAAACAGAGCCTTTAGATAGATTAAAACAATCCTACTATATTATTAAAGACCTATTTAGTAGATATTAATACCTAAACCTCTTTCCTCACTTCAGCATATTATGTATGGAAGGAGGTTTTTTTATGTCAGATACGATAAATGTAGCATATGCAAGATTATCAGGCAGCATCTATGCTCCTGATCTATTTGGAAATGTATATTTCTATGTATACTTTATTTTCATATAATACCTCTCTTCTTATTATTTTTTACAAAATAAAAAGATAGCTACAATAGCTATCTTTAATTTTCATAACATCTATTAAATTTATCTTTCCATTTCCCATTCATCTTCAATTATTAAGTCTCTGTTAAAGTATGTTTCATAAGCTTTTAATATTGGACTATTTTTTAATGCTATTTTATTAATAAATTCTTCCTGCTCTTTATTATCAATAGGATTTATGATCTTTGCAAATATTTCCGTCATTTTATCATAATCACAATTAAAAGAATCTATACAAGCTTTTATCATCTCTATACCAGATACTTTAGAGAAATCAACATTATACCCAGCAACTTGTGCTAAATATTCTATTATAACTCTTTGACTTCTTCCATTACCTTCTCTAAAAGGATGTAAGACATTAATTTCAGATAAATAATATCCAAGTCTTCCGTATATTTTTTCCTTAGATAATCCTATTAAGTAATTTTCTTTTTTTAGTTCATTAAATATAGTTTTGGCACCATCTACTATATACATATAATTATAAAAATGTGTTCCCTTTGAGATATTTACAGTCCTTAGTTCTCCTGCCCAATCATAAATATCTCTAAAAAGATGCTTATGTATATCTTGTAAATGTTTCAAGTCAAAATTACCTTTAATAGGATTTACTTTTATCTCTGCTATTGTTAATGATGTATATTCTCTTTCGGCTAATTCAAGTTTCTTACTATCCCTAATATTAAACTTATTTTTTAGTACATCAGAATTTGGATAACAATATTTACTATCCCACTCATAGCTATAATTACTGTTCATAATATACCTACACTACTATAGTATGTTTTTTAATGATTTTTCTCTTCATATCTTCAAAAGTTGTTTTTTCAACTAAACATTCTTTAATTCTATCTTTATCTTCTTGATTTAAACTCATTCCTTCAATAGACATAGAACCGTCTACTTCTTTAATTATTTGATCTATATCTCTCAAAATTATCACACTCCCTATTACTCCTCTAATAATATTATACCACAAAATAAGTCTTTATATAAAAAAGGATAGCAATTTTAGCTATCTTATATGCAATCCTTCTTATCTTATTATTCTTATAAATTTAATATTTCAAACTATCTCTGGTAAAAGCATACATAGTACCAAGATACGGTCATCATCGGAAACCAATATCCACGCACTCTCAGATTCCATCTGAGCTACTCTCTAGCCGTAGAATCTTTTGACTCTCCTACTTTTTTATTTTGTTAACATAGCTAAACACTGTATCATCATCTAATAATAGCAAATCTCTTCATTCTTAGTGAGTATAGTCCTATATATAATTGCAAAGGAAGAATTTTCTTTGCAGGGTTTTATTCTCACCTTTGTGAGTATAGTCCAATTGCTGGGTAAATGTAGCGACAATATTTGATGTGGTTTTATTCTCACCTTTGTGAGTATAGTCCTGACATTCTAAAAAAAAAGCAATATTATTACAAAGAGTTTTATTCTCACCTTTGTGAGTATAGTCCGTGTAAGTTGTTTCGCAAAATAGGTCTGTCCAATTTGTTTTATTCTCACCTTTGTGAGTATAGTCCAAAACGTATATCTGACTTGAAAGTTAACGAAAATTAGTTTTATTCTCACCTTTGTGAGTATAGTCCTTACAGATGATAACAACAATGCAATTGCAGTAATAAGTTTTATTCTCACCTTTGTGAGTATAGTCCTCTGCCCCACAACCACTGCAAAAATATTGAGCTTGTGTTTTATTCTCACCTTTGTGAGTATAGTCCATATGTAATAGGACAAGCAGAGGTGATTAAAAATAGAGTTTTATTCTCACCTTTGTGAGTATAGTCCTGCGATATGAGAAGGAACGATAACTTTAACACCTACGTTTTATTCTCACCTTTGTGAGTATAGTCCCCGTTTATTTACAATATAGCTTTACCAATACGTCTATCCTAAGTTTCTGTCTATAGCTCTAAATTTGAACTTTTAATACTGGAATAAACAATTTAATAATTTATTATACCCTATTTATGTGTATCTTTCAATGATTTAGCATTTCTGTCGACACTCTAATATTTTTACGTTACTAAGTATCGACAGAAAGATTATGATACTATAAATTTAACATTTTGAATATATTTAGATTCTAAATTAACTATTTGTTTACTCTTTTTTATATCCTTGTCAAATTCTATAATCAGCATTTTATCATCAAATTTAAGTTTAATATTATATTTTTTACCATGTATGCTTATATATACCACTTTACAATCATCACTATATTCAACTACAGAATTGACTTTCTTATTTGTATATATATCCCTGTAGCAAGTTGAAACTAATAATTTATCTTTAACTTTTAAATCTATATTGTAATCTTCTTTATTTATTCTATCATATATATTTATACTTACATATCTATATTCATTTTTCTGAATCATATCTAGTGATATCTTTTTTACTTTAAAAATTATGTCTTGCCTAAGAATACCATTAAGTAATGATATATCTTTAGATAATTTTATTTTTTTATCTGAATTATATTTTGAGTCTTCCTTGATACTACTTATTTCTTCTTCCAAATTATTTATCTTTCTTATTATTTCTGATAGATTTACATCTTTATAGTTTAATCTATATTTTTTCAAAATAGATTTTTTATCATTTAATCTTTTTTGTTTATCTATGCTTACTGTATCATCTTGGTTTCTTAACTTTAAATTAAATACTAACCTTTCTTTTTTCATATAATAATCATTTATAATATTGTTGTTTAACTCTTTACCTGTTACCCCTTCATCTATACAGATATCTATAATTTCCTCTATTTGCTCACTTATTGTTTTATTGTTTAGAGTATTATCTAAATAATTGTTTAATGGATCTATATATAATTTTTCCATGTTAATATGAGCTATATTATTTCTTATTTTATAACTAGCACTTTTATTTAATGCCATTTTCATAACCAAAGAAAAATTAATGTTTTCATTTCTATCTTTTTTTATATTTTTATTTCTATCTTTTTTTCTCACTTTAGCAATTGCTTCTTTAAAAGTAATACTCTTTCCATTATTTCCTTTTTCGGCAATTTTAAATAAAGCACTTATTTCAATATCATTTAAAAGTTTAAAAATTATTTGATAATTTTTCATAAGTGGCAATATTAAAGACTTATTAAATTGCCCGATATCCATATTCTCTGGCAACTCAATTCCTACTTTTTTAAATATATAATCACTTAATTTCTTTTCAATGTTTTCCATATCCTCTTTATCTAGAAGCTTACTACTTAAACTATAATCTATAATTTGTAATTTCCTAATATTTTTTTCAAAAAGCCTTAAATCATGGAAAAAAGTTTCTTTATTATTCTTATCTTTTTTCTCTATAAAATTAACATGTTTCATATCATAATAATTTTTCTTTGCAAATCCCAAAAAATCTCCTCTTATTTCATATGGAAGCAATAAATACATTAAAATATATAGTTTAACTAAATTATTATCTCTATCACTATAAAATATATCCTCTGTTTCTCTAAACTTATAGTCATTTATAATCTTTTCTAATCTATCGTCTTTTCTACTTAAAAATTTATTAAGATAAATCTCTCGTTTTTCAATAAAATCTAATATAGTTAAATCCTTATCATTATCCTTATTAAAATCTTTCATAAATTTACTAATATCTAGATTAAACTCTTCTAAAATAAAACCAAAAGCTAACTGTAATTTATATTGTAATCTGTATTTAGAATTTAGCTTTGTAATTTTCTTCATATCCTTATTTAATCTAAATAAAGCTTCATTTATCTCTGTGAGTCTTTTCTTATTATCATTATTTATTCCAGCTTCAATAATTTGGGAATATTCATCTACAAGGTCTTTCCTTTCTATATATAAATCTTTATATACTTTTGAACTATGTATATCATAGACATAAGGTCCTCCAAACCATTCTTGTATTTTTTTGTATTCTTCCATCTTTTTTTCTAAATTTCTCTTATTTCCTTTTGATCCTTTTAAATATTCTGATAGTCGATTAACTTCTCTATTAAAATGTTTAATAACCATTTCCTTATACTGCTTATTTTCTTCTCCAGATACTGTAATTATATCATTTATAAATTTATTGAATCCAAGTTTTCTTTCACATATATCTCTATAGATATCAAGTAGTTTTATAGCATTAACATTTTTATTTAATACATATATATTTGTATTTTTATCCAAATAATTAGATACAGCTTTATTTTTAATCCCCTTTATTTTACTTAATTCTTTAAAAATATTTAAATCCAACAATTCACTAAGCATTATATTGTCAGAAATAGCAAAATCTTTTCCTGAATAAAGTTCTTGATAAAATTTATAATTATAATGAACCATAGAATGTCTTAGTTTAGAAAATAATATAAATATTTTTCTTAAATCTTCTTCTATCTTCTCTTTACTAATGTCTATCTTTTCTCCATTGTTTTTTTGTACCACTTCATTATTATAATTTAAAATAAAATCATTTATACTTTTTTCAATATTCTCATAAGCTCTTTCAATAATTTTAGCTTTCACGCTATCTTTTTTTTTTCATATCTCCATATTTCATTTATTAAATTTTTGCTATTATCTTTGTCCTGTGTATTTTTATTATCTTCTTGTCCATCATAATACAATAAGAAATTATTAATTATTTGATAATAAATAATCATATTTGATCTATAACTTAAAAATCTATTAATTTTATATATCTCTTGAGAATCTATGTTTATAGTTTCATCTATTGTTTCTAAATCACTACAAACTATTTGCCTATAATTATTAACTATATTGCGATCTAGTAAAATCCTATTAGTACTTCGGCACAAACTTCTAGATACTCTAAGCTTATCTTTTGAATCCCCTGCATTAGAATAATCTTTTGTATCAGTTACTGACACTGTAACTTTAGTTTTCCCTGATTTTACAGTATCATATTTTCCCTGTATGGTATATTTTCTTATAATTTCACCTGTTATTTTATGTTTCTTGGTTATACATAATTCTGTTTTTTCTTCATTTGTATCTATTAAAAAACTTTGCTCATCTTCTACTCCCAAAGAATAAGTTTTCTCATCCTCAAGCATATTATATGCATAGTCAAAATCAAATACCATTTTCCCTTCTTGATTTTCTCTTGTACCTTTTAATTTTATAACATCTACTCCACCTTGCTTAGTATATAAAACTTTAATTTCTTTTACCTGCTTATTATCAAAGTTAGAAATTATGACTCTTATTATTGAACTTTTATTTGGTTTTTGTTTTATATGTTTCCCATTCTTCATAATATCCCCCTTATCCCTAGTACCTTTAAATTGATTTCTATTTAGAAAACCATAAAGTAAAATATTTCCCGAATAATTTGAGAACTTATAAACTATATATCACATATACCCATTTATATCAATCCCTTATACCTCAAATCACTATCTATACCAAATTTTTCTCATGTTTAGCCATGATTAACTCTGCCGATGGTTTATATGTGGCAAGATTCATTAATGCTTGACCATACATCTTTATCTTTGGATCTAAAAGATCCACTATAGAGTGAGAAATAACAGCTATTCCCCTTCACATTTTCTTATACCTTTTGCCGCATTTCTAAGAAAAATTAATGATTCTAGTACTTTTGAGTCAATCATCAGATAAGCTTCATCACATGTCAAAAGAATTCTTTCATCTGGTAGATAGATTAAAACAATCCTACTATATTATTAAAGACCTATTTAGTAGATATTAATACCTAAACCTCTTTCCTCACTTCAGCATATTATGTATGGAAGGAGGTTTTTTTATGTCAGATACGATAAATGTAGCATATGCAAGATTATCAGGCAGCATCTATGCTCCTGATCTATTTGGAAATGTATATTTCTATTCTGTAG
The DNA here is from genome assembly GCA_052067355.1 of Tissierellaceae bacterium HCP3S3_D8. Lineage (GTDB taxonomy): Bacteria > Bacillota > Clostridia > Tissierellales > Tissierellaceae > CABMKH01. The sequence continues at coordinate 135,655 of JBQHQH010000001.1, forward strand.
AAGGTGGTACTGAAGTCTATGTAGAAGTATGGGGACTTCCATTATATCAAGCCGCAACTAATGGAACCCAACCTATAAGTCCTTTTGGATTCCATATTCATGAATATGGAATCTGTGATATTGCAAATCCAACAGATCCCTATACATCTGCTGGTGGACACTGGAACCCAACCAATCAACCTCACGGAAATCACTCCGGAGATTTTCCTGTTATTTTTTCTAACAATGGCTATGCAAGGATGAATTTCTTTACAGATAAGTTTAAACCTATGGACATCATTGGAAAATCGGTAATAATTCATCAAAACCCTGATGATTATAGGACACAGCCTTCAGGTAATTCTGGAAACAGAATGGCTTGTGGGGTTATAAATAGTCTCTACTGAAAATAGAGAAGAAGATAATTGATTGTTTTAATTATCTTCTTCTCTTCTACTCTATATTTTATATTCTCTCTTGAATCATAAATTGACATAGTTACTAAGGTTTTTTATACAAAGTCATAAACTTATTACGACCATCTTCACTCATATAATCAATTGCAGCTAATATAATACCATAATTTCCAGTAGTCTCAACATAATGTAATACTGCCTTATCAATACCCGATTCTGACATAAAATCCATTATTGAATAAAGACTTTGAAAGTTATTAGTTTTTTTAATATAATCAAATACTAATTCATCGACTTTTTCCGTTGACATATCTGGAACTATCATCATTACTAGATATATATCATTAGTACGATTATACCATTCATCTGCAACTAGATCATAATACCTTTTACTATCAGCTTTTAAAATATCCCTGTGAACTGTGCTATCTATATACTTAAAAGCTTTTTTAGCTGTATTATAATTTCTAGTCTTAGCCAGATAAAGAGAAACTGTCTTTTCAACTCCATATGAACTCATATTAAGCAGCAACTGATCTATTTCATCATTCCACATGCCTGAATAACGGATTATCTTATAGGTCTTCTTGTCACTATCATTAAATTTATTATATTCTTCCTGTGTCAGATCAATTTCTCCTAAAAATTCACTTTGACTATTCTCAATAGAGTTATTGTATCTATCCTGTATTCCAAACATAGCAGGCATCTCAAAAGGACATAATTCAAGAAATCTTTTTTGTCCCCCTTCAGTCATATAATCAACAGCAGCAATAACTATACCATAATCTTTAGTCTGTTCTACATAATCAAATACTATCTTATCCATCCCATCAGGAGATATATATTCCAAAGATTTATATACACAGGAAAACTCTTTAGTTGCATTTGTATGAGAAAATACTAATTCATCAACTTTTTCTGTTGACATATTTGGAAATAGCATCATGACTAAATAGATATCATGGGTACGATTATACCACTCATCTGCAATTAAATCATAATATCTATTACTATCAGTTTTCAAAATACATTTGTCAACTGTATTATTGATATATCCTAAAACATTTTTAGTATTTTCAAAAGCAAATTCATTTCCACCATTTTTCTGCATATAAATAGATACTATTCTTTCCACTCCATCTGAAGTCATCTGTGGAAGCATGAGATCCACTTCTTTAGTCCACATTCCTGATGAATTGACAATCTGATATGCCCTTTTATCTCTTTCATTATATTGTTTCTGTTTATCTAATTCTTCATCAATAGACATTTTGTAGTTGTTTTGATCCTTTTCTCTTAAATCAAATACACTAGCATAAACCCCATTGTCTAACATATCATCTTCTATAGCAGCATCCTTATCTGTCATCGTTTTACTTTTCACAAATAAAATTACAAATAGAACAGCCAAAGTACATGGAGCATATTTAAAAATGAATTTAAATATTTTATCTTCCACAACAATACCTCCTTCTATAAAAGCATCTATTATATGATGACTTTTTCAATAATCCACTGCTTACTATTTCTTTCTTATTTTTCTCAACAGTTAGTTTCCACAAATCCTAAATATGGAAACCAAAATAAAAATTAAAGAAAAAATAATTGCCGCTTCATTATATTCTGTATCCTTATTATCTCTAATATTCTTCAATGCCGATATCATATTAATTACAAATATTATTATAGCAACCATGGAACCATAATAAAATAAACCTTCCATTATTCTTACATCCCCCGATTTCTATCTTAAAAATAGACAACCCTAAATCATCAATGTCAAGTTAAATCCCACTTTAGACCAACCTCTATATAAATTGTACAATCACTTAATTATATATTCAGAATATCATATAATTAGGAAAATAGAAACCATTTATCAATATTTAAAGCGATTAGTTGGAAAGGAGGTACTATATTGGACAAAATAATAGATTTCATTAATGTTGGCTGTATGGAATTTTTCTATAACACACAATGCAACGATATAAAATTCGACGATACAGATGATATAGAATCTGATGATATTCAGCATGTGGATTTTGCCAATATTAGTCATAGACAATTTTTTGATAGCACACAATATAACTGTATGAACAATCTAAACCTTGATGTTAATCCTAATAATAAGAAAAAGACTATAAAATGTAATGCTATTTTAAATAGCCAATTCGATAATCTACAATATTATGACACTATAGATAATGAAATAAAGGATTCAGAATCTAATAGTCCTATAGACGGTCAGACATATGGCTTAGTATTTGATGATGCTTTAGATAATCAAACTGAGGACTTACAGGCTGATACCCCTCTAGATAATCAGACATATGATTTAGTATTTGATAGTCCTCTAGACAGTCAAGTAACTGATATAGAATCTGATAATACCATAGATGATCAAGTAGTAGATTTGAAAACTGATGATATCATAGATAATCAGACAGTTGATTTGGAAACTGATAGCACCATAGACGATCAAGTAAGTGATTTTAAAACTGATAATATCATAGATAATCAAACAGTTGATTTGGAAACTGATGATATCATAGATAATCAAATAGTTGATTTGGAAACTGATGATATCATAGATAATCAAAGAGTTGATTTGGAAACTGATAATACCATAGATAATCAAACAGTTGATTTGGAAACTGATGATATCATAGATAATCAAATAGATAACCTAGAAACTGATAGTATCACAGAAAATCAAGCAGATGATTTACATGCTGATAATACTATAGACAATTTAGAGTCTAATATAAGCCTAGATAATCAGGTAATTGATCTATACCTTGATAATACAATAGATGATGGCAATAAAAATTTAAAGCTTAATAGTACTATGGATAAGGATACAGATGATTTAACATCTAATAGTACCTTAGATATAGATATTGAGAATTTAACATCTGATAATACTATAGATAATGCTACTGAAGACTTAGCATCTGATAATACTATAGATGATAATACTGATGATTTAGCATCTGATAATCCTCTAGATGATGATACTAAAGATCTAGTATCTGACAGCACTATAGATGATAATACTGATGTTCTAGTATCTGGTAGTACTATAGATGATAATACTGAAGATCTAGTATCTGACAGTACTATAGATGATAATACTGATGATCTAGTATCTGACAGTACCATAGATAACAATACTGAAGATTTAGAGTTTTATAGTGTTCCAGATAATGCCATAAATGATTCGGAGCCTGATGAACCTAATAAACCTAATGACCTTAATGATAAAGCTAAAATTAATATGCAATGTTTTGACAGTAGAAATGAAGATGTACTAATAGAACCACTAGCTTGCCCAAATATCACTAGTAAAACCTTAGATATCTGTTCAAACTTCCCGATAACGCCAACTGGAATAATAGATGGAGTTATAGCCAAGATACCTGTAGTTTTAGCCCAATTAGTCGTTCCATTTCATATTAGTTCAACAATAAATTTACCTAAAAAAGCTTTTGAGATTAAAGATATTAAGAAGAGGTTAAAATTAACTCAATGTCTCCTTTTACAACCTACTAATATTCTATTTATAAAAGGATTCCTACGTAAAGATATTGACTATTCTACAAGAGTCTACTCAAATAATGAGATATTATATGGAGATATCCAACATTGTACTGTAGATGTTCCATTTGAATGTAGTACAGCAGTTAATTTCTTTAAACAACCTTTAGAACTTATTAAAAATACTAAGAGAGAATTTCAATATCTTAAAGAAGAACCACATCAAGCTTCTCCTGATAAAAAAAGTGCATCAACCTCAGGAGATTGGTCTGAGTTTAATCAATTAAGCGAAGAATTTTTTAATGAGCTTCCTTTCTGCAAGCTACTTTCTAGTAATATCACTGAGTTTAATGAATATATAGATCGAAAACTATTGTCAAGTACTGGAATCTCATCTAAAGAAGAATTTTTCATACAAATAGAAGAGAAAATGGTTATTGAACTTAAACTTGAAATTTTGCAAAATCAACCAGTCGTAATTCCTCCAGTTGCTAATAGTAAGTCTCAAGATTTAATTAAATAATAATTTTTTATTTGAAATATGAAAATACTATCACATGATTGGGACAAGAAGAATACTATATATTAGGACAAAGACCTCAAAGTTATAACAGCTCAAAATAATATTTCTAAAGGAGGAACAAGTATGACTGAGCAAGCTCAAGCCGCTAAGGTTAGTGATATACAAGTTATTGAAAATGGGTGTGGATGTAATCCATCACCAAGAGGCTGTGTTGATGTTGATAGTAAAAGCTTAAATGATTGTCCAAATATTCCAGTAAAACCACATGGAATTAAAAATGGTGCCATAGTAAAAATTCCTGTAGTTTTAGCTGAGTTAACAGTTCGCTTCTTCGTTAATGCAATGATTGATTTACCTGAACCAGCTCTTGAAATCAAAGACATTAAGAAAAGGTTAAAGATAACTCAATGTCTACTTTTACAACCTACTAATGTCTTATTTATTAAAGGATTTGTTCGTAAAAATATTGATTATTCTACAAGAACTTGTTCTAATAGAGAAGGAGTATGTGGAGAAATCCACCATTGCACTGTAGATGTTCCATTTGAATGTACTACACCTGTTAAATTCTTCAGAGAACCAGCACCAATAATTCCAAATCAAAGAAAAGAATTTGAATTTTTCAGAGATCAACACCTACCAAATGAACACTTCGCTGAAAAAGATAGATTATTATCTGGAGATTTATCTGAGTTTAACCAAATTAGTAATGAGTTCTTCAATGAATTACCATTCTGTGAGTTGATTTCTAGCACTATAAATGAGTTTGATGAATTTATAAATCGTAGACGTCCAGCTCATATTGATCTTCCATTTGAAGAAAAAGAATTTAGACGTATCGAAGAAAAAATGGTTATAGAACTTAAACTTAAGATATTACAAAAACAACAAGTTGAAATTCCTAGAACTTCTGGATGGAAGCCATGTGATGTTGAGGATGATTCTATAACTTCATTCGAAGAATAATATCTTAGTTTCAAAAGGTGTTATAAAAATATAAGTAATCTACTTGTAGATTAAAATAAATGCTCTTTTCTGGTAAAAATCGAATTTAGATTAAAACCAAAAAAGAGCATTTTTAGTATATTATATAATAACCTTCTCTCCTACCTAAAATCTCCTTTCTTATATTTAGGTACTGTATTATAGAATTCATCATATATATCATTTCTCAAGGATTCATTGCTCAATATATCAAAACCTGTTAAAGCCAACCCCTTTGAAGCTTTCAACATCTGTTCATGTGCCATATCACTTATAGATACCTTAGTAAAATCAGTAGAATGGCTATTTACTTCTCGGTCTGTGATTCTAATATAGGAATGTATAGCTGGCACTACAAGACTTACATTTCCTATGTCTGAAGACCCATATTTCATATTTGGCTCTGGATATTCCATGACCTCTCCAAATAGCTCCATGTTCTTTTTAAGAGTTTCATCTATACATCTATTGGGATATCTCTCAGCATATATTAGAGATTTTTCTATATTGGCCTCTACACCTATTAACTTTTCAATAGACTCTACAATATTCTCTATATAGTTTACAACTAAATTCAAATCCTTCACTGTATCAGCTCTTACGCTAAATTCACAAGCTGCATAATCTGGAATGACATTAGAAGCACTTCCTCCATCTGTTATTATGCCATTTATATTTGTCTTTAGGGGAAACATAGCTCTAAAATTATCTATTATATTAAAAGTCTGTATAACTGCCTGTAAAGCATTTATTCCAGTTTCAGGCGAAGATGAATGGGCAGCTTTTCCATAATATTCAACCTTTACTCCCCTAGTTGCTAATCCACCCCTACATATGAGATTAGATGTACTTGGATGCATCATAAGAGCATAATCTATATCATTAAATACACCCTTATCCACCATTATTACCTTTCCCCCACCACCTTCTTCTCCTGGAGTTCCTAAAACTACAATATTTCCATCTATCTCATCTGCTATCTTACTCAATCCTATAGCTGCGCCTACAGCCATAGTCGCTATCAAATTATGCCCACATCCATGTCCTATCTCAGGCAGAGCATCATATTCAGCTATAAACGCCAATGTAGGGCCTTTTCCCTTTCCCTTATATTCTCCTCGAAAAGCTGTATCCAATCCTGCAATACCCTTGTCAATAGTAAAACCATTCTTTTCCAATAGAGATGTTATATTTTCCATCGCACAATATTCGTTAAATGACAGTTCAGGATTTTCATGAATCTTCTTACTTAAAAGTATAAGTTCTTTTTTAATATCTTCTATTTCCTTGGCAATTATTTCTTTTGACATTATATATCCCTCTCTTTATGATTTTAATATTGATGACAGAGTACAAAATGCCCCTCCTTTACTTCTTTTTCCAAAGGCATCTCTTCTTTACAAATAGCTTTTGCATTGGGGCATCTTTCATGAAAATAACAACCTGAAGGTAAATTTATAGCACTAGGAATCTCTCCTTCAATACCCCTAGCATTCTTTAGATTATTGCCCGACAATTTGGGTACAACCGAAAATAAAAGCTTAGTATATGGATGTAATGGCTCACTAAACATCTGTTCTTTGCTGCCCTTTTCCACAATTTTACCTAAGTACATTACCCCCAGATCATCGCTTATATGTTTGACTACTGATAGATTGTGAGCAATAAGCAAATAGGAAAAATTATACTCATCTTTTAAGTCCATTAAAAGATTTAGTATTTGAGCTTGGATTGAAACATCAAGAGCTGAAACGGGTTCATCAGCTATTATAAATTCTGGCTCAACAGCCAATGCTCTTGCTATTCCTACCCTCTGTCTCTGCCCACCACTAAATTGATGAGGATATCTTTCACATTGTTCTGGTCTTATTCCAACCTTTTTCAATAACTCTAGAGCCCTTTCCTTTGCTTCTTCCTTAGAATCTGCCACATTATGAAATAATATTGGCTCCATGAGTATATCTATAATCTTCTGTCTTGGATTTAAAGAAGCATATGGGTCCTGAAATATCATCTGTATTCTCTTCCTATACTGTAACATCTCTTCTCCTGTAAGATTTGTTATATCTACTCCATTGAATTTGATACTTCCACCTTTAGGTTCCAAGAGTTTTATAACTGTCCTAGCAGTAGTTGATTTTCCACATCCTGACTCTCCAACTAGACTAAACACCTTTCCCTTATCTATGCTAAATGATATATTGTTTACTGCATTTACAATTCTCTCTTCCTTTATAAACTTTCCATTTTTAAACTTTAGTTTATCTAAGATTCCCTTATTGAGATCAAATCGTTGTTCTAAATTTTCAACTTCAAGGATTTTATCCATTTACTTCTCCCCCTTCTTAAATGGGAAATGACATGCTACATAGTGATCTTCTCCAACTTTTACAAGTTCTGGTTCTTCTTCACTACATATATCTCTACAATATTTACATCTAGGAGAAAAGTTGCACCCCTTTGGTAAATCAAACATATTGGGTACAATACCCTGTATTGTCTCTAATCTATTTTTATCCCTATCCATATCTGGAATAGAGTTGATTAATCCCTCTGTATATGGATGACCCTGGTTATTGATGATGGTGCTTGACTTGCCACTTTCCACGATTTTGCCACAGTACATGACATTTATCCTATCTGCTATTTCTGAAACTACAGCTAAGTCATGAGTAATTAACATCAATGAACATCCCTGCTCCCTTACTAAATCTACCATAAGCTTTAGTATCTGTGCCTGTATAGTTACGTCTAGAGCAGTTGTAGGTTCGTCTGCTATTATCAACTTTGGATTTGCTGCAAGAGCAATTGCTATTACCACCCTTTGCCTCATACCACCGCTAAATTGATGAGGATAGCTCTTAAGCCTACTCTCAGGATTAGAGATTCCTACAGATTCTAACAACTGTATACATCTCTGTCTTCTCTGTTCCTTATTTAAATTTCCATGAAGCAGCAGCATTTCATCCATCTGTTTGCCTATGGTATATACGGGATTTAAGGAGGTCATTGGATCTTGAAATACCATGGCAATTTCTTTCCCTCTGATGCGATTCATCTCGCTTTCAGATTTCATCATCAGATCTTCTCCATTAAAGTTTATCTCTCCAGTTTCTATTTTTCCTGGTTCATCTATAAGTCGTATTATTGAAAATCCAGATATGGACTTTCCACCTCCAGATTCTCCAACTACTCCTAATATCTCTCCCTCATTTATATCAAAGCTTATATTATCTACTGCTTTTATAGTCCCCTTAAATGTATGAAAGTAAGTCCTTAAATTCTTTACATCTAATAATTTTTCCATTTTATCACCTCATCTTACTTTAGCTTAGGATTTAATTCATCTCTTAGAAAATCTCCAAGTAGATTTATTCCAAAGACGATGATCATTATGTACAGTCCTGGAAATATGGATACCCACCATAGCCCACTATATAATACTGTAAATCCATTGTTACAAAGCATACCAAGAGAAGGTCTAGTAATGGGAACTCCCAATCCTAAAAAGCTCAATGTAGCTTCAGTAAGTATAAAAGAACCTACTTGAATAGTTGTCAACACTATTACAGACGTAAATACATTTGGCAATACATGATTAAATATAATCTTAAAACTTGGTAGTCCAATGACTTTAGTAGCTTCAATATATTCCTTCCTCTTTACAGATAGGGTTTCACCTCTAACTGTTCTTGCATATCTAACCCAACCTACAGAAGATAATGCAATCAATATATTTGCAATTCCCCTACCAAAGAAAGACATCAAAAATAATGCAATTAACATAGTTGGAAAAGACAATATGACATCTGCTATACGCATGATTATCATATCTACCTTTCCTCCAAAATATCCAGATACAAGTCCTAGACTTATACCCATTACACTTGTCAACAATGTTCCTACTATGCCTATAATCAGTGAAACTCTACTACCATAGACTATGGCACTTAGGATATCTCTACCCTGTTGATCTGTTCCCAATAAAAATCTAGCCTCTCCTCCCTCAATCCATGCAGGAGGTTTGTACGCATCTCCTAATTCAATACTAGACATATCATATGGATTTTGCACAGTAAATAATGGACCTAATATTGCAATTAAGATTACAGCAATAACAATAATAGAACCAATAATTGCTGTTGCCGACCTCTTATAGTTATAAAAAAATTCAGATTCTAAAAACAACTTCCAATTACTAGACTTAGTTTGTACAGCACTAGAAACTTCAGCTTGGCTTCCCATATTATCACCTACCTATCTATTATTATAAGTCTACTCTTGGGTCTATGACGGTATAGAGTATATCTACAACAAAATTTATAAACACAAACATAACTGCAACAAATAATATATATGCAGCAATTATAGGTCTATCAGCACTATTTATAGCATCAATAAGAAGTTTTCCCATTCCCGGCCAAGCAAATATGGTCTCTGTTATAGTTGTAAAAGCTATAAGAGAACCAAGTTGCAAACCAAATATAGTGACAACTGGAATCAAAGTATTCTTTAATGCATGCCCAAATAGTACCTTGCCACTGGATACTCCCTTTGCCCTAGCAAATTTTACATAGTCCTGTCTTATATTCTCCTGCATTCCAGCACGAGTCAATCTAAGTATAGTAGCTATATTACCTAAAGCCAATGTTATAGCAGGTAAGATTATATGTTTCCATCCATTAACTGTCGCAAGACTAGTTCTTATTCCAAATAACATCCCTATATCTCCCCTACCTGATACAGGAAGTACCCCTAGTGAAAGACTAAAGAAAAATATCATTACCATACCAACCCAAAATGATGGTAAAGATATACCTGCAATGGATAAAGCCATGATTATCTTACTAGATATCTTGTTTGGGTATGCTCCCGAGAACACTCCCAGTGGAATTCCTATTATTGCAGACAATAACATGGCTATGATTACAATCTCCAAAGTAGCCGGAAATCTTTCAGTTATCAATTTAAGTGCAGGTTGATGGTACATATAGGATATACCAAAGTCACCCTTTAAAGCATTTTTTACAAATATTCCATATTGTACTGGTAATGGCTTATCCAATCCCAAATATTCAACTACTGCTTGAATCTCCTCTTCTGTAGCATTTTCTCTAACCATTAGATATACTGGATTTCCCATGACACTAGTAAATGCAAATACCAATACAGATACTACAAATAATACTAAAACAAGTTGAAATACCCTAGTTACTAAATATCGAAGCATCTTATCACCTCTTAATTGTCTATAGCTTTAATATAGATAAAGGAAAGAAATTATTTCCTTTCCCTTATCTAAGTTCTGATCTATTATTTACTAAATTCTATATCCCAAGCATAAACATAGGCGTCTACCCTTGGATGATATACTATACTCTTTTTATGAGCATATATATCCTGTTGAAAATGTAGTGGAATATATGATACATCATCAGCTGCAATCTTCCATACCTGTTGCATAATCTTATCTCTTTCTTCTTCATCTGCCGTAGCTATTGCCTGATCTACTAATCTATCTACCTCTGGATTTTGATAATATCCCCTATTTACTCCACCATAATTTTCTTTTATATATCCATCTTGAGACATACTATATACGAGGTCAAGGCCCATTAAAGCACTTTCTCCACCACTATCAGCCCAACCAGTCATACATAGATGGGTGTTATCTCCTTCTCTATTGTTGGCACCTATATACTTAAAAAAAGTAGTCCTTGACATGAGATTTAGATTTACCTTAATTCCCACTTTTTCAAAATATCCTGCTATTGCAGTTGCAATCTCACCATCATTTACATATCTATCGTTAGAAGCATCTAGAGTGACTTCAAACCTATATCCATCACTTTGTTTTAGATATCCAGCTTCATCAAGTAGCTTTTCTGCTAACTGTGGATCATATTCTAATCTCTTTATCTCCTTGTTATATCCATTAAATCCTTCTGGAATATAAGATGAAGCCGGTGTCGCATAAGTGTTCATTATCTTCTCTATAATCTCTTCTTCATTTATTGCACGGTACATTGCTTCTCTTACCCTTATATCTTTAAGTGGATTAGAACCATCTGGTGCTTTTAAAGGCATCTTTGCATCTTTACTTGGAGTATCAGTCCAACCAGCTAAATTAAGATACATAATCCTCAAACTTGGTCTATCAACTATTTCTATATCTTTATTTGATTTTAAGGTTTCAATATCTCTTACAGGTACATCTACTACTAAATCAACAGCTCCGGAAACCATATTTGCAGTTCTTGTGCCTTCATTGGTAATAGGTTTAAATGTAACTTTCTCTACCTCTGGCAACTCTCCCCAGAAGCCTTCATTTCTTTCAAATACTATCTTATCTCCTCTTACATGCTCTACAAATTTATATCTACCAGTACCATTTGGATTAAGCGCTATCCATTCATCTGTCTGTCCATCACATGTCTCCTTATTAAGAATCATAAGATCCTTAAGATGTGCAAGTAACAATGCGTTAGGTTCTGCACAGACTACCTTTACTGTATGGTCATCTACTTTTTCATAGCTCTCTACTGTAGATAGACAATATTTAAAAGCTGATGGCTCTTCTTTTGATCTATCAAAGGAATATATCACATCGTCAGCTGTAAAATCATTGCCATTATGAAATTTAACATCTTTTCTTAGATTAAAAATCCAAGTCTTAGCATCATCTGATATATCCCAGGTTTCAGCAAGAGCAGGTTGTATATGTAATTCACTATCAGCTTCTACAAGAGTATCATATAGGTGATTATTTATAGCATTGGTAATAGTCTCATTTAATGGATAAGGATCTAGGGAATAAGCATCACCTGCTAATCCTATAACTACCTCCTTTGGAACATTATCTCCATCTTTAACACCTGTCGTAGTATCTCCACCACAACCTATCAACAAAGAAATCAATAGTATCATGCTCAAAAAGAGTGCTACTGTTTTTTTACACATAAATTTTCCCCCTCATTATTTATAATTAAAAACTTAATCCAATTTCACTTTAACCCGTTAAAGCAAAGTTGGTATTAAAAACTAACCTTTATAGAAATTTATAAAGAAAAGTCATATCAGATGGAGCTTTATACTCCATTTGATATCTATTTCCACTTATCTAAGGCCTGTTATCAAAGTGTTGAAATTGCAAGCCATCAGATAAAATTTTTAAACTGCTTTCCATAAAGGATTATGACTATTATTCTTCATTTATACTTTTAATTAACGAAGTTTGGAGTTTCTCAAGATTATCAAAATGTGATACTAGTTTATTTTTCATATTGAAGCTGAGTATTACAAGCAATATTTCTATTAAACAAATAGTAGATGAAATAAAGTTGTGAAATACCAGAGAATCACTAGGGCATTTCAAGATATGAGTAGAATTTTGTGCTAGTGGAGAATTATCTCCATCTGTAATGGAAATAAAAGAAATATTATTTCGAGATAAATATTTGGAGAGTCCAATGACATTAGGAGAATATTCTGGAAAAGATATTAATATAAAAGCATCTTTAGTAGTAGCTCTCTGAATATCTATACATGAAGGTAAGATATCTCCCATATCAATTATCTTGCTGTCAATATAGATAAGTTTAAGTCTGCGATCTAGGTATTCAGCTATTACCTTTGACATTCCCATACCACAGATATATACTCTTTCAGCCTCAGTAATCTCTTTAGATATATCTGCAAACATATCCATATTGTTCTCTCTGATGATTTTTTCATAGTTAAATTTTTGTATCTGAATCGTATTATTATATGCATCATCTATGCTCTCAAGCTCTAATAGAGAGTATTTAATTTCCGTAGGTATATGCAACTCTTGTTTAACTAACTCTTGAAAAAGTCGTTTAAGTTCAGTAAAAGATTCAATATCTATAGTCTTGCAAAAATTTAATATAGTTACTTCAGATACACCAATCTCTTCACTTATCTCTTTTAGGCTCATAAAGCCAATTTTCCCACTATTTCTAATAAGATATTCTGCAATGTTTTTCTGTTTGTTACTCAATCTATCCATATTCCTAGATATATTGTCAACAACGGTCAATTGCATTCCCCCTTTTAGGCCTTTTTAGTATATTACTACAATTATAGACTATAGTCAATATATATTTTTTCGAATTTAAAGTATTTACTTTAAATTCAGGTTCGCGTAAAAAATTCTATGGAAATATTTAAGGATGATTTTCCTATTAAGTAAAAAAATGTTGTTGAAAGAACTCTCTAATGGTCCTTACAACAACACCATATTTATACTTCTATATTTTCCTTACAAAAACTTGTAATAATTGAATATCCTAATATTAATTGAAAAACACCTACGAAATCTGTTCCGTTGTATATTAAAAATTATGATCATTCATTTTTAATACAATAAAAAATTCTATCTCCTCTTCTCCATCTGCTATAGAATCTTACAGGTTCTCTTTTCTCATTCTGAAATCTATTGACAATAAAAATTAAAGCAGCATATAATATCCACTTTACTAGCATTGACTTCCAAGGTTCTTTCACCATCTCTATCCACATAAAATAACCGTCTGGTTCTATCTTCTCCATTACATATTTATTCAACTTATAATTTATTAACTTTGATGATGAAGACCCAAATCCTGCTGTTACAAGATATCCAGCAAATATACCATCTTTTACATATGAATGGTAGAAATCATATCCATTATTCTCTTTTGATATTATATAAGCTTGATTTAAAGGATACTTAGGTTTCATATTTCCAAATATATTCTTTTTAAAATGAAAAATACGAACCTCTTCTTCTCCTTCTATCTTATAAGAACATAAAAATAGATGATTGAAATGCATACCATGACTATCTAAGATTTTAAGACTTTTATCATCAAATTCAATACCAGATTTTAATATCTCCTCTTCTAAAATCTCATTTAAAGTAATTTCCTCAACAGTGTCTCGACCCTCTATAACTTTATTTCTCCCATGTTTAATGTAATATTGAGGCATGGGTAAAAAAATCTCTCCAACTATTGCCATTAAAAAAAACATGGAAAATAGTAGTCCTATTAATTCTAATCCAAAAACTCTAATAGCTTTTATATCCCTAAGTCTATAGATAATGGAAAATATCAATATTAATAGAAGTATAGATATGTATATCCAAACCATTAGCTATTCCATCCTTCCCCATTTCATCTCTATCATATTTCTTTCTCTTAACCGTATATTTAACATAAAATGTAATTTTTTACTGTCCAAATTATTCTTTTGTTTCTCTGGACCTTACCACTAATACAATTCCATATACAATTATTGCAAGGGTCATACATAATGCATGAGATATAGGTGGTTCTGTTGCATAGTCAATAGCATAGCCATGCCATGAACCTTGTTTTATATCCACACCTTGGAAAAATTTTAACCCATATATTTGTAATGATAAAACCAATCCTCCTAAAATGATTGCCAATCTACCAAGTACTGACTTATTCACTTAAATCACTCTCCTCAATCAACTCATTAGTTTTATCTTCAGCATATAGTTATATAATTAAAACCACTTTATCCTATTACTCCATCCTTCCCCATTTCATCTCTTTACCATCTCTATCATATTTCTTTCTCTTAGCCGTTATCTCTTCAATATCTATTGCATATACATTTGTCCTTGATAACCCTGATTCAATTGCTGTAGAGAAATACTCCATCTTTATCGGAGTATATTTTTCACATATTACCTTCATAGCATTGATCTTTTCTTCCCTATCATCTATTAACCTTACTTTACCTAACACTATAGTAGACTCAAATTCAGTAGTAAACACCTTACTTATAAATGCACCTGCTTTAGACTTATCCTTAACCATCTCATCAAGTTCTTCCTTGGTATAAATCTCTGGAATTTTGGTTTCTCCTACAAATACTACACTGACAGATGGGCTACTTTCAAATATTCTTACTTTTTTACCATCCATTGCCGAATGAAAGTAGAGAGTCTCTCCATCTCTTGCAACGGAAAGGGGTATACTATAAGGTAGATTGGCCTCATTATCTATCGCAGACACAATCCCATATGTTGCCCTATCTATAACTTCTATACCAAATTCCCTGTTCATTTCCCTATCTCTTCTTCTCATAATACTCACCTTTCTTGATTATTTTTCTTATCACTTAAAATTTCCAATATATTACAATACATTATAGCATAGCAAAATAGTTTTAGCATAAAGAAAAATGGATAGTAATCCAATACCTATCCATTTCCCTAATATCAATTTTCTAAAATATTTCATATTCTTATCCACGTCTGATACCTTTATAGATACAACTCTACTATCTGCTCGTATTATATAGTATATCAATTGTCTGTTCCATTTCCATATATCCATAAAATTCGCTACCCAATCTGATATTATCTGAAATAACTTCCTCTTTTCCATTGGAGATCTTCATCAAACTAAAATGTTCTTCTTCTCCATATCTACCAAACAATATCGTATCCTTTGATATACTTATGGGCATAAAATCAAAATCATCTCCCTCAGTAACCTTCTCTACCTTGGAGGTCTTTAGATCATATTCATATATATTATGAGGTTGTCTATACCAATCTTTGTGTGTTTCATTAAAGTCAATATTCTTAGAAAGATCTACACCAACAGTTGCAGAATATAATAGTTTCTTCCCATCTATTGTAAAATTAGGGGTCATGGCAACTAGATCTCTATCCATAAAGTTAGTAACTCTATAGTTCTTATCCCCATCTATATCCAATATAACTACTTCTTTATTTAAAAACATCTCTCTGCCGCCACCATTTATTACACTAATCATAGTATTGTCCCTTGGATTTATGACTATATTCTTTTTCCTAGGCAATACTATTATAGGTTCCTCTGCCATTACATCTTCCACATTATATATATCTGTAAAATCTCTATGAGTCTTTTCCTTTACATCATATATTCCTATACCACCAAAATCTGCACTTGTTGAGCCAGAAGAAAGTCTCTCTGTAATATAGATATATCTTCCATCCTCTGTTATGTCAGATATAGTAGGACTATATCCAAGCATCTCATCTGTAGATTTCTTTCCTTCTATGATTATCTCTGTTGCAAACTTCTTATTCTCTTCATCATATCTATTTAAATCTATTTCTACAATTCCCCTATTAAAGCTAAATTCTCCCTCTTCTGTAGTCCATGTAACCCATGTTTTTCCATATATGAGATTATCCTTAGAAGCTTTTAGATTTGAATATATATATTCATCTATATGCTCTACCTCTTCTCCAGTTGATACATTGAGTTTTTTAAATCCCCTTTCATTAGTAGCATATACTATAGTCTCATCGTCTATCCAATCATATGAAGTATCATAAGGTTCAATTCCACCTACTATTTCTCTATATTCTCCATTTTCAATATCAAATACATATAGGCTTTCTCCCTTAGTATAAGCTATATAGCTTCCTGATTTTGAAATTATAGGATAGATAAAATCCGTTCCTTCATGAGCTTTAACTTCCTTTCCATTATTTAAATATGTAAAATATAATCCATCATCTTTTATATATGCTATAAGAGGATTGTCATTTCCCTCATTACTAGCCATTACGCTGTAGCTAATGATAAATCCAGATATCAATATAAGAGTCAATACAAATAGAGATTTAATATACTTACTCCTAGAATCCCTCTTAAAAAACAATATATTTTCAAGTCTAGATTTTAATTCCATACCACTTGAACTCATACTCGTCGTCAACACCTTTCCCCTTAAAATAGAATCATCTATTAATCTTAAAATAGTTTCTCCATAGTATTTTCTATTTTCTATATCCATCTTTCCTATTACCTTTTCATCTATGGAGTACTCACAATATATATCCATCTTTTTTAATAATATATATATAATTGGATTGAACCAATGGACTATATTTACTAAAAATCCAAGTACTTTAATAAGTATATCTCTCCTCTTATAATGATTTAGTTCATGCAAAAATACCATTTCCCATATCTTTTCTTCTCCTGAAATCTTTGGGATCAATACCATAGGATTAAATATTCCCACTAACATAGGAGAACCTATGTGGTCACATCTCTTTAAATCTATCTTTCTATCTATTCCAAGTCTTTCTTTATATAGATTAAACATCTCCACAACATAAGCATCTTCAATATCTAGACTGTTTTTAACTATAGATTTAAACTTTATATATGGAATAATTTTCAATAGAGCTAAAACAGTCATTCCAATTATCCAAAGATATAACAATATATTATTATGAAAATCTATCTTAGACTCTTTCTCAATATTATCATAAGAATTCATCTGTTCTTTAGTTTTATCCTTAGTAGGAATTATGTCTTTAGATCTTTCTATATCCCCTTGTGTTTCTGAAGTATCTAATATACCTTCATATCTAGATATCTCATCTATACTTTGAGATATCACTCTTTCCATAGATGAGATAGGTGATATCTTGTATTTAGGAAGGTCTATGAAACTCCCTATTGGAACGATAAAAAATGTCAAGATGATAATAGATACTTTATAATGCCAAGATGAATTGAATTTTTTTCTTGTCAAAAACATCATCAGCAAAAATATAGACGACATTATACTTCCAACAATTGACATGCTAAGTATAATCTTTAAAAACTCCATATCACACCCTCCTAATCCAATCTTTTAATTCTTCTATATCTTTCTTGTCTATTTTTCTATTGTTATACAGTGAAGCCACTAGAGATTTCAGACTACCTCCATACATATCCTCTATAAAATCTCCAGCTTGATAGGACTTATATTCATCTTTACTGATGGTAGGTGAATAGTAGTTAATTCTCCCTTCTTTCCTAACCTTTAGTACATTTTTTTCTACTAATCGTTTAGCTAAAGTAAGTACTGTAGTATGTTTCCATAAATTATCCTTATCTAGCTTTTCCATTATTGTTGCTGTAGTAATCTCTCCTTCTTCACTCCAAATAATCTCCATTATTTCATGTTCTGCATCTGAGATCTTGACTATATTCAAATTAAACAACTCCTTTACATTCTACACTGTGTAGTATCGATATTTTATATTTTACATCTTGTAGAACATAAAGTCAATAAAAAAATTGCATCAAATAAATTTTGTACTTTATCTAATGCAATATTGTCAGAGTGTTAAGATCAAAAGCTATCAAGCAAATTGATCTTCTATTATTTTTTTTAATTCAGCCATATTTTCTTTTCTTTCACTTAACTCTATCACTTTCCCCACTTTAGTAGGCTTTTCTGTCAGTATGATTATCTTATCTCCTAAAGTCAAAGCTTCTTCTATGTCATGAGTTACTATAATACATGTTCTACTCTCAATATTTTTCAATTCCTTAAAAAAATCTATTAAGAGTTGTTTACTATTGATATCTAGGGACTTAAAGGGTTCATCCATTATAAGTATCTGTGAAGGATAAGCAAAAGCCCTTAATATACTTATCTTCTGTCTCATTCCACCACTAAGTTCTCTCGGATAATAGTACTTATATTCCTCTAGATTGACCATTTTTAAATATTTCTCTATGGTAACTCTAATCTGTTTTCTATCCATCTTATTTTTCAATACAAATTCCAGATTGTCATTTATATTTTTCCATTCAATAAGCCTATCTTCTTGAAAAACAAAAGATATGTCATCTTTGAACCCAATTATCTGTCCTGAATCCATCTCTGCGATTCCTGATATTATATTTAAAAGAGTAGTCTTTCCACAGCCAGATGGACCTAAGATACAGGTTGTTTTATTTTTAGGAAAAGTAATACTGATGTCTTCTAATACCTTTAAATCACCATAATACTTACTTATATTTTTGACCTGCTCCATAAATACTTTATCCCTTCTAATGTATATTCAAATACTTTTGAAATAAAAAGAATTATTATTATCCAAGCAAAGACACCTGGAGTATTTAAATACATCTTCTGTAATTGAAGATTGCTTCCTATGGCATATTTAGGTTGAGATAAAACTTCTCCAGCAATTACCATCTTCAAATTAATCCCTAATGCAGAAGATATGATATTGTTTAAACTTAGTAGAATACTTGGTATATAGATATCTCTTATGACAGTAAATCTATCTACTTTGTATATCTCTGCCATAGTTATAATCTTTCCATCTACACTCAATATTCCCTTTAAAACCGTTTCATATAATATGGGAAATACCATAATAAATCCTACAAAGATTGGTACTACCTCATTATTTAACCAGATAAGAGCTAATATGATAATTGCCATAGTTGGTACTGAAGTTAAGAAGTTTATTATAGGTATCATTAGATAATATATAGATTTAAAAACACTTGATAAAATCCCTATTATTATTGCTAAAGATAAAGAAACTATAAATCCAATTAAACTCCTCAACAAGGAGTGCCATATGATTACTAAAAAATTAGGACTTCTTACTATGTCTATAAAGCTAGTAATGGTACTCCTTATATTGGGAAATATTACTTCGTTGTCTATAAATCTGGATAACAACATCCATGTAATTATTATTACAACATTTGAAATAATAGATTGTCTTCTATCTTTCAAAATATATCTTTTCATCAGGTATTTTACCCCCTATGAAATCTGGTGCAAAATCTAATATTGCCTTGTAATAAGATATATACTCTTCTTTTCCCTCTTCAATCTTGAAGGATTCTATATTGTTCCATATAATACCTTTCTCTATTGTTTCCTTCTTAACGCTGATTCCCAATTCCTCAGCATATTCTCCTAAGATCTCTGAATTTTCTTTTGCCCATTTTCTGCTTTCTTCATATTCGCTTATGAAATCTTCTACAAATTCTCTATTATTCTCTATTAAGTCCTTTTTAACTATCAAGCTAGCTTGAGGATACCCTTTTTCCGTCCCTGAAGCTTTAGCCCATTCTTCATTAAGGTCAAAGATCACTCTAGTGTCTGGTTTCTTCATAGCTACAGTAGTTAATAGGGGCTCTGCCAATACAGCTAAATTGGTCTTTCCACTTATAAATGCAGGTCCTACTTCTGATGCAGCATTTAGATAGGTAATCTTTACATCATTATCTGGGTCAATCCCATTTTTAGATAGTACATATCTAAGAACTAAATCTGGAGTAAGTCCCTTCCCAAATGTATATATTTCCCTTCCCTTTAAGTCATCAAAACCACCTATATCCTCTGTACTAGCTAAGTAAAATGATCCCCATACAGCAGTACCTACTATCTCATATGGAATATCCTTATTAAATGCCTGTGCTGCTATATTTGATGGTACTATTGCAATATCTGCCTCTTGTTTCAATACCTTTGTAACTAATATGTCAGGAGCTTTCTCCATTTCATATTCAATAGTTATATTCTCATCAATAACTGGATTTTCTTTAGCAAGTTTAGCAGATGTTAAAGCAGGTGTTCCGTCTTGATAACAAAATTTAATAGTTTTAGGCTCTTTAGGCTCGTCTTGGGCTATTTCTCCATTACTACATCCAACTACTCCTGATAAAATGATTGTTAGTGCTACAAATAATGTTAAGACTTTTTTCATCTTGTTGCCTCCTAATATTTTAATTTCATATAATATATAAATATCCAATTTATATATATTATAACATATAAAGAAAGCTTATATCAGATGGAGTATATACTCCATCTGATATTTCAATGTATCTTATACTCTCTTCCCTCAATTATAATACTCTCAATTTCATCAAAGTAAATAGGCTTTTTAAATGTTATCATGTTTTTAAACTTATCCTTTCTCCTACTATATGCGAAACCAAATTCATCACTATGGGCTAATTCTCTAGAAACCTCTTTTATAGAACCATCTTTATATTTTAATTTTACTTTTATTAATGGAATGTTGTACATATCTACAATATATTCTCCATCTATATTCATACCTAGATTAGAATATTTTATTTCTGTGATATGATATTTGCCCTCTATTGACTGTGGCTTCTCCATATCCAATGTCTTTAAATTTCCACTATCTTCTATATCGAATGAAATCTTTAATTCCTCGTCAAATGCAGATACATCTTCCAGCGCTCTACTTTCTTCATAAGTTCCACTTAAAATTATTTCTATCTTTTCTCCAACTATATTATTAGATGTGTTATAGCTAAAAAGATAGTACCCTTTATTCTTATGAGTATCTTTGGTCTCTATTTTATCAATACCAAATACACTTACACCGCCAAAGCCTTTAGGTTTTTCTTCAGGATTTTTTCTTATTATTTCAGCGTCCATATATGGTTCGATCTCTCCTATGTCCTCCCCATCTTTTCTCTCCAAAGACACGATAAAATAGTTTTGACTGCCATCTGTCAATATACTTTCCACTGTAAATATAAAGTCCTCATTTTCAGCAGTTGCTACTACATCTTGTATATCCTTTTCCATCTTTTCAATATCTTTTCCAAATATCTCTTTAAAAAAGTCTAGATTGCTATTGAGAGCAAATACTGTAGTAGCTGTCAGACATATGACTAAAACTGCTGCCCATAATCCATTAAAAGATCCTATTAACTTTTTCTTCCCTCTTGTATTATTAGCTGGATCTTTTTCAGAGATTTTCTCTAAAACTCCCTTTTTTATATTGTCTAAATTAGGTTCTATATCTATATTGTCCCTTATGTTTATCTCTTTATATTTCTCAGGGTCTAATTCACTAAATAGATCTCTTATATCAAGCCTCATTATAAATCCTCCTTTTTCCTATCATATCTTTTAACCTCTTTCTACTTCTAGACAATTTTGTCTTCACCGTATTTTCATTTAGATCAAGCACCTTTGCTATATCCTTTACCTTTTCATAATAAAAATAATAACGTATGATGATTTCCCTATCTGGTTCATCTAAATCAGATATAAACCTATTTAATGTTTGAGCTATTTCCTTATGAATGATCCTCTCTTCCACCTTGTTATCATCTATAATGATTATCTCTTCGTCTAATGGCAGTTCATACCTTCCCTCTGCTTTGAGTTTGTTTCTAGCCATATTTCGTGTTATAGCTGCTAAATATGGTCTTAACTCTTTATATTTAGTATCTATTTTATCTGCATTATTCCATAGAGATACAAACACATCCATACATACTTCCTCTGTATCTTCGACTCCTAAAAAATCTCCTATGATATTATTTGCTATAGTAAATACATAGTTTAAGTATTTGTCCATCAATATCTCAAAAGTTCCTTGATCTCTTTCCTTGATACCTTTAATTAAATATATATCTTCCATAGGTTCACCTCCTAACTACTATCACTTATATATACAACATATATCCGCATTTGGTTTCATATTATATATAACTTATTTAAACACTACAACTCCCTATAGGATCCTATAGGGAGTTGTAGTGTTTATGAGTATATCTATTTTTATTTATTTAAATATATTGTAAATTCCTCTCCAACTTGCTTATAATCATTATTCATTCTACCACTTTCTTCTGGGAATTTTACAGCATATGGAGTTAAAGTAATAGATGTTAGTTCATCAGATAAATCGCCATAAATATTTTCATACTTAAACACCATATCCTTATCAGACATACGACTTAAACCAAATTTAACTTCATTTCCTAAATTGTCATTACCTCTTAAGGAAATATCATAGTCTCCCTTACCTTTTTGGGCTATTTTTCCATATATCTTTTGACTTACAGGATTATATCTAAATTCCTCCAATATATATTTGTTATTATCTATATCAAATGAATAGTCTAAAGGTAAAACATTGGTATTTGCCATTAATTCACTACCATTTGCCCTAAATTCAAATTCCCATTTTCCCTTTACATCTTTTTCAGATTCACCTGTAAAGTAGTTTAGATGATCAAATACAATTCTTATATCCATATCATCTTTAAGCTCAATATCCTCCATATCTATAAAATAGATTTCAGAAAATATGGTATTAGAATCATCAATTGCTCCACTCATGCCACTTGCCCCTTGGTTCTTAGCCTTCTTTCCATCTATAAATATAGTTTTATTAAAAACAACCCCTTCTATAGGTTCATTTGTATTTAAAATTGTAGATAATATAAGCTCATCTTTATCTATGATTACATCCATCAGCTTTATCTCTACTCCATTATTCTCTACTACCTTATTTACTACATTTGCATAAGGCTCGATATTTCTTTCAGTACCTAGAGCTCTTCCTATAGAATAGCTTAACTCCGCAATCTTTGATTCTGCATTGGCATATACAGTCTTTCCAAAAGATGTCTGGCTTAAAATACCTACTGTTAAGACTAAAGCAGCAGCTGTTGCACCAAATCTCTTAAAATTAAATCTCTTCTTCATACTCTTTTTTAGGTTATTTTTTAAATTTTGTTTTTCCATATCATCTAACTCCTTTTTTTCATAATCTTCGATATCGAATTCTACCTGATTTAAAAGTCTATATATATCTTTAGAATCCTTCATTTTTATACACTCCCTTAATCTCTTTACGCATTTTCTTTTTTCCTCGTGAAATTCTATTATATAGGATAGACTTACTAAGACCTGTATCCTTAGATACTTCATCCATGTTTCTATCTTCAAAATACAGCTTTTTAAAGATATTTCTATCTTCTTCTGATAGACTGCAAAGTATTTTTTCAATTTCAATGCTGAATTCTCTCTCTAAAATATTCTTTAAAGAACTATCTTCTTCAGGGATAATTACATCTTCTATATTTTCATTTTCTAAGTCCTTTAAATACTTCCTTGCATAATCTATGGACTTATATCTTGCAATTCCTCCTACCCAATTTTTAAAACTACTCTTCTTAGAATCATAACAGTCAATATTTTCCCAGATGGCTAATAGACAATCATTCATACACTCTTCATAAAAATTGGGTAGATAATATAGATGTTTTTTTATAACAGTTTTGAGAATCCAAGCATAATTATCTATGACATACTCTAAAGCCTTCTGATTTTTCATCTTCATCTGTTCAACAAAATTTTCTTCAGTTATAATCAATACTATCACCTTTTTCCATACTACTTTCTACATGTAGATTGTATTAAGTAATTACCCCTTCATATAATACTTCGTAATGATATGTAAAAATCTATCAATGATCTTATATAAATGATAAAATAAATCAACTCTAACTACATTAGTTAATCTTAATCTATTACATTAACCTTATAAAACTGTATTTATTCACATTCGTCCTATTGATGTTAAACTTTAACTTTAAGTTTATATAGATATAATCCGCCTTATAAATAAAATTATATCTATATTTTATTGTAAAATGAAGATACTCGGAAATCTTTTACTAAAATACAACATTTTGTGCCCTTAGATTGTATTATTAGTAGAAGGATTGCAAGGAGGTGTAAAATTGGAGCACTCTTCACTATATACTGATGATGAAATCATAGATATCTATAATCGCCATGTGAACATGATATACAAGATATGTCTTATGTACCTAAAAAATATTTCTGATGCTGAAGATGCAGTTCAAAATATATTTCTTAAACTTATAAGTGGCAATCATAGGTTTGAAGATTCAGAACATGAAAAAGCATGGCTAATAGTAACATCTCAAAACCATTGTAAAAATATACTTAAAAATTGGTGGAGAAAAAAGAGAACTGATATCAATACTATTGTAGAACCTTCATATGTAGAAGAGTATCCCCATGATGATATATGGGAACAAGTCACTTCTTTACCTAATAAATATAAGATGGTCATATATCTATACTACTATGAAGGTTACTCTACAGATGAAATCTCCAAGATACTTGATATCAAAAGTTCTACAATACGTACACAACTATGTACTGCTCGCAAAAAATTAAAGGTAATTTTAGAGGAGGGAATTTAGGTGAAAAGAGAGGATCTATACAATAGTTTTGATTCTATTGTCCCTGATAATGAGCAACGCTCACGAATGTTAAATGAAATATTAGATAAAAAGGAGAATTTAAATAATATGAAATATAAAAGACCTAAGTTTATAATAATAGCCGCTACTATCTGTTTGATGACTACCACTGTAATTGCCACTAATATCCCTGCTTTTCAAAATCTCTTGGACAAAATAAGTCCAGATATTGTGGAATTTATAGAACCTATTGAAGAGGTATGTATTGACCAAGGTATTAAGATGGAAGTAGTGGCAGTTGGCCGCTATGACAATACGGTAAAGGCTTACATAACCTTCCAGGACTTAGAGGGTGATCGCATAGGAGAAGATCTTAGTTTTATAGATTATTATGATATGAGTGGTTCTGATACTTGCGGATGGCATTTAGTAGATTATGATAAAAATGAGAAAAAAGCAACTATACTAGTGGAAGCAGAGAGTAATACAACTGCAGATATAGAAAACAATATAGATCTTATGGGGGAAAATTTGACCTTTAAAGTCAGTAATATATTCTATGACCATAAGGAATATAAAGATAGAGAAATAGGAATTGATTTGACAAAGATAAATCGCAATCCATCTTATTCTAATGTCAATAAAGATCAAACTTTAGGAAGAGGTGGTAATACACATGGTAAATTACTTGAGAACAATAATTTATATGCCTTGAAGCCCCATGTATTAGACTTTAAATTTCCAGAAGTTGAATCCTTCATGATCTCCAATATGGGAATTATAGATGGTAAATTGCACATACAGACTTGGAGAGATAAGGAGTTAGAAGGTCATAGTATTAACATCTATCTAAAAACCTCAAATGGCGAAAGAATTTCTAAGGATTTACACTTTGGCTTTGGAGATGTAGACGAAGCTGGAAACCCTGTGAGAGGGAATTACCCATCCTATCAAGAATCTATATATGATATAGACTTAGATAGACTAGACGAATATAAACTATTTGGCGACTTTTGGACATCTAAACAATTAGAGGGTGATTGGAAAGTAACTTTCAAAGCAGAAGATAGGGGAATATTGAAGATTGAAAAAAGAGTAGATATAGGAAATATGAAGATTGAAAATATCTCCATCACTCCCTTTGGAATAACTCTTAGAGGCAAAGGGACATTATCTGACGATGATTGGGATTTTGATATAGATATCAATACACAAAAAGATATAATCAAAACATCTCCTTCCAGTGCTAGGCAAAACTCTGAAAAATTTAGTACATTATATGATATAGAAAGGCCTGTTGATTTAGATCAGATAGAATCCATCACCATCAATGGAGAGACCATTTCAATTAAACAATAAATCAAAATGGCATTTAGAATAGAAATTCTAAATGCCATTTTTAAGTTAATGTTGATGTGTTACCTTAGCCTTGGGAAACTGTATTTATACACATCTATGGACTTCATGTTAAACTTTAACTTTAAGTTTTATTTAAAGGATCCTGCCATCTTTATCAATTCATCTCTTGCTATGTCTCTGCCATTTAACATGTAGATAACTCCATTATCTTCCCAGTCCAAGTTATTCTCATATAATAATGCATCTGCACCATTGATTTTTATTTGTTCAACTTTATCTGCTCCTGCCTCATATGCAGTCTCTTCATCGGCAAATCTCTGCTGCATATATATAAATTCTCCTGTTTTATCATTGGTGAAAAATAAAGAGATATATTTACTATCCTCTACAACTCCATTTTCATCTCTAAAAAATTCAGCCCTATCAAATCCATATCCTTCAGGCAAATAACTAGGAAGTATAACATCAAAACAAGTATAGTCATTTAACTCATCAGTATTTTTAACTACCAAATTTTGTGTTTCTCTTTCCTTCTCTTTTTCAGTGACCGTAACTGTTTTTACTTTACCATCACGAGAAATAAATTTATGTATTTCTTCCCCATCAGCTGTATATATTTTCTGAGACTTTCCCGCTACAAATTCTTCTATTGGGTTCCCATCTTTATCAAAAATTTGACCCTCTAATGATTCTGAAACTGGGACGGTTTCTCCATCTATAGGGTTTTCAACAACTGTTACGTGTCCAATAGATATACTCTTTAATACTTTATCTACTAATTCCTGTGCAAAAGATGTTCTCATTGTTGTAACACCTAATACACATACTAATGCAATAGAAGCTACTTTCATAATAGGCTTTTTAATCTTATTTGATTTTCTCATATTATCCTCTCCTTTATATCTATTTATATTTTCTAAGGTCCTATCAAACACTTTTTCTTTATTGCTGGTTTTACTAAAATCTCTATTAGCCAATTCTTTGCCTAATTGTAAAAGCTTGTGATGTTCTTCCTCTTCAAGACTATTTAAATTTTCTACACCATTGATATAGTCATCCATCTCCATAAAAAATCTATCCTCCATACTCTTTTTACTCATATCTACATCCCTCCTTCTAATTCTCTCTTTAGTTTTTTCATTGTACGATAGAGAATCACTCCTACATTACTTTCACTAAGTTCTAACACTTCTGCTATCTCTGTATTTTTTAAATCTGCCCCAAATTTAAGTGCTATAATATTCCTCTCTCTTGTACCTAAAGTCTTCAATGCTTTTAGAAGTTCATCATTGGTCTCTGATATCTCTACTATATCTTCTGGTGTCTTTTTACTAGATATGAAATCTTTAATCAAATCTATTGAGAAAATCTTATACTTTTCTGACTCTCTAAAATAGTCATTTATTACATTTTTAGCTATTGCAAATAACCACACTTCAAATGGGGACTTTTCTTCACAATAACTATCTATCCTAAACATCACCTTTTCAAAGACTTGACTAACTAAATCTTCTGCTGAATGGTGAGAATTAATCCTATAATATATATAGTTATAGACTCTCTTATAATAGGTTTCAAAGATATAAATAAAATCTGTTTCTATGTGTTCACAGTCTTTAATCTCTTTTTTATCTCGAATATCTGCTAATGCAACTTGTTGCACTTTTTAAAACCCCCTTACTTAGCTAAGTAATACTAAATCTCTTTCACTTCCTTTCTCCTATGTTAATACGAGAAATTTTCTATTTCATTACATATTATTTAAAAATCTATTAAAATATTTTTTCATGTAAATAAATTTTATTATACAAAATAAAAAAACATTGGACAACTTATCTACTAGTTATCCAATATTTTTAAAAAATTCACTTTATTATAGTTTTTAAAATTTAAAATGTAGTAGTTATAATTCTATGTTCCGTTTTCTTATCAAAAAAATAAAGATTATTGGTATTTACGTGAAATTTAATTATCTGATTCAACTTTACATTTAAATTTTTATTTGCACTGATTATTATATCTTTAGATCCTAATCTAACATGCATATGAGTTTGTGTTCCTTGATTTTCAATTAGACTTACAATACCTTCAAATCCTTCTTCTTTAAAATCAATATAAAAATCTTCTGAGCGAATACCCAGTAATATTTCATCATCAATCCTTCGATTTTTTACCAATATATTGCCTGTTATTTTGGGAATCTCAATTTCATTCCCATCAAAAATAAAATATACCTTCCTATCTTTTGCTTTCAAGCTCCCTGAAAGTATATTCATACTTGGATAGGTAATAAATTGAGCTACAAATACATTTTTAGGATTTTCATATAAATTTTCTGGAGTATCCACCTGCTGGATAACTCCATCCTTCATCACAACTATACGTGTGCCCAGAGTCATAGCTTCCATTTGGTCATGGGTTACATATATAAATGTGGAATCTAGCTTTTGATACAATTTTGAAATATTATTTCTCATTTGAATACGCAGTGTTGCATCAAGGTTGGATAGGGGTTCATCCATTAAGAAAATACTTGGATTTCTTACAATAGCACGTCCAATAGCCACCCGCTGTTTCTCTCCTCCTGAAAGTGTCTTAGGTTTTCTATATAAAAGATGTTCAATATTCAAAACTTCTGCTGCTTCCAAAACCTTTTTTTGAATTTCATCTTTAGATATCCTTCTAATTTTAAGTCCGAAGGCAATATTGTCAAAGACATTCATATGGGGATAAATTGCATAATTTTGAAAAATCATTGCCATATCTCTATCTTTAGAAGGCAGATCATTGATAGGTGCATCATCTAAGTATACTTGTCCATTTGTGACATCTTCAAGCCCAGCTATCATACGCAATACAGTAGATTTACCACTGCCTGAAGGACCTACAAGTACAATAAACTCTTTCTCTTCTACTTTTAAATTAAAATTGGAAACTGCCACAATCTCGTTGGAGTATATCTTACAGATATCTCTTAGCTCTAA
This sequence comes from Tissierellaceae bacterium HCP3S3_D8, assembly GCA_052067355.1. Classification (GTDB taxonomy): domain Bacteria; phylum Bacillota; class Clostridia; order Tissierellales; family Tissierellaceae; genus CABMKH01. Next base: position 165,308 of record JBQHQH010000001.1, read on the forward strand.
TTTCGCCATTTTATCACCTCATGCAAATTATTGCTTTTCTTCATATCTTACTCTATTCCCATTGTAAATATTTTTGTCAGACTTCACTACTATAGGCTCCAGCAATTGCAATCCTTCTATTGCCGAATATTTTTCATCACTGTCTAATAATTCAATATCTACCCTTTTTACAACATATCTTTTCCCTAAATTTTCTTCTTCCTTTTTCAGTACAAATATATAAAAACCGTCTGAATCCTTTCTAACGGCAGAATTCTCCACGAGCACATTATATACATCGCTGCTGGTCTCTATGGTAATCTTACATGATTGACCTGAAATTTTTTCCGAAGAAATAATGCCTATCCTAATTTCAAACATATCCGTTCCGTCAATTTTATCTATGGACAAAATTTCCCCCTGAATTTCTGAGTTAATGCCTATGCTCTTTATCTTTACTACACTATTCTGATTTATCTTTTCTCTTTCTTTGCTAGTTATATTTAGTTCGCAGATGTAATTATCCGATATTATGCCGATTTCACCAATAAGAGAATTCGGTGAAATCACATTTCTCTTTTCCAACTTATTCAAGTTGATTATACCTGTATAATCAGCATAGACGATATTGTCCTTATAATTATTCATAGTTTTGTTCAAAGATTCCAGTTCCAGCTTTAAGACATCTATTGTCAACTCTGCTTCCCTTATGGCTATATTTGTATCTTTAAATGATTCCATTTCATTTTCCATAAATATAGCATATTGGTTTTTCAATTCATCAATTAAATTCTCTTGTTCTAAAAGTTTACTATGGGGTTCTGCCCCCATTTCATATAATTTTTTTATTTTTTCGTATTCTTCCTCAGCATTTTTTATTTTATCTTTATATATCCTTATTTCCCCTTTTGTTTCAAGATTTACTTTCTCCATTTCTGAGTTTTGAATTTCAAACTCTTCAATATATTTACTATAATCTTCATATAATCTATCCAATTTTAAACTGGCTAAGGAGATTTCATTCTCCTTTTTCATAATATTTTGCTTTAATTCATCTAACACAGATTCTTTCGGTTTAATCTTCATAATAGCCTTACCTTTTTCTATAAATTGATTTTCATAAACATATATCTCATCAATTTCACCTTCTATATTTGAATAGATCTTGTAAGAATCCTTGTAAGCAATTTCTGAATTTCCTGTTACTTTATGAACGAGTTTCCCCTTCCCCGGCATCCTCACAGTAACTAAAGGCAAATTATAATTATAGATTGTATTAGAAAAAAAGGTTAAGATCAATGCAATAGAAAAGAATATGCCTAATGATATGGTGAGTTTTTTTGTTTTATCCATAGTTCTTCACTCCTTTAAGCCAGATATTTCAATGCCATTTTTAAGATAATCATGGCAATAAAATAACACAATTAAAACTGGTATTACATAAAAACTGGATGCAGCAAATGATATACCTAATTGGGATTCATCCATCCCTGCTAAAAACAGTGAAAGTGGTTGTTTACTCCTATCTGTGATGAAGATTATCCCCTGATCAATTAAATTCCAATATTCAATAAAAGTTAATGTGGCAAGGGAAGCTATCCCGCCAGTAACACTTGGTAAAACTACTTTAAAAAATATGTCAAGATGCCCTGCACCATCCATTTGAGCTGCTTCCAAATAGGATTTAGGAATAAGCTTCATATGCTGATATAGCAAAAAAACACCTAGAGGGTTAAAGATAGCCGGAAGTATAATTGCTAAATAGCTATCCTTTATATTTAAAAAATCTGCCACTATATAATTAGGTAATAAGGTAACCTGTAATGGAAGGAGCATAACAATAATATATAGAAATAGTAATAACTTCTTTAATTTAAAATCCAAAATGGTAAATCCATATGCACCAAATGCTGATATGATAACCTGCCCTATGATAATAGGTAATGTAATCTTCATAGAATTCCAAAATGAATTAAGATAAATGGGAGTATCAAAAAATATGGTCTTATATTCTTCTAAGCTTACAGGATCCGGAATTAAACTTAAATTCACATATCCTATATCAGATTCAAAGATTGTCTTTACTAGAGCATAGTTTTCATTTATCTCCCTATTAGTCATAAAGGAATTTATAATGGTAACCATCAACGGTGAAATATATATTAAAATAAATACTACAAAAAAAATAACAATGACTATATCTATTATTTTTTTCATCCTGATTTTCCTCATCTTATTTGCTCCTATTCAGAGAGATTTTTAGAAATTCTTCCCTCAAATACATATAATACCGTAATGAATATTGTTATAGCCGTAATAAGAATTGATATAGAGCTAACCAATTTAGGGTAATTAAGGGACATAAACATACTATTCATATAATGTTGTAGTACATATATGTTTTCATGAGGGTTGTCTCCTGTCAAAATAAATATTTCTTTAAAAACTTTAAATGAGTTTATGAAGGTCATAATAAGGCTTAACATAAAAGTAGGAAGTAGATAAGTTAAAGTCACAATTCTAAATTGTTGAAATCTACTTGCTCCCTCTATTTCAGCACATTCATAATATAATTTTGGAATATTATTTAATCCAGCGATAAAAAGTATCATATTGTAGCCAATATTTTTCCAAAGAAAAATAAATACTATTATATACATACTATATCCACTATTTAACCAATCAATAGACTCAAAATTTAACGTATATAGAAATTTATTTAAAACTCCATTTAAAGAGAAAACTTGTTTCCAAAAAAATGCAGTTGTTGCTGATGGAATAGCTAATGGAATCAAGAAAATTAAACTCAAATATCTAGAGAAAAGTTTAATTTTATTTAATACCATAGCTAGTCCAAGGGAAATTATTATATTAAGAGGAATAGATATAGACATAAACACTACTGTATTTTTAAGTCCTCTTAAAAAATATTTATTACTAAACAACTCCCTATAATTATTCAATCCAACAAAATTCTTACTTAAAGGATTGTCTATAAAAGCATAAAATACAGAAATAAGGAAAGGAATGATATAGAAAAACATAAATCCAAATAGACTTATAAAGAGCATCAAATATGCCGTCTTATTTTTTCTCATTTGTATCTTTCCTCCATTTCTCCAGTTATCATTCGTTAAAATATTTATCAACTCTTCTTTGTATGTTTTTACCTGTCTCCTCAGCAGTGGCTATGTCTTTAAAATATTTATCTATCTCTTCATAGATAATCCCACTCAAATTATAATCTTTAAATTCATTCACTTCTACCTGCTCATACCAACCCCTTAAAAGTTTTTTATAATCGGATATTTCAAAACTATATTCATCTGAAATCATCATCTTTGCATATCTTTCAGAAGCAACATCAAAAGCATTCTTATTTATTCCTGTCATATAAAATGAGGGCATACTCTGTACTTCTTCACTCATAAGAAAATGAATAAATTCCCATGCTAAATCTTTATTTGGAGATTGACTATTAATTCCAAAAGTACTGGACATCCTCCCCATTGTCTTTCCATTTTTATCACACATAGGCATGGACTGATATCTTATACTATCACTATATAAAGTAAATGCAGCAGCCTGATTGGGAAAGTCTATATCATATGCAAAATGATATTCCATATTATAAAAATCAATGGTACCTGTATCAAAATATCCCTCTTGATCTAATTTCGTTGCATATTTCAAAATATCCACAAATTCCTTTGAATCAAAATTTACTTCCTTTCTATCTAAGTCAATAAACTTTTCAAGATTCTCTTTTATTAGGCGATATGCTACCTGAGGTACTCTCCCTATTGAAAGATAGGTATTATCCCTATTGGTATTATCAACTAATGCTATTCCTATATCAAGTGCATCGGAAAAGGATATGGTCTTTAAATTTTCATCAGGTTTTATGCCTGAGTCCTCAACCAGCTCTCTGTCAAAGGAAACAACATCAAAAAAAACTCCCACTGGAATTTCAAACTGTCCCTTTTCACTTTTGCCAAGGTTTATTATGTTCATAAAATAATTTTCATCATCCATTCCTTTTTCCTCTATATAGGGAGTCAAATCCTCAAATACCCCCATTTCACCATATTTTATCATGGGTAATGGATCTGTAAAAATAACGTCTGCAGCTTTTCCTGATATAATCTTTGTATTCAATTGCTGCAAATAGTTTTCAGTTGAAAATTCTTCAGATGGAGCAACAGACATTATACTTCCATTTTCCGTTTCAATATATTCAGAATGTCTAAAGGTTTCAACTATGATATTGGTATTTGGATACTTCTCCATAAACATTTTCGCTGCAATATCAACAAATTCCATCTCTTCTAAAAGAGAGACAGTTATTTCCCCCTCAATTACTTTGTCTACTTTCTCAGTTGGCGATGCTCCATTAGTATCACCATTAACGTCCTTTAAATTTTGTGTACATCCTGAAAAGATAATTGAAATACAAATCAATAACAATATAATTTTTTTCATAAAAACAACCTCCTATTTCCATCTATATATATTATAGAATAGAAACAGGAGATTATTTCTTAGGAATTCCTTAGATTATTCTATGGGTAAAATAACAGTTGCTTTAAATAAATCCCCATCATTTTTAAGAAGGATATCTCCCTTATGCAATACGGCTATTCCCTTTGCAATTGCCAGTCCAAGCCCTGTGCCTTCGGTAGTTCTTGATTGGTCTCCTCTTTTAAATCTTAAAAACAGTTCTTTAAGGTCAAAATCCAATTTATTTGATGATACATTTTTAATCTCCACTCGAATCTCATTATCTGGAGGGTCCACTTCAATGTATATTCGAGTATTGGGTAAGGAATACTTAACAGCATTATCAATTAAATTATTAAATAACCTTGAAATACTAAGGTTATCACAGAAATATTCAATTTCACTTAAAGGGGATAATAGTATTATCTCCTTTTTTTCTTTTTTGCAAATGATATTATACTCATAAGCAACTTGCTTTAACAATAATATTAAATCTATATTGTTCTTTGAAAGTCTTACATTTCCGCTTTCCATCTTTGATAGTTCAAATAAATCTTCAATTAATAAGTGTAATACTCTAGAATTCGACTCTGCAGCATTTATATATCTTTTCAATTTTTCTTCTGATGCCAATGTTTTAGACAAATCCAGATAATTTATAATAGAGGTAAGGGGTGATCTTAAATCATGGGAAATATTTGTTATCAATTCATATTTTAATCTTTCACTCTTTTTTTGTTCTTCAATTGCCTTTATATACTCCCCTTTTATTAAGTTTACATTTTGGGCAATATCAGATATCTTATCATTTCCTATAATGGCTATATCCTTTGATAGATTTCCTTCTGCTATTTCTTTTATTTCTGATAATACAAAATTTGTATATAGATTTTTAGCCTTTATTATCTTTGAAATAACAAGGGATAATATTATCATAATTAAAAGATGTATAGTTAAAATAAAGATGTTTTCTCTTACAAAACCATACCTATTAAAAGGATCAATCATATTAAAACCATTTAATATGAATATATATGATATAACTAGAAGCATAAAACAGCTTAAACCTACTGGAACTTTTTTAAAATGTCTATTGTCCCATTTAGCTTTTAGTTCCATATAATTGTTTCTATTTGCTCTTATTATATAGAGTATATCTAAAAGAACCACCATTTCTAATATGTTTAAAATAGTTAATAAGCCAAATGATATTATCCTCCTTCTCAATAGAGAAAATAGTCCAAGAGTTCTTACATATACAGAAACTGAGGATAATATAATTACTATGAAAAGTATGAATGATATAAATTTTATATCTATAGGTAAAAGTTCCAATTTATTCGATATATACGCCTGTCCAACTTTGAAATTATTGAAAAATAAAATCAATCCAGTAACTATTAAAACAACAAAAGCAACACAATCAAAATACAATAGGGATTGGAGTTTTAAATTATACCCAATAGAAAATTGAAGGGGACCCCATAAATTCTTAGACATGTCAATGTATATATATCCTTCTATAAATATCTCATCTACTTCTTCATCGAATCCATCTTCGATAAAATATCTAATATTGGATTTTGATAGAAAATCTTTATCATTTATATTTTCCTTTACATATACGGAGATAAGCTTTTCAGTATTGATGTCATCTGGTAAATTTGTATACCATTCATCTTCAATAAAAAAATTATAATAGACAAAGGAGTAATCAGATAATTCCTGATTGGTAAAATCATTATCTTTTATTGAATCATAGATTAATCTTATATAATATCTATAATTAGTTCTACTATATACATGCTCGTCAAAAAAAAGACTTCTATTATTCCAAATGGATATGGAAAGTATCATGCTCATACTTATTAAAAATATTGAAATAATATATAGAATTATTTTTATTTTTTTCTTATCCATCATTTTTATTCCACCATATATCCTTCTCCCCAAGCTACCTTTAGATAAATCGGGTTCTTAACATCTACCTCAAGCTTTGATCTCAAATTGCTTATATGAAACATGACTGTATTTTCCGAGTTTAAAAATTCTTGTTCCCATACGCTTTCATAGATGGTTTTTATGGATAATACCTTGCCTTGGTTTTTTGCCAATAAATGCAATATCTTAAATTCTGTCGGAGTCAGATTAATAATTTCATCATTTAATGTTACAACTTTACTATCATAATCAATTTTCAGTCCTTTGATTAGAATTTCGGAGCCCATAGAGGGCATTTTATTCAAATTTTTATATCTGCGTAATTGAGCCTTAACCCTAGCAATCAACTCATCTTTGCTAAATGGTTTAGTAATATAATCATCTGCACCAGAGTTTAACCCCTCCACCTTATCTTCTTCTTCAGATTTTGCTGATAAAAGTATTATAGGAATGTTATCCTTATCCCTAATTTCCTTGGTTGCACTTATCCCATCTTTCCCGGGCATCATAATATCCATTATTATCAAATCTATTTTATGTAAATTCAAACTCTCCAATGCATCTTTCCCGTTACTTGCTTGAAAAACTTGAAATCCTGCATTTTCTAAATAAATTGAGAGGGTTTCTGATAATTGAATATTGTCATCCACAACAAGTATCTTTTCCATGTACATTTTACACTCCTTTTATTGATTGTTGTATACTATACCTTAATATTCTATGATTATAATTATTTACTATATCCAGTCATGACATTGAACTCTTCTTCAATCTGTTCCTTTAGTCTATTATCGATTGCTTCACATATACTAAGCTTAACTACGTCCTCTTTTGTAAATATACTTGTATTTTTATTTATCTGAACAGCCCTTTAGAATATTAATTCTTATAGCAAACTATTATCTTATCTACATTATATCTAAGTAGTCACACTCCTCATAATCTCCTTATCTTTTATCTGCACTTTATTAGTTGGATTACATCCAGATGACAATATCAATCTTAATAACCATAATAAACTCATAAAACTCACTTTAATTGCAAATGATTTGCATTTACAATTAAAAGTATATATTATTTTAAAAAATAGTCAATTTGTTTTCATCTGTTAACTATAAATTATAGTTCTATATCCTTGAATATTTTCAACTATTAATGTGGAAAATAGTTCTATAGATGTTTTAAATAAGGAGTGCTTTTATGAGCAATAAAAAAGACTATAGTTCATTATTTAAAGAACTACTTAAGGCATATTATGAGGATGTATTTGAAGAGACAATAGAAGAAATCATCTCAAGAAGAGAAATAGATGAAGAAAAACTTGCTAAAATCGTCTCTGCTCTATGTGGAGTAGAAGTAAATTTTTCTAAAGACTTCTCTAAAGATTTAAAAAAAGCAATAGAAAATTATAGAAAAAGCAATAGAGTTGTAGTAAATACCCATTCTTGTGTAAAAGACTGTGTAAAAATCGATGGAAAAACTGTTTGTCAGAATGCCTGTCCCTTTGATGCTATCATCATAGGAAAAGACAGATATGGAGTAGAAATAAATATGGATACTTGTGTAGGCTGCGGTATTTGCCTAGACCTATGTGACAATAAGAACTTTATTGATAAAATAGAGTTTATTCCCTTGATAGACACCTTAAAGAAAAATAAAAAAGTCATTGCTGCTGTTGCTCCTGCTATTGTAGGGCAGTTCGGTGAAAATGTATCTATGGGACAGATAAGGGCAGGGCTTAAGAAACTAGGATTTGCTGATATGGTGGAAGTAGCATTTTTTGCAGATATGCTTACAATTAAAGAAGCAGTAGAATTCAATAGACTTGTAGTAGAAGAAAAAGACTTTATGCTCTCATCTTGTTGTTGTCCTATATGGATTGGAATGATAAAAAACAAATTTCATGAATTAATAAAATATACTTCCCCTTCCATATCACCTATGATTGCAGCTGGCAAGGTCATAAAAAGAATTGATCCTGAGTGTAAAGTTGTATTTATAGGGCCTTGTGTAGCAAAGAAATCAGAAGCAAAACTGGAAGATTTAAAATGTGCTATAGATTATGTACTGACTTTCAATGAACTAGAAGATATCTTTGAAGTCTTTAATATAGAACTAGAAAGTCTACCTGAAGAATTATCTGCTCAATATAGCTCTAAAGGTGGTAGAATCTACGGAAGGATAGGTGGAGTATCTACATCTGTAAAATATGCTCTAATCCATATGTTTCCAAGTAAAGCTAATATATTTTCTAGTGAACAGGCTAGCGGAATAAAAGAGTGTAAAAAGATGCTTGAAAATGCTCTCCAAGGAAATATTCAAACAAAATTTTTAGAAGGTATGGGCTGTGACGGAGGATGTGTAGGTGGTCCAAAAGCCATTATACCAAAGGAAAAGGGAAAAGAACTGATAGATAAATTTGGAGATGAGTCCAAGATTCATATATCTGCGAAAAATAAGATAATGAGTGAATTTTTACAGCAATTAGATATAAATTGTCTTGAAGATTTTAATGACGAAGAAAAAGCAAAGATATTCTATAGAGATCTTTAAACTAAAAGTGCCAAACATATAAAGTTTAAATCTGTCTGGCACTTTTTTTAATTTATTTAAATTTAATAGCAGTTCCAATCACATTGACGACTAAAGCTGATCCACCTTGAAGATTTGTAATAGAATATTCCATATTTAATATTGCATCTGCTCCCATATTTACTGCTTCTCTTTCTAATCTATCTAACGATAGCTCTTTTGCTCCATCTAACATTTCAGTATATCCAACTAATTCTCCGCCAACCATATTCTTAAATCCAGCCATTAGATCTTTTCCAAAATGTTTAGAATAAACTGCACTTCCTTCAACTAATCCTAAAATCTCATAATCTCTACCTGAAATATCAGGTAAATTTGTAATCAACATCACAATCCCACCTTTTTATAGATCTATTCTCTTTTCTATTATATACCCAGTTGCCATAAAAGCACCTATACAAATCAATATTTCTGATAATAGACCTGTGATATTTAAATAAACCTCATAGTTATTTCCAAACAACATCATCTCAACAAGTCCATTATTGGTAAATTGTAAAGCATTGAGTTCCCTTATACCTAATAACTTAAAGTTTGTTATATCTATATAATATGGAAGAGCTCCACCTATCTTAAATATAATATAACCAGCAAGTGAATTTATTATCAAGAATAACACAAACCATAATCCACCAATCTTCTTATTTTTAATAGTCACTTTGCTCAAAGCCATGGATAAATAGATTAAAATTAAAGTCAATATTGCTGATATCACTCCAACTATCCCCATGGATATAACTCCTCTATTTATTATGCTAAATATTTCTTTAAATATCTCTAACCAATTTCCACCAAATAAGATCATTGCAAGTATTAAATTATATATGACTGTACCAATTCCCAAAACCACAAACCAGATTAATGAAACTATCAACTTAGCACCTAAAATTTGATTTCCTGTAAGTGGCAACGTAAATGTTAAATAACCTCTATCTTCATACAGCTCTTTTCTAAAGGAACCTACTATATAGAAGAATGCTGTTAAAAAAGCTCCAAATATGACAAACATAGATACCATAAACATAAATCTCATAAAGCTAAATGAATTATTATAGGAAACAGATTTTATCTCATTGGCGATATTAAGTTGAATAATAGTTGAAGCAAGTATTACTATGGCCAATATTCCTAAAATAAACTTATATGTTCCCTTAAACTCATATTTCATAAATTTTCTCATCTTCTACCCTCCTAGCCGAATATTTCCTTATATAAATCATCTATTTGCATTCCTCTTTCTTCTCTCAGAGTTTCTGCATTACCCATCATTTCTACGATACCTTCTTTTAAAAATACTACATCATCGAAGATATTCTCCATATCCCTTACTAAATGAGTCGTAATTATCATGGTACTTTCTTTATTATAATTCTCAATTATAGCATCTAATATCTGATCCCTAGCTACTGGATCGACTCCTGCTATAGGTTCATCTAGTATATATACCTTTGCATTTCTAGATAATACTAAAGTAAGATTTAATTTTTCATTCATACCCTTTGATAGAGAGTCTATCTTCATATCCGGTTCTAATTTCATAAACTTCAACAATCCATATGCTTTATTTTCGTCAAAGTCTTTATAGAAATCCTTATAGAAGTTAACTGCATCCTGAATACTCATCCATTTATATAGGAAATTTCTATCTGGTAGATATGAAACTACAGACTTAGTATAGACACCGGGTCTTTTACCATCTATTAATATCTCTCCTTTGGATTCTCTCAATATTCCAGTTAAAATCTTAATCAATGTAGTCTTTCCACTTCCATTAGGTCCTAGTATTCCTACTACTTTTCCCTTTTCTATATTTAAGTTTAAATTATTTAAAGCCTTTTTATTCAGATAGGATTTCGATAAATTCTTTATTTCAATTATATTGCTCATGTATTATCCCTCCTTTACATTTTCATTTATTAATTTTACCATATCCTCTATACTAAATCCCAATGTTTTCATATCTCTTATAAAATTATTTATCACACTAGATGCCATATCATTCTTAAGCTTTTTAACTTTATTTTCATCTTCTGTTACAAATGTACCCATCCCTCTCTGAGTAAAAACTAAATCTTCTCTTTCTAATTCTTGATAAGATCTCTGGATGGTATTGGGATTTACTTTTAATTTTGTAGATAGTTCTCTTACTGATGGCAATTTATCTCCCTCCCCTAACTCTTTTGATACAATCTGCCTCTTTATATAATCCATAATTTGAACATAGATAGGTAGATTATTATTAAAGTTCATCTTTTCACCTCCGTACCAATGTTATGGTGTATTAATTATATAGTACACTAAGGCTTTATGTATGTCAACAATTTTTTAAAATAGATTCAATAAAATAACCCCAAATGTCGGATTTCTTATCCGACATTTGGGGTCATATCATAAAAGCTTTATTTTTCCATTTCCCTACTCTTATCTGCACAGACCTTTACTGCTTCCATAATTGCAGCTCTAAATCCATTTTCCTCTAGATTTGCAACTGCTTCTATTGTAGTTCCAGCTGGTGAACATACGTTGTCTTTTAGTTGTGCTGGATGCATTCCCGTCTCCAAAACCATCTTAGCTGACCCTAATACAGCTTGTGCAGCCATAGTATATGCCTGTGATCGTGGTATGCCTTCTAATACGCCAGCATCTGCCATGGCCTCAATTAAGATAAAGATATATGCTGGTGAAGATCCACAGAGTCCAGTAAATCCATCCATCAACTTTTCATCTATTATCTCTACTCTACCAAAGGAATTTAATATCTCCAGTATTCCCTCTAAGTCCTCTTCGGTAATTCTCTCATTTGATGATAATGCAGTCATACCTTCTCCTACCATAGCTGGTGTATTTGGCATCGCTTTTATAAACTTAGTATCTTTATTTAAATTATTCCTCAAAAATTGTGAACTTATTCCAGCACCGATACTTATTACTATTGCATCTTCTTTTATATAGTCTCTAATTTCTTCAATAACCATATAGTAGACATTTGGTTTAACTGCAAGTACTAGATAATCCGATTCTCTAGCTACTTCTCTATTATCCTTTGTAGTCTTTATACCATATTTTTTTTCTACTATTTCCCTTGAAGATTGAGTTTTAGCAGATGCTATCACATTCTCAGGTAATATAGTCTTGGATTTTATTATACTGCCTATCATAGCCTGAGCCATATTTCCACAACCGATAAATCCAATAGTTTTTTCCAATTCACTCTCTCCTTTCGTGTTATAATTAATTATAACATATAGTCAAGAAAAAAGGAGCAATCTGCTCCTCAGTCCAAAAAAGTAATTGTAGCCGTATATATATCTCCATTTTGTTCATACTCTACATCTACTACTTCCAATATATCATCTCGATTTTCCTCTATCCACTGTTGAACTTTATCCTGTAATTGTGAACCTTCACCATGTTGCACAAAAGCTGCATGTTTCACAGAAATCACTCCTATCATCTAAGTCTATTTCTATATCTCATCTTTTAATCTTTTGTGCCATGGGATCTGCTATCATCTCATATCCACCCATACTAGATATGGTTATCATCATAGCATTTATCACTGTAAGTACTATTCCCTGTAACTGATTACCTCTTCTAGCAAATATAAAAGTTAGAATCAGGGAAATTATAAAAGCATATAGGCGTACAAATGAATCTCCAAATTTTCTCTTTACAATGGATTTGGTAAATTGAACAATGACTATTACTGCACTAGTAAGACCAGCAAAAGTAGTTAGTACTTCCGTAGTCATAAGATCTTCAAACATAATATCTCCCTCCTTTAATATATCTAGTATGATATTATGCCTCTTAAGAAGATATTATGAGAATTTTCAACTATATTCCATATACATTTCCTACTGGTAATGTGAACATCATACCTACCCCTGGCTTATTTATATCTCCTAATATGTTCTTTACCGTCTGAACTGCTTTTGAAAGAGTTTCCTCATCTTCAATAACTGTAAATATGGTCTTATTATAGGGTCTTGCATTGTCCAAGAAAGCTCTAATAGCACCAAAAAATGGTTCACTACCTCGCCCACTATTCGTAATAGCAGATCCCATCCCTTGACTATCTAATATAGTAGCACCCTTAACTCCTACATCTACAAAGCTATCTAATATGTCGTCTAGGTACTCTATTTCATTTAATACTATAAACAACGCATTCATCATATCATTCTCCTTTTTCAAGATTAGGCATTTACCTTTGATCCTCTCTTTCTCAAAGCTCCATTTTCCTCTCCCGCTTTTTGAATTGCTATCTTAGCCATTATAGGTCCAGCTATCTCAAATATCAATACACTAAATAAGACAACTGTTATTATAGATTCACTAAATTGTGGCAACTCCTTACTCACAATCATAGATAGACCTATGGAAATCCCACCTTGAGTCAATAGACTCATCCCTAAATATTTTACCACCTTTTCATTACAATTTACATACTTTGCACCTAATGTAGCTCCTATAATTTTTCCTATTGCTCTAGCCATTATATATCCTATACCCAATAGTCCAACCTTAGACAACACATTTATATTCAAACTAGCACCAGCTATTGTAAAGAAAAGTAGATATATAGGAGGTGTAAAATCTGCTATAAGATTAAAAATCCTATTGGCATTTTGCATTAAATTAATAAGCATAGCTCCTATGACCATACATGTCAATAGAGGTGATAATCCAAGAAAATTTGCCCCTCCAGTTCCGATGAAAATAAACCCTAATACGATTGACAACAGCTCATCTCTACCCCTTGCCTTTAATGCTATATAGCTTAAAACAAATCCTAACACTCCACCAAGTATTAGAGAACCTATTATCTCAAATAATGGTGCCCATATTATTTTAAATATGGAAAAACTCCCTACTCCTGAAGTAAGTTTTGCTATAGATAGAGAAACTCCAAATACCATTATCCCTATTGCATCATCAATAGCTACTACAGGTAATATAGTTCTCACCAGTGGACCCTGAGCTTTTAATTCTCGTATAACCATCAATATACCAGCAGGTGCAGTTGCTGCTGACATACTTGCAATAACTAAGCTAAATTCAAAGGATTGTTTAAATACTAAAAAGGTCACTAAAAATACCAATACTACAGCTCCCATTACTTCTGCTATAGTGATCAATAGCACATCTTTACCTGTCTTTTTCATATCTTTTAGTAAAAATTCACTACCTACACTAAATGCAATAGCTCCTAATGCCACTTCATTTATAATATTGAAGTTTGCAATTTCTGCAGATTTAATTAGATTTAAAAAAGATGGTCCGATTAATAAACCACCAATTATATATCCTGAAACATTAGGTAATTTAAAATAGTTAGCCACCCTCCCCCCAATAATCCCAACAAAGATTACAATGCTTAACTTAAAAAGCAAATTCAATCCTATCATGCCTCCATTTGATATAAGTTTTATTTATAGCGTTATCTCCATCATTATAAGGCATATAGAGTCAATCTTCAAGTTAAGCTAAAGATATCACGTATATTTAGATATGAAAAACCGCGAATTCTCGCGGTCTTCATATTATATATTCTACTATGCTCTTGTCTTATCTTTTTTATATATACCAGTCAGCATCAATGCAATAGCTCCATCTCCAACTATATTACAAGCTGTTCCAAAGCTATCTTGAAGTGCAAAGATAGTTAACATCAATGCTACTCCCGAATCATCAAATCCCAATACTCCTGTAATGAGTCCTAGAGATGCCATTACTGTACCACCAGGAACACCTGGAGCTCCAATTGCAAATACTCCTAAAAGGATAATAAACGTTATCATATTAGTTACAGTTGGTAATGTGCCATACAATACTTGAGAAACTGTCATAACGAAAAATGTCTCTGTAAGTACTGAGCCACAAAGGTGTATTGTAGAGCAAATAGGGATTGTAAAGTCCACAACTTCTCTATCTAGTACTGATGACTTTCTAGCACTATCTAAAGCCACTGGCAAAGTTGCTGCTGAAGACATAGTTCCTACTGCTGTTAGGTATGCCGGACCATAGTGTTTAAATACTTCTTTTGGATTCTTTTTAGATATACCTCCTGCAATGGTATATAAGACAGCTAACCATATAAAATGCCCTACTATTACTATTAATATTACACTTATAAATACGGGAAATTGTTTAGTAATACCGCCTTCATAGGCTAAACCTGCAAATGTTGTAGCTATAAATAGTGGCAATATAGGGATGATCATCTTTCTTACAACGGCCATCATCACATTGTTAAATTCATTGAATATCTTTTCCAATGATTTGGACTCAGTCCAAATAATAGTCAATCCCATTATAATTGAAAGCACTAGAGCCGACATAACTGGCATAATCTGTGGAATATTCAACTCCAGTACCAATTTAGGCAATTCTCTCAAACCCTCTGGATTTGAAATTATATTTAAACCTGGAATGATTATATATCCAGCTATGGCTGAAAATGCTGCAGCACCTACTGATGATAGATATGCTATTAACAATACGCTTCCTAACATCTTACTAGCATTAGATTTAAGTCCTGTAATGGAAGGAGTTATAAATCCAATAATGATCAATGGTACACAGAAAAATATAAATTGCCCAACAACATGTTTTACTGTCATAATAATTCCTATAATACTCTCATTTGCAATTAGGCCAATTGCTATTCCCACTACGACTGCTAAAATTAATAAGACGATTAGATTATCCTTTATCTTTGACATCTATCTCTCTCCTTTATTTAATTTTTTAACATGATGCACCCTTATTGTATTAATTATATTATATCAAGTTGATGGCTATTCTCAATATATTAGTTAAATATTTTACAATTGTTTCTTTTAAAGTCTAATTATAATACTTTTGACTATTATTAAAATATTTTATTAGATGGTTTGTCAACCCAATTGTAACACCTAAGACAATTATTATCTTAATGTAACACTAGCATTTCTTATCCTCTATTTTAAATATTTCATATCTAATTTTTTAACATTATATCTATAATTTCTCTATCTGCATTTTTCATCCCACCATTACAGAACTGCCCAAGATTTTTTATAGTCTCTTCGGTTTTTGGATTGATAATGCCATCTAAATCATTGATAAAAATATTAGACATTGCAAGTTTTGCTTGAATAATAGCCTCAGATGATGCTGTAGATAATTTAAATGCACATCCTCCTTTTGCACCATCGCATACCATTCCTGCAAGAGTTCCTACCATATTCTTAATAGCTCCACCTATCTGCTTATTTGTACCACCTAAAGCCCATGTAACAGCTGCAGATGCTCCTATTCCTGCTGCTACTGCACACCCACATACTGGTGATAGACCACCTGTAAAGACTTTTATATAGGCTGTAGTCAAATGACTAAAAGCCAATGTTCTAACTAATTTTTCATCATCACATCCTATATGTTCACACATAACAGTAGGTGGAATAATAGCTGTAATACCATGATTTCCACTTCCTGCACTACTCATTACTGGCATATTTATTCCTGCCATTCTAGCATCACATGCAGCAGAAGTGAGTATCCTAGCCTCATTTATAACATCTCTTTGTATCACCCCCTCAGTCATCAATAGATTCATAGCGGCACCTAGACCAGGACCTGGCTTTTCTTCAAGACCTACCTTTGCAATATCCATATTTAGTTTAACACCTTCAAGTAAAAATTCAATATCTTCATATGAAATGTTTTCTACAAAGTTTCTAATATCCTGCAGAGTAATATCTTTTAAGTATTCATTGTTCATAGAGCTTGCTTTCTTAGATTCTTCTTTCTGAAATAATACCTTATCATTTGCCTCAACATATACAATATTTGTATGAGTATCTTTAATTATGCAAAGTCCTCTTCCTTTATTTGTATTGATCTCTGCTTCAATGTAGAAGTTTCCCTTTGTATCTTCCAAGACTACGCTAATGCGATTATCTTTTACCAATATTTCTGCCTCTGAAACTGCCTTAACATTTACATGCCTAAATACTTCAAATCCCAAATTAGGATCACCACAAGTAACCCCAAGTGCAGCAGCAAATACTAAACCAATTTCCTTAGTGCCTGGAATTCCAACTCCCATTCCATTTTTATAGATATTTGGACTTACCTTTACCTTCACATCCTTTACTTCACCTTTTATGCCTTCATAAGCCTTAGCTGTAGCCAACCCAACTGCTACTGGTTCTGTACAGCCTAGAGCAGGTTTAACACCCTTAATAAGAGTTTCTAACAACTTTTCGGAATAATCACTTGTCATAGTATTAGTTATCATTTTCTATCTTACTATCCTTTCTTAGACAATATTTTGTTTATTCTTATAATTATATATTGCAAATCGTATGCCAAAATTCAAAAAAGTAAATCATTTAGAAAATATATTGCTATAACCAAGCAATCTCAATCTTTCTGAAAAATATGATTATAAATAAAAAACACAAAATATACTAAAATATATCTTGTGTTTTCCATTTCTGAAAAATAATTTCTATTTATTAAAAATCAGTTTTCATAATCATTGATCTTTCTATATAGAGTTGTAAGTCCAATATCTAATTTTTCTGCAACTATCTTTTTCCCTTCTACTGTATTTCCATACCTATTGATCAAATCTTTGATAATGGATTTTTCAAATTCAGTCTTTAACTCTTCCAAACTCTTATCTTCATCAATTGAAATAGGGTTACCAATAGAACTTAACTCTTCTTTATCATGTGAATTTAAATTTCTATTAAAAAAATATTCTGGTAAGTCTTCACTTCTAATATATCTGCCCTTAGAAAAACATACCCCATGCTCCAGTACATTCTCCAATTCTCTTATATTTCCGGGCCAACTATAATTTCTAAACAATTCCGCCACTTTATCTGATAGAAACTTTTTCTCCTTGTTCATCCTATTACAAAGATTTTTAAGAATATATTCTGAACATAAAAATACATCATCTTCTCTCTCCTTTAAAGATGGTAATTTTATAGGGATGACGTTCAGCCTATAGAATAGATCTAATCTGAATTTGCCTTCTTCTACTAATTTTCTAAGATCCTTATTAGTTGCAGATATCACTCTGATATTTACATCAATAGGTATCTCTCCTCCTAATTTATCGACACTTCTCTCTTGTAAAACCCTGAGAAGTCTAGTCTGTAAATATATTGGGAGATCACCTATCTCGTCTAAAAACAGTGTTCCATTATGGGCGAGTTCTATCTTTCCTTTTTTTCCACTAGGATTGGCTCCAGTAAATGCACCCTTTTCATACCCAAAGAGTTCTGATTCAATTAGATTCTCTGGAATACTTGCACAATTTATGGGAATAAACGGTCCATCTTTCCTAAAACTCTCATTGTGTATAGATCTTGCAAATAGCTCCTTTCCAGTTCCACTATCTCCTTGAATCAATATTGTAGAATCTGTAAGAGCTGCTATTTTAGATTTATTTATTGCCTTTAGTAAAGCACTGCTATGTCCAATAATATTTGAAAAATATATCTTCTCTTTATTTTCATATGTTTTAGCAATATTTATGATATCTTTCATGATGTCAAAACTTATCATAGATGAAGACTCATTATCCCCTATGACTATATTATTGATATTATATATTACTCTAATATCCTTTCCTTTTATCTTCCAACATCCTACAATATCACTATTTGCTGTATCTTGTAATTTTATATTTCCTATAAATTCTTCTATATTACTCTCTATGACCTTCTGCTTAGAAAGATTTATATCCAAAGTCTGTAAGGCTTTACTGTTGATATGTATAATTTGATTAGATGAATTCAATATTATAATTCCCTTATTCAAACAGTTTATAATCTCATCAACTTCTGCTACATTTCTTTTTAATCTATTAGTAATATCTATATTTGTAATCTCTCGTTCTACTATGCTAGCTGTTTCCATTAGCATATTGTAATACTCATCTTTCTTTATCCTCATTATATTCGCTTGATACTCATCAAATGAGGCAAAACTAACTACTCCTATTATCTCATCACCTATCTTTATAGGATGAGACATATTGGCAGATTCAGGGCAACCATCTCTTTCAGAACAATTTATACAATGTTCTCCCCTAGTCAAATTTATTATAGGATTACCTAGTTTAATTACCTCTGCAAATAGGGAGTCTTCTGCACAATTTTCATCTAATTTCTTATAAAAATTTCCGGTACCCACTATTCTAGTAAGATTTCTATCTGCAATAGCTACTTCCACATTTAGAACTGAAGCTACCGTTTCTGCAAGACTCTGCATTTTATATTTGATCAACCTTAAATAAGACATAATACCACCTTTTCTAATTTAATGGGCTAATAGATCTATTTTCTCTTATACCCATGTAATTCATCATTAGTAAGCATCCCTATCTTATATATATAATCTGCAATTCTCTCTAGATGTGCAATTATATCAATATAGATTACACCTGCATCAATATTACAGCTTTCATTATTTAATCTTTTTATATGATTTTGTTGAAATCTCTCACTCAACGCATCTACTTGGTTCTCAAGTTCAAATACTTTCTCTATACACTCCTCATTTTTCTTTCTAAGAGATATTTCTGTGGCATCAAACATTTGGAACATACACCTCTCCAATTCTTCCAGCTCTTCTACTGCATTGTCTGTAAAAGGCAGATTTTCCTCCATCTTTTTCTTATATAATACTACTATCTCTATTACTCTATCTCCAGCTCTTTCAATATTGTTAATACTACTTATAATTGCTGGAACCATGATGGATTCTTTTTCTGTCAACTCTCTCTTTGAAAGCTTTACAATATATCTTGTCATCTTCTTTTGCATCTGATTTATGATGGCTTCGTTGCTTTCAATCCTAGGTACATTTTTAAGTTCATTGGTATAGATCATTTCCATAACATCGGCAAGCATTTCCTTTAAGATCTTCATTCCTCTAATAAGTTCTACTCTTGAGGCCTCTAAAGCAGCCATAGGCGTATTTAAAAGTAGGCTATCCAATACTGTCTCTTCTATATTAGAATCTTTCTTGTCTACAATTATTCTCTCTAAAAATTTCACATATTGTCTTGTCAATGGTAAAAATATAATGGCGTTTAATGCATTAAATAAAGTATGGGAATTTGCTATATATACAGATACATCTGGCTTTAAATGTAATAATTCTGTTATAATTATAACTATTTTAATAAATACAGGAAGTGTTATAAAAGTCAATATAACTCCAAATATATTATAAAAAGTATGAGCCCACGCAGTTCTTCTAGCATTGATATTTCCTGTCATACTTGCAAGTTGGGCTGTAAAACAAGTTCCTATATTGTCTCCTAGCATTATATAAATAGCAGATTGTAGATCTAGAAGTCCTGCTTTACTTAAAATCATGACTAAACCAATAGTAGCTGCACTGCTATGTACCATAGCTGTTACAAATATCCCTAAAAGTAATCCCACTACTGGCATAGAAGCATAATCAGTGAAAAATCGTCTCAACACTTGACTTTCTTGCATATATGGTATACCATTATTTAAAATCTTAAGTCCTAAAAACATCATTCCAAATCCCATCATAGCCTGTCCTAAACTTTTAAATTTCTTTTTCTTTCCAATTTGATTTAGTAAAAAGCCTATTCCAAACACTGGGAGAGCTATGTCTGTTAGCTTGAACTTAAAACTAAAAGCCATGAGTTGAGCAGTAATAGTAGTACCGATATTAGCTCCATAGATAATTCCTAAAGCTTGAGATAACTTCATAATACCTGAGTTGACAAATCCTACAGTAAGCAAAGTAACTGCCGTACTGCTTTGAACAATAGCTGTCACGAATACCCCGACTATAAAGGCACTCCAGACTTTACCAGTTAGGACTGTGAGGATTTTTTTCATAGTCTCACCTGAAGCTTTTTCAAGTCCCTCACCCATCATATCAACCCCATACATAAGTAGGGCTGTTCCACCGATAAGTCCAAAAATCAATTCTTCCATTTAACAACCTCCAATTTGTTAAAAAATTAATTAGCATAAACAATAGCAAATACCTGTTCTATATAAATTCACCCCATACATTTAATTATAATATAAAAATTGATATTTTAACATGGTATTATGTAGATTTCTCATATTCTTTTTTAGTCCATAATTGATTCAAGGGCACATACTAAGTATGCACCCTTGATGAATCTATCTCTGCCTGATAAAATCTCTACTCATTGGTACTATATGGGCTAAACCAAATCCCAATAATCCTGTTGTGACCATATTTCTTATGGCCTTATTTTTATTTTTTTTAAATCCCATATTAGAAAGCATCTTATCCATATCTGGTGCCATCTTCTTTATTTCTGGAAACCTATTTACTAAAGCTGCACTAGCGCCTACTGTTCCTAGTATCTTGGTAATCAAGCCTTTTTTCTTCAAAAGTATCCCTCCTAGAAGACAAATAGATTCTAGATTATTATCCTCATTTAGGTTTCTATATATACAGCTATAATTTTACAACACTAAGTAAAAAATTAATATTAACCATTAACTGACATCAGACATAAAGTCTATCAATTGATCTTCATATTTTTCTATTAAAGCTATATCATGGATTATAATCGCTTTTTTAAGACTTTTAAGTATTTTTTCCATCTTTACTGCATCTTCATATCTTAATCCTTTCATCATGCTTTCACATACTAATATGGTATCTCTGGCTATATATGCCAATTTTGACTTTTTCCAGTCACAATATCTGATCTCTTCTTCAAATTTTTGCATATATCTATCAGTTTTTAAAGTATTCATAATTTCTCTTATGATATATCCGGTACTGACTATCTCTGCAGTTATTTCCAATATTCCATTGGAATCATAAGAAAAACTAATCTCTATCTTCTCTCTACCTGCTGGTCCTTTTGGAATATCTTTAATGGGAAATTTACCTATTAATAAATTATCATCTACATATTTAGATTCTCCTTGATATACCTTTATCTCTGTCCTAGTTTGATTGTCATATAGGGTATAATAAGTTCTACCTCTTATACATGGTATCCTAGTATCTTTATGGATTACAGGATCAAAGATTCCAGAAGTTATGACTCCTTTTTCATCTTCAAGGGCTATGCTTATTCCTATTGAATAACTGCATCTATCAAGCACTGCCATTCTATGGTCAACAGGAATTTGTTCAGTTTTTATACCTGCATAGATAGCTGCTCCTAATGCTACAGCTTCATCTGGATTTATATTAAATCTTACCTTATCTCCAAATAGTCTATTGAGTAAATCCCCAATACAATTAAGTTTAGTAGAGCCTCCTACAGGAATAACTATATCTATATCTGCTATTCCATATCCTGCACCTTCTAAAACATCCATGATAGTCTTCTCTGTTAGGTATACTAGATCTTCAGTTAAAAAATTCAACTTATCTCGCGTAAGTTCCATATCTATGGATATAGGTCCTTTATCTTTATCATTATAGATAAATGGCAATATTATGTCGGTAGAATATACACTAGATAATTCTATCTTAGCAATCTCTGCAGCCTCTTCTATCCTTGCCATAGCCTGTACATCTGTCCTCAAATCTATCCCATATCTATTTAAAAAATCTCCTATTATAAAATCTATAATCCTCTTATCAAAATCCTTGCCACCTAGTCTATTATTTCCTCTACTTGCTTTTATATCTAATATATTTTTAGTAAACTTTCCCACTGTAACATCTAGTGTTCCTCCACCTAGATCATATACGAGTATCTTCTTATTTTCCCATAGATGATCTGCACCATATGCTAAAATAGCAGCTGTTGGCTCATTGATAATTCCTTCTATCTCTAATCCTGCCAATTCTCCTGCTTCTTTAATAGCTCTCCTCTGAAGCTCATTAAATCCAGCAGGTACAGTTATCACTGCTCTGGTTACCTCTTCTCCAATATATTTTTCAGCACATTTCTTTAAATCTTTAATTATAATAGATGATATCTGTTGAGGCAAATATACTATATCACCCATAACAACTTCTGTATCACTACCCATCAATCTCTTAATTCCAATAACTGTTTCACTCGGCTTTAATATATATTGTCTCTTAGGTACTTTTCCTACTGTGTATTGTCCTATAGATAGTTGCCCAACCACCGAAGGAGTCATATGTTCATTATAATCGTTTGGAATTATCTTAGGGTTACCATTCTCTATATAAGAAACTAGAGAATTAGTTGTCCCAAAATCTATCCCTATTATTCTTCCCATTACTTACCTCCTAGTAACTCTAAAAATTTTATCCACTTATTTACATATTTATGCGGATTACTCTTTTTTAATTCAACAATTGATTTTAATATATATTTTATCCAAAAATTGTGAAATATAGTCCTTACTAGCTCATATCTAAGTAATGGCATTAAAAAAACTTCTATGAAAACACTTTAAGGTAGATTTTTTAACCTATGTCAGATGAATGTGAATTAAAATTATAACCATAAGATAAAAAACCAGACTTTAAGTCTGGTTTAAATTCTAGATAAATCAATTTTAAAATGTTGTTTATTATGCTTCTAAATATCTCTTTATTCCCTCTATTAGCTTATCAACTGTAGAGTATATATCACCTTTACTTGCCTTTATTAATCCTATAACAAATAGATTTCTATATGCAAATTGATTCTCTGTGCCATCTTTCACCAATGCTTGAATCTTATTTTCGTTATCTCTACCTTCCTGCCTCACATCTGTATATAGAGCAAAGATGGGCTTATCCATCATATAAAATGCCCCTATTTCAGCTGCAACTCCACTATCAATCTCCACTCCATCTATTACTGCAATTAAAAAATCACTTTCCCTAAGCTTATCCATATCAGCTTTAGCAATAGTAATTGAGTCAGCATATTGACTCTTGTCATTAATCTCAGCATTTTCTTGAGGTACATATAGATCAATTCCATTTATTGCTTTTCTAACCTCTGATGATATTAAATCGTTTAATAATCTATCCCCCATACCAAATAGTCCATTAGCTAAATACGCCTTCATTATATCACTTACCCCCTTTAGATTTTAAAATTATACTTGAATAAATTTATGACTTTCTTATGCCTATTTAGTATACTTCAAAGTATTAAAATAGGATATACCTAATAAGGCATATCCCATCTACACTCTAAATAAATAGTATAAATTAACTATCTCCCTACGCCGGTATTATCCGTATCAGGTTATGGGTCGAAGTATACACTTCCTCTCAGCTTGCTATACAAGCTCCCCTTTTTTAATATTATACCATATATTTTTTTAATTTCAATTACTCCATAGTTGAAAAGGCTGGAAATGAGGATGTCGATATATTTGAGTATATAAGACCGTGAAAGTCAGAGATAATATTTAAAAAGTTCGATGAGAAAAGTATTACTAATGAATTTATTATGACTTATTATTGACAATAAGGTCTATTTGATATAGACTTCATAATATGAAGTCTATATCAAATAGACCAAGGAGGCATATTATGAAACATTATAAATTTGCAGAAACTGAAGAGAAATTTGCAAAATTAATCTGGCAGAACGAGCCGATTGGTTCTGGAGATCTTGTAAAGCTAAGTGAAAAAGAAATGAATTGGAAAAAGTCTACAACATATACAGTATTAAAAAAGTTATGTGAAAAAGGCATTTTTAAAAATGAAAATGCTGTAGTTTCATCCGTAATAACAAAGGATGAATATTATGCTAAGCAAAGTATATGTTTTGTTGAGGATACTTTTGGAGGATCATTGCCAAAATTTCTAACAGCTTTTATCAGTGGTAAAAAATTAAGTAATCATCAGGCTGAAGAGCTAAAAAAATTGATTGATAACCATAAGGAGGTGTAGTAATGAGTGAACTATTCCTCACTGTCTTAAACATGAGCTTTACAGCAAGTTATGTAATCCTTTTTGTGATACTTGTCAGGCTACTACTAAAAAAAGCTCCAAAAGTTATCTCCTATGCACTATGGGGTATAGTTGCATTTCGCCTTATAATTCCATTCTCCTTTGAAAGTATATTCAGTCTATTACCCCGTAATACAAATATTGTTCCTATCACTCATGATATCATCTATCATCAAAGTCTGCAGATTAATAGCGGAATAGAAAAAGTGGATTCATTTGTAAGTGAGGCGCCTCCTGCACCAACTATTGGGGAAAGTGTAAATCCATTACAGATCTATACAGAAATAGGAGCATATATCTGGATTTTAGGAATAATAGTATTGCTTATTTATAGTGTAGTATCCATTTTACAATTAAAAAACCATCTTAGAAATGCACAATTAGCTGAGCAGAACATATATGAATCTGAAAATTTGAAAACACCATTTGTAATTGGTTTTATAAGACCAAATATTTATTTACCAGTTGGAATTAGCATTGAAGAAAGAAACTATATTTTGCTACATGAACAGACTCATATTCATCGAAAAGATCATATTGTGAAGATGTTAGCTTTTATAATATTATCTATACATTGGTTTAATCCTCTTGCGTGGATTGCATTTAGATTAATGAGCACGGATATGGAGCTTTCTTGCGATGAAAAAGTACTAAAAAAAATGAATAATGATATTAAAAAGCCTTATGCTAAATCATTACTATCTCTTGCTACTGGAAAGCATATTTTAAATGGAAGCCCCCTTGCTTTTGGAGAAGAGAACCTAAAAGGGAGGATTAAAAACGTGTTAAATTATAAAAGACCAAAGCTTTTGGTAGTTGTATTCTCGATTGTATTAGTGGTTATAGTTGGAATTGGACTAATGGCAAATCCCAAGACCGTAGCAACAATTGATGGTGCAGATGGATCTACGGATATAATTATAAGGTCAGATGATGGGATTGTATTAGCTGAGACAAAAGGTATTGCATTAATTGCAAATGATAAAATTGACGGTATGTATAAAAACATGATTGTAGAAACGAAAGATAAAATTAACTCTTTTCCATCATGGGCTAATGTAACAAATCCAACTTATGTACCAATTATTAATGTTGCAGATGTAGATGATGATGGTAAAGACGAGGTAATTATTGTATTAAAAACAAATTATGGTACAGGCATTTCACAGGAGGAAATTCATATTTTAAATATAGAAGATTTATCTGAAATTAATATTGAAAATCCATTTGAAGCCATAAATAAAAAAATAACGTCTAGTATTAATGAAAATGAAGGAAAAGTAAATGTGACAATAAAATGGGATGGAAAGGTAATTGAAGAAAGTCATTATGGAATAGACGATTCCGTTAGTTGGTTTGATGAAGTTACCTTTGGTTCACATATTTGTTATGATATTGTTGATAACAAAATTATAGCAACTATATCTGGTGCTGTATCTCATTCAAGATTTTCTATGAGGATATTTTTAGGATATAATTCAAACCTTAAAGTTGATACTATTGCAATTGAACTTTATCACATGCCGTATGATTATTCTAACTCATCTTTAACAGGAATTCCATATTATCAAAAGGGAGAAATGGTATTCAAGGAAGAGTCATTTTTTAGGCAATGGGAAGAAGGACATCAGCCGTGGCTTTCCAATGCTGTAGATGTTGTGACTGTCATGTGCTCAAATTTAATTGGTTCTGATTCTGACGTCCAGAAGATATTTGACAATAAAAATATAGAACTTCATACAGCAGAAGAATTGAGGACAAAAAACGGAATAATCATAAAGGTAATAGATAAAATAGATAATGAAGTCAAAGTAGAATTAATTATTCCTAGTTTAGGTCGATATGAGATTACACTTGAATCACCTGACACAATTGGTGTTCTTTTCATAAAGCAAATTATATTCTACCCTAATTAGAAATATATTATATTGAATGAAAGAGAAAGCAGCAAAAACTATAAACAGTATGTAGTACTTTCAGAGTTTATGAGAGTACTACAATTATATTAGCTTGGAATGAGTGTAAAGTTATAGGCTAGATATATAAGGTATTATAACTACACTGTAATCTTATAAAATAGGTGGGCACTGGTTCTATAACGAGGGCTAGTCTATATGTAAAGAGGTTGTCAAAATTGTAGACAGCCTCTTTAATATTATTAAAAATAAGGAATATTAGGCAATAACATACGATGGTCCGGTCGGAAACTCCATATATTATATGATTCCAAAAGTAAACTACCATTGCTTTATCCTTGATAGAACAATTTTTTTAAACTAAAAAGATACCTTTAAATCTAAATACTATACCATGAGTTCTACATATGACCTTGATTATGTCTATAAACAAATAATTAATGAATATCAAGGTATTCCGATAATAGCATATAATCCAATTTTCTCATAAGGATATAAACTTATCTACTGGGGAAAAGATAGAAACTATCCAAAGTTCAGATTCCCTTATGAAATTGTCAAATGTGATTGTCCCTATGGAATGATTTAGTATTCTAATTCAAATTATGGATACACATTGAACGTTAATTTAAAAGAAAATTCAAGGTGTCATGGATATCTTCTAAGATATTCTAATACATAGGAGATCCAATATGACAAAAGAACATCCTCTGAAAGGTGTAATAGCCGCCTTAAGATATATCTAAGCCTAGATAACGTAAGATCAAAAGGTATTAAAAAAATCAATGTACATGCATTACTAAACTGTATTTTATTAATAGCAGAAACCATTGCTATAAATAGTACCAAATCAAAAAGCAAAGTAGCATAGGCTCCATAGTAGTAACAATAACATTATTTGATATCTTTAAATGTTAGAGAGTTTTTTGAATTACTTTCCTAAGTTCTGATGCTATAAGAGAAATTAATCCCCTATCCCCCATACCAAATAGTCCATTAGCTAAATACGCCTTCATTATATCACTCCATTTAAATTTTATATTATTGAAAGAACTTTTGACTTCAATTCACTTGCTGCTTTCTCTGGATCTTCAGCTTTCATTATAGCAGAAACCACTGCTATTCCATGAATAGGACTCTCTTTTAAAATATCACAATTGTCCTTATTTAATCCTCCTATTGCTATAACAGGAATCTCCACAGTGTTACAGATATGATTTAGTATAGAAACTTCTGTAATCACTGTCTTTACTTTCGTTGTTGTAGGATAGATTGCTCCTACTCCTAAATAATCTGCACCCTCCTGTACTGCCTTTTTGGCTTGCTCCACAGTTTTAGTTGTTGCCCCAATGATCTTGTCTTTACCCATTAATTTTCTTGCAAATAGAATAGGTATATCTCTTTGTCCCAAATGAACTCCAGCTGCATCTGATGCCATTGCAATATCTACTCTATCATCAATTATAAGTGGAATATCATATCTATCTGTAATCTCTTTAACCCGAATTGCAAGCTCAAGATACTCAGAATCACATCTTTCCTTCTCTCTTAATTGAACCATGGTTACTCCACCCTTACAAGCCTGTTCAATCCTTAGGAGGAACTCTTCCTCCTTAAAATTAGTACTATCTGTTACTAAATAAAGGGTAATATCAAATTTCATCGCTATCATCTCTTTTCTCTATATTTAACCTTTTTTCTATTATGTAATCACAGATACTATACATATTATCTATAAGTTTAGTTCTAAAACTTCCCGTTCCTCTTACATCTTGAGAAAGTTCTCCACATATACCCATAAGAGCTACTGCAAGTATAGTTCCGCCTAATATATCTCCACAAGATATATAACTAGCTATAAGTACATTTAGCATACAGCCTGTCCCGGTTATCATGGACAACATTTCACATCCATTCTTTATTAGATAATTACTAGTTCCATCACTTATTATATCTACTTCTCCTGTAGCTACAACAACAGCCTCTCTCTGTAGTGCTAAACGTCTTACTATCTCCATAATTTCATGAAAATTTTCATCTGTTATCATATCATGTATTCCAACATCAATTCCCTTTGCGTTACTTTCCATTCCATAAATAGCCTTTATTTCAGAGATATTGCCCTTAATCACATTTGGATGACACTGCAAGATAAACTCCTTTGCATAGTCTAAACGAAGTTTACTACACCCTATTCCTACAAGATCTATTACCTGGGGAATATTGTTTTTATATGCTGTTTTTCCTGAAATCATCATGGAGTTCATCCTAATATCTGTTATATTTCCTAAATTTACCCCAAGTCCCTGAGAATTTATAGTTATTTCACTGACTTCCAAAGGATGCTCTGCCATAATAGGTTTAGCACCAGTAGCTAATACCATATTGGCACAATCATTTATTGAAATAGGATTTGTTATACAATGTATGAGAGGTTTATCTAATTTTATATTCCTTTTTATTTTTAGTAATCTATCTATTGTTAACTTTTGATCTATCATATACTTTTGCCCCCAAATTTTGTTGAATTCTTACAAGCATACCTGTCCTATTCAATGCTACTAAAAATACAAATGCAATGATTCCTCCTATAATCGTACCCATAGTAAAAGATGGAACATAAAACATCCAAGTAAGTCCCGTTTTTCCCCAAATAAAAGTCATTACAGGATAGGATAATATGGCTCCTATGACTCCAGTTCCTATTATTTCACCTATAACTGCAAAGAATAATCTCCCCTTAGATATTCTATATAGAATTCCTGATAGAAATGCTCCAAAAACTGCTCCTGTTAAGGCTAAAGGTGGTATTGCCATGAATATCATCCTTATTATTCCAATTAATGTAGCACAAAGTAGTGAATACCATGGTCCAAGGATGACAGAACATACAATATTGATAAAATGTGCCATTGGACACATCCCCTCAATACGAAGAATTGGTGAAATCACAACTCCCATTGCCACCATCATTCCCAACATAATTTTCCTTAGTAATCTCGAATTTTTCTCCATAATAAAATACCTCCATCATAATATTTATTTGCCAATGTCATATAGAAAATAATTATTATTCAGGAAGATATATTTTAGTTACAACTAAATAGCAAATTTCTATATGACATAGGTCATAATAGTCGGTCAAAACTCAAAAGTTTCCTCTCAGCTTGAAACACAAGCTCCCTCGCTATTTAGTTGTAGATTTGCCCATAGGTCTAGGGCGCTCCCCCTCTACCTACCAAGATTAGAATTTTAGGACATTTAAAAGGGATATACCTAGCAGGGCATATCCCATCTACACTCTAAATAAACAGCATAAATTAAATATCTCCCTACGCCGGTATTATCCGTATCAGGTTATGGGTCGAAGTATACACTTCCTCTCAGCCTGCTATACAAGCTCCCCTTTTTTTAATATTATACCATATATTTTTTTAATTTCAATTACTCCATACATACTATATAGTCCCTATTCTTATCAACTACTTTTGTTTCAATATATGGTCGAACTATTGTTAACTTTTAATGCTATTTTATATTAGATATTGTCTTGCTCTTCTCTTTTAGATATTCCCTTATGAAAATATCTTCTTAAGTTAGCTTAATACTTCATACACAATATTAGAGCTAGTGTTAGTACCACTTGGATTAGTATCTTCCAGGTTGTTATCTTCAATATTGTTATTTAGGTTGTTATCTTCAATATTGTTGTCTAAGTTATTATCCTCAATATTATTATCTAGGTTGTTTTCTGGAATATTATCTGGAGTAGTATTATCCGGAACATTGTTGTTTGGAACATTATTATCTGGTGTAGTATCTGTTCTACATGCAGACAATGCTAACATAAAGATTAAAATTAAAGCTATTACCCATTTTTTCTTAAACATATTTACACTTTCCTTTCTCTATAAGATGTATTTTCTTCCTATTAGATAATCTTTCTATATTAATGAAAATTATACATATAGGAGTAATATAATCTATTTCTATACTTTTTAAATTAAAATAACCATCTATTACCTTAAATAGATTACCACAAACTACTCCCCATTTTAGATTATCCCCATAGTATTAATATAAATTAAAAAATTTTGATAATAAAATCCATATCCTATATAATTCCCATGAATTCATTAACTATGTAAACTTTATTTGAAATTTTTTTTAATCTCTTTCTATTTACAGTCTAGACTAAAAATAAAGTCCTTGCAATTTAAAAGTTGCAAGGACTTTACTTTATATCATTTCTATATTCCTAATTTAATATTAGTTGAATATTTCCATTTTCGTTATAATAGCTGAAAGTTAAGTCTAGATATTGAACTATAAAGTCTACAGGGATATAAGTTCTTCCTCCTTGTACTATAGGTCTAGAACTAAGCCTAACTAAATTCCCATTTATATAACAATACTCACTGCCTAAATCCATTACTATCATTTTACTTTCACCATATACAAATCCATTTATTAATAGACTCTTAGTTCCACTTGTAATAGGACTATCAATTAGACTTACATTGAAACCTAATTCATCACCTAAAAATTTTATAGGTATCAAAATATTATTATTTACTCTATCATGTATATATGGTTTTGAATCTAGGTTAATGTTCTTACCTCTTACTACTAATCTAGCATTTACATTTTGCGTAGTATTTAAGATATTTGAAAGCTCCATAATTTTTATCTTGCTCTCATTAATCTTGTATGTTGTTATATCTTGAAACGAGATACCTGTAACGGGATTTGTCTTCTTTAGTCTTTTTGTTTCTCCCCATATTGGTTCAGTAGTTCCTATGACTCTCTTATAATCTGGAAGTGGAGTTGTAGGAGTTATATTTCCATTGGAGCCATTTCCGCCCGGTTTATTTCCGCCACCGCTATTACCTCCACTCCCTGGTTTATTTCCGCTACCTCCAGAATTGCCTCCGCTTCCGCCACTTTCAGAACCTCCACCGGTTTTGTTTTCCAATGCATCTAGTCTAGCATTCAACTCTGCTATCTTTACCGCAGTTTCTGGACCATCATTTTTAATAATCTTTACTCTTAACCTAGCCACTCTAATATAGCTCTCTAGTTCGTCAGATCCTTTCTTAGATTCCGCTTCTGCTACTGCCTTTTCTGCATTTTTTATGCGTTCTTCATTTAGTATGCCTTCTTTTTCTGCTTTATACATAGACTCTATATCATTTATAAAGCTTGTCAGTGTAGCTTTAGCAGCTTTATTATTGTCACTAATCCATCCAATAGCCAGTTTAGCAGCAAAGATAGCTTTATCAATATCCTCTTGTCTTTTCATCACTTCATCTTTTCTCACTGCATCAGCAAGTATATCAGCTGCTTTGTTTACTGCATCAACAGCTGCATCTATAAGCTCCTGGTCATTATCTGAAGTCAATTTAGCTTCAATAGAATTTATAGTATTTAATATTGTTGCCTTGATAGCTTTATTGTCATTATGTCCTATTCTATCTATAGCTCTTCTAGCAGCAGCAATATCTAATCTAGCCTGAGATTTCTCCTGTTCATCTTTTGCATTAGTAACTGAAGATGACGCTATAGTTACTAATCTGACTGCTTCCTTCACATCTATATTATCCTCTGCTAAATCTATCTGTCCACTAGCATAGTCTATTTCTCTCAATAGATCCTTTTGATTAGTAAGCTTTCGTACGGCAGCATTTGCTTTTATGACTTTGTTTTTAGCTAATTCTACCTTTTCATATGCTGCTTTTATTTTCTGAACCTCTTCATCACTGTCTTTACCTTCTATAATTTTAGTTATATCAATATTAACCTCATCTATTAGGTCAAATGCTTCTTTTAATGCCTTTTGTGCTTCTTCTAAAGCCTCTTTTTCAGTACCTTCTGCATTTTCTATTGATTCATCTAGTTCATCAAGTATCTTTGTCAGTCTATTATATGAATCAGGTGCAAGTTCTTTAAGACCATCTACGGCAAATCTGGCCTTTATACTATCTGCTGCTATTCTACTTTCTACTGCTTTCTGCACTAAATTAGTAGCTTCTGCAACCTTTTTCGATATATCTAATTGATTTTTTATCTTTGCTATTTCTTCACTTAAATGCTCAATGATATCTCTATATCTACCATCTACCTTGTTTAAAGCAGTTTCTGCATCCTTCACACTCTTTTCATTAGGATATGCTGCTGCTCTGGCAACTGCAACTTTAGCATCCTTAACTACTTGAATAGCATCTATTCTCTTTTGTAGCCCTGCTCTGATATTTTTGTCAGTAACCATATCTACTGCTTTTTGAGCCGCTATAATCAATGAGTTTTCAGGATCTGTATCTACTGTCATTTTCTTTTCTGCTTCTTCTACTGCTTTTTGTGCCTCTGCTACTTTGTCCGCTTCATCTTCCATATAGTTTTCTATAGCTTTAATCCTCTTATCTATATCAGTTATCATCTCATTATATATAGTTTTATCTTTCTCTGCTACATTTTCGACAACTCTTTTAAAATCTTCTAAAGCTCTACTCGCATCATTTTTACTTTCTTCATTTCTAGTTTTTTCTGCATTCTCTAATACCTTAATAGTTGCTACATAGCTTTTAGTAGCTTTGATTCTGGCATTTAGATTTGCCTTATCCTCTCTATAATCTTCCTTAATGCTAATTGAATCTACTGCTTTTTCAGCTGCACTAATATCCTTGGACACTGATTTACTATCTTGTTTTGCACTTTCTTCTGCATTTCTCACTGCTTTTGTTGCTATCTCAATTTCTAGTTTTTCTATTTCTTTAATTAAATCTTCTTTTACTTTTTTATACTTGTCCTCACTACTGATTTCGTCTATTGCCTTTTTAGCTGCAGTTATATCCTTTGTAAGTTCTGTTTCCTTTGCTTTCTTTATAGCTTCTTTAGCTATAGTGATTTCGAGTTCTTCTATTCTCTCAGTTAATTCTTTCTTTTTATCTTCATCTTTTACTAGGTTCACTGCTTTTTTAGCCGCAGTGATGTCCTTTGACAACTTTGATTGCTCTGCCTTTTCTACTGCTTCTTTTGCTTTATTAAAGATTCCATCAGCTTCATTTTCTTCTAATTTGTCCCTTAGAACCTTTACTCTTTCATCCAGACCCGGTTTATATTCTGCTTTAATATTCAATATAGCCTTTTCTGCTGCTGTAACGTCTTTCACCACAAGGGTATTATTGTTCATCTTAACTTCTGCATTCTCTACTATTTGTTTAGCTTTTATTGCATTGTTGAGGTCCTTAATTATAGCTTGAAGATCTTTTTTTACATTACCAGATGGTAGTTTTTTTACTTCTTCCTCTGCATTTCTAACCGCTTCTATATTTTTATCTGATGTAGTAGCTCCATCTTTTAAGCTTTTTTCCGCAATATCCACTGCTTTTATAGCTTTCTTATTATTCTCTTCTGTCTCTTTTTGAGATATTATATCCTTCAATCTCTTTTCCAATTCTTTTTTGATTTTGCTGTCTGCTATAGTATTAATTACCTCTTCAGCTTCTTTAGTTGTTGTCTCACCTTTTTCAACTTTTTCTACCGCTTCTATGGCTAATCTTGCCTTTTCTATTACTATCATTCTATTTTCCCGTTGATTTTTAACAATACCATCTTCAAGTTTATCTATGGCACCATTAGCCCCATTAATAGCACTGTCTAGTTCTTCTTTGCTTTTTTCCGAATAATCTTTCAGGTATTCTGTCAAGCTGTTTTCTACTTTGACCATAGCCTCTGTTGCTTTTATTCTCTCAGTTAATTTATTTTTTGTTGGACTATCAGGAAGCTGCTCAACAGCATCTCTAGCTGAGGCAATATCAATAGTTTTCATACTCTTTTCAGCTTTCTCTACTGCTGTTATTGCTTTCGTCTCTAAATCTGATGACGCTATTTTAGCCTCTACCTCATTTAATCTATTGTTTAATTTATCAACAGTTTCTTGGTATTCTTTATTGACCTTATCTATGGCTTTTTTGGCTGATGTTATATTTGTCATCTTTGGTGGTGTTGATGTTTCAGCTTTCTCTACTGCTTTTATAGCAGTTATTACAACTTTTATAGCCTTTATTCTATTCTGTTGATTTGTTCTAACACCTGCATCTTTAATTTTCTTAACTGCTGCTTCAGCCGTTTTAACATCTCCTTCTGCTTTCTCAATAACTCCTGCTAATGACTGATTATCAGGGATGTCTTTTACGCTATCTTCCGCATCATTTACTGAGCTTATTGCATCTATTGCAATATTGATATTAGCTATTCTACCTTGGAGTTGTTTCCTTACAGAATCAGTTTTAACTACTTCTATTGCCTTCTCAGCCTCTTTAATTTTAGATTCTATATCATCTATTGATTTATTATCTCTTAAAGCTTCTTCCGCCGCCTCTACTGCTGCTTTAGCTTTACTTATTAGCTCTTGCTCTTTCTCATTAGCAGCTATTTCATCTTTAACAACATCTATTCTACTCTTTAGACTTGTCTTTGCTTCTCCATCTTTTAGCTTGTTTACTAATTCATATGCTATATTAACATCTTCCTGTATCCTCGTCTTCTCTGCCTTTTCTACTGCTATTGTAGCTTCCAATATATTTATTCTTTCTTCTAGCTTTGTTTTATGAGTATCTGTTTTAGTATTTTCCGCTGCTTTTCTAGCTAGTATAATATCTTCCTCTAATCTTGTTCTCTCTGCTTTTTCTATTGCTTCTATTGCTGCTCCCAGAGCGTTGATTTTATCTTCTAAGTTTTTATCTTCAATCATGGTGATAGCTTCTTTAGCTGCTAAAATATCACTCATTTCAAAGGTATCTTCTGCTTCTGCTACTGCTTTATTGACAATTTCTAATTTTTTATCATTTATTTTATCTGATATATTTTCTATACTTGTCTCTAAATTATCAAATTCTGTCTTTAGTGAATCACCTATTGTTTTAATAGCTTCTGCCTTTAAAATATCTTTTCTTTCTTTATAGTCCTTTACCTTTTCTTCTATATCCACAAATTTTTTCTTAGTATCTCTAATCTGCTCCATTGATATTTCTTCAGATATATTCGCAATTTCATCTAGTGTTTTTTCAATATCTTCTTCAATTAACTCTATTTCATATTTTATTTGTGGCACTGTAGGAGGATTTCCATTATATTTATCACTAGCTAATAGTTTGTCCACATGTTTTTCTCTATCCCAATTAAAGTCAGTGTTCTTAGAAATTAAGAAATAGTCATCCTCTCCAATACTCTCCAATCTGCCGTCTACATGATACCATTTACCCTGAACTTTTACTAAGTTCCACTTATCTCCATCTTTTCCAGTGGCAATATCATTATCATATCCCAGATCAGTCATTATCATAGCAAATAGTACTGTATATTCATTATACCCTTGAGGACATACTTCGTCTTTCTGAGGAGATAATATTTTTTTGATCTCTGGAACTTCTTTATCTTCAACATCACTTAAGGCACCGACTATATAATCATAAGCCGCCCTTATCTTCTCATAGTCAGTAACTTTAGTTCTTATAATCTTATATTGTTCATCAAGCATTTTTCTTATATCTGCAAAATCCTTTGCAGAATTTTTATACTTTATTGTGTGAGTTACACTTTTTAAAGGTGCGTTTAAAACTCCATCCAATACGGGAATTGTTGTTTCACTTATGATATTCAAATCACCTAAGTACTTTGGTATACTTTCCATAGCGTCCTCATATGCATCGGCTATCTTGAGACGAGCAAAGTATTCTGTACTAAAGATTTCAGTCCCATTAAATTTAATCGTTATACTCTCTTCCTGTTTCATAATGTCATTTTTAAGTCGTTCTGTGTAATCATCCCAGTTGTTTACAGTATGAGATCCTGCAAACACTACAGTAGGCATTATCATGGTCAATACTAATGCTAAACTTATAATTCTTCGTGTCATATTTTTAATCTTGTTAATCAAGCTGAAAACCTCCTTGAAACTAAAGTCATTACTAATATTAGTATCGGCTGAATTAGACATTTTTTTAGGATTTTTTTAAAAAATTTTTCTTACATAAATACTTATAATGATAATAAAAACCCTAAGGATTTGAACTCTCCTTAGGGTTTTTATCATCTACTTAATTCTAGTAAACAAGGACGCTATCTCTGCTCTTGATATATAGTGTTTTGGTCTAAATGTTCCATCTGGATATCCAGAAATCAATCCCAGATTTACAAGCTTTGTAAACTCTGATGGATATGATGATAAACCTACATCACTAAGTGACTTGTTTACATCGGTATTATATGCTACGCCCAACTCTAAAGCCTTGTCTATTAAAAAAGCTACCTCTTCCCTATTTATATGTCTATCTAGGTTTAAGTAATTAAATCTAAATAGATCTGTAGATGGTATTCTATCTAATATGGACTTGGTCTCTATATATCCCCATGAACTAGAACTAGTTGGTACTGTTACGTTTCCTACTATTGGCTTCCCTTTTGTTGGAGTTAGAGCTATTTGTCTGCTTAGTATTGTCATAAACTCCTTTACACTGATATTCCCTGTAGGTCTAAATGTTCCATCTGGATATCCTGATAATAGGCCTTTAGATACTAATGAATTTATATCCTTACTTGCCCAGTACTCCTTATTTACATCAGTAAAGTTTTTATTTGTTGATTTTGTCTTTTCTTGTCTCATTATATAAAAATCTTGTTCAGAATCATCTTCAAAGTTTAAAACACTTAGTCTATATAGCTTGTTTAATTCCAAACTTATCTGATCATTCATTGTCACTGTTTCATCTGTATCTTCGTTGTATACCAGCATATATGAGGTATCTATTTTACTCTTACCTTTTTTATTGCCCGCTTCATCCTCATATCTGAAATAATCAGCAACCTTTATCTTATCTTTATATACTATATATGGACTCACATTACTTGGAATTCTTCTATTTTCAGGCTTTCTCCAATCTGGTTTTATAAGTATATAAGCTGTCTCTTTAAAGGTCTTATCCTTGCTATGTGTCATAGTAACCTTAAATATCCCATATTTATCAAGCTTAATATTTCCGTCCTTATCCGTAGATAATCCACTGACTTTAATTTTAATATCCTTTTTACTATAACTATAATAACTATCTGTTATAACATCATCATATAGACTGAAAGCATCTACAACCTTACCATATTCTAGTTCAAATACATCTTCGAATCCTCTAAATCTATTGACCTCAGACTGTCTACTCTCAGCTAAGTTCTCCAAAACATACTCCGGAACATATTTTGTAAGTGGTACATTATCTTCCTTAATGTTAAATTTATATGTATTTTCATTATCTGCCCAATCTATGACTGTTATAGAAATAGTTGATGGTATTTCAACTCTTATCTCATATACTTTTCCCGCCTTTTTCCTGCCATCATATTCATTTTTATAATCGTCTATATGAATATCGTAGGAACGCACTTCCTTATTTATTCTATATATTATAGGTCTCCTAGCTAGTTTCTCATTATCAGATATACTCAATTTTAGCCTTCCATTTTCTACATAGGCATAGTCGATTACAGGTTTTACTTTATCTTCTTCAGTATCTGCTGCTATTGCTATTCCATCAATACCAATCTGTCTTTCAACTGAATTGATATCTACATATGTATCAAAGGGCAAAACTCCCGATAATATAACTACTGCAAGCGACATAGTTACAATTCTTTTATTTTTCCTTTTTGCCATCTTATTTCTCCTCTCATTATTTTTATTCCTCTATATAGGAAACACTAAAGCAAAGAAAAGATCTCTACTATAGTTTAATTGTATTTCTTTGGTAAATCAATAGTACATATCAAACAAATTTATCACTTATTTGACTATCTTACTATAAGAAAACTGTGATTTGAAATTACCTATGCCAGAATGGGCACAAGCCACCAGATAAATAAATATTTAGCCCATATAATATTTATCGACAAAAACACATTTAATTTTAATCAGATGTTTTTTGCATATCTATAAAATACAATAATTATTTTAAACTAAATTCTCCTACCATCTTAAAGTCAATAACATGCCTCTTAAAAGCCTATATTTCCTTTTTAAGCAATCATTTATATTCATTAGATAATTATATTGATGTATCAATTTAAACCTGCCTACACTGCAATAGATAAAACTTATATCAGCTGAAGTTTTATACTCCAGCTGATATTATATGGTGTATTAGCGAATAATGAATAATTATAAATTGTGAATTGGAATTAAAATTGTAAGCCACAAATATTAAAAAAGCTACATTTTTATTAGTCTATCACCAATAAAATGTAGCTTATAACTTGGCGCACCATGAGGGACTCGAACCCCCGACCAACTGATTCGAAGTCAGCGACTCTATCCAACTGAGCTAATGGTGCATATATTGTATTGTTATATTTGATATCTGTATAGGATTAAATGCTCTAATGGGAAGTTTACTATTTCCCAATCCACTATCTATATATAATATGGCATCTCCTATGTCTATTATACCTTTATCATATTTAGGAAATAATCCTTGGTTTGGAGCTATAATTGCTCCCAGAAATGGCAATCTCACTTGACCTCCATGAGTGTGCCCTGAAAGAATTATATTTTCTTTGCCAGATAAGTATTTCAACGCCTTATCTGGTGAATGAGATAATAATATATTTAGCTTATCTTCACCCATATTATCTGAGGCATCTATATATCTCTTTCTATCTACTAAAAAACTGATTCCCGATATATTTATATTATCATTATCTATAATTAAGTCAACATTTTTATTATCTAAAATAACAATGCCTAATCTATCCATCTTGTATACTATGGAATCTATTAACGGATGATTGATCTCATGATTTCCATATACAAAGAATATATCTTTCCCCAATTTAGACAATCCATCTAGTAACTTAAAAACTCTATTCAAATCTCTAGTATTCCTATCAATGATATCTCCAGTTAATACTATAAAATTAGGATTGAAGGCCTTAATCTCGTAAAAAAGTTTTTCTAAGTCTACTAATCCATTGGAATGAAAGTCTGATATCTGAGTTATCCTTATATCTTCATGTATCTTATTAGAGCTTATATTTACTCTACTTATAGTCAACTTACTTATCTGTCTATAGTTATAGATACATATAGCTAAGGCCATTACGAGGAAATATAATACATTTCTATTCATATCGTCCTCCATTATAAAGAAAGCTTTCTTTGAAACTCATTATGGAAAGTTCATATCAATTCATATTTTATAAGTTTGACTTTCCCATTTATTATAGTAAATAAGGATTGGCATCTGCCAATCCTTATTTAAGTGCGGGAAAGAGGACTTGAACCCCCACGTCAATGACACTAGATCCTAAGTCTAGCGCGTCTGCCAATTCCGCCACTCCCGCATATAATAATTAGTGGTGACCTATCGGCGATTCGAACGCCGGACACCCTGATTAAAAGTCAGGTGCTCTGCCTGCTGAGCTAATAGGTCACAATGGGGTGGATGATGGGATTCGAACCCACGACCTCCAGAGCCACAATCTGGCGCCCTAACCAACTAGGCCACATCCACCATAAGCATTTTATTGACTCAGTCTGGAGCGGGTGAAGGGAATCGAACCCTCGCGGCTGGCTTGGGAAGCCAGTGCTCTACCACTGAGCTACACCCGCATATCAAATCGGGTTTTTCAACGCTAACAATATAAGAGTATAACAGGTTATCCTATGCTTGTCAATAGAATTTACACTTATTTTTTTGTTTTTTTGAGATTTTATTTTATATCTACCAAATTTTAACTTACTTAATCATCTCTATCTCCAAATAGTAATCTAAACTTGTCCTCAATCCTCTTCCTTCTTTCTTCAGTCTCCTCTTTACTAATAGAAACTATTATTACATCTCCCTCTTTGGCATCCCTAGGCAATATCTGCCTAGGGATATCTATTATTTCTTTATCATCAAGTTCTACCACTGCAATAGCATCTTCAAATCTATCAATTATAAATTTCACTTGATCCACTCCTAATTTTCATCTAGAAAATCTATAAGTTTTTCTATAATCTGTATAAATGTATCTGCCACTCCACTGACTACCGAACCATCACCAAATTCAATAGTATTTCCATCACTACTTGCCACTATAGTACCATCTAAATCAGTTCTATATATTTTAATCTCTGCATTTTCTACTCTCTCTAAGACTTCCCTATGAGGATGACCATAAGTATTATCCTTTCCAACTGTTATAACAGCTACTCGAGGATCAACTAGTTCTAAGAATCTCTTAGTTGTAGATGTAGTACTTCCATGGTGTCCAAGTTTTAGTACATCACTCTTCAGACTACTTCCATATACTTCTATCATCTCATCTTCTGAGATTTTCTCTGCATCTCCTGTAAACATAAAAGATGTGTTTCCATATTTAAGCCTTACAACTACGGAATAGTCATTTAGATCCTTATATTTTTCCTTATTTGGAGCCAAAATAGTCATCTCAGCATCTCCCAAATCATATCTATCTCCTGATTTAGCCTGAGTTATGCCAAGTCCCTTATTCATTATACTATCTAATACATCCTCAAAAGTCTTAGTATTATGAGTAATATTAGGCATAATCACCTTTTCTATATCAAATGTATCTATAACATCATCTAATCCTCCTATGTGATCTTCATGAGGATGAGTACCTATAACATATTTTATCTTGTTTACATTCTGACTCTTTAAATATTCTACTACTGTATCAGCAGCTGAGTTTTTTCCACCATCAATTAGCATAAACTCTTCTCCACTCTTTACTAGTATGGAATCACCTTGACCTACATCTATAAAATGTACCTCTAAACTACTATTATAATCTCTGTCTTCTGAAATCCCTTGAGATTTAAAGATGGCAAAAACCAACACTACTAACGATATAATACCTATAATCTTCTTTCCTTTTTTCAAGTTACTCCCCCAATTCTCGATGTCTACTTAATTTTTATAATCTCTGTCTTTATCTCATCATCTATATCTATTATTCCAAAGGTCTTATCTGCAAATAACCCTCTTGGAAAAGAAGGACTACCTGGATTTAATATTATCATATTCTCTTCTTTAATATTTACTGGAATATGAGTATGTCCAAATAACACCATGTCCACATTTAGTTCCATACCTCTGTATGTGATATTATCTAATCCATATCTAACTCCATATCTATGTCCATGAGTTAAGAATATCTTTTTATCATTGAGAGAAATAATCTCCTCTTCTCTATATTCATTTCCAAGATCTCCATTACCTTTAACTATCATTGATGGAACTCCTATTATTTTAGCTATCTTCTTTCCATCATCTACATAGTCTCCTAAATGAATTATCATATCTGGTCTTCTATCATACATTATAGCATCTAAAAATTCGCTATTGTTTCCATGGGTATCACTTAAAACAATGA
This sequence comes from Tissierellaceae bacterium HCP3S3_D8, assembly GCA_052067355.1. GTDB lineage: Bacteria > Bacillota > Clostridia > Tissierellales > Tissierellaceae > CABMKH01. The sequence goes on from JBQHQH010000001.1 coordinate 207,589, forward strand.
TCCTCATTTTAAATCCCCTTCAATTAATCTTATTAGAAGCTTACGCATTTCTTCTAATGCCTTTGCCCTGTGACTTATCTTGTTTTTTACTTCACTATCTAATTCTCCAAAGGTCTTGTCATACCCATCTGGAACAAACAATGAATCATATCCAAATCCATTACTCCCCTTAGGTTCAAATATTATATGTCCCTTACATTCACCTTTTACAGTAAAGACTTCTTTATCCTCTGTTACTAAAGTTATTACAGTTAAAAAACTTCCCCTTCTATCTTCTAAAGGAACATCCTTTAATTCTCTAAGTAGCTTCTTATTATTCTCTTCATCATTTCCATCGTCTCCTGAATATCTAGCAGAATATACTCCTGGAGCTCCATTTAAGGCTTCAACAAATATACCTGAATCATCTGCCATTACCATATACTCTGTCTTTTCAGATAGCGCAATCGCCTTTTTTTTACTATTTTCCTCCAATGTAGTTCCATCTTCTATTACTTCCAAATTTTCCAGACCTATATCCCTTTTAGATAATACCTCTATAGGTAGATCTTCTAATATTCTTCCTATCTCATCTATCTTATGAATATTATTACTGGAAAGTACCAATCTTCTATGTTTCATAAGTACATCATTCTCCTTTTTCCTGTGTAATAAATTTAGCTATATCTCCTAATGCCATTGATTGCATCTCTATTAATTCTTTGATACCCTTTTCTCCTAGATCTAATAGAGAATTTAACTCTTCTCTAGAAAAAGTAGCCTCTTCCCCTGTTCCCTGTATCTCTATAAGTCTATTGTCTTCAGTCATGACTATATTCATATCTACTAACGCCTTAGAATCCTCTTCATAGCATAGATCTAATATAGGACCATCTTCATCAATACCTACACTTATAGCTGCCACATAATTGGATATAGGAATATGCTCTATTATTCCATCTCTATATGCACTATAAAAAGCATCTACCATGGCAATAAAGCTGCCAGTTATAGATGCAGTCCTAGTTCCACCATCAGCTTGAATAACATCACAATCTATCCATAAAGTCCTCTCTCCCATCTTGCTCATATCTACTGCTGCTCTTAGGGATCGACCTATCAATCTCTGTATCTCTTGAGTTCTACCATCTATCCTACCTCTAGATGAGTCTCTGATCTTTCTATTTGGAGTTGAACCTGGTAACATGGAATATTCTGCAGTTATCCATCCAGTATTAGTTCCCTTTAAAAAAGATGGTACTCTTTCATCTAACATTGCTGTGCATATTACCTTTGTATTTCCCATCTCTATAAGCACTGATCCTTGAGGATGCATTAAATAATTTCTTGTAATCCTTACTTCTCTCATTTCATCAAATTGTCTCTTATCTATTCTCATAATCTATCTCTCCAATCTTTATGCTATATCTATTTTACCAAAGATTAAGTTTTTTATCTATTAATGAATAAAAAAAAGCCCGAGTTCTCTCGGGATTTAATACTCATTGGCAAATACTGGTATAGATGTATTTACGATTTGCCCATCTAATAGCAATTCCACTGTGTCTATTTCTTCAAATTGACTTAATGTCAGTCCTATATTTTTCATTACATCATCTAAAACTTCATCTTCTGATATGCTAATTCCCTCTTTTAAATTAATATCTATAAATGCAGTCCCTTCTTTAATTTCAACTCCTTGGAAATTCACTCCATCAGGTATATCTGTCTTTAACCCTAAATCTTTAGGCGGACCTTCAAATAATAGATCTAAAGCTGTATATACATTTGATACTGGAGCTAATGTAGGAATAGTAACTGGAATGAAATACTCCTGTTCTGTATCTGCTTCTCCTTTATAATACACTACTACCTTAGATCTTCCATCTTCTAGTTTTCCTATTAGGTTTATATTCTCTCTGCCTATAGGTTTATCTATTGGAAAACCATGTTTTAAAACTGGAATTACCTTTCCACCTACCATGATTTGAACCTCTTTTATATTTGGGAACTCCGTAAGAGTATATACTATACCCTTGATTAAATTTTCTTCATCTTTGTTAGACTCTATGTTTTGAATTTCTTCAGAAAAATCCACTTTGCAAAGTCCAGTATCCTCATTTATAGATATGCCGTTTAAACTGGTCCCTTGGGGAATGATTGGAGATAAACCTACATCACTTAAAGACTTTCTCAACTCATCACTATCTACCATATTCAACAATGTGGTCTTAGCTATTCCCTCTTCCCAAGGGATACGTTTCATTACAGGGACTAAGTAGTCCTTACTATCTTTGAAATAGAATACAGTTTTTCTCAATCCATCTGACTCAACGACTTCAAGATCAAAATCATCAGATCTCACTATCTCTATTTCATCATCTATAGATGACACATTATCCCTTACCATATTTGTCCCTAGTTTTACAATTGATATTCCCAAAATGGCGATTAATCCAAATATTAATATCCTCCTATTAATCATAAATACTCCCTCCTCTATATTAATACTAATATATTATATTGAGGAGTTAATTATACTATGATTAATATATCTTATTTCTTTTTTACAGAGTAAAAAAATCCACCACTTACTGGGTTTATATTATTTACAGTTATAAATGCCTTCTCATCATATCCATATACTAATTTTCTCAATTTCTCTAAGTCTTTCCTATTAAGTGCCACATTTAATATCTCCCTAGGCCCCTCTATGCCATGACCTTCCATTACCGTTACTCCAAACTTATTCTCTCTTAAAACCTCTATCAATTCCTTATTATCAGCTGTCTTTAAGATTATCTGTGCTCCTAAATTTCCAAGAGCAATTTTATTCTCTACAGTTATACCTATATAGGTACCACAGGCAAACCCAAGACCGTATGCCAATAGATTAAGAGGATTATCCAAACTTCCTACAACTTTTCCCAATGCTGTGACATAGATAATCACCTCAAAGAACCCTATGATTGCAGCCTGAACCTTTCTACTTTGAACTACCATCAAAGTCCTCATAGTAGATAAAGTAACATCTGTAACCCTAGCAAAAAAGATGAACAAATAACCTGATATCATTTTATTCCTCCTCTTTTTTATAAATATATATAAACATATAGGGAGGTCTCCCTCCCTATATATTAGTATATTTCAAAATAGTTTTCTATGCCTTTAATGATACCTTCCACCATTTTATTTTGATATTCATCACTATACAATAGTTTCTCCTCTTCTGGATTTGTTAAAAATCCTGTTTCTATAAGAACTGCTGGCATCCTTGTCTCTTTTATAACTACATATGCATTTGTCTTTACTCCCCTACTACTTGCACTAGTAGCTCTTATCAATTCATCAAATATAGACTTGGCAAGAGGATATTGTTCCTCTTCTTTTATCTTTGACTTATCTTTAGGCCAATAATATACTTCAATACCCTTTACAGCCTTATTATTTGTAAAAGAGTTACCATGTATACTTACAAATATATCTGCATTGTTAATATTTGCTATTCTAGCTCTTTCATATAGATCTACAAATACATCTGTACTCCTAGTCATCAATGTATTATATCCCTTTGCTTTAAGACTATTATTCAATTTATTGGAAACACTTAAAGCTAAATCTTTCTCTCTTTTGCCTGTTATAGATGATGCTCCCGGATCACTTCCACCATGTCCTGCATCTATAACTATCAATCTATCTGATGGTTTTATATTTGAGTTTCTACTTATACTTAGTTCAATATTACGATCTCTTTCTCCTGAAAGGACCTCATACTCAATACTCTTCTTATACTTAAGCTGTACAACTACTTCATCCCTGTTTCTTAAAACATTTATCTCATCTACAAGTCCATCATTTAACTTTCCTACTCCACTTTCCAATTCTGTAGAATCAGACGGGATGACTATCTCTAACATCTTTTGTTCTGGATAATTGTAGACTGAGTAACTTGTTCTATCCATATTTTCTATGTTCAATGTCCTCTGCTTTCCATCTACATCATAGGATATATACTCCCATATACTCTTTTCAGGGGTTATTATCATCTTATCATCTTCAGTATATATGTTTATATTAGAACTATCAGCTTCTCCCTTTACATCTAGTACCACTCTAACTATTCTATCTATAGATTTATAATTATTATCTCCACTAAATTGAGAACCTCTAATTCCCTTGATAAACTCTAATTCATGATCATAACTGAATTCAGTCCCCTCTTCCAAAGATGAGTCCATCAAATCTATTACTATTCTCTTAGGATTATCTAACTTCATAATATTATATTTAGCATTACCTGCACCTTCGATGGTAATGGCCCTTCTGCCATCTATATTCTCTACATCTATTTCTCCAATCTTATTTACAAATGAAACTATATTTGTCTTCTTATCCTGAGTCTCATATATATCATAGTCTAGCTCACCATCCATCTTGATGACAATTCTAGTTACATATGGATCTGTAGAATGTTGAGAATACTCTATCCATTTAATATTTTTATCTGTTACTGGTATGGATACCGGACTATCTCCCGTCTTTGGAAGATCTAATTTTGCATTTTTAACATCTATAACTAGTTCATCTGAATCTCTGATCACCTTAGTATCGTATTGTAACCTTTCCTTACTTTTGATGATAAGCTTTTGTCCATCTGTACTTCCCTTATCTAGATAGATTTGAGTAATTGTGTTTTCCAATTCTTCATCTCCATCTTCTACTTCTTCTGTATCTTCATCATCACCAGAATCTTCATGTCTTGAATTTATAAATGGTATCTCTTTCTCAGTATCATACCCTATTTCATAGCCAAATATCTCTGATATAAATGCTAGTGGAACCATAGTACTAGCATCTTCTCCACCAAATGTAACTAATTTAGGTATAGAGTTTTTATCTAATATCCTTGATTCACCATTTAAACTAGCTAATGGACTATCAATAGTCAACTTTATCTCCTTATCACCATAGGTTATAGTTGCAGTCTTGGTCTTCTGTTCCCAATCTACCTTTGCACCATAGTTCTCTGCTACAAATCTTACTGGTACCAATGTCCTATCTATATGAATAAAAGAGGGGATTTCTGATTCTAAAACTTGTCCATCTAATAATACATCTACTTGGCGTACCTTGACACTACTTCCATTTACACCTACATAGATAAATCCATCTTTAGCCGCATATGTATTTGTTCCCAAAATTAGTAAAAATAGGGTAAAAACAAATATCCTTTTCCATCTCTTCATTTAAACTTCCCCTCCACATTATGTCCTTATAAGTAATATCCCTAAGATATTTATATCATCTATTGAAATATTATGTCAACGAAATAAGCATTTTGTAATGATAATGTAATAAAGATAATAATATAATTCCATTTGGTTAAAATATCTATAAGAAAATTATAGGAGGCAGCTTATGATCACTTGTTCAGAAAAATGTTTTCATGAGGAAGATGGGTTGTGTACACTAAAAGAGGTAAGTAAACCTTCCAGCACGCCTACAAAAGATTGTCCCTATTTTAAAGAAAAGTCCAATAAAAAAGAGGGGAATTAACCCCTCTCTATTATACTCAATATTCTAAGCTTTTATCTTGCTTCTATCGTTAAATATATCTGTGTCTAATCCATCTTCTTGTTTAGCTATTATAGTCGTACAAACTGCATCACCTGTAACATTTATAGCAGTTCTACCCATATCTACCAATCTATCTATACCCATAATAAGAGCCATACCCTCTAGTGGAAGTCCGACAGATTCCAAAACCATAGATAACATTATAGCTCCAGCTCCTGGTACTCCTGCTGTACCTATGGAAGCTAGTGTAGCAGTCAATACTACAGTCAACATCATACCCATAGTAACGGGGATATTATATACTTGTGCCACAAAGAATGTAGCTATACCTTGCATTATTGCCGTTCCATCCATATTAATAGTTGAACCTAAAGGTATAGTAAAAGAAGCTATCTCCTTAGAAATTCCCAGATCATTTTCACAGATATCTATTGATACTGGAAGTGTAGCTCCACTACTTGCAGTGGAAAATGCTACTGACATAGCTGGAAGAAACTTCTTATAAAATGTTCCTATGGATAGGCCAGTCATAGTCTTAAAGAGTCCTCCATAGACCAATGTTGCATGTATTGCTAAGCCTATATATACACCTATTACGTATTTAGCCAATGGAATCAATGCAGCTAATCCTGTAGTTGCAAAAGTCCTAGCTATAAGTCCAAATACACCTATTGGTGCAAATAACATGACTATCTCTACTAACTTCATTATCAATTCATTTAAATCATTAAATAATGATAACAGCGCCTTGCCTTTCTCTCCCAATATAGATAGACCTATACCAGTCAAGATTGCAAATACTATGATTTGAAGCATATTACCTTCTGCCATAGCCTGAATTGGATTTCTAGGAACCATTTCATATAGTATCTGTGTCAGTGGCGTTTTTTCCTTTATCGTAGTTTCTACAGCTTCAATAGCTCCCATATCTAAACCTATTCCAGGTTTTATTACTGAACCTAATATTAGAGCAATAACTATAGCCATTGCAGTTGTAGCCAAATAGAAAGCAATTGTCTTTACACCTATTCTACCTAATTTCTTAATATCTCCAATACTAGCTGCACCATTTACCAATGAAACAAATACCAATGGAACTACTAGCATCATGATAGATCTCAAGAAAACTTGCCCTATAAAATGGAAGATACCGTCGATTAAAACAGCATCCCTAAATGTCCCTTCTGGTACATAATAAACAATAATTCCAGTTGCTAGTCCTATAACTAGAGCAATGAGGATCTTACTAGCCAAACTCATCTTTTTCTTTTCCACTTGAATCCCTCCTTAATATATATTATTAATATAGTTCTAACTATAATTATAGTTTAGTTGCAATTTTTTGTCAATTCGAAATCGTCTGAAATCTTGTTAAAAACCAAACACATAGCCCTGTCTAATCATGATGTAAAAAAATTGATATTAAAAAATCTTAAAATACAAAAGTGATTTGGAATATTTGCAGTAAATAGAACTTATATCAGTTAGAGTATAGAACTCCATCTGATATAAGTTTTCTTTATACTTAGATTTGTCAATTTCCACAACACTATCTCCTCTGCGGAAAATAAGTTTAAGAGTGGTATAAGTGAAATCTTTAATTTTATGATTTGCCCGTACTCCAATAGATATAATCCATCATATAGAACTATCTTAATATCTTTTCATGCTCTTTTGTCTAGTTTTTAACTTTATTTATTTAATCTATCTTTCATAATCTCAATAGTAAGTTGAGGATTTGCCTTTCCTTTAGTTCTTCCCATGACTTGCCCAATTAAAGATTGTAATGCCTTCTCATTTCCATCTATATATTCCTTTACTGCTCTTTGATTCTTACTAATCACTTCATCAATAATAGGCAATAAAATAGCTTCGTCATTGATCTGTTCTAATCCCTTTTCCTTTACAATTTCTCTAGGAGATCTTGGCTCTTTCCACATATCTTCTATTATCTTCTTGCTAGTACTGCTGTTGATACTACCATCTTCAATTAAATTTACAAGTTCTGCTAGATATTCTGGTGAAAATGGTACTTTGAATTCTTCAATTCCAGTCAATCTAAATATTTCAGATATCAAAAGATTAGCAAGTATCTTTGTGTTCTTTACTTTTTTAGCCGCCTGTTCAAAGTAGTTAGCAACTTCTTTAGATGAAATCAATTGTTCTGCATCGTAACTACTAAGTCCATATTCTTTTATATATAGAGCTTTTCTTACATCTGGTAACTCAGGTAGCTCATCCTTTATCTTCTGTATTCTGTTATCATCTATGATAATAGGCATCAAATCTGGATCTGGAAGATATCTATAATCATGAGCATTTTCTTTTTTACGCATGGAATATGTCTTGCTTGTATTCTGGTCAAAACGTCTAGTTTCCTGAATCAATTCCACTCCATCTTCAATAGCATTTATCTGTCTTTGAGACTCATATTCAATAGCTTTCATAATGGATTGGAAAGAATTTAGATTCTTCATCTCTACCCTTGTTCCAAATTCCTCCTCTCCCTTTTCCCTTACAGATAAATTTACGTCACAACGGAAAGAACCTTCGTTCATCTTACAATCAGATACATCAATATACATCATAATAGCACGTAGTTTTTGTAAATATGCCCTCACCTCTTCTGCAGATCTAAGATCTGGTTCAGAGACTATCTCTATTAAAGGTACACCACAACGGTTATAGTCTACTAAAGTACCACCTTCAGCCTTATGAACTAATTTCCCTGCATCTTCTTCTATATGAATTCTAGTTATACCTATTCTACTAGTCTTTCCATCTGTTTCAATGTCTAAATATCCATTATGACAGATAGGCAGATCATCTTGAGATATCTGATATGCTGTAGGTAAATCTGGGTAGAAATAATGCTTTCTATCCTGTCTACCTGATCTAGTAATCTCACAATTTGTAGCTATCCCTGCACGAATAGCATAATTTACTACCTCTTCATTTAACACAGGTAAAGCACCTGGAAATCCCATACATACAGGACAACAGTGACTATTAGGCTCACCACCAAATTCAGTAGTGCAGTTACAAAATATCTTTGTATTAGTCTTTAATTCCACATGGACCTCTAGACCCATGACTAATTCATATTCTTTTTTACTCATTATACTTCACCTCCTACTTTATCTACCGCTTCACAGGCATATGCCATCTTCAATAGAGTATCTTCTCCATATATTGAACCTATAAAATGTAATCCAACTGAACTCTTCTCATATGGAACTACAATAGCTGGCAATCCAGTCATATTTGCAGCTAATGTATATTCTTTAAATCTAAAGCCATCTTCAGATAATGGCTCTGGGCATAATATTAAATCACAACTTTTAAATATATTATTGAATTCATTCTTTATCAATGTTCTAACTCTCTGTGCTTTTTTATAGTATCCTTCATATTGTTTGTCACTTACTACGAAATTTCCAAACAATATTTGCTTTTTAACTTCCATTCCAAATCCTTCAGAACGAGTCTTTCTATATAAATCTTCTACATCCTCATATTCATCTGTTCTATATCCATATCTCAATCCATCATATTTTGCAGCATTAGAAGCAACTTCTGCACTGGAAAGTATACTATATGCTGGAAGTACATAATCTAAAGAAGGAATGGATATCTTCTCTATACTAGCACCAAGTTCTTCTAGATCAGCTATTATCTGTGATATCTCTTTAGAATCCATATTCTTTTCAATATATTCCATAGGTAATCCAATCTTTAAACCCTTTACATCTCCAGTAAGCACTGATGTATAGTCCACCTTATCCCTTGAAATAGAAGTAGAATCTCTTCTATCCCATCCAACAATAGCATTTAACGCCAATGCCATATCCATTATGTTTTTAGTAACAGGTCCAATTTGATCAAATGTAGTTGTATTACCAACAGCACCATATCTAGAGACCATACCATAGGTTGGTTTCATAAAGAAAACTCCATTTTGTAAAGCTGAATATCTAGCACTTCCACCTGCATCAGAGCTCAATGCAAAGGCAGCTTGATTTTTTGAAATAGCAGTACCTGCTCTCATGCTAGTATTTCCAAATTCACTTACGTCTATTTTCCCAATGATTATTGCATCTTCTTTTAAAAGCCATTCTACTACTGTAGCATCAAAAGGTGGTATATAGTTTTCCAACATCTTAGATCCTGCTCTAGTTGGTATTCCCTTTGTTGATATATCATCTGTTACAGCTATTGGAATACCTGCAAACAAGCCTAACTTTTCTCCATCTTTACGTCGTCTATCTATTTCTCTAGCTCTATCTACTGCTTCCTTTCTCATTATCTCTCTATATATCTTAAGATTTGAATTTTCTTTTTCAATTTCTTCTATATATCTCTCAACTAATTTTTCACTTGAAATTTCCCCATCTTTCATCATCTGTAATAACTGGGAAACATTCTTATTTAATAGTTCCAAAATTATCCCTCCTTACCTTCTATTCAATAACATTAGGCACCAAGATATAGCCGTCTTCCTTGGTCTCTGCATTACTTAACAGATCTTCCACTGTAAATTCCCTCTCTACCTTGTCTTCTCTAGTAGCATTGTCTATTGGATTTACATATATAGTAGGTTCTATATCTTTCGTATCTACATCTATAATTTGAGAAGCAAAATCTATCCATTCTTTTAATTCTGACTCTAATTTATTTCTCTCTCCTTCTTCTATATTCAATTGAGAAAGTTCTGCAAGGGCATCTAAGTCAAAATTAGAAATATCTTCAATTTCTCTATCTTCTCCTTTAGATTTAGATTGACCTTCTTCAGCAGCACTTAGTTGTAAAACTTCTAATTGTTCTTGGCTTACAGTACTAGGAGCTTCACTTAATAGGCAAGTAGCATCCCTAGTCTTTGGAAATGCAATTACATCCCTAATACTATCTACCTTTGCCATCATCATGACTAATCTATCTAGTCCAAATGCAAACCCACCATGAGGAGGAGTTCCATAAGAAAAAGCTTCAATTATAAAGCCAAATCTATCCTTGATATCTTCAGATGTAAGTCCCAAGATTTCAAACATCTTTTCTTGAATATCGCTGCGATGTATACGAATGCTTCCACTACCAAGTTCTACTCCATTTAATACAAAGTCATAGGACATAGCATTTATATTTTCTATATTATCTCCACGAAGAAATTGATCTACTTCTACAGGCATTGTAAAAGGATGATGCATAGCTACATATCTTTCTTCTTCCTCTGACCATTCAAATAGTGGAAAATCCGTAACAATGAGGAATTTAAATTCATCTTTGCTTCTTAATCCCAATCTATCTCCAATATCTAGACGTAAATTTCCTAAAGTCCTATATACTACAGGTAATTTGTCAGCACAGAATACCACTAAATCTCCTGGCTCTGCTTTTACTTCTTTTAAGATATCATCAACTTCTGATTCCTTTAAGAACTTTGTCAATAGAGTTCTCAACTCTCCACTTGGCTCAATACCAATCCATGCCATACCTTGTGCACCGTAGGAGATCGCCTTATTAGTTAAATCATCTATCTCATTTCTTGAAAAAGAATTTCCACCTTTTATATTAATAGCTCTTACGGCTCCTCCATTATCTACTGCATTTCTAAACACCTTAAACCCACATTTCTTTGCAATATGACTTAAGTCTACTATAGGCATTCCAAATCTTATATCTGGCTTATCTGAACCATATAGATCCATAGCCTCTTGATATGTCATACGTGGAAAGCTCTCAGTATATTCAATTCCCATTACCTTTGAAAATACATGTTTAAATAATCCTTCAAGATATCTTAAAATATCTTCCTGACTTACAAAGGATAATTCCATATCTACTTGAGTAAACTCCGGCTGTCTATCAGCTCTTAAATCTTCATCACGAAAACATCTTGCTATTTGATAATATTTGTCTACTCCAGATACCATCAACAGTTGTTTAAATATCTGTGGAGACTGAGGTAATGCATAGAACTTTCCTGGATGTACCCTACTAGGTACTAGATAATCTCTAGCTCCTTCTGGTGTACTCTTTGTCAATATGGGAGTCTCTACTTCTAGAAAATCTGCATCTTCTAAATATCTCCTAATGGACTTAACAACTTCATGTCTTAGACGTAAATTTCTGTATATTTCTGGTCTTCTAATATCTAAATATCTATGCTTTAATCTCAATTCTTCTCGTACATTTATCTTATCTTCTACTGGAAATGGTAGAGTTTTAGATCTTGACAATATTTCCAATTTCTCCGCTCTTAATTCAACAGTTCCAGTTGGAATATTTGGATTATATGTCTCTTCATCTCTCTTCTCTATAATCCCATTAACTGCTACTACATATTCATTTCTCAAGCCTTCTACTGTATTAAACAACTCCTGATCTAGCTTCATCTCATTAAATACTACTTGTAGAATCCCAGTCTTATCTCTTAGGTCTAAGAAGATAACACCACCCATATCACGAGTTCGTTGAACCCATCCCATTACTGTTGCCGATTTACCTATATCTTCTTCTTTTATCTGGCCACAATAATGACTCCTCACAAAATTGCCCATATATATTCCTCCTATCTATTTCACTCTTTAACTTATAGCATAATATTTAAATATAAAAAGCCTCTCATCCCTGATAAAGGGACGAAAGGCTTATTTTCGCGGTACCACCCAAATTGATTATCAAAATATGATAACCCACTTTTATTAGATACAAAAATTATATCCACTGCTGTAAAGTAGCAGCTACTTCTAAGTCTACTAGTATAGAAATACTTTCGATTAGAAACTCCCAGATGTTTTTCAATTAAGAATCCGTATCGACCTCACACTGTCATCGACTCGCTTTAACTACCATCTCAATCTACTCTTCTGATCATAATCTCTATCTATATTTATATCTTTATATTAAAATAAATATATACGATTTAAATTGTTTTGTCAAGGACTTATAGAAAAAATATTTGATTCTAAAATATTTTAACTCACAAATGATGTACCTAGTCTCATCTATATTTTAAGCTAAATAGTCCTCAAATATTTTTCTAATTTCTTCCACATCCTGAGTAATTCCTAAAGCAATTGAAAGTTTTATCCTAGCTTTTTGTCCTGATTGAATACCTCCAAATATAACTCCCAAGTCCCTTAGATGACTTCCGCCTCCTTCATATCCGTATGTAGCAGTAACTGGACCCATAGGACATCTAGATACTAGTATTAGTGGAATATTTTCTGAAATTGCTCTTTTTACACCAGATATCATAGCAGGTGGAAGATTTCCACAGCCTAAAGCTTCTATTACTAATCCCTTATATCCACTATCTATATAGAAATCTATAATATCTGACTCCATTCCTGAAGCTGCCTTTATAAGTCCAACTTTTTTTTCTATTACATCGGCATCTAAAAATTGACGTTCCATACTGTTTCTATGAAATATAACTCTATTGTTATTTACTATACCTAATGGTCCATATTCTAAAGATTTAAAAGTATCTACTGATGAAGTATTTGTCTTTGTCACATCTCTTGCATCATGTATCTCATTATTCATAACTACCAATACTCCTCTATTTTTAGCCTCTGGAGATACTGCAGTATATATAGCTGCAGATATATTAGCTGCACCATCATATCCTAATTCTGAGTTATTTCTCATGGAACCAACTACTATTATAGGTTTTTCACTATTTGCTATTAAGTCTAAAAAATATGCGGTCTCTTCTAATGTATCAGTACCATGGGTGATTACAATTCCTGTTACTTCTTCCCTATCTATATTTTCCTTTACTACTTTTGATAGGTCTAACATTATACTAGGAGTCATATGAGGACTAGGTAGATTTCCAAAGTCTATAGTTTCTATATCTGTAAATCTTTCCACATCCTTCACCATATTCATGATTTCATTTGAACCTACTCCCGGTATAGCAGCATCTAAATTAGGATCTACTTTCATTGCTATAGTCCCACCTGTAAAGATCATGACAACTTTATTCTTCACATATATCCCTCCATTATATCTAATTCATATATAGAAATACGTCAGATTACGATTTCTAATATAGATAGCTGTAATAACTGATTTCCATCAATATAGATCATTAAACAAATACTTATAATCTTCTTCCTTAAAATCAAATTTATCTTCTAATTCTCTCTGTGCCTCGTCTAATCTATTATATAACTTAAAAATCCCATTGTAAATAATATCCATATAAGCTTTAACGTCTTTCTCTGTGACAAAAGGTATCTTGTGATGTTCTATATATTTCTTTGTTACTAAAAGAGAAATAACCGCAGAAGTTCCTTTCATCATCCCTGCACTTCCCACATTCATCTGAAGTTCATTTGACATAAAAGTAGTTCCACCAGCTTCCTCACTTATTATATTTGCAAGCTGTCCAATGATACCTACTCTTTCTCTAGAGGTTCTAGAATTTTTATACTCATCTCCTAATTCTATAATCCTATTTCCTAATTGTCCTACAGATTCGTGAAAGTCATCATTCCCCCTCATCAATACATCATCTTGATATATACACTCTACTTCCGCTTCTCTTGCTCCTTCCACTAGACAAGCTGCAACTGTATTATTATCAAACTTACGATTTGCCCTTATTAAAAAACTATTTTCCTCAAGAGAATTACAATTTCCCGGGGAGAAATTTTTACTTTCAATTATAATAGTAGGTATTTTATCTAGTCCTATCTCCTTCATCATCATTCCCTTTTTCCCTAACATGATATTTCCCTCTAAGTCCTCCATAGGACCTATTCCTCCTAGGCTGGAATTTACTGTAAGCATTATGGATATTGGAATATTATCTATTTCTATAACTGTACCTAATACTTTTCCAATATTAGGTGAAATATCTTCTTCTACAATAAGCACGTCCTGTGGCCATTTCTCCTTGAAAGTATGAAGCAATGCCAGAGATATTGCAGCCTGTAAAGATACAGCCACTTCCATAGCTCCTTGTCCATACATCCTGCCAAATATACTCAATACTATTTTTTGGCTATAAATAGCATCTTGCCCAATTGACTTTTCAATCATTATTCTCTCAAATGGTGTTATCCCCCTGGAGACCCAAACTTCGCCAACTCCACCGTCTTTAGTCTTTACTGAAATTGTAGATCTATAGATATCTACTTCTACAGACTCTATTATAGTATCTACAGGTAAAGACTTTTTTAATATGGTAGCAGCCACTGCTAGTCCTGCTGAATCATCCTGTACAAATCCTGAATGACTATGTATATGTCCAACTCCAACATGTCCGCAAATTCCTATAATCCCCTTGTTTTCTTTGCTTTTCTTGATTTCCATGTCTATCCCTTACCTTTCATAAAGATAACTTTCCTATTTGTCATCAGAAATATAGAGTTATATCAATGATATAACTCTATATACCCTTCTATTCTGCAATACTACCTACTGCAGCATCAAATATCTCTCTATCTAATTCTCCTAGCTTTTCTGCTGTGTATACCATACCAACTGTATCCCCTGTTATATTGAGCATAGTATTAGGCATGTCAATTAATAGATAGACACCTGCTACCCAAGGAACTATATCCAATGGTAATCCCATAATTTCCATAAGCACTGCTGCCATCATTATTCCACCACCTGGAACTCCTGCAACTCCTGCAGCCATTATGACACCTAGTATTACAATCTGTGCCAAATCAAATATCCCCAATGGAATACCATAGATCTGAGCTGCAAATATTGCATATATAGGCATTTCAGCTGCACAAGCATGCATATTTATAGTTGCTGCAGGAGCAGCTATTAGATTGACTATGTCTTCCGGAACTCCAGCTCTATCCTTTGTGCAAGCCATAGTCAAAGGCAATGTAGCACTACTGCTTTGAGTAGAAAATGCTAATACCATTGCTGGAAAAATATTTCTATAATGCTGTACTGGACTTACCTTAGTTACATATTTTAATATAACTGGATAGATAACTACAATGACTAGAACATATGCAATATATTGGGTAATAAGCATCTTCCCTATGCCTACTAATACCATTCCACCTAATGTGCCTGTTACATTGGAAATCAAAGCAAATACTCCATATGGTGCAAAATTCAATACTATAGCGACCATTCTACCTATAATATCTGCTCCAGCTTGAACAAAATCTCCCATCAATTTACCAGCCTTCATATCTCCCAATAATGCAATTGAAATACCTGTAAACATAGCAAATACTATAATCTGTAAAAAGTTCCCTTCTGCAAATGCAGCTATAGGATTATCTGGAATCCAATGTACCAGACTATCTATAAGACTTATATTTACCTCGTGTCCTTCTAACAACGGAAGTGTAATTCCTATTCCTGGTTTTACAACATATGCAGTAATAGATCCTATAATTGCAGCTAATAATGAAGATACAGCCCAGTACTTGATAAATGTGATACCAACCTTTTTTAATCTTTGCAAGTCAGAAATCCCAGAAACTCCTGATGAAATAGAAAAGAATACCAATGGTACTATGGTCATCTTCAATAATCTTAGAAAAATCGTGCCAATTGGTTCTATTATGGTGATCTTTTCTTTAAAGATGAAGCCAGCAATAGCACCTAATACCAATCCCAATAGAATCTTAATAGGCAATGTAAGTTTCCTTTTCATCTAGACTAACCTCCTCTAATATAATAGATAATTCCAGCAGAAATCTTCAACTCTATCCTCCTTTCTACATATGATTATGAAAATTTATCTACGTTCAGTACCTTGAACGAATTATATTCTGAATTTTCCGACTTATCTGAGCAGAAATAGATAAAGTACAAAATACTTTATCTATTTCATGCGTTTAATTAGACGGCTAGTAAAATATATCTGTATAATAAAAACTAAACCTGATGCTATACTTATCATAAATACTTTATTAAACCATAGTTCACTAGCTTCTCCAGATATATCCGCTATTACACCTTGTAATATTAAGGCATTAACTAATGCTATTTCACAAAGAAAACTAATTATTATATCTGAGAAATGAAAGACTTCATTTACATTATCATTGATAAATTGTCTATAACCTCTAATAGCCTTAAAACAATTAACTATAATTATAACTAACAAAATAATATAGATGTTAAACTCAAAATAAAAATAGTGCATTAATTCTAATATAGAACTATATTCTCCACTTGAGGATAGAAACAAAATATCATCTCCCTTTATCTAGTTTCACTTGAAATTGATTTTCAGTTTATCCTTATTAAACTTCTCATCTGTAATATCAAACTTTATTTTGTGCATATTAGTTTCATTACTATAATATAAAAATGCAGGTACATACTCTATACTATTTATTTCTATGAAATTCTTTAAGTCCATATTCTGGTTAAATATCGTTAATTGAGAATTGTGAACTGTGAATTGCCTTAATATGTCATGAGATAAAAAATATCTATTTTAAACCTTTATAATAATCTAATCTTGTAAAACAGCGAAGGCTCTAGCAAACCCTCCATCTGACTTATCGATTAACATTGGTGCTGCAGAAAAGAAAAATCTCTGTCTGTCTATCTTATCTAGGTTAGCTAGATTTTCAATAAAGGGTATTCCATTTCCCATAAGTATATTGTGTATTGGAGAAGTAATACTATCTACAGTATCAGGAGATAAAAAGTCTATCCCTACTGACTTTATCTTCAGTTCACTCAAAGCTCTGGCAAGTTCTTCTGAAAGATATGGAGAGTCTTCTATATACCTATCCTGTCCCCAAAACTTAGAATATCCAGTTCTAATTATCACTATATCACCCGGAAGGATATCTACTCCCTCTAAGATGTCTATGGATATCTCCCTCGTTTCCTCTACAGGAGCATCTATTACAATTGCCTCTCCTACAAATATATCTAAATCTAGTTCATCTATCATCTTTCCACCTTCAACACAATGAGCTGGAGCATCACAATGAGTACCAGTGTGAACTATAGAATGAAAATCTGTTATTCTAAAACCTCCATCCTCAATTTGTGCAATCTGTTTAATCCCAATAGGAGGAGTACCTGGAAATGCTGGCATACCCCTCCTAAAAGGTTGAGATAAATCTATAATCTTCATAATAAGTCCCCCTTAATTTAAGATATAAAAGCCCTACTTTAGCAATTTAAAGTCATAGTATTTTATATGTAGTTTATATTGGTACCTGGTACGAACTTATGAACTTATATCTATTTATATACTCCTCTATAATTCTCAGGTAATAATTCCGCTATTTTTCTCATCATATATTTCATGACAAAATCTTTATAATCCTTTTTATCCTGCCCTATTGTTCTCTTAAGAAGTTCAAATTGTTTTCCAATATTGATATAAACATCTGCATAATTAAAGGTTTCTGTACTCATATCTCCTTCATTGTTTACAGGTAACAATTTTTCTGTCCCATATATTACATTCTAATTATACCAACATTTAAATAAATTCTCCACTTAAATTGTAAACATCGGTACCCGGTACGAACTTATGAACTTATTAGTCTTTTAAATAGGTTAGTATTAAACTATGGTGCGTCTAAACGTAGGATATATAAGCGGGGGACAGTGGGTCAGGAGCTGCGTTCCACAATAATCACAGAACAAGCAGATAAATTTGAGGTACTAGTTAATGTAGAATGTGGGGGATTTACAGGTCAAGTAAGAGCTATAAGAAAGCAAGAAAAAGTCCACAATTTTTAAAGAGATAGAAAAAACCAAGGTATCAAGGATATATTCCCTTGGTGCTTTTTTGGATATTTACAGTAGTTTGATATTTTATGGATATAGGATATTATTATATAGAGGGGTATGCTTTGAGAATTTTAAATTGATAAGGAGATGATTTGTTGTTAACCTTTTTATCAGTGATAGATAGTGAAGAAACAAGAAACAAATTAGAGCAGATCTACATTAATTATAAAAAAGATGCATATTGGACTGCTTATAACATTTTAAAAGATCATCATAGAGCAGAAGATGTAGTTCAAGATGCCATAATAAGGATGTCTTCATTGATTGATAAAATAGAGGAAGTTAAGTGTAATAAAACAAGGGCTTTATTTGTTATTATAGTAAGAAATCTTTCTATTAATATCTATAATAAGAGAAAGAATATGGAGTCCGCCCACTATGAAGAACTAGACATAGAATCTAAGGATTTAAGTTTAGATGGAGAAATAATCAGGTTGGAACAAGTAGAATGGGTAGCTAAAGAACTAGAAAAGATAAATCAATCATATGCAGATATATTAACACTGAAATACTATTATGAGTATTCTAACTTAGAGATATCAAAATTACTAAATATAACGGAAGGAAATGTAAGAGTTAGACTTCATAGAGCAAGACAATCTATTAAAAAAATATTATTGGAGGGTGTTGATTATGGCCAAATCTAAAAATGATAAGAAGGAATATCAAAAATTTTTGAGTAAAATTCTATTTAATAGTGTTGGGTATTATAATGTTCAAAACATTAATCAAGAACTTAATCTAAATATGGAAGAAATAGAAAAGATAGAAGTGCCTAAGTCTTTAGATAAGTGGTTTTCTAAATTTAATAGAAAATTAGATAAAGAACAAAGAAAGAGTAAATATAAAAACATCGTTTCTAAAGTAGCAATAGTATTTCTTATATTATTTATATCAATTATAACGTTGACAGTTACTGTTGAAGCATTTAGGGTTAGAATTTTTAATATGATAATAGAAAATACACAGAAATATTTAGGCGTTGAGGTTGGAGAGAATGGATTAAAAGTCAATGAGAATATGGAAAACTTAAAGGAAGATTATATGTTAGAGTATATACCAGAGGGATTTAAAATAAATTCTGTAAAGGAATTAAATAAAACAAAGGTGATAACTTATACAAATGAGGTCAATGAAGAAATCATATTTAATCAATCCCCTAATGGAACTAAATTTCAAATGGATTCTGAAAATGCTATAAGAAAAGATGTATATATAAATGAAGAAAAAGGAATTGCTTTAATTAAAGATGATTTAAATATATTGTTTTGGCATAATAAAGAATATAGTTTTTATTTATTATCTACTGTTAAATTAGAAGAGTTGATATCCATGGCAGAAAGTTTAAATAAAAAATAGTACAAATAATTTCATAGAAAGTGTAACAAATTACCTCCTTTAATTGTTTATATGATAAAGGAGGTAATTTTATATGAAAAACAAGTTGAAAACATTGGCAATATGTTTAATACTATTATTAATAATTCCTCAATATGGTGAAGGGGTAAGTTTAGATAGTGGTGGAAAGATTAAGCCAATGTTTACAAACATCAATGTATTTCAAGCTACATTTGATATTTCTTCAAATGGGAATTCATCAAGTACAGTTTATTTAAACGCAAGAGATGTAGACAAGGTTGAAATTAGAGCAGACCTACAACAATATAAAGCAGGAAGTTGGACAACCATTAAAAGTTGGTCAAATTCTAAAGAGCGAACTAATCATGGTTTCACAAAAAATTGGTATGTGGCTAAAGGATATTCCTATAGATTAGTCTCATATGGATATGTCTACAAAGGCAATAAAATAGTAGAGGATACAAGCAGTACTAGTAAGGTAATAAATTATTGATTTTGAATAACAAAGGAGTGATTCCAATGATTATATAATGATATTATAGCATATGTAGGTTGAGTCCAGTTAAATTTATGAAACTTTGATTAAAAAAAGGAGGAAATTTAAATGAAAAAACTTAGTGTAATTTTGTCGATGTTTTTAATACTTGCAATATCTAGTAATATTTATGCATCCAGCATATTAGAAACAGGGAATTGGAGAGAAACAGGCGAGTTAAGCAATGGAATACATTATGGCATAAGATCTATGACGAAAGAAGAAAAAGCAGCTTTTCAACTTAGAGAAGCCGAAGAAAGTGATATTAAAGAAGTTTCTGAAGAATTAGACCTATTTGATATGGAATCAGATGAATGGAGAGAAACAGGTGAATTAAGCAATGGAATACGTTATGGCATAAGAGCTATGACAGAAGAAGAAAAAGCAGCTTTTCAACTTAGAGAAGCTAGTGAAAGCGGAATTATTACACCATTTTCCTATTCGTGGTCTGGCAACGTAAATGTTCCTATTTCAAACAGCACTGGAACCAATGGTAAACAGTTGGGCAATAACTTTATTACAGCACCAGATTTACATGTAGCCGTAGGTGTCGGCTCATTGCCTAGCACAATGCCAACAGTCAATATTGGTGCAGAATTTACTAATGGTATGGACAGTGATTGGGAACCTAATATGGGGGCATATGAAATAGTTGTATTTAATCCTGGTCCTTATAATAATTACGAGATGGCTATAAAAGTTAGCACATTTGAAAGTGCATCAGCGTCAGCACGCTTTGAAATAACTACTGGTGATTATATCCAATAAAACCAATAAATTTAATAAGAGATTTATATAATCAGTAGTCATTCAGTTAAAGCCAGTACAACTACTGGCTTTAACCATTATTTATTTAAATACGAACACATATATAATCGAATAAACTAATAGTTCCCCTAATGTCCGACTGTATTTTAAGTCGGACATTTTTATATTCTGTTTTAAACTTTTTCAAAAAGTTAATCATAAGTTTGGCAGTCTTGCAATTTCCATCGTAGTAGTAGTGAAAGGAAAACAGCAGAATCACCGCCCCAAATGGATGAGAATGTGAAACCTAATAACCATGAACAAAGTAAACAACATACCTTTGATGGCTCTTGGAAGAAAATCCTGAAGCATGAGACAAGGGATTATTACGACGAATTGCAACAACAATGTAAAAGAAAGAAGACCTTTTCAGATTTGTCTGCAAAGGAAACTGAACAGCTTTACACAGTAAATAAACATTTTGTTACTGAACAGATTTTCAATGTTCTAGGTCCTGATGTCATCGTTATTGGTGATGTTATTGTAGAAGCATTAGAAGGTTTGCCAAAACGTAAACGAGATATTATCTGCTTTCCTATTTCCTTGAATTGTCTGACCGAGAAATTGGGGACAAGCTAAATAAACATCAGTACCCGGTACGAACTTATGAACTTATTAGTCGTGTAGTAATTTTTATTTAAAATTTACCACAAAAAGAAGGAGTTTGTATTTTTTTGTAGAATTATTGTATTGAAGCTATTATTGTAAAGGGGGTACAATATGGCAAGGCCTAGAAGAATAGAATATAAAGGAGCTATGTATCATTTGATTCAAAGGGGGAAAAATAAGGAATATATATTTAAAAATGACATCTATAAGGGCTATTTAATCAAAATAATAAAGAATGCCCAAGAGAAGCATGGATTCAATTTTTATGGCTATGTAATCATGGACAATCACTACCACTTACTAATTCAAGCTATGGATATTCCTATAAGTAAAATAATGCATGAGGTAAATTTAAATTATGCCAAGTACTATAATTATAAGGAAAATATGATGGGTCCGGTATTCGGTGGCAGATATAAGGGAATATTAGTGGAAAGTGAGATTTATCTATTGCAGCTTTTGAAATATATTCACTTAAATCCTATTAGAGCCAATATATGTCCGTCAATGGATAATTACAAATGGAGTTCGGATATTTTCTATCGAAGAAATATGAAGGGGATAGTTGATATAGACCTAATTTTAAATATGCTTTCCCATAATAGGATTGAAGCCATAAGAAAATATATGAGTTTTATGGATAGTGTCTATAGCCATGAGGATTTTCATCCTGATGTATTTGAAAATATAGAGATTATTGGAAATAAAAAATTTCTAGAAAAAATGTTGGCTGAGGACAATAAAGAGATTCCTAGTTTAGATGAAATATTAAAAGAAGCTTGCCCCTCAGAAAAAGAGTACAATTTAATAAAACTTTCATCTAGAAAAAGGAATCTAACAGATTTTAAAATTCTATATATAGTAAAGGCTAGGGAATTTAATTATTCTTTTGCAGAAATAGGAAAATATATAGGTATATCAGATTCTGCAGCTGCAAGATTATGGAATAGACATACAATAAGTTCATAAGTTCGTACCTGGTACCAATATTTAAAAAAATAGATAGGTTTCCCTATCTATTCTTTAACATCTCAGTTAACATCTTGTTTACCAACTGAGGATTTGCCTTTCCTCTTGTAGCTTTCATTATCTGACCCATTAGATATCCTACAGCCCTATCTTTACCATTTTTATAGTCTATTATGGATTGCTCATTTTCATCTAGTACCTTTTCTATAACTCCTTCTAGCTCTCCTTCGTCACTTATCTGTATAAGTCCCTTTTCCTTGACTATACTCTTTGGATCTTTTCCAGTTTCAAACATATCTCTCAATACTTTTTTACCAGTATTATTGTTTATCTTCCCATCTCTTATCAATGATAGTAGATCTGCTAGATCTTTAGGGCCAAAGTTCAATGACTCTATTTCTCTATCTTCATCATTTAATCGTCTCAAAACATCTCCCATAATCCAATTACTTACTAATTTTGTATCATCTATATACTTTATAGTATCTTCAAAGAACAAGGCTATATCTCTAGATTGAGTAAGTACCCCTGCGTCATATTCATCTAATTCATATTCTTTTATAAATCTCTCTTTCTTATGATGAGGTAATTCTGGTAAAGAGTTTCTAATATCCTCTATCCATTCATCAGAAACTTCTATTGGCAATATATCTCCATCTACTGCATATCTATAATCTTCCGCTCCACCTTTTTGTCTCATAACTATGGTTTGACCTTCTACTTCATCCCATCTTCTAGTTTCTTTTACTGTATTTTCTCCTTTTTTTAGTAGAGAAATATGTCTTTCTTCTTCATATTCCATAGCTTTTACTGCAGATCTAAAGGAATTTAAATTCTTAATTTCAGTGATATTGGTCTTCTTTCCTGTTTCTTCATCTACTATATTTATATTTATATCACATCTTAGGGAACCTTCTTCCATCTTACAGTCAGAGACCTCAATGTATTTTAATGTTGCTCTCAATTTCTCTAAAAACAACCTAGCTTCCTCTGCTGAATTCATATCTGGTCTAGTTACTATCTCAATTAATGGTACACCTGCTCTATTGTAGTCCAATAGAGTATCTCCAGTTTCCGTATGAACAGATTTTCCTGTATCTTCCTCTATATGAATCCTCTCTAAACGGACTTTCTTTGCTCCATCTTCTAATTCAATTTCCACATATCCATCACTGCATAGTGGAATATCATCTTGGGATATTTGATAGCCCTTAACTAAATCAGAATAAAAATAATTCTTTCTATCCATCTTAGTCTTTCTAGCTATATTACAATCAAAAGCTAGTCCTGCCTTTATTGCATACTCTAGAACCTGTTTATTAAGTAATGGTATTGCCCCCGGAAGTCCTAGACATATTGGGCAGCAATGGGTATTTGCTTCTCCTCCAAATTCATTTGTACAATTACAAAATATCTTAGTATTTGTCATCAATTCCACATGTATTTCTAAGCCAATTATAGTCTTATATCCCATCTATTTCACCATCCTTTCATAGGCAAAAGCTGCTTTAATTATATTTTCTTCTTTAAATCTATCTCCAATTATCTGTAATCCTACTGGCAATCCTTCTCCATGTACTGTTGGTACTGATACAGCACATAGTCCTGCAAGATTTACAGGTACTTGAAATAATCCTTCACTATGACTATATACTTCTGATCTTGTTTCTCCCAACTTAGGTGGCAAATCTGGAGATGTAGGAGATAGGATTATATCAAATTTAGAGAATATATCATTAAATCCTTCTATTATATCTGTCCTAGCCTTGAGAGCTTTGTCATAGTATTCCTTACCTCTATAACCACTTAATAGATATGTTCCAAATAAAATCCTTCTCTTTACTTCTTCACCAAATCCTTCAGTTCTAGAATTGATATATAGTTCATCTAATGTATCATAGTCCTCTGCCCTATAGCCATATCTAATTCCATCAAATCTTGCCATATTTGAACTGATATCACCACTTGTAATGATATGATAGATTTCCAATGCATATTTTAAACTAGGTAGGCTGATTTCCTCAATGATTCCTCCTAGATTTTTAAATATATCTATGGACTTCTTCATCTCTTCTTTTACCTTAGCATCCATTTCTGCTGTGAAAAACTCTTTAGGTAAAGCTATCTTCATTCCCTTTACACAGTCTATAGATTTTGAATCTTCCACATCTATATTGCTGGAATCTACTGTACTGATATCCCTTGTATCTTTACCTGATATTGCATTTAACATAAGTACAGCATCTTTTACATCTCTACCAAATACTCCTATTTGATCCATTGTATTTGATAATGGAATTAGACCATATCTAGATACTAATCCATATGTAGGCTTAATCCCTACTAATCCACAATACCCAGCAGGTTTTCTTATTGAGCCACCAGTATCTGAACCTATAGCTAAAGGAGTCTCTCTAGCTACTACTGCTGCAGCAGATCCACCTGATGAACCTCCTGTTGTTCTAGTATTATCTAATGGATTCTTTGTTGCACCAAAATATGATGTTTCAGTTGTTCCTCCCATAGAAAATTCATCCATATTTGTCTTACCTAGGATTATTCCATGATTCTTCTTTATCTTCTCTATAACTGTAGCATCATAAGGAGAGATAAAATTTGAAAGCATCTTAGATCCTGCTGTAGTCTTAATTCCTTTAGTCATTATATTATCCTTAATAGCTATGGGAAGTCCTGCCAATACACCTAACTTTTCACCAGATTTTATCTTTTCATCTATAATATCGGCACTAGATAATGCATTCTCCTCATCTACAGTAATGAAAGCATTGATATTATCTTCAACCTCTTTAATCCTATCTAAATGAGCTTCTACAATTTCCCTACTTGAAATCTCCCTCTTCAACAACTTCTCTTTCATCTCATAAGCTTTTAAATCTATAATATTCATCATATATCACCCCTTAGTCTACTACTCTTAGAATCTTAAAGTAGCCATATTGTTCTTCAGTAGTATTTTTAAGCACTTCTTCACTTGGAAGGCTTTCCTTTATCTCATCTTCTCTCAATGGATTTATTAAGTTGTTTACATTATAATTAGGTTCTGAATTATCCGTATCCAATTCTTTTATCTTATCTACAACTTCTATCATCTTATTTAGATTATCAACATATCTATCCATTTCATCATCTGAAATAGATAACTTGGCTAATTCCGCCATGTGCAATATATCTTCTCTACTAATCATAAATACACTCCTTTCAATATTTAATTCTTCTATAATATAAATTCTAATATATGATAACTTTAATAATCAAAACGTGATAAAGTATAACCTGACTCTCTTACTCACTTTCCACTATATCTTTCAATCTCTCTTCATCAATAATCTCTATACCTAATTCTATAGCCTTATTATATTTAGAGCCTGGGTCTTCACCTACAATTACAAAATCCGTCTTCTTACTTACAGAACCAGTTACCTTTCCACCCATTCTTTCAACAAGCGATTTTATTTCATTTCTAGTAAGCCCTTCTATGCTTCCAGTAATGACTACAGTCTTATCAGTAAATATGGATTGTGAAGTCTCTACTTCCTCATATATAGGTGTGACACCTTCTCCTAATAGTTTGTCTATTGCTTTTAATATCTCTTCATCATGGAAAAACTCTAAAATACTACGGGCTATAATAGGTCCTATATCTCCCACTTGTATCAATTCATCAAAATCTGCTTCTTTTATTCTGTCTAAGGATTTAAAGTTACTTGCTAGATCAGTAGCTGTCTTTATACCTACATTATTAATTCCTAGGGCATAGATAAATGATGCCAAGGATACATTTTTACTTCTTTCTATAGACTCTAACAGATTGTTACTCTTTTTCTCCTTAAATCCTTCTAACTTTATTAAATCTTCAAACTTGACCTCATATATCTCTGGTAAATCCCTTAAATCTAATTCTTCCAATAGCTTTTCTGCTGTCTTTTCACTGAATCCCTCTATATTCATAGCATCTCTACTGGCAAAGTGGACTAATCTAGCAACTAATTGAGGCTTACATGATAGTGAATTAGGGCAGAATATATGAACCCCATCTTGATATAATTCACTATGGCAGGCTGGACAATGGGTAGGTCTTTCTATTTCATATGTTTCTTCATCTGTATCTAAAGTTCCCAATATTTCAGGAATTACATCATTAGACCTTCTGATGAGTACTTTTGAATTTAATCTAACACCTTTCCTAACTATATCATCATAGTTATTGAGTGTAGCCCTTTTAACAGTTACGCCTCCTATTTCAATAGGTTCCAATATGGCAGTAGGTGTCACCTTAGATGTACGTCCTACATTCCATTGTACATCTAAAAGTTTTGTACTGGTTTCCTCTGCTGCGAATTTATAGGCAATAGCCCATCTTGGGAATCTATTTGTAAATCCTAAGACTTCCCTAGTCCTTATGTCATTTATTTTGATGACTAGACCATCTGTAAGTATATCTAGATTATGTCTTTCTTCCTTTATCTTCTCTATTTCTTCAATTAATAATTCTATTTTATCAAAGGATTTCGCATAAGGAAATACTGGCAGCCTATTTTTTTTCAAAAACTCTAGAACTTCCAAGTGAGTACTAAATGTCTTTCCCTCAATGTAGCCTATATTATAAAAATAGGCTACTAGATTTCTCTCTGCAGTTACTTTTGTATCCAAATTCCTCAAAGCTCCTGCTGCTGCATTTCTTGCATTTTTTAGAGGTTCAATTGCAGTTTCATTATACTTCTCTAAGGCAGATAAGGGCATCAATCCCTCTCCCTGTATCTCTATTGTACCTGGATAATCTATCTTTAAGGGTAGGGACTTTATAGTCCTCAATTGCTCCAATATCCCTTCTCCTACAGATCCATTACCACGAGTAGCACCTTGAACTAATCTACCACCTCTATAGGTTAGATTTATTGTCAATCCGTCAAATTTATATTCCATTATATATACTGGAGAAGGTAGTTTTTCTTCATTTACACTATTATAGTCTTCTATTAGTTTTCTAACTCGACTATCCCAATTTCTAAGTTCACCAAAACTTTGACTCTTATCTAAGCTCCACAGTCTCCCTAAGTGAATATGCTTTTCAAATTTATCTAATATATGTCCACCTACTCTTTGAGTAGGTGAATATGGATGTATAATTCCCGTTTCAGATTCTAATTTTACTAATTCATCATATAGTAAATCATATTCCTTGTCACTTACCTTGGGATCATCTAAAGTATAGTAATGATAATTTAAATCATCAATTATCTCTATGAGTTCACCAATTCTCTTTTCCTTATCCAAACTATTCCCCCCTGACAA
This sequence comes from Tissierellaceae bacterium HCP3S3_D8, assembly GCA_052067355.1. GTDB lineage: Bacteria > Bacillota > Clostridia > Tissierellales > Tissierellaceae > CABMKH01. The sequence goes on from JBQHQH010000001.1 coordinate 235,499, forward strand.
TTTCTATAGGCGCTATAGACAATAACAATCTCTTTAGTCCATCTTTATCAAAGGCTATGACTAATTCCTTATCTCCTTCTCTATCTTTGGCCTGAACTATAGTCCCTATTCCCCATTTCTTATGTCTCACCTTATCCCCTACACTTACTTCCAAATTTGAATTATCTCTAGGTTTTGAAATTGGACGTGATATATTAGGAACTGTAAAATCTCTTATTCTAACGAGTTCTTCTTCTGGCCTATCTACCTTCTTTTCTTGATTTTCTACTTTACCTTCTATAGTATCTCCCATTTCTTCTATAAATCTAGATGGAAGAGTATGATTTATATTTCCATAGATAGCACGTGTTTGAGCATTTGTAATAAACAGCAACTCCTCCGCCCTAGTTACTGCGACATAGCATAATCTTCTCTCTTCTTCTAAATCTTCATCATTATCTAAAGCCCTTGATATAGGGAATAATCCCTCTTCCATACCAACTAAAAATACTACTGGGAACTCTAATCCCTTGGCACTATGAACTGTCATCATGGTTATCAGATTATCTTCATCTACTGTCTTATCTATATCTGAAAGCAAAGATACAGATGCTAAAAACTCTTCTAAATCATTCTCTTCGTCTCTCTGTTCAAAATCTATTGCTACAGATATAAACTCCATTATATTGTCTATCCTTGTTCTAGATTCTACACTATTATCTTTTTCAAGATCTGATACATATCCTGATTCATATACGACCTTCTCTATTAAATCCTTTACTCCCATGATTTCCTTCATGGCGATTAGATTATTTATCATATCTATAAAGGATTTTACGCTATTCTTAGCCCTTGCAGATAGACTATCTATATCTTCCAATGACAGTAGGGACTCATACATAGATTCTCCTCTCACAGCAGCATATTCCTCTATTTTATCCACAGTAGCATTACCTATACCTCTCCTAGGAGTATTGATTATTCTCTTTAAGGATATATTATCCACTGGGTTTTGTAATAGCTTTAAATATGCAATTATATCCTTGACTTCTTTCCTATCATAGAATCTAAGTCCACCGACTATCTTATAGGGCAATGATTCCTTCATAAAAACTTCCTCAAATGCACGAGATTGAGCATTTGTCCTATATAGTATGGCTATATCTGAAGGTCTATAGCCCTTGTATATCAATTGATGAATTTTATTGGCAACAAAATAGGCCTCTTGTTCTGAATATTCCAACTGCTGATACAATACATTGCTGCCTTCTTCTTTATCCGTCCAAAGTCTCTTCGGTTCATCTACATAGTTATTTTTAATAACTTCATTTGCCACATTTAGTATATTCTGAGTAGATCGATAGTTCTGTTCTAATAATATGGTCTTTGCCCCTTCAAAATCCTTCTCAAAGTTTAAGATATTGCCAATATCTGCCCCCCTCCATGCGTAAATGGATTGGTCAGAATCGCCTACCACACATATATTCCTGTGTTTAGCTGATAAAAGCCTTGCCAACTCATATTGTATCTTATTTGTATCTTGATATTCATCTACAAATACATATTGAAATTTTCTCTGATAAAATCCTGCTATATCTTTATTTTCACGAAGCAATTCTACTGCCTTGATTATCAGATCATCAAAATCCAATGCATTATACTTCTTCATCTTCTTTTGATATAGTGCATATAATTCTCCAATATTTCTTTCACGAAAATCTCCATAGTTTTCATTGATATATTCATCTGGAGTAACCTGAGAATCCTTCAGAGAACTGATCTTTGATAATATAGTGGATTCTTTATACATATCCTTGTCCACATTTAATTCTTTGATACACTCCTTCATAAGGGTAATCTGATCATCTCTATCATATATAGTAAAGGATCTATCATATCCTATCTTATCTATGTCTCTCCTTAAGATTCTGACACATATGGAGTGAAATGTTCCTATCCACATATTATCTACATTTTCACCTAATAACTGAGCAGCTCTTTCCTTCATCTCATTTGCAGCCTTATTTGTAAAAGTTATTGCCAAAATATTTCCCGGGAAAACTCCCTTTTCCTTAATCAAATATGCTATTTTATGAGTTACAACCCTAGTCTTACCACTACCTGCACCAGCCATAATAAGTAAAGGTCCTTCTGTATGAAGAACCGCTTCTCTCTGTCTATCATTAAGTCCTGCCAAATAATCCATTTAACCACCATCCTAAGTCTTCATTCCCTATTTATTATATAGTAATGGTGATTAGATTTCCATAAGAAAAACAGGGTATCTATTTTAATATCTGATTTAGAACAAAAAATATTGACGTTACCTTAAAAATTCGTCAGTATTTTTGTCAATCATAGACCTATTTATATAATTTAATAAATTTACTCTATAACCATTAAATCATTACCGCTTAAATCCATTTTATATAATTTAAACTCATCATCTATATAACCTCTGAACCAGATTTCATCATTTACAATATTTATGCTATCAGAAGATATATTGTTTATTTGTGTTATTTTTTTAGTTATTAAGACAACTTTAAATAAATAATGTTGAGCATAAATTAAATTATTAGAACTAATATTAAAATCACTAGGGCTAACATAAAAACTATCTATATCTCTATTTAAATTAATAACCTTTTCTTTAGCAAAATTATCATTAAGGTCAAGTCTGTAAAAACTTTCTTCCTCAAAATTAAAGTAATATAGATAGTCATCTTTGATTATAGGATAACTTACATTGTCATTTGCTATTTTTAAGAATTCTTTACTATTTAAGTCAAAACTATAGATACCTTTCTCTTTATTTCCACTATAATAGATAATGTTATCTTCTATATTAATCCCATAAGCATTTGTAAATAATTTTTCCACAGATAATGTTTCCAAGTCCATCATATATTGTGTAGAATCTTCATCTCCAGTAGAGAAAAACATTCTATTGTTAAATATAGTCATATTAAAAATCCATTCATATTCGTCATCATGGATGAATATGATTTTATTTTCCTTAGTATTCAAATTTAATCTATATATAGAGTTTTTAGAAACATAATAAATATAAGAATTATGTTTATTGATATATTTAATATCATTGATATCAGATAATTTCTCTTTATTTTTAAAATCGGCAGATTGCTTATATAATTTGCCTCCATCAGAAGTTATATTGCTATAATAAAAATTTTCACCATCATAATACACTAATCCATCATTATTTATATTCATGCATTTACCTCCAATCTATATAATATATTGTCAAAAATCTCAATGTGAATTATTGATATGTTGGTTACTGATGCACCATGAAATATCAGCTGGAGTATACAACTCCAGCTGATATAAATTTTCTCTATTCTTCAATCATCTTAGCTAGATCATAAAGAGCTTTATCTGTCACTCTAAATGTAGTCCACTCATCCATTGGAGTTGCTCCTATACTCTTATAAAAATCAATCGACGGTTCATTCCAATCCAGACACCACCACTCAAATCTTCCACAATCTCTATCTATTGCAAGCTTTGCCAAAAAAGAAAGCATGATTTTTCCAAATCCTTTTCCCCTCATTTCCGGTACTATAAATAAATCTTCTAAATATATTCCTGGCTTTCCTAAAAATGTAGAAAAGTTATGAAAAAACAAGGCAAAGCCTACAGGTTTCTCATCATATTCACCTATAACTACCTCTGCGGCTTTTCTTTTGAATAAGGATTCTCTCAATATCTCTTCCGTTGCCACTACTTCATGAGATAGCCTTTCATATTCTGCTAATCCCTTTATAAACTCTAATATTAAAGAAACATCCTTTTCTTCTGCAAATCTTATACTAAATCCATCTATATTAGTATTCATCTGAACTATCACCTCTATGTTTGATTTTTATCTAATGACTTAAGAAATTTTAAAGTATTTATCCTCTAGATCCTCCAAATGATTAAATATATGAACTAAATCTTCACCAAAATCAAGTAAAAAATAACAGATATTATTGTCATCATCAGCCTTACCTACGACCTTCTTTTCAATGAGAACAGATAATTTTCTATTTAGTTCTGTATGACTTATATAGGGAATACTTCTGAAAATTTCACTATAACGATGATTTCCCAATTCAATGGACTTCAGTATCTCAGGTACCCATCTCAATTTAATTAAATCTTGTACTATCTCAAATCCATTAAATACCTTATTTTCCATCTTCTCACCCCTACTAACATATTTGTGTCTTTTTGTTTCTTATATTATAGCATATAATATAGTTAACAGAAAACAATAAATGATAGTTAAAAGATTTTAAAAAATAGGAGGTATTATTATGAAACACATTGATTTATTACAAAAATATTTAGCTAATCTAAACGTATTAAATGTTAAATTGCACAATGTTCATTGGAACGTAGTAGGTAAACAATTTATGGCAGTTCACGAATTTACAGAAGAAATTTATGATGAAATATTTGAAAATGTAGATGCTGTAGCAGAATTGCTAAAGATGAAAGAAGAAACTCCTCTATCTACAATGGCTGAATATCTAGAAAATGCTAGTATAAAAGAAATAAAGGGAAAAGAATTTTCCATAGAAGAAGCCTTAGAGATCGTTAGAGAAGATATGAAATCCATGAAAGAACTAGCTACTGAAATTAGAAATCTAGCAGACGAAGAGGGAGATTTCGAAACTGTAGCTATGTTTGAAGACTATGTTGCTTACTATAGTAAGAATATATGGTTCTTAAATTCTATGTTAAAATAGTAATATTAAAAGCATCCTCAGAAAATTGAGGATGCTTTATTACATTATGCTTCTTGTAATGTGATCTTATCTTTTTTACTAGCCTTAGCCATAAATATTACAATTGCGGCTACTGCTACAATAACTCCTACTGGATATGCTATTGTAGTTGGTAATCTAAAACCTTCTGGCGCTTGTAATAGATAAGTTGAAGATACTGCTGTCATAAATGTAGCTGGAATACTTGCCATCCAATGGGATTTTTTATTCTTCACTAGATAAGCTGCCGCTGTCCAAAGTACAATCATAGCTAAAGTCTGATTAGACCAAGCAAAATATCTCCAAATCTTATTAAAATCAACTCTAGTTAAACCAAATGCTACTACAAATAGTGGTACTGCAAATGTCAATCTATTCTTTATAGGTCCTTGTTTAAACTTTATTGCATCTGCTATTGTAAGTCTAGCAGCCCTAAAAGCAGTATCTCCAGATGTTATAGGTGCTACTACAACTCCTAGCATAGCTAGTACTCCACCTATTGGTCCAAGTAATGATAGAGATATGGTATTTACAACTCCTGCTGCTCCTCCTCCATTTGTCATAGCCTCACCTAAACCTGCTGTCCCGTTGAAGAAAGCCATAGCAGCTGCTGCCCAAATCATAGCTATAATCCCTTCTGCTATCATAGCACCATAGAATATCGGTCTACCATCACTTTCTTTCTCTAGACATCTTGACATCATAGGTGATTGAGTAGCATGGAAACCTGATATAGCTCCACAAGCTATTGTAGTAAACAGCATGGCCCAAATAGGTAAACCTTCTGGATGTAATGTCTGTAAAGTAAAGGCTGGTAATTCATATCCTCCTATAATCAACTTCCCACCAATTCCTCCGGCCATTATAAGTAAAGATAGTCCAAATATAGGATATATCTTACCTATTATCTTATCTACAGGTAATATAGTAGCTAAGAAATAGTATACAAATATTATTGCCAACCAAATATCAAAACTTCCCAATCCAAATAATTTTAAATTTGCTAAAAGACCAGCAGGTCCTGTCATAAATACTGTCCCTGTTAAAACAAGTAGAATTACTGAGAATATCCTCATTATAAATCTGGCACCATTTCCTAAATAAGCACCAATTATCTCTGAAATACTCTGACCATCATGTCTAACAGATAACATTCCAGAAAAGTAATCATGAACTCCTCCAGCGAAAACGCTACCAAGGGCAATCCAAATAAAAGCAGCTGGACCAAATAAAGCCCCCTGAATAGCTCCAAATATAGGTCCTAATCCTGCAATATTCAATAATTGAATTAAAAATACCCTAGGAGCACTTATAGGAACAAAATCTATTCCATCCTCTAATCTCTTAGCAGGAGTTCCTATACTGTCATCAGCTCCAAAATGCCTGTCTACTATCTTTCCATAGGTAAAATACCCTACAATAAGTACGATGATTCCAATAATAAACTGCATCATCTTTAACATCATCCTCCTAATATATAATAATTAAATTATATATTAGGCTTATATAGATTATGGCCTTTTAAAGATAAAACGCCTTTTTTTGTGATTATCCTGCAAGATATTTGTATGAGATGCAATGTCAATCAATATTCATAATCTTCTTAAAGTCCTTAGAGTAATTCCTACTAACAGGTACAATATCCTGTAAGTTCTTTAATCTTATATTCAATGTGGAATTAAACCAAGGTTCTATAGATTCTATGGCATCTAGATTTACAATAAAAGATTTGTGAGTTCTAAAAAATAGAGATGAATCTAATTTGTCCATCAACTCACCTAGAGTAGAATTTAATATAAATCTTCCTTTTTTCGTTATTATAATAGTATTTCTATCTTCTACAGTAACATAGATTATATCCTTGGATTCTATGGGAATCATCCTGCCATTATGGTATACAGTCATCCTATTGATAGTTGGCTTTCTTTTATCTTCAATATAGTTTATTAAAGCCTTTATGTCTTCATGACCAGCTATTTCATTTCTCTCATTAGAGAGTATTTTGCTCTCTAACCTATCTCTTAAATTGCCTTCATCTATAGGTTTTAATAGATAATCCACTGCATTTACTTCAAATGCCTGTAGTGCAAATTTATCATAAGCAGTTACAAATATGATCATAGGTGGTCTTTCTTTCTCTAAAAGAATTTTAGCCAATTCTATTCCACTCATCTGAGGCATCTTTATATCTAAAAACATCAGATCTGGGCTGAGCTTTTCATTTAATAGAAGTGCTTCTATCCCATTAGACGCCTCCCCTACAACCTCTATATCTTTGTATCTACTCAATATATACCTTAATTCTTGTCTTGCAGGCATCTCATCGTCTACTATGATACTTCTAATCAAATCTTCTCATCCCCCTATTTAGGAATTACAATAGTCACTTCCGTCCCTTTATTTATTTCACTTTTTATATCTAATCCCCAATCTTCTCCATACTTATTTTTTAATCTTTCATTGACATTTCTTATTCCTATTCTATCTTTAATAGGCTTGTCTGAAAGTAGATAGTCTATTAATTTTTGAGGCATACCTACACCATCATCTTTAACTATTATCTTGGTCTGACTCTCTTCATCTTTAGCTATTACCTCTACTTTTCCTCCATCAACTTTATTTAAAACTCCATGCTTAATGGCATTTTCAACTATAGGTTGAATCAAAAGTGGTGGAAGCTTACAGTCAATTCCCTCTGATATATGGTATATAATATTCAGTTTATCTCCAAATCTTGCCTTCTCTATTGCTATATATGAATTGATATTATCTATTTCTTTTGAGAGATATACCTCATCTACATCATGGTTCAAGTTATTTCTAAAATAGTTTCCAAGATGTATAAGTAAATTCCTAGCATCCTCTGGTTGAGTCCTTATAAAAGATACAATAGTATTTATAGCATTAAATAAAAAATGGGGATTTATTTGAGCCTGTAAAGCCTTTAACTCTGACTTAGCCAATAGTTCCCTTTGAATATCAATCTTTCCTAACTCTATTTGTGTAGAAAATATCTGAGCTAAACCTAGAGCCAATTCCGTCTCTACCTTTGTAATGGCATTGTCAGCTTCTTTGTATAACTTTAAGCTGCCTATTATCTTGTCTTGTTCTAATAATGGAACTGTAATTGCAGATCTTAAAAGGCAATTAGGATCTTCACATCCTATTTTTTTCTTTATATTAGCTACCTTATACCTTTTAGATGTCAGGACTTCTTTTGTAAGTTTAGTCTGTATCTTACTCCCTGGAAGATGATGGTCTTCTCCTACTCCAATATGAGCAAGTATCTTTTCATTATCCGTAAAAGATACTGCACTTATATATGTCATATCTTTAATTATCTTAGCCACGCTATTAGCTGTATCCTCATTGTATCCCTTTCTAAAATAAGATAATGTCTTGTTGGCAATCTTTAATGCTAATTGTGCCTGATATGCAGATTCACTTTCTATTTCCTTAAATATACTCTCTGTTATGGCAATAAAAACAGCTATTCCTATTCCATTAGCTACAATCATAGGTATACCTATGATTTGCACAAGTTTTAATGCTTCTGAAAAAGGTTTAGCTAATAATAGTATTATAATCATCTGTATGATCTCAGCAACTATTCCCGTGAATAGAGAAAATAGAACCTTATATCTTGATTTTTCAAGACCTTCCTTTAAAAATCCAGCCATAACCCCTTCTATTATCGTAGAAAGAGAACAAGCAAATGTAGTAAATCCTCCTATATCTATAAGATATCTATGTCCCCCAGCTATAATACCTGATAGTGTACCTACAATGGGTCCTCCTAGAAGTCCACCTACAAATACGCCTATGACCCTTGCATTAGCTATTGCACCTTGAACGTATATTCCAGTATAGGTTCCAATAATTCCCATAACTCCAAAGATAATAGATAGTAGAAGAATATCCTTTATATTTAGATTCTGTTTTGATACGAGTTTCCTAAATATTCCTATTCTAGAAAGCATAAATGCTAAAATTAAAATTATAGTTACTCTACTTGTAAGATTATTAAATAAAAGTTCTAAAATTATATTCACCTTCCAACTATCATATAGTAATTTTATTATATAGCAATGGAGATATGATTTCCAGAATTAAAGCTCAATACTAAAAATTGCTTAATCCATAATTATTGGGGCTAAAAATATCTTTAGCCCCAATAGGATAGTTTTCCACTTCTCAATCTATAGTTGAAATCAAAATTTTTTATCTGATTTAGTCTAAAATTCCGAAACAATTTCTTCATAACTCTCTATGGCGTATTCTCTACCTGAATCAGTTAATTTAATTATATCATCTTCTACATATATCTTTTCTTTATTCTTAAGCTGTTTTATGATCATCTTTAGGAAAGATTTATCCCAATTAAGATGCTCTTCTATAGTATATATTCCCGATTCTAAATCCTCTTCTTTTCTGCCTTCATGGTTAAATACATGAAATAGTAGAGATTTTTCTGCAAAATCTATCTTCTGTAATCTCCTTCTCCTAAGAGTAGTCAAAAATCCTCTCTTTGGAGCAAATATAAATACTAAGAAAAATACTATCCCGGTCATAAGTGCCATAGTTCCAGCTATGGACACATCTAATACTGACGCTAACTGATATCCAAGTATTCCATTTATAGCACCTATAGAACCACTCAATATAATCATATTCTTTAAATTATCAGTGAGAAGATATGCTGTTACTGGGGGTCCTATCATAAATGCAATTACCAATATAGAACCAACTGATTCAAATGCACCTACTGCAGTAATTGATATCATAGTCATAAGACTATAGTGTATCAAAATTGGTGAAAATCCTAAAACTGTTGCCAAGGCAGGATCAAAAGTAGCTATCTTAAGTTCCTTAAAAAATACCACTATAAATAATAGGTTTATAATAAGGATAATCCCCATAGAATAAATGGCCTTTGGTCCTATATCTTTCCCAAATAAAATCATCCTATTAAATGGAGCATAGGCTAATTCCCCTAACAAGACTGAATCAGTATCCAAATGAACTGCACCTGCATATTTAGATATAATTATTATAGCTATACTAAATAGCAAAGGAAATACAACTCCTATAGCTGAATCCTCTGATACTAATTTAGTATTGTTTAACATCTCTGTTAGAAAAACTGTAAAAACACCCATAATAGCTGCGCCTACTATTAGAAGAGGAGATGTCAAACTATTTACCATAAAGAATGCAATCACTATTCCCAATAAAATAGTATGGGTTATAGCATCCGACATCATGGCCATCTTTCTAAGAACCAAGAATACTCCTGGTAAAGAACAAGCTACAGCGACTATCACTGCAATAAGTTGAATTTCTAATTCTGGTGACATCTACATCCCCTCCTTACTAAAATGATTTTCTACATAATCTATTCCATCTTTCGTGATGGCCCATTTATTAAAATAATCTTTTTTAACAAGCCCCCGATTTCCTAAGGACTCTAATTTAACCGTAAGTCTTCTGACTGCCTTGTTGTCCGTAGATTTATTTGGCTTTATTATAAATATATCATGACTATGATCCATATCATCATGATTCATAGCTAGATGATATAAATTTACTAAGATTTGATCTTCATCTATCTCTCTCTGATTTTTTCTATCTCTGAAATATCTCCATAATAACCCTCTATTTGGCGCAAATGTTATACTAAATATAACTATAGTACTTATGACTATAACTATCATTGGACCTGTAGGTAGTTTTGAAACTATAGAACTTAACAATGTCCCAATGACTCCTGATACAGCACCAAATATAGCAGACAATATTACCATAATCGATAGTTTATCTGTCCACTGTCTTGCTGCCACTGCTGGAGCTGTCAGCATAGCACTCATTAAAATAACCCCTACAGTCTGCAATCCCACAATAATTGCAGTAACTATCATAGTAAATAACAATATATTTATCTTCTTTGTAGAGAAGCCAAGGCTTTCTGCATAATCCGAGTCAAAGGATGATATCTGAAATTCTTTCCAAAACAATATGACCAATCCTATTAAAACTATACCTAATACGCCCATGATTTGAACATCTCTCTTAAGAAGAGTCGAGGCCTGCCCAAATATAAATTTCTCTAGACCAGCCTGATTTGCATTGGGAATTTTTTGAATATGTGTCAAGAGGACTATTCCTGTACCAAAGAATACAGATAGTACTAATGCCAATGCACTATCAAATTTAATTCTCGAGTATTTTGTTATAGATAAAATCACAAAAGTAGATAATAGTCCAGATATCAACGCCCCTAAGAGTAAAATCTCTGTATTTTTAGTCTGAGTTGCCAAAAATGCCAATGCAATTCCCGGCAATGCTGAATGAGAAACTGCATCTCCCAGCAAACTCTGCTTTCTAATAACAGCAAAACTTCCCAGTATTCCACTTATTATTCCTAAAATAGCAGATCCTAACGATACAATCCTCAATGTATAATCTGTTAAAATAAGCTCCATTATATTCAAGACTTTCACCTACCTTTTCAAAATCTGACCAGTACTTCTATATGTCTTCTTTAAATTTTCATCTGTAAATACCTCTTCAACAGGTCCACTAGCTATAATTTGTGTATTTAATAGTACCACCCAATCAAAATATTCTTCAACAGTCTGTAAATCATGATGAACTACAATTAGAGTTTTTCCTCTATTCTTTAATTCCTTTAACAATGCAATTATGGCTTTTTCTGTCTTAGCATCTACACCCTTAAATGGTTCATCCATAAAATATATATCTGCTTCTTGCACTAATGCCCGTGCAAGAAATATCCTCTGCTGCTGTCCTCCAGATAATTGAGATATCTGTCTATTGACAAATTCCCCCATTCCTACCTTTTCCAAAGCTTCAATTGCCTTTTCTCTATCCTTTGCTGTTGGCCGCTTTATCCACCCTAATTCTCCATATCGTCCCATGAGAACCACATCTAATACACTAGCAGGAAAGTCCCAATCTACACTCTCACTTTGAGGTACATATCCTATATGTCGTCTCTGTGATCTATAGCTAGCACCATTGAATAGTACATTTCCTGATACTGGTTTTATCAAGTCCAGCATTGCCTTTATCAATGTGGACTTTCCTGCACCATTTGGTCCTACTATTGCCATCAAGACAGATTTAGGAATATTTAAATCTACATCCCATAAAACTGGCTTAGTGTGATAAGCTACGGTCATATCTTCTACTTCTACAATATATTCTAGATCTTTAGACATCAAAATCTCCTCCAAATCTTTACTCTATTTTAAAGCATTTACAATAGTATCTATATTGCTCTTAAATGTCCCTATATAAGTTTCTGCAGCTGTCTTTGCATCCCCAGTAGAATCTGAATAGAGTTCTCCACCTATTTCTACTTGAAATCCTTGGGCTCTTACTGCTTCTTGTAAAGCTTCTATACTCTTTCTAGGGACAGAAGATTCTACAAATATAGCTTTAATCTTCTTTTCCACAATAAAGTTAGCTAATTCCCTTACATCCGATGTCCCTGCTTCAGAGTCAGTACTTATTCCTTGTAATCCCTTGACTTCAAATCCATATGCATTTCCAAAATAACTAAATGCGTCATGGGCAGTTACAAGAATTCTCTTATCTTCTGGAAGTTCTGATGCTCTATCTCTTATATATTGGTCTAGGTTATCCAATTCTCCCAAATACTCTTGTAGATTAGCATCGTATTCTTCTGAATTCTCACTGTCTAATTTCTTTAGTCCCTCTGCTACACTTTCTGCTGCTTGTTTCCATAAGCTTACATCAAACCATATATGAGGATCATAGTTCCCGGGATTGGTAACAAAGTCTATTAGACTATCCTCACTGATATTTCCAGAAGCAGGTACAATTAATTTATCACTGTTCTTTAGATTATCAAATATATCTCCCATCTTGCCTTCAAGGTGAAGACCATTATATACTACCATATTAGCACCTTGCATCAATTTCACATCTCCTGCACTAGCCTTATATAGATGAGGATCTACTCCAGGTCCCATCAATACCTGAACATTCACATGTTCTCCAGCTATGGATTTTACAAGATCTCCAACTAATGTTGTTGTAGCTACTACATTATATTTTCCATTATCAACTACTTCATTTGAATTTCCACATCCTATTGCAAATACCATTACCATAATCAAAGTCATAGTAAAAGTCATTGTCTTCTTCATATTTTATTCCTCCCTATTCTACATATATTTTTTTTGCAAACTCTCTTTTAAGGCTTATATCTGTACCATCTTTTCTAACGACAATAGTTCCTACAGTTGGCTCTATATCTATGACCTCTATTCGATCACCTATATTCAACCCCATATGACTTACATATTGTAAAAGTTCCTTTATATCAGATATCCTTTGAATTGTAGCCTTATCTCCTATAGATAATAATTCTAATATCCTATAATTTAAGTTACAATCTCTATCCTTTAATATTGGAGTGCCATGAGGACAGAACTTTGGATATCCTAAATATTTATCTAGTGATTTCTCTAATTTAAAACTGGTTACATGTTCTAGTCTTTCTGCCTCTTCATTTACCTCATCCCAGCTATATCCTAGCTTTTCAACTAAAAATACTTCCCATAAAAGATGTCTTCTCCTTATCTTCATAGCCTCTTCTACTCCATATTCAGTAAGGCTTACTCCTTGATATACGGTATATTCTACATATCCTTCTTTTAAAAGTTTCTTTACCATTTCAGATACAGAAGGAGCAGAGACATTTAGTTTTTCAGCTATATCTTTATTGCTTATTCGCTTTGACCTACCCCCTAGTTCATAGATTGCCTTTAGATAATCCTCTTTGTTCCCTGTCATATTTTCCTCCATATTCGATAATGTTTAGGCATGCCTAACATATTTATATAATACCCATTTTTTAGACTTTAAACATTATTTATAAAAAACTTAATAAAAATACTTAAATTATAAACCTCGAATAAAAAATAGATATCTGCTATTTCACTAGTAGATATCTATTAAAGTTATATAATCAATATTAATTTATCTTATGTGGCCATGGAAAAACTCTAAACTTTACCTTTCCCACGATATGGGTTATGGGAACACTGCCAAAACTTCTGCTGTCATCACTTTCATTGGGATGTCTATTGTCTCCAACGACATAGATATGATTATTTGGCACACTATAATCAATACCATAATTCAATGGACTTGTTGATATATTTCTTTCAATATAGTCCTCATATATAGGTTCATCATTGACATAGATCAATCCATTCTCTATGTCTATAATATCTCCTTCAACTCCAACTATACGTTTAACAAAAATACGATTATCATCTTTATATGGTGATTTTATAAGCACTATATCTCCTGCTCTATAATTATCTATATTTAGATATTTACTATATTTTTCAACAAACAAGAAATCTCCATTTTCCAATGTGGGTTCCATAGATGCACCATTAACTGTTGTAAAAGAAAAGAGAAACATCTTAATTATAAGTGCAACTACTACTGCAGTCCCTATGGATTTTATCCATTCAACAACTTCTCCCTCTCTCACATTCTCTTCTAAATTATCCATAACTTTTCTCCTTTCTAAAAGTAATATTTAATAAATTATAGGCTATTCAAAATCTTATATATAGATTATCATAGATATAGATTTATGAAAATAACAATCTAGTTACAATAATTCATTGTGGGTAAAATACTAGAATGTTATAATATGATAAGTCTATTCTCATCAAGGGAGGATAATAGTATGAAGAGTTTTGTAATAGGTCTGTTACTAGAATTTCTAGTTATACTAGTGTCCATTATAACTAGAAATGAAAAAATTTTCACCTATGGTACTCAAATCATAGGGTTTGGTAGCATTGGTATAGGAATTATCTTATCAGGTCTTATGAGTGGAAATATTTATAGAAGGACAGCAGTTGAGAATAAAAATGAGAGATTTAAAAGATTAAATAGAGCATCTATCTTTATAATGCTTGGAACACCAAGTATTATAACATTAATTATCTATTACTATTATTTCTCCAATAAATAGGATAAATTTATTTTTTACACTTTTATTTTGTGATTAATTTTAGTATGCTTGTTCATGCAGATAAAACATACTAAAAAAGAGTTAAAAAAATCAATAGATTTTTTCAACTCTTTTTCTATTTAGAGACTATCTTTTGAAACAGCCCTTTTTAATACTCATCTATTATCCCTAGTTTTTTTAGCACTAGATTATAACCATCTACCCCATAATTTAATGAACGATTGATTCTACTAATGGTTGCAGTACTTGCACCAGTTTCATCTTCAATCTCATTATATGTTTTATTAGCCTTTAGCAGTTTAGCTACTTCCAATCTCTGCGCTATGGCTTGAACTTCTTTTATAGTACACACATCTTCAAAGAATCTATAACATTCTTCAAGTGTATCTAATTGCAAAATTGCTTCAAATAAATCATCTGCCTGCTTACTTTTAATTCTTGAGTTATAAGTCAATCTCTACACCTCCCAATAAATTATACACTTACAATTTAATGCTTTCAAGCGTTATTTTTAACCTCCAGTCGGAAAACGTTCGCATATCGATGCTTTAATACAGCCACATAATAGTATAACAAATTATATCTAATTTGAAAATAGAATAAGCCAAAAAACTACCATAATGGAAAAATATTTCCTTTATGGTAGTCTTTTATAAAATTAAATTTAATATAATTGAATATATTTTAATATAATTTTATTTAGTTGATTTTATTATATCATTAACATAATATCTTCTATATAAGCTATTTCATCTCACTATTTTTTCCTATAGATCATTCCCTTAATAGTTTTACCTTCATCTCTTGAAAAAACTGCAAAGTCTATAATCTGTTTATCATCTATAGTTCGTTCATCTACAAAAAAGCATTCAGAAAAACCAGTCTCATGTTCATCTTCAAATAGAGTTTCTAATGGTACATTTATTTCAAATCCGTTAAATTCATAGTTAATCATACCTTCCTTATCAGGGGTAAGCTTCTTCACTGATTCTGAAATGAGTGCAGTTTGTTTTAACAATACATCTACATCATCATACATTGGTCCATTATAATTAGATTCTTTCTCGTCTGAATCTCTATGAAGTAGTTTTTGAAGATATTCTTCAGCTTTTTCATAATTTGCTTTTTCTTGGTTTAATGGTAAATCAAATAGGACATTTACTCCCTTATAGTCTTCATTACGAGTAATTTCACCTGTTTCGGAATTAAAGTTATAAGCTCCAATATCATAAAATGTATTAGAAATAACTCCTAGATATAGACCTCTATCTGCAAAGATTTCTATATCATCACATTCTACTATCCTATACCATATACCATCTTCTATAAATCCACTAAATCCACCATTCATCGTAATGATATTGACATCTTTAGGGTTTTGACCTTTTATAAATGGTGAAGCGAAAAATGGCATTTCATCATATTCTGGATCATGCAAACCTGGCATCGGTGTTCCATCGGCCTTTCCAATGGCAACAACTGCATAAGTTCTGTCAAGCTTAACAACGTCATTAGATGAATACTTAAAATCACTGATATCTCTACCAGATACAATCCCAAGTAATGTTATCTTATAATCACCACTTATTTGAGTTTCATTGATAGTTACAGCATCTTCCCCTTGAAATGCACTAGCAAGACTCTTATCTTCCATATTTTCTGCAATTTCCTTCGGTGTAAGCAGTTGCCATGTAGCAAATACTGAAATTGATGTTGCTAAAATAAGTACTGTCAATATTGCTGCAGTAGAAAACCTCTTTTTATTGCCGTATTTCATCCTATCCCTCTCCTTAAATTTATTTATGATTCTCTGATTTAGACTATCATCTGGTTCATCATTAGAACGCAAAGCACTACGTAATAGCTTATCTAATTTTTCAAAATCCTTCATAGCCCTCAACCTCCAAATATTTTTTAATCTCCTTTCTACCCTTATAAAGCCTACTCTTTACAGTTCCAATTGGAATTTTAAGTGCAGAAGCAATTTCTTCAACTGACATTTCGGCTGTATAGTACATATATAATGGTATTTTCAATTTATCACTTAGAGAATCTAGAGCCATATCAACTGTTGTATTCAATTCATTGTCCAGTATAATATTTTCTGGTGTAGCCAAATCATCCATATAAGATGTATCATTAAAATGGTCCTGAAAAGGTACAAACTTGGCAATTCTATGTCGCCAACCAAGCTTTCTCCATTGATTCTTCCATATATTTGCCGCTATAGCTATGAGAAAACTCTTTGGATTGTTGGCTTTTTCAATCTTATGACATAACTCTACAGCTTTTAAAAAAGTCTCTTGATATAGATCATCTGCCTGATGTTTATCCCTTGTCAATTTACAACAAAATCCATAAATGTCTTTGCCATAGTCTTCAATTAAATGGCTCAATTCTGCTACATCCAACCTGCTATTCCCCCCTTCATATATTTATCTTAAAAGGTTCTTCTACTTATTTCCTTTCACCTATATATTGTAACAACTTCTAATTTGGTTCATAATATTTTATCGCCATAAGAAAATTTTCTACTAAGTATTATTGAGATAATCCTTTTAAACTCATAATTGAAAGTTCATATCTCTTTATATAGTTTCTAGATTATATTTAACCATAAAAAAAGTGAACCTTCAAATATTAGATCTCTGTCTAACATTTGAGGTTCACTATATAGCCTACTTTTTTACATAAATATAATTCTCAATACAAATAAGATTGATAATACCCACATAGTAATAGATACTTCTTTTGCTCTACCAGCTATTGTCTTTAATATTGTATATGATATCATTCCAAATACGATTCCTTCTGCTATACTATATGCAAATGGCATCATTACTATAGTTAAAAATGCTGGAATAGCTTCTGTATAATCATTGAAGTCTATCTTTACAATTGGGCTCATCATAAATAGTCCTACAATTACCAATGTTGATGAAGTAGCTGCAGATGGAACTATCAAGAATAATGGAGCGAAGAACAATGATAATGCAAACATAATTGCGGTAGTCAAAGAAGTAAGTCCTGTCCTTCCACCTTCTGCAACTCCAGATGCAGACTCTACAAAAGTAGTTACTGTAGAAGTACCCATACAAGCTCCAGCAATAGTACCTACTGCATCAGCCATTAGAGCCTTACCAACTTTAGGTAATTTTCCTTCTTCATCTAACATATCGGCTTTAGAAGCCACTCCTGCTAAAGTACCTACAGTATCAAATATATCTACAAATAAAAATGTAAATACTGATACCAACATTTCAAAAGAGAATATCTCCTTCATACTTACAAATTGAAAAGCTACGTCTTTCAGAGATGGTGGTAAACTAACTATGCTAGTAAAATTCTCTGGTAATTGAGTTACACCTAGGGGAATTCCTATTATAGTTGAAAATACAATTCCCAATAATAGAGCACCTTTTACATTTTTCGCTAATAAATAACCAGTAAATAAAATTCCCAGTATTGCTACTATCGGTGCACCTTCTGTTAGATCTCCTAGGGCTAAAAGAGTACCATCACCAGCTTTAATAATTCCTGCACCACTTAATCCTATAAATGATATAAATAATCCAATACCTACAGATACTGCATTTTTAAGACTCACAGGTATAGAATTAAATACTGCTTCTCTAGCATTTACAAAAGATAATAAAACAAATATGATACCTTCTATAAGTACTGCTGTTAATGCAAATTGCCATGATTTTCCCATTTCACCTAACACTACTGAAAAAGCAAAGAAAGCATTTAATCCCATACCTGGTGCTAAAGCAAAAGGATATTTAGCATATAAAGCCATGATCAATGTAGCAAATGCTGCTGATAGAGCAGTTGCTGTAAATACTCCACCATATTCCATTCCAGTTTTAGACAGTATATCTGGATTTACTACTAATATATAAGCCATAGTCATAAAAGTAGTAAGCCCTGCTACAATCTCCGTCTTTACATCTGTGCCATTTTCTTTTAACTTAAAAAAACTTTCCATCTATCTTTCCTCCTATATTATGCCAATGTCTTTTCTATAATACATCCCACTAAAGTCAATCTTATCTATATTATCATATATATCTTTTCTAGCATCATCCATATTATTCCCTAAAGATGTAATACTCATAACTCTACCGCCATTTGTAACTAAATTTTCTCCATCATATTTGGTTCCATTGTGAAACAATATTATAGAATCATCCAGTCTGTCTGTACCTCTAATGGAATGTCCCTTTTTATATTCTCCTGGATATCCCTTTGATGTAACTAGTACTGTGACACAAGATTCTTCCTTCCACAATAGATCTCCTTCTTCTATAGTTCCATGGATACATCTTTCCATTAAATTCACTAGATCACTATCTAATCTAGGCATCAAGACTTCCGTCTCTGGATCTCCAAATCTCACATTAAATTCTAGTACCTTTGGTATCCCCTTTACAATCATTAAACCCACAAATAAGATACCTGTGAATTCTAGATCTTCTTCCTTCAATCCTATACTTATATTCTTTAGAACTTCCTCATCCACTCTTTTCTTAAATTCCTCATTAAATAATTCACTTGGAGAATAACACCCAACTCCTCCAGTATTAGGTCCTTCGTCATTGTCAAATATCTTCTTATAGTCCTTAGCACTTTCCATAGGAATTATTTTGCTGCCAGATACAAAGCAGAGTAAAGATGCCTCAACGCCATCTAAATATTCTTCTATTACTACAGTATTTCCCTCATTTCCAAAGATCTTATCATTTAATATCTCCTTTAAAATATCTATTGATTCATCTTCTGAATTGCAAATAAATACTCCCTTACCTAGACATAGTCCATCTGCCTTTATTACCAATGGATATGAAAAATCTTTAATCCCCTTCACTGCATCATCAAAATTATTGAAACTCCTATATTTAGCTGTAGGAATATTGTATTTTTCCATAAATATCTTTGAAAATTCCTTGCTTCCCTCTAACTGAGCAGCTTTCTTATTTGCCCCAAATATCTTCAATCCCTTTTCCATAAATCTATCTACTATCCCCAATACAAGAGGCTCTTCAGGACCTACTATAGTTAAATCTATCTTATTTTCTAATGCAAATGACAATAGACCCTCTATATCATTTGATGAGATATCTACATTCTCTGCAACCTGAGCTGTACCACCATTTCCTGGTGCACAATAGAGTTTTTTAACTCTATCAGATTTATTTAATTTCCAGCACAGTGCATGCTCCCTGCCACCACTACCTATGACTAAAATCTTCATAATAACCTCCTAGATCAATGTTTGAAATGTCTAATCTTAGTAAAGACCATTGCCATACCATGTCTATTAGCTTCTTCAATTACTTCCTTATCTCTAATAGAACCTCCCGGTTGAATAATTGCCTTTATTCCAGCCTTACCTAATATCTCTATGGAATCCTTAAATGGAAAAAATCCATCAGAAGCCAATACACTACCTTCTATATTCTCTCCTGCCCTTTCTATGGCATTGGCTACAGCCCACACTCTATTTACTTCTCCTAATCCTATACCAATAGTTGCCTCATCTTTAGCAATGACTACACCATTGGAATTAACATTTTTAGATGCTTTCCAAGCAAATAAAAGATCTTCCGCTTCCTTTTCTGTTGGTGCTCTATGAGTTACAATCTCAACATCATCTAATAGAAGCTTTGTATCTCTCTCTTGGATCAACATACCACCTAATACTTTTTTCATATCCATTTCTCTATAATCTCTATTTTCAATATCATCTATTTCTATAAGCCTTATATTTTTCTTTTGAGTCAATATATCTATGGCTTCTTCTGAAAAGGATGGTGCCAGTACTACTTCCACAAATATACTATTTATTCTTTCAGCTACTCCTCTATTTATCTCTCTATTTGAAGCTATTATTCCTCCAAATATAGATACCTTATCGCATTCATATGCCTTTATATATGCTTCTTCTATATTATCTCCACTACCTATACCACAGGGATTTGAATGTTTTACAGCTACTATTGTAGGTCTTTCAAATTCCTTAAGTATTTTTATTGCTCCATTGGAATCATTGATATTATTAAAAGATAGTTCTTTTCCATGAATCTTTCTTCCACTAGATAATACTCCTGATACCTTTCCTATCTCCCTGTAGAATGCTGCCTTTTGATGTGGATTTTCTCCATATCTCAATTCCTGTTCTTTCTTATATGTCATTGTCAATCTATCTGGGAAATCTACATCTTCCAACTCATTAAAATAATTTGCAATCAAAGCGTCATAATAGGCAGTATAATTAAATACCTTAGCTGCCAAATACTGTCTAGTAGCTAATTTAGTTTCTCCTGATGTCTTCAGTTCTCGAATCACATTTTCATAGTCTTTAGGATCTACTATTACAGTTACAAACTTATAATTCTTAGCTGCAGCTCTGATCATAGATGGTCCGCCTATATCTATATTCTCAATTATCTCTCCATGGCTTACCCCTTCTCTCTCCACTGTATCTTCGAAGGGATATAGATTGTTAACTACTATATCTATTCCATGGATATCCATATTTTCTATAGTCCTAACATGCTTTTCATCGTCCCTCTTATATAATAGCCCACCATGGATATATGGATTTAAAGTCTTAACTCTACCATCTAATATCTCTGGAAATTTAGTGATATCCTCTACTTCCAGTATATCTACGCCTGCTTCCTTCAATACCTTTGAAGTCCCCCCTGTAGATATGATTTCCCATCCTAGTTCCTTAAGAGATACAGCAAAATCTA
This sequence comes from Tissierellaceae bacterium HCP3S3_D8, assembly GCA_052067355.1. GTDB lineage: Bacteria > Bacillota > Clostridia > Tissierellales > Tissierellaceae > CABMKH01. Next base: position 257,065 of record JBQHQH010000001.1, read on the forward strand.
CAATTCCGTCCTTATCATAAACACTAATCAACGCCCTTTTCATCAAATCACCTCATATTTATCTTGGCATTCCGCCCTTCAAGTACTATTCTCCCTTCACAAAATAGCTTTACAGCCTTAGATAATATTTCATGTTCTATATTTAAGACTTTTTGTTTTAAGCTATCTACATCGTCATCTTCCTCAACCTTGATTACTTCCTGAAGTATAATAGGTCCCGTATCCGTGCCCTCATCTACAAAGTGTACTGTAGCTCCTGTAATCTTACATCCATATTCTAGAACAGCTCTATGAACTCTATCCCCATAGTATCCATCTCCACAAAAACTCGGAATCAAAGATGGGTGTATATTTATAATTTTACCCTTAAACTCCCCAATAAAGGTCTTAGTCAAAATCCTGAGATATCCTGCTAAAACTATTAGATCTATTTCTCTCTTTTTGAATTCCTCTATTAACTTTAAATCATATTCTTCTGGTGTATCATATTTCTTAGGATCTAAATACATGGTTTCTATTCCAGCTAATCTTCCTCTTTCCAGTCCATAAGCGTCTTCTCTATTTGATACTATTAGAGAAATTTCACCATCTATATTTCCTTCTTCTATATTGTCAATTAAGGCTTGAAGGTTTGTTCCACCACCAGAAATTAAAACTCCAATTTTTAGCATAATACTACACCTTCTGAACCCTTCTCAACTCTTCCTAAGATATAGAACTCTTCTTCTATATCTTCTAAATATGTCTTTATATCTTCCAATTCTTCTTTAGATATTACTAAAATCATTCCAACTCCCATATTAAATGTGGAATACATCTCCTTAGTGCTAATTCCGCCCCATCTTTGCAATAGACTAAATATCACAGGTGTATTGATAACTTTTGTATCTATATGAACTGATAATCCTTCAGGTAACATTCTAGGTATATTCTCATAAAAACCTCCACCTGTAATATGACATATACCTTTGATATCAAACTTTTCTACTAGTCCGTAAACTGGATTGGTATATATTCTAGTTGGTTTCAGTAGTTCTTCCCCAATACTTGTCCCCAATTCCTCAACAAAAGTATCTGCCTTCATTCCTTCCTTCTCAAACACTATCTTTCTAACTAGAGAATAGCCATTACTGTGAATTCCATTTGATGGAAGTCCTATAATATAGTCTCCTTCTTCTATAGACTCACCATTGATAATCCTACTCTTGTCTACTACTCCAACACAAAAACCTGCAATATCATATTCATCTTCACCATAGAATCCCGGCATCTCAGCAGTTTCTCCTCCAATTAATGCACATCCTGCCTTCATACATCCGTTAGAGACCCCTTCTACAATATTAGCCATCTTCTCTGGAATCAGTTTGCCAGTAGCTATATAGTCCAAGAAAAATAATGGCTTTGCACCTTGACATAAGATATCATTAGCACACATAGCTACACAATCTTCTCCTATAGTATCATGCCTGTCCATCATAAAAGCTACTCTCAACTTTGTACCTACTCCATCAGTACCAGACACTAATACAGGTTCTTCATAATTCTTAATATCTAATTGAAATAATCCTGCAAAACCACCTATATCTGATAATACACCTGGAGTATGAGTCTTCTTAATTAAATTTTTTATCAATTTTACTTGCTTATAACCTGCTTCCTTATCTACTCCAGCATCTTTATATGTTAGAGACATATCTTACCTCCCATTAGTTATAATTCACAATTTCCAATCCACAGTTCACAATCAAAAGATGAGATCCCTCCACTGTAGTCAGTATAACAAACCTTCTTTCATCTATTCTCTTTCAATAGGATACTTCCCTGTAAAACATCCTCTACAGAACCCATTATTTTCCCCTGCTGCCTTCAATAGACCGTCCAAGGATATATATTTTAAGGAATCAGCTCCTATCATATCTTCTATATCTTGAATACTCATATTTGCAGCTACTAAATTTTCTTCATTAGGTGTATCCATCCCTAAATAACATGTATTTAGCACTGGTGGAGAACTTATCCTCACATGAACTTCCTTTGCTCCAGCTTTTTTTAACATCTCTACAGTTCTCTTAATAGTAGTTCCCCTAATTATAGAGTCATCTACTAAAATAAGTCTCTTGCCTTCTACATTTTCCTTTAATGCATTTAGCTTTATCTTTACGCCCTGTTCTCTCAATTCTTGAGTTGGCTGTATAAAAGTCCTTCCCACATATCTATTTTTGATTATACCCTCTGCATATGGTATCCCTGACTCTTCTGCATATCCTATAGCTGCTACAATTCCTGAATCTGGAGCCCCTATTACTATATCTGCATCTACTGGTGATTCCTTTGCCAATATTCTTCCTGTCTCTATTCTAGTAAGATAGATACTTCTTCCATCTACTTTACTATCAGGCCTTGCAAAATATATAGATTCAAATAGACATAGACTTCGCTCTGCAGATTTTTCACATATACTTCTAATTCCATTTTCATCAATTATAATTACCTCTCCAGGTCTTATATCTCTGACAAATTCAGCACCCATAGTATCAAAGGCGCAAGTTTCAGAAGCCAATACATAGTCATCCCCAAATCTTCCCAAGGATAGAGGCTTGATTCCCATAGGATCCCTTGCCCCTATTAAGCCATCCTTTGTCATGATTATCAATGCATAGGACCCCAATATATCTTCTAATGTATTGATTATTGCCTGTTCCACATTATCCCTATGATATCTTGCAATAAGGTTAGCTATAACTTCAGCATCTAGATCTGATTGAAATATACAGCCACTATCTTCTAGCTTATTCCTAAGGCTTGAAAAATTAACTATACTGCCATCATGCACTAGAGCCAATGCTCCCCTTCTATAACCTACCACTAGAGGTTCTGCATTTTTCACATCTTTTCCCTCATCTGAAAAAGCATATCTTACCTGCCCTATAGCAATATTTCCTCTCAATCTATCCATAATTTCTTTGGGAAATACCTCATGAACAAGCCCCAAATCCTTAAAATAATCTATAAATCCATTATTATTAACTGCTATACCAGAACTCATCTGTCCTCTATGTTGAAGACCATATAGTCCATAGTATATTACTTGAGATACATGATTCTTTTCTTTGCTATATATACCTGCAATCCCACTCAAGAGTATGCCTCCTTATTCAGATTTTAGATCTTCGTTCATCAATTTTACATCTTGGGCTAATTTCAACTTGTATTCTTTAAACTTCTCTCTCAACTCTGGATACTTAATTGACAATATCTGAACTGCCAAAAGTCCAGCATTTTCTCCACCATCAATTGCTACTGTAGCTACTGGTACGCCCTTAGGCATTTGCACCACTGACAATAGAGAGTCTAGTCCATCCATAGTAGAAGACTTAACAGGAATTCCAATTACAGGTAGAGGAGTTATACCAGCGATTATGCCTGCTAAATGAGCAGCCTTACCAGCTATTGCTATGATCACTTCTGTTCCATTTTCCTCTGCTTTCTCTGCAAATTCCATAGCTAAATATGGAGTCCTATGGGCTGATATCACATTTAATTCATATTCAACCCCAAATATATTCAATATATCAATAGTTCTTTCAGCTATCTTCCTATCTGAAATACTCCCCATTACTATACTTACTTTCACCTAAAAAACCTCCTATTTGAAATATTTAACACCTGATTCAAATATATTATGTCTTCCCTTTATATCTATATTTTTATAAAGACCTTCATCTAGTCTGTCTATAGATGATATAGTACCTAACACTCGACCATCTTTACTTGTTAAAGATTCAATGCCAAGTATAGAACCAGTTGGATTATAGTCTAAAAATTGAGTTGCCACCTGTCCAGATTCAACAGTCTCTTTTTCATCATCTAATATAATCCTACCTTCCATAGCAGCCAATGGTACTGTATATCTATATCCTATATCCATTCCGCTCATCCAAGGAGATAGATTGGACTTTACCTCTATATCCACCATGGTAGATATAAATCTTCCCGATCTATTGTATACTACATCTCCACCAGCTATAAGTTCTGATTTCATAAGTCCTTCTAGTCCATTTCCTACGCCTAGTATAAGTCCATCTCTTAAATTTAGATGTCTATCTATCTCTTCTTTGACATAGGGACTACTTAATATTATCTTAAGTAATTTTCCACCTACTTCAGGTTCATTTCCAAATATAGCTCCATGTGGAAAACCAATTATCTGAGATTTTTCTATTCTACTTGCAAGTTCTCTATAGGATTCTTGAATATACTCTCTATTTAAAGATTTAAATACGAATATATCAACATCTCCACCAGCTTCTTCAAATGCTTTAGCCATTGTGTATTCTCCATGAGTTCCCGTAAATATAGGGATTAAAACTTTAGGTTTTGCAATTGAACTGTGACTCTTTATCTTATTTCCACCTGTATAGGAAATACCTTCTTCTATTGAGTAATTATCTCCAACAGGGAATATATCTTTCAAAGAAGATTCCCAAGCTGTAATAAGTTCATCTATGTCCATAATCTCATCTTCTATATATATCTTCTCTTCATCTATGGTTTGTCCCAATACCTTATAATCCACATCATGAAGTAATTCTTGAAGATTCACATCCTTAGGTATTTCCAATATTAAAGAACCAAACATAGGCATAAATAGTTGTTTTCTATCTATATCATTAAATTTAAATCCAATCTTATTCCCAAAACTCATCTCTAAAATAGCTCTGGCAATTCCTCCATATTTTACACTCTGTGCCGCCGCTATTATATGTTTATCTACTAATTCTTTAATCTTACTATAATTAAACTTTAACTTATCTAAATCTATTAAACCGTCATCATCTATTTCTAGTGGCATCAATACTATATTGCTATCTACTTCTTTAAATTCACTAGAGATTATATTATCTACATCTTCAGAAGTTACTGCAAAACTTATCAATGTTGGTGGCACATGTATATCTTCAAAAGTACCACTCATACTATCTTTTCCACCTATGCTAGGAATATCTAATTCCTTTTGAACCTTATATGCTCCCAATAGTGCTGATAATGGCTTGCCCCATTTTATTTCATCTTGTCCCAATCTTTCAAAATACTCTTGAAATGTAAGTCTAGCTCTTCTATAATCTCCACCTAATGCTACTACCTTTGCAATAGAATCTATTACTGCATAATATCCTCCATGAAATGGACTCCATTTAGATATTTTAGGTTCATATCCATAGGTCATTATAGAGCAGGTATTGGTATTTCCCTTTACTACTGGTATCTTTGCCACCATACCCTCACTAGGACTTAATCCATACTCGCCACCATATGGCATAAGTACTGTACCACCACCTACAGTACTATCAAAATTTTGAACAAGTCCCTTTTGACTTCCTATATTTAAATCACTAAGCAATTTAAAGATTCCATCTCTTATAGGCTTATGTTCGAATTCAGTTGATATCCTGTCTATATAATCTTCTTCTATTGGTTGTTCTATCTGAACTTTTATCTTCTTTCTCATTCCATTGGTGTTTAAAAACTCTCTATCTATATTTACTATCTCTTTGCCTCTCCAAGACATCTTCAATATCTTCTCTTCTGTTACTTCAGCAACTACAGTAGCTTCTAGATCTTCGTCTTGAGCTTCTTTCATAAATTTATCTAAATTTTCTCTATCTATGACTACTGCCATTCTCTCTTGAGATTCTGAAAGTGCAATCTCAGTTCCATCTAATCCCGGATATTTCAGAGGTACTCTATCTAATTGAATATCCAATCCATCTGCTAATTCCCCTATGGCAACACCTACTCCGCCAGCTCCAAAGTCATTACATACCTTGATCATCTTGGATACATTCTCTTTTTTAAATAGTCGAATTATCTTTCTTTCCAAAGCTGGGTTGCCTTTTTGCACTTCCGCTCCACTGGTGTTCAAAGATTCTTCTGTATGCTCCTTAGACGATCCTACTGCACCACCTAGTCCATCTCTACCTGTCCTACCACCTACTAAGATTATTACATCTCCAGGTTCTGACTTTCCTCTATATACCCACTCCTTTGGTGCTGCTGCCACCAATGCACCACATTCCATTCTCTTTGCCAAAAATCCTTCATCATAGATTTCTCTTACATATCCTGTAGCTGCTCCTATCTCATTTCCATAGGAACTATATCCTTCCATTGCAGTTTGGGTTATCTTTCTCTGAGGTAATTTTCCTGGTAAGGTATCTTCAAATTTCTGTCTTGGATCTGCTGCTCCAGTAATCCTCATAGCTTGGTATACAAAAGCTCTTCCAGATAACGGATCTCTAATAGCTCCACCTAAACATGTAGCTGCTCCCCCAAATGGTTCCATCTCTGTAGGATGGTTGTGAGTTTCATTTTTAAACATAAGCAGCCATCTCTCTATCTTTCCATCTACATCCACATCTATCTCTATACTAGCAGCATTTACTTCATCTGACTCCTCTTTATCTTCTAGAAGTCCCTTTTTCTTTATCTCTTTCATATTTATTGTAGCCAAATCCATTAGACAAACTGGTTTTTTTCTATTTTCATAGACAAAATCTCTAGAATTCAAATATTCTTTTAATATGGATTCAAATAACTCCTTGTATTTTCCTTCATGTATATCTATATCTGAGATTTCTGTCATAAAAGTCGTATGTCTACAGTGATCTGACCAGTATGTGTCTATTAGTCTAATCTCTGTTATAGTTGGATTTCTCTTTTTTTCTTTGAAGTATCCTTGGCAGAGTATTAGATCTTCAATATCCATGGCTATTCCATATTTAGTTCTAAGGCTTTCCATTTTTTCTTGATCTAATTCGATAAATCCTTCTACAATCTCAACTTCCCCAGCATTATCTAATTCTCTTTCGTAGGTAAATACATCTAATGGGATTTCTTTCATCTCTACGGGATTTATATAATATGATCTTATCTTTTTAAAGTCATATTCATCTATATCTTTAAGGATTATCATCTTTGAGTGCAGTATTTCCACTTCTCTATCCAATACAAAATCTTCTATTATTTCCGTTGTAAAATATTCTCTCTTATTGAACTGCCCCTTTAGATATTGGATTCTAAATGCTCTTTCACCTTCTCCAATCGGAAGTTCTTCGTATAATATATCTACCTTAGGTTCGTATATAACCCTATCTATGATATCTCTAGTTTCACTATCCTCTAAACCTACAACATCATATATATTTACAACTCGTACATCTTTTAGTCCATCAATGCCTAAATATTTCTTAAATTCTTCATATAGTTTTTCTGACTCAATATTAAACTCTCTCTTCTTTTCAATAAAGATCCTTTTATAATCCAAAATAAACCCTCCTCAAAAAATAGATGTAGCCCAATCAGGTAGGTAAAGCGAAACCTACCCGACTGGGCTTTTATCCCTTCGGTGTAATACCAAATTCAATAGTATCTGTACCGCTCGGTCCTGCGAGTATATCCTCCGGAACCCTAGGTACACTTCCGCTCATAGCTAAATGATTCTCGGTCATTTGTAGAAACTTTCCATCCATATTATGGAAAATATATGAGCTTCTCATATTTATTTTTGTATTTTCTTTACAATTAGATATTAACAATCCTAAGGATATATGTCAAGTCATCTTTTAAAAATAATTATTACATTTGTCCTGCCATTCTCTTGTAAGATTCATATCTAATCTTCGCATTCTTTTCTGCCTCTTCGAATAGCTCATCTGCTATTTCTGGGAAGGACTTTCTCAAGGATGTATATCTTACTTCTGAGTTTATGAAGTCCATAAATGGCTTTGTTGGTTCTTTGGAATCCAACATAAATGGATTCTTTCCTTCTTCTGTCAATCTTGGGTCGAATCTATATAGATGCCAGTATCCTGTTTCTACTGCTAGTTTTTCTTGTGCTATGGATTTTCCCATTCCTACTCTTATTCCATGATTTATACATGGTGCATAGGCTATTACTATGGATGGTCCATCATAGGATTCTGCTTCTTTTAATGCTTTTATCAATTGATTCATATTTGCTCCCATGGCTACTTGAGCTACATATACATAGCCATATGTTGCCATCATCAGTCCTAGGTCTTTCTTTCTTATCTTTTTACCTGAAGCTGCGAATTTTGCTACTGCTGCTGTTGGAGTTGATTTTGAGGATTGACCTCCTGTGTTGGAGTATACTTCTGTATCCATTACTAGTACGTTTATGTCTTCTCCTGATGCTAGTACATGGTCTAGTCCTCCATAGCCTATATCATATGCCCAACCGTCTCCTCCGAATACCCATACGGATTTTTTGATTAGATAGTCTTTTCTGTCGTAGATTTCTTTTAGGATCTCGTTTCCTCTTTCGTTGTCCACTTCTTTTTCTAATCTTGGTAATATCATTCCTGTTGCTTTTTTGGATTCTTTTGAATCTTTTATTCCGTCTATCCATTGTTTGAAGTATTCGTTTAGGTCTGTGTCTATGTTTAATCCAAGGAATTCTTCCATCAATAGTCTGATCTTTTCTCTTGTCTTTCTTATTCCTAATGCCATTCCGTATCCATATTCTGCGTTGTCTTCAAATAGGGAGCTTGCCCATGCTGGTCCTTTACCTTCTTGGTTTTGACAGAAGGTTGTTGTTGGTGCTGATCCTCCCCAGATTGATGAACAACCTGATGCGTTGGATATTAGCATTCTATCTCCATATAGTTGTGTGATTAGTTTTGCATATGGTGTTTCTCCACATCCTGCACATGCTCCTGAGAATTGTAGTAATGGTTCTTGGAACTGACTTCCTTTTACGCTGTATTCGTCCATTAGGTCTGTCTTTGCTTTTACTGTCATTGCGTATTCCCAGTTTTCGCTTTGTACTTCGTATTCTTCTGCGAATGGTTTCATTTCTAATGCTTTGTTCTTTGCTGGACATACGTCGGCACAGCTTCCACATCCTGTACAATCTAAGGCTGATATTTGGATTCTGTATTCTAGTCCTTCTAGCCCTTTTCCTACTGCTTTCTTTGTTTCGAAGCTTTCTGGTGCGTTTTTCTTTTCTTCTTCGTCTAGTAGGAATGGTCTTATTACTGCATGTGGGCATACGTAGGAACATTGGTTACATTGGATACAGTTTTCTTTTATCCAGTGTGGTACTTCTACTGCTATTCCTCTCTTTTCGTATGCTGCTGTTCCTTGTGGGAATTCTCCTGCTTCTCTTCCTGTGAAGGCACTTACTGGTAGTGAGTCTCCTTCTTGTCTGTTTATTGGTTGTAGTATCTTTTCTATGAATTCTGGTACTTCTCTTTGTTCTACTTCTTCGTCTTTTACGTCTTTCCATGTTTCTGGTATTTCTATTTTTTCTATTGCTTCTATTCCCTTGTCTACTGCTGCATAGTTCATGTTTACTATTTGATCACCTTTTTTACCATATGTTGCTTTTATGGATTTCTTTAGGTGAGATATTGCTTCTTCTAGTGGCAATACTTCTGCTAGTCTAAAGAATGCTGCTTGCATTACCATGTTTGTTCTTCCACCTAGTCCTACTTCTGCTGCTATCTTTGTTGCGTTTATTGTGTAGAAGTTGATGTTATGTTCTGCAATGTATCTCTTCATCTTTCCTGGTAGATGTTTTTCTAGTTCTTCTCTATTCCATAGTGTGTTTAGTAGGAATATTCCTCCATCTTTTAATCCTTTTAGTAGATCGTATTGATGTACGTAGGATTGTTTTGAGCAGGAGATGAAGTCTGCATCTGATATTAGGTATGTGGATTTTATTGGTTCGTGTCCAAATCTCAAGTGAGATACTGTTAGTCCACCTGACTTTTTACTGTCGTATGCAAAATATCCTTGTGCATACATGTCTGTGTCGTCTCCGATTATCTTTATGGCTTGTTTGTTTGCTCCTACTGTTCCGTCTGATCCTAATCCCCAGAATTTACATTTGATTGTTCCTTTTGGTTCTGTGTTTATTGTCTCTTTTATTTCTAGTGATGTGTATGTTACATCGTCGTTTATTCCTATGGTGAATCTATTCTTTGGTTCTTCTAATTTTAGGTTTTCGTATACTGCTAGGATTTGTGATGGTGTTGTGTCTTTTGAGCCTAGTCCGTATCTTCCTCCTACTATTAGTGGTTGTTCTTTTTCGTCATAGAATACATGAGTTACGTCTAGATGTAGTGGTTCTGCTATTGCTCCTTTTTCTTTTGTTCTGTCTAGTACTGCTATTTTCTTTACTGTCTTTGGCAATACTCTTAGGAAGTGTTCTTTGGAGAATGGTCTATATAGTCTTACTTTTATTAGACCTATCTTTTCTCCTTTTTCTACTAGATAGTCTACTGTTTCTTCTATGGTTTCTGTTACTGAACCCATTGCTACTATTACTCTTTCTGCTTCTGGGTGTCCATGATAGTTAAATGGTTTGTAGTCTCTTCCTGTTATCTTGTTTATTTCTCCCATGTAGTTTTCTACTATTCCTACTATTCTTTCGTAGAATGGATTTGATGCTTCTGTTGTTTGGAAGTATATGTCTGGGTTTTGTGCTGTTCCCTTTGTTATTGGTCTTTCTGGATTTAGGGAGTATTTATTTCTAAATGCACTTATTGCATCATAGTCTACTAGTTTTGCAAATTCTTCGTAGTCCATTACTTCTATCTTTTGGATTTCATGACTTGTCCTAAATCCATCGAAGAAGTGTAAGAATGGTACTCTTCCTTTTATTGCTGATAGATGAGCTACTCCTCCTAAGTCCATTACTTCTTGGACACTTCCTGAGGCTAACATGGCAAATCCTGTTTGTCTTGTTGCCATTACGTCTTGGTGGTCTCCAAATATGCTCAATGCATGAGTTGATAATGCTCTGGCACTTACGTGGATTACTCCTGGTTGTAATTCTCCTGCCATCTTATACATGTTTGGTATCATAAGTAGAAGCCCTTGGGATGCTGTAAAGGTTGATGCTAGGGATCCTGATGTAAGGGTTCCGTGCATTGCTCCTGCTGCTCCTGCTTCTGATTGAAGTTCTGATACTAGTACTTCTTGTCCAAATATATTCTTTCTTCCATTGGCTGCCCATGCATCTACATGTTCTGCCATATCTGAGGATGGGGTTATTGGATATATTGATGCTACATCCGTAAACGCATAAGCTACGTGTGCTGCAGCTGTATTACCATCCATTGTCTTCATTGTTCTTTTCATTTGTTTGCCTCCTATATTTGCAAAATAATTAAAAAACAAAATAATAGGTAGAGGCTTTTCTCCACCTATTATTTATAGTATATATCAAAGCCAAGCCTTTATGCAATTGCCTTATGATATTTTATAAGATTATTTTATGACCACATTATACCAATTGGTCAAGAGCTTGTTTTAAGTCAGCAATTATGTCTTCTGGGTTTTCTAGACCTACTGATAGTCTTACTAATCCTTCAGATATTCCACTTGCTGCTCTCTCTTCTGGAGTATATGGTGAGTGAGTCATGGAAGCTGGATGTTGAATCAATGTTTCAGCATCTCCCAAGCTTACTGCCAATGTACAAAGCTCTACTGAGTTCATTAATTTTCTACCTGCTTCGATTCCACCTTTAATTTCAAATGCAATCATTGCTCCTGGTAAATGCATTTGTTTTTTAGCTAATTCATATTGTGGGAAGCTCTTTAATCCTGGATATTTGATACTTTCTACTGCTGGATGTGCTTCTAAGAATTCAGCAACTTTTTGTGCATTTGCACAGTGTTTTTCCATACGTAAATCCAATGTCTTCATTCCTCTGTTAAGTAAGAAAGCATCAAATGGACTTAATACAGCACCAGTCATGTCCTTAACTCCTACTAATCTAACTTGGTCAACTAATTCTTTTCTTCCTGCTACAAATCCGGCAATAACATCTCCGTGACCGTTTAGATATTTAGTAGCTGAGTGAACAACTAAATCAGCACCTAAATCTAATGGTCTTTGTACATATGGAGTATTATAAGTATTATCTACAATTACGATACAATCTTCTTTTTCATGTGCAATTTTTGATACAGCTTCTATATCAGTAATATTCATATTTGGATTAGCTGGAGTTTCTAAGTAAACTACTTTTGTATTGTCTTTTATAGCTGCTCTTACTTCATCTAAGTTTGCAGTATCAACAAATGTTACTTCAACACCATATCTTGAAATACCATGATTTAAGAATGCAAATGTACAACCATATAATGTCTTAGCTGCAACTACATGATCTCCTGCACTAAGTGAAACCCATAGTGCAGATGTAATAGCACCAATTCCTGAAGCTGTTGACATAGCTGCCTCTGCATTTTCAAGATTTGCTAATTTATTTTCAAGTTGAGTATTAGTTGGATTTCCAAGTCTTGAATAGATATATCCTTCTTCTTCAAGAGCAAATCTTCTTCCACCTTGTTCTGCTGAATCAAATATAAATGTTGAAGTTTGATATATTGGTGTACCTAATGCACCATGCTCATTTTTTTCATATCCTGCATGTATTGTTCTTGTACTAAATCCCATTTTACTCATCTTTTCCTTATCCATTATAAATTCCTCCTTATATTTTATCAAATTATATATTAACTTATTTATTAGTAGATGTTGCATTCATAGGTCTATCATTTTTGAAATCCCAAGGATTTTTCTTAATAGCTCCATCAGCAAATGGAATAAATATAGACGCTATGGCAAGTACTGCTAATAATTGTTGATACCAAAGTAGTGGTATGATTTGGAATGGACTCACTGTACCATTAGTAAAGCTAGCTGCTATTAATAGCTGAGCTCCATAAGGTATCATACCTTGCATTATACATGAGAATGAATCCAATAAAGATGCTGATCTTCTAGGGTCAACTTCATATTTCGTGGACAATTCTTTTGCAATCGGTCCATCAATTATGATTGCTACTGTATTGTTAGCTGTAGCAGCATCTGTCAACGCTACTAAAGCTGCAATTCCAACCTCTGCTGACTTTTTCCCTTTGATCATGCTTTGAACTTTATCTAAAACCCACTGTAATCCACCTTCTTTTGTAACCATATGAGCTAATCCACCAGTCAACATGGATAATAAGAAGATATCAAACATTCCAGCAAAACCATTATAGATTTCTTGAGTGAATCCCAAGATTGAAAATTCTCCATGTACTATTCCAATTATACCTGAAAATATAATACCACCAGTTAAAACTACAAATACATTGACTCCTCCTAAAGCTGCTACCAAGACAAATATATATGGTAGTATCTTAACTATATTGAAACTATATTCAGCTGCTTCAGGAACACCTACTGGCTTACCAAATATGAATAATAAAATTATAGTAATTATAGCTGCTGGTAAAGCCAATAAAATATTCAATCTAAACTTATCTCTCATTTCAACACCTTGAGTTCTTGTAGCCGCAATAGTGGTGTCTGAAATTACAGATAAATTGTCTCCAAACATAGATCCACCAACTAGAGCTGCTATTACAAGTGGCATACTAAGTCCTGTACTTTCAGCTAAACCTACTGCAATTGGTCCAATAGCTGCTATAGTACCTACAGATGTTCCTATAGATATAGATATAAAACATGCTATAATGAAAATTCCAATAGTAATATATTGAGCTGGTATCAAGGTAAGTCCTAAGTTTACTGCAGATTCAACTCCCCCCATAGCACTTGATACATTTGAAAATGCTCCAGCTAAAATATAGATAACACACATGATTATAATGTTCTCTTCTCCACAGCCTGCAATAAAATCATTGAACTTTTCGTCTATGGAGCCCTTGAACATTATAAAAGCAAAAATAATACCAATGATTACTGCTATAGGTGCTGGCAATTGATAAAATGCCATGTCATAGCCCTTGAATTGTAAAATGATACCTGTAAGTAAATAAACTGCCACAAATACTAGGAATGGAATAAGTGCTTTACCATTCGCCTTTACCTTCTTTAAATCTTCCATACATACGCCTCCTTTTTTATAATTAAACTTTCACATTTGGTGAAAGGATAATTTTAACTAATCATTTAATTCTTCTTTCCTTATATCATACTTTTTCATCCTATTTAATAATAGGGTATGAGTCACATCTAGGCTTCTTGCAGCCTCTCTTATACTGTCATGATTCTTTAAACTCTCAACAATTATCTTTTTTTCAAAGTTCGCAACACTATCCTTTAATGAATCAGTTACAATACTTTCACTATCATCAATTACACTGCTAAACATGATATCCTTTTCCAAAATTTCTTTAGTAGTAGACAAGGCCACAGCCCTCTCTAATACATTTTGTAACTCCCTTACATTTCCTGGCCAGTTGTACTCCATTAACTTTTTCATACTCTCTTGGCGAATACCAATTATATTCTTGTCATATCGTCTAGAATGAATTTTTATAAAATGCTCCACCAATACAGGTAAATCTTCTTTTCTCTCACGTAAAGGAGGTATCTTCACATTAAATATATTTATTCTATATAATAGATCAAGTCTAAACTTCTTACTATTTACCATCTGTTCAAGATTTTTATGAGTAGCAGACAATAATCTAAAATCAATGGGTACCTCTGTATGTCCACCAATCTTTCTGATCTTCTTTTCCTGCAAAACCCTTAAAAGTTTAGCTTGAAGATGAGGGGACATTTCACCTATTTCATCTAAAAACACAGTTCCACCATCAGCAATCTCTAGTAGACCAGCTTTTCCGCCTTTTTTTCCTCCAGTAAAAGAGCCGTGTTCGTACCCAAATAATTCACTCTCCAATAACTGCTCAGGCATAGCAGCACAATTTATTGGAATAAAAGGTCTATGTTTTCTATCACTTATATTATGTATAGCTCTGGCAAATAGCTCCTTGCCTGTTCCACTTTCTCCAGTAATAAGTACAGGAGAATCAGATACAGAAAATAGCTTGGCCTCTTCTACAGTATCCTTCATCCTATTGCTTTCACAGATTATATCTTCAAATGTAATAGGATTATCATATCGGTTTATCACACCATCTAACTTACTTATATCATCAAAGGCCAATATATATCCACTGAAAATATTTTCCTCACTCAAAAGCGGATTTATATTCAACAGATAGAACTGATTACCTATCTCAATATTTTCATTTATAAGAGGTCTTATAGTGTCGTGTTCTTGTAAAAATTTACTTACTTTCTCACTTTTAATATACTCTCCTACTAATTTACCAGTTATCTCATTAGTAGTAGATTTAAATATTCTTTCAGCAGCATATTTATTTACATACTTGATTCTGCTGCGTCTATCTAAAACAGTAACACCTTGTGGAATGATATCCAAGACTTTCTTCATCTCTATATCCCTTTCCTCAAAGGCTATTAAATCTACTTCTTCAATCTCCTGAAAGCCATCTATCGTCTCAAATTCTTCCTTTATCTGTTTCCAGATTTTTGGATCTACATGATGTAACTTTATATATACAATATAGGAGTATACCTCCATCCAAATTATACCTACATCATATTTATAAAAGATGGATAAGATATCATATGTAAAATGAGGTCTATCTACTTTTGCTATAATCTTAATTCTTTTTACACCCATCTATACAATCCCTTTCCTAAATAATGATTTATTGCAATATCCATGCCAATTTAAAAAACTGGTATAACTCCCTATTTTACTGGATTGAAATTATTCTATATTTTTATTTTGGAATGATATCAAACCGCAGTTTTAGAAAAGTAGCGCTTTCCCAGTCTTTCAAGGTGGTTTATATTTGTACCATTGGTTTGGTTTCGTTCCATTTGTCTTGTTTTTAAACCACAAAATAATAAATTTTGTGGTTTAAACTCAATAATATCTATCTAGGTTGATTATAACATATAATAAAATACTGCACAATAAAAATATATTAACACTCTAGAATCAATACTCTAGAACTTTTGATAAAAACTCCCGAGTTCTGATATTTTGGGGATTTTCAAATAAATCTATGGCATTATTTTCCTCTACAACTTCCCCATCTGCCATAAATATGACTCTATCTGCCACCTGCTTTGCAAAAGCCATCTCATGAGTTACTACTATCATAGTCATACCTGTCTTTGCCAACTCTTTCATTACATTTAATACCTCTCCAACCATTTCTGGATCAAGAGCTGAGGTAACTTCATCAAAGAGCATTATCTCTGGATCCATAGCCAATGACCTAGCAATAGCTATTCTCTGTTTTTGTCCACCTGATAGAGAATTAGGATATACATCCTTTTTATCTAATAGATCCATAGTTTTTAAAAGCTCTATTGCCTTATATTCTGCCTCTTTTTCTGTTAATTTGCCTGTCAATATTGGAGCCAGAGTTATATTCTCCATTACAGTCTTATGAGGAAATAAGTGAAAATGTTGAAACACCATTCCTATTTTTTGTCTTATCTTATCTATTTCCTTTCCTGATTTAGCTATATTCTTATCATTGATATATATCTCTCCAGACGTGGGTTCCTCCAGATAGTCTATACATCTTATAAGAGTACTCTTTCCCGACCCAGATGGTCCTATAAGCCCTATAACCTCTCCATCCTCTATTTCTAAATTTATATCCTTTAATACATGTTTATCTCCAAAGAACTTATTTAGATTTTCAATCTTAATCATGTCTTAACCTCCTCTCCAATAATCCAATTAACTGTGATAGGGTAAATGTGAATATAAAGTATATTACAGCCACTATTATCAATGGATTAAATGGTTGAAAACTACCACCTTGAACTATCTTAGATGCATACATAAGATCTGCCACTCCAATAGTAGAAGCTACAGCCGTCTCCTTTATCAGTGTTACAAACTCATTTCCTAAAGCTGGCAATATATTTTTAATAGCTTGAGGTAATATTATATGCCTCATAGTTTGGCTACTGGACAATCCTAGGCTTCTGCTGGCTTCTGTCTGTCCCTTATCTATAGATTGGATACCAGAACGAATTATCTCTGCTACATATGCAGCACTATTTAGAGAAACAGCTATTAACGCAGCTAAAAAGCCATCCATATTTACCCCCATGAGAACATAACTACCAAAGTATACCAGTGCAATCTGTACCATCATAGGTGTTCCACGAACTATCTCAATATATACAGTAGAAATAAATCGAAGAAATCCTATTTTAGATAATTTAAATAAACTTATTAGTGCTCCTAATGTGGTCCCTATGGCTAAGGATAAAAAAGATAAAAGCAATGTTATCTTTATACCCGTTATATAATAATACCTATATTTTACAAATAATTCTATAATCTTCAAGTCTACTCCCCCTATTATTGCTTAATTTCTTGATCACTTAACTCCTTTGCCTCTACTTTCCATATTTGAACTAAATCTTGTTCTAATAGTTCATCTATAATCTCGTCTATATACTCTGTAAGTTCATCATTTCCCTTCTTAAGTGCAACACAAGCTCCCTGTTCATTGTGTTTGAGGTCTATATCTTCTATTACCATTAAATCATCATTTGTATCAACATAAGAATTTGCAGACTCACTAGATATTATGACTCCCTCTATCTTTTCTGTCTTAAGCTCCATTATCAGTGTATTAATTGCTGGTAGTTCCTTTACTCGAACTCCTTCCATATTACTAGCTATCTCTTTTTGTATAGATGCTGTCTGAACTCCTAGGGTCTTTCCATTAAAATCTTCCTCAGATTTAAACTTCGATTCATCAGACTTTCTTATTACTATCTTATGAATACTAGCCAGATCATAGGGCTTACTAAAATTTGCCTCCCTCTCTGGTTCATTTACCATTCCAGCTATGACGATATCCAACATCCCTGTAGACAGTCCACCAAGTAGATTTCCAAAATCCATATCTTTGATTTCCAATTCTACTCCTAATCTATCTGCAATATATTTTCCTATCTCTATATCATAACCTACGATGGTGTCCTTTCCATCTATCATCATATGAAACTCATTTGGAGGAAAATCTGCACTTGTTCCCATTACCAATTTTCCTTTATTCTTAATTCCTTCTATTGAATAGCTTTCAACTTCTGACTCACCATGGCTTGCACCAGCACCTTTATGACTTTCACATGCCATCAATATACTAGATAATAGGATCATAATACCTATAAAAAGACTGATTTTCTTTTTCATTTCTATACCACCTCTATATTTTTTAGAATAAAAAAACCCGCCTCTATAATAAATATAGAGACGGGTCTTCCCGCGATGCCACTCTCATTGATCTTATAATTAAGATCCAGCTCAAATCAAATAACGCTTTGAATGCGAAATAAGATACTCACCTAAAGGCTTTGTCTTATTTATCTCTACAGCTCTCTTCATTATACTTTCGACCAACTGGCTCTCACCTTATCCAGCTCTCTGTATGATCTATTAATATAACTACTCTCTGTATCTTGGATTTTCTATATTCAATTAAAGACCTTGACTGTTAAGTTCTTCTGCTTCAACTAGCCATTTATCTATTAATCCCTTTGAAGCTAAGTCAGCTAATATTTCATTTAACTTCTCAGTTAATTCATCATTTCCTTTCTGTACTGCTATAGCTACACCACCTGATTTATTGTCGATTATCAAGTTCTCTACAACCATTAGATCATCATTTACCTTGGCAAAGGCTTCAGCTACTGGTGTCTCCATAATAGCACAATCTATCTTTTCAGTCTTTAAATTCATGACTATGTCTGGGTTTTTAGTCAAGCTCTTCACTTTAGAATCATTTATGCTTTCCTGTGCAATCTTCTCCTGAGTAGTACCTATTTGAACTCCTATGACTTTCCCGTCTAAATCCTCTAATGTCTTTATATTATCTTTATTCTCTTTAGTAACCAAGACAGATAAATTTGCTTCATAATATATGTCTGTAAAGTTTACCTCATCAGCTCTTTCAGGATCTGGGTTCATTCCTGCTAAGACTACATCCAACATTCCAGAGGATATTCCCCCTAGCAAATTGTCAAAATCCATATCCTTTACTTCAAGCTCTACTCCCAACTCCTCTGCTATGTGCTTTGCAATTTCAAGATCAAGTCCTACAATCTCGTCTTTTCCATCTACCATAGTATGAAATTCAAATGGTGGATAATCTGCACTTGTTCCCATTACAAGCTTTCCACTATCTATGATCTTCTGTAATCCTCCAACTTCTAATTCTCCACCTGTTTCTACATCTTTATTTATATCTAAATTTTCTTCTTGTTTTTTAGGTTCATTTCCTCCACATGCAGTTAAGATTATGCTAAATAACATAATTGCAACTAAAAGTATACTCATTTTTTTCTTCACTATTAATCCCCCCTAATCTTTTTGAATACAAAAAAACTCATCTCTATGTAAGAGACGAGTTATATGCCCGTGGTGCCACTCTCATTGTATTTTCACTAGTAAAAAATACAACTCAAACCAAATAACGCTTTGGATGCGGAATAAGATACTCACTCTATGGCTTTGTCTTATCCATTTCAGCAACTCTCTTCATTAAGCTTTCCATCATCTGGCTCTCACCTTACCCAGTTCTCTGTAGGATGTACTCATCAAAATTACTCTTTGCATCATAAACATTTAATTTCAATATATTTCATTTAATTATAAGGGCAGTAGAATGATTTGTCAAGTGCTTTTTGGAAAGTTCTTCTATAAATCCAAAAAAAATCTCATTATTCTCTATGAAATAGTTTATCAAAAAAATCTATATCTATATTACCATCGATAATTGAATAGTAGTAATCGTTATATCCAAGGATACTATCATCTATAATCCCAATAACTCCTAATGCCTTATTATTGTTATCATACCAGATTAACTGATAGCTCCACTCTGGGGGGACTTGAACAAGTTCCCCTTTCTTTAAAGATAGAGAGTTGAAATCATCAATAATCTTTTCAACTATTTTGACATCTGTTATCTTTACTGATATATTATCTTTTTCATTTTTCAAAACTATATAGTCAGCTTCTTCTATACTTAAAGACTTACTACTACATGCTGTAAATAATGATGCAATACAGACTATTACAAGAATAAGCGTTATAACTTTCTTCATATCTAACCTCCATTCAGATTTATCTAGTTATCATAAACATCCATCAATAACCATATGGAAAGCTTTCTTATCTATTATTATATCTTCATCAAACTCAGTATCCATATGACTTCTAATTCTATTCTATCTATATTTTCAGAAATAGTCCACCACTCAATGCTATGATACTATTTTTTACTACTTATCATATTATATCAGTTACTTAATTTGTCCAATTTTTAGAGTCAAATCAAAACAGGTAATATTCATAAATAAGGCAAAAACAGGACTTAGAGTAAATAAACATACCCCAAAAGTTAGACCAAAAATCTAACTAAGGGGGTCGATTCAGATTCCTCCGTTTTTTGTTTGTTCTGCTAAACAACATTATATCAGAGGTCTTTCCTTTTTTATTGTTTTCTTGTCACATATGTATTATCTCATATCATTTTTGGAAAATTCTTCCACAAATCCAAAAAAATCTCAAACTACACTTATATCACTTTCAATACTTTTTTCAATTATTTCCTCACTTCTATAAAAGGGAATTTCAGACTATATGTACTCTTTTGCATGAATCCTCTTACCTGATGATACTTCTGCAAAATCCCCTAACCTAATCTCTTTTCACTCATCACTCACAGCCAACACCCACTTTTATTAAAAACATGAAATTTCCTACTTATTATATAACATGATATGTTTATGATCAATTCTTATAAATCATCCTAAATTTAACCTATATAAAGATAAAGCAAATATATATTCAAAAAGTATTGACAAAATATATATATGAATATATCATATTATATGACATATAATTGTATTTTACCCCAGTTTTTAAGGTGTTTATATGTAATACATGTTATGTTTCATGATATGTATTACATGTTATATATCATGATATGTTTTTTGTATATGGATGAGAATAGGAGGTAATTATGATTAAAAAAGTAAAAAGTCAGACCTTGTATGAACAAGTAGAAGAACAACTTCGAAATATGATCTTAAAAGGTGTATATCAAAAAGGAGATCTACTCCCTAGTGAAAAAGATTTAATGGCCATGACAGGAGTAAGTCGTATAACTGTAAGGGAAGCAATTAGAAGTTTAGCAGAAGTAGGAATTATAGAAACTCATAAGGGAAAGGGAAGTATTGTTTTAATTGATGCCAAAGAACTTATGGCCTATGCAGGTCTAGAGGAAAGCGCTAACTATCGCAAAAATTTTGAGCTTGCAACAGAAACTAGACTTTTGATTGAGCCTGAGATAGCTAAAAATGCAGCATTATTGGCAACAGATGAAGACATAATTTATCTAGAGCAGTGTTTAATACAAGATAATAGAAAGAAAAATACAGGTAATGTAGAGAGCAATTTGGAGAACTTCCACAGGGGAATATTAAAAATATTAAAAAATCCAGTTTTGATAGAATTCTTTGATAGTCTAACACACTTAGAAGTAAATGAAGGTTATATAAAACTTGTTCCTCCTCAAAACCAGAGTACATTATCCAAAGAATTAAATGCGCAACATTTTAAAATCTTACAGGCAATAAAAGAACATAATGCCGAATTTGCTTATTTTTACATGAAGGAACATATGCAGTATTTAAAGAACATTTATACCAAATACTTTGACAACTTTTTTTTAACATAAAGATAGGAGATAATGACTATGAACTTAACTAAGAGACCAGAATACCCTTGGCTACTAGTAATCACATATTCTTGCCTTGGAATCTGTATGCCAGCAGCAGTGACACAGTTTAGTATGTTAGTGGGTACTATGGCAGACATAATGCAAGTAGGAGAAAAAATGATATTGTTAGCAGACAGTCTTCGAGCAGTCTGTCTAGTAGTAGCCTTGTTTTTATCAGGAATTGTTTATAAGCATTTCGGACTAAGAAAAACTATGATATTGGGCCTATTCTTTCAAATAGCACCTCAATTTTTAATCCCTTTAGCAGTTAGAAATCGTGACATAAGCTTTTTCTTTATTGCCAAGGGAATGCAAGGACTAAATGCAGTGGCATTCCCTCTATATCTAGCAACTATTACTACTTGGATAAGTGCTCGATATAGGGGCTTGGCTACAGCTATTTTTAATGGCAGTTTTACTGCAGGTGCAGGAATAGGAGCTTGGATTTCAGGACTATTGATCCCCAAGATAGGTTGGCAGATGTCCTTCTATTTTGTGGGAGCTGCATGTCTGTTTTTCGCAATACCAGTTCTCCTCATAACACGAGAAAAGGAAGACCATAATAAAAAAGATAAAGAAAAGGATACAAAACAGTATAGAAGAATCATTGGTGATAAAAAACTCTGGGTATTGGTAGTGGCTTTTCTTGCCAATACATGGATCACACAGGCAGTTACAGTGGATATGTCAGTTTATGCTACATATCTAGATTATAGCTATGGACAGATAGGAAATTTAATGCTACTTATCAGCATTGTAACAGTAATTGCCTCTATATTAGCTGGAGGGATTTCTGATTTCTTTGCTTCAAGGTCAAAGGATAAATTGAAAAGTAGGGTAATTGTATTATCCCTTGGTTATTTTATAGCTGCCTTAGCAGCTTTGATACTACCTCTTGGAGGAGAAAAAGGGTTTACATTTATATCTATTTTAGCTTCTGCCATGATGATTGGAACATCATGGGCACAGGGTGTTTATTGGGCAATACCTAGTGAACTCTACGAAACTAAAGATCATATAGTTGTAACCTCTATCTGTTCAGGAGCCTCCAATATTGTAAATCCTATTGCTCCTATAGTTGTAGGAGTAGTACTAGGCACAAGAGGATTATGGCATATTGGATGGATTACTTGCAGTATTATGGCATTGATTAGTTTAATAGCTGTTCTTATGATTCCAAAGTATGAGTCAAAGCAAGCTATTGATTAATAAATATAAGCTTTAAAGGAGGATAATTATGTATGATTTTGATCAAATTCAAAATCGCAAAGGAACAGGCTCTGTAAAGTGGGACAAACAATATTCTTTTGGAGTTGAGTCTGGTCTTTTACCATTTTGGATAGCAGATACGGATTTTGCATCTGTACCTGAGATTTTAGAGGTAATTAAAAAAAGATGTAACCATCCATTGATTGGATACAGTGATTATGAAGAGGATTGTCTAAGTGCAATTCAAGGATGGTACAAACGCAGACATGGGTGGGAAATTCCTATTTCTTACATGCTGCCAGGTAGTGGCGTAGTAACATCTTTACGTTTCTCAATACAAGCTCTCTGTCAAGAGAAGGATAAAGTCTTGGTATTTACGCCAGTATATGACCCTTTCTTTGCAATAATTAAAAACACTAATAGAACACTAGTTGATTGTCCTCTAGATTATGGAATTGAAGGGTATTCCATCAATTGGACTTTGTTTGAAGAAGAATTAAAAAAAGGAATAAAAATTGTTATCCTATGTAACCCCCATAACCCTATAGGTCGTGTGTGGAGCTATGAAGAATTAAGTAGATTGGCAGAATTATGCAAGCTTTATGATGTTTATCTATTATCTGATGAAATACATGGAGATATCGTATTGTACGGAAAACGATATACAACTATGGGGATGTTTCCTGAAATCTACGATAAGCTGATTGTTTACACTGCAATAAGCAAAACCTTTAATATGGCAGGGCTTATATCATCTTGCATGATGATTCCTAATGAAAACTTAAAGAATAAAATAGAAAGTACTTTGGCAGATGCTTGGATTTTTGGACCTAATGCTCTTGCATTCCCTGCGATTAAAGCTGCATATACCTATGGAGATGTCTGGGTAGATGAACAAAATGAATACCTAACAGAAAATGCAGAAACCGTTATGAAATTTATTGATAAAGAAATGCCTAAAGTAAAATATATAAAACCAGAAGGTACATTTTTAATGTGGTTAGATTTCAATTGTTTTAATATGTCCAGTGATAATCTTACAAAACTAATGGCTGAAAAATATGGACTTGCACTAGGAAATGGAGCTCATTATGGAAAGCAATCTGATGGTTTTATGAGACTAAATATAGGAACAGCTCGCAATATCTTACTTAAAGGTTTAGAAAAATTGAAAGAACTATATCATGATTGGGAGAGGAAAAACAATGAATAAAAAATTAACATTCTGGGATTGTATGGGCTTTTGTGTCGGACAAATCATAGGATCTGGTATCATGGTCTTAACAGGTATTGTAATCGGTATCACAGGACATGGAACACCATTGGCATTTATTTTGGCAGCGACATTAGCCCTAATTACAATGCTTCCATTTACAGTACTTGCTTCTACACTACCATCTAATGGCGCAGGTTACACATATATAAAACGACTCATTGGTGATAAGGCCGCATTCTTCTATTTAGGTGCTTTTGTATTAACACAAGTATTGATTGCTACATTTGCAAAAGGGTTTGCAAGTTATTTTATAAGTGTATTTCCACAATTTAATGAGACATTAGTAGCTTTAGCAATTTTGGCAATAGCTGTAATTGTAAACATCGTAGGACTTAAAACTTCAGCAATTGTACAAAATTTCATGGTTGCATTTTTACTATTATCTTTAGCTCTATTCATTGGGTTTGGTCTTCCTAAGGTTGATTGGAGTGCTTTGTCTTTTACAAAAGAAAATATCATGCCAAATGGAATCAAAGACTTTTTAATGGGAATTGCACTTCTATCCTTCGCTACTGGTGGTGCAAAATTTGTAGCCGAAAATGGGGGTAACATAGAAAATCCTGGCAAAACTATTCCTAAGGCAATGATTACATCGACTCTATTAGTTGCTGGATTCTATGCTTTAATAGGTATTGTTGCAAGTGGAGTACTACCAATTGATAAAGTAGCCTTTCAAAACCTTACAACTGTTGCTAAAACAATTTTCCCACCACAACTCTATATTTTCTTTGTAGTTGGCGGTGCAATGTTTGGTCTTGCCACTACACTAAATGGAACACTATCTTGGGTTACACGTGGTCTACAGACTGCGGCAAATGAAGGATGGCTACCAGAAATATTTGCAAAAGAAAACAAAGGTGGAACTCCAATTCTACTTCTTATTATCTTTGCTTTAGTAGGCGCTCTTCCTATTATTACAGGAATGGACACAACTGCAATTGCAAATATGGGTATAGGCCTTGATATGCTTACAGAATTTGCTGTACTAGTTGCTTGTTTTAGACTTCCAAAAAAGTTTCCAGATGAGTTTGCAAAATCTAGCTTAAAAATGAAGGAAGGCACCTTATATTTTCTTCTTTTTATCGTAGGAATCTTAATGCTTGGAACATCCTATGTAAATCTATCCGATTTATCAGGACCAATTTATATAGCTATAATAGTATATCTGGTTTTTATTTTCATATTAACAAAAGTGCGTTACAAGTATTTTAAAGAAAAACAAAATAGTCTTAATATAAAATAAGCAAACTAAATATAATAAAAATCCTCCATTTGAGAATTTATAAGCATATAATATATAGTCAATGGAGGATTTTTTATATTTTATTATCTTTAGTTCTGCTTTCTAACCATAAGATGTTTTATAATTCACTATATCGTCCTCTTGAAAAAATAAATCTACAATTAGAAAACAAAATATCATGCTATATGGTATTAAAAGAATGAGATTACTTAAAAAATAATAAAAACTAATTCTCTCCTGATCTTATATTAAATCTAATAATAGCTCCCTTTGGATCATTATTTTCTGCTTTAATATTTCCACCATGTTTTTCAACAATACTCTTAGATATATACATGCCCAAACCAGAATGTCCTTTTTCAAATGAACGAGATTTATCTCCTTTATAGAATTTGTTAAATAGATTTTTTAAATCCTCGTTACTAAATCCCACTCCAGTATCTATTATGGAAAACTCTATATCCTCATCTCTACACAAAATAACTAATCTAATAGATTCACCCCTTCCTGTATATCTAATACTGTTAGATATACAGTTGTCCAATACTTGTTCTATAGATTTAACATCAAATTTATCTATAAATTTAGTTTCTCTTGAATCTACAATATTCATCTCAAAATTAATTTCTCTTTCCTGGCACAATAGTTTATAGTCTTTTTCCTTTAACTTTAAAAACTCTACAATATTAACATCCACATAATCCAAAGTAAAATCTGGATTCTCAATACTAGACACTCTATTCATATCTTGAATTAGAATTAAAGCTCTTTCACCATTTCTCTTGATTACCTTTATATAATCTTTAAACTTATCCTCCTTGATTGTCCCATCTATTAATGCTTCAGAATAAGTATTGATTATGGTAATAGGTGTCTTTAGATCATGGGCAATATTTGATATATTTTCCCTTCTCTTTTCTTCTAAATCCCATTGTCTTATAAGAGAATCTTTGAGATTTACTCTCATATCTTCAAAAGCATTGCAAAGCCTTGTAAACTCGTTATTCTCATTATATTCAACAGTAAAATCTAAGTCTTGATTTTTAATTTTCTCTGATGCATTTAACAATATATTTACTGGCTTATTTAAATCCTTACTCAACTTTTTAGCATATATAAAAGTAAATATGATTATAAATATAAAAGGCCAGAACATCATTGAATTATATAATAAGGATAGAATACTATTATGAGTTCTCTGTGTACTTACTAATCTATACCCTAGTACAACTGCTCCTTTAATATTGTTATCTTTATCTAAAATGGGAATTATCTTAGCGAAAAATTTCCTATTAAAATATCTAATAGAGTTAACACTGTTAACCACATCTCTTTTATCTTCTATTATCTTTTTATCTAATGTTCCATATAATATATTTCCATCTATATCTAAGACTTGATATGTCATTCCTTCACGGGGTACTATTTCATTCATTTTATTTTCAAAACTCTTATCTAAAATAAACTCATGGTTTTCATCTATTTTATCTATTATATCTCCAATCTGTTTTTCATAGTGATTAGCTGGATATCTTACATAAGTAAATGTCATAATCCATGCAAAAAAAGAAAGTAGAGAACAAATTAAACTTAGAACCAATATCTTTATAAATGTTATTACGAATTGCTCTTTAAAGCTTTTATTCTTCATCGTCTATTTCTCCCACTTATATCCTAGTCCCCAAACAGTTTCAATATATTTATTTTCCTTGTCAAGTGAACTTATCTTAGACCTAATATTTTTTATATGCTCTGTTACTGTAGAAGTGTCTCCCAGTCCATCATATCCCCATACCTTGTCATATATTTGATCCTTTGAAAACACTTGACCTTCATTTAGAGCTAAGAATTCCACTATTTCAAATTCTTTTTTAGTGAGATTTATATTTTCATCATTTACTCTTACATTGAAACCCTTTAGATCAATATCCAAATTTTTGAAGTTTAAAAGTGTATCAGCCTCTTTTTTAGACTTTCTCTTCTCACGCCTCAAATGGGCCTTAACTCTAAAAATCAATTCCTTTAAACTAAATGGTTTAGTTATATAGTCATCACCGCCAATGGCAAGTCCCTTGATCTTGTCTTTTTCACTATCCTTTGCAGATAGGAATAGTATAGGACAATCTACATTATCTCTTATAAGATTGCAGACATTAAAACCATCTATATCTGGCATCATAATATCTAAAATAATCAAATCTGGTTTTTTTCTAGACATTTCTATTCCATCAAATCCATTGTAAGCAGTTAAAACATTGTATCCATTTATCTCTAGT
This sequence comes from Tissierellaceae bacterium HCP3S3_D8, assembly GCA_052067355.1. Taxonomy (GTDB): domain Bacteria; phylum Bacillota; class Clostridia; order Tissierellales; family Tissierellaceae; genus CABMKH01. Next base: position 284,756 of record JBQHQH010000001.1, read on the forward strand.
GTATCTTTAATGATCATAACCAAATCCTCTTCATCATCTATTACGAGGATAGTTTCCATAATATCTCTCCTAAATTAATATTTAAAATTATAAAGCAGAATAGATAATATATACAATATATAGATATGTGCTGGGTAAAATACATAAAATAACTTTTTCATAGATTTACCCTTTTCTCCATTATATAAGAACATGAATATTACTGCAAAGATACTCATCCACTCATAATAATCTGTGAACATAAGTTTTAAACTAATGGGTCTAATATATAACAAAGGTAAACCAATCATCCAAGCTAATACAAATATTATAAAGGATGTAAATTGTAATTTTCTGTTTCCATGAAATACATATAATATGATCCCAGTTAAGATTACATATAATCCTCCTTCAACTAAAAATGGAGATGGAAGAAAGCTAGTTAGTATTACATAAATAATATTCGCTGTATCTATTGATATAAATGGAAGAATTAAAAGTTGAAAAACAATGGCTATGGCATAGGCTATTAAAACTGGAGACAATACTATCCCAATACCTTTAAATATTTTTTTCTCTCTTATATAATCTATTCCCTTAAACATTATGATTAAAATTACAAAAGTAGAAAATATACCATTCTCAGGACAAAATCCATCCCCTCTTTGGAGTGGCTTATAAAACTGAATTATATATTTCACAAGAGTCATAGATACAGACATAAGATAGATCCTTGTAAAATATTTTTTCCTATTGGAAGTATGGATATACCCTTCTATCATAGTAAATAAAAACAAGCCTCCTGATAATCTACCAATCCATGAAAGTGCAACAGGAACTTTACCTGTAAATTCAAAAAAGTAATGAATATGGTCCAATAGCATAAATATAAGAGCCAAAAACTTAATTTGAAATCCTGTAAGTCCTGCAAAACCTCTTTTACTGTCTTCTAAAGTCATTTTATTTCCTCCTTATAAATTCTATATATAATTTAACACCTAATTATAAAGAATTTATAAGGTTTATATAAAATATATATATAAAATTTTTCTAATATCTTACGATTTTACTATTCTACGATAAGGACTTATATTTTAATTCATTCTATAATTTTGTATCTAAAAGCATCACTATGATGATAACAAAAGCACTCCTTAGAAATTTCATCTAAAGAGTGCTTTTATTTAAGAGAGATCTATATGTTTATATTTTCTACGTTTAAATTTAAATACAAATATATAAGCTATTATTATGGATAAAGTACTTCCACCTATTAATAACAAGGAGTCATAAGAAATGTAGTTACTTGAACCTGATGGCGGATGTGAATCTCTAAAGCCATTTTGGTTTTCTGGATTTGTCATTTTTAACATTTCTTCTATTTCATTATCAGTTAAACCAAGTTCCTTCAACTTTGACTTTTCTTCTTCCCCTAGATTATTCTTATCTTTAACCCCAATGATTATTTCCATAGCCTTTCTCATTGTATCCATATCTCTACTATCAGAATTTCCAAATGCTTTACTTCCTTGCATTCCTCCCATTCTACCTTCTCCCATTCCATTCATTGAACCCAATAGAGATAGGTCTATATTTGTACTCAAAGTACCATAAGTAGTTGAAGGCTGCTGACCATTCAACTGAGCAATAATACTATCAGCTCTATCTTTTCCAAACCGTAACAGCACAGGCAAAGATTCCTTATATTCCTCATAGGTATAAAAGGCAGTAGGATCATTTTTTATATAATCACCTATTAAAGAGTTTACCTTACTAATACTAGCTTCATATCTATCTGAATTTATATATTCTAATACTAATTTTTCTAGATATTCATGGTATATCTCTTTATACTCATCTACCTCTAATAATTTAGAAATAAGTGGACTATTTTCCATGGTATCAGTTACAGGATTATCTATTGGAAAATTTATTGCCTTATTTCCCTCTGACATCTCATGACCTGCGAAAGATAGATTTAAATCCCAAGGTAATATTTGAATCTGACCATCTCTTTCATATATATAATAATTATGTTTCATACTACCAGCATAACTATCTAAATTTACTAGAAATGTATTTACAGAAAAATATCTAAGAACTTCATCAACATCTATATATTTTTCTAGATCTACACCATCATTCAAGTTTTTTATGATATTGACTAAGGTCTGTTTATCTTTCTTACCAGTGGTTTTAAATATGGCATTGTCAAAGATTCCAGAATAACTTGATATATCATCATTTATATATATTAAATTGGTACCACTATTGCCACCCATACCCATTCTAGGCCCTGCCATATTATTGGGTATATTTCCCCGTTCATCATTTCCTTGCTGTACCCCTACGTCTTTTGGATCTTGTAAATTTTTTTCTAGATTTTTCTTAAAATCATTTTGGTTATTTCCTTGAGGTTGGTTTCTCGGTCTCATTTCTTCCATATCTCTAGCTTGGAAGTTCATGTTTCCACCTAGCTCCATGCCTTCAGGCTTATAGAGATTTCCCTCCGAGTTTCCATAGTATCTTTCTATAAAGCTTTCTTCCATGACCTCTACAGCAAGATATAACCCCCACTCCTTACCATTTACTTTAATATTTGAATAGGCAAAGCCTGGTGTTGGTATACCCATTTCTGAGAACATCTCATAAGAAAGATATTCCTTCATACTTGTAGCATCAGATATATTATTATTAAGAGCTAGTTTATCAAGTCCATAATAGCTCTGTCCCTTGATATATTCGCCAAAATCTATCTTAAAGCTATATCTGTCTGTAGTACTATCATTGGCAACCATACTCAAGCTAGAATTTCCCTTTGCTCTAATTCCTACATTTGAAAACACTTCTCCATTTATGGATATATCACAATTATAATATTCCTCTTTTATTGCATTGTCTAAAAGATCCTGCCAAGTCTTATCATCAATCATAATGTCAATCTCTGAAACCTTGTCCTTATTAAAGAGCTTGGATACATAGTCAGGTTGTGAAATTTCAACTGTAATATTATCCGCCTTATTGATAAATGGAATAGAGACTAAAATCAATATCGCAATTAATGCAATAGATATGATACTTATAATATTTGTATACTTTTCTTTTATCAATTTTTACACCTCTCTTTCCTGAGAAGCTAACTTTACCCCATATAATCACCATTGTAGCTAACCATGACTACATTAAATACTCCATTGAGTTTACTTAGCTCATTAATAAAGTTTGTCGTCATATTCTTAAGCCTAATTTCAATAGTAACTTCGATTCCACTGTTCTTAGATGCAGATTTAGATTTAACAATATACTTGTCTACCTCTTTATCAATAACAGATAAAACCTCTTTTTCAGAGTTATCATCTTCACAATTAACCACCATAATATACGGTATCTCATTAGATTTTTTATTCACAAACAAAACCAATATAATCCCAATAAAAATTGACCCAAATATTGCTAATGGTATAAGCCCTGCCCCTAAAACTATACCTCCTGAAATAGCCCAGAAAAGAAAGACTATGTCAATGGGTTCTTTGATGGCACTTCTAAAACGAACTATAGATAATGCACCAACCATACCTAGTGATAATACTACATTAGATGTAACTGCCAATATAATTAATGTTGTAATTAGTGTCAAACCCATTAAAGCCACTGCAAAACTTGAGGAGTACATAACTCCTTTAAATGTCTTTTTATACACCATCATAATAAATAATCCTAAAACAAATGCAAGTCCTAGAGCTATGATCATATCAAAGGCTGATATAGAACTTAGCTTATCAAGAAAACTTGATTTAAATATGTCACTAAAATTTAATGTCTTTGTAGTTGTAGGCATCTTTTCATCTCCTATATTTTTTTATCCCATAAATCTACACAATGCATATTTCGATACAGCCGTAGCTTCTCTTTCCCCAGTTTGTATAATATCAGAAATAAAATCTGGAAGAAATTCATCAAATTTTACTTCAAGAATAATAAGTTCTGAATCTAAAGTTTTCATCGTAGCTATATCTGTATCAAATACATTTGTTGAAAACAATCCAGACTTTATACCTTTATCAAATGTAATTCTAATATTACCTACTGGATAGGTATAAGCTTCTCTATAATAATCCACAATAGTTTTAGGTCTAAACAAATGGTTCTTCATCTTAATATACAGCTCATATAAAAGGCCATCCCCACTAGACCTAATCCACTCAATATCTCCATCTAGAATTTTTATACAGGCCTCAACAGAAATTCTCGTGCTAAACTTAGCAGTAAGCCCATTATCTTTAACTTTCTTCTCTAATCTAATAAATGAAGTATCACCATTATAAAATCTTATCCTAAATTTTTCCCTATGATTTACACCATTTATCTTTTCAAATAGAGCAGTATCATCTATATCATCAAAATATATACTTCTAATAAAATATTCTCCCTTATCTCTAGAATTCATATCTAGATTCATCAGAGCCTTTAGTCTAGTCCTTAAAACATAATAATCTCCTATATTGATATAAAACTTATATTCATGTCTATATCTAATCTGATTCAACTTTTCACCTCCTAGTTTCTGTCCTAAATACATATTAGTCTGTCTTTGTGAAAACTATATGATATTATTCAGAAATTCAGGTGAAAAGCACAAAAAAATAGAAATACGAGCCAATATAAGATAAATATTAGTTCAATATTTCTATTATTTTTCTATTCCTCAACTTTTAATTGAAACCAAAAGGTACTTCCTTCATCTAATGTACTTTCTACACCAAACTTTACATCATGGGCTAAAAGTATGCCTTTAACAATTGATAGTCCCAAACCACTTCCTACTACTCCTCTCTTATATGTTTTTCCAACCATATAATATCTTTCCCAAATATGAGGTATTTCGTCTTGGGGAATTCCCTTTCCAGTATCGATAATCCTAGTTTCTATATATTCTCCTTTATTTTCAACATTAATAGTCACAAGTTTATCCTCTCCAGTATGATTCACAGCATTGCTGATGAGGTTATATAGTACCTGTTCTATTTTCCTTTCATCTCCAATTACAGTAGTATCTCTATCACCATTTAAAAAGAATTTATAACCACTAATCTCCGTTAAAACAGCAAACTTCTTTAATATGTTTCTCGTAGTCTCTACAATATCAAAAGCTTTATAATCTATTTCAATTATTCCCGACTGTATCTTTGATAAATCTAACATATCGTTAACTAATATATTTAACCTGTCTGTCTCATCTATAATCACCTTCAAATGAGAAGTACGTTTATCTGGATTGTTTCCTGATAGATCTCTTATCATTTCAGCATAGGATTTTATTAGAGTTAGAGGTGTACGTAAATCATGGGACACATTGGCAATGAGCTCTCTCCTAAGCTCTTCCGTCTTAGAAAGCTCTGTTGTAGCAAAATTTAGAGTATCTGCTAGTTGATTAATCTCTGTGTAATCCCCTCTCTCAAAAACTACATTATAATTACCTTTAGCTAATAAAGCTGCTGAACTGGTCACATTGGTTATTGGTTTAGATAGCTTGGTCGCTATAAAAAAAGAAAGCCATATGGCTAAAAATAATGATATAATAGTTACGATTATCAATTGATTTTTTAGCACAGAAGTAGTCGAATCTATAGGCTCTAGCAATCCATTGATATATAGATATAATCTTTCTTTAGTCTCTCCTTCTAAAATTGCTCCATATACTATAGTAGGAGCTCTCATTCTAGAATCTTCAATGGTATATTCTATTTTCCCATCAGAACTATTTTCTAATCTACTAATAAGCTCCTTAGTCATAATTGGTTCTCTTTTAGGCGGTCGTATTTCTCCAAAGTTGTTTATTGGAAATACTGGGTCGCCATTTTCATTAAACACCTGAATAATTATCCCCTTGCTAAAGGAAGTACTATAAATCAAATCTTCAAAACCATCTTTATTATATTCTTCAACTAATGAATCGCCTATTCTCTTTATTTCATTTATCTTCATAGTCTTATAATAGGTATTTAGAAAAACTATCTGCAAAAGCCAAAGTATAGTCATTATGATTGCAGCAAAAAAGATAAAATAAGTCCACAACTTAAATTTTAGGCTATTAGTGTCAAAGGTTTTTCTCAAATTATTCACCACACTCTATTTACTCAATATACTCAAATTTATAGCCTAATCCTCTCAGTGTTACTATATAATCTCTATAAAGACCTAGACTATTTCGAAGCATCTTAATATGTGTATCAACAGTTCTATCATCACCATAGAAATCAAATCCCCATACCTCGCTTAATAGTTTATCTCTAGTAAGTGCCACATTCCTATTTTCTACTAGATAGAATAAGAGATCGTATTCTTTAGGCGTCATATCAACCTTATTTCCATCTACAAATACACTTCTACCTATCATATCTATATGAAGACCTTTAAAGACTAGCTTTCGGTTTTCAATGTCTTCATCTCTAGATTTTCTATTACGATTGACTATTACATTTAATCTAGCCATGACCTCTTTTGGAGAAAATGGCTTAACTACATAATCATCAATACCTATTTCAAATCCAAAAAGCTTATCATATTCTTCTCCACGGGCTGAAAGCATAAGAACAGGTATAGTTTTCAATTTTTTTATTTCCTTATATGCAGAGAATCCATCTAGTTTTGGCATCATAATATCCATTACTATTACATCAAAGTCTTGAGTTTTGCATAGATTAACTGCCTCCATTCCATCCCTAGCTTCAACTACGATGTGGCCTTCAAATTCTGCATATTCTCTGACAACTTCACGGATTTTTTCCTCATCATCTACTACTAGAATTTTAAACATAAAAAACCCCCTGCTAAATCTTAGTTAGTATAATTATATTATAGATATAAATTGTGTCGATTATGTGATAAAATAATTATTCATTATTTCACTAAGCATATCCCTTAAACATTAAAATTTTAATTATATCGGAAATACCGTACGAATCAAAACCATATAACAGGCTGTCCCAAGAAATATACTAAGAAAAGTATTCTTTTTTGCCACTTGTGCAACTATTACAATCCCAATAGATATCAATTCTGCAAGTCCAAAAGGGAAAGCAGTGAAATTAATATTCCTCAGGCAATAAACCACTAGAATAATAATTATAGCTGGTGGTAATACGATTCCAAGATATTGAACAGTTTTGGAAAGTTCTTTTTTCCTGCCAAATAAAAGATATGGTATTGCACGAGTAAAGCCAGTTATTAATGCAACTACAATTAAAACTGCAACAGAATATCCTATATCAATTGTCATACATGCTTCCCTCCATTTTTACATCTATTTTATCCTTCATAATCATCAGTACAATTAAACTCACAGATAATGCAGGAAGTAGAAAATTATCTGCCCCTAACAAGATATAAAAAACAATAGCACTAAAAAATCCTGTAATAGCAGGAATGCGTGTATCTAGCTCACGCCATTGGTTAACACAAACTACAACAAAAAAAGCCGTAGCAGAAAATTCAATTCCCATTATATTAAAAGGTAGTATTTCACCGATTAAAGCTCCCATTGTACAACTGAAGATCCATAATAAATGGCATAATAGAGCTATATAAAAGTTTGCTTTTTGCTCATCCATATCCTCAGGATATTTAACAGAGCAAAGTAGTGAATATGTTTCGTCTGTTAGTGTTAAAATCATATAAGGATACTTCCAGCCCATTTTCCGAAATTTATCAATAAATCCAATACCATAAAAAATGTGTCTTGCATTGATGAAGAATGTCATAATTGCAATCATATACAAGGGTGCACCAGATGTCATAAGAGAAACCATGACAATCTGCATAGAGCCTGCATAAATAAAAATTCCTGACAGAAAAGCCCAAATAGTTGAATAACCTGCTTCTTTAATCAGAATACCAAATGCAATACCTACAAAAACATATGAAAATATCAAAGGTATTATTTGTCTAACAGCAAAACGAAATGTTTTCATAACTACATTTGCCTCCTTTATACATAAACATTTGTCTTACCATATATATTATCACATTAAAATACGCCATACGATTAAATAATTGTGTGGCGTACAATTTATTTTTTATTCTCAAATGGAGCTAAGCAACTCCCTTATGATTTTTAAGCCTTGTTCTAAGTTCTCTATGGTTTCAGATGCATAAATTGATATACGAACTGCTTTTTTAGGTTTACTATTACCAACTACAAATCGATCTGCGCCATATACTTCAATGCCAATGCTTCAAAGTCTGCTGCTGATATTTTTCTCGGTAGTTTAAGCTACCTAAAAATACAAGTGTCTTCTAAAAGCTCCAGATAAATCTAATCTTACTTTTATTTTTTACACAGTTTAGAATATCAAAGTAATCCTTATTCACTCTGCCAATTACATTTACCCTATCATCCCGTGGGAAATCTTTTCTTAATATCTGAATTTCCCCTGAATATCTCTTATAGCCTATATTATCCATGGTAATTGTGCCTTTATCCCTAGCTACACAATTATATGGCTGTTGCTTTTCTCCATCACAGGAATATTCTCTAGATTCCTTAAGTCTCATTATAGCCATAGGTGAATCAGCTCGAATAGTAAATACTTGATTATAAAGATATTGAAAATCCGGTGAAAACTCTACAGGTATATTTATGATTCCATCCTTGAGATAGTCCATAATTAAATTGCTTTGCTTCTCCGATAACTTTATATCACCTACAAATACACCATCAACCTCATAATTGATCAAGAGATCTAAAAATGCTACATATGGAGGTATATCTCTATGTTTTTCTAAAGTAGGTAATCCCTCATATATTGGAGCACGTCTCAACTCATCTCCAGCAATAAATGCTAAGGTTTTAATATCCAAATCCTTTAATCGCTGATTAATTTGTACAAAGCACTCTGAATCTAATCCTGTTTCAGGCCTAGGATAGAAGTTATGGAGAGCATAGACTTCTGTATTTCTCTCTAAGATCTTTCTTGCCAATATTTCATCCTCCGTTGAAGGATTAAAGGATATGGAGAATTCCTTGGAAACTGATAATATGTCATCATCACTAAATCCATAATCTAAACGTAATATATCTAGATTAAAATCTTTAGCAAATTTAACTATAGATTTATATTGAAAAAATTCTAAAGTTTTAATTGACACATCTCCAATTATTTTAAATTGTCTTTCTTTTAGCCATAAACATAGTTCTTTAGCTTTTATACAATAGTCATCAAGTGTATTGAATTCTTCTTGCATGTGGAAAGAAGTGAATACATAGTATCCACTTCCTGCAAATCTTTCTAACATCTCCTTTTGCAAGTCAAATGTAGAAATATATACAGATAAACCAAATTTATTAAACATTGACATCACCTTCACTTTTATCTACTAACTCAGTTGACTTTATAAACAGATTTGTCACTATAAAACCACCTATATATGCGATTATAATTCCTAGGAAATAATTTAATATAGAATCTGGCTGCATTAAAGGTATTGCCACTAAACCAGATGGTCCCCATGCAGTAGCTAAAACCTTAGATGCCATTACATATGCTCCACCAAAACCTGCTCCTAATCCTGCTGTAATAAAGGGCTTTCCTAAAGGCAATGTAACTCCATATATTAGTGGCTCACCTATACCTAAAATACCCGCAGGTAATGCACCAGTAATTACGGACTGCATTCTTTTATTGTCTACTTTTTTTGCCTTAAAATAGATTGCTATTGCAGCGCCCACCTGCCCGGCACCTGCCATTGCAAGAACTGGAAACAATGAAACTCCTCCCATAGATTCAAGTTGTATTGCATAGATAGGAATAAGCCCATGGTGAAGTCCCAATAGTACCATTGGTAAAAATACTGCTGCCAATACATATCCAGATATAACACTTACAATTGTATTATCTGAATTGATTATTACACTTAAAACACTTACTAATCCATCAGATACAAATCCTGAAACTGGCATTATTATTAGAACTAGTGCTAAACCAGTAACTAATAGAGTCAAAACTGGAGTAAGGATTAAATCCAGTACATCTGGAACTACTTTTCTTATTCGTTTTTCTACCTTAGAAAGAAAATACACTCCTAAAATAACTCCAATAATCCCTCCCTTTCCAGTTGTAAGAATAGAGTTTAATGGAACTTCTGCATTAAATAAACCAAACAATTCAGAAATATTATTGATTTGTGCCCCAATAGACATAGCTCCTACCATTCCACCTAAAGCTTCAGTGGCACCAAATCTTTTAGCAGAATTAATACCTGTATATATTGCAAAATACCCTAAAAAGCCTGAACCTATTAATGAGAACATCAATTGAATAAATTTCCATGTTCCTGTATCTGGTAAACTTCCACTACCCTGAAGAGTTGATATTAAGGATGCAAAGCCGTTAAAAATACCTGCTGCAATAATAGCTGGAATAAGAGGAATAAATATTCCTGCTATTGTTTCTAAACCCGCCTTTACTGGACCTTTCTTTTGTCTTGCTTTGATACTTTCCTTGTTTTCTTGCCAATCTTCCATGACCGCTGAATCCTGTGCAATACCAAGCTCTTCAACAAAAATGTCAGCTAGTTTTTTAGCCTTACCAGGTCCAACTACAACCTGTAATGTGTCTGATTCTACTACACCTAGTACCCCTTCTGTATTTTTTAATTCTTTCATTTTTACCTTTGAGATGTCTTTCACCCTAATGCGAAGCCTTGTCATACAATTAGTTGCTGCAATCACATTTTTCTTTTCCCCAACCAATTCAAGAATTTTAATAGCTAATTCTTTATTTGTTGTCATACCTTACACCTCTTTCTTTTATTTTATTGATTTAATTAATGCCTTTCTAATATGACCATTTTCTAAAGCTAACTTTACATTGACATCTATCTATTTTAATTTTTTCTTGATATATCTATTTACTTTAATAGCAACTATAATAATATTTTCTGTCATAATCTCAAGCTCTTTATTTGTTCTTCAAACATCTACCATCGAATTGTTCTCTACTTTTCTAATACCCATATTGAAATTATAAAATCATATTTGATATCATAAACTTCTGTGAATATACTTTACTACTATTAAGGATAAATCAATACCATATATAATATATATACATCGGTATAATGAATCTATACATTAAAGATATATTTAAAAACACCTCATAGGTATTTCTACCCATAAGGTGTCTCAAAAACAGTAGCTTTAATTAAGTTTTTCTATTATTGTCTTTAAAAATACTGGTAAATCTTTTGGAGTACGAGATGTGATTAAGTTTCCATCTACCACTACCTCTTCATCTATATATTCTGCTCCAGCATTCACTAAATCGTCTTTTATGGAATAGAATGATGTAGCCTTCTTACCTTTAAGATCACAGCATGATGCCATCATCCATGGACCATGACAAATTGCAGCTATTATCTTATTCTCTTTATCCATTCCTTTGACAAATTCCACCGTTGCCTTACATCTCCTCATATTATCTGGGGAAAATCCTCCTGGAATTATGACAGCGTCATAATCCTTTGCAGATACTTCTATTGATGAATGGGTGCTTCTTTCTGTAACCCCTGCCTTAGAAGAGTATATAGTATCTTTCTCACTTCCAACTAGATGAACTTCATACCCTTCTTCTAATAGACGATAATATGGATATATAAGCTCTCTTTCATCAAATAAGTTTTCTATCAATATAGCTACTCTCTTCATCTATATCACCTTTCTATGCATTAATTGAATCTCTTTTATCTATATACCCATATATCTTAGATTTTAAAAAACTTTATTTTAACGCTTCGTCTAAATCATTGATTATATCATTTGGATCTTCTAATCCAATGGATAATCTAACAAGTCCATCTGTAATACCTGCTTCTAATCTCTCTTCTCGCTTAATTTGCTTATGAGTCATAGATGCCGGATGCTCTATTAATGTTTCTGCATCTCCTAAGCTTACTGCCAAAGTACATACTTTGACATTGTTCATTAGTTGACGGCCTGCCTCAACTCCACCTTTGACTTCAAAACTTACAATTGAACCAAAGTCATCCATCTGTTTCTTAGCTAATTCATGTTGAGGATTACTTTCTAATCCTGGATAATATACTTTTTCAATTTTAGGATGTTTTTCTAGGAATCTAGCTACTTTTAATGCACTTGATGTTGTAATTCTCATTCTAGCACCAAGGGTTTTCATTCCTCTAAGTATTAGCCAAGAATCAAAAGGACTTAAGCAAGCTCCTGTTGTATCCATAATTCCATCAAATCTAACCTTATCCAATATCTCCTTTTTCCCAACTATAATCCCTGCAATAACATCACCATGTCCATTGATAGATTTAGTTGCACTGTGAATGACGATATCTGCACCTAATTTTAGTGGTTTTTGAGAGTATGGAGAGGCAAAAGTACTGTCAATAAGTAATAATGCACCATGTTCATGGGCAATCTTTGCAGCTGCCTCAATGTCAACTAATGCTAACACTGGATTAGATGGTGATTCAATATATACAATCTTTGTATTCTCTTTCATCGCTTTTCTTATATTTTCAGTATTTTCCCCATCAACAAATGTTGTTTCAATTCCAAATCTCTTGCAATGCTTACTTAAAAAAGCATATGTAGAACCATAGATAGAATTAGTTGAGACAATGTGATCTCCTGAGCTACATAGTGTCAATATAGTCGTAGAAATAGCACCTATACCAGAAGAAAATGCAAGTCCTGCTTCTCCACCCTCAAGAAGAGCTATCTTATCTTCTAATTGTTCCTGTGTTGGGTTTCCAACTCTTGTATAAAGATAGGCCCCTGGCTGTTCCTTGTGAGCAAATTTATCTGCCGCTTCTTCTGCATTTTTGAATACAAATGTAGATGTCTGATAGATTGGTGTAACAAGTGCGCCTGTAGTTGGATCTATTACATTCCCCCCATGAACAATTTGCGTATCTAAACCCTTTTTCTCAATATTTTCCATGTCTTTTCCTCCTATATATAAATATATTTTAAATTAATTAAATAGTACTTTCTGATTTTTCAACGCTTTGTTTATTCAATAAACCTATAATTGTTCCACCAACAAATCCAATGATGGATGGAATTAACCAAGCAAATCCCATATCACTTAATGGAATAGAGCTAATTAGATTTTCTAAGAAAGGCACTTCTGTTATAGACATAAGAGCTTCTGATAAACTGATAATACCAGTCATAAACACTGCTCCTCTATATGATTCCGTATTTGGAATATATCTGTAAAACAATCCAACTAATATGACTACAATACATATTGGATATATAGATAAATATATTGGTGTAGATATTACTACTATTTTATCTACTCCCATTAATGCTATGAAAGTGCCTATAATGCAAACGATTCCTGCTGCTGCACTATATTTAATTTTCCCTTTTGATGCTTCGTTAAAAAATTGTGCTACTGAAGTAGTCAATCCTATAGATGTGGTTAAACAAGCTAATGTAACTACAATCCCAAGACCATATAGTCCACTACTACCTAAAATAGGTCTGACAGTTGATAATAACAACTCGGCTCTATCAATATCCTGTGGGTAGATACTACTTCCCGTAGCTCCAAGATATAATAATCCTGCATAGATTATAGATAGACATATAAAGGCAACTACTCCTGCTGCTGCTATCATTCCATTTCTTTGTTTTTCTGTTTTATACCCCTTATTTATAATATCAGTAATAAATATACTAGCTACCATATAGCTTACAAGTAGATCTCCAGTTTGATATCCTCCTAATAGAGCATTCGTAAATGCATTTGATATTCCTGTTTCTATTGGTTCTGCAATTGGATTTAATACTCCTTTAACTATAATAAATACTAAGATGACTACTAAAGCAGGTGTTAAAAGTCCACCTATCTTATTTATTACATTGTTTTTATCATTCACAAAATAGTATGTTAGTATAAAAAACACAATAATAACTGGTATAATCGGAAATTCTGGAAATAATGCTTGAATTCCTAATTCATGCGTAACTGCAGCTGTCCTTGGAATTGCAATAAGAGTTGAAAATATCATCAATCCTAAAAGTATTAGATGTGAAAACTTTGGATGTATCTTTTTAGTTAATGAATCTACTGTACCACCTGCATAAGATATTATGTATATTGCAACTACAGGCATTATTACCCCTGATGCAATAAACCCAACAACTCCTTTAAACCATTCTGTTCCAGATTGTAGACCTAAAAATGGTGGAAATATCAAGTTCCCTGCCCCAAAGAATGTTGCAAAAAGTGCAAGGCCAATAATTATACTATCTCTTAAGGTTTTATTCATAACTCAAATCCTCTCTTTAGAAATTTTTTGTGACTTAGTGTAATTGTTTTCCTACTCACTCCTCCTTCCTATATAATCAAATTCACTAAATCACCTTAACTTGTCTATTAATAATATAAAGCAATTAACATGCCAAAAATATAAAGCTAGTAAAATGCCCATTATCTAGACATTTACTAGCTTTATATTTTAAAAAATAAAAAATATTTTACTGATCAGTAAAATATTTTTTACTAACTATTCTAATGAATATTTATTGATCTTATAGTTCAATAATTGTTTTGATATACCTAGATTTTTTGCCGTATCTGTTTTCTTATAGTTCATCTTCTCTAATTCATCGAGTATTATCTGTTTTTCATATTTCTCTATCATCTCAACTAGACTTAAGCCTTTATTTTGAATATCTATATTGCTTTTATTCCTACATCTTCTTATCTTTTTAGGAATGTCTTCTAAGGTAATCTCACTACCTGTTACACTATTATAAGCATATTCTATAGCATTTTTTAATTCTCTAATATTTCCAGGCCAATCATATTCATAAAATTTTTTCATTACATCTGGATGTACATCAGTGATATTTATATTCATCTTTCCATTGTAGAAATTTATAAAACTATCTACTAGTATAGGAATATCTTCCTTTCTAGTATCTAATGTTGGCAAATCAATCTGAACTACTCCTAATCTATAAAACAGATCTTCACGAAGTTTACCTCTTTGGACTAGCTCTTCTGGGTTCTCATTAGTTGCTGCAATGACACGAATATCTATTGGAATATATCTACTTCCTCCAACTTTCCTAATTACCTTTTCTTCAATAGCTTTCAATAGCTTTACCTGTAAACTCATATCTAAAGAATTTATCTCATCTAAAAATAATGTACCTCCATTGGCCTCCTCTAAAAGTCCAACAGTATTATCAGAACCTGTAAAACTTCCCTTCACCGTACCAAACATCAAACTTTCAAATAATGTCAATGGAATTGCACCACAATTTACAGACACATATTTCATATTAAATCGATCACTTAAATTGTGAATAGACTGTGCTACCATTTCCTTTCCTGTTCCTGTTTCACCATAAATTAAAATAGAGGAATCTGTCTTAGATGCTCTATTCATCTTATCTTTAATTTTCATCATATTTGAATTTTGAGTAATGATATTTTCAACTGTATAGATAGTATTATTTTTCCTATATATCTTATGAGGAGAATAGTTATGAAGTAATTTAATATCTTCTTTATTAAAATAAAACCTATTGAATTCTATTGCTCCAACTATCTTTCCATCTGCAAAAAATGGAAAGATGGAATTAACTGTATAAACTATTCTACCACCTTTTGTCTTATGAATTTGCTTGTTGTCTAAAATCTCTTTACCAGTATGTACAACCCTCATTAGAGTACTATTGTCATCATCTAAATCTGCCCAAACAGAGGTTATCTTGCTACCTACCATCTCATCAGGAACTATTGAGAGTAATTTTAGATGATTTAAATCAGCAAAATCATAAAATATTATAATACCATCTTGATCTACAATAGTGATATTATCATAGTCACCTAAATTCTTAAATTTTTCAAAACTTATCCCATCAAAGATCTTTTCCAACTCTTCATTAGTTCTTACTTTCATCATGTATCCTCCTAGATATGATGATTTTCCTATAACTTTGTATATACTTAACTCCTATTTCATAACTTAATTTAAACTCCATAAAAATCAAAACTATCTCTTTTAATAGAATTTAAACATTCATAATTTTAGATAATTATATTATATCAAATCTAGGGCTGTTGTCTATCTCAGAAAGTACTTTATGAATTCCCCATAGAAAATGGCAACTTTCGTTGCCGTCTTCTATCCTATATCTAAAACACCTTCATCTTCATTTGCAGTCAAGTCTTTCTCCATCCAGTCTTTACCTTCAATCAATCTAGCTACCATCATAGATACCACAGAATCTCCTGTACAATTTATCATTGTTGCTGGTGGATCTACTAAAAAGCCTACTGTTGCTATTATTGGAAAAGCCTCCATTGAAAAACCATATAGATTCATAATAAGAACCTCTCCTATCAAACCTCCACCTGGAACAGCTGACATGACCATTCCATTTAATATGGCAACAACTGTAGCTATTATCCAAGTTCCAATACCTGTAAATTCCCTTCCAAATAGTCCATACATCAGAGATATTTTAAGTATAGCTGAAAATACAGATCCATCCATATGAACAGTTGCTCCAATAGGTAAGACTATCTCACGGATATCTTTTGGTACTCCCATATTTTTATTAGCTTGAAGATTTATAGGCAATGATGCAATGGAACTCTGAGTTCCTAATGAAGTAGCTGCCACTGGTAAAATGTTTTTAAAGAATACCTTGACACCTTGAATTCCACCGGCAAAATAAGCATAACCAGCAAATCCAAATATAAAGTATAGTAGACACAATGGATAATACAGTAAAAGCATAGTTCTTGCATAAGTACCTAACAATTGAGGCCCCATATCTCCAATTAGATATGCAAAATAAGCTCCTAAACCTATTGGCGCATAATACATGATAAAATTTACATACCTCATTATTACATCACTTATTAGTGTAAGTAAATCTACTAGCGGCTTTGCTCTCTCCCCAAATGTACTGACTACAAATCCAAAGAGTATAGAGAATACTATTAAAGGCAACATATTCTGTCTAGAAAGTAAATCTACAAAATCTGGTACAGTTATGGAACTGACTACCTGTTCACTAAAACTTAATTTTTCAACTGTGGCACTTTCATCTAATGGAAAATCTGTTCCCTCTGCAGGTTTAATGACTTGAACTGCCAAACTCATTATTATAGAAGAAATTATACCTGTAATGACAAAGAGCAGCAACATATATCCTAATATCTTTCCAAGCCTTCTCATATTACTCATGCTTGCTACTGCACTACTGATAGAAAAGAATACCACAGGGACTACTATGGCAAAGATTAGATTTAAAAATATGTCCCCTAACGGCTTTAATATCTTTGCATTTTCACCGAATATAAAGCCAATTATACACCCTATTATGATGCCGGATATTAGGATTAGTGGAAATCTATAGGCCTTCAAAACAGATTTCCTATCTAATGTATTGGTCATATTATTTTCCCCCTTTTTATTTTAATTTTTAATCTCATAGAGTTTTATATTAAATCATATGACAATTTATGTATAATTTACGTTTTTTAAGTAGCTTTCATACTTTATATAATAAAAAAATGTGTAAATCATGAAATGACTTACACATTTTTTACCTTATTTTAATTTTCCTATATTTTCCCTATATGGTGCTGTTATAATTCCCTTTTCTGTAATTATTCCCGTTATATTCTCCCATGGTGTTACATCAAATGCTGGATTATATACCTCTACTTCCTCTGCTGCTATCCTTATATTATCTATATGAGTGACTTCAATACTATCTCTTTCTTCTATTTCTATCTCATCTCCTGAATCTATTTCAAAATCTATGGTACTAATAGGTGCTGCAATATAAAAAGGCACATTATAAGCTTTAGCTACTACAGATAACATAAATGTCCCTATCTTATTTGCCGTATCTCCATTTAAAGCTATTCTATCAGCTCCTACTACTATTACATCTATCTTTCCATCTCTTATTAAACTTGCTGCTACATTATCTGCTATTAATTTGCAGGGGATATTTTCCCTTACTAACTCCCATGCAGTAAGTTTAGCCCCTTGGAGCCTTGGTCTTGTTTCATCTGCATAGATTAGAATATCTTTTCCTGAATAATGTGCTGATCTTATGACTCCTAATGCAGTTCCATATCCTACAGTTGCCAAAGCTCCTGCATTGCAATGAGTCAATATTGTAGCATTTTGAGGAATTATCTCATTTCCATATTTACCTATACTCTTATTGATCTCTATGTCTTCAATAGATATCCTATTTGCTAATCTCTCTACCTCCTTGTATATCTCCCTATTTGTCAAATCATTATTTTCTTTAACTAGTGTTCGCATTCTATCTATGGCCCACATCAGATTTACTGCAGTAGGTCTAGCTCTATATAGTATATTCATAGCATCTTCTAGATTATTTAAAAAATCAAACTTATCTAATCCTATAAATTCCTTTGCTGCTAAAACTACACCATATGCTGCAGCAGCTCCTATAGCTGGTGCTCCCCTTACTACCATATCTCTTATGGCAAAGTCTACATCCCTATAGTTATTACATTCAAATATTATGTACTCCGTCGGTAACTTTCTCTGATCTATTAAATAGAGTTTGTCATCTTTAAATTCCATAGTCTTAAACATATCCTATCCCCTTTCATACTCATACTATATTTTTCACCATTATACTATTCTACAAATATTGGTAAACTCCTTCTTTTTTATCTTTTCTATATTCGGTTCCCATATTTATAAGATAGGTGATTTCACAGAGATTAGCCAAATCAAGACTTCTATATTGCAGATGGATCTCTAGTCATATTATTTCAACTGTATGAGATTACTCCATACTATGTAGATATACCTTATTTCCCAATCTCCATATATGAATTAGAAGATATAATATCTGAAGCAGGTTCTCTTAAGAGAATGTTTTAAAAAAATATAGAGTGCATATGCACTCTATATTTTTTGTATATTTAAAGGGGATTTAACGGGGATTCATTAGATTCATTAGATTGAACAAAAGCCGTCCCCGCATTGGTAAATACATGTACTGCCCTATTGAGTATACCCTTTAAATATGCCAGTACCATTCCATAATTAGTAATGGGAATATTGTGATCTTTACACATCTGAATCCTATTTAACATAGTCTTTTTGTTTAACATACAAGATCCACAGTGAATTACTAAATCTATACCTTCCAAATCTCTTGGAAATACCTGCCCTGCTCCAAATTCAAAATCTATTTGTCTATCTATATATCTTTCCAACATCTTTGGGATTTTAACTTTTCCTATATCTTCATGTGAAGTATTATGAGTACAACTCTCCATAATTAGCACCCTTGGATGAGCTTTCTCCTTCAACTTTTCAACGCACTTAATCCCCTCTAAAAACATACCTAGATCACCTTTTTGCCTAGCCATAATTATGGAAAAACTAGTCAAATTAATCTCTTTTGGTACATTCTCTTCTACTTTTTTAAATATCTGAGAATCTGTAACTATTAAATCTACATCTTTTAAGTCTTCCAATGCTGATACAAGTTCCGTATCTCGTACTATATAGGACTTGATTCCATGGTCTAGACAGTCTCTAATGAGCTGAACTTGAGGCAATATAAGTCTACCTTTAGGAGCTTCCTCATCTATAGTGACTACCATGATTACCTTGCCACCATAGGGAACTATGTCTCCTACCAAAGTCTCATGTCTATCCACTATAGTTCCAAGTCTTTTCATCAACTCATATTTTAAGTTGACTATAGTACTCTCATCATTCGTAGAAACAAATAGGACATTCTCTCTATTCAATCTCCACTGTATTGCCCTCTTTATATCCTTTAATTCTTCTTCCGAAACTAGATCTATCTTATTTATAAGGATAATATAGGGAATATTCTTTTCTTTAAATTTCTTTACAAGCTGAGGATAGAACATATCATCTATATCTTCTATGTCCATTACATAGATTGCAAAGTCTGCCTTTTCAAGAGTTTCCATCGTCTTATCTACTCTTAATATTCCTAATTCTCCTTCATCGTCTAATCCACCAGTATCTATAAATACTACAGGTCCAATAGAAAGCAACTCCATAGCCTTGGATACTGGATCTGTAGTAGTTCCCTTAACATCCGATACTAAAGAGATATCCTGTCCTATTATCTTGTTCATGATAGAAGATTTGCCTACATTTCTCTTTCCATAGAATATTATGTGCTTTCTATTTGCCTTCGGTGTACTATTCATAGATATTCTCCTCAATTAAAGATATAGATCTCTTTTGCCTTCTTTGATTTTTCCTATATTGTCCCTTACAAGCTCTCTTATCTTGTCTGCCTTGATATTTAATAATTCTCTATCTACAATACTATCTACCAAGCTCTGCAATTCTTTATCACCATAGTCTGCAGCATATTCTACTAAGGTCATAAGAGCATTAGGATGACACACATTTTGTATTTCCCCAGTTTTAGCCAATTGCATAAATCTATCACCAGTTCTTCCCATCCTATAACAAGCCGTACAATAGGATGGTATGTGCCCACATTCTATTAATTCTCTTATAACCTCAAAGGGCTTTCTACTATCTGATACTAAAAATTGAGAAGTGTCTTTCTCTTCCCTTTCCTTGTACCCTCCTACTCCAGTACAAGAACCTGCACTAACTTGAGATACTCCATATTCTATAACCTCTCTTCTCATCTCATGGCTCTCTCTAGTAGATAATATGATTCCAGTAAATGGAACTGCAAGTCTAATTATGGCTACAATCTTTTTAAATTCTTCATCAGTAACAATATATGGAAATTGTTCGAAATCCATTCCTATTGCCTTTTTTATCCTTGGAACAGAAATAGTATGAAATCCCACTCCAAATTTCTTCTCTAAATGCTCATTGTGGAGCATCAGTCCCAACACCTCAAATTTATAATCATATAGCCCTAATAATACTCCACCGCCTACATCATCTATACCTGCTTCCATAGCCCTATCAAAAGCAGTAGTATGATATTTATAGCTAGTCTTCGGTCCTCTTAAATGCATCTTATTATAGGTATCCTCATGGTATGTCTCTTGGAACAATATATAAGTTCCTATACCTACTTCTTTCAACTTTCTATAGTTTTCCACCGTAGTAGCAGCTATATTTACATTAACTCTCCTTATATTTCCATTTTCATTATAGGTATCATAGATTGTCTTTATAGCATCTAATATATAGTCTATATTGCAATTTATAGGATCCTCTCCTGCCTCTAATGCAAGTCTCTTATGTCCCATCTTCTCTAGGATCATTACCTCTTCTCTTATCTCTTCCATAGTAAGCTTTCTTCTCTTAAAGTCATTATCATTTTTATATCCGCAATAAACACAATTATTGACACAATAGCTGCTTAAATAAAGTGGAGCAAATATAACTATCCTATTGCCATATATATCTCTTTTGATTTCTCCAGCTATTTTAAATATCTCTTTTAGGTAATCTTCGTCCTCAGCTTGAAGTAAAATAGCTATATCACTATGGGATAGTCCTTTCTTCTCCTTTGCCTTATCCAGTACTCGTCGTATATCTGTTTCTGTAGCACCTTTAGCTTCTTCTAACAATCCATATATATATTCATGATCTATCATGGCTTTCCCTCCACTTTATATTATCACCTCTTGACATATCTACAGAAAGTCCTATTTCCTCTATACTTTTTTCGATGAAATTTTTACATTCTCCACCTTCATAACCCATGGAGAACTTTCCATCATATAGAGAATAATCTCCCCTAACATCTGTAGGTGATAAATTTGGCATGATTACATTTGCTCCTGATTTTAAAGCTTGTTTTCTTCCGTTTAAGTCTATAGAGCTTAATGCAGTAGTAGCGGGAAGCAAGACATTAGGTAAGAATAATCTAATCAATGCCAGCATAGTAATAGTATCCCGTGCTGTGCCACTTCTCTCATCTTTATATATAGTATCCTTGTGAGGGATAAATGGACCTATACCAACCATCTCAGGTTCTAGTTTCTTTAAAAACATGATATCTTGAACTAAGTTTTCTACCTTTTGTCCTGGTATACCTACCATAAATCCAGCTCCTACTTGATAACCGATTTTCTTTAAATCATATAGGCATCTCATTCTATTTTTAAAGCTAGAGCTTACATGTATCCTATTAAATAACTCTTCATTAGCTGTTTCGTGTCTTAACAGATATCTATCTACTCCAGCTCTATAATATCTCTCATAAGATTCATAGTCCTTTTCACCTATAGAAAGGGTGATGGCAACATCAGGATATCTAGACTTTATCTTTGATATCATATCCTCTATGATATCATCAGTAAAATATATATCTTCACCGCCTTGTAAGATAAAAGTTCTAAATCCCAATTTATATCCACGATTACAACAGTCTAATATCTCCTCTACTGTCAATCTATATCGATGAATATTGCCATTCTCTCTGTTTATTCCGCAGTATTTACAATCCATCTTACAATGATTGGTAAATTCTATTAGTCCTCTCATATAGACCTTATTTCCATAGACCTTCACCCTAGTTTCATAGGCCCTACTTAAGAGATATTCTCTTTCATCGTCTCTCATATTCGTCAAGATATATCCGATCTTTTCTGGAGATAGTTCATTATTTCTAAATAACTCTTCAATACATTCCAGAACTGTTCTATTACTTCCTATCTTTGTGCACATGGATCAGATCCTTTTTGTCCTTTAGTAGACCATCAAACAATGATGTCACTAATGGATTGTATTCTGAACTCTTTATAAATGAAGTCCTATCTATCTTATAAAGCCCCTTAGCTCTATCTCTTCTCATATTTATATCTACAGGTGCTGGCTGACCTCCACCTGCTATACATCCTCCCTTGCAGGCCATTACCTCTACAAAGTCATAATGTCTCTCACCTGATTTTATATGCTTTACTAATTTATCTGCACTCTTTAAACCATGGACTATGGCAACTCGAACTTCCTTACCTTCTATATTGAATATAGCTTCCTTTATATCTTCCATGCCTCTAACATTTTTAAATATTACATCCTTATCTAAATGATCTGGTTTATCCTTTAATAGTCTAGTAACTACTGCTTCAGAAACCCCACCAGTAGAACCGAATATCACTCCAGAACCACTAGCTAAACCAAAAGGCATATCAAAGGATTCATCTTCTAACTCTTCAAATACTATACCAGCTTCCTTTATCATTCTAGCCAATTCCTGTGTAGTGATGACTATATCCACATCTCTAATTCCATCTCTTTGGAATTCTTCTCTAGCTGCTTCTGCCTTCTTAGCTGTACATGGCATAATGGAAACCATTATAGTCTCTTTTCCATCTTCTTTATCCTTGTCTTTATAATATTCCTTGATCACTGCCCCGAACATCTGTTGAGGTGATTTACAAGATGAGATGTTATTTTCCAATTCTGGATATCTATTTTCTGCAAAGCTTACCCACCCAGGACAACATGATGTAAATAGAGGTAGATTTTCACCATTTGTCAATCTTTCAAGGAATTCATTGCTTTCCTCTATAACAGTCATATCAGCAGCAAATGCAGTATCATATACTTCATCTACTCCTATCATCTTTAAAGCTGCAACGATTTTCCCTATAGTAATCTCTCCTGTAGGTAAACCGAACCTTTCTCCTAACGCTACTCTAACTGCTGGAGCAATTTGTACAACTACTCTCTTAGTCTTGTCACCTATTACATTCCAAAAATCTTCTCTATTATCTTTTACAGTTATAGCTCCAGTAGGACAGACTGTTCGACATTGGCCACAACTTACACAGTTAACCTCACCAATTTTTCTATCAAAAGCTGGTGATATCTTTATATTTGCACCTCTATGTGTAAAGCTTAGAGCTGCAACTCCTTGAACTTCTTCACAAACCCTTACACAATCTCCACAATATATACATTTATTTGGATTCCTTACTATTCCATAACTAGAATCATCTATAGGTAATCTATGTTGATTTTCCTTAAATCTAATCTTATCAATACCAAAACGACGTGCTAATGATTGTAGATCACATCTACCAGTTATATTACAAGCAGTACAGTCCCTATCGTGATTGGATAATAGAA
Organism: Tissierellaceae bacterium HCP3S3_D8; assembly: GCA_052067355.1. GTDB lineage: Bacteria > Bacillota > Clostridia > Tissierellales > Tissierellaceae > CABMKH01. The sequence continues at coordinate 308,861 of JBQHQH010000001.1, forward strand.
GTTCCAATATCACCTTTCTATATTTCCTTAGTCTAGGTGTATTTGTATATATCTTCATGCCATCCCTTGGAATTTGAGAGCAGGATGTAAATATCTTTCCTCTATCATCTTCAACGATACACATTCTACAAGCGCCATATAGACTTAATTCTGAATAGTAACAAAATGTAGGTAGATCTATACCTGCTTTTCTCACTACTTCTAGAACATTCTTCTCTCCATTAAACTCTACTTTCCTATCATCTATTATCATAGTTCCCATTTTTTTATACCTCCCCAATAGCTTTAAATGCACAGGATTCTATACAAGCGCCACATTTAATACACTTTTCTTGATCTATAACATAAGGATGTTTTACCTTACCTTTGATTGCGCTTACTGGACATAGCCTTGCACATTTACTACATCCCTTACATAGTGTTTCATCTATCTTTATCACCTTTAGATTAGGACAATTCTTAGTTGGACATCTCTTGTCCACTACATGGCTTAGATATTCATCCCTAAAGTATTTTAAAGAACTCATTACTGGGAATGCAGCAGTCTTTCCTAAACCACATAGGGAAGTATTAGTTATGGTATCTGCTAACTCTTCAAGCAGTTGCAAATCTTCTAAAGTACCTTTTCCATCGACTATATCATTCAATATTTCTAACATCCTCTTGGTTCCCTCTCTACAAGGCACGCATTTACCACAGGATTCATTTTGAGTAAAGCCCATGAAGAATCTAGCCACTTCAACCATACATGTATCTTCATCCATTACTACCATTCCGCCAGAACCTATCATAGCTCCTACTTCTTTTAATGAGTCAAAGTCCAATTTCATATCCAAATATTCTTCAGTCAAACATCCTCCTGATGGTCCACCTATTTGAACTGCCTTAAACTTCTTCCCATTCTTAATACCGCCACCTATATCAAATATTACTTGACGTAATGTAGCACCCATTGGTACCTCTATTAATCCAGTATTGTTTACATTACCTGTAAGAGCAAATGCCTTGGTACCTGGACTGTCTTTTGTACCAAAGGATTTAAACCAATCTGAACCCTTCATAATTATGTATCTAACATTGGCAAATGTCTCTACATTATTTAGAACTGTTGGTTTTTTCCATAATCCTTCTTCCACAGTCCTCTTTGCTCTAACTCTAGGCATCCCTCTTTCCCCTTCTATAGATGCTATAAGAGCACTACCTTCACCACATACAAATGCTCCTGCTCCTTTACTTATGTGTATATCGAAGGAAAGATCTGTTCCCAATATATTTTTACCTAGTAATCCAAGCTCTCTAGCTCGATCTATTGCTATATTCAACCTCTCTATAGCCAATGGATACTCAGCCCTTACATATATATATCCTTCCTTTGCTCCTGTAGCATAAGCTGCTATGGTCATTCCCTCTATTACAGAATGAGGATCTCCCTCCATAATACTTCTGTCCATGAAAGCGCCTGGGTCTCCTTCATCTCCATTACAGATTACATATTTCATATCACTATCATATGAAAGAACTTGAGACCATTTCTTCCCTGCTGGGAATCCACCGCCTCCTCTTCCTCTTAGATTGGCATTTTGAATTTCCGTACATACTTCTTCAGAAGTCATTTCACTTAATACCTTTGTTAAAGCCTGATACCCATTAAAGGCAATATACTCTTCTATAGACTCTGCATCTATATGTCCACAATGTTCAAGGACTAATCTAGTCTGCTCTTTATAAAATGGAATAGATTCTTGAGTGTGATATATTTTTTCATCTAGCTTATACATCAATCTCTCAACAGGCTTATCTTCTATAAGAGTTTGATTTACTATATCCTCACAATCCTCTACTTTCACCTTTAAGTATAGATATTTTTCTGGTTCTATCCTCACCAATGGTCCTGCCTCACAAAATCCATGACATCCACTTTTTTTGACACTTATTCCCTCTTCTTTTTCCAATTCAACATCTACTAATAATCCCTTTTCCTTTATTAACCTCTTCAATTCAGCATATACATCCATAGATCCACCAGCTACACAACCAGTACCACCACAGACTATAACTCTCTTATATTGTTTATCTAAAGATTTCTTAAACTTTTCTCTATATGTTTTAAATTCTTCAATGGAATTAATTTTCATTACTACACTCCTCTCTCAATTGATTCAATGCTTCTACTGTTTTTTCTGGAGTCATACTTCCATAAACTTTTTCATTGATAGTCAAGACGGGAGCTAATCCACATGCGCCTAGGCAAGATACAGTTTCAACTGTGAATAATAAGTCATCAGTAGTATTTTTACCATCTGTTAATGATAATTCCTTTTTCAAAGCATTCAGGATTGGCGTTGACTTTCTAACATGACAAGCAGTACCATCACATATCTTGATAATATATTTTCCCTTTGGTTCCAAAGAAAAAAATTCATAAAAAGTCGCGATACCATATATCTTTGCGGAACTAATTTCCATCTCTTGAGATATATATTCTAATATCTCTTCTGGTAAATATCTGTACTCTTTTTGAACTTCTTGCAATATACTAATAATCAGAGACTGATTTTTGCCATATTTACTTATAATTGAATCTACTGTATTCTTCACTTCTAATGTAAACATAATATCCCCCTAAACTATAGTTATTGTTAATAAATTAACACAATTTAATAATATCATGTTTTTGGAGAATGTCAACACTTGTTCCCTTATTTCTAATGTTCTGAATATTATCCTGATTTTAACATTGTGAAATACTTCCAATTTTATTTAATGTAACCCATTTGTTACCCAATAGGCTTAAAAAAGCTATATAATTATATTGGAAAGAGAGGAATATCATGAAATCTAAACATATAATTATGCCAATTATACTGTTGTTCTTAGCCATAATTACATCATCATGCTCCTCTTCCAATGCTCTTCCAGAAGTTATGAGCTTGGAGGACTCTATTAGAGAAATCATAAATTCTAAAGATGAAAACTATGATTTTCTAAACGATGAATTATATATGAGTAAGATGCGGGAATTGGGTAATCTACTAATAAAAAACAATATGGTCAATCCAGAACATATTACCTTGGGTAATTTAGATGATGACAATATTCCAGAGTTAGTGGTATTTAAAGAGAGGAACCCTGAAAATAAAGATGATGAAGGCAGTCTCAGAGTCTATAAATTTAGTGGGGAAAAGTACCAGTTATTAGATAGTGTATCTATGAATTACGATAATACTAATTATCAATTAGTAGTTGGAAAGATATCAGAACATCAAAATGGAATATATTTAAATAATCAAGTAGGAGCTCATTCTGGTATCACTTATGGATTTACATTAAAAGAAGATAAGTTGATAAGTATTCTAAATGAGAAGAAGGTAAATCTCCTATCAGTTTATACAAATAATGAGATAAAAGATATAGATAATGATGGAATCTTAGAATTTAGTATATATGTATTAGACCCTGAAACTGAAGATCTAAGCGTTGTAGATGCTGATAAAATAAGACTTTGGTATAAATGGAATGGAAATGATGGAGGTACATTAGTTAAGGTAGAGAGATTTAAAGGTAATTCTAATTCTGATGAAAATAGCTCTGATAAGAAAATCCTAGATGAAGCCAATAGAATATTAGATTCTGGAGACTTTACCTTTATAGACTATCTTAGGAAAAATAAGGATAGGCTATCTTCAAAAGATAAGACAGAGTTACTTGTGAAATATATTTCCCTATTGGAAAGGCAATCTCAAATCAAATCAACAGAGATAAACGACCTATTTTCTAAATATCAATTGGGATTTAATCACGATCAGCTCTTTAAAAAATATGGCTTATCTTTAGAAAGATTAAATGATATGGAATATCTTAGTAGACAAAAGATCCTAAACAATGAAGATGAACTTAAATCAAAGATAATATCCAATCTAAAGTTAGGATATAAGCTAGATTATTCTGAGGGCGTATATCATTATGTAATCGACTATCAGAAGATCTTGGATTCTTGTGAAGAAGCTATATTAAAGGAATATCGAGACTATTTAAAAATATTGGCATTAAATACTAATAAACCATATCTATACGATGGAGAGCTTATGATATCTATGGAAAAGTTAGCTAGTAGAATAATATTGCTAGAAAATTTTAAGATGACATATCCTTATTCTATATATCTAGACCAAATGGATAAAATGTATAATGAATACATTTACGCCTTTCTATTTGGTGGTAAAAACAACTCTAACTTTGATGACAAAACATGGCATATCAAAGAGGAGACTTTAGATATATTCAAGCAGATAATAGATGACTATCCTCATACAAATTTTTCAGATATTACAGATAGCTTTGTAAAAGAACTTAAAAACAACCAAAACAAGCTAAATATAGAGATAAAAAATAAATATAATATGAACTATTAAGGTAACAATTACCCTCTTTTATAATACTATATATTAAGTATTATTATGAAAGGGGGTATTTTTTTGTTATCAAGGGAAGATTTTATTAGGATTTCTCTGGAGATAAACCTCTTCTTTCAGAGGATAATGAAAGAGCATATGTTTTTTGTTGAAACTGGATTTCCATATACCAATCCATCGTATGCTGAAAGAGCAAATATTCTAAAGATGAGTTTTGAAGAAATCTTGTTAGAAACGGTACAACTTGCCAATGGAGCAGTAAGTGATGCTGTTTTAAAATCTAATGAATTAGTAACACCTTACACATTAGATGCAGAAGAGCATACATCAAACGCCACTAAAGCCTCTATCAACTTTGATATAACTGTAGCTGAATTAAATCTAATGTCTGATCCAAATTTCGTATATACTCAATGGTTAGAGGATGCTCTCTATAATATAAATATGAGATCTATCAATATATTAGGAGAGATAATTGATTTTAAAAAACAAATATTAAATGAAATGTTGGAATGTAAAATTGCTACATCCCTATATCCTACTTTAATAGAACATATCCTTCGTGAAGCTGAACTATATATGGAAATGCTAAAAGCCCTACAACAGAAACATATTTTAAAAGAAAGTACATGTGACGTATTAAATTTTTGGAATCGTATCATGGGGGAACATGCAGCCTTTATAGAAGGACTTCTTGACCCAGTAGAGACTGAGCTTAAAAAAACTGCTGAAGAATTTTCCATTGTCTTTGGACAATTAGAAAAAAAATGTAGAAAAAATAGACAAAGAGAAATTATCAGCAAGAGTTATAAAGCAACTGAAGAATTAATGAAGTTTAAGAAAGCTGGAACAATAGGTTTAGTAGAATGCGACATAAAATCTATTATATTACCTCTTTTAGGAGATCATGTATTAAGAGAGGCAAATCACTATTTAAGATTATTAAAAATGATGTGTAAGTAAAGATATAATGGCGACCAAAAGGTCGCCATTATTCTATAGAAGTTCTCCATATTTTTTTACATATAGTTTCTTCATTATAGTAGCTAATGCCATATATAAGATTATAGTTATAGCCAAATATAAGAAATAGATCTTTGGTAGCGGAGCTAAACCAATTGAAGCACCGAATTTTGTAAATGGGATTAATGTCAATAAGAAAATTCCTGCAAAGGTTAAGAATGTCAATGAAATGGAAGCTCTACTCTCAATAAATGGAATTTTGGGAGTCCTTATCATATGAATCACAAGAGTTTGACTCCACATGGACTCAACAAACCATCCTGCCTGAAATACTGCAATATATAGAGCCTTCATAGCTGGATCAGTTAATTGGTGAAATAATAACCCATCTGTAAACATTGGAGCTATTATGAAATACATCAATAGATATGTGATAATATCGAATACTGATGAAGTTGGTCCAATCCAAAGCATAAATTTAGACACTGAGCTGGCATCCCAATCCTTTGGATTTTCTAAGAATTCAGAATCTACATTGTCCCATGGGATAGCTGTGCAAGAAATATCATATATCAAGTTTAATAGTAATAGGTGTATAGAAGCCATTGGTAAAAATGGCAGAAATGCACTTGCTACTAAAACTGAAAATACATTTCCAAAATTGGAGCTAGCTGTCATCTTAATATATTTAATCATATTAGCATAGGTTTTTCTCCCTTCAATGATTCCATTTTCTAAGACCATTAGATCCTTCTCTAATAAGATTACATCTGCTGATTCCTTTGCAATATCCACTGCATTGTCTACAGAAATTCCCACATCTGCTACATCTAAAGCTCCTGCATCATTGATCCCATCTCCCATATACCCAACAGAATGTCCTCTATTTCTTAAAGCATTTACAATCCTTGCCTTTTGACCTGGTGATATCTTGGCAAATACAGTCTCTCTTTCTGATATTTCTCCTAATTCTTCATCTGTCATATCTTCAATATCAGAACCTAAATAAATCTTATTATATCTAATTCCTAATTGATTACAAACAGATTTAGTTACATCTTCATTATCCCCAGTAATTACTTTAATATCTACACCACTATTTTTTAAAGCTTCAATAGCCTCTACAGCTGATTGTTTTGGTGGGTCTAAAAATGCTAAATATCCTATTAAAACCATATCTGATTCATCTGATACAGAAAACTCTCCTACTGGTGAAGGATTGGTCTTTTGAGATACAGCAATTACTCTCATACCACTATTATTCAATTCCTTTACCCTGTCTAAAACATAGGATTTTTTCTCTTCAGTCAATTCCACGACTTCCCCTTTGTATTCTACAAAGTTAGAAATAATCAACATCTCTTCTACTGCACCTTTAGTAATCATCTGAGTCTTTCCAGTTTTATCTTCTACTACTACTGACATTCTCCTTCTATTAAAGTCAAATGGAACCTCGTCTACCTTAGCATAATCTATAATGGAATTACCTAGTCTTTCATCCACGTCTTTAAGTTCCATAGCCTTATTGATTATTGCAATATCCATTAAGTTCTTCAATCCTGTTTGGTAATAGGAATTTAGAAAACCATGTCTTAAAACTCTAGTATCTTCATTCCCATCAATATCTAAGTGATATTGTAAAACCACCTTATCTTCTGTTAATGTACCTGTCTTATCTGTACAGAGGATATCTATTGCTCCTAAATTTTGTATAGAATTTAAATTTTTAATAATTACCTTTTCTTTTGACATGGCAATAGCACCCTTTGCCAATGAAGTAGTAACAATCATTGGAAGCATCTCTGGCGTCAATCCTACTGCTATTGAAATTGCAAATAATAGTGCTGATAACCAATTACCTTTTGTAATCCCATTTAAGAAGAATACAATTGGAACCATTATAAACATGTATTTTATTAAGACCCATGATACAGCATTTACTCCTCTCTCAAAGCTAGTTATAGTTGGCTCTTCATTTAAGCTTCGAGCTATTTCTCCAAATACAGTATCATTTCCAGTTGCCACTACAATTCCCTTAGCATAGCCACTAATAACAGTAGTTCCCATAAATGCAAGGTTTCTTCTTTCTAAAATTGCCATTTCTCCTTCACATGGGACAGCTACCTTTTCAATTGGTTCAGATTCACCTGTTAATGCCGACTGGGATACAAATAAGTCCTTGGTCTCAAATAGCCTTATATCTGCTGGAATCATATCACCTGCTGAAAGATAAACTATATCACCAACAACTATTTCGTCTAATGAAATTTCTCTTACCTCTTGCCCAGCTCTTTCAATAGCTGCAGTAGTCTCTATCATCTCTAATAATTTCTTTGCAGCATTTCCCGATCTAATCTCCTGAGTAAATCTCAAAATTCCAGATATAATTACCATGGCCAATATAATCCCTACAGTAGTATAATCCTTATCTATATCAGTTACTAATATAATATCAGTAAAAGCTGATACTACTGCTAAACCTATCAATATCATAGTAAATGGATTTACAAAAGCCTCAATTATTCTCTTTAATATACTATCTTCTTTTTTAAAATCTACAATATTTTCTCCATACCTTTCTCTTGCAGAATCTACTTGTGCTTCTGTCTTTCCATTTTTAGAACTATCTAAGGCTTCATATACCTTTTCAATCTCAAATTTGGACGCATTTAATAATCTATTGTTGATTTCATCTCGTTTTACACGATCTTCAACAATATCTTTTAAAATTACTCTATCTGCTTTTTTGTTCATTTTTTTCACTCCTATCTAGCTTATCTTTGAAATTCCTTTAAATAAGCAAAGGTGCATTGAATTAACACAACCTCACTTATATTATTACCTCCAGGCTCACCGTCCATTCAATACACCCCCTTTCAATAAAAGTATATAATAAAAAACTCCATGCATCTCAAACGATGCATGGAGCAATAATCTCAATATCAAAATCAATATTAATCTTATCTCGTTTGAGCTTTAGCTCTGTGAGGCGGTGAAATTACATTATTTGTTGCCTTGAATCGACAACAACTGTTCAAACCAGCTAATAGTGTCTCCACTATTTCGCGGCAGTAATCCATATCCTCATAGTAGCCTTACTTACCGAGTATTCTATTTTTCTATCGCTTATACATATTATCATACTAAAACTTATTGTCAAGGATTATTTTTAAAAATTATAATACTGTATCTTGTTATAATTATTTACTATAACCACATCTATTTGGCAGCAACAGCCTCAAAAGTAACTATCTCTTCAGGATTTGAAGGATATTTCCCTAGTTTATAATCTGAAGAGATCATGATGTCTTTAAATCCAATACTTTCAAGTATCAATTTAAACTCTTCTATCCCATACCATCTTAATGGAAAATATTCCAACTCAGTCTGCAAAAGTACCCCTTCACGCCATCTTTCATATCTTCCATGAGAAATAGTATATTGATTTATATAGTCAACTTCTACAACTTTATTCTCTAATGTAATTATATCTCCATTAGAACATTCCCAAGTTTTTGTGGAAACTATACCTATTGAGATATCAGTTTGTAAAGATATGTCAAGAATCAATCTACCACCATCAGATAAATGATTATAAAAATTCTGCAATGCTTTTAATGACTCTTCTCTCCTATATAGTAATAGAAAAGTTCCCGTTGGTACTATAATGGCATCATATTTAGTATCTAATGAGAAAAATTCCATTCTTTCCTCAAAGAGTTTAGGATGCAAACCTCTTTTTTGACAATTATTCTTACATATATTCAGCATATCTTTTGAACTATCAAATCCATCAACATTTAGTCCATTTTCTAAAAGAGGAATCAATATACGCCCTGTACCTGTTGCTGGTTCTAGAATGGCTCCTTTACAAGACTCCAATCTATCCATATAAAATTCCACATCTCCAAAAGAATGACCTATGGGCTTATCCATATCATATATCTCTGAAGATAATCTACCATAATAACTTAGCATATCTTATCACCTTCTTTAATTTATTTAAATAAATCAATTTCTAATTTCTTCCCCCATAATCCCCCACTTATAGCTTTAGTAAAATCATCATCTATATTAATTTTCCAAGTTTTCCCTTCTCTTTGGAATGATATTTCAACATCATAGATTTTCCTATTATCTTCAGCATTTTTAATTGCTTCTATATATGGATCGTCTGCATCTATATAATTTAACATCTCAGAGTCAATTCTACTCAAATCCCGATTTGAAATTTTAGTTTTGATAACTGCACTATTTTCATCTCCATGGATATCTTCTATCTCATATGAAAGATATTTAAAGACATACTCTATATATTCTTTAGATTCTCCATCTAAATTATCTCCAAAATATACATTGTCCTTATATAGGATGATTCCTTTTTTTACTTCAGGATAAATAACACAACTATTGAATGTCTTCGCATCAGCTTCAATTAAAGCTGTCATGGCTGTTTCCAATGTTTCTTGTGATGTTTTAGTATTTAAAGTTTCAATTGAATCTAGTGGTATATCATTAGCAGCAGTATTTGAACATGCTGATAATGAAAATGTAATTACCATACTAAGCAATACAAAGTAAATTTTGATGATTTTTTTCAATATTGACTCCGCCCCTTTATATTCGTACCCTTTATATTATATTGTTTAAAATGTAAATCACTTAGCCTAGATAATATAATATTTAGATAACATAGTCAATCTAAATATATTAAACTTTTATTAATATTTTAAAATTATACTCATAAGGAATTAATTTCTCTTAATCTCTATTTACATAACAACTTATATTTAATTTTATAAGTATCTAAAACCCGTCAAATCTGACGGGTTTTTGAATCAATATTTATTATTTAAATCAACCTTTTTAATATACCTACCTGACCTATTTGTAAACAGGGATAAATTCAAAAGTATATACTATTCTTAAAATCACTAAGTCTATTTACTATTATATGATAATTTATTTGGTATATCTTTCAAAATTGAGCTAAAATCTTTATAGAATAATATTCCTGTAACCATTGATGCTATTATATCTGATATTGGCTCTGATAGAAACACTGCAAATACCTTATCTGACATAATCCTAGGCAATATAAGCACAAGAGGTATAAGCAAAAACACCTTTCTAAGTAGTGCTAAAAATAGAGAAGTCTTAGAATTTCCTAATGCAATAAATGTCTGTTGACAGGCAATCTGTATACCTAGTGCAAATGCTCCTGCCATATATACCCTAAGTCCCCATGCAGCCATATCTATTATAGCCTTATCATTGGTAAACATCTTTGAAAACAGTTGTGGAGCCATCATCATAACTAGCCAAAATAATGTACTATAACCGACTGCTGAAATAAATAGATATTTAAATGTATCTTTTACCCTTTCCACTTTCCCAGCACCATAATTATAACTCAGTATAGGCTGTGCTCCTTGAGTCAATCCCGATAATGGCAGGAATGTAAATTGCATAGCAGCCGATAATATTGTCATTGTACCTACTGCTACATCTCCACCATATTTCTGTAAATTGGAGTTAAATGCTATGATAATAAAACTTTCTGTTATCTGCATTACAAAAGGAGATAGTCCCAATAATAGCACTGGCTTCATTATATCCCAATCTAGTTTGAGATTTTTTCTTTTTAATTTTAAATTTGTCTTATCTCCCCTTAAAAAATAAATTATCCAAACAGCCGATACTGCCTGAGATATAACTGTTGCTAATGCTGCACCTTTTACATTCATTTTAAGTCCATATATAAATATAGGGTCCAATACTATGTTTATAATAGCACCTATTGACACAGTAATCATACTAATTTTTGCAAAACCTTGAGAACTTATAAAAGGATTCATTCCAATGGCCAATTGGACAAATATCGTCCCCAAGGTATATATCTGCATATACTCTAGTGCATAAGGCAATGTCTTTTCACTTGCTCCAAATAAGACTAATAGTTTTTCGTTAAATATTAAAAATAATATGGTCAATATAATCGATATTCCAATTAAGGATACAAAACAATTTCCCATAATCTTTTCTGCACCTTCATCATCCTTTTCTCCCATCTTGATAGAAGCCCTTGGTGCTCCTCCTATACCTATTAGTGCGGAAAATGCTGATATTATGATCAAAAGTGGTGCTGTAACACCTACCCCAGTTAATGCATCTCCACCGATTTCTGGAATATGGCCTATATACATCCTATCTACCATATTATAAAGTAAACTCACAAGCTGACCTATGATAGCTGGTATGGCTAGTGAAAATAATAAACTCTTTACATTTTCTACACCTAACCGATTTTCTTTTTGCACTCTATCTATCCCCTATTCTATTTCAATACTCTTTATATTATTTAGCATCTTGTTGTTTATCTTCAAAAACAGCTTTAAATCCTCAGGATCTAAATCCTTAATTAATTCTTCCTTGAATTTTTCATTTAATGCTTTTATTTCCCAAATTATATCGTATTCTTCATTTGCAATTTTGAGGTATACGGATCTACCATCTGTGATATTCTCCTCTAATTCAATTAGATTTTTACTCTTAAGCAGACCAACAGCACGTGATACTAATCCTTTGGATATCCCTCTATGCATACTGATCATACTTGCTGTAACATCCCTATCCATATTGTTTATTAAGAATGTCAACACATCTATTTCTGCCGGTGTCAAGTTAAATTCTGACATTGATTTTTCAATATAATCTTTATATTTTTTTATTATTTGAAAATAGATATAAAAAATATTAGTTTCTTCTCTATAAAATGACACTTTATTCCCTCCTTAAATATAGTTGACTTTTAAACTATATTTAGCTTATAACAATTTAGTTCAAAAGTCAACTACGATAATTTAGGCAGATCGTGGACAAAGAAGAGCCATAAACATTGCTGTCAGTCTGCCTGTACCCTGAGCCTAATAGTGGTGAGACAGACAATATAAAACTATCTATCGAAGAATCTTCTTTTTTAAATCGGGAATTGTAAGTTATCATATAAAAAAAGTACTATCTAATTCTCCATGAACTAGATAGTACATCTCCACTTAAATATAGAAATCAGTTTACGCCAATTATTGAATAGATATTATTTTTCAAATATAGTTTCTACATCTTCTATCATCTTTTCTGTAGCCTTAATTCCACCAGAGGCAACGTACCAAGTAGGTGAATCTAAGTAGACTATGTTTCCTTCTGTATATGCCTTAGTAGACTTTATAATATCATTATCTAGAGTTTGCTTAGCAGATACGTCTCCACCTGCAATTACAGATCTATCCATGATAAAGAGATAATCTGGATTTTTTTCTAAAATATATTCAAAGCTTATCTTTTGTCCATGGGTACTAGATTCAATATTTTCATCTACTGGCTTTATACCAAATTCATCATATAGCACTCCAAATCTAGAACCTATTCCATAAGCCCTAAGCTCTCCATCGTTAGCCATCACAAATAGTCCTGTGTTGTCACTTTCATTTGCCTTTGCATGAAGTTCTTGTATCTTTTTATCCAATTGAGCAATTCTCTCATTTATATTGTCTTCATCATTAAAGATCTTTCCTAGAATATTTAAGTTCTCTTTAAAAGAATTCATATAATCTCCACCATCTATAGCCATATAGATAGTATTTCCTATTTCATTAAATTCCTCATATAATTTTGCCTGTCTAGCAGAAATTATCATAAGATCTGGCTCTAGTTCAAATATCTTCTCAAAGTTTGGCTCTTGTAGAGTGCCTACATCTACATAACTCTCTTCCTTATACTTTTCTAAATAATCAGGAACACTTTTCTTAGGTAAACCTACTATATGATCTCCATAGCCCATCTCTTCTATAGCATCCAAAATACCATAGTCAAAAACTATTACTTTTTCAGGAATTTCTTTAAGCTCTACCTTTCCATATTCATGCTCGATAACTACATTATATTCTTGGTCTTTTATATCTCCTTCTACTTCTCCTACTACAGGACTATCCTCTATATCTTTAGATTGTTTTTCATTTCCACAAGCCACGAGAGAAAAAACTGCCACTAAACTGATTAACAAGAATAAAATTTTCTTATTGATTTTCATTTTTTAACCTCCATTAAAAATAGACACAAAGTCTTTTATTATTTATATTTGTCACAGTGAAATCCAAATCATATATACACTTTAAGGTATAGTTATTTATGATCTCATCTACTCTATTATGTTCTACCACTTTTCCATCTTTAAGAGCTAAAATATAATCTGAATAGACAGATGCAAAGTTGATGTCATGGATTACTATGATTATAGTCTTCTTCAATTTTTCAACTAGATCTCTTAGTATTTTCATAATCTCTACGGAATGTTTCATATCTAGATTATTTAAAGGTTCGTCCAAGAGAATATATTCTGTATCTTGAGCCAATACCATGGCTATATATGCCCTCTGTTTCTGTCCACCACTGAGCTGATCTAGATATCTATCTTCTATATCTTTTAACTTCATGTACTTTATGGCTTTATCTATATACTCTTCATCTTCCTTCGTAAGCTTTCCTTGATTATGTGGAAATCTACCAAAAGCTACTAGTTCTCTTATGGTAAGCCTTATATTGATGTTATTAGATTGTCTTAGAATCCCTATCTTTTTAGAAAGCTCCTTATTATTCCAATCTTCTAGTCTTATTCCATCTATGACTACTTCTCCATCATAGTCTTTCATTATCCTTGAAATAATAGATAGAAGAGTCGACTTTCCTGCTCCATTAGGCCCAATAAAAGATGTGATACTTTCTTTTTTTATATCTAAAGACACATCATTGAGAACTTTTTTATCTCCATAGGTCTTAGATACATTTCTAATTTCTATCAACTTATCCCCTCCTTTACTAATAAAAATATGAAGTAAATTCCACCTACTAAATTGATAATCACGCTAATTGGAGTTCCAAAATTTAAAACTTTTTCAATTATAAACTGTCCCCCAATTAAAAATACAATGCTTATCAAACTAGATAATATTATTAAGTGGCTATGTCTATAAGTTTTGCCAAGCTGTCGAGACAAGTTTACTACCAATAAGCCTAAAAATGTTATTGGACCTACTAATGCTGTAGAAACAGATACCAGTAAAGACACTATAATAAGTAATCTTTCATTTAATCTATCATATTCTACACCTAGATTAATAGCTTGATCTCTTCCAAGAGATAGTACATCTAGATTCCTATCATTTTTATAGATATATATAAAAGACAGGATTATCACAAAGGAAGAAATCAATAAAATATTACTATTTATTACATTAAAACTAGCATACATCTTGTCCTGCACATGTAAAAATTCATTTGGGTCTATAGCCATCTGCATAAATGAACCTAGACTTTCAAATAAAGTTCCCATGATAATTCCTACTAGTAATAACTTCATTAAATTGTTATTAGTCTTTTTAAAGAGATATTTAAAAAGAAAAAGAGAAAAAAAGATCATCAACATAACTGATATTATAAAGTTCAAATTATGAGCTACAGCAAGTTTACTATTCACTCCTAATAGAAAAATCATACTGGTTTGGATTAATATATACAGAGAATCAAGCCCCAATATACTAGGAGTTAAAATACGATTATCCATCACTGTTTGAAATATCAGTGAAGATGTGCTAATAGCTATACCCATCATAACTATAGCCATGACTCTAGGTATTCTCTTTGATAGAGCATATTTATAATTTTTTTCATTTAATCCAGTAAATAGGAATAGGGATATTAACACTATTAATAAAATTAATAACAATATTATGATTTTATTCTCTCTCATCATTCATTCCCACTCCTATTAAGTAAATATAGAAAGATAATACTTCCGAAAACTCCAACGGTTAAACCGATGGAAACCTCATAAGGATATATTACTATTCTACTTATGATATCTGATAATAGGAGGAAATTCGCTCCAATTAAAGCTGTATATCCTATATTACCCTTCATATTATCCCCCTTAATTAGGCGAACAATATTTGGCACAATAAGTCCAAGAAATGGTATCCTTCCTACTGTTATTATTACTATTGCTGATATTAAAGCTACTATTGTCACTCCTAAATTTATGACAGCCCCATAGTTTAAACCTAGATTAATGGCAAAGTCTTCTCCCATACCAGCTAGAGTGAATCTGTTAGCATAGACTACAGCCATTATAAGCAAGGGAATACTTATGTATAGCATTTCATATCTACCTTTGATAATCATGGAGAAATCTCCCTGCAGCCAAGTAGAAACACTTTGTACTAAATTAAATTTATAGGCTACAGCTGTAGTAATAGAATCTATTACTCTACCTAGCATTATCCCTAAAAGTGGAATAAACACCTTATTTTTAACTTTAATATGATTTAAAATAAACATAAATAACAAAGTTCCAGCTAGGGCAAATATAAAAGTTACTATCATCTTCTGAAAATAACTTGCAGAAGATAAAAAAATCATAGAGAATAAAACTCCCATCTTAGCTGCATCTATAGTGCCTGCCGTAGTAGGCGATACAAAACTATTTTGAGTTATTTGCTGCATAATAAGCCCTGCAATACTCATGCTAACCCCTGCAAATATAATGCTTATAAGTCTAGGTAAACGGCTTAAACTTATTACCATTATATCTTCATGACTTAAATTAAATAAATCCTTTATGCTAATATCTTTAACTCCTATAAAAATTGAAATTATAGATAAAGCAATTAATAAAGTTACTAGATATCTCTTTTTCATATAATCTTCCCATTCTGTATTTGTTGATTAGATTATTTCAATATGATATACTATTGATAATCTTTATCAATTAGAATACCATGAATTTTTTAAACAATCTTTGATTATTTTTATATTTTTATAAAAAATTTTAGTCTATGAGGTGATATTTTGAAAAATACAATACATATTTCTAATGTCATGAAAAAATTTAATCTCTTAACAAATATCTCCATAATTGCCTTCGATCCCTCTGGGATTTCTTTGGGAGCATCTGGTTATGATAGAGATCTATATAATTTTTTTGAAAAAAATAGGATATATGATAGGATCACAGAGAATTTCTTTACTAAAAATGAAGATATCCTCACTTCCTCTTGTTGTGAGAATATAAGGTATATTCTTTCCCCTGTATGTCAAAGAAACATCCATAGAGGTATATTTATAATAGGGCCTCTTTGTGCTAAGAAAAATACTTGTATGAGAGCTCCCTATAAACCAGAGGAAATCTATCCCTATATTTTAGAAACCTTAAGATTTCTCTGGCATGACTTTCCAAACAAACATATTTCATTAGAAGGCGAAAAAGAATATAGCCTTCATATAAAGAAGGCTATAGACTATATGGATTCCAGATATATGGATGATATTGGATTAGGTCATGTTGCTGAATATTTAAATATCAATAGTTCCTACCTTTCAACTATGTTTAAAAGGGAAACTAAGAATAGCTTTACTAATTTTTTAAATAAGATTAGAGTAGAAAAAAGCAAGTTTCTTTTGGTCAATGAAGATTATTCTATGTTAGACATTGCTCTTATGGTAGGATTTAATAGTCAAAATTACTATAATATTATATTTAAAAAGATTACTGGCTATACTCCTTTAGAATATAGGAAAAAATATAGTTACAAAAACTTAACCATATAAACAATGCTCTATACTTAAAGTAATCTAATTCAATAAATTACTTTTTTCTTAGCCAATAGATATGTTAAAATAGAACATCATATAATACAAATAAGTACCCCTCTAACTCCCTTCCAATGTTTCCCTTATAATATATAGTCCTCTTTTTAAATCTTTAATCGTTGATGGTGTGCAGATTCCTATTCGCACAGCAGGTGAAATATAGCTACTTCCAACAGTAAATCTTTCACAGCAGAATACCTGCACACCTCTTTGCTTTAATTCTTTTTCAAATTCAATCCCCTTCCAAGTTTTAGGTAGAATAAGCCATCGAAATTGACTGTTTAAATCTCCCCATACATTATATCCCTTTAAGATTTGATTAGTTATCCTATTTCTCTCTTGTATCTCTTTTATTTTTTCGTTCACAATTTCAACTGCTAATTCACTTTCAATAATTTGTGATACCAATTCTGCGTCAAATGGTGATGACATAACATTTATATTATTAATTGCATTTGTAATAGGTGTAATTACTTTTGTTGGTGCAACTACAAAGGCAATCCGCAAACCAGCACAAATAGAGTTTGATACAGTTGATATATAGATTCCATGCTCAGGAATTAAAGAAGTAATGGTAGGAATTTTTCTTTCTGTTAGAAAAGAATAAGTACCATCTTCTAAGCATAAGAGATCATATTTTTTAACCATATCAGCTATAGACTTTCTTTCCTCAAAAGACATGGTTATAGTTGTAGGATTATGATAATCAGGGATTGTAAATATTCCTTTTATATTTTCTAATTTACATAGCTGATCTAGAGTTTGAATATCTATTTTTTTACCATTATAGGGAATAGCCATTAGCTGTATACCTAACATATTTGCAATGTTTTTAATTCCTGGATAAATCAATTCATTTGTTGCAATCTTGTCCCCATAATCAAACAATGAAACTAAAAGTATTGCCAGTGAATTTTGCAAACCTGATGTAATAACTATGTTTTCTAATTCTGTTTTAAGTCCAAAACCTTCAAGCCATTTTTGTCCACTTTTTTTATGTGATAATCTGCCAGATGTCTCTGAATATTTTAATATGTTTTCAACATTTACTCTTTTTATAAGTCCTTTCATCCCCTGTACTACATAATGATTTTGATCATATAGGGGATGTGATGCTCCCATATTAATACAACTTTCTAACCCTGTTTCATCTAACATTGGAATATTTGCCATGACATCAGCAGCAATATATGTGCCACGTCCTATGATGCCGCTTAAAAGCCCCTTAGCTGAACATATCTTAAAAGCTCTTGCAATTGTACTTAAATTTACATCTAAATAGTCAGCCAATTCTCGTTGGGGAGGTAGTTTATCATTTGGTTGTAAAAGTCCATCTCTAATGTCATTTTCTAAAGTCTGTACAATTTCTAAATAAATTGGAATTTCTCCATTCTTTTTTATTTTAGGTTTCCACGTCATTGGATAATTTTCAAAAGAGTTAACAGGCATATTCATTCCCCCTTTTATATTGTTCTGCATACAATTTTACTATTGAATCCAAACAATTTCAAGGTTATAATAATATACAAAAGTGGAGGGATAGAATGAAAAAAGAAATATTATTACTTGGTAATCCAAAGCTTTACGAAGTTAGTGAACCCGTGGGAAAAGAAGAACTATCTGATATGTCACTAGTTATTCAAGATTTACATGATACTCTCTTGGCATTTAGACAAAAATATCATAGTGGTAGAGCAATAGCTGCTCCACAAATCGGCATACAAAAAAGACTCATCTATATGTTCATTGACAAACCTATTGTATTTATCAATCCATCTATACACTTCTTAGATGATGAAATGATGTTAGTATTAGATGATTGTATGTCTTTCCCCAACCTTCTGGTAAAGGTACAGCGGTACAAAAAATGCAGAATTGAGTATTTAGATCTCACATGGCAAAGATGTCATATGGATTTAGAAGATGATTTATCTGAACTTTTACAACATGAGTACGATCACCTTGATGGTATCTTAGCCACTATGAGGGCAATCGATAATCAATCATTTGTAATTAAACCATTAAACGGAGGCGAATAAACATGAAAAAAATTGGAATCTTAGGCGGTATTAGTTTAGCTTCAACAATTCATTATTATAAGACAATAACTGATCTATACTATGAAAAATATCATGACTACTATTATCCGGAAATCTTGATTAATAGCTTGAACTTTCAATATTTTACTGATTTAGAAAATCAACATAGAATAGAAGAATATCAATCCTATATATTAGAAGGACTTGAAAATCTAAAAAAAGCTGGAGCAGATTTTGTAATTATGGCAGCCAATTCACCCCACTCAGTTTTAGAAAGTATCATTGACAAAATACCCTTGCCAATAATAAGCATAGTTGAATCAGTAGCAAAAGAAGCCAAACAAAAGGGACTTAAAAGAGTTCTACTAACAGGCATCTTATATACAATGCAAAGTGACTTTTATCAAAAAGGCTTTAGCAAATATGGAATTGAGGTTGTTGTACCTAATGATTATGAAAAACAAATAATCGAGAATATCATCTTTAAAGAGTTAGTTATAAATAAAGTATCCAATGAATCTAAACAACAATTTTTAGATATTATCAATCACTATGATGTTGATGGGGTCATTTTAGGTTGTACTGAACTACCACAACTAATAGGATCGGAAGATACAAATAAGCTCCTATTAAATTCATTGGAAATCCATTGTCAATCTACCTTAAATTATGCTTTAGACGATAAATAATATAGTAAATTATTTAAAGACTGTATTCACCTATATTTTGGACTAGAACAATATTTTCTCCCTTGAAAAATTAAATTCCCCTTTCTAGCCTAAATTATCTTTTGCTCCTTACTAGAAAGGGGATTTATATCTCCTTAGATCTTAATATATCTTTTATTCCAATGTTTTAACAAATTCCAAAACTTTAATAATCTTCTTATCTCTATCTCTTCTCACCTTATCAGCATCATCATATTCTTTAAATCCCTTACCAGATTTAACTCCCAATTCACCAGCTTTTACTTTCTCATCTAATATCTTAAATGGCTCAGTAGTACTACATAGATGAGGTAGCATCAAATTAATTACAGCTGAACCTACATCAAGTCCAATATGGTCAAATAATTCAAAATGACCCTCAAAAGGATATCTTGGTCCAAATGTAGATGTAATAGCTGCATCTATGTCTTCTGGGGTTGTCCATCCCTGTTCTACCATATATATGGCCTCTCTTGCTATAGCTACAGAAAGCCTATTTACAATAAAACCCGGTACTGCTTTATTCAGAATGGCAGGAGATTTTCCACTTTCTTTTAACATATTATATACCTTGTCTACTACTTGATCAGATGTCCTAGGCCCTCTCACTAATTCCACTAAAGGCATTACATATGCTGGGTTAAAAAAATGAGTTATTAAAATTCTCTCTGGATGTGATATATCTAAAAATTCATAGATATTAAGTGAAGAAGTATCACTTGCAAGTATTGTATCTTTGCTGCAAAATTCGTCTAAAGAGTTAAATATTTTCTTTTTTAATTCAACATTTTCTGAAACTGACTCTATAACTAGATCTGCATTCTTTACTGCAGGTTGAAGTTCTGTAAAGTATTCTAAGTTATTTAATGTAGTTTCAATATCTTCCTCAGAGATTGCTCCTAATTCTAAAAGTGTCTTTAGATTATTTTTGATATCTGAGATAGCCTTATCTAAATTTTCAGGTGTCCGATTATATAGCGATGTCTTGTGACCTTTCATAGCAAAAAATTGTGCAATAGAAAGCCCCATAGTCCCTGCACCTACAATAGAAACATTCCAAACTTCCATAAGATATCCCCCCTATAATTTTTTTATAATATACACATTACTCTATAAATATATTATCAATGTATATATGATACCCTTGTAAAATTTAATAAAACTAGAATATTAAGAAAATTTTTTCTTAAATAATTGGGTATAAAATACAAAACGGAGGGATTTAATATGAATAAATTGTTTTCAAGTATTAAGCTCAAAAACTTAGAATTAAAAAATCGTATAGTAATGGCTCCAATGTGTATGGTTGCTTCTGATGATAAAGGTTATGCTAATAGCTGGCATGAAATCCATTATGGTTCTAGAGCTATTGGTGGAATTGGTCTGATAATTGTAGAAGCAACAGCAGTAGAAAGCAGAGGCAGAATAAAAAATGGAGACCTAGGTATTTGGGAAGATTCTCATATTGAAGGCTTGTCTAAAATAGTTAAAAATTCTAAAGCTCTAGGCGCAAAAATTGCTATCCAATTAGCACATGCCGGAAGAAAGTGTGAAGTGAAATCGGAAAATATTATTGCACCATCTCCTATTCCCTTTAATGACAGCTATTCTACTCCTAGAAAAATGACTAAGGATGATATAGATACTGTTATAAATTCTTTTAAAGAAGGTGCCAGAAGAGCCAATGAGGCCGGGTTTGATGCTATTGAAATACATGGAGCTCATGGATATCTGATCAATGAATTTTTATCTCCCCTTACAAATAAGAGAAACGATGAATATGGTGGAAGTTTAGAGAATAGGACTAGATTTTTGAAAGAGATAATAAGAGAAATAAAGACAGTATGGCCTGAGGATAAACCAATAATACTAAGGGTTTCTGGTGAAGAATATGTTGATAAAGGTAACCATCCAGAAGATTTAGTAGATATTATAAATCTAATAAAAGATGAAGGTATTGACCTAATAAATGTAAGTTCTGGTGCTGTAGTAACAGCTGATATAGATGCATATCCAGGATATCAGATTCCTTTTGCGGAGATAATTAAAAGAGGAACTGGTTTACCAGTTATAGCTGGTGGATTAATTACAGAACCAGAAATGGCTGAAGAAATACTCCAAAACAGTAGAGCTGACTTTATATTCTTAGGAAGAGAGCTCCTTAGAAATCCATATTGGCCTCTACAAGCTGCCACTAGATTAAATGAAGATATAGAATGGCCTGCTTCCTATAGTAGAGCCAAAAGATAGTAATTTTAAAGCCCTATTTTCTAGGGCTTTAAAACTTTATATCTCCATGACTATTTTCCAAGGCCATGTTCTCTGATGAAGCCGTCCAGTATCTCATTGAGATTTGGACTTCCAACTTCTTTCAATTCATAATAAACTCTTGTATAAGGCTTATTGATACTAATGATTCTAGTCAAATCAATAGGTGTACCTATAATCACAGAATCACAATCCGTATTGTTAATCGTCTGTTCAAGGTCTTTTAACTGTTGTTCACTATATCCCATTGCTGGCAATAGTTTCCCAATATCTTTATATATATCAAAGGTTTCTGCAAGTTTTCCCACTATATATGGCCGAGGGTCTACTAATTCTCTTGCTCCAAATTGTTGTGCTGCAACTGTTCCAGCTCCTATCTTCATTCCTCCATGTGTTAAAGTAGGTCCATCCTCTACAACTAAAACACGTTTCCCCTTGATTATATCTGGATTGTCTACAGTAATCTCAGACTCAGCTTTAATAATCTTGGCATTTGGATTGACAAATTTGATATTATTTTCTACTTCTACTATTGACTTTATATCTGCACTATCTATTTTATTGATAATTGCTATATCCGCCGTTCTTAGACTAACTTCCCCGGGATAATAATTTAGCTCATCTCCTGGACGATGAGGGTCTAATACTGTAATAGCTAGATCTGATTCATAGAAAGAAAAATCATTATTACCTCCATCCCAGATGATAATATCACAGCCATCAGGATCTTTTTCTGCTGCTCTCAAGATATCTTCATAATCTACACCTGCATATATAATATTTCCCCGTTCTACATGTGGTTCATATTCTTCCATTTCTTCAATAGTACAATTATGTTCCTTTAAGTCTTCTACAGTAGCAAATCTTTGAACCCTCTGTGCTGCTAAATTTCCATAGGGCATAGGATGCCTAATTGCAATGACTTTAATATTTTGCTCCATCAAGATTTCAATGACCTTACGAGATGTCTGGCTCTTTCCACAACCTGTTCTAGTAGCACAAATTGATATAACTGGTTTATTACTCTTTAACATTGTGCTCTTAGGTCCAAGAAGTTTAAAGTCAGCGCCTGATGCATTTACTATTGCACTTATGTTCATTAGATCCCTATATTTTATATCACTATATGCAAATACACATTCGTCTACATCTAATTCTTTAATCAATTCCGATAATCTGTCTTGAGAATATATAGGTATTCCTTCTGGATACATAGCACCTGCTAATTCATAGGGATATTTACGATCATCTATGTCTGGTATCTGTGCTGCTGTAAAAGCTACAACTTTATAATTCTCATTATCACGATAATAGGTATTAAAATTGTGAAAATCTCTACCTGCGGCTCCTATGATAATAACATTCTTTTTATTATTCATACATCTCACTCCTCATCTAAAATCTCTATTTTAAAGCTTTCCCACTTAGTTCTTCTGCCTCTGTAAACCATTGACTAATCAAGTCTTTTTCTTTCATCTCTCTTATAAGCTGATTTAATGTATTTACCAATTCTTCATTTCCCTTTTGTGTAGCTATAGCTGTACCTCCAAAACCAGTTTCAATTACAAATTCTTCTACAACTTTCACATCATCGTTGACCTTTGCAAAAGATTCTGCAACTACTAATTCCAAAAGAGCACAATCCACCTTACCAGTCTTTAAATTCATCACTGTATCTGAATTAGTCACTAAGCTCTTCACATCAGTATTTTCAATGTCATTAGCTATATTTTCTTGTGTAGTTCCTATCTGGACAGCTATTGTTTTGCCAATTAGATCTTCTTTTGAACTATACTGCCTATCATCGTCTTTTCTTATTAGTACTGCAATATCAGCTTCGTAATATACATCAGAAAAGCTAACTTGTTTCTCTCTTTCAGGATCTGGATACATTGCAGCTAATACTACATCTACCATACCTGTAGATACTGCACCTAATAGATTGCTAAAGCTCATATCTCTTATTTCTAATTCTACTCCTAAACTATCTGCTATATATTTAGCTATTTCTATATCTAGTCCAACTATCTCATCTCTGCCATCTATCATTGCATGAAACTCAAAAGGAGGATAATCTGGATTTGTACCCATTACCAATTTGCCCTTTGACTTAATATCTTCTACAGTAATCAACTTTTTATCATCTATTTCTCTTTCTTCTGCTTCTCCACTTGTATGTTCTAAATCCTCTTCATCTTGAGTCTTATCTCCACTACATGCTGTCAATACAAAACTAAGTAATAGTAAAACAACTAATACTAGCAAAATAATCTTCTTTTTCATTTTTACCTCCTAATTTTTGATATTGACTTAAAATTACAAAGTAAAATACAAAAAGCCCGTCTCTCATTACAAGAGACGAGCAAAAGGCCCGCGGTGCCACTCTAATTGTATTTTAACTAAGTTAAAACTACAACTCGATTCAAATAACGCTTTGAATGCGTAATGAGATACTCACCATTGGCTTTGTCTCATTAATCTCAGCAACTCTCTTCACTATACTTTCCATATCCTGGCTCTCACCTCACCCAGTTCTCTGTAAAATTTACTCATATAGCTACTCTTTACTTCTTCGACTTTTTTGTATTGTATCTAATAATACTTTCTAAAAACTATTTTGTCAAGGGACATTTGGAAATATTTTGAAAAATGTTTTTCTGCTAAAAATTCAAAATAAATATATACCCCATTGACTTTACTGTTTAAGTTTCTCTCTATCCTACAATAAATACATGCATATATAAGTTTTTATCATAGATATCTACTTTTTTAATAATTATCCCTAATGGATACTTTTCAAAGAATATATTATTATATTTATCATATAATATGTCATAAAAAACTCATATCAGCTGGAGTTTTATACTCCAGCTGATATTTAGCTGCACTTACCCGGGGATCATGTCACTTTCAGGCACATATCTATCTCTAAATTCTTCTCTTGCTTTTTCTGTATGCCTCATAATAAAGTCTGTCTTTGCCTCAGTATATCCATCACGATTATGTCTATATTTAGGCAATAGGCTTAGCTTAAACTCTCCATATGCTTCGGCAACATCCCTATGTACTAAAAGATAATCTCTAAAATAGAGCTCATCCCAATCACCTAGATATCGAACATGAAGGTGGTATACCTTTTCGGAAAATCCATCAGGTGTATATCCCTTGTTAAATACAAGTCCTTTATCCCCTTCATTCATCAATATCCACCCATCATTCATAAGAACAACTTTTAGCTGTTCCATCTTTGAATCTCTCCCAATCTCCATTAATATATCTACTGTTGGCTTTGAAATTAGTCCCTTCACTGAACTACTTCCAATATGATTAATTCTCTTAATATTTTTTAAGCCTACACATCCTATGATATTGTCCTTTTCCAATTCATACCACTTACTATAATCTGAATTATGTTCTCTTAAAATTATAGGAAATAAAGCCCATAATTCTTCTAAAGTCATTTCTGATAATAATTTTTTCATATATATCTCCTATCCTGTCCCCATTGTTCCACTTATAAAGGTTAGATTTTTCGACTTAAATTCTCCTAACTAAAATTCTATAAAAAAATGTATTGCCAGCCTAGCTGTGTTTTTATCCTTATAAGTGTAATTTTATATTTATCATATCTATAAGTCAAACTCTATAATCATAAAATCTTAATAAAATAACTTAAATGATAAATCATGATAATTAAAAATATAAATAATATCAGTACACATAATAGCCCCTACATTCAATTAAAATAGGGCTATCTCAAAAGTAATTTATCCTATTACTCTTGAAATGGCCCTCTATCTCTGTTAAGTTATTGAATTTAATATGACTGCAAAGATTAGATAATTAAAATTTAAATCTATCTATACATAAGATACAATAATACTTATAGTCCCATCAAGTATAAATTTATTGACCTTTGAAGATAACATAAAATGGTCTCCCTTAGTAATGGGATATCTTTTCCCATCTATAGACAATGCTCCCTCACCTTCAATAACACTCATCAACATAAATGGATGATCATTTTCTAAACTCACATGATCTTTTACCTCATATTTTTCTACAGTAAAGTATGGAGATTTGATCAGCTCTGTCTTTGTCATTCCATCCATATTTATTATCTCTGGAATAGGCTGCCTATTTATAAATGGAACTTCTATTACATCCTTGGACTTTTCAATATGAAGTTCCCTTAGATTTCCTTGTTCATCTCTTCTATCGTAATCATAAAGCCTATACGTAGTATCTGAATTCTGCTGTATTTCCAACACTAAAGTACCAGCCTTTAATGCATGAACAGTACCACTTGGTACATATAAAAAGTCTCCTCTTTGGATTGGAATAGTCTGTAATAACTCATCCCATTGTCCTCTATCTATCATGTCATGGAGTTCTTCTCTATTTTTTGCCTTAATTCCATATATCAACTTAGCATCTCTTTTACAATCTAAAACATACCAACATTCTGTCTTCCCCAATTCTCCATTTTCATGTTCTTTGGCATATTCATCTCCAGGATGAACTTGAACTGATAGATCGTCATTGGCATCAATGATCTTTATTAGTATAGGAAATTTCTCACCTGGAATTTCTCCAAATAATTCCCTATGTTCTTCCCATAATTCTCCTAAAGTTTTTCCCTTATACTTTCCATTTTTGACTATGCTCTGTCCATTGGGATGAGTTGAAATACCCCAACATTCCCCTGTTTTATCAGTAGGAATATCATATCCAAAATCCTTTAATCTATCTCCACCCCATATCTTACTTTTAAAAACTGGCTCGAAAAATAATACATCTCCACTCATCTGCCTATCCTCCTACTAATTTACTCTATAGATTCTGTTTAGCTAATATCAATCCTCCAATGATTCCAGCATTATCTCCCAAGGAAGGATTAACTATATATTGATCAATAGGCGGCACTTCAACATAGTTCCCCAATAAAGCTATAAATTCCTTTTTAATCAATTCCAGTATATGTCTCTGTTTCATGACACCGCCTCCTAGAATGATCTTTTCTGGTCTCAGAATCAAAGTATAATCTACTAGCCCTTGGGCTATATAGTAGGCTAGGATGTTCCAAATCTCATGATCAGGTCCTAAGCTTTGAGCTTTAACTCCATATCTCTTCTCTACAGAAGGTCCAGCAGCTAGTCCCTCAAGGCAATCTCCATGATATGGACACCAACCTTTAAAATCGTCCTTAGGATGAGGTCTTACTATAATATGCCCCATTTCTGGATGTCCAAAACCTTCTATAAAATTTCCATTGAATATAGCCCCTCCTCCTATTCCTGTACCTATAGTTAGATAAATACAGCTATTATCTTTTATGGCACTCCCAACTTCATATTCTCCTAAACAAGCTGCATTTACATCGGTGGTCCAGCCAATTGGAATATTATAATGTTCTTTCATTTCTCCAAGAAAATTAAAATCTTTCCAACCGGGCTTAGGTGTAGATGTCACATATCCATACTTTGGCGATTTCTTATTTATATCAATAGGACCGAAAGAGCCTATTCCTATGGCTTTTAAGTCCTCATAAGAGTCAAAAAAATCAAAGACCTTTCGTAGGGTTTCAAATGGATAACTAGTAAAAAAGGAAGTTCTTTCCACTATGTTTAAATCTTCATCGCTTACTGCACAAACAAATTTTGTTCCCCCTGCTTCAATAGCACCCAGCATAAAAATTCCTCCATTCAGTTATTGCAACTACTTCTATATTCTTTTTTACCTATATCAAGTATATAGAAAAAACTTATATCAGATGAAGTCTTCTACTCAAGCTGATATTTTACTATATATTAGCCACTAACACAAAATTCTATATTATATATGATACCATAAAATATTAAATGTTGTACCTTTACACTAGTGCAGTAACCACTGCACCATAATCTCCTATTTTTTCACCTAATTGAGCAGGCACTATTTGAACCGCATTCCTAGAAGACTCTAAGCTTTCCCTTTTAATTTCTTCATACATGGTATCATCTAAAAACTTTCCTGCTCGGACATAAATACTACCTACTATAATTAGTTCAGGGTTTAAGATATCAATCAATATTGATAATCCTCGTCCAAAATATTTACCTGATTTTCTAAATACATCTAAGGCATCTTCATGGCCTTTATGAGCAGCTTCTGCTACATCCTTTGTTGTAATATCTTCTATACTACTTTTGACAAAAGATGCTTTCAGTCCTTGTTCTTTAAGAGTATAAGCCTTTTCTCTTGCAATTTGAGCAATACCACCTCCACTGCAAAATCCTTCAAAGCTCCCACATTTTCCATATCCTATAGGTCCTTCTTCTTCTAGTCGTATATGACCTACCTCACCAGCCATATTACTACTGCCAGTATATAATTGTCCATTTAATATAAGTCCAGCTCCCAGTCCAGTACCAAAAGTGAGGAATATAATATTTTCATATCCCTTTCCTGCCCCATATTTCCATTCTGCTAAAGCACAGGCATCTGCATCATTTTGTAGTTTTGCTTTTACTCCTAATCTCCTATAAATATAATCTACAATAGGAACATTATCCCATCCCGGAAGATTAGGTGGAGACTTAATAATTCCACTTTTGCTATTTAACGGTCCTCCACATGAAATTCCTATTTTATATCCATTATTATTCACATTAAAATGATCTAGCATTTTTATGCTTTCTGCAATTAACTCATCTATAACATATTTCCAATCCCTAGTGGTCTTTATCTCTACTCTATCTAGAAAGTGAATATCTCCATCTACTTCTTCTGCTAATATAACTGCTGATTTTGTTCCACCAATATCAAATCCTAAGACCATCATATCTCTTCACCAAATATTTCATGTTCTATTGCTCTACAGATAAGATGATATAATGGAAGGTGATATTCCTGCACTCTAAAGGTCTCCTTGGCAGGAGCATTCAATAGAACATGGCTTATATCTTTAAGCTTTCCACCAGTTTCTCCTGTGAAACATATTACAAATAGTCCCTTTGCCTTTGCTATCTTAGCTCCATATGCTACATTTGATGAATTTCCTGAAGTGGATAATCCAATAAATATATCACTTTCTCCTCCATAGACATATACCTGTTGAGCATAGGCCATATCGTAACTTACATCATTTCCATATGCACTTAAAAACCCTGTCTGAGACACTAAAGATATGGCAGGTATTCCCCCTTGAAGGCATCCTATCATATATTTATCTTCCTCTGGAAATAGTTCTGAGAGTTTTCCTTGAAACTCCTCATCTATAGGTCGTTTAATATAAAATTCCTTCAAAAGTTCCCCTACAATATGCTCACTATCTGAAGCACTTCCACCATTGCCACATACCAATATTTTACCACCTTTTTTCACTCTATTAACAACTTCTTTGATAATATATCTTAACTTTTCTTCTAGATAATTCATCTCAGGGTAATCTCGTTTGAATTCTTGAATCATAATCTCCGTATTTCTTTTCAATTCTTCTTCCTCCCTTAAACCTCAATCAATACAATTATGTAAAGCAAATCTATCTGATGGCTTGCAATTTAAATTACTGTAATTTTTTTAAAGAGGTTACCTAGGTAACCTCTTTAAGTATCTTTTATATGGATAAAAATTAATCTTTCTTTATGACAGAAACTCCTGTGTCAATAAAATCTGTATCTATAGTCTCACCATTTAGTGCTTTAACTGCTGTCTTAATCCCTTCATAACCCATTACATCAGGATTTTGTGACATAGTAGCTAATAGATATCCTTCTTCTATCAGTTGTAATATAGTATCAGATTTATCAAATCCAACACCTATAACTTCTCCACCAGCCTCTTTAATAGCATTTCCTATACCTACTGTAGAACCTTCATTTCCACCAAAGATTCCCACTGCTCCTTCAGTAATATAGTTTGCTGCTATATCCTTTGATCTTGCTGCATCTCCATCTCCATATTGAGTTTCAAGAATTTGAAAATCTGTTCCTTCAAATGCAGCTCTGAATCCTTTTTCTCTCTGTATAGTAGAATCTGTAGATGCATTTACACTTACAATTCCAATCCTACCTGATTCTATACCTTTAGCTTTTAAAGCATTAAGCATTTCTTCTCCTGCAGTTTTACCAGCTGCTTCGTTATTTGTAGCCAATGTTTGAACTGCTGGGAAATCTGCTGGAGAGTCAACATATACAATCTTTATTCCCTCTGCTTCAGCTTCCTTTAGAGCAGCTGTTACTGCATCTGGTCCATTTGCTGCAAGAAGTATTGCATCAGCTCCGCCAGCAATAGCATTATTAATACTTTCTATTTGCTTAGCATCATCCTTTACATCAGGTGCAAACCATTGATAATCTACATTACCTAATTCATCTACTGCTTCTTTAGCTCCTTTATCTACAGTAACCCAATGTTGATCCATTTGATCCATAGTGATTAGATAAATCTTATGTTTATCTCCTTCACTTCCACTACTTTCTCCATTATCTACAGCTTTAGAACATCCCACTGCTGAAAATACCACTGTCAAAACTAAACCTAATATAAAGAGTTTTTTCTTCATAATATTTCCTCCTATTTTTATTTATTTTAAAGCTTTTGCTTCAAAAACAAGTAACAAAGAAAATCTTATACCTTACTACACATTAGACTCAATTTAAGCTTTGGATCTATTTTTATTTGCTCTTACTACTATGTCTAAAAGGACAGATATGATAACTATAATTCCTATAACTATATTTCTAATAGCTACTGGTGCTCCTGCAAATTGAAGACCATTTTGCAGTACTCCCCAAATAGATGCACCTACAATAGTCCCTAAAAGTATTCCCTGTCCTCCTAGTGTACTTACTCCGCCTATAACAGAAGCTGCCACTGCATAAAGTTCATAACCTGTTCCAGCATCCATAGTGCCCATTCCACTAGTAGCAGTGATGACTAAACCTACTGTAGCAGAACATATTGAACTTACCAAATATGTCTTTGTAATAGTACTAGAGATGTTTACTCCTGATAGATGAGCTGCATGGATGTTACTTCCTACGGCATAGATATGTCTTCCTGTTCTAGTTCTACTCAATATAAAGTTAAATACAAGCCAGATTACTAAGGCTATCCATATAGTATTATATAGTCCAAAGGTCTTTCCATAGTAAAAGAAGTTTCTAAATCTCTCTGCTGCTGATCCTATGGAATCTGTATTATAGTTATTGTTTACAATCTGTGCTATACCCCTAGCTATAGTCATAGTACCCAAGGTAGCTATAAAAGCTGGAAGCTTAGCTTTAGATATCAAATTCCCATTTAGTAAACCAATGATAAGTGCTGCTATATAAGTAACAACTACTGCCATCCATGGGTTCATACCTTTTGTCATAAGAGTTGCCGAAATCATACAACTCATTCCCACAACTGATCCTATAGATAGATCAATATTTCCCGTAATCAATACATAGGATTGACCAATACCAATCAATATAATTGGAGCAATCTGTCTCAAAAGATTGGAAATATTTCTATTTGAAAAAAAGTTAGGATTTAAAATTCCAAATACTATAATAAGGATAATAAGTCCAATACTTACTGTGACAACTTGACCCATTCCTCTCTTTGAAAAGAGCTTCATAAACTTATTGGATACTTTGCTATTTTCCATATAATAATCTCCTCCATTCTTACTAAGCCTCAAGTTTGTTTTCTATTTTCTTATCAAATTTAGTAGCATATTCTAAAATAGTATCCTGAGTAGCATCTTTTATATCTAAGTCCTTGGTGATTTTTCCATCAGCCATAACTAATATCCTATCACTCATTCCTAATATCTCTGGCATCTCAGATGAGACAAATAGGACACCAATTCCTTGGTCTTTTAATTCATTCATTAGATTGTATATTTCAACTTTGGCAGCCACATCAATACCTCTAGTAGGTTCATCAAAGATGACCACTCTAGAGTTTCTAGCTAACCACTTTCCCACAACTACTTTCTGTTGATTTCCTCCAGAAAGTCCCTCTGCATTACCTTCTACACTAGCTAATCGAATATGGAGATTCTTAACGGTTTCTTTGATCATATCACTCTCTTTTTTTCTATTTACTATCCCCATTTTAGATGAAAGCATATCTAAATTTGGAAGAGCAATATTATCTCTTATACTCAATTTGGTACATAGACCATCTTTTTTTCTATCTTCAGGTACAAGTACAATTCCAGCTTCTATAGCATCCATTGGTTTATTGATGTTTACTTCCACTCCATCAAGAAAGATTTTTCCTGATTTCTTTGGATCAGCTCCGAATAATACCCTAGTGGTTTCAGTCCTTCCTGCTCCAATTAGACCAGCAATACCCACTATTTCCCCTTCATAGAGGGAGAAGCTAATATCCCTTACATGATCTCCTGCATTTAAATTCTCCACTTCTAGTATCTTCTTTCCTACACTTCTCTTTATTCGTGGAAACTTTTCTGTGATTTCTCGTCCTACCATATATGCGATGATTTCCCTAAGGCTTGTATCTTTATAATCCATAGAAGTTATATATTGTCCATCTCTCAAGATCATAACTCTATCTACAATATGCTCAAGTTCTTCAAGCCTATGGGATATATATACTATTCCATGTCCCTCACTTTTCAATCTTTTTATAATAGTAAAGAGATCATCAATTTCCCTTGAAGTCAAAGCTGATGTAGGTTCATCCATAATAAGTATTTTAGCATTAGTCGACAATGCCTTTGCTATTTCTACCATCTGTTGTTTAGATACAGATAGGTCCCCCACTAAAGTCTCAGGATCAATATCTATATTTAATCTGCCGAGAATCTCGCGAGCTTTTTGATTCATTTCTCCGTCAGATAAGATACCTTTTTTAGTCATTTCCCTTCCTAGAAAAATATTTTGAGCCACAGTAAGATGATCGCACATATTTAATTCTTGGTGAATAATTGCTATTCCCAGTTCTTGGGCTCTAACTGGACCCATCTCCTCAATTGTCTCATCAAATATCTTCATTGTCCCAGAATCTTTTGTATATACTCCCGACAATATCTTCATCAATGTTGACTTCCCTGCACCATTTTCTCCAAGTAAAGCAAGAACCTCTCCTGATTTCAATTTAAATGAAACATTGTCAAGAGCCTTTACCCCAGGAAAACTTTTGCAGACATTATCTAATTCTACAATGTAATTACTCATAAGAATCCCCCTAACTCATCTTTCCGATTTAATCTAATAAGATTAAATATAATCATATCTTCTCCTTGAGTTCCTTAAGAAAAGGATACCATAAACAAGATAAGCCTATGGGGGAGAATCTTTTGAATTAGGGGGACATTTATTAGATGTTTCTTTTTCTATATCTTTAAAAAGTACTCTTTACTATAATTTCTCAAGATCTTACCATCTTCCATGATCAATAATCTATCAGAGACAGTCAATGTATCTGATATACTCACTGCCAAAATTATTATTCCAATACCTTTTTTCTTAAGTTGGTTAATAAGCTCAATAATTCTTCCCCTTAAATACATATCTGCATTAGAAAAGGGCTGCATAATAAATACAACTCTTGGATTAAATAGTTGAATTCGAAAATATACTAGATCATATAGAGCTTTCCTGTCTAAATTCCTCAAATTTTTTTCATCTATATCTTTTCCTGCCATAGCTTTATACTCTTCTCTTATGTTTCTAAGTATCTTTTTATTAATTATACTTCTATTTAACTTATAATCTATGAGAAAAGTCAAATTTTCTAAATAAGTCATATCATAAAATAAAATTTCATCTACAGGATTTTCTGGAATAAAAGCTATTTTATTGGACAATAGAGTAGAAGTATTTATGCTTTCAATTTTTTTACTATCCAAAATGATATCTCCTTCTATGGGATTAATCTTCCCATTGAGAATTTGAGCAATATCCTGAATTCCCTTATTGTTGATATCAAGAAGAGTTATACATTGTCCTCTTCTAACTGAAAATTTAATATTTCTAAGATTTTTCGTAGTAAAATTTCTAAACTCAAAACTTCCAGCATCATAATTAGGTTCTTTTAATCCTACGCTCTTATCAAAGCTTATGATATAGGGTTTCAAAATCTCATCAGAAAAATCCTTTTTGTCTATTACTTTTATCACTCTACCATTTTCAAAGAGGCATACCCTATCACATATCTGGAAAGCCTCCTCATGATGATTCGCCATATATAAGAATGATATTCCTCTTTCAGTATAGTATCTTATTAATTTCTGAAAGTCATAGAGTTCTTCCATACTTAAAAAATTTGATATTTCATTGAGAATGATCAATTGTGCACCATTAGTTACTGCCTTAATCATTTCAACGAGAGTCTTTTCAAATACAGATAATTTTGAGACAAGTTGAGTTGTTTTGATATTTATATTAAGCTCCCCTATCAACTCATCAGTTTTATCCTTTAATCTTCTTTCCCTTATTATGTATCCATCAAATTTATGATTGAGAACATGAATATTATCAATTACCTTCAGATCTTCTACGAGTTTAGTCTGTTTATCAATCAAATACACTTTATTATTAGTCATATTGCTATATTCATAATAGTTAACTAAATTCTCATCAAAATATATTCTGCCAAAGTCTATAGATATATTCTGAGATATCAACTGTATTAATTTGTCTTTACCATGATTATTTAGGGGAATTAGCCCCATAATTTCTCCTTTAAATATATGGAAATTTATATTATCAAGATACACTATACCTTCTATTTTCTTACTGACATTCTCAATTCTCAATATCTCTTCTCTCATCATTCTGACCTCTTATTCTTCCCTAACAAAGGGAATAGTTATCTCTACGTCTGTACCTACTCCTAATTTGCTATAGATGTAGACACCATATTGATCTCCAAAGATAAGCTTAATACGATTGTTCACATTTAGTAATGCTATTCCGCCATTTTTACTGTCTTTTTTCATATACTCAAGGGATGCTCCTCTGAGTTTTTGATTGAGCTCTTTTACTTTTTCCTCTTCCATTCCTACTCCATTATCAGAGATCATAATTATCAACCTCTGATTTGTTGCTGCTACTTTCAATGTCAAAATACCCTTCCCCATCTTCTTTTCTACTCCATGGAAAATAGCATTTTCGAAAAAAGGTTGTAATGTGAGTTTGGGTATTTTCGCCTGTAGTACCTCTTCTTCATCTTCAACTTGAAATTCAATATTCAACTCAAGTTTATCTCCAAATCTAAATTCTTGTATTTTATAATAGTTTTTTATATTATTTATCTCTGCTTCTAGAGTTACAAACTTATCTACATTGGATATAGTATATCTAAAGAAAATTGCCAACGCCTCTGTCATATTGGCAATACTATCTACCCCCTCAATCAATGCCTCACTTCTAATACCCTCTAGAGTATTATATAAAAAATGAGGATTAATCTGATTTTGAAGAGCTAAATATTCAGCATGTTTCTTAGATCCCTCTATTAATTCCTTAGTATCAATAATCTCCTTAAATTTTTGAAAGGCAAGATGTGTTTCTCTATTGAAAAATATTCTCATATCAAAGATCCCCTTAAGGATATAACCTTGATAGAAAAGTGTTAATACCTTATTGATCTCTTTATAGGGTATATACACCCATCTATAAGAAAGATATAAAATTCCGATGAAGATGACAGTATATATAGACAGAAAAAAATAAACGCCCTCTCTAAAGGAGTTAGATATTAAATGGATTAAAGTAATCATAAATAACATAAGTATAAGAATAAAGACAATAAAAATTCTATGAAATAGATATAGATCTTTTTTATCCCCCATGTCAATCTCCTATATAAATATTTTTCGATATTCCTTTGGTTTGAGTCCCGTATGTTTGATAAACAGTTTAGAAAAATACTTAACATCGTTATATCCAACCATTAGGCAAATATCTTGGATCTTCAAATCTGGTTCTTTTAATAAATCCTTTGCCTTTTCTATCCTAACCATGGAAAGGTATTCCACAAAGGAAGTTCCTGTTTCCTTTTTAAAAATACTGCTAAAATAACTTGGATTAAATCCTATATAATTCCCCACATCTTCTAGGGTAATATTATTCATATAATTTGCTTCTATAAATTCTTTAGCTTGATTTATCTGTACAGTGTTTTTATTTATACTGTTTTTCTCCAACAAACTCAAGGAAGTTTCTATATACTCCCATAACTTATCAAATAAACACTCTGGAGACAGGCAATTCTCTACTGAATTTTCCAGAGATTTATATTCTTCCGTTTCATGATCTATCCTTATATTGTTGGTTTTTAAAGTTAAACTGTAAATATTAGCTATATCTAAAATCAGAGTTTTCAACTCTCTTCCACCTATGGAAATTTCAGATATCTCTTTTTTAATATGTGATAAATCCTCTTCTATTCCTTCTCTATCTAGTCTCTTTATCTTCTTGACAAATCCTTCAGAAAAAGCTAAAAACTTCTCCTTAAGTGCAACCTTGTCTACCTTAATTTCATTATGCTGAATTAATCTATTAGTACCTTCAATAATCCTATTATCAATGGATAATTTAGCCGAATCAAAAGAAACATTAATATCTCCTATTTCTCTCACTTCTTCACCATATCCTAAGGTCAGCTCGATATTTTGGCTCTTGGGTATCTTTCTACGAAAATCTTCCAGTATCTTCAAAAGTTCATCTTGAATTAGTTGGTTGTTCTCCTCTCTATAATTCATCAAGATATAAGTAAAGTCATTCTTTATGACACCATCTATATCATAAACAAGATCCTGTAGAGATCGACAGATAGTCTCTAGG
Organism: Tissierellaceae bacterium HCP3S3_D8; assembly: GCA_052067355.1. Taxonomy (GTDB): domain Bacteria; phylum Bacillota; class Clostridia; order Tissierellales; family Tissierellaceae; genus CABMKH01. The sequence continues at coordinate 345,745 of JBQHQH010000001.1, forward strand.
ATTTTTTCCATATGATTTCTTATCCCTTGAATATCCTTGCCCAAAGTATGATCTAACTTCAGAGCAACTACACGAAATAGATATGGTTGAAAGTAAAAATGATATTTCTTATTGATCTCTTCTAAGCTATATTGGGCAAAATTACTTTCATCAACAAGCATTAGATTATCTAAAAATGACTTTCTGATGATATTTCCATCATTCTTAAGATAATCTTTATATTCATTTTCTAAATTCATATAACCTTTTTTCCTCAATATGTCTCCCTTGACCCTCAAAAGTGCATTCAATAGCTCTTCCTTGTTAATAGGTTTTAGGAGATAGTCCTTGACTCCGTAACCTATAGCTCTTTTAGCATATTCAAAATGACTATAACCACTAATTATGATAAATTCTACATCATCATTTATCTTTTTAGCCCTTTCTATCATATCTAAACCATCATAACCAGGCATCCTAATATCTGTAATTACAATATCTGGTTTCTCTTTTTTTATAAGTTCTAAAGTTTCTACTCCATTATTAGCAGTCCCAACGATAGTCATTCCAATATCATCCCATTGAATGAGCTTCATAATAAGTTTACAGATTCTATTTTCATCATCCGCTATAATAACTCTAATCATCTACTTCACCCCCTAATTATTTAAGCCCCGTTTTAAGTATTAGTATACTATTCCTGATATTTTACTTCAAGAGGAAAGGATTTATGCTCAAAAAAAACCTTGGTCTCCCAAGATCTTCTCTAGCTTTCCCTAATGTTCTCCATCAATTTCCTCATCTTTGCCTTGTCCATTCCATGATATAACTTTCCATTTATCATGATATTCGGCCCTAAATTACACTTTTTGAAACAGTTTTGAGTTGTAAGCCTTATTCTGCCATCCTTAGTAGTCTCATCAAAGTCTACGCCAAGGACATCTCTCACAGCTTTTAATACCTCTAAAGAACCATTCTTGGCACATCTAGCTCCACTACAGCACACTACTTCATATTCCACAACTGATTCCCTAATCGAGGGTATGAACCTAATCATTGTCTTTATAATCTTGGCATCCAGTTGAAAGGATTCTGCAATCTGCCTCTGATGAATAACAGATACACAGTCAAATATTTCCTGACATCTTCTCAACCCCGCCTTTGCTCCCTCCTGACTTCCAGTCCCAAAGCTATCTACTAGATCAGATAGACTCTCTTGAAATACAAATTCCCTATTTTTTTCTTCGATCATATCTATCCCCTACTATAATAATATATATCTAAGATATACCCTTAATATTGTCACTTAAATCTTTATCAAAAATATCCTAAGTAGAAATAGATAATATGATGATGGAGCTTTTAATATGAAAAACTTCAATATAAAAACCTGAGAATCTATTGCATAATCTATTATACTTATGTATAATGTATTACACAACAGTGTAATGAATAAAATTGATAATGAATGGAAGGTGAGAAAAGATATGGAGGAATACAAAAAATTAGGAGATGTTGAGCTGGAAATAATGCTCATAATCTGGAAATCTCAAGAAGCTGTAAGTTCTGTATATATTCACGAAAGATTGAAGAAAAAGAGAAAGTGGGCACTTTCCACTTTAATGAGTACCCTTGAAAGACTTGTAAAAAAAGGCTTTATTTATTGTGACAGATCTACAGGAAATAATCTATATTCTCCATTGATAATGGAAGATGAGTATAAAGCCAGAGAAAGTAAGTCTTTTTTAGAAAAGCTATTTGGAAATTCCTTTGGGGAACTAGTAACTACTCTCTATGATGCCAATTCTATTGATAGAGAAGATATAGAGGAATTGAGGAAACTTATAGATAAATTGGAGGAAAAATAAATGATGGATAAAATATTTTTAACTCTCCTTGAAATATCAATAGGTGTAGGTATCATAGTAGCTTTACTTATCCTTGTTGCTCCGAGAATAGATAAAAGATACAATTCTAGATGGAAATATTATCTATGGATTTTCTTAACAATAAGACTACTAATTCCTCTAAATCCTATAATTTTTAATACTAAAAACATTTTAAATTCAGATCTACTACAGGATTCGATTTTTTTATCTAAATTCAAATCTTCAATCCAGCTAAATGATGATATATCTAATATGGAAATAAAGGAGATATCTACCTCTAAACCATTAGATAATTTAAGGAATATAGAAAAAAAAGAACAGCATTCTAGCTTTAATGTCCAAGGCGTAAAATTTCCCGAAACATCTATGCTTAAACTTGTTATTGCTACTTGGATTTTGGGTATTTTAATACATTCCCTATATACAATTACGGGATATATAATCTATAGAAAAAGGATTCTCCGTTGGTCCTCACCTATATTAGAGGAAAATTCTTCAGATATGATAAAAGAAATATCCAAGGATATGGGCATAAATAGAGATATCATTCTCATGGAATACAGAGGCGATATCAGTCCTCAAATTATGGGATTTTTAAAAAACATCATGATTCTACCTAATAATAAATTACGAGAAGATGAGTTGAGATTTATCGTTGTCCATGAGCTTACTCATTTAAAAAAACACCATTTTTGGCTAAAGTTGCTATCTGCATTGATGAAGTCAATCCATTGGTTCAACCCCTTTGTATATTATATTGTATCTGAACTAGAAACAGAAATGGAAATCCAATGTGACTGTGAGGTTACTAAAATACTTAATAATGAGGAAAGAAAAAATTATGCAGATACGATTATTAAGCTTATAGATATACAATTTGCTAGATGTAATAATTTAACTACTTGTTTTGAAGGGGGAAAAAAGAGAATGAAGAAGAGAATCACCACTATTATGGAAAAGAGAAATAAGAAAAAGGGAATAATACCCTTTATATTAGTGTCTTTAGTAACCATATTAATATGTGGAACTATTGCATTTGCAAAAGAAAATACTAGAATATTAAATGAAAATCAAACCATGATTGCCCACAATAATATCAGGATAAACAAAGGTGAAGAAGTGGTTGAAGATCCACATATTGAGAAAGAGAGAGAGAAAATAGCAAAACAATATATTAAGAGTAAGGAAGTCAATAATAGATTTGTGCTTGTCTTTACTGGAGAGGTAACAGATGTTAATGAAGAACTATTTGAGTTAGTAAATATAAAGGGTACAGAAAATCCTAAAGATATGATAACTAAAGAATACTTAACGAGTTGGGATGACATTGGTAATATGATATATTCAGACTATATTTTTCCTAAAGGAAAATTTATAGCTGAGGCTGATGGACCTTTCAATATATGTATTTATCATGATGATGGCTCTGCAGATATTATATCTGCAACTAAATCGGAGAATAAATATGAAGTTGATGTTGAAGTAGGAGATTCCTATTATGTAAGTCTTCATAATAGGAAAGAAAAATACAGAGCACTATCTGATACCAAATATTTATCTATACCAGAGGAATAAAAATAAATCTATATAGTCATCTTTATTAAATCCTCAGAAAGACTAGGATCATAGGTAAGACTAATTAAGTATTTAAATATATCATCTTCAATATTCTTCATCCTAATCCTCCCTTCATAATGTTAGTGTAAGCTTATCATATTTCGTTACAAAAATAATATAAGAAAATCGTATAACTAAATGGAAAAAGATTTGATGAAGAGATTTATATAGTTAATTGTAATTTTTTCCTAGTATTAAAATCCCCATAAGTAATAAGATAATCATATATTAAAAATGGGAGTGAATAAAATGAAAAGACAACCTGATTTAAATGCTAAGAAAGCTCTTGATGAAATGAAACTGGAGATAGGTAATGATTTAAATATCAAATTAACTAATGTTGGTAAAGTTGGTGGATTAATGACTAGAAAATTAGTAGAAATGGGACAGAACCAACTCATTGAAGATAGTGATCCAGATACATTTAATCCTAGTTAACCTAAAACTAGGATTATTTACATAACTATGCCACATATATAGATAATCCAATAGATGTATGGTATACTGGTCCTAGGAGGCGATATTATGAGAAAATTAAGAACTTTGGTATTTGTCATGACATTGACACTATTAATCACAGGTATACCATTAGATGCATTTGCAAAAGAATATGATTTAGACAGAAACTTTCACGAGATTAGAACCCTATTTAATATAGGGGATGAATATGACAATTTTGATACACATCAATATAACTATAATGGTAAAACTATTACAGATCTCTCTTGGAGTAGCAAGGGCAAAAACATCAGTGTAAGAATTGATCAAGAAGGAAATATAGTAGGTTATTGGAAAAACCTACACGGCACTGATAGAAAAAAAATAGTCTATAAATTTCCCAAGATAACTAGAAAAGAAGGGGAGAAAATTGCTAAGGATTTTATAAAAAAATTGTACCCAAATATATTAGATGAAATAAAATCCAGAGACGAAGATGATGTTTATATTCAATATCGTAGAAATGATTTAAGAGAATATAGTTATAACTTTACAAGAGTTAAAAATGATTTATTCTTTAATGAAAATTATATACATGTTAGTGTAGATACCCAAACTGGAAAAGTAAATGATTTTAGTATAAGTTGGGAAGAAAATTTAAAATTTGCAGATAAAAAAGATATCATATCAAAAGATGAAGCAAAGAAAATATATAAAGATAATATAGATTTAAATCTATCATATAAAATAAAGGAAACAGATGAAAATTTACAATCATACTTAGGATATAATATGATAGATACAGACATAGTAGTTGATGCTAATACAAAGGATATACTAAGTACTTCATATAAATCTATATATCCCATATATGGTTCTAGATTCCATCAAAATATGGAAAGTATATCATCAGAAGAAGAAAACAAATTAATAAACTCCAAAAAAATCCTGACTAGAAAAGAAGCAAGTGAAAAGATAGTGGATATGTTTAAATTAGGAAAAGAATATAAGATAGAAAGTCATAAGTTAATAGGCAACAAAGAAAATGATATCTATATATGGGAATTAATGGTTATGAAATATATGGGAGATCACGGAAGTGGTACTGGTACAACAATAGATGCTAAAACAGGAGAGATTATAGATTTTTCTGACCCTGGATCCAGAAATATGGATGAGAAAAAGCAAAAATATAGTAAAGAAGAGTTACTAAAAAAAGCAAATGAATTAATAAAAAATAGTAGTCCTGAAAAATATAAAGAAGTAGAATATATAGAGAATGAAAATGAATATCCAATCTATGATGATGACAATACATCGAATTTTTTATTTGTAAGAACAGTAAATGGTGTTAAAGTTGAAAATGATGGTTTTAGAATAGCTTTAAGTAATGCTACGGGTAATGTACGATCATATACTCATAACTGGAGTGATTTAGAATTTGAATCTCCAAATAATGTAATACAGAAAGATAAAGCTAAAGATATACTATTAGAAGATAAAGAATTAGTCTTAGAATATCAAAGAGAGAATGATAAAAGAGAGAAAAAAGATGTCAGATTAGTATATGATTTTAAAGATAAATATTTAACAGTAGATGCTAAAAAGGCGGAAGTTATAGACAATAAAAAAGAAACTATGGAAAAGGCGGGATTAACAAAATATAAAGATATAGAAAATAGTTTTGCTAAAAATCAAATAAATAAATTACAAGATTACATTGTTTTATTTGAAGGCGAACTATTTAAACCAAAACAAGAAATAACCCAAAAGGAATTTTTCCAGTTAATTACCCAAATCAAGGATATGTATTATTTATATGAAGATCAAAATTATATGTATGAAAGATTTATTAATGATGGAATATTAAAAAAAGAAGAAAAAAACTTGGAATCAAAGGTGACCAGAGAAGAAGCTATAAAATATATAGTCAGAGCCTTTGGGCAGGAGCCACTAGAGGATTTAGGAGATATATATAAATTGGAATATGATGATATAGATAAAATATCAACTAATCTAAGAGGCCATGTGGCAATTGCCAAGGGATTGGGAATTATAAGTGGAAAAGGAAATTTTAGACCAAAAGATAATTTAACAAGAGAAGAAGCAGCTGCCTTAATATATAATATTTTGGATAGGTAATTTTAAAAAGGGTATTGGTAAATATACTAACCAATACCCTTTATTTTTTCATATAAAATTAAAACCCTTCTTTATTAGATTTTTACAACTATTGGTGATATAATATTGACAATAATATATCAATATTATATGCCAAAACTATTTAAGGAGGGTTATTATGAAATTAGTTGTATTAGGTGGAGCAGGTTCTCAAGCACTCTATGGAATCAAGAATTTAATCAATCATGGTAGCATCTTTGACGAGGTAATAATTTCATCCCGTAATCTTGAAAAAAATATGAAGATCGTAGAAAAGCTTAATTCACCAATAGTTAAAGCTGCAGAAGTTGATGTCTCTGATGAGGAGGCATTATATGAACTCATAAAGGATTGTGACGTAGTTGCTAACTGTACAGGCCCTTATCATATCCTTGCATATAAGATTATAGAAACTACAATAAGAGCAGGCAAACACTATATTGACTTCTGCGATGATATTGAAGCATTTAATGAGATATTTGAATCAGATTTACCTAAAAGAGCAGAAGAAAAGGGACTCAGTATGATAATGGGCCTTGGTGCAAGCCCAGGATTTCTATCAGTGCTAGCTTGCAGTGCAGAACAACGTTATTTTGATTCACTAGATGAAGCCATATTCTATTTTGCATGTGATGAAAAAGAACCCGGTGGTCCTGCAGTCCTTGGACATATGCTAGAATGTATACACAATGCTCCATATATCAAAGACGGAAAGAAATTCAATGAACCCTCATTCCGTGAAGAATGGGATTTCGACTTTGGAGAACCCTATGGTATTCGAAAGGTTACTAGAATAGGTCATCCTGAAGTATTTACATTCCCAAGATATTACCCAGGAATTCAAAACGTATCTATAAGATTCAGTCTTGAACCATCCTCAGCGTACGAAGGCTTTAGAGATCTTAGCTTAGCAGGTCTTACATCCACTCATGAACTTAATATCAATGGCAATCCTGTATCACCTCGTGACTTTGCACTAGCTGTATTATTAGCCCAAAAATCAAGTCAGCCAGCAATGACAGAAGAAGAACTTAAGGAATTCTTAAAAGAAGTTACTGCATGTGCAGCCGCAGAACTACATGGCAAAAAAGATGGCAAGGACATATCTTACATTGGAAGAGTAGCAGGAAATATGGCACCACTTACAGCAGTACCCCTAATTATCGGTGCTGAAATGTTAGGTAAAGGTGAAATATCTAAAAAAGGTATTATGGTAGCTGAAGAAGCCATCGAAGATGCAGACAAATTTGTAAAAAAAACTGTAAAGAGAATTCGTAAAGATGGATTTGGATTTAAAATTAGTGAAGAGCTTACTGTTAAAGAAGAATATTAATTATCATAAGTAAAAAACCCTCGGTCTAACCGAGGGTTTTCTCAATACAATATTCCTCTGTACCAAAACTTTCTATTCTGTTTCATAGATAAGTCTATTATCATTATTTTGAGTTAAAAATACTTTTTCTACTTCACCATCAATCAAGTCTTCTATACTATCTTCGACTTTGATTTTAGCACTAATACTACAATTAGAACTTAAACTTCTAGGTACAGGCATAAGTTCGCATTGGATATCCTTCTTCTTACATTTCCGCTGAAATTTGATAGCCCCTGAATGCGTAAAAAACAAAACCATATATTCCATATTTATTTCCTAGCCTCTATTATAAATGTATCTCCCTCTTCTTTAACCGATATAGAATATCCTGAATTCTTTAAAAATCTTTCAATATTTCCTTTCGCTGTATTATTATCTACTATTATATCTACTCCATTAGGATCTCTATCTAATGCATTCTTAGTCATCAATACTGGCTGAGGACAGCTCATACCACATGTATCTATTTTATTCATGATACCATCTCCTTATATTCATCTTTGTTTTTAACTAAACTATCAGAATTAACATAGGAAATAATTCCCAGAAATACAAAACAGATAATTGCCGCTATCTTTCCATTTAAGGTTGTACCTTTTGGACTTGAAGCTAATCCAAAGTTATGACATATAGCAGCTCCAACCAACATTCCCATTACAGAAACAACAGAGTCAGTATTACCTTCTCCTGACAAAATAAGTTGTCTAAGAGGACATCCACCTAATAAAACTGATCCCCACCCTACTAATACCATGCCGAGAGCATTCCATAATCCATCAGTATGTGCTACAGGTTGGTTTTCAAATCCTAGATTAAGATGTCCAAGACTTAGATTTGCAATAAAACTAAACACTATTATTGAAATAAATCCAAGTAAAAGATAATTATCTCTAAAGAGAATCATATCTCTAGTACCTCCAACCATACACAATCTAGTTTTTTGAGCTAATACCCCTACTATTAACCCTGTTATAAGTGATACAACTATAGGTGCAGTTAAAGACCCTGGTCCACTCTCACTGAAGAATATAAAAGCTGGAGCTGCTAAAAGTAGCATAAAAAAACCTACATTTACAGCTGGAAAAATATACCCTTCTATTGTAGGCATCTTATAATTTCTTTTTAGATTAAATCCTTTATTTAGGAATTGAACACCAATAAATATTCCAATGATAAATCCAACTAATCCAAATATAGCATTTAAATCTCCCCCTCCAAGCCTTAGTACCATTCTCAAAGGACATCCAAGAAATATTAATGCGCCTATCATTACAACTATCCCCAACATAAATCTAGTGAAAGGTGAAGAACCACCTCTTGATTCGAATTCTTTATTTTTAAAAGATATTGCAAATGCCCCCAATACAAGACCTATGACTTCAGGCCTTATATACTGAACAATTTCTGCTCTGTGTAATCCTATACCCCCAGCTATGTCTCTTAAAAAACAAGCTATGCAAAACCCCATGTTTCCAGGATTCCCCAAATGTACAAGCAATACAGATATTATTCCTATTATTCCTCCTGTGAAAATAATTCCCTTTTTCCCTTTCATTTTACCCCTCCTATAATCTATCCTTATTAATATTTTAACAATCTCAATTTTTAAAGTAAAATAGATAATACCAATAGTTTCCAGTAATCTAATAGGAAAAATCAATAATCATTGTGCAAAATTTTCCAAAAAGATATAATAATCTTGTAATTGTTAATTTGACTATCATAGACTTTTAAAGGAGTAATATTATGAAATATGTTTATTTGGATAATGGAGCTACCTCTTATCCTAAGGCACCTGGTGTAGCGGAAAGTATGGCAGATTATATTTTAAATATAGGGACTAATGTAAACCGTGGAGCTTATAATCTATCATATAAAGCTGAAAATACAGTATATGAAACTCGCGAACTTATATGTGAGTTATTTAATTTTAATAAACCTGAAAATGTCATATTTACAAAGAATATAACTGAAAGTATGAATGTATTGATAAAAGGTTTATTAAAAGAAGGAGATCATGTTATAATATCATCAATGGAACACAATGCAGTTATGAGACCTTTAAATTCTCTTAAAAATAAAGTTGAATATACTAAGGTTCAATGTAATAAAGTCGGAGAGTTAAAAATTGAAGATGTAATAAATTCAATTAAACCAAATACCAAAGCTATAATAATGACCTATGCTTCAAATGTATGTGGTACTATTTTAGACTTAGAAAAGGTAGGACAAATATGTAAAGAAAATAATATATTCTTTATAATAGATAGTGCTCAAACAGCAGGATTTTTGGATATTGATTTTCAAAAATTAAATGCAGACGCTATAGGTTTTACAGGTCACAAGAGTTTACTAGGTCCTCAAGGAATAGGAGGATTTATAGTTAATGATAAAACTGCTAATGAGATGAATACTCTTATTGAAGGTGGTACAGGAAGTCTATCTGATACTGAAATACAACCAGATTATATGCCTGATAAGTTTGAATCAGGAACTTTAAATATTCCAGGTATCTACGGATTAAACGCATCATTAAAATATCTATTAAATTATGATGTAAAGAATATTAGGGAAGAGGAAATCTATCTTCTTGACAGATTTTTAGAAGGTCTACTTAATATAGAAAAAATCAAACTCATTGGTAAGAAAACATCTAGTGGTAGAACGGGAATATTATCAGTAGATTTTATTAATAATGACAATGGTCTTGTTGCTCACGAACTAAGTAAAAAATATGGAATTATGACTAGAAGTGGTTTACATTGTGCACCATCAGCTCATAAGACTTTAGACACTTTTCCAAAAGGTACAGTAAGATTTTCTTTAAGTCATTTTACCACTTTAAGAGAGATAGAGTATTCCATAGATTGTATAAATGATATAGTCAATAAATAATATATTGAGTAAAGGAAGGTAGTATTTTGGAATTTAATCAATTAGAAAGTTTTTTAAGTGTTGTTAAATATAAAAGTTTTTCAGAAGCTGCTAAAAAACTATATTTAACTCAACCAACTGTCAGCCATAACATTCAGAGTCTAGAAAAAAAACTAAAAACTACCCTTTTAGATAGAAAAAGCAAAACTATAACTTTAACAGATTCTGGCAAAATTTTTTATGAGTATGCTGTAGAGCTGATTAATATCAGAGATCAAGCTAAATTTAATATTATGGAGCAATCTGATAAAATTGAAGGTGAAATTGAGATAAATGCAAGCTCTATTCCAGAACAATATATTTTACCCTACATAATTAAGGACTTCACAGAAAAATATCCACAGGTTTCTTTTTCTGTAACTCATAAAAGTTCAAAGAATATAGTAGATGATATATTTAAAGGTAAACAAAATTTTGGAATAGTAGGTGCAAAATATTGCTCTAGAATGTTGGAATACATAGATTTTTATGAAGATGAACTTGTTCTAGCTGTACCTAATAATGATAATTACCCAATGCTTACTGATAAACCTTTGGATATAGATATCTTATTTTCAGAAAAACTTATTTTTAGAAAGAAAGGTTCAGGAACAAGACTACTAATAGAGCAACGTCTTTCAGATAAAGGTATAAGTTTAGATGACTTAAATATAATATCTTTAATAGACAGTAATGAAATGATTAAGAAAATGATTGAATTAGAATTAGGTATTAGTTTCATTTCAAAAATATCTATAAAAAATGAAATTGATTTAGGGTTAATTAAACCTCTCAGAATAAAAGACTTAAATTTAAAACGTAGTCTTTATTTTGTCTATTGTAAAAATAGGACTTTACCTCCTGTAGTAGAAGTTTTCAAGGATTTTTTAATTGATTGGCCAGGTATTAAATTTTAATCCAATTTTCCACAACTTGTAAAAAACTTATCCACTAAATAACAATATGCAAACTAATTATTGAAAATAGACTGCATATTGTTTCTTACTGCTTTTAACAATTCTCTAGGTAATTTTTCTACCTGTTCACCAATCATTACTCCATGTGGTTTTCCATATCCTTCATTCCATACAAAATTAAATATCTTCTCATTTGCCTCGCTATTTTCCCCTATTTGAAACCCATAGACCTCTACATTTTTGGATAATAATTCCTGTACTACTTCTTTTGTTGATCCAGGAAAACTTGATGCACCATCTGTGACTTCAAAGACTATCTTTATTTGTTTACCTTTTTTAAGCTCTCTTTCCTGTATAGATGTAATACTACTAGATATTTCCCTAAGACAACTGGCATCATCAGTTGCTCCATCTGTTGCATCTAGCTTTACAATTGACCGAATCATGTCACTTTTCTCCTTTTCTTTCACATCTCTATCATTAAATTCCTTAATATTATAATACTTACTGCCAAAAAACCAAGTCTCACTTAAAACCTCTACTCTTTGATTCAATTGTTCTGCATTGATTTTCAAATATCTATTAAAATCATCTATTGACAGTAATGTCACAGCCAAAGCTTTTCTTGCTGCTTCTATTTTAGACACATTCATTGACCCTGAATTGTCTATTATAAAAGAGATCTCTATTCTTTCAGGTAATATATTTGTTTGAGGTTCCAGCAAGTATCTATTGAAAATTGGAATATCTTTATAGTTTCCCTTTTTTTCAGCTTCTACAAAATCTGGATAAGAGTTGATTAAACTATTGACATCTAGTTTTCCCTTTATTTGTCCATGTTTTTTTACACTTATTTCTTTTTTTGCATCTCCTATGAGTTTTTGCCAGAATTGACGCATTTGCTCTCTTTCTGATTTCATCTTATTTGAATAATATTCAAATAATTGTTGATCTGTTTGACTAATACCATAAGGTCTTAAATCTACCTTACCCTGCATAGCATCTTGCACACTGATACTTATCCGATCCTCTTGATCCAACATCTCTTCTAAAATCTTTCTCTCTTCTTCTTGAGTAGATTCCAATGAATCTGGTACATCATCTCCTTTAGACTCTTCAAAAGGATTTTCACTTCCTTGAATTTCTTCCTCCTCCTGTCCTTTTGATTTGTATAATACCATCTCATCAATCTCTACTTTCCACAATTCCTCAAAAACCGGAAAGATAAAGGAACGGATAAATGGATCTCTTTCTATAATTCCCCCCTCATCATTTATCTGTCTAACTAATTCATGACGTATAAATTCAAAAAAAGGTTGATTGAAAATCTTCCTATCAGAAAATTCTCCAACATATTCTCTATACGACTCAACAATTAAAAAACTCCTTGCAAAAGCTCTATGTCTAGGCAGTTGGGAGATAGCCTCACTAGTCTTACCTGTCTGTTTCATATATAAAATAATTTCCTTAAAATTTTCTTCATCTCTATATATAGGGCATAGCTGCAAAACCCTTATAAAAGATGTGTATTTATCTAATATATATAACAAATCTAGAATTTCTTTCCTTACATAATTCGAGATAATCTTAGACTGATATGCAGGGTCCTCCTCCAGTCCTTCTCTTTTTATCTTAGCTATGATATAGCTTGTCATCCTATCTATTTCTTTCTGCCAATCTTCTCTTCTATTTAGATATCTTTTAGTTTGTTTCTTCCAATCAGGATATAGGGCTAGTTCATAGTAGATATGCCACATGATTTGATTATCATCTAATCTACTATCTAAAAATCTTTCCAAAGGTAAGTACAAAACTCCTTTAGAGGGATCTAATAAAAATCTTTCTATCTTTGAATCTGGAATATACATCAAACTAGAATCCCCTGTGAATGTAGCTAATGAACGCTGTTCTCTTTGCAAGAATTCCTCAAAATATCTTTTAGATTCTTCAATTAAATTTTGTTCATCAAAGTCAAACATACTCGTCCCTCCTATTGATATAGTGGCAGATTCCACAAATCTTTGGGTGTATCAATTCGATCAATATATAGTAGATTTAATCTACCTTCTACATCCATGAGTAGATATTTTGAGATATCTAATTTTAAGATATTTGTAAAAAAAACATCTTCAATAGTCGCCTCTTCATTTAGATACCAATTTCCAAAATTTTCTTCAAATAAATATACGATTCCATCTTCACTTAAAACTACAGCTGTACCTCTTTGAGACTGAACATCAAACAGATTACCCTTTAAATCTTTTACTTCCAATTTTATCGTCTTTCTATCTTCATATAGAGAAATTATCTTGAGCTGTCCCTTATTTCCTATTACTATAAGGGAATTTCTACTACCATCGCCATCCTCTAGACATCTAATTCCCCTTATTTCATCATTTAAAAAATCAATTTTTTCTATAATAGTAAATTGTCTATTCTCATATTTAATAAAATATAATTCCCCAGTCTTTGTCCCAACTACAAAATAATCATCACTTATCTTTTCCAATGTAGTCCAATTTGGAATAGTGCAGTCTATGGCTTCATGAAAGACTAAATGACGTTCATCTTTTGCTTTTATTATTTCAAATAGATTTAACTTTTCCTCTCCATTTTCTACTACAAATAAACCATCATCAATTGCTAAACATCTTCCAAATCCGCTAAACTCACCATCTATTTCAATGTTTTTAATCTTAATCTTCCCGTTAACATCAGGTATCTTTTCAAAGTTATCACTTGAAATTAAATAGCATCCACCTCTGACTCCAAAAAGCAAAATCTCTTTATCATTCAATTTATATATAAAGGAAATCATCTCTTTTATCTCTTTAATGGGTGGACTCCACTCTTCCTCAACTTGAACCTCATTAGAAAAGTCATCTACAACATCTATATAGAAAAATTGAACTTCTCTATCTACACTACTTGTAATAAAGAGATTTTCGTTAATCCTTAATGTACTTTGTAAAAAACTGTCAAATTCAAAAGCTCCCAATTGTCTTATGGAGTTTATTTCCATGGAGGTCTTCGCAATATCATTTGCATAAACTCGATAATATGGAATTAAATCAAGTAATAACTTTTTCTCTATTTGTAAAAGTCTATCTAATTCTTCTTCAAAATCCTCATCTAAAATGCCATTCACTAGACATTCATTCAACTTTTTTCTCAGCTCTTTAACTTGACTCTTAAAATGTTCTCTGTCTACTGATAAATCTATCTTCATTTTTCTCCTCCATTGTCTTCTAAGTAGTCAATTAAATCTTTTGAATGCTCTAGATGGGATATATGTTCATCTAATTCTTGATACTTCTTTATATCAATTCTCGTTGAATCATCCATATCACATTTAAAGTCTTCTACTAACTCTTTTGGCAAATTTTTTCTCAAATTTCCCTTCCCAAATATCAAATGAACTACATCTAAATAGCTTAAAGTCTCTATTGATGGGCGAATATAGTGATATGGACGAGTACGAATTTCATCATATGTTGTAGTTGCTTCTCCTATTCCCTTTGTTTCAACCTTCCAGCCTTCTCCTATAGGAAAAAATCCAAACCGTACTGCCTGTGAAAGAATATAGTTTTGGTCATCGGGATAGGCGATTGAACTAATAAAACCATCCCATAGAGCTTTGCTTAAGTCTTTTTCTTCTCCTTGATTCCAATTATCTAAGACATGTAAAATATTACGAATTGATAATACAGACTCCCTCAACTCTAATTCATCTATTCCAGAGTCCCCTTGGACTTCATTATCTCTCCATTTTCCCATAAAGACATTTTGAGTAACCTTGCATAGCTGAGAAAATCTAAACAATTCTTCCAATGTTCTTCTAGGATCAGGTAGATGAAGATTCCCATCTTTGTCAGCTAGTCGTGCTATTATTATTCTGAAAAGTTGATTTTCCTCTGGAGATTCCTGTTCTTCTAAGGATCCAACTATCTTTTGAGGTACATAATTATACTCAATCGTTACAAATCGTGATTTAAACGCTGGATTTAATTCATTTGTTCCTTCATAATTTACCATTTGAGTTGACAGATTTCCTGTACCAATAAATCCAAATCCTGGTTTAATCAAAACAGGTCCAACTCCTGTAATATATGCTGTGCTTCCTGCATGACGCTGCAATATATCATTTAAGGCAATTAGATTTTGCATGGCAATTGTATTTAACTCGTCTACGATTACAGGTCTACCTTCTCTTACTGCAATTAAAACCTCTCTTTCTATTTTTTGAATTTCAGTACCAAAAGCACTATTGCTCGCTACTAATAGATCAGAAAAGCTCTTCCATATTTGAATCTTAAGCTGCAACTGCTCTTCATCTGTCATCTCCTCTAATTTCTCTTTGTGCTCATCCATCCAGCTATAAAAATCTCCTATGATCATATTCAGATAATCTGAATATGATCCATTTGAAAAACTATGTTTAAGAGATAAAGTCTTCTCCACAAACATATCTTCATAAGTTAGATTATGTGAACCTGATATAAACAAGGGCTGCAAAGATTCTATTTCCTCTTTACTCCCATTAGCTAATATATCTTTATAGTAGAGCTTTCTCTCTTCATTAAATTCTCTAAATTTTTGAATAGCATCTCTTTCTGTGGCATCTGAATTTGCAGAAAACCACTCTTCCATTTTGTCCTCTAATTCTCTCTGTATTTTATTTTGAATAGTAAAATCCAAAGCTGCTTCAGTAGCTAATTGTGTCTTCCCACTTCCTAGATGCCCTACGATATATACGGGAATCCCTAGATTTAAAGAATCTATTACTTTTTGTTTTGCCTGAACTACATAAGGGACAGTTACTAAACGTTGTTGATGTTGAGTTTCTATGTCACTTATCAATTGGTGCTTATAATAAAATTCCCATGCCTCTGGAGAACTCTCTAAGAGTTTCTCCAACTCTCGTTCCAATTTTTCTATACAATCAACTCGATATCTTGTAGCTGAATTACTTCCATAGTGGTCTGAATTGTTAATCTCACTATTGACCCTTCTTTCCCAGCGAAGAAAAAACCTCTCATATTCTATTGAATTTTCAATCTCTTGTATATTTTTGCCTTGATTCACCATTTCTTCTTTTATATAGGCTTTATATTTCTCATAATATATATTATTCTTCTTAGAATCAGGAAGAATCTTGTCGTCTATTTCCTCATATCTTCGAAAAGTATTAAAAAACAATCCTTGTTCATATATTTTTTTATTATTCTTATATTCTAGCGATTTTAAAACTTCTTTGCGTAAATCATCTTCATACCAGCTTTGCATCTCTTCTATAGTAGGAATATCAACTTGTTTATGATTGTTTTGTTCTTTCATAGAAGTTTCCTCCTTTATGTGTGTTCTATTATATTGGCAATATATAAATCAAAATCCCGATTTGTTTAAACTCGGGATTTTAACTAGATTATCCAATGCTGGTATCATTAGATAATTCCATATTCCTTCAATAATTCTTCGATTTCTGTTCCTGCTATTTTCTTTAAGATTCTACGCTTAATCAATGGTGGTAAATTGATTTCTAGCTTTTCTCCATCTAATAAACTTGTACCTGCATTTAATAGATAGCGAATATCATATCTGGAATTATATACTTCAGGAACTCCTTTTTCAACTCCAGTCAATACATATACTGCTTCCATTGCTGTACGTCCTGAATACTCAATAGTAAATACAGTATCACGCCCTGGGTCATCTAATGTTTCAGCAAACTGTCCAATAAAGGCAAAATTTACTGCATTCTTTGGTACAACATAAGGGCGATCTCCAAATTCACGAGGCATAAATTGAGATGTGATAAACGGCATCATAACAGGAATCGCTGTACATGATTCTGCTAATTCTTCAATTTCATCTGTAGGAACACCTATATGATATAGCCATTCTTTTGTTATTTCCTTACCAGTACAATCCCTTAAAGGCTTTTTAATATAGTCTCCAGGAACATCAGTAAACAATCCATATACCCAGACAACAACATCTTTTTCAGGTTGACCATAGTACTGTTCTTGACGGTTTATAGTCCAACTCATCAACCATGAAGAGTCAATGGCTGTAACTATACCACCTGTTACAGTGCGTCCACCATATGGAGAACGTTTTGTAATCTTTTCTATATATTCAGGAACACGTTCATCATGACAAGTTACTGTACAAGACTCCCAATTAGACTTTTCTGTATCTGTACAAAACTTATCTGGATTTCCAAAGTCATCTGATTGAGTCGCTATATTCCTCCATAGCTTCCAACATCCTCCTAGTTCCTTGTTAAATGGAGCAGGTGTATTGTCATCGCCATATCCAGAACCCTCAGTCATAGAACCATTAGTGATAAATACCAAGTCATTTTCTGTTAAGTCAATGGAAATATCCTTTCCATCTTTATCTACTGCAACTATTTTCTTTGCAACTTTTTTATCATCTGAAATTGAAAATTCAACATTCTCAACAGTAACTCCATACTGAAATCTAGCACCATGATCTTGTAAATAATTGACCATTGGCTTTACAAATGAAGTGTATTGATCATGACGTGAAAATTGCAAAGCTGAAAGGTCTGGTAATCCCCCAACATGGTGAATAAAGCGATTCATATACAGTTTCATCTCTAAAGCACTATGCCAATTTTCAAAAGCAAACATGGTTCTCCAATATGTCCAAAAATCAGATTTTAAAAGATCCTCAGATAAAACATCTTCAATAGTTTTATTTTGAAGTCTTTCATCTGATATATTGACAAAAGTAGCTAATTCCTTTGCCAAGTCTTGACCTAAATTAAATTTTCCGTTATCATAACGCTCACCTTGATTTTGAGTAATACGACAATTACTGAAGTTTGGATCATCATAGTTTGTATAATAAAAGTGATCTAATACAGTCATATTAGGATCTTCTGTAGAAGGCAATGAGCTAAATAAGCTCCACAATACTTCAAAATGATGTCCCATTTCCCGACCACCACGTGCCACATAACCTAAGTTTTGAAGCACCTGAGCATCTAAAGAACCACCGGGAAGGTCTAATTGCTCTAAAAAAGTAATCTTATCTCCTTCCATATGAGCATCACGAATCAAAAAACAACCAGCAGCCAAAGAGGCAATTCCAGTACCAATTAAATAAGCTTTTTTATCTTCAATTCCCTTAGGCTTTCTTGCATTTACTAGAGAATGATAGGTACCATTTGTAAGCGTAAGCCTATCATCATGTGTCTTTAGTTTCATTTTATCTCCCTCTTTCTTATTTTTTTATAACTTTCTATGTTCTACTATTTTTTTCACAGCTATTCACCATATTAACATGCCCATATAATATGATAAATAATCCTGTTTTAACTTCATAAACACTTATCATTTATAAGATTAGTATAAGACCATAATATAGTTTTTATATGGCTTTTTCATTAGATAAATAAACTGCAGTGTTAGAAATTTGAACACTGCAGTTTATTTATCTAGTTTTTAGGCATTGAGATTAAAATGCCTAAAAAGCATATCTTATTAACTTTCTACTCACTATCATTTAAATCAGCACTTCGCTTAAGAGATAACTCAATATTTCCATCAAAAAGCTGTCCGATTCGTCTAATAATAATATCTGGTTCTTCTTTCATTCCAGAAGCAATCCAACGTAATACCATTTCAGTAAGGGCACATTGATAGAAAGAGGCAATCAGCTTTCTATCGTCTGAAGAAGATGAGATACCATCACTTACCTTTTCAATATACCTGATCATAACATTTCCTGCTACATTATATATATAATTTACCAATTCCTCCCTCTGCATAGAATTATATACATGGTAAATAGCTGTTTTGTTTTCTAAAGCAAATTTAGCAGCTACAATAAAGCTTTCCTCCCATGACAGGGTATCATTATATTCATCAATAACAGTCTGAAGTTCTGTTTGGAAAATCTCTGACAAAAGTGCATATATATCTGTGTAATAATAATAAAAGGTATTTCTGTTAATCTCACATGCTGCAGCAATATCCTTAACTGTGATTTTGCTAAGTGGACGTTCATTCAGCATCTTTATAAATACCTCTCGAATGATTTTCTTAGTATATTGTTGTGCCAAATCTCCACCTCCTCGGCGCTTTATCTGTATCCAAAATTATAGCATATGGTAAATTATTTTCAAACAATCCATTCCCATTAGAATTTTTTAGCCTTTTTATAAATAGATGAATCTCTTCATAGTTATAGAAACTTCTTCTGAATATCAGAAATAAAATAATAATACATTTGTAACTATATTGTAATCTCCATATAACTTATTTGAAACTTTTTCTAACTCCTAAAATAGTAAAATTAAATTAGAAATTATATTGATATCAATTTAAATTAAAGAAACATAAGGAGAATTACATATTGAATACTATACATAATCGCCGTTATATATCAGGATTAGATGGGCTTCGTGCCTTTGCAATTTTATCTATAGTTTTTTACCACTCTAGTTTTAGTTGGGCTAAAGGAGGTTTCCTAGGAGTTGACATCTTTTTTGTCTTATCTGGTTATCTAGTAACCTCTAAGATATTATTATCACAAGAAAATTTAAAATTAAAAACACTCTGGAATAATCGTCTCTACAGAATATTACCCTGTACATATTTGATGATTATGATCACTACCCTATGGGTAATATTCTTTGACAATAGACTTTTAACAAACCTCTTAGGTGATATAGTATCTTCTATTTCATGTACAACTAATTGGTGGTTTATTTTTCATAAGCTTTCCTATTTTGATAGTTTTGGTTCACCATCACCTTTGAAGCATCTTTGGTTTTTAGCAGTACAAGAACAATTCTATATTTTATGGTCTCTTATACTTACACTAGTATTAAAAAGCACTAAAAAACCTAAGAAACTTTCAAGTATGATCTTTATTGGAGCCTTGCTTTCAGCAATTTTAATGGGTATACTCTATAATCCCAATATCGATCCCAGTCGTATATATTATGGTACAGATACCCGTGCTTTTGAATTATTAATAGGAAGCTTTCTAGCGGCTATTTCAATAAATAGGAAGCCTATTACCAAAGAAGTTTCTAGAAAATATATAAATGAACTAAATCTGTTAAGTATTATTACTTTTTCTATCTTTATCTTTAGTATTGTATTTATAGATGAATATAATTCTTTTTTATACAGAGGTGGATTATTTCTGTTTAGTCTAAACACAGCTTTGCTTATAGCATGTGTTTGTCATCCAGATGGAATTTTAGGTTCTATACTTTCATGGAAACCTCTGCGTTGGATTGGTACGAGATCATATGGAATATATCTTTGGCATTATCCTATTATGGTCCTAAGCACCCCTATTTATGAAATAGGAAATCCATCATACTTACGCGTATTTATTCAACTAATTATTACATGTATTATTGCAGAATTATCATATCGCTTTATAGAGTTGCCAATACGAAAACTTGGCTTTCGAAAATATTGCAATTACTTAGCTATTAATTTTCTTGAGAGAAGTCCTTTGACAATTACAAAAAAAACGGCCACTATAACATCAATTCTAATGATTATGTCTCTTGCTATTGGGATCACTACTGTGGAAAAAATAAAATTAAACTTTGTAAATACGGAAACATATTTACCAGATATAAATACAATTCAAACTGCTGAAAATAAACCTTCTAATGAAGAAGATATAAACATATCTACGGAAAATGATGAAGAAACTCCACCAGCAGTAATTGAAGACTATAAAGAAATATTAGCTATTGGAGATTCTATTATGTTGGATATTACTCCAAACCTTTATAAAAAATATAATAGTATTACAATTGATGGAAAGATTGGAAGACAAATGTCAGAAGCTATAGATTTAGCCGATAAATATGCTGAATTTAATGATTCTAATAAAGCAGTTATCATTGAACTAGGAACGAATGGCTACTTTACAGATAAACAGATTGATAATCTTCTAGATTCGTTCTCAAAGTCACATATTTTTTTAGTGAATACCCGTGTACCACGTTCTTGGGAAAACAAAGTCAATAAAATATTAGAAGCAAAAGCCGAAGAACGAGAAAATGTAACACTAATTGACTGGTATTCCATGGCTTCTGAACATCCTGAATACTTTGAACAAGATGGTGTACACTTAAAACCCACAGGAAGTGAAGCTTTAGTAAGTCTTATTAGCGAAAAACTAAAGATATAATATAAGAATAGAACTCGTGGATATCTGATCATTGAATTTTAAAATCCTTTTTCCAATAAAAAAAAGATAAATATAGTGGGACAGAATATCTGTCCCATTTACTATAAATCTAAGAAATATATACGATTCCTTCTGCTACAATTTCCACCAATCCAGCCAAACTAAGTTTAGATACATTTCCCTCTATCCATTCAACTGACACTTCCAACTCACCACCAGGTTGTTTTATAATTCTATTAATAGAATTATCCGTTTTATAGGCCAATGCTACTCCTAATGCAGATGTTCCAGATCCACAGCTCTTTTCCCATAATAAGCTATCCGTGCCCTTAACATATACCAATGGTGTCATAAACTCTCTTTCATAATCATAATACATAATTCCGAAAGCTTCATATTCAGACTTATCCATTTCTTCTTTAATTAGATTATAGAGACAATTCCTATCATCTACTAAATCATCGTCAACTATAAAATGACTAATCCCTGGAAAATCCACCCTAATAGTTTTGTATGTAACACTCTTATTGATAATATGAAATTCTTCAATAGATATAGGTTTAGGCATATTACTCTTAGAACTATAGATATTTTGTATATCTGTCTTTCTAACTTCACATTTTAACACTCCTTCAATACCAGATACCTCTAATGAAACTATATAATCATCATTGTTCTTTTCTATATTAGACAGTTCATTATGGACCATTAATGCTGCCAGTGATCTAGTAGCATTTCCACAAAACTCTCCACCCATCATCTGTAATCTTATACCTCCTTCTTTCGATACTCTTTCTATAAAACCAACTTGCTCGGCGTAGATATTGCTATAGTCCATTAATTTTCTTGATATAGTCATATATCTAGACCTTGGTACTTGATCTAGTATAAATATAGTCATGTTTTGAGCAGGACTTACCTTTACAAAGTTTAACTTCATGAATATTCTCTCCCTCATCTAGATATTTTCATACTTAGTCCAAATCCATAAATATTTGATATATTTTAATTTATATTAATAGACTGCTTGCGGTTATGCGATATTCAGAAAATATCTGATAATATAGTTACACAAGTTTTATTTACCTCCGCGTTTTGCCTTTTTCTCTTGCTGCCTTAATTCAAATTAAATTTTCTTTTCCTCTTAAGTAATTCTGATTTAGAATGTTTAAATAATATTAATAAACATATTAAAGAATTGATACTAATTTTTTAATGAGGTAAAGTTTACAAAAGAGGACATAAAAAGAAAGGTTTAATAAAAATTATTACTGTATTCTTATAGTTAAGGAGTGAAGAAATGGACTGGTTAAAGAATCTAAGTGATGCAA
The DNA here is from genome assembly GCA_052067355.1 of Tissierellaceae bacterium HCP3S3_D8. GTDB lineage: Bacteria > Bacillota > Clostridia > Tissierellales > Tissierellaceae > CABMKH01. The sequence continues at coordinate 368,561 of JBQHQH010000001.1, forward strand.
TAGATTATATAGAAGATAATCTTGATGGTGAAATATCTTATGAAGAATGTGCTAATATTGCCTGTTGTTCTACCTTTTATTTTCAACGTATGTTCTCATATATTACTGGTATTAGCTTATCTGAATATATAAGACGTCGTAGAATGACACAAGCTGGGTTTGAATTACAAAGAACAAATGAAAAGGTTATAGACATAGCTTTAAAATATGGATATAGTTCTCCAACTTCTTTTACTAGAGCTTTTAAAGAAGTTCACAACATAACTCCAAGTTCTGCTAAAAAGAAAGGAGCTGTATTAAATGCATATCCAAGAATCAAGTTTTCTATAAATATTATGGGAGATGAACCTATGGCTTATTATATCGAAGAAAAGAAAGAAATTCGCATTGTAGGTATTCGTATTGCACTAATAGAAGATATGGATTCTAATCAGAAAAAGGTTCCTTTATTTTGGGAGAAAACTTTAAAGAGTGATATCTTTGAGGAGATTTGTTCTCTAAATAATAAAGAACCAAAAGGAATATTTGGAGTTAGTGTATACAAGAACCCAAAAGATATACACTACTACATTGGGGTTCCAACTGATAAGCCTGCTCCTACAGGAATGTATGAATGCTTTATTCCAGAGTCTAATTGGGTTGTCTTTGAAAATGAGGGTAATTTTAAAAAAGATATCCAAAAGGTATTCAAAAGATTTTATACTGAATGGCTTCCCTTTTCTGGATATGAATATGGTTGGCTTCCTGATGTTGAAGTATACCCTATATTTAAAAATGCATCTATAACTGGTCACTCTGAAGTATGGATATCAATAAATAAAAAGGAGAGTTGATTTATGAATTATAATGTTGAAATTAAAGAAATTGAACCTATAAGAGTAGCCTATATGAAATATAGTGGAGTTGTAACTGAAGCTAACAAGGTTTTTCCAAATATCTTTAAATCTATAAGAGGAAAAACTAATGGTTCACCATTTTTCAATTATCTAAGTATGGATCATAGGACTAAAATAGGTGAAATGGAGTTATGTGTACCAACAGAAGAAACACCGAATGCTAATGGAATAGAAATAAAATTAACACCTAGAATAAAAGCTCTATGTGTGACCCATATTGGACCTTATGAAAGTCTGTTAGATGGCTATAAAGCTATAAAAGAATATGCTGATTCTAATGAAATAATAATAGTTCCACCTTTTCGTGAAGTTTTTATAAAAGGACCTGGAATGATTTTAAGGGGAAATCCTAATAAATATATAACTGAAATTCAATTTCCTATATTGGAGGATTAGTAATGAATGCTATTGAGGTAAAAGATTTAACTAAATCATATAAAAACGGTGTAAAAGCTTTGAATAATTTTAACTTAAAAGTAAAAGAAGGAGAGATTTTTTCACTTCTTGGAGAAAATGGAGCTGGTAAATCTACTTTAATAAAAATATTTACAACATATTTAGAAGCTGATTCTGGTAGTATTAAAATATTTGACGAAGATATCAATAAAAATCCAATAGCTATAAGATCTAATATAGCCTGTGTAGCACAACAAATTTCTATTGATACTCATCTATCCCTAGAAAAAAATATGATATTTCAAAGCCGATTGTATAAGGTTCCGAAAGATATAGCCATTAATAGAATGGATAAACTTATAGATAGTTTTGGACTTAAAGAATATAGAAGTTATCCTGTATCGTCCTATTCTGGTGGTATAAAAAGAAGGCTTGATATAGCTCTTAATATGATGTCTAATCCTAAAATATTATTTTTAGATGAGCCAACTGTAGGAATGGACATTAAATCTCGTATGGCTATGTGGGATATGATAAAAACTATTCGTAGTAACTTTAATACGACTATTTTTCTTACAACCCATTATCTTGAAGAGGCTGATATTTTAAGTGATAGTATCTGCATTATGAAAGATGGTAAAGAAATTATTACAGGTACCCCTTTAGAACTACGTAGCTTTTTAGTCAATGATACTTTAAAGATAAGTTTTCCTAAAGGTAATGAAGTTAAAAAATATATAGAAGAATTAAAAAAATTATATCCTAAAACCCAAGTGTTTTTTAAAGATGATAAAGTTCTAATAAATACAGATGATGGAAAATTTGATTTAAATGGGACTACAAGATTTTTAATAGATAATAATATACCTTTTTATGGCATTGAGATAGGGAAACCTTCATTAGAAGATGTATTTTTAAAATTAACTGAAAAGGATTTAGAGGTGAATAACTAATGGATACTATGACTATACTTTATAGAAATATAAAGTTAAGATTTAATAATCTATTTACAATATTTATTACTATTTTACAACCTATTTTATGGCTCGTTCTCTATAGTACTGTTGCAAGTGAAACTATGAAAAATACTGGTATTGAAAACTATACGGCCTTTATCCTTCCTGGATTAATTGTATTAATAATCTTTGCTACATGCAGTAGTAGTGGCATGATGAATTATATTATGAAAAATAATGGAAGTTTCTACCGCATATTAATAGCACCAGTTAAAAGGCATTCTATAGTATTAGGTCAGATTTTAGAAGGGGTATTATGTTCATTTTTTGAAGTGGGAGTAATGATCTTAATTAGTCTATTATTCTCTGTTACGATACCTTTAAATCTACCCAATATAGTTTCTATAATACTATTAATCTTTATGACAGCCTTTTTTATGGCATCTATTTCATATAGTATTAGTCTAACTCTCCCAAATGAAATGATTTATGAAACCGTAATGAATGCCATAGTACTGCCATTGTTTTTTCTTAGTAGTGCCTTATTTCCCACAGAAGAAATTAGGGGGTTTCTCTCTATTCTTGTTAACCTAAATCCTTTTACCCATGTAATTAATACACTACGTTTTATTATATTAAATGGAAATATTAATATTAAAGACATTATATTTGTATTAATACTTTTATTAGTTTTAAGCTCTATTAGCTTTCTCTTGGCTATAAAAAGTTTAAAAAGTCAAACTAAATTATAATTAACCAGAAGAGGAAAGTTTCCAAACACAATTTGTAATGAACTAATTACTTGCTTGACTATCTCTTATAGTGAGATATTTATCTAGTAAAACTACCATAGAACCTCTATATAAAAACCTTATAATTGCTATCTCTAGCCATTATAAGGTTTCTATTTACTATTCTTTTGTGAATCTATTTTCATCTATTTTTTATGATAACTATCCTTATATCCTCATAAGATATATCCTCTGGCAATGCATCTTTAATTGGCTTCAACCTTTCCGATCCTATTTCATCTATTACAGATAATATTTTTTCTTCCTTATTTGAATCTACAAATCTAGACCAGTCTACTGTTTGACCATTATTGTGACACTTTTCTAAATGTCTTAAAATGGTTCCCACTGTTAAATCCCTTTCATTAGCTATTTCTTCTAGAGATAATCCTTCTAAATAATAATCATAAGTATCTTTATTATTCTCTTGGACTTTTCTTGGCACTTCTATGATCTTCCGTTCTATCTTAGAATTGTCTATATCTCTATCTTTAGTGTAGTTTCTAATGATCTTCATAAACTGTTCCCCATAGGATTCATATTTTTTAGTACCAACTCCTTTTATTTTTAAAAATTCCTCTTTATTTTTGGGGAAATATGTGGCCATTTCCTTTAGGCCGGAATCGTGAAATATAATAAAGGGCGCTATAGAATTTTCTTTAGCTATTTCATATCGTAATTCCCTTAGTTTTTCAAATAGTTCTTCGTCATAGTTTTTCTCAATATAGTCTAAATCTACAGTTCTCTTTATATTAGCCTTTCTTTCGCTTAATTGCTTTATTTCAATTAGATCTTTTTTATGATAAACCTTAACCTCTCCCTTTAATACTAAAGCTGATCTCTGTACTAATTTTAAAACTGGGTACTCATCCGTTGTCATATGAATATAGTCCATAGATACTAATACCATAATCATTTCCTTTATAGTAGCTTCTGTGTACTCCTTCATAATTCCATAGGTAGATAATTTATCTAAGCCAAAATCTAGTATTCGCTTGTTTTTAGACCCTCTTAGGGTTTGTGCTATTACAGTAGAACCAAACCTTTCTCTCACTCTATATATACAAGATAATATTTTTTGAGCCTCTATGGTAATATCAACCATTTGTGATTTACTTAGACAATTGCCACAATTATTGCACTTTTCTTCTTCTATTTCCTCCCCAAAATAATTTAATATACTATTTCTCAGACATTCATTTGTATTGCAATAATCTATTAAATATTGAAGATTTATATATAATAGTCTTTCCCTTTCAGATGAATAGGTGCTTTTTTGAATAAGATATTTTTGCTTTACGATATCCTGAGGAGAATAAAGCAATATGCAATCACTAGGCTCCCCATCTCTTCCTGCTCTTCCTGCCTCCTGATAATAGGCTTCCATATTTTTAGGCATATTATAGTGAATGACAAATCTTACATCTGGCTTGTCTATTCCCATTCCAAAAGCATTGGTGGCAATCATTATTCTTGCACGGTTGAATATAAAATCTTCTTGATTTCGCCTACGAGTCTCATCGTCCATTCCTCCATGATAGGCTATGGCATCTATGCTTTTTTCCTGTAATTTTTTAGTTAGAGCTTCCACAGTTTGTCTAGTGGCACAGTAGATTATTCCAGATTCTTTCGTATAATTATTTTCGAGATAATCTAATAGATAGTCAATTTTCTTCCTAGGCTTTATTACCTGATAAAATAAATTGGGTCTATCAAATCCTATTATTGAAATCAATGGCTTTCTTAATCCTATTAGATTCTCTATTTCCTCTATTACTTCTTTTGTAGCCGTGGCAGTATAAGCAGATACTACTGGTCTATTATCAAAGGAGTCAATAAATTTAGGTATTTCCAAATAGCTAGGTCTAAAATCATGCCCCCACTGACTTATACAATGAGCCTCATCTATAGATACCATAGATATATCTATTTCCTTCACTAAATTGGAAAATACATATGTATTAAGTCTCTCTGGTGCTACATATACTATTTTATATTTATTTTCCCTTATCTCCCTAACTCTATTAGCAAATTCCCCTTGATTGAGGGTACTATTTATAAAGGTTCCAGCTATGCCTATCTCTTTTAAGGAATCCACTTGATCCTTCATTAAAGATATTAAAGGAGATATGACTATGGTAATCCCATCCATTAAGATTGCAGGAAGTTGATAACAAAGAGACTTTCCACCACCTGTAGGCATTACCCCCAATACGTCTTTACCCTCTAAACTTCCTTTAATTAATTTTTCCTGGCCTTTTCTAAATTCTTCATAACCAAAATAGTCCTTCAATACACCATATATATCCATACATATCCCCCTACATTTTTTTGATATACTCTAAAATATATTATATCATTATTTCTAACCAATATATTGAATATAAAGTTATTTCCTAGTTTAATGCCATCATTGATAATAAAAAAGATCCAAAATACCTTTAAAAGTATTTTGGATCCTAAACTACTAAATTAATTATATTGCCTAATGTGATGCTTCTAATAATTTAAAATCATCTAAGTCTTCTATATCTGCAATAATATTTCTTATCATTTCCACTTGTTTATCAGTAGCTTTTAAAAATGGTGGTGTACAATAATCCTCCATCTCTACCCCTCTTAACATCATTGCTTTCTTTAATATTGGAATGAAAGGTGTTCCAACATCATACAACGCCATCATTTTATCCACTATTTTTTGGATTCTACTAACCCCTATCATATTCTGTTCGTTTATGGCCTTTACCCAATCAGCAAATAATTCAGGGTAGACATTTGAAAGCCCCCCTATACAACCAGAACCACCACTAATTACATTATGTGCAAAATTTTCATCAAATCCTGATAAAATTGTAAAATTAGGAAATTCATCTAAAACATTAATGATTAACTTTCGTGTATGTCCCATTTCAGTAACAGTATCTTTATATCCTATTATGTTGTCATTTTCTTTAATTAAATTTAATGTAACTTCTGGACTTAGATCATAGCCATTTCTATCAGGGAAATTATATAAAAATATGTCGCCTTTAATTTCTTTTGCTACCTTATTGTAATATGATACAATACTCTCATCAGATAATGAGAAATAATATGGCCCTATAATCATAACTGCATCTGCACCTGCATCTAATGCATAGTTTGATAATTCAATTGTATCTTCTTCTCTCATACAACTTGTTCCTATATATACCTTAGTTCGTTTATTTACATATGCTGTAACTTCATCAATAAGTTGCTTTTTTTGTTCCATTGTCATGGAGAAAAATTCACCAGTACTTCCCATTATAACTAAACCGTCAACTCCACCTTTTATCAGATGCTCCCAGATATTCTTATTTGACTTTATATCTAGATTACCTTCTGAATCAAAGGCAGTTACTACTGGTGTCATAAACATTGCTTTTTTCATTAGTCAACCTCTTTTCACTTTCAATCTACTCTACTATATTTATTAATTTTCCAATTCCTTCTATTTCACATACCACAGTATCTCCTTTTTGAAGAAATCTTGGTGGATTAAAACCAGCTCCTACTCCTGCAGGAGTTCCTGTAGCAATAATATCTCCTGGCTCTAAGGTAATTCCATTTGAAATTTCTTCGATAATACTGGGTATATCATTTAAAAGCATTTTCGTATTTGATTCTTGACGAATCTCACCATTTACAGAACTAGATATATTAAGCTCTATAGGAAAACTCAATTCATCTTTATATAAAATACATGGCCCCATGGCTGCATATGTATCTATACTCTTACCTCTATACCATTGATTATGATTCTGTTGTAATTGTCTAGAAGATATATCATTAAATATTGAATATCCAAAAATAAACTCTTCAGCTTGACCTCGAGGTATTCTTGTTCCTTTTTTTCCTATTATAACAGCTAGTTCTACCTCATAATCTATATGAGAATCCAAATCGAAATGACCCTTTATCACGTCTCCATTTCCTATAATTCTATTGGCTCGTTTGGAAAAATATACTGTTTTATGTGTGTCTTTTAAATGATTCTTCTCAAGATTGTCCTTCATTTCATTCAAATGATCCATATAATTTAAACCTATACATATTATATCATGAACCGGTTTTTCTATTGGTGAAAGTATTTTTATACTTTCTACATTATATGATTCATATTCTTTAGTTTTTATCTTTGCAACACTTTTCAATTTTTGAATTTCTTCTGAATTTATATTACTAATTAGGTCATTCATATCACTAAAGGTCTTTTGTCCCAATACTGATGATATTGGAATTACTTTAGTTTCATCTAGAGAAAATATTCCTATTTTCTCTAGATGATTATACATAAATCTTACAAGTTTCATAGCATCACCTTTTATACATAATTGCAAAGTCTTGCAATGGCTATCTCCATATACCCAAGTGATTCCGCTTTTGTTATCTTACCTGAAGCAACTTCAGCCACTTCTCTTAGGAGATCTTGTCCTATTTCTTCAACTGTTTTCTTACCATAGATAATTGGACTTGCATCTATGTCTATATTATCTATCATATTACTATATGTTTCTTTATTTCCTGTAATCTTTATAACTGGTGAAATTGGATTACCTGTCGGTGTTCCTCTACCAGTAGAAAATACAATTATTTGAGCTCCACCTGCTACCATAGCAGCTACTGAAGAAGGGTCATTACCTGGCGTATCCATTATAACAAGTCCTTTTTCATCTACTTGTTTAGCATAGTCATAGACAGCATTTATTGGTTTAGTTCCCCCTTTATGAATACATCCTAGGGATTTTTCTTCTAATGTTGTTAATCCTCCAGCTTTATTACCAGGTGATGGATTTCCTTCCCTTACATCATATCCTACTAGTTGTAATGCCTCTTCATAACGATGAACTATATGATAAATTTGATCTCTAATTTCTGGTGTCTTAGCTCTAGCAGCTAATATATGTTCAGCACCTATAAATTCTGTCGTTTCAGAAAGTATAGATGTTCCTCCTTCTTCAACTATAAGATCACTTAACTTTCCTATTAAAGGATTTGCAGCTAATCCACTTGTTGGGTCTGACCCTCCACATTCTGTACCTATGATTAATTCTGACATTGGAAACTCTTCCCTTTGTAGTATTGAAGCTTCTTGTGCCATTTTCTTTGCTGCACGTACAGCTCTTTCAATTGTAGTAAGTGTTCCACCATTTTCTTGAATGATAAACTGTTCAATAGGTTTATTTGTTCTTTCTCTTATTGCATCTACTACTAAATCCATTTGACAATTTTCACAACCTAATGATACTGCTATAATTCCATATACATTTGGGTTTGCTGCCATACCAGCCATAACATCCATAGTAAATTGTTGGTCACCTTCTACTTGTGAACATCCATTTTGGTTATTAAAGGTAACTGCTCCTTCAACCTGTGATGCAATTATCCTAGTTGTATCTGAAGCACATATACTTGTTGGTAAAATGAAAATATGATTTCTTATTCCAACTCTTCCATCAGGTCTTTTATATCCTAAAAAATTCATTACCATTCCCTCCCTATAGTTTTTCTCTATGATCTTCTACATTGTGGACATGTACATGCTGTCCTTTTTCAATTTCTACACCAGCTAATCCCATATGTTCACCATATTTTACAATTGGTTCTCCTCTTTTTATATTTTTAATTGAAATCTTATGATAAATTTGAATATCATCCTTTGCTACTACCTTACCTAATTCGCCATTTAAAATGTAGTTGACCTCTGTTCCTTTAGATATCTGTTCAATGGCAACAGCAACATTATCTTTTGGATCAATAACTAAAGCATTATTCATTTCATTACCTCCATTTTTTTAAACAGTATTTTATCCTTCTAGTACTTCATTTTGTATAATATTTCCTTGTCCATCCTTTAATGGAAATTGTGGACATCCATATTTCTTTGCCCACCAATCAGTTACAATAGGAACTAATATTGCAGTAACAACAGTAGATGCCGCTACTTGTGATGTAGCAAGATCTACATAAGGTGCCCATGCTGGATCTATTAATGCAACAGCTGCTGGAACAGCAATGGCATTTCCAGCAGTAGTAGCTACTGCCCACCCAGCATATCCAGGACGTTTGCCAATTAATCTATCACAAAGTACAATGAATCCCCCGCCTACTACTAAGGTTATTAATCCTAATACTATCCCTTGTGGACCACCTTTTATAACATTTGTTAAATTTATACCAGCACCAAGGGTTAAACCTACAAATGGTATCATTATGTCACCAGCCGGTGCTAAGAAGTCTTTCAATGATTCATCTAAATTCCCTAATATCATACCTATTATTATAGGAATAACTGTAGCTACTAAGGCTTTAACTGGTATATTAGCTAATCCAGATGCACCTAAAGCTATTAGTGTAAAAAATGGTCCATCGTTTAAGGCTAAAAGAGCCATTGCAGCACAATCTGTTGTATCTCCATAACTCTTCATTAAGGCTAAGTAAACACTTCCATTACTATTTGTAACTGCACTAATTATAGCTAATGCTGATAGACCGAAGATACCTGCTAGTCCAAAAATCTTCCCCACTCCTATACCTATTGTAGCTCCAATAATAAATTTAGCTAGTAGTAATATTCCTCCACGCTTAAGTACCTTAGGCATATCTCTAAGCTGCAGTGTAGTGCCTAGACAAAATAACTGAATCCCCATTGCTGTAGCAGAACCAGCATTTGAAAATGTAGCTGTTGTAAAGGAACCAATTTGAAGTGCTTCTGGGAAAAAAGTATTTAGGAATGACCCAATTAATAATGGTACTATCATCATTCCTGCAGGTACTTTCTTAAGAAATTTCATAATCATTTTATACCCTCCTCTTGCTTATTTCGCATTTGCGAACATTATATGTATTTGCAAACTATTGCGTTTATAATAACATAATCTCATAAATTTGTAAACGTTTTTTAGATATTTTTTTTAAATTTTATGTTTAATTGATTTTTTCTAAAAGATTTGTTATAATTTTAATCTTATGAGGAGGTATTTTATGAAAAAAATGCAACATAAACCAACAGAAAGAGTTCTTAATATATTAGAGTTATTGGCATCTAATCCAGAAGGGCTTTCTCTTACTGAAATCTCCAATTCAATTCAAAGCCCAAAAAGCACAATCCACCCTATACTTCAAACTATGGCTCAAAGGAAATTTATATATTTAAATAAGAATATATCTAAATATACTATAGGGATAGCTTCATATTGTGTTGGAGCTTCATATTCTAACGAAATGAATGTATTGGATTTTATAAAATCACAAATGCAATACATAGTAGATCATTCAGATGAAATATGTCAATTAGGTATATTGGATAGAGGAGAAGTTTTGTATATAGCTAAAGTAGATTCTGATAATCCTATAAGACTTATGTCTTCAGTAGGAAAGAGACTTCCTGCTTATTGTACGGCATTGGGTAAAGCCTTATTGATTGGTAAGGATATTGAAGAGATTAAGGATCTATATCCAAATGGTTTAGAATCATATACTGATAATACAATAACAGATTTTAATGTATTATATAAAGAAATAATTGATTGTAGAAAAAATAATTTTGCCCTAGAAAAATCAGAAATAAATAATTATAGTTCCTGTATAGCAGTTCCATTAATTAATAAATCTAGAGTAATTGCAGCGCTTAGTGTAAGTATACCTACTTTTAGAGAAAGTGATGAGAAATTCGAACTAGCTAAAAACCTCCTTTTAGACGCAAAATCTAAGATTGAAACCTTTTTCTATGACAATCATATTGATGAAGAAATATTTGTTTTTTAAAATCTTAAGTCAATAAATTAAGCAGCCTCAATTTTATAAAAAATCGAATTTGGGCTGCTTAATTTACTTTTATTATATATCTGAAAGGTAAAATCTTACCTCTCACCTTATCTTTTAATATATTTTAATCTTTAATATATCTTTTTTCCATCACCTTTAATGCTTCTTCATTATTAAGCTTTAATAACAACTTCTCAAGAGAACATACCTTATTGGCATCTTTGCTAGATTTAACTAAATCTATAACTTCTGAATATTCCAACTGAATGTCCTTCTTCCTTAAAATCTCTAATCCCATTTCTGATATTCTATAAGTAACAATCTTTTTAATATCTATCATATCGACCATATTGGCAACTGCAGTTCCAATTTGATTTCCAAAGATATAATATTTTCCACTTAAGTTCTCCCTATTATTATATATATATTTATATAGTGAACTGTGGGGACTTTCTTCAGCTTGGAATAAAGTATGGTACTCGGTATCTGTTAAGATTAAAGTTCCATTCTTTTTGATCTCTTCATATAGCTCTAGCATGTTGTCACCTTATTTAATGAATCAACAGCAGTTTTAATTCTTCTTAATCCTTCTTCTAGTGTTACTCTTGGCACAGCAATATTTAACCTCATAAATCCAGTACCTTCAACACCAAAAGCAGCGCCACTGTTCATTCCAATTTTGCCTTTTTCTACGAATAATTTTACCAACTCATCTTGAGATAATTCTAATGCTCTACAATCTAACCATAATAGATATAGCCCTTCATGTTTAGTTAATTTAATCATAGGAACATTTTCTTCCAAATACTTCTTAGCATATTCTAAATTTCCTTCTAGATATTCTATCAATTGATCTGCATAATATTCACATTTTTTATAACATGCTATAAATACATTTTGTCCAAATATAGTTCTTCCCATTGCCTTATTGTTTTTACGAGATATAATAAATTTTTCTCTCAATTTTTCATTAGATATAATTACTGCCGCAGTTCTTACACCTGCTACATTAAATGTTTTTCCTGGATTAAGACTAGTAATTGTAATATCAGCTATTTCTGATGAGATGCTTGCAAATGGTATATGTTTATATTTAGAATAAACTATATCAGCATGTATTTCATCATTGAAAACAACCACTTTATGTTTAACACATAGTTCACCTATCTTAGTTAAC
>JBQHQH010000002.1:0-262167 GCA_052067355.1 Tissierellaceae bacterium HCP3S3_D8
GAGTAGTAAAGAGAGTAAAAAGAAGCTACATCAATATTAATCCAGATATAATGATAGATATGCCATATACATCAAAAACAGATGGGAGATGGCTTAAAGACATGCTTAGTGTTTCAGTTTTTTAGTATGTAACTATTATAATTAATGCGAGGATATTCTTTAATTTATTAATGGAAAAGTTATATTAATTAGTTTTCCAACAACAACTTGACACTATCTTTTTAGATAAAACATTTGCAAAATTGCAAAATATAATATATAATATCTATTGCTAATATGATTAATGGATGTCGGGATGTGGCTCAGTTTGGTAGAGTACAAGTCTGGGGGACTTGGGGTCGCTGGTTCAAATCCAGTCATCCCGACCATGGGAAAAACCTTTGTAAATTTGCATTTACAGAGGTTTTTTTGTTTCTGGATTTTTAAGTTCTAATTAAATGTGCCACTTTACGTGCCATATAAAGTAAAAGTCATATTAAAGATATATGTTCTTTAGAGGAAGGTAATGTAATATTGGGAATTTTTTCCTCATAAAAAACTTGAAACATTCGCCAAATTTCAAGTTTAAATCATATCTTGATTGTGATATAATGGAAGACAAACAAGATTTTAGGAGGTAATAATTTGTTTTTATTTTTCTATAGACTCACTATTATGCTATTCATCTTAAGCATAGTGGGATATGCCCTAGTTGTGTTAAAGGAAAAATACTTTTTAAGACAAAATGTAATATTTATAGACAATAAGTATTTAACACAAGAGGATATAGATGAGACAGATATGAATGAATTCATCTATAGAGGGATCAAAATGAGATCTGGTGACGAAGTTAAATTGATCATTAAAGGAAATAAGAGATTAAATGGAATAATCATAGGGGCAAAACAGGAAGATGGCTCTATTCATATAATTACTCATGATAATAAAGTGGTAAAATGCAAGATAGACAATATATTGAAATTTAAAGTAGTGAACAAATATGGAAGCTTTTTTTAATTGCTAAAGGGTGATTTATATGACTTATGATAAGAGAAAAAGAAAGAGAACAGTAAGAAAGAGTCTACGTAAGATTTTAATATTAATTATATTTATCTACTTTATTTCAAGGTCTATTCCAATAGCCTTGGCGAAAAATGCAAAGACCATATTGCCTGAGAAAGATATTCTAGTCAAAAGCTATGAAGCTCAAGGAATATTGATAAAAGAAGAAGAGGTCTATACTACTGTGGGAGGTATTGATTCCAATGCTCAGGAAATGGAGGGAGAAAGAGTACCAGCAGGATTTAAAGTTGCGAATGTCAGTATTTCAAATGATATATCTGGTTTAAAAGAAGAATTAAAAGAGATAGAAAGAGCTATAGATACATTAAATAAATCCGATAGAGAAATAGGGCTATTTGAAAAAGTCAAGAATAGTTCTAGTGATAATGATACACTTCTTGGACAGAGTTTAGAGGCTTTGAACTCTAGAAAAGAGGCTATAATTCAAGAGATTAGCAGCAATAAGGTACTTTATACAACTTCTACAGCAGGATTGTTGTCATTCAATATAGATGGTTATGAAAATCTATATATTCCAAAGGAATTTGAGAATTATACCTATGAGAATTTAGATATTCCCAAGGAAGTTAAAAAGAAAGAAGAAGGTGAACCAAAGGGATTTAAATTGATCAATAATTTCCAGTGGTTTTTAGCTATAAAGATAGATAATCCTAAAGAGATCAAGGAGTATGAAGTGGGGAACTTAATAAACGTAGAGATGAAAGACGGGGATAAGGAGATAACTGGTAGAATAATTGAGATAAATAGATCCAACAATAAGATGGTTATAATCGTTAAGTTTACCACTCATTTAGAGGAATATTATAATTTGAGATTTCCAAAAGTAAAGATCATCATGTCTAAAAATAGAGGATTCAAAATCCCTACTAAGACTTTAGTTGAGAATGAAGGACAAAAAGGTGTATATATTAAGGAGTTTAGTGGAATTGTAAAGTTTAGACCTGTTTCTATTATAGAATCCATGGAGGATTATACATTTGTAAATATGGGAAATGGCGGATATATTGAACTTAAAAAAGATGAAAAACCTGTAAGGACAATAAGTCTATACGATGAAATATTTTTAAATCCTTCAAATATAAAAGAGGGACAAATACTTGATTAGGGAGGAGATAGTATTTTTTTAGAAGCTAATTTAAGAGAAATAGAAGAGAATATACAGAGATCACTTGACAAGGTAGGTAGGGGAGATGATAAAGTACATCTAATTGCAGTTACAAAGACAGTAGATGTAGATAAAATTAAAGAAGCTATAGATTTAGGTGTAAAGAATATAGGTGAAAATAAGGTTCAGGAGTTAGAGAGAAAGATCGAAGCCATTGGAAATAATGTAAATTATCATATGATAGGACATCTACAGACTAACAAGGTGAAAAATATAATAGATAAGGTGAGTTTAGTTCATTCTTTAGACAGGATGTCTTTAGCTAAGGAGTTAACCAAGAGAGCAAAGATGAGTAATATCACTATAGATGCTTTGATACAGGTAAATGTATCTGAAGAGGAGACAAAATTTGGACTAAGTGTAGAAGAGGTGCTACCTTTTATAGAAGATATACAAAGTTTTGAACATATCAACATTAGAGGATTGATGACCATGGCACCTCATACAGATGATGAAACTGTATTGAGAAAGGTGTTTAGGGGATTATACAATTTAAAAGAAGATATTCAAAATAGGAATTATAATAATGTAAATATGGATTATCTATCCATGGGAATGACAAATGATTACAGAATTGCAATTGAAGAAGGTTCTAATATGATCCGTGTTGGGACTGGAATATTTGGAGATAGAAACTATTAGGGGGGATCTTAATGAGTAATTTTGTGGACAAGTTTAAGTATTTTATAGGGATTGATGATTATGAAGAGGATTATGATGACTATGCAGATGATAGTGTAGCTTTAGAAGATGATGCATTGGATATTCCATTGACAACTAGAACTAAAAAAATTAATAATAATGTAGTAAATATCCATACTAATAGTAATATGAAAATAGTAGTTCATGAACCTTTAAGTTATGAAGAGGCTCCAGCTATTGTAGATGATTTAAAGACTAGAAAGGCTGTAGTGGTAAATTTTGAACAGCTAGATTTAAATTTAAAAAGGCAGATCTTCGATTTTGTAAATGGTGCTCTATATGCAATTGAAGGTAAGATTCAAAAGGTTACTAAGGACATATTTATATTGGCACCTAGAAATGTGGAGATAGATGGATTAAAAGATGAGCTAAAAAACAGTGGGATTTTTCCTTGGTAAAATAAATTAAATAGGTGTGATTATGATACTTTTTTATAAGTCGTTAGGAATATTAATTAATATGATAGAGGTCTTAATAGTAGTCAGGATTTTGCTATCCTTATTGAATAAAGGATTTGACAGTGTAATTGGCCGTTTTGTATATGAGATGACTGAACCTATATTAAGTTTAGCTAGAAATGTAATATATAAACTTGGGATCAATACTGGGATGTTTGATTTCTCACCACTATTGGCTATATTGTTTATGAGATTATTTTATGACATTGTAGCGAGGATTATATTTTAAGATATGTGGATAGATAGGGAAAGGTATACATCACATATAGATGATGGTGAGAAACTGATTAAGATGCGTAGACTACTAGATAAGATACAGATAGTTCTAGATAATCATATGGTGGAGACTACAGATTTTTTAGATCCATATGAGAGACATCTAGCAATGTCTATTTTAAATAGATTTGATGAAATAGGATATACTGAATATGGTGGATATGAAGATGCAGAGCGAAAGGTAATAATAGTCTTTCCCTTTTATAGAAGAGGGGAAGATGTGTCTACAGGGGTTTCAGCTTTAAAGATAGAAGGTGATTTGGAAAATCTATCTCATCGAGATTATCTAGGGGCTATATTAAATTTAGGAATAGATAGGAATAAGATAGGAGATATATTGGTAATTTCTGACTATGGCTTTGTTATAGTTAAAGATGAAATAAGTGATTTTATCCAATATAATCTTGAAAAGATAGGAAATAAAAATGTAAAGGTATATAGAGTATCTTGGGATGAATTGGTTATCCCACAGAGTGAATATAGGGAGATTACAGAATTCTTATCATCTTTAAGATTAGATGTAGTAATTAGTGCAGCATATAATTTATCTAGAAAAGATAGTATGAATATTATCAAATCAGGAAATGTTAAAGTTAACTGGGGACCAATTGATAAACCGTCTTTAGAATTAAAGGTGGGCGATACTATATCTGTGAGAAAATATGGCAGATTCATATTATATGATATTGAAGGTATGAGTAAAAAAGGTCGATTGAGGTCCGTTATCAGAATTCTAATGTAATGGAGTGATTCTATTGATTACCCCCTTAGATATTCAGAATAAGGAATTTAAAAAGTCATTTAAGGGTTATAACACAAAATCCGTAGATGAGTTTTTAGATGAAATTATAGAGGATTATGAAAGGGTTTATAAAGAAAATATTGAATTAAAAGACAAAGTAAATATGCTTGCAGATCAAATAAGGCAATATAGTACTTTAGAGGAAACTTTAAAAAATACGTTGATAGTTGCGCAGACTACTGCAGATGAAATTACTAGTTCTGCAAGACAGAAGTCAGAGAATATAATAGAAGATGCTGAAATTCAAAGGCAACGACTGTTAAATCTTGCTAGAGAAGAAGTTCGAAGTATAAAAAATGAATATGAATCTTTTAAAAAGGAAATATTTGTATTTAAAACTAGATACAAATCGTTTATTGAAGCACAGCTTATGTCTATTGAAGAGTTCTATAATGATATTGGAAAAAAAGAAATGGAAGAACAGGAAGATATATTAGAAAATCAGCCAGAAGAAGATATTGAACAGATGGGTGATTTAGGAGCATAATAATCCATTTTATACATGAGTTGATCCTACATTTATTTATTCTTCAGTGGTTATATTATTATTAGACTTTTTTATAACCAATAGGAAAGTTAACAATTTAAAATATAAATTGATATAAACTTTCCCTATGAGTTTCAAAAAAAGGCTATCTTAATTATATTTTTATAACCAACTGGAGGATATGAGATGGATAGAGATAGATTAGAATACTATAGAGAAAAATTGATTAAAGAAAAAAGAGATGTGTTAAACTCCATTAATCGTAGATTAATTGGTGAATATGGTACTATAGACACATATTATACGGAACTATCTAGATCTGATAATCATCCTGGAGATATAGGTACAGAAGTATTCATGATGGAACAGGATAGAGGCTTTAGAAATAAGCTGGGAGATATCTTGGAAGAGATAGATATTTCTTTAAAAGATATGGAACAGGGAAATTATGGTGTCTGTAAGATATGTAATAATTATATTGATGAAGAACGCTTGGATTTAATTCCATATACAAAGACCTGTGTAGACTGTTTCACTAAAAAAGATTATCCTGTAGATTTTAGGCAGTTTGAATCCATAGATGAAAATAAGATAGTATCATTTAGTATGGAGCCAAGTGAAAATGTGGAATTTGATAGGGAGGATTCCTATCAAAAAGTTGCATCTTTTAATATGGTATCAAAGGATCCATCATTTTCAACTGGAGATAATATGGGAATTATGGACGAAGAAGACCATGGTGTGGTAGAAGATATAGAACACATATCTCAGGAATATTATAATGAAACTTTGAAATAGACTTCTCTGAAATTTCAGAGAAGTTTTATTATGATATTGTTATTGATATTAGTACTATAATAATATAAAATGAAAAGTATATCTAATGCTAGGAGGAGTGATTGTGACATTTATTTTAGCCATTGTAATAATAATACTAGATCAAATCAGTAAGTTTGCAGCTATAAAATATTTAAAAAATCAAAGGCCATACATAATTATAGATGATTTCTTCCAATTCCACTATGTTGAAAACCGAGGTGCTGCATTTGGAATTTTGCAACATAAGAGGATATTTTTCATAGTTATAACCTTAGCTATTATAATCTTTTTATCTTTTTATCTGATAAAGCATTATAATGAGTTGAACAAGCTTTCTAGAATTGCTTTTGCGCTGTTAATTGGAGGAGCTGCAGGTAATCTCATAGACAGAATTAGATTTGCTTATGTAGTGGATTTTATAAGTTTTAAGCTTATAAATAGATATGACTTTCCAGTATTTAATATAGCAGATATAGCTATAGTCATAAGTACTTTTTTAATAATATTTATGGTGTTGTTTGATAAGTTTGAAGTTAGGTGATAATGGTGGATTACATTGAATTATATGTAGATGGAGAAGATGAAGATAGATTGGATACTTATCTATCTAAAAAATTAGATGAAGTTTCTAGGACATATATTCAAAAGATGATAAGAGATGGATCTGTATTGGTAAATGGAGATAAAAAGAAACCTAGATATCTACTTAAAGAAGGAGATTATATTCAGGTGGATTTTCCTAAGCCTAAGGTATTAGAGATTCAACCTGAAGATATAGATATAGACATCATCTATGAAGATGAAGATATAGCCATTGTAAATAAGTCTGTAGGAATGGTAGTACACCCAGCATCAGGAAATATAAGGGGAACCTTAGTCAATGCACTGCTATATCATCTAGATAGTCTATCCTCTTTTAATGAGGCCTTTAGACCTGGAATTGTACATAGACTAGATAAGGATACTTCGGGACTTATGGTTATAGCTAAAAACAATGACGCTCATAGATTTTTAGCAGAGAAGTTAGTAAATAGGGATTTTAAGAGAGAATATATAGCCTTAGTTCACGGAAGTATAGACAGGGAATATGGCCTTATAGATGCGCCTATAGGAAGAGATCAGAGAGATAGAAGAAGAATGACAGTAACAGAGAAAAATAGTAAAGAGGCGATTACAGAATACAGTGTCTTGCAGAAGTTTAAAGATTATACTCTCATTCAGGCCAGATTGCAAACTGGTAGAATGCATCAAATCAGAGTTCATTTTCAATATATAGGTCATCCAGTAGTTGGAGATCCTGTATATTCGTTTAAAAAGGATGAGTTTGGATTAAAAACTCAATTACTCCATGCCATAAGGATTGGTTTTGTACATCCAAGGACTGGGGAATATATGGAGTTTGAAACCCAGATACCTACTAGATTTACTGATATAATGAATAGATTACAGATTTAGGAGGGGGAAGTTATGACTATAAAGGCAAGTATCATGGATGAGAAGGCTATTCTAAGAGCCACTACTCGTATTGCCAATGAGATTATAGAGAGAAATAAGGGTATCAAAGATGTGGTTCTTGTAGGAATAAAGACTAGAGGAGTTCCCTTTGCCAATAGATTGGGAGCCAAGATTGAGGAAATAGAAGGAAAGAATATAGAGATCTATGATGTAGATATTACATTATATAGAGATGACTTATCAGAAATATATAGCTTACCTATGGTAAATGAAAACTTTCTAGGAGAAATAAATGGTAAGATAGTGGTATTAGTGGATGATGTTATATATACTGGAAGAACTGTACGGGCAGCTTTAGATGCCTTGATAGAAAAAGGCAGACCTAATAAGGTTCAACTAGCAGTTTTAGTAGATAGGGGACATAGAGAATTGCCAATAAGGGCAGATTATGTAGGGAAGAATGTGCCTTCTTCTAAACAGGAAATCGTCGATGTCAAATTTATAGAGACAGATGGAGTAGATGAGGTAATCATTAGAGAAAAAAGGTAGAAGATCAATCTTCTACCTTTTTGATTTCATTTACCTTTTCTTTAGATGGGCTTATTATAATGGTTTTAAAGTCATCATAGATTACCATTCCTGGTTTGGAATTTTTCATCTTTTTAACATTTTTTCTCTCAGTATAATCTATTGCTATATTGTTTCCATTTTTTCCCTTGCTGTAATAGGCGGCCAACATGGCAGCTTCCTCTAAGGTAGAAGAAGGTATTTCTCTATTATCTTTTTTTATGATGACATGGCTACCTGGCATATTTTGAACATGTAGCCATAGATCTTCTCTATGTGCAAATTTTAGTGTCAACCGTTCATTCTGTCTATTGTTTTTTCCTACATATATGTGAAAATCATCCTTGGAAATATAGTGATGAGGAGAGGAGAGTTTATCTTCCTTGTTTTTCTTTCTTCTATTTTTGCTACTGTCTTTAATATATCCCTCTTTGATCAATTCATCTCTTACCTCATTTAGTTCTTCAATTTCCATTGCATTTTCAATCCCCACTATTACATGTTCCAAATAGGATATTTCTTCTTCTGTTTCAGGAACTTGCTTTAGAAGTAATGACTCTGCATTTTTAAGCTTTGAATATCTCTTATAATACCTTTGAGCATTTTCTACGGGAGATAATTTTATATCCAATGGTACATTGATTATGGACATATTCTCATCATAGAAGTTTTCTAGATCAATACTGTCTATTCCCCTAGGTATTCTATGGATATTAGCTGAAATCAGGTCAGCATATACTTTAAGTTTTTCTCTATCTTGACTTTCTATCAATTCCTCTTTCTGCTTAGCAAGTTTATTTATGGCTCTATCTAATTTTACTTGAATAGACTTTCTCATGGATTGAGATCTCTGAGATATTCTATCAAATACATCCCTTCTCCTATAGCTAGTATCCAATATATGGGATATTGAAGGAGAAAAGTGTTGATTTTTATTTCCATACTGTCTTAGATCAAGGGCATAAAATGCTATGATTTCATCTAACTCATTTGTAATATATACTGGATTAAAAGATTCAGATTTTACATCTTCTATTGTATTAGAAAAAGAATCATAGATAGCTTCTAATTCAATATGGTCTAGGCTCCCTATAGGTCTATCTATATCTAGATTAGCATTGAAACATATCTCCCTACTTATTAATGGACTCATCCCAGTGTAATTAAAATAGAAGAATTTAAAAAGAACTAGGTTTTCTTTTGAAGCTTCAATAAACTGAAAGAATTCTTCTCTAGTGTAATAGAGAGGATTAGCCTTATCTTGAGCTGGAGGGTAATCATATATTGATCCAGGTAATACTTGCCTTACCCTGCTCATTTCTCCAGTTACTCTAGTTATGGAATCCAATATCTTATGAGTCTTTTTATCTACAAGAATGATATTGCTATGTTTTCCCATGACTTCCACTATTAGTCTAATCTCAGAAGACTGACCTAGCTCATCTAAAGATGATATATCTATAAGGACTATTCTATCCATATCATATTGTTCTATATTTAGAATAATTCCGCCTGATAAATATTTTCTAAGTAGCATACAAAACATAGGTGGAGTTGTGGGATTTTTCTTAGAGTATTTAGTCAGATATATTCTAGGATTATTGCTACTTGCAGAAATCAATAATCTATGATTCTCACCTTTATTGTGAATGTTTATTAAAATTTCATCTTTTTCTGGTTGATATATCTTATCTACTCTTCCACCTAATATGTTTTCTCTTAATTCTCTTACTACAGATCTTGTTACTATACCGTCAAATGACATAATTATTCCTCCAAAAATTAATTGAATACCAAGAGTATATCATTTTATCGAGAATTTATAAAGAAAACTATAATAAATATTAAGATTTTGTAACAAATAGTAGATTATTCATGATATCATGTATATAATATTTAATGATAATATAGTCCATAAAAAGGGGTTGACAATATTGGTACAGAGTATGACAGGCTATGGAATGGGGGAATATGAAAATGAGTTATATAGATTTAAAATTGAAATTAAATCTGTAAATCATAGATATAATGATATCACCATTAAAATGCCACGACATATAGGATATCTAGAGGAAAATCTCAAGAAGGCTGTAAAGGAAAGGATTAACAGGGGAAAGGTGGATGTATTTGTAAATTTAGAATATATAAAGGAATCTGCCGTAGATGTAAAGGTAGATATTCCCTTAGCTAAATCCTATAGGGCTGCGTTAGAAGAGTTAGTAGATGTATTGGAATTGGGAGATAAGTTGAGATTAAATAATATATTAAGTCTCTCTGATATTATAACAGTGGAAAAAAGAGACGTAGATGAAAGGCTGATAACTCAAAGTTTGGAAAGAGCCCTAGATATAGCATTGGAAAACATAAGCCATATGCGTATAATTGAAGGACAGGAGTTAAAGAAAGATATACTGGTTAAACTGGATAATATACAGGAAGAGTTAATAAATATTGAAGAAAGATCTCCTATGATAGTATTGGAATATAGAGATAAACTTAGAGAGAGAATAAAGGATTTATTGGACAATAATGCTTCTTTAGATGAAGAGCGATTGAGTAATGAAGTTGCTTTTTTCGCTGATAAAAGTAGTATCGATGAAGAGATAGTCAGACTAAAGAGTCATATTAAACAGTTTAAATCCATATTAGATGAAGAGGACCCTATAGGTAGAAAATTAGATTTTTTAATTCAAGAGTTAAATAGGGAGATAAATACCATAGGAAGTAAGGCAAATGATATAATAATATCTAAATGTGTAGTAAATTTAAAAGCCGAATTGGAGAAGATTAGAGAACAAGTCCAGAATATTGAATAATCGGGAGTGAAACTTAATGAGTATAAGATTGATAAATATAGGTTTTGGAAATATTGTGTCTGCTGGTAGAATAATAGCAGTTGTAAGTCCCGATTCTGCTCCTATAAAGAGATTGATCCAAGAAGGTAGAGATGAGGGCAATTTAATAGATGCTACTTATGGAAGAAGAACTAGAGCGGTAATAGTTATGGATAGTGGACATATAGTTTTAACCGCTTTACAGCCAGAAACTATTGCCAATCGTCTATGCGCTAAAGAAGAGAATAATGACTAATATTATTGAAGGTTGGTGGAAGAGAATGTCTAAAGGATTTTTGTTAGTTATTTCAGGTCCATCTGGATCTGGAAAGGGAACTGTAAGTAATGAGTTATTGGCTAGAAACAAGGATATTGTGTTTTCTGTTTCTGCTACTACTAGAAAACCGAGGCCTAATGAAAAAAGTGGAGTGAATTATTTCTTCCTAGAGGAAGATGAATTTCATAGGACTGTAGAAGAAGGCGGGTTTTTAGAGTATGCATTTGTACATAATAATTATTATGGAACGCCTAAGGACTTTGTAATAAATGAAATAGATAAGGGAGAAATAGTGTTACTTGAAATAGATGTTCAAGGTGCTTTGCAGGTAAAGAAAAACTATAAAAATGTAGTATTTGTATTTTTACTACCTCCAACTATGGATGAATTAAAGAATAGAATCATCAAGAGAGGTACAGAATCAGAAGAGGATATCAATCGAAGGTTTAAAAACGCCTTTCAGGAATTGGATTTTGTTGGAGAATATGATTATTTTGTGGTAAATGATAAAGTAGAGGATGCAGTTGCAGATATAGAAAATATAATAAAGGCTGAGAAACTTAGAGTAAAGCGTCATTCTGATATTAAGAAGAAAATTATTGCAAGAGGAGGAAAAAATAGATGTTAAATCCATCATTTGATCATGTATTAAAAGAAGGGGACAGTAGATATACTTTAGTAATGTTGACGGCTAAAAGGGCAAGACAGATTGTAGATGGAAGTGAACCTGTAATAGAGACAGATTCCATTAAACCAGTTACTATAGCCATAGAAGAAATAGTGCAGGAAAAGGTAAAGTATAAAAACCCATCAATTACAGGTATAAAGTAGGTGATATGATGTTAAAGGATAAGACTATTGTACTAGGAGTTACAGGTGGAATAGCTGTATACAAGGCAGCAGATATAGTGAGTAGATTGAAAAAGCAAAATGCCAATGTGGAGGTTATAATGACAGAAGGGGCTATGGAGTTTGTAAATCCCTTGACTTTTCAAACTATGTCTAATAATCCAGTTCATAGTAGTATGTTTAATAAGATAGAAAAATTTGACGTAGAACATATTTCTTTAGCTCAGAAAGCTGATGTTATATTAGTAGCTCCTGCTACTGCCAATACCATAGGAAAGATAGCAAATGGCATTGCTGATAATCTATTGACTACTGTAATCATGGCTTCCAAGGCAAAGATCATCTTTGCTCCTGCCATGAATACTGGTATGTATAATAATCCTATAGTTCAGGAGAATATAGAGAAATTAAAGAATTTAGGATACGAATTTATTTCTCCAGCAGTAGGATTATTAGCTTGTGGAGATTATGGAGCAGGGAAGATGGCTGAACCTATAGATATAGTTGAATATGTAAGAGGATCTCTTATAGAAAAAGATCTATTGGGAAAGAAGATAGTCATCACTGCAGGACCTACTATAGAGCCTTTGGATCCAGTTAGATATATCACCAATCATTCCAGTGGAAAGATGGGATATTCTATAGCGAAAGAGGCTAAGGATAGAGGAGCTGAAGTAGTTTTAATATCTGGGCCAACACATCTGACTCCTCCAGATGGACTTAAGACTGTTCATATAAAGACTACAGAGGAAATGTTTACTGCAGTAGGAGAATACTTTGATGAATGTGATGTATTGATTAAATCTGCTGCACCTTCTGATTATAGACCGGAGAAGGTAAGTAAGAATAAGATCAAGAAAAAAGATGATGAAGTAGATGAGTTAAATCTGAAATTTGTTCGTAATCCAGATATTGCAGAATATTATGGATCCAAGAAGAAAGGACAGATAATGGTAGGATTTGCTGCAGAAACAGACAATCTATATGAATATGCATCTAAGAAGTTAAAGAAGAAAAACTTTGACTTTATAGTTGCAAATGATGTAACTCAAAAAGGTGCAGGTTTCAAGGGAGATACTAATATAGTTACAATTATCCATAGATCGGGAGAAATGGATGAGTATCCTATAATGAGTAAGGACAGTGTTGCAAGAGTAATTATAGATAGAGTTTCTAATATTCTTAAAAATAGAGAATAGATATTGTCTTCTGTTTATATTGTAGACAAACTAAGGATATAAAGTCTTAAAATATAGAAGCTACTCTGAAAGTTTTACAATAGTTCTAGAGGAAGTAAAATACTTTTCAGGGAACTACTTTTTTAAGACTTTATTGACAATTTAAACAAAAGCTATATATTAGCTTTTGTTTTTTGGAAATAGGAGGTGATTTTTTGGACAAAAGGTATGGAGAAGTCATAATTGATAATAGAGCATCTACATTGGATAGGCCGTTTACCTATATTATAGATGGAGAATTTCTAGATATTGCACAGGTGGGAATGAGAGTAGTAGTTCCATTTGGAAGGGGAAACAAGGCTATTAAAGGTATATTGATAGAAATTCACGATGAATTCAATGGAAGTTATAGACTAAAGAGTATAATAGATATTTTAGATGATAAGCCTATAGTCACCGATAGATTGTTAAGATTAAGTATGTGGATGAGGAAGCAATATATATCCTCCTATTTAGACTCACTACAGCCAATATTACCTCCTGGAGATTATAAGGATGTGAATTCTTTCGTAGAACTTAAAATTCCTGATTTTAAATTTTCTTGTATGGAAGAAAAGAGGATAGTTGAATATTTAAAAGACAGAGATATGGTTTTATTAGAGAATCTAAAGAGGGATTTAAAGATACCATATATCAATAGATACTTAAATGATCTAGAGAATATGGGAATAGTGGAGACTACTATTGATATCAGGACAAGCATCACTAAGAAAAAAGAAAAATGGATTGACTTAAGATTTAAATCCTTAAGCTTTGAAGATATGAAGACTAAAGTGGGAAAAAGAGCGCCTAAACAGATGGAGATATTGAATTATCTCTATGAAAAAGGTGAAATGCCTATATCTAAAGTTCTAGAAGAGTTAAATACCAGCTTGTCTACTGTACGATCATTGGAAGAAAAGAAAATTGCTACCATATTTCACAGGGAAGTGAGTAGAGATCCAGTAAAAAAGACTATTCCTAAGTATAATAAGCATATATTAAATAATGAACAATATGCAGTATTTAGTAGGATAATGAATTCTTGGAAAGATGGAGAGAATGGGAATAGATTTTTAATTCATGGCGTAACGGGAAGTGGAAAGACGGAGATATATCTCCAATTAGTTGAAGAGATGTTAAAGAAAAATAGGGATTCTATAATATTAGTTCCTGAGATATCCTTAACTCCACAGACTATAGATAGATTTATAGGTAGATTTGGTGACAATGTAGCTATTTTACATAGTAGACTCTCTCAAGGAGAGAGATTCGATCAGTGGAGATTGATTAAAGAAGGCAGAGTCAAGATAGTAGTGGGAGCGAGGTCAGCAATATTTGCCCCATTTAAAAATTTAGGACTGATAGTGATTGATGAGGAACATGAGTCTACATATAAATCATCTCAAAATCCTAAATATGATACTATAGAGGTAGCATCAAAGAGAGTAGAGCTGGAAGATGCTATGCTAGTATTAGGCACAGCAACACCGTCTATAGAGACATACTATAAGGCTCTTAAAGGAGAGATAGACCTACTAGAATTAAGGGAAAGAGTAAATCATAAAAATATGCCTGAGATCGAATTAATAGATATGCGCGATGAGCTGAAAAATGGAAATAAATCTATTTTTAGTAATAGATTATATGAGGAAATAGAAAATACACTGAAGGATAATAAACAGATAATTCTCTTTTTAAATAGAAGAGGTTTTTCTACCTTTGTATCATGTAGGGAATGTGGATATGTGGTTAAATGTGATAACTGTGATATATCTATGACATATTATAGAAATATAAATAAACTTAGATGTCACTATTGTGGAGCAACTGAAGAGATTCCTAAGATCTGTCCAGTTTGTAAAAGTAGATATATCAAATATTTTGGAACGGGAACAGAGCAAGTAGAGGATGTAACTAGGCAGCTATTTCCATATGCTAGAATTGTCAGAATGGATGCAGATACTACATCTACAAAGGGAAGTCATGAGTATATATTAGAAGATATGAAGAATAAAAAGATAGATATCTTAATAGGTACTCAGATGATATCCAAGGGATTAGATTTTAAAGATGTAACATTAGTTGGAATTATAGCTGCTGATACTGCCTTAAATATTCCAGATTATAGATCTCCGGAAAAGACCTTTCAACTTATAACTCAAGTTGCTGGAAGAGCAGGGAGAGGAGATTATAGTGGTAAGGTCATATTGCAAACATATAGTCCAGAACACTATAGTATATTTCATGCTAAATATCAGGATTATGAAGGATTTTACAATAAGGAAATCCCATTGAGGAGAGAATTTTTATATCCTCCATTTATAAGCTTAATCAATATTCTAATATATGGTGAAGATAAATGGGGTGTTGGTAAATTATCTAATAAGGTATATAATATAATATGTAAAGATATCTATAATAAATATGGAGATGAGTTTAGAAACTATATAATAGGTCCATATCCAGCACCTCTTGAGAGGATTAAAAATAACTATAGATATCAAATTATTGTAAAATCTGAAGATAAATATTTAGATGGTTTAAAAACACTTATATATAGGGTATGTATTAATAACGAGTACAATTTGGATATGGAAGGTATCAAATTGAGTATAGATATCAATCCAACAACAATCTTATAGGAGGATGAATTATGGCACTTAGAACTATTAAAGTAGATGGAGATCCTATATTAAGAAAGAAATCTAGAAAGATAGATGAAATAAATGATAGGATAAAGGTATTATTAGATGATATGGTAGAGACTATGAGAGAAGCTGATGGAGTGGGATTAGCTGCTCCTCAAGTAGGAGTTCTTAGAAGGGCAATTGTCGTAGACGTGGGAGAAGGACCTATGAAAATAGTAAATCCAGAATTTTTAGATGCAAAAGGTGCAGTAGTAGATACTGAGGGATGTCTTTCAGTACCTGATGTAGCTGGTACTGTAGAGAGACCTGAATGGGTCAAAGTAAAATATCTAGATGAAAATGGAGAAGAGGTGATAATAGAAGCCGAAGGTCTATTAGCAAGAGTTCTCTGCCACGAGATAGATCATCTAGATGGAATATTATATACAGATAAGGTAATTGAATATATTGATATAGAAGATAGGGATGAGGAGTAATATAATATGAAGATAATTTTTGCTGGAACACCAGAATTTGCTGTCCCAAGTTTAGATAGACTATATGAGAGTGGCCATGATATTAAATTGGTAATTACTCAGAGAGATAGACCTAAGGGAAGGGGAAAAAAAGTACAATTTACTTCAGTAAAGGAAAGGGCTTTAAAATATGATGTAGAAGTATTTCAACCTGACAATATAAACAGCTCTGATTCCATTGAAAAACTTAGAGAAATTTCTCCAGATTTTATAGTTGTAGCTGCCTTTGGTCAGATATTAAAAAAAGAAATATTAGATATACCTAAATATGGATGTATAAATGTCCATGCTTCTCTATTGCCTAAATATAGGGGAGCAGCTCCTATAAATTGGGCAATAATAAATGGAGAAGATGAGACAGGAATAACCATCATGAAAATGGAAGAAGGACTAGATACTGGAGATATCATCAGCCAAGGATCTATCCCTATAACTAAAGATGATGATTGTGAGTCCATTCACGATAAATTGGCATTATTAGGTGCAGATTTATTAATAAAAACTATGGAAGATATAGTAGATGGAAAGGCTATATATACGCCTCAAGATGACAGTTTATCCTCTTACTCTCCTATGATATTTAAGGAAACTGGGAAGATAGATTGGAATAGAAAAGCCGAAGATATTGTAAATTTAATTAGAGGATTAAAACCATGGCCAATAGCCTATACTAGATATAGAGATGAGACTATGAAAATTCACAGGGCTAGTATTGTGCCTAATTTGAGCAATGGTAAGCCTGGAGAAATAGTAAAGGTGTCCAATGAAGGGATATATGTAAGTACAATAAATGATTCTATCCTTATAGAGGAATTACAATTCCCCAATAAGAGAAAGATGATGGTAAGAGAATATTTAGCTGGAAATAATATAGAGTTAGGTGTTGTCTTAGAATAACCATAGAGAGGAGAATCGGAAAATGTATGGAGGATATTACAACCCATGGATGATAGATACTCCATGGCTGATATATGTTTTACCTGCTATATTGCTTGCATCATTTGCACAGATGAAGGTAAGTAGTGCTTATACTAGATACTCTAGAGTATCTAGTGGAACTGGATATACTGGAGCACAAGTTGCAAGGATGATATTAGATAGAAATGGTCTTACGGATGTTAGGATTGAGATGACTCCGGGCCAATTGACTGATCATTACGATCCAAGGACTAAAGTCATAAGATTGTCCAATGCAATTTATAATGGCAATAGCGTTGCATCTATGAGTGTAGCTGCCCATGAAGTAGGTCATGCTCTTCAGCATGATGAGGGATACTTTCCTCTTATCTTGAGAAACAATATGGCACCTGCAGTGGGAATTGGCTCTAGATTTGTATGGTTATTTATAATCTTAGGAATTTTGGTAAGGCCATTTTTTATAGAAGTAGGTATAATGTTGTTTTTAGGAGTAGTTGCATTTCAGTTAATTACTTTACCTGTAGAATTTAATGCAAGTAGAAGAGCTTTATTACAATTGGAAAATGGGATATCTCCGTCTGATAAACTGGGTCCATCTAGAGAGGTACTGAGAGCTGCAGCTTTGACATATGTGGCTTCTACATTGGTAGCTATAGGTCAGTTTTTAAGAATTTTAGCTATAACTGGAAGACGCAGGGACAGATAATAGGGGTATATCCCCTAATTTTTTTGTAGATATAGATGGGAGTGATATAATGGCTATTAATCCAAGAGAAATAGCAATGAAGATATTGATAGATATAAATGAGAAGGATGCCTATTCTAATATAGTTATAAATAGACATTTAGATAAAGATATAGATAGTAGAGATGAGAGCTTTATAAGAGAAGTAGTATATGGTGTATTGGAAAACAAATTGTATATAGATTATATCATTTCCAAAGCTTCTAAGATCAAGTTAAAGAAAATCCACTATAATATATTGGAGATTCTTAGAATAGGTATATATCAGATAGTATTTATGGATAGAATACCTGATAGTGCTGCTGTAAATGAATCTGTTAAATTAGCTAAGAAATATGGACACAGAGGAACTATTGGCTATGTAAATGGAATGTTAAGGTCCATAATAAGGGATAAAGACAGGTTTTTAAATATAGATGTAAAAGATAAAATAAACTATATATCTATAAAATATAGTCATCCTAAGTTTATGGTAGAGAGATGGGCCAAAGAGTATGGAATAGGGTTTACCGAAGATCTATGTAAGAAGAACAATGAGGTACCTTCTTTAAATATAAGGGTAAATACATTAAAAATAAGTAGGGAAGATTTGAGAGAAAGACTATCCCAAAAGGGCATTAAGACGAAATATGGGAGATATGCCTATGACTGTTTAATAGTTGAAAATCCTCAAGGAATAGTAGATACTCATGAATTTAAAGAAGGACTTTTTACAATACAAGATGAAAGCAGCATGTTAGTATCGCAGGTTATGAATCCTAGAGACGGTTCATTGGTATTAGATGTATGTGCAGCACCTGGTGGTAAATCTACTCATATGGGGCAGATTATGGAGAATAAGGGAATGATAATCAGTAGAGATATATTTCAACATAAGATACAATTGATTGAAGATAATGCTAGGCGTCTTGGAGTAGATATAATAAAAGCAGAAATCTTCGATGCATTAAATAGAGATATAGATTTAATAGATAAGTTAGACTATTGCCTCTTAGATGCTCCATGTTCTGGACTCGGTCTTATAAGACGAAAACCTGAGATCAAATGGAATAGAGTAGAAGAAGATATAAAGAGCTTATCAGATTTACAATATAGGATAATTGACAATATAAAAGATTATGTCAAAATAGGTGGTATTTTAGTATATAGTACTTGTACTGTGGAAAAAGAAGAGAATATCCTATTGATTGATAGATTTATAGAGGAAAATCCTGGATTTAAGCTTATTGGCATAGAGGATAGGTTTCAGAATAGAGATGGATTAGATACATTGGAACATGGATATATACAGTTGTTTCCCAATATCCATGACACTGATGGCTTCTTTATTGCTAAAATGCGTAAAGAAAGATAGAAAAATTGAAGGTTTTGAAGTATAATATCTATTAGGATATTATGAGGTGATATATTGAAGGATATAGAATTAAATGGTTTGACTTTAGAGGAATCTAGGAGATATATGGAAAGCATTGGAGAAAAGGCCTTTAGAGGAGAACAATTATTTGCTTTTTTCAACAAAAATATGGGGTTAGATATTCAGGAGGCAAAGGTACTACCTAAATATTTAAGAGATAATCTAAGTAAAGGTGGAAAGGTAACCTGTGTGAATATCTTAAAGCGCTTTGACTCTAAAATAGATAGTACAAAAAAATATCTATTTTTACTTGAGGATAAGAATATTATAGAAGGTGTTCTTATGGAATACGAGCATGGACTTTCTGTCTGTATATCTACTCAGGCAGGGTGTAGAATGGGTTGCTCATTTTGTGCATCTACAAAAGATGGATTGGTTAGGAATTTAACTGTGGCTGAAATGTTAAATGAGATATATCTAATAGAGAGAGATATTGGGAAAAATATCAGTAATATAGTATTGATGGGAAGTGGAGAACCATTAGATAATTATGACAATGTATTAAAGTTTCTCAATATCATCCATGATCCAAAGGGACACAATATAAGCTATAGAAATATTACTCTATCTACTTGTGGTGTAGTACCTAAGATATACGATTTAGCTAAGGAGGATTTGCCTATTACCTTATCGATTTCTCTACATTCACCATTTGATGAATATAGATCTGAAATAATGCCTATTGCTAGGGCTTATAAGATAAATGAGCTAATGGATGCTTGTAGATTCTATGAAAGGACTACAGGTAGGAGATTGACTTTTGAGTACACTTTAATAGATGGAGTAAATGATAGGAAAGTAGATTCAGATCAGTTAATATATTTACTTAGAGGTCTAAATGCCCATGTAAATTTGATTCCACTAAATCCTATTAAGGAGTATAATAAAGAGAGAGCTCATAGAGATAGTATAGAGAGATTTCAAAAAAGGCTAATAAAAAAGAATATAAATACTACTATTAGAAGTGAGAAGGGCTCAGATATAAGTGCTTCTTGTGGACAATTGAGAAGAGATTATCTAAATAGAGATTAAATAAATATAATGGGGTGATATGATGAATGCAGTAGGGCTATCAGATATAGGCTTAGTCAGGGAAGTCAATCAAGATTCCTTTTTTGTATCCCATGATATAGATTTTCCGTTATTTATTATTGCAGATGGAATGGGAGGTCATAATGCTGGAGAGATTGCTAGTAATATGGCTGTGGATATTATAAAGGAAGTGTTTTCTAATAATAGGGAAAAATTAAGCCTTCAGGATAATATTATTCCCATAATGAAGGATGCAGTAGAAGAGGCCAATAGGAGAATATATGCTAAATCATTGGAATCATCTAAATATACTGGAATGGGCACTACAGTGACTATTGCATATATATGTGATGACAATATATATATTGGTCATGTGGGAGATAGTAGGGCTTATTATATAGATAATAGAACTATCTCACAGATTACAGAAGACCATTCTCTAGTTAATGAATTGATTAAAAATGGAAGTATTACTGTCACAGAAGCTAAAAACCACCCCCAGAGAAATTTAATAACTAGAGCTGTAGGGACAAGCAAAGATGTAAAAGTAGATACCTTTACAAGAAAATATGATGGTGGTCATCTATTACTGATATGTAGTGATGGGTTGACAAATATGATTTCTGAAGATAAAATTCTCAAAGAGATAAGTATGCATGATGAGATAATGATTATCTGTGAAAGGTTGATACACAATGCTAAAGTCAATGGAGGATTTGATAATATTACTGTAATAGTCATAAAATTTTAGTAAATGAGAGGTGATGGTCCATGATAGGCAAGATTTTAGGTGGTAGATATGAGATTATAGAGCAGATTGGCGGAGGTGGAATGGCCCGTGTCTATAAAGCCAAATGTCATCTCTTAAAGAGGTATGTTGCAATTAAGATTTTAAGAGATGAATTTGTAGACGATGAAGACTTTATAAGAAAATTCAAGAGAGAGTCTCAAGCAGCAGCAAGTCTGTCTCATCCCAATATAATGAATATATATGATGTAGGTGTAGAAAATATTGATGGCAAGGATATACATTATATAGTGATGGAGTATATAAAGGGTAAGACATTAAAGGAGATTATCAAAGAAAAGGGAAAGCTCAGCTTTGATGAAACTGTAAATTTTGCACTTCAAATTGCTGAGGCTCTTCAGGAAGCCCACTCTAATCATATAGTCCACAGAGATATTAAACCACAAAATATTATGGTTACTGAAGATAATAGAATAAAGGTTACAGATTTTGGAATTGCTAGAGCTGCTACATCGGCTACATTGACTACTACATCTAATGTTTTGGGCTCAGTTCATTACTTTTCACCAGAACAGGCTAGAGGTGGATATACTGATGAAAAATCAGATATATATTCTCTAGGTATAGTTATGTATGAGATGATCACTGGAAAACTTCCATATGATGGTGAAACTCCTATCTCAGTAGCTTTGAAACATGTGCAAGATGACATAATCCCACCTAGGGATGTAGATAATACAATTCCTGTAAATTTTGAATCCATAATCTTAAAGTGTGTTCAAAAGAAACAGGGAGATAGATATGCTAATGCTAGGGAATTGATTAGAGATTTGAAAAATATAGGGGGAAGTGAGCCAGTAGGTCTTATTGCAGATAGTGATACAGGTGAGTCCCCTACACGGATGATACCGATTATTGCAGATGAAGGCGTGGATGAAATGGAAGATGATGTAAGAAGAAGGAAAAAGAAAAAAAGGAAGAAAAAGAAAAAAGGCGATGGTGGAGTTAAGGTAATTTTATCTGCTATATTGCTGGCGTTTTTATTGGTTACAGTTATATTTGTAGGATATTTGAAGTTGAGAAATTTCTTTGATGTATCTGAAGTAGTAGTTCCTAAATTACTAGGTGAGACAGAGGAAAGTGCTAGAGAAATTCTTAAAGGTCGAGGTCTAGAACTTAAGATAAAGGGAACTGCAAAGAGTAATGAGTTTAAGGAAGGGGAAATAATGAGCCAAGTTCAAAAAGAAGGCTCAAAAGTTAAAAAGGGATTTCCTATTGAAGTTGTAATCAGTGAAGGAGAGGATTTGGTCAAAGTGCCAGGACTTCTAAATATGACTTTAGCTGAGGCTGAGGAAGCTCTTAGAGATGTTGGTCTGAAAATGGGGCAACCTAAATATGAATCTTCAGATATAACACCTGAAGATTTGATTATGGGACAGGATCCAGATCCGTTTAGTGATGTAGCCCCCGGTTCAAGAGTCATTGTAGTAGTAAGCAAAGGCGAAGAGATAGAGAAGGTCATAATGCCAGATCTTATAGATCATGATATCATAGAAGCTAAAAATACTATATTATCTTTGGGACTGAAAATAGGAGAAGTAAAGCCACAGCCAAGTAATGATATACTCAAGGATCATGTTGTATGGCAGTCATATAATGCAGGAACTGAATTAGAGACAGAGACAGCTGTGGATCTATATGTAAGTACTGGTCCCGATGGTGGGGAAGATATAGGAGAGCCTGACACCGATGATGGCAGTAGGGAGAATTCATCTAGAAAGGAGAGTTCATTTAAAATAGATATCATACCCTTTACTGATAGGGATGAGACGGAAGTTGTGATAATAAGAAGACAAGATGGAGCTACTGAAGAGGTGTATAGAGGAAGACATAAGGCTAGTGATGGAGAACAGAAGATAAAGGTACGAGGAAAAACTGGAGCTGAGTTTGAGGTCTTCTTTGATGATATCTATCAGTTTACTCGTATAAAAGAATAGTGGTGAATATATGATAGATGGAATAATAATAAAGGGAATAGGTGGTTTTTACTATGTAAAGACTGATGATGGCATAATTGAAAGTAGAGCGAGAGGGGTATTTAGAGAGGATAACCTCACTCCTCTAGTTGGGGATAAGGTGAAGATTAGGATTAGCCCTGAAGATAAGACAGGATATGTGGTAGAAATAGCTCCTAGAAAGAGCCAACTATTGAGACCACCTGTTGCCAATATCACTCAAGCCATTGTAGTTATGAGTGTAAAAAAACCAGATATAAATCTATGGTTATTAGATAAATTTTTGTTGATGGCGGAGTATGAAGGTCTAGATATCTTAATCTGTTTAAACAAATCTGATCTAGATATGGATAGGGCCTTAGAATATATGAATATATACGAAAAAGCTGGATACGATGTAGTGATTACAAGTGCCAAGGAAGAGATGGGGATTGACAAGCTAAAGAGTAGACTTTTAGATAATATAAGTGTATTTGCTGGTCCATCTGGAGCAGGGAAATCCTCTCTATTAAATAAAATCAATTCAAGTTTTCAGTTAGAAACTGGTGATGTCAGTGCAAAGACAAAAAGAGGAAAACACACAACAAGACATGTAGAGCTTTTGGAACTCTATGACAATGCATATGTATTGGACTCGCCTGGTTTCAGTTCTCTAAGCCTAGACTTTATGGAAGATGAAGTAGAAGTTAGGGAGTATTTTAGAGAGATTTACAAATATGGAGATGAATGTAGATTTTTAAGTTGCTTACACGATAAGGAACCAGACTGTGCTATAAAATCCTATGTAGAAGATGGCACAATTCATAGATCCAGATATGATAATTATCTATTGTTGTTAAATGAAGTAAAAAATATTAGGAGGTACTGAGATGGCTATGCTAGCACCTTCCCTATTGTCGGCAGATTTTGCAAATCTTAGGGAGGAGATAAGTAAAATAGAAAAAGGTGGGGCAGATTATCTCCATCTAGATGTCATGGACGGAACGTTTGTTCCGAATATTTCATTTGGGGCTCCAGTGATCAAGAGTCTTCGAAGAATTACTGAACTGCCTTTTGATGTTCATCTTATGGTGGATAAACCTGAAAGATATATTGAGGACTTTGTAGATGCAGGTGCAGATATAATAACTGTTCATGAAGAAGCTACTACACATCTTCATAGGACTATTCAACTGATCAAATCCTTTGGGGTTAAAGCTGGAGTTTCTTTAAATCCTTCTACACCTGTGGAAAATCTAGAATATGTCTTAGATGATATAGACTTGATCTTAATTATGAGTGTGAATCCTGGATTTGGTGGACAATCTTTTATCAACTCCATGGTAGATAAGATTAGGAAAACTAGAGAGATTATAGATAGGAAAGCTCTAGATATAATATTGGAAGTAGATGGAGGAATAAAACTCAATAATGCAAGAAATATGGTAGAATTAGGAGTAGATTTAATAGTCTCTGGTTCAGATGTATTTGGAGCGGATGATATAGTTAAGCGAACTAGAGAATTTAAAGATACCATTGTATAATCTATTTAAATATGTTAATATAATCATAACAGAATAATATAATCAGTAACACTGGGGGAGCTTGCTAGCTGAGAGTGGATTGATCCCGACCCTTATGACCTGAACTAGGTAATACTAGCGTAGGGAAGTGTGGATATGAATTATACCCATTACATTGCCTATATGTAGTGGGTTTTTATTTTTAGGAGGAATGAGATGAGCAGAAATAGCAATGTTAAGATGTTGGCAGAAGGTGGCATAATGATTGCCCTATCGATTTTATTGAGTTATATACCTGTATATCAAGCTCCTAATGGCGGTTCAGTAACAGCAGGGAGTATGATACCTTTGATGTTATTTGCCATTAGATGGGGAGTTAGACCAGGGATAGTAGTAGGTTCTACTTACGGTATTCTTCACTTTATATTAAAACCATATTTTTATCATTGGGCACAATTTATCCTAGATTATCCATTGGCATATGGACTGTTGGGATTAGCAGGAATTTGTAATATTGTAGATGGTGAAGAACTTAATGAATATTTAAAATTGGTTTTAGGTATAGTACTTGCAATAGGTGGTAGGATGTTGTCACATGTATTATCAGGAGTGATATTCTTTGCAGAAAGTGCAGGGGCAAAAAATCCTTGGTTGTTTTCTATAGGTTATAATGCAACTTATTTGATTCCGGAGTTGATAATATCTATTGTGGTCTTGGTATTAATCTGGAAGCCATTGAAAAAGGTAATAGAAAGTTAAGGGTGATAAATTATGAAGGGATTAATAATATCTAGTGGTTACATCAAAGAACATAATCTATTGAAGAAGATGGTGTTTGAACATGATTATATTGTCTGTGCTGATGGTGGAGTAGATCATCTCATGAATATTGGTGAAATCCCCAATGCAGTAATTGGAGATTTAGACTCTATTAGTGATAAGGGGTTAAAGTTTATTCAGGACAATGATGTAGAAGTGTTGAAATTTCCGGTGATGAAGGATAAGACAGATACGGAGCTTGCTATTTTACATATATTAGATAAAGGGATAGATAGACTTACTCTAATGGGTGTGACAGGCTCTCGCCTTGATCACACTATGGCAAATATCTTATTGCTGAAAAAATTACATGAAAAGGGAATAGATACAAGGATTGTTGACGATAATAATATAATATATATTGCAAATGAGCGCATGGAGGTAGAGAAGAGGGAGGATTATAATATTTCTATAATACCTATCAATGATGATGGTATAGTTGTGAGTCTAATTGGATTTTTATATCCTTTAAATAAAAAGTATATAGAATTTGCCTCTACATTGGGAATAAGTAATTGTATAGTTGAAGATTTTGGAACTATTTTAATACACAGAGGTAAGGCTTTAGTCATAGAGTCCATAGATTAATAAAAAATCTAGTTAATATTTCATGGTGGGTTAGTGGTCAATATAAGATCCTAGATCATAAATAGATAAAGGATAAGATGCCCCTTCCACTTCAAGATCTGATACTTTATCATTAATAATTGTGCATTATGGATTGTCTTTTGTGATTTGCGAATCGTATATGTCAGAATAGATATAAGTTATCAGATAAATTTGTAACCTATACTATTTAATTGAATAATATGATACAAAGGATCCAGGGAGTGTTGGTTATGAAGAAATATTTATATGGGCATAAAAACAAGACTAAAAAGATAGTTGGTATTACTCTAGGTATAATAGGACTACTTATAATCATCAATGTTATGTCTGCTAGATTTTTACTTCTTTTAATTGGATTGGGTCTACTTTTGATGGGTATACTATTATATATGAAATAAGGCCACCTTTTTTAAACAAAGGTAGCCTTTATCATTTTTAAACTGATTATAGTGCCCTCTCAACATAGCCTGATCTTAAACATCTTGTACATACGTTGATTCTTTTTACTGAACCATTTACAACTGCTCTTACACTTCTGATGTTTGGTTTCCAAGTTCTATTTAGCTTCCTATTTGAGAAAGTAACTTTATTTCCAAATACTTTACCTTTTCCACATACATCACAGCTTCTAGCCATAATAAAACACCTCCTTAAACTGCACCTGAAAAACTTTATAAGTATTTTCCTATTTTCAATAATAACACATTATATTCTAACACAATAATCCATATAAAAGCAACTAAAAAGTGATATTAATTCCAATAAACAATAGTATTTAGTTGAACTATTGAGAGGTTTAATGTAAAATATTAACTATGGTATATTTAGAAACAAGGAGGAGATTGTTTATGCCAGCCAAAACTAATACTGAATTGGGTACTATTAGTATAGATGATAATGTAATAGCTACAATAGCAGGTGTATCAGCTATGGAGAGCTATGGTATTGTAGGGATGGCTTCAAAAAATGCTACTGATGGATTGTTCGAATTATTGAAATGGGATTTTTTGACAAAGGGAATCAAAGTTTATTCCAAGGACAATATACTGACTATAGATTTACATGTAATATTAGAATATGGTGTTAAGATATCTGTTGTAGCAGATAATATCATCGAGAAAGTTAAATTTAATGTTGAGAAATTAACTGGACAAAAAGTAGATCAGATAAATGTAATTGTACAGGGAATAAGAGTAGGAAAGTAGTTTAAGGAGGTACTATACTTGAAAATGGAGATAATAGATGGAGCACTGTTTAGAAATGCTCTTAAAGGGGCAGCAGGACTTCTAGAGAAAAATAAAGAGGAGGTAAACTCCTTAAATGTTTTTCCGGTGCCAGATGGAGACACTGGTACAAATATGTCCTTGACAATAAAATCAGCTGTAAAACAAGGACTGACAGTGGAAGAAGATGATACCTATATGATTGCTTTAGCATCTAGTCAAGGTTCATTGATGGGAGCTAGAGGAAACTCTGGGGTAATATTGTCACAATTATTTAGAGGATTTGCCAGTGGAATAAAGGGAAATAGTAACATAGATGTGCAGACACTGGCTGAAGGTTTAAAGCAGGCTGCTGATACTGCATATAAGGCTGTTATGAAGCCTACAGAGGGTACTATATTGACTGTTGCTAGGGAATGTGGTGAATTTGCCATCTCCATTAGTAGAAGAGAAAAAGATATACTAAATTTTCTAAAAAGAGTCATTGATCATGGAAATGAGGTTTTAGACAAAACTCCTGATATGTTACCTGTACTAAAGCAGGCAGGAGTAGTAGATGCTGGTGGTAAAGGATATATGTATGTACTATCAGGTGCATATTATGCTCTAGCTGGAATTGAGGATTT
The DNA here is from genome assembly GCA_052067355.1 of Tissierellaceae bacterium HCP3S3_D8. GTDB lineage: Bacteria > Bacillota > Clostridia > Tissierellales > Tissierellaceae > CABMKH01. The sequence goes on from JBQHQH010000002.1 coordinate 27,788, forward strand.
TCATGAGGAAGTTGTAGAACAAAAGCCTGTGGATTTAAAGCATATTCATAGAGAACCTATAGATACAGATGATATATTATATGGATACTGTACTGAGTTTATGGTCAACACCAAGTATTCAGATATAGATAAATTTAGAGAAGAGCTTTCTATAGATGCAGATTCACTATTGGTAGTAGGTGGAGATGGAATTATCAAAGTCCATGTCCATACAAATAATCCAGGTTTAGTCTTACAAAAGGGATTAGCTCTTGGGGAGTTAAGCGATATAAAGATAGATAATATGAGATATCAACATGAGGAAATCCTATTAAAAGATGAGTTGACAGAAGTAAGAAGTCAAAAGGAAAATAAAAAAGAGATAAATAAAGAGTATTCATTTGTATCTGTTTCAATAGGAAAGGGCATAGACGAGGTATTTAAAGGTCTTAATGTGGACTATATAGTATCAGGTGGTCAAACAATGAATCCAAGTACAGAGGACATCTTAAAGGCTATAGAAAGCACTGAAGGCAAGAATGTATTTATACTTCCAAATAATAAAAATATCATATTAGCTGCAGAGCAAACTAAAGAATTGTCTGATAGAAATATTATAGTGTTGCCGACGAAGACTATTCCAGAAGGGATTGGAGCATTACTTGGATTTGATGAAAATAAATCTGTAGAAGAAAATACTGATGATATGTTGGAAACCATGTCTCATGTAAGGACAGGACAGGTTACTTATGCAGTAAGGGATACTGAATTTAATGGACAGAAGATAGACAAAGATGATATTATTGGATTATCCAATGGAGATATTACTGCCTCAGGTAAGGAGATAAATCATGTATCAGAAAAATTGATTGAGAACATGATGGATGATGATATATCTATTATCACGATCTTCTATGGTGATAATATTGAGGAAGATATGGTGAAGGAACTTTCTACATCATTAGGGGAAAAATATGAGGATGTGGATATTGAGGTTATATTTGGTGGTCAGCCATTGTATTATTATATATTTTCATTAGAATAAACCCTACCCTTGGTAGGGTTTATTCTAATGGATAAAATGAGTAGGAGGGTTAGACCTTGGAGAAGCTGTCTATGAATATTCAATATGTAAAGGGAGTAGGGCCAAAGAGGGCTTCTAGACTGAGAAAATTGAATATAAATACTGTAAGGGATTTAATCTATTATGTACCTAGGGATTATGAGGATAGATCTAGGTTTACGACTTTAAGAGAAGCTAATATTGGCGAAAAAGCCAGTCTAGAAATAGAAATAGTAGGTCCCCATCAGATAATTAGACCGAGGAAGAATCTAGCAATCTTAAAGATACCTTTTCAAGATGATAGTGGATATGGATTTTTAATTTGGTTTAATCAGAATTATTTAAAGGATAGATTCAAAATAGGAGAAAGATATAGGGTTAATGGAAAGATAAACAGAGTTGGAATAGAATATCAAGTAATGAATCCTGTATTTGAAAGAACTAATACGGGAAATAAAGTTGGAAATATTATACCCCTATATGCTTTGACTAATGGACTTAGCAATAATGAGGTTACAAAGATTATTACAAATTGTTTAAGGGAATATTTGGACTTTGTCCCAGAGGTATTGCCTAACGAAATAAGGGAAAAATATAATCTCATAGGTATAAAGGAAGCTATAAGAAATATCCATTTTCCCAGTAGTACTGCCTCTCTAAAAGAAGCTAAGAGGAGGTTGATATTTCAAGAGTTATTTCTCCTTCAATTAGGTCTATTTATAATAAAGAATAGAGGTACAGAACAAGATTTAGGCATACAATTCCCTCTAGTAGAGGAAGTAGATGAATTTATTGAAGGTCTTCCATTTAAACTTACGTCTGCTCAAAACAAGGTGTTTCAAGAGATACAAGATGATATGAGCAACTTAAAACAGATGAGCAGATTAGTACAAGGAGATGTAGGATCTGGTAAGACTATGGTAGCTGCTCTTGCAATGTTTAGAGCCGTAAAAGCTGGTTATCAAGCAGCTATGATGGCACCAACTGAAATATTGGCAGTTCAACATTTTGAATCTTTGACGGAATTGTTTAAGGACTATGATATAAGATGTGAATTATTAATTGGTTCTTTAAGTGATAAGGAGAAACAGCGAGTATTAGAAGAGTTAAAGGCTGGAGAGATCCATATTCTCATAGGTACTCATGCTATAATTCAAGAAAATGTGGAATTTAAAGATCTAGCTCTTGTGATTACTGATGAGCAACACCGATTTGGAGTTAGGCAGAGGGCTATTTTAAACCAAAAAGGGAAAAATCCAGATGTGCTTGTTATGAGTGCTACTCCTATTCCTAGGACATTGGCATTGATATTATATGGGGACTTAGATATATCTATTATTGATGAATTGCCGCCTGGACGTAAGGAAGTAGAGACATATGCAGTAGGCCCGGAATTCATCCCTAGAGTGAATAAATTTATAGAAAAACAGATATTAGAAGGTAGACAGGCGTATATTGTATGTCCCTTAATTGAAGAGTCTGAAACCTTGGATTTAAATTCTGCAGAAGAGCTATATGATGATTTTAAGAATAATACATTTAAAGATTATGATGTAGGCTTATTACATGGTAAAATGAGTAATAGGGAAAAAGACTCCATAATGAATGAGTTTAAGGAAAATAGATTAGATATTTTAATCTCTACTACTGTAATAGAAGTAGGAGTAAATGTACCAAATGCCAATATAATGGTGATATATAATGCTGAAAGATTTGGTCTGGCACAACTACATCAATTGAGGGGAAGAGTAGGTAGAGGAGAGTATCAATCATATTGTATCCTATTGAATAGCGGAAAGAGTAAGATTTCAAGGGAGAGAATGAGGATATTGCAAAATTCTTCAGATGGATTTATAATATCTGAAAAAGATTTAGAGCTAAGAGGTCCGGGTGAGTTTTTTGGTACCAAGCAACATGGACTTCCAGAACTTAAGATAGCTAATCTATTTAGAGATATGGACATATTAAAACTTGCACAGAAAGAGGCAATGTATATAGTAAACACAGATCCTAATTTAGATGATCCTAGATATAATAGGATTCGAGAGATGATTCTCAATATGTTTGAGGAACTAGGAGATGATTTGATTTTAAATTAGGGTTTTAAATATTTAAAGATATATGATAAAATGATTTTAATAAGCTGTAGGGGAGTTGTTCTATTGAGAGTTATTTCAGGAATTAGTAAAGGACATAAATTGAAGGCTCCAAAGGGTATTAGTACTAGACCTACTGAAGACAGGATAAAGGAGTCACTATTCAATATTATTGGTCATATCCATCCAAGTAGTGTTATACTAGATCTATTTGGAGGCTCTGGTTCCATAGGAATAGAGTTTCTAAGTAGAGGTGCTGAGATATGTTATTTTATAGATGTAGCTCCATCTAGTATTAGCACTATAAGGGAGAATCTAGTACATACTAAATTAATAGATAGGGCTAAACTCTATAAGATGGATGGGATTAAAGCAGTTGAATATTTTGGAGGTAAGGGTATAACTTTTGACTATATATATCTAGACCCTCCATTTGGACATAGGGAATTTTTGCTAGATGTTTTAAAATCTATAAGTGATAATTTGATTTTATCTCCAGGGGGTATATTGATTATAGAACATGAAAAGGAATTGACATTGGAAGATAATCTGTTTGAATTTGAAAAGAGTGATATTAGAAGATATGGCAATAAATCCATTACATTTTTAAGAAAGAGCATACACTAGGAGGTAAAATTGTGAAAGTAATATACCCAGGTAGTTTTGATCCAGTTACTTTTGGACACCTTGATATTATTGAGAGATGTTCTAAAAAGTTTGGACATGTAATAGTAGCAGTATTAAACAATTCATCAAAGAATGGGACTTTTTCTATTGAGGAGAGAATAGAACTATTAAAAGAAACCACCAAACATCTAGATAATGTAGAAATCGATGCCTTTTCAGGCCTATTAGCAGAATACGTTGAAAAAAAAGAGTGTGACATTTTAATTCGAGGATTGAGGGCAGTTTCTGATTTTGAGTATGAGATGCAGATGGCGTTAGTCAATAGAAAAATGAATAGAGATATTGAGACTCTGTTTATGGTCTCTCGAGGTGAACATGTTTATTTAAGTTCTAGTATTGTAAGGGAAATAGCATCCTATGGGGGAAATGTTTCCTGCTTTGTACCAAAGCCGGTTGAACGTGCTTTAAAAGACAAGTTTAAAGGAGGTATTTAATTGGATGTTTTAAAACTTATTGATGAAATTGAAGATATTATAGAAGAGGGTTCTACAATTCCCTTTTCCAAAAGGGTCATGGTAGATATGGATGAGATCTTAGATATAATCAAGGAGATAAGGATACGGCTACCAGATGAGATTAAACAGGCTGCTTGGATTAAAGATGAGAAGCAGAGAATATTGGCAGAGGCCCAAAAAGATGCTGATAATCTATTGAATGAAGCTGAATATAAATTAGAAGAATTGATAGATCAGGAAGGAATAAGTAAGGCTGCAAAGGAAAGAGCTGCAGAGATAATAAACAATGCTCAAAAAAATGCCAAGGAGATTAGGCTAGGAGCAATGGAATATGCAGATAGTTTATTATTGGAAACACAAGAGTACTTAAAAGAAATTATAAATACACTTAATGAAAATAGGAAAGAACTAAGAGGCATGGATTAGGCCTCTTTTTTGCTCCACAATAGATGTACAAATATACTTAATATTACAAAGTATATACATATTCCAATTGCCAATTTAGTTGAGCCAAAAAATGCATGTATCCAATCATAGATATTATATTTGTTTTCCATGATGAAGGCATCTATGGATAGATTCTTCATAGTCTTATAGAATCCCATGACATATATGATATAAGTATATATACAGGAGAAGATGCCGTGTAGAAATTTGGAAAAGATATACATACCTATGTTTAAATCTGTTTGACCTATAAATCCCATAGCTTGACTTAAGATAGATAGACCACCCCAAGCGATTAAAAAATTGATGATCATTACCTTATGAAATAGATCTATATTCAATATAGCTACTTTTTTACATCCAGCAGTTAACTCTATAAGACCTGCAAATATACCTTCTACAACATGGGAATTTATATTGAAATGTCTTGAGATACTTAGGATTATATAGTTCGTAAATTTAGATGCTAACAGTAATTCTATAACCACATTGTAGATTATTACAAATCCTCCTACGAGTAATATGGAATTCATAGACTCCATTACACTATTTGAAATCAATTTAGAAATAGAGATGTCTTCTCTATTTTTCATGTTAAAACTAGAGTTCCTATCTGCATTATGATTGTCTCTTGAATTGAATTTATAAAATTTAAATATAAGACCTAATGTTAAGATACCTAAATAATGGGGAAGAAGTAATATCATACTGAGATCAGGACTATTTAGCATACCTATTAAGACGGCCCCTAGTATAAATAGAGGTCCGGAAGTAGAAGTAAATGTAATCAGCCTATTGCCTTCAGTTTTAGATATTATATTTTCTTGTCTCAGTCTAGAGCTCAATTTTGCACCTACTGGATACCCAGATACAATGCTCATTATCAAAGGGAAGGCACCAGGACCAGGTACATTAAATACAGGTTTCATAATAGGTTGTAATAGTTTCCCAAAGGATTCTACAAAGCCCGAAAGTATAAAGAGTTCAGATAATATAAAAAAAGGCAGTAATGAGGGCAATAGTATATTAAACCATGTATTTAATCCATCTCTTGCACTATTTAATGCTAAAGATGGGTTTATTATAATAGATGCTATAAGAATTATAATGACTATTTGAAAGACTTTATATTTTAAACTAGAATCATAATACTTGAATAAATTCATAAAATCACTCCCCAATTAATTATATTTTTATAAAAATATAATATGAGGAAATAATAATCATATTCTTTAGACTATAGACAAATTATAAAGAGACATGAATATCTATAATCCGTCTGTCGAATCAACTTTTATCTCCTTTTAATATATGGAGAAGTCCTGTAGTCCATTTTAAGCATGGTTCTATTAAGACCAAGAAAATAGATATCTGTGGCTTTTTCTTCATAATGTATAAACTCTTTCATAATCGAATCTGTATACTTTCTGTGATCACTAAACTTGTTGATTATGGGTATGGTAGAGTTCTTCTCAATTTCACGAATCAACGAAAAACCTCTGTCATTGGAACCAAGTATTCTAATATATGGGGGATTAGCCTTATATAATTTTATTATCTCATCTTTATTTAATCTATTTAATAGATGAATCAAGATCCTCTGAATTCTAGTCTTTGGGTATCTCTTTGTAGAGATGTTGTCTATTAAGGAGTACATATCTTGGGATCTCTCTATTTGTTGCATGATCCTGTTTACTAAGCCATGATCTACATCAAATAGGTGTTCTATTTCATTTGTATTACAAGTGGCAATAAGGTATCTAAATATTGAATAATAATTTTCAATAGAGTTGAATCCTCCATACATATGATCAAAGTCGCTTAATACCTGAAAGGATGCATAGGGCACATAATTTCTAATAGAGTCCAATCCATTTTCTAATATAGACTTTCTAATACCTGTAGCAGAGGCGAATTCTATGCCTAGAGATATATCGTTATAATCAGATCCAGATCTCTTTACAGATACAGGTTTGATTTTGGACCTTAGTCTATGCAATGCCTTTAGATATTCTATGGCTAATATATTGTTAGATTGTTTTAAGATAACTTTACAGTCCTGAACTTGGTCTAAAGAATTATACTCAAAATAGTCTATTAAGGCTGAACTTCTGGCCTTTGGAAAGGAAAATCCCTGTGAAAGGTACTTTCTCAAGCCTTCTTTAAATTCTGTAGGTTCTTCTAGTAGAACTTTAGCTATTCTATCTAAGGAGTGTAGATCGTCTAATTCAGTTCCAAAACATATATTGTCCACTATATTTAAAGAGTCCATGATATGGATTGCACCATGGGCAAACAATTCTGCACTTTGACAGGAATATATAAAAGGTAGTTCTATTACTAGATCCATTCCATTGTCTATAGCCATCTTTGCTTTTGTCCACTTATCTACTAGGGATGGTTCACCTCTTTGGACAAAAGAACCACTCATAATAGCTATAGTATGAGTAGCATTAGTTGAGGCAATGGATTGCTCTAGATGATATCTATGTCCATTGTGAAAAGGATTGTATTCTACAATAAATGAAATTACCTTCATAATTAGCCTCCAATCACATCTTCTTTTAGTTATATCATACTATGATATTTAATTATTTCCAAGGATATAATATATAATGTTGATTTTTTAACCATAATGTAATAATATTGTAGTAGCGAAAGAAGAAATAGGAGGAATGTAAATGAATATTTTAGTAATCAATTGCGGAAGTTCTTCGCTAAAGTATCAGCTTATAGATATGGATGGTGAAGAGGTACTAGCAAAAGGATTAGTTGAAAGAATAGGAATAGAAGGTTCAGTAATAAAACATGACACTACTGGAAAAGATAGAGTAGTAATTGAAGAACCTATGAAAGATCACAAGAGAGCCTTAGAACTAGTTCTTCAAGTAATAGTAGATGAAAAACATGGTGCTATAAAATCCATGGATGAAATTGGAGCTGTAGGCCATAGAGTAGTTCATGGTGGTGAAGAGTTTGCCAGTTCAGTAGTTATTGATGAAGCAGTTATGAAAGCTCTAGATAGATGTATTGAGTTAGCTCCATTACATAATCCACCAAATATTATGGGAATCGAAGCTTGTAGAGAATTGATGCCAGAAACACCAATGGTAGGAGTATTTGATACTGCTTTCCATCAAACTATACCAGCTGAAAACTATATCTATCCACTTCCATATGAATTTTATGAAAAATATAAAGTTAGAAGATATGGTTTCCACGGAACTTCTCATAAATATGTATCTTTAAGAGCGGCAGAGATCTTAGGTAAAGATATAAAAGATTTAAATATTGTAACTTGCCATCTAGGAAATGGTTCTAGTGTAACAGCTGTTCAAGGTGGAAAATCTATAGATACTAGTATGGGCTTTACACCATTAGAAGGACTTGCAATGGGGACTAGGTCTGGAGATATAGACCCTGCTATAATTCCATTTATTATGAATAAAGAGAATATGGATTTTGAAGATGTAAATGATCTATTAAATAAGAAATCTGGAGTATTAGGTATCTCTGGAGTCAGCAGTGACTTTAGAGATTTGGAAGTTGCAGCTCAAGAGGGAAATGAAAGGGCACAATTAGCTCTAGATGTATTCTGCAATAGAGTTACTAAATATATTGCTGCATATGCTGCACAGATGTGTAGTATAGATGCCCTAGTATTTACTGCTGGAATAGGTGAAAATTCTGCATCTATTAGAGAAAGAGTATGTGAAGGACTAGAATGTTTAAATATAATTATTGATAAAGAGTTAAATGATGTAAGAGGTAAAGAAGCCATAGTCAGCAAGGAATTAGGTGCTGTAAAGATTTTAGTTGTTCCAACTAATGAGGAGCTTATGATTGCAAGAGACACTTTAGAATTAGTTAGTGAGAGATAATTCTTGACAAAATTATGCCTCCTTTATATAATAATGTTTGTTAGTTTAAGAGGTGAAATCAATGAATCTTGATTTATCAGCATTAATTGACAATACCCATAAGGTATACCCCTTTAGTGGTGAGATATCAGATTATGAACTCGATAATCTAGCTCAAGGAATCAGGATATTTGGACCTATTAAATATAAAGGTAAAATATTTAGATTGGAGGGGATTTATACCATAGATGTAGATATATGGTATAAATATGAATCAAGATGTGACCGATGTCTAGAGTCTATTATCAAAGAAGTAAAAACTTCATTATCTGGCAAATTAGTAAATGATAGTGAATCATATAGAGAAGATGAAAAAGATGAATATGAGGACACTATTTATCATAATAATGGTTTTTTAAAATTAGATGACTATATATTTATGGAAGTAGCTTCATCTTTACCTATGAAGTCATTATGTAGTGATGAATGTAAGGGACTTTGTCCTCAATGCGGTATAGACCTAAACAAGGAGTCTTGTGATTGTTTGGATCATTTTATTGATCCAAGATTAGAAAAACTAAAAGATTTTATCGTGGAGGATTAAGGAGGTGTTGTAAATGGCAGTACCAAAGAGAAAGACATCCAAAGCCAGAAGAGATAGAAGAAGAGCTTCTTCTTATAGACTAAATAGAGCTACTGTTTCAGAATGTCCGCAATGTCATGAACCAAAGCTACCACATAGGGTTTGTAGATCATGTGGCTATTATAGGAACAGGGAAGTTATTGAAGTAGAACAATAAAAAGAGAAGATAGTGGGACCTCCTACTATCTTCTTTTAATTAAATATTGCATTTTTCTTTACTCTCGTATATATTAAGTATCAACAATACAATTAAATTCGGGGGGATATTATGAAGATCATAGTAGATGGTATGGGAGGAGATAATGCACCTGTAGAGATTGTAAAAGGGACTATAGATGCTGTCAATGAGTTTAATATTGATGCAATTATTGTGGGAAAAGAAGATATAATCTATAGAGAGCTGGAGAAATATAATTATCCCAAGGATAGGGTTGAAGTACTAAATGCTGAAGATATCATAACCAATGAAGAAGATCCAGCTTTGGCAATTAGGAGAAAAAAGGACTCTTCTCTAGTAGTTGGCTGTAAAGCTTTGTCTGATGGAATGGGAGATGGATTTATTTCTGCGGGAAGTACTGGAGCTTTATTAGCAGGTGGATTATTTATTGTAAAGAGAATTAAAGGTATAGAAAGAGCTGCGTTGACATCTACATATCCTACTCTAGATGGGGTATCATTATTAGTAGATGCAGGTGCTAATGTGGATTGTAAGGCAGAATATCTACAACAATTTGGAATAATGGGTTCTATCTATATGGAAAAGGTCATGGGAGTTAAAGAGCCAAAGGTAGGTTTAGTAAATATTGGAGTTGAAGCTGGAAAGGGAAATCAAGCTTCAAAGGAAGCTTATGAACTATTGAATAGTGCAGATATTAATTTTATAGGTAATATAGAGGGGAGAACATTGCCTCAAGGAGAAGTAGATGTAATAGTAGCAGATGGTTTTGTTGGAAATGTCATATTAAAATTGACTGAAGGCTTTGCCATGACTATGTTGGATCACTTAAAGGAAATCTTTATGGAAAATTTGAGATCTAAAACTGGGGCTATGTTAGTAAAACCGGGTTTGAAATCCTTAAAGTCTAAGATGGACTATAGAGAATATGGTGGAGCACCTCTTTTAGGAACTAAGAAACCAGTTGTCAAAGCACATGGCAGCTCAGATGCTCTAGCTATAAAGAATGCCATAAGACAGTTAATAAATTTTATTGAAAAAGATGTAATCAATATAATTGAAGAAAATATTAATAGAATAGAAAGTGATAATAAGAAATAGGAGGAATATTATGATTTTAAACAAGGTAAAGGAAATAATAAGTGAACAATTCAATATTGATGAGGATGATCTAGAGCTAGATACATCTTTTAGAGATGATTTAAATGCTGATTCTCTAGACTTAGTAGAATTAGTTATGGGATTAGAAGATGAATTTGGTTTAGAAATTGGAGACGATGAAGTAGAATCTATAAAGACTATTGGAGATGCAGTGGATTTCATTAAAAATGCATTAGATGAAGATATCTAATAGGGGTTTTATATCCCTTATTAGATATCTTAATATTTGGAGGAATAATAATGAAGGGAAATAACATAGAAAAAATAGATTTCAAAATTTTAGAGGGGAATTTAAATTACTCATTTAAGGATAAAAGACTGTTAAAAAAAGCTTTGACTCATAGTTCTTATGGCAATGAAAACAATATGAGAATAACTGAAAATAATGAGAGATTGGAATTTTTAGGAGATACAGTTTTGAACTTAATAGTAAGTCAGTATTTATATAAAAAGTATCCAAACTATCCAGAAGGAGAATTGACAAAGATAAGAGCAAAGGTAGTATGTGAATCTTCCTTGGCCTATGCAGCACGAAGAATAGGTATAGGGGACTATCTTCTATTGGGAAAGGGAGAAGAGGCTACTGGCGGCAGAGATAGAGAGTCCATACTTGCTGATGCAATGGAAGCCATAGTGGGTGCTATTTATATGGATAGTGATTTTGAGATTGCTAATGAGTTGTTATTGAATAACTTTGAAGACAGCATAGTAGATGCTGTGGCCAATGGTGATCTCTTTATTGACTATAAGACTGAACTTCAAGAAAGATTACAGAAAAAAGGGAAGTCTAAGGTAGATTATGTAGTTATAAAGGAAGAAGGTCCGGATCATAATAAGATATTTTATATGGATGTATGTGTAGATGAAAAAAGAATAGGTACTGGAATGGGAAGGAATAAAAAAGAGGCAGAACAGATGGCTGCCAAGGAAGCTCTGTTTATATTGGAGGGGTTTAATGAGTAAACACTATATAATTCCAATATTTGTTCCTCACCTTGGATGTCCTCATGACTGTGTATTTTGTAATCAAAGAAAGATTGCAAGTTCTATCACTGATATTACTCCAGAAGATGTTGGAAATACTATAGAGGAATATTTAGGATATTTTAGACAAAATTCCTTTATTGAAGTAGCTTTCTATGGAGGAAGTTTTACGGCTATAGATATGGATATACAGAGTTCTCTTTTAAAGATACCATATGAGTATAAAAAAAGAGGAATTATTCATGAGATTAGACTATCGACTAGGCCAGATGCCATTGATGAAACAATCCTAAACAATCTAAATAGATATGATGTAGATACTATAGAATTGGGAGTACAGTCTATGGACAAGGAAGTCCTAGATGCCAGTGGTAGAGGACATACTGTAGAAGATGTCTTTAAAGCTGTAGATTTAATAAAAAGCTTCGGATTTAAATTAGGGCTACAGATGATGATAGGACTACCTAAAGATAACCTAAATAGGGATGTTAAAACAGCTATGGAATTTATAGATCTAAAGCCTGATTGTGTTCGAATATACCCTACATTAGTTATCAGAGATACTTATTTAGAAAAGGAGCTCTATGCTGGTAGATATATGGCTCTTAAAATAGATGAGGCTATTAACATATCTACTATCTTACTTATGCTATTTTATTTGAATAAGATAAATGTAATACGCGTAGGTCTACAAGTTACAGAAAACATACAGTTGGGAAAGGATGTAATAGATGGACCTTTTCATCCAGCCTTTAGGCAGTTAGTGGAAAGCAATGTCTATAGGGAAATTTTAACTTCTTATTTCAGTAAGATGGGAGTAGATACTGAAGGTAAGATATTGAAGATCACAGCCAATAAGAAGGCTATCTCCAGCATATCAGGTCAAAAGTCTTCTAATATTGAATATCTAGTTAGGAGATATGGATTTAAAAAAGTAAAAATATATGGAGATGATATTGATTTAACTCATATATGTGTTGAAATAGATGAACTTTATGATAAAATTGATTTAGATTTGTATATGAGATCCTATTTATCTGATTATATCTGGTGACATCTACAATCTTTAAATATATTTTTCTCTATGAAATTGACTAAGAGGTGTTTATTTTGTATCTAAAAAAACTTGAAATACAGGGATTTAAATCCTTTGCTGATAAGACTGAAATTGAATTTAAAGATGATATCACTGCTATTATAGGACCTAATGGCAGCGGTAAGAGTAATATTTCTGATGCCATTAGATGGGTCTTAGGGGAACAAAGTGCTAAGAGCCTAAGAGGTAGCAAGATGGAGGATATTATATTTTCAGGAACTGATAAGAGAAGGGCTTTGGGGCTTGCAGAAGTTACCATATCCTTTGATAATAAAGACAAGTTAATACCCGTAGATTATACTGAAGTTGCAGTGACTAGGAGAATGTTCCGTTCTGGAGAAAGTGAATTCTACATAAATAAAAATTCCTGTAGACTTAAAGATATACGTGAGTTGTTTATGGATACGGGAATTGGTAAAGAGGGATATTCTATTATTGGACAAGGTAGAATCGAAGAGATATTAAGTGACAGGCCTGAAGATAGAAGGGGAATCTTTGAAGAGGCGGCAGGCATTGTAAAGTATAAGACTAAAAAAATTGAAACAGAGAGAAAATTATCTAGTACAGAAGGAAATCTAGTTAGAATCAAAGATTTAATCCATGAAATAAGAAAACAATTTGAAACTCTAGAAGTAGAGGCGGAAAAAGCTACACAATTTACAGAACTATATGAAGAGCTAAAGAGACTTGAAGTCAATCTATATATAAGAGAGATAGAAGATTTAAGAGAACAATTTGAAGACTTAAAGCTTCAGATTGAAAAAGATAGTCAAGAGATTAAACTCATTGAAAACTCAAAGATAGGCATGGAAGATGAATTCAATCAATTAAAGGATAGTGTAGGAAAGATAGAAAAGAGTATAGAAGAATTTAGGAACAGTAGATTCGACTTACTTCAATCTCTAGAAAAGGATAAAAACCAGATGTCTTTATTTTCAGAGAAGGAAAACTTTTATAAGAAGGATATGGAAAGATTAAATAGCGAAATAATTAAGCTAAAAGAATCCATATCTTTAATAGATGAAGAGATAGTGAAATCTAAGAATGAAGAACAAGATATTCATAAAGAATACAATGATCTATCTATAATATATGAAGAAAAAGGTCAGGAATTAAATAGGCTAAATGAAGAGATAGATTCAATGGAAGATGAATTGGAAAAGGAAAAGAGTGAAGTAGTTTCTATTTATAATGGGATATCTGATAAGCGAAGTCAGCTTAATAGTATAGACTCTTTTAATGACAATATAGATAAGCGTTTACTTCAGTTGAATAGGGAGATTGATTCTATTATTGAGGACAGAGATAGGATCAGCTTAGATTTAGAAAAAAGCACTGAAGAGGAAAAAGAGCTCAAAGAAGTTATGGGAAACTTGACTTTGGAAAGGTCAAAATATGAAAAGAGAGAGAGCGATCTAGAGTCATCATTAGATAAAAATTCAGAGGAGATAAAATCCATTCAGATTAAATTACAGGGAGTTATCTCTAGCTATAATCTATATAGAAATATGGAAGAAGGATATGAAGGCTACTATAGAAGTGTTAAAAATCTATTGAGTTCCATAAAGAGACTTAGATTAGATGACAAGGGATTTATAGGAGTAGTAGCAGAACTTCTAAAGGTAGATGAGCTATACGAAAAAGCCATTGATATTGCCTTAGGTTCTAGTCTTCAAAATATAGTCACAGAGTCAGAAAGAGATGCAAAGCGGATGATAGACTATTTAAAGAAGAATAATATGGGGAGAGTTACTTTTTTACCTTTATCTGCTATAAAGGCAAATACTCTAAATATAGATACTAACTCTCTAAAGGACTTTGGAGTTCTAGGATTAGGACATGAATTGATAGACTATGATGTTAAATATAAGAGATTATTTGAGCATCTATTGGGAAGAACTATCATTGTAGATAATATAGATAATGGAATTAGATTGGCTAACAGATTTAATCACATCTATAGGATAGTCACACTAGACGGAGATATATTAAATCCAGGTGGTTCTTTAACAGGAGGAAGTTATAATAACAATGCAATCAGCATTATAAGTAGAAAGAATAGAATTAAACAGCTTAAAGCTGAAATAGAGGAATTGAAGGAAGAATTAAATAGATTAGAAGATAAGAGGAATGATATCTCTTCTGAGTTTAAATTGCATAGAGAAGATATGGAATCTCTAGAGAGAAAAATGAAGGAAATAGAATTGAGTATAATGCAACTGAACAATAGAAGGGATGCATCTTTAAATGAAAAAGTACGACTAAGTAGGGAAATGGATAAGAAGAATGAAGAGATAGATTCCTTAAAGGGAGAGGTAGATGGATTTAAGCTCAAGAAGGAAGAGTATGTTGAAGAATTGGGAAGACTAGAAGAGGAATCTAGAATTACAAAGGACAATGTTGCATTATTAGCTAAAAATTTAAATGAAAAGAAAGTCTTTAAAGAAAATATAGTCAAGGAAGTTACTGAACTCAAGATAAATTTAAATACAGTAGACAATAAATTGAAGAATATTCAGTTAGAGGTAGAGTCCAATCTATTGAAAAAGAAAGATATAGATACTTCTATTATAGATAAGTCAAATATGATTAAAGATATTGAAGAAGATATTTTTAAAATTGGGCAAGAGAAACTTGCCTTAGTTGATAGAATAGAAAATAGAGAAGAAGAGGAAACAGATATTGCAAAGACCTTAGAGAATATGATAAGTGAAAAAGATGAGCTGATGGATAATTTTTATAGGAAACAAGAGGAGCTAAAGGTCATCAATGATAGTTTAGGAAACTTAGAGAGAGAAAAAAATAAAAAGGATCTAAAACTTTCAAAATGCACATTACAGTTGGAGAATAAAAGTAGCAGATTGATGGAGGATTATCAATTAAGCTTTGAAGCGGCTAAAGAGTTAGAAGATCTATCTATAGACTTAACTGAAGCTAAGCCAAAGATTTCAAAACTTAAATCCAGTATTAAGGAACTAGGAAATGTAAACTTAGGTGCTATAGAGGACTATAAGGAAGTAAAAGAGAGACTTAACTTTATTGAAACTCAACATGATGATTTAGTAGATAGCAAGGCAAATTTAGAGAAGATAATAGATGATATGGAGAAGAAGATGAGAACTCAGTTTTTAGAATCCTTTAAGGAAATCAATGAGAACTTTGGGAAGGTGTTTTCCGTATTGTTTAATGGTGGAAAGGGTAGATTAGAATTAGATAGTGAAGATGATATATTGAATACTGGAATTGAGATAAAAGTTCAGCCACCAGGAAAAAAATTGCAAAATTTAAATCTGCTCTCAGGTGGGGAAAAATCATTAACTGCAGTTGCTCTGTTATTTGCCATATTAGAGACTAAACCATCACCATTCTGCATCTTAGATGAGATAGATGCAGCTTTAGATGATGCAAATATTGGAAGATATACAGATTATCTAAGGAAATTTAATAGTAATACTCAATTTATATTGATAACCCATAGGAAGCCTACCATGGAAATATCTGATGTCTTATATGGAGTAACCATGGCAGAAGAAGGAGTCAGTAAATTGATTTCTGTAAAATTAAAGGACAATATTGATGAGTTAGTAAGCTAGGAGGATGTTTAGATGTTTAAATGGATAAAGGATAAGTTTAAGAAAAAAGATGATAGGTTATCTGAGGATACTATTATAGAGGAATTTGAGAAATCAGATGATATAGAAGATATCGAAGAAGTAATAGAAGAAACAAGAGAGGAAATAAAGGAAGAAACGAAAGAAGAGATAATAGAAGTAGTAGAAAATGCAGAGTTTGTTGAAGATAGTATAGAAGATAAAATTGAAGAAATATCTCACGAGGATATGGAAACTTCTGATGAGAAGATAGAGGAAGTCTATGAGGAAGCAGACAATTCAGAAGAAGATGTAGAAATAGTAGAAGATGAGATAGAAGAGATTATAGAAAAAAAACCTAAAAAGAAAGGGTTCTTTGATAAGCTCTTTGGTGGTCTTTCTAAGACAAGAAAAGAGATGTCTGATAAGATAGATGGACTATTGTCCATGTATAAGAAAATTGACGAAGAACTATTTGAAGATTTAGAAGAAGTATTGGTTACTGCTGATGTAGGTGTAAATACTACTATGGAGTTAATCGATAGATTAAGAGATAGAGTAAAAAAGGAAAAAGTAGTAGATCCTAGTGAAGTAAAGGAACTATTAAAAGATGAAATCAAGATATTGATGAGAGAATCAGTGACAGATAATTCTTTGAAACTTGAACCTAGCCCAGCTGTATTACTTGTAGTTGGAGTAAATGGAGTTGGAAAGACTACTACTATAGGTAAATTAGCTTATTCTTTTAAAAAGCAGGGAAAGAAGGTTCTAATGGCGGCAGGGGATACATTTAGAGCCGCAGCTATTGAACAGTTGGAAGAATGGAGTAATAGATCAGGTGTTGAAATAATATCCCACAGTGAAGGTGCAGATCCGGCAGCAGTTATATTTGATGGAATACATGCAGCTAAGGCTAGAAAGACAGATATACTGATATGTGATACTGCTGGTAGACTTCATAATAAATCTAATCTGATGAATGAATTAAATAAGATATTTAGAATCGTAGAAAGAGAATATGGCGATGCTACTAAAGAGATATTGTTAGTATTAGATGCTACTACAGGGCAAAATGCTATAAATCAAGCAAAGGTATTTAAAGAAGTTGCCAATATAACTGGGGTAGCTCTTACTAAATTAGATGGAACAGCAAAAGGTGGAGTTGTCATAGCTTTACAAGCTGAATTGGGATTGCCTGTGAAATTAGTTGGAGTAGGAGAGGGCATCAACGACCTTCAACCTTTTAATCCAGATGATTTTATAGATGCAATAATACAATAATATAAGATAAAAAAGTTATTTAAGTTGGATATAATCTATCCAACTTTTTTTGTTGTGCAATAAATAATCATAAAAACTTATATCAGATAAGCTAAAAAAAGAAATTGATATTTTAAGAATTTTATGTTATTATATTAAGGAATAATTCCTAAACAATACCATAAAGGAGGAAGATATATGAAGAATTATTTTGAGGACGAAGAAAACTTTGAGCTTGTGAAAAAATGGAGAAGAGATTTTCATAGGCACCCACAGTCAAGTTGGAATGAATTTTATTCAACAGGGAAAGTGGCAATGGAACTTGAGGAATTAGGATATGAGGTGTATCAAGGAGAAGATATAATAGAATCTGGGAAAAGGTTATTTTTACCTGACGAAGAGATATTAGATTATAATTATAATCTGGCAATAGAAAATGGAATTGATGAAAGATATATCATAAAGAGCAAAGGAGGACTTACTGGAGTAGTTGGAGTTATAGAAGGGGATATACCAGGTCCGACTATTGCCTATAGATTTGATATAGATGCTTTAGAGATACCTGAAGATTTAAGTGAAGATAGAAAGGCTGTAAGAGAAAAATATTATTCTAAATTTGAAGGCTATTCCCATGCATGTGGACACGATGCTCATACTGCAATAGGTCTATTGTTGGCGAAATATTTTTCAGAGAATACAGAAAAGATAAGAGGTAAAATTAAATTAATATTTCAGCCAGATGAAGAAAAACTATCTGGAGCAGAATCTATGGTGGCAAAAGGAGTTTTAGATGATGTAGATTTTTTAATCGGAGGTCACATTGGAGCTAATCTCTTTGAACTGGGTAGTATTGCCTTTGATGTAGAGAATATTTTAGCTGTTACAAGAGGTGAAGTTGAGTATCATGGAGTAGCTACACATGCTACTGGTAGACCAGATCAAGGAAAAAATGCAATTTTAGGTGCCTGTGCTGCAATTACTCATCTAAATGCTATTGCTAGACATGGTAAAGGTTCAACTAGGATAAATGTAGGAAAGATATCAGGAGGTACTGGATATAATACAATTCCTGATTATTGTAAATTCTATTTAGAAACTAGGGCAGAAACTCAAGAGATTAACAGATATTTACAGGATAGGGCTGAGGATATCATATATGGAGCCGCAAAGATGTATGATTTAAAAGTCAATTATAAAATAGTTACAAATGTGGAGGGAGGGGAAAATGATGAGTATCTAATAGAAAAAGGTATAGAAGCAGTTAAAGCAGTAAAGGGTATTGAGAATATTAAGCCAAAATTAAAGATGAATGCATCTGAAGACTTTGTAATTATGGCTAATAATGTAAAGAAGAAAGGGGGCAAATCTATTTATGTAGTACATGGAACTCATGTAGATAGCGGACATCATAGTACGACATTTGATTTTGATGAAAAGGTTTTAATCAATGCCACTTGGTTTTATGCAGCAATGTATGATTCTTTAATAAATGATTAGGGGTGAAAATATGGAAAAAGAAAGTCGTAATGTAAAAGAAAAGTTTATTAATTTTAAGTTGATAATAATAGGTTTTATTATAACTGTGATTAGTGAATTAATAGGAGTGAAAAATATTGCATTAAGTTCTAAGATTGTAATAGCGTTATTTCCCATGTTATTTAGCATGATACTAGGTATGATAAGTTATTTTATTAAAGTAACTGATAAAGAACAATCTGAAGAAGCGGGAAGTTTGATTGTAATTGCAATTCTTCCTCTAATAGCAAAGCTAGGAACCACAATAGGACCATCTTTATCAGAAGTTATAAGCATGGGTTTAGCATTAGCTTTACAGGAGCTAGGTCATATAGGATCAATCTTAATTGCCTTGCCAATTGGATATAAATTGGGAATGAAGAGGGAGTTAGTGGGCTTGACACATTCTATTGGTAGAGAGGCGAATGTTTCTCTAGTAGCGGAAAAGTTTGGAATTGATTCACCAGAAGGTAGAGGGGTTATGACTATATATGTTGTAGGAACATTGTTTGGTACATTATTCTATGGATTAGTTATGCCTATATTTACTTTAATTCCATTTATACATGTTGAGTCATGGGCAATGGCATGTGGAGTGGGAAGCGGAAGTATGATGGCAGCTGCTAGTGGGGCTTTAGCAAATGTCTTTCCAGAAAGAGCAAATGATATAATAGCCTATGCTGGAGCTAGTCAAGTTTTGACTACAGCTACAGGATTAATGATGTCAATTCTTGTATTAATGCCTATGACAGAGAAATTATATAAATTTATAGATTCTAAGAATAGGGAGGTCAACTAGATGAGTATATTTAATAGAGAAATGATGAAGACATTTGCAATACTAGCTTTAATAGGCCTAATCATGACAATAGGGATAAATATTGGATATAAGACTGATATTGTTTCTATATTTAAAGGAGTTTTAATATTGACAGTAATATCTATTATAGGATATATATTGGCAAAGATTATCCCTATAAAATTTCCAGCTGTAGGTTGGGTTGCTATTATTGGAATAATATTGTCAATACCAGATTTTTTACCTATCAATAATATTATTTTAAAAAATGTTGAAAATATACCTTTTATAGCTACAGCAACACCGGCATTGGCATTTGCGGGTATTGCTGTAGGTAAAGATTGGGAAGCCTTTAAGAAAATTGGCTGGAAGGGAATAGTAGTCAGTCTATTAGTATTGACAGGTACTCTTTTAGGTTCAGCTTTGATGGCAGAAATTATATTGAGAGCATTGGGGAAAATATAATATAGTTAAAATTTAATTAAACTACTAAAGCATATCATATGTTTTAGTAGTTTTCTCTTAAATCACTTGAGATATTGTTATTGCCAGTATCTTCATATAGTGTATAATGATTATGAGGTGAAACTATGAATAGAATAGGGGTTATTGCTCCTAAATGGAGTACTGATAGAGTTAAGGAAGTCATTGATAAAGCAAATATAGAGGATCTAATATTTGAACATTATACATTTGATAGATTAGAAGAGATAGGGAGCATACTAGAGGATAGATATAAATTTTGTGATCATTGGCTGTTGTCAGGTCCTCTGCCTTATTCAGTGGCAATATATTACCTTGGAGAAAGGGATAATATTACATTTATTGAAACATCAGAGGCAGGTATAGCTATAGCTATATTATCTCTCATAAATGAATTAAGGTATAAGGATAGTAAAATCAGTATAGACTATATTAAGTTTGCAGGAGATCTAGATGTCATTATAGATGAGGTTGGATATTCTGATGATATATTTATTAAAAATATTTATGATATTCCAGTAGATGAGGATGAAATATTAGATTTTCATATAGAGAACTATAATACTGGCGCAAAATTTATAATAACGACTTTACCATATGTCTATGATAGGTTAAAAGAGATGAATATTCCAACTGTAGGCGTGAAAGCCACTAAGACAGAGATTAAATCAGCTATTGACTATTTAGTAGAGCAATATAGGAAAAACTATTATAAAGATAAACAAATAGCAATGATCATCATAGATATATTGGAGCCTAGATCTAAAGAAGATAGTAATATATATGATGATATTGCAATGGAACTGAGTATAAGCGGTGATATCTTACAATATTGTAAAAGTATTGGTGGATATATGGTAAATAAGGGTAAGGGAAGGTATGAGATATTTGCATCTATAGGTATAGTCAAAAAAAGAATTGAAGAGTTAAAAAACATTGTAGATAAGATATCAGTAAAGATAAATTCTAAGACAGTAGTTGGTATAGGTATAGGCACCACTGTATATATGTCTCAGAACAATGCTATCAAAGCTCTGGGCTATTCAGATAATAGAAATAAGATAGTATTAATAGATGAAAAAGGACAAATAGTAGAGAATCTAGGATATGAATCTGAGCTATTATACACTCTATACGAGAATGATGATAAACTTAATAGATTATTGAGTAAAGCTAATGTCAGTATAGGTACTTATCAAAAACTTAAAGCCTTGATTCAAATCAATGATTGGAATTCTTTTACTGCTGATCAAGTGGCAAAAGAGCTAGATGTAACTCCAAGAAATACTAGGAGAATACTCAAAGATCTATTGGAAGTTGGCATATTGGAAGTAATAGGTAAAGAATCCTCATTTGGAAAGGGAAGGCCAGCCAACTTATATAGATTTACCTGTTGACAAACTCAATATAATGATATAGTATAATACTGTCAAGGAAAAAGCTTGACAGTATTGTAGGGTTGGTGATATAATGGTTGAGAAATTAGTCCAAATAGGGATTTTATTCGATTTTTATGGAAAGTTACTTAGTAAGAGGCAATATAGTATTGTTGAGTTATTTTATCTTCAAGACCTATCTCTAAGTGAAATAGGTGAAGAATTAAATATCACTAGACAGGGAGTTTATGATACTCTAAAGAGAGCAGAGGAAAATCTCTATAGGTATGAAGATACACTTGGACTGGCAGCAAAATTCAACGAAAACCATAAGATTATCAAGGATATATTGAAGGCTTCAAGAGATATAAAGAAGTCGATTATAGAGAATAGATATGATGAAGTTATAGAAAAAGCAGAATTAATTGAGAATATAAGTTTAGAAATATTAAAAGATAGTTGGGAGGAGGTAATAGACTGATGGTGTTTGAGAGTCTATCTGAAAAACTTCAAAATGCCTTGGGAAAATTAAAAGGCAAGGGAAAGCTTTCAGAAAAAGATGTAGATTTAGCAATGAGGGAGGTAAGGCTTGCACTTTTAGAGGCAGATGTAAACTTTAAAGTTGTAAAGGATTTTATAAAGAATGTCAAAGAGAGAGCTATTGGCAATGAAGTAATGCAAAGCTTAACTCCAGGGCAACAGGTGATTAAGATAGTCAACGAAGAATTGACTAAATTAATGGGAGATAGAGAGACTAAGATAAATTTTGCTTCATCCCCACCAACTGTAATACTTATGTGTGGATTGCAAGGTGCTGGTAAGACCACTACTACTGGTAAATTGGCATTTAATCTTAAAAAGCAAAATAAAAGACCTCTATTAGTAGCTTGTGATATATATAGACCAGCTGCTATTAAACAGCTAGAGGTTGTAGGAGAAAAAGCTGGTGTCCCTGTATTTTCTATGGGAAATAGACATAATCCAGTAGATATTGCTAAGGCAGCATTGGAACACGGAAAAAAACATGGAAATGACGTAATAATCGTAGATACAGCTGGAAGATTGCATATAGATGAAGATCTGATGCAGGAGATTGAAGATATACATGAGGCAGTTAATCCCAATGAAGTGTTGCTGGTATTAGATGCTATGACAGGACAAGATGCAGTCAATGTAGCATCATCATTTGATGAGAGATTGGGAATATCTGGAGTTGTATTGACAAAGTTAGATGGGGATGCTAGAGGTGGTGCAGCTCTATCCATAAGAGCCGTAACGGATAAACCTATAAAATTTGTTGGAATGGGTGAAAAATTAGATCAGTTGGAACCATTCCATCCAGATAGAATGGCCTCAAGGATTTTAGGTATGGGAGATGTTTTAAGTTTAATTGAGAAAGCTCAATCTAGTATAGATGCAGAAAAGGCATTGGAACTAGAAAAGAAGATTAGAACAGCTCAATTTACTTTTGATGATTTCCTAGATCAATTGGAGCAGATGAAGAACTTAGGGCCTCTAGATCAGATCATGGGGATGATTCCCGGTATGAATTCTAAGGCATTAAAGGGATTAGACGTAAATGATAGGGATATCCTTAGAATAGAGGCAATAATAAAATCTATGACCAAGAAGGAAAGAGAGACGCCAGAGATCATAGATAGTAGCAGGAGAAAGAGGATTGCTACTGGTAGTGGAACTTCAGTTCAGGAAGTAAACAAACTGTTAAAACAGTTTAAAGAAACTAAGAAGATGATGAAGAGACTTACTGATATGGAAAAGACCATGAAGAAAAAAGGAAAATTTGGATTTCCCTTTTTCTAAATAGATAACTATATTTTAAAGGAGGTGAAACAGATGGCGGTAAAGATTAGATTGAGAAGAATGGGAGCTAAGAAAAACCCTTTTTATAGAATAGTTGTAGCTGATTCTCGTGCTGCAAGAAATGGAAGATTCATTGAAGAGATTGGCTACTATAATCCATTAACTGAACCTAAGACAGTTAAGATAGATGATGAAAGAGCTATAAATTGGTTGAATAATGGTGCTAAACCAACTGATACAGTAGATAGACTGTTTAGAGAAAATGGCATATATGATGGCTCAAATGATAATAAAGAACAAGTTGAAGAGTAGTACTTGGAGGTGTAATAATGGGTGAATTGGTAGAATATATTGCAAAGGCTCTTGTAGATAATCCAGATGAAGTAAGTGTAAGAGAAGTAGAAGGTTCACAATCTGTCATAATAGAGTTGAAAGTAGCTCAAGAGGATATGGGAAAGGTAATAGGAAAGCAAGGACGAATTGCCAAAGCCATAAGGACAGTTGTAAAAGCTGCAGCAATCAAGGAAAATAAGAGAGTCATAGTCGAAATTATTCAATAAGGGATTATTGCATTTAATCCCTTAAGTAATTTATATAGTAGGTGCAAAATATGGATTATACTGTAGTGGGTAAAATAATCAACACTCATGGAATTAAAGGTGAAGCCAAGATCTTTCCCATAACTGATGATATGGAGAGGTTTTCTTATCTTGAAAAAGCATATATTGGTGAAGATAAAACAGAAGTCTTTCTTCAAAATGTAAGATACCACAAGGGAATTGTCATCGTTAAGTTTAGAGAATTTGACAATATAAATCAAGTTATAGATTTTATAGATGATTTTATATATGTAGATGATGAACATAGGATAATCCTGCCAGATAATCATTACTTTATACACGATTTAAGAGATTGTGATGTATTTGATATGTCAGGTAGGAAGATAGGTGTTGTCAAGGATGTGCTTCAGACAGGAGGAAATGATGTATATATAGTAGATGATGATATCAATAAAAAAGAATATCTCATTCCTGCTGTTAAAGATTTTATCAAAAAAGTGGATGTTTCAGATAAGAAGATTGTCATTGACCCTATTGAAGGAATGATAGAATGAAAATTGACGTTCTGACATTGTTTCCAGAATTCTTTTCTAATCTATATAGCTGGAGTATAATAGGAAGAGCCATAGATAATGGAATTCTCCAAATAGACTATACAGATATAAGAGATTTTTCTGAGAATAAACATAGAAAGGTAGATGACTATCCATTTGGTGGAGGTCCTGGAATGGTCATGGCTCCTGGACCAATATATGGTGCAATAAAGAGTGTAAAAAGAGATAATTCTAAAGTTATCTATCTATCACCTCAAGGTAAGAAACTAGATCAGGAAATTGTAAATGAACTGTCTAAAGAAAGCCATATTGTCCTCTTATGTGGCCATTATGAAGGAATAGATAATAGAATAATAGAAAATTATATAGACGATGAGATTTCAATAGGGGACTATGTGTTGACTGGTGGTGAAATACCTGCTATGGTTCTTGTAGATGCTATAACAAGGCTATTACCAGGTGTATTAAGTAGCCATGAATCCTATATGGATGAATCTCATTATAATGGATTGTTAGAATATCCTCAATACACTAGACCTAGGGAGTTTAAAGGTATAAAGGTACCAGATATATTATTATCAGGTAATCATCTAAAGATCAAAGAGTGGCGATATTACCAATCCCTAAAAATGACATCTCTAAAGAGACCAGACTTACTTAAAGATTTAAATTTAGATATAGAAGATAGAAAATTGTTATCACAGATTGAAGAGGAAATTGATAATAAATAGTTGAATTCAGTTATATCATATGCTATAATACCTAGGTATGAATTACAGATGGTCCTCTGCTTATTGCAAGAACATCTATGGAGAAGGGAGGTTTGAACAGTGGATATAATAAAGATATTAGAAGAAGAGCAATTGAGAAAAGATTTACCTACTTTTAATGTAGGTGATACTGTTCAAGTTCATTATAGAGTTGTTGAAGGAACACGTGAAAGAATACAAGTATTTGAAGGTACAGTAATCAAGAGGAAGGGCGGAGGAGCCAGAGAGACATTTACCGTAAGAAGATTGTCCTATGGAGTAGGTGTTGAAAGGACATTCCCTCTAAACTCTCCTAGAATTGATAAACTTGTAGTAACTAGAAAAGGTAAAACTAGAAGAGCAAAACTTTACTATCTAAGAGATAGACAAGGTAAGGCAGCAAGGGTTAAAGAGAAGAGAATGTATTAATAAATTGGGACTGTAAAGTCCCATTTTTATATATTCTGGAGGTGGTATTTTGAATATAAATTGGTATCCTGGACATATGAAAAAGACAAGAGAATCTATTGAAAAAAGCCTTTCTATGGTAGACTTGGTCTTTGAATTAATAGATGCTAGAATTCCATATAGTAGTCAGAATCCAATTATAGATTCTATTATAAGAGATAAGCCACGAATTATTATATTAAATAAGGCAGATTTATCAAGTGATATGGGAAACAGGAGATGGCAAGAATGTTTTAAGAAAAAAGGATTAAACTCCATATTATTTAATTCCTTAAATAGTAAAGATGTAGATAAGTTAATAGCTATGTCTAAGTTGGTCACTGCAGAGAAAAAAGAATCCTATGAAAAAAGGGGAGTAATAAATAGACCTGTTAGGGCTATGATTATAGGTATTCCCAATGTGGGAAAGTCTACATTGATCAATACACTTACAGGGCGAAAAGGAGCTAGGGTTGGAAATAAACCTGGAATAACTAAATCTAATCAGTGGATTAAGACTAAGGGAGATTTAGAGTTATTAGATACTCCAGGAATATTGTGGCCTAAATTTGAGGATGAAAGTGTAGGGTTAAATCTGGCTTTTACAGGAGCTATTAAAGATGAGATACTAGATAGGGAAACACTTGCGTTGAGGTTAATAGAACTATTAAGGAAAATATGTCCTGAATTGTTAGAAAAGAGATATAATTTTGAAATAAAGGATGACTCAGCTTTGGAAGTTATGATCAATATAGGCAAAAAGAGAGGATGTATAATCAAGGGAGGAGAAATTGACTATACCAAGGTAAGTAATATAATCTTAGATGAGTTTAGAAAGGGTATAATAGGAAATATTACTTTGGAGTTTCCAGAGGAGAAGATGAGTTAAAATGATGGACTTTGAAGAGAAGGCATATAGAGAAGGATATAGTAATGTTGCCTGTATAGACGAGGTTGGAAGAGGATGTCTTTTAGGAGATGTAGTTGCTTGTGCTATAATATTGCCTAAAGGTTTGAGAATTGATGGGGTTAAAGATTCGAAGAAATTATCCGAAAAGAAGAGAGAGTATCTCTATGATATTATAGTAGAAAATTCAATAGGAATTGGTATAGGTCAGGTAGATTCTCGGACTATAGACAAAATAAATATTAAAGAAAGTGCTAGACTAGCTATGAAACTGGCTGTTGAAAATATAAGAGATAGATTTGGAAATAAAATTGAAGCAGATTATCTGTTAATAGATGCAGAAAATGTAGATTTAGATATTCCACAAATGGGTATTGTTAA
The DNA here is from genome assembly GCA_052067355.1 of Tissierellaceae bacterium HCP3S3_D8. Taxonomy (GTDB): domain Bacteria; phylum Bacillota; class Clostridia; order Tissierellales; family Tissierellaceae; genus CABMKH01. Next base: position 54,876 of record JBQHQH010000002.1, read on the forward strand.
AGGTGATGACAAATGCCATGGCATATCTTGCGCGTCTATAATTGCTAAGGTGTATAGAGATAGATTGTGTTTAAAATGGGAAGAAGAATTTCCGGGATATAATATAAAGAAACATAAGGGATATGGAACAAAAGAACACAGAGAAAATATATTGAGATTAGGAACTACGCCTATTCACAGAATGACTTTTTTAAAGAATATTATCAAGTAATAATTAGAGGGAAAATAGTGATGGATAATATAAAAAAAGGTAGAGTTGGAGAAGGAGTAGCTAGAAAATATTTATTAGATAAGGGATATAGAATATTAGAATCCAATTATAGAAACAGAATAGGGGAAATAGATATAATTGCATTTTATAGAGGTGTTTTAGTATTTGTAGAAGTTAAGACTAGGACAAATACTAATTTTGGATACGCATATGAGGCGGTAAATCGTAAAAAACAGCTAAAAATAATAAACACTTCTATGATATATGTTAAAAGCAAAGGATATGGAAATATACAACTACGATATGACATTATTGAGGTTTATTTGACAGGAAAATCAGAGATCAATCACATAGAGAATGCTTTTTGTCTGTAAGCTTTGGAAAATAGGGAATTCTAGCTATTACCCAGGCAATTATCCAATCTGCCATAGAGTGATGAGAAAGGGGAATACATATGTATTCAAAGGTAAATACTTGTGTATTACAGGGGCTAAATGGATATATAATTGAAGTAGAGACAGACCTGTCTAGAGGCTTACCTGTCTTCAATATTGTTGGATTGCCAGATACTGCTATAAAGGAGTCTAAGGAGAGGGTTAGAGCTGCTATTAAAAATAGTGGATACGAATTTCCACTAAATAGGATTACCATAAATTTAGCACCTGCGAATTTAAGAAAAGAGGGCTCTCAAATTGATTTGGCAATTGCCATGGGGATTTTAATGTCTAACAACATTATTCATGATGTAGATATAAAAGATATAGCATTTCTAGGAGAACTATCTTTAGATGGAAAAGTCAACCTTATTGAAGGGGCTTTACCTATGGTTATATCCTTAAGAGAACAAGACATAAGAAGATGCATAGTTCCCTATGAAAATAAAGAAGAATGTAGTGTTATTTCGGATATGGATATTATTCCAGTGAAAGATTTAAATGAAGTTGTGGATTTTCTAAATGGAAAAGTTGAAATTGAACCTTTTAAGCATAGACAAGAGATTGAAACTGATGATGGAGATTTTTCTTTGGATTTTTCAGATATAAAAGGACAAGAAGGCCTTAAACGTGCCTTAGAGGTAGCTGCAGCTGGAGGACATAATATGCTTATTATAGGTCCACCAGGCTCTGGGAAGACCATGGCAGCTAGAAGATTACCTACTATTTTGCCTCTTCTTTCTTTTGAAGAATCCATAGAGGTGACGAAGATATATAGTATTTCTGGTTTGTTAAATTCCAATGATTTGATCAAAGAGCGACCATTTAGATCTCCCCATCATACATGTTCAAGTTTTTCACTAATTGGCGGAGGAAGAATTCCTAAGCCCGGTGAAGTATCTTTAGCTCACAATGGTGTCCTGTTTTTAGATGAATTACCAGAATTCAAGAGAAATGTATTAGAAGTCTTGAGACAACCTATGGAAGATGGTGTTGTCCATATATCTAGAGTAAATGCCAGTATATCTTATCCAGCTAAATTCATGTTTGTTGCTAGCATGAATCCTTGCCCTTGTGGATACTTTGGTGATCCTCTCCACGAATGTACATGTTCCCAAAGGGATATAGATAGATATTTAAATAAGATTAGCTTTCCATTACTTGATAGAATAGATATCCATCTAGAAGTTTTACCTGTTAAATATGGAGATTTAAAAGATGAAAATAAGTCTGAATCATCCCATGAAATTAGAGAGAGAGTAAAAAAAGCTAGGGATATTCAGTTAAATAGATATAGAGGAAAGAATATATATAATAATTCTCAGCTTCCAAACAAAGAGATAACTCGATATTGTAAATTGTCAAGTAGTTCAGAAAAGATTATGAAATTGGCTTTTAATAAACAAAAGTTTAGTGCTAGAACCTATAATAAGATACTCAAAGTATCGAGAACAATTGCAGATCTTGATGGTGAGAAAGATATTGCTGATAGACATATATTAGAGGCTCTAAGGTATAGAGCTTTAGATGATAAATATTGGAGGTAAGAAAATGGACAAATACACCGAAAGAGATGTTTTAATATGGTTAAATAGTCTAGGAATTACCAATAATATATTAGATAGATTATATGAATGCTTTCCAGATTTATGTGAATTATTATGGATAGACAAGAGTAAGATGTTTAACATAAGTGGAATTAAAGAAAAATATTTAGAAAAGATAATCAGATATAGAAATATAGACTATATAGATGAAATTCTCAATAAATTGGAAGAAAATAAAATAAATACCATGACCATATTAGATAGAAACTATCCTGATAGTTTGAAAAATATATATACTAAGCCTTATGTGCTATATGGTAAAGGCAATATGTTAGAAGAAGATAATTTAGCCATTGGAATAGTTGGAGCTAGAAAAGCTACATCTTATGGTAAATGGGCCTGTGAAAAGTTTGCAAAGGAATTGGCAAATATGGGTGTCACCATAGTAAGTGGTTTAGCTTTAGGGATAGATACAGTAGCACATAGTACTGCCTTAAGAGAAGGTGGGAGGACTATAGGAGTATTAGGAAATGGTATAGATGTAGTATATCCAAAGAGCAATAGAAGATTATATGATGAAGTGACAAAGCATGGAATGATTCTAACGGAATTTCCCTTGGGAACCCCACCTATTGCCTACAACTTTCCACAGAGAAATAGGATAATATCAGGATTGTCCTTAGGAGTGATTGTAATTGAAGCTAAAGAAAAATCAGGTTCTTTGATTACAGCCCACCTAGCTTTAGAGCAGGGAAAAGAAGTATTTGCCCTTCCAGGGAATATAAATAGTCTATATAGTAAAGGGACAAATAGGTTAATTAGGGATGGTGCTAGACCTCTATTGGAAATAGAAGATATAATAGAGGAGATTGGAGAACTTCAATCTAGACTATCTCAAAGTAAAAGAGATAAAATAGACTACAAGGATCTAAGTGATGTTGAAATAAAAATCATTGAAACTATGAAAGATGGACCATTGCATAGTGATTTGATATCACATAGAACAGGTCTAGATATATCTACAGTAATTAGTATAATTACGATTTTAGAACTAAAGGGGATTGTAAAGGAGTTAAACAGTAGAATATTTACACTCTGTTGAATTACATATGGAGGTGTATGCGTTGGCAAAAAAATTAGTGATTGTAGAGTCACCTGCAAAAGCTAAAACAATAGGAAAGATATTAGGTAGAAATTATAAGGTGGTAGCATCAGTAGGTCATGTGAGAGATTTACCTAAGAGTACATTAGGTATAGATGTAGAAGATAATTTCAAACCTAAATATATAAATATCAGGGGGAAAGGCCCAATTATCAATGAATTAAGAAAAGAAGGGAAAAATGCAGATAAGATATATCTGGCAACTGACCCAGATAGGGAAGGGGAAGCTATATCTTGGCATTTAGCTCATATATTAAAGATAGATCCTAATGAAAAAGTTAGAGTGGAATTTAATGAGATCACTAAAGATGCAGTAAAGAAGGCTATTAAAAATCCTAGGACTCTAGACTATGGGTTAATTGATGCACAACAAGCTCGTAGGATATTAGATAGATTAGTAGGATATAAGATAAGTCCTCTACTGTGGAAGAAGATAAGGAAAGGATTAAGTGCTGGTAGGGTACAATCTGTTGCAACAAAGTTGATATGTGATCGGGAAGAGGAGATTGAAAACTTTATTCCTGAAGAGTATTGGAGTATCAAAGCTTTGTTAGAGAAGAATGGTGAAAAATTCGAATCAGATTTTATAGGACAATTAATAGATGGAAAGGAAAAGAAGATTGAATTAAAGACTGAGGAACAGGTTAATGAGATAATATCCTCTTTAGATAGAGAAAATTTTAAAGTTCAAGATATAAAAAAGGGAACTAGAAGGAGAAATCCATATCCTCCATATACTACTAGTACACTTCAACAGGATGCTTCAAAGAAGCTTGGATTTAGTACTAAGAAGACCATGAGTATAGCACAACAGCTATACGAAGGTATTGACGTTAAAGGGGAAGGTACAGTAGGACTAATTACCTATATGAGAACTGATTCAACTAGAATATCTCAAGTTGCATTAGATGGAGCACGAGAATTTATCCATAGAGAATATGGCAAGGAATATTCAAATGGAGGAAAACAATATGGAAAGTCTAAAAAGGATACTCAAGATGCACATGAGGCTATAAGACCAACTGGATTTATGAGACAGCCTAAGGATATAAAAGAATCACTATCCAGTGATCAATATAGATTATATGAATTGATATGGAATAGATTTATTGGCTCTCAAATGGCTCAAGCTAAGTATGATACCTTAAGTGTAAATATCTTAAGTAATGATTGCTTATTTAGAGCATCTGGTAGCAAGCTGATATTTCCTGGGTTTTTAAAGGTATATTCTACAGTAGATGAGGAAAGGAAAGATATGGAAATTCCAAATCTCTCTATAAATGATATACTTAAAGTTAATGATATAGATCCAAAACAACATTTCACTCAACCACCAGCTAGATTTACAGAAGCTTCTTTGATTAAAACTCTAGAAGAAATTGGAGTAGGTAGACCTAGTACCTATGCACCTACTATTAGTACTATTTTAGCAAGGGATTATGTAATATTAGATAATAGATCTTTTTATCCTACAGAACTTGGTATATTAGTGAATGATCTTTTGACTGAATACTTTGGTGAGATAGTCAATGAAGAATTTACAGCTGGATTAGAAGAGAGATTAGATGAGGTTGCAGAGGGAAAGTTTACTTGGGAAAGTGTAGTAGATAATTTTTACAGAGATTTTCATAGGTTTTTATTAGTAGCTGAAAAAGAAATTGACAAGATAGAGATCAAAGATGAAGTGACAGATGAGATATGTGAGAAATGTGGTAAAAATATGGTCATTAAATCTGGAAGATATGGGAAGTTTTTAGCATGTCCTGGATATCCAGATTGTAAAAATACAAAACCTATATTAGATAAGATAAATGTAGGATGTCCATTATGTGATGGTGAGATCATTCGAAAAAAATCTAAAAGAGGAAGAGCTTTTTATGGTTGTACCAACTATCCAAAATGTAATTTTGTCTCTTGGGATGAACCAATAGAAGAAAGGTGCCCACAATGTAATTCATACATGACCATTAAAAGAAATAAAAAGGGAAATACCATAAGATGTAGCAATAAAGATTGTGGATATACTAAAAAAGAAAGTGAAAAATAAATAAATATCTGTACATTTAGTAAAATTTGTAGTATTCTATATATTGAATATTCTGAATAAGGATTTTGTATATTCATAGGGAGATATAATAGAAAGATTAGAAGAAGAAATATGAGGAGGAAATATTATGGAAAATCTATTACAGAAAACTAGAAGATTGAACAAATCATTGCAAGGCTATGGTCCAGAACCAGTGTCATTTGAAGAATTGAGTAGGATATTGAGTGATATCTTACAGGCTAATGTCTATATTGCAAGTAAAAAAGGAAGGGTATTAGGCTACAAATTATCGGATGGATTTGACTGTGATATAGTTGAATCAGAGGTTATGAAAGAAGAGAGATTCCCAGAAAAATACAATCAAGATCTATTGGAAATAAATGAGACTAAGGAAAATGTTAGAGAATTTCCTGAATGTGTCTTTGATGAATTTTCACAATGTAATTATCAAGATAAGATAGCTACGATTATACCTATAAATAGTGGTGGAAAAAGACTGGGAACCTTAGTTCTAGCTAGATTTGGTAAGGAGTTTACAGAAGAAGATTTGGTATTGGCAGAATACAGTGCAACTATTGTAGGAATGGAGATTTTAAGATCCAAAAGCGAGGAAATAGAAGAGGAAGCTAGAAAAAAATCTGTAGTTCAAATGGCTATTGGAACATTATCCTATTCTGAATTAGAAGCTATGGAACATATATTCAATGAATTAGATGGGAGTGAAGGTCTATTAGTAGCAAGTAAGATTGCTGACAGAGTTGGAATTACTAGATCTGTAATTGTAAATGCTCTAAGAAAATTTGAGAGTGCAGGTGTTATTGAATCTAGGTCCTTGGGAATGAAGGGAACTCATATTAAGATTCTCAACGATAAGTTATTAGAGGAATTGAAAAAAGCTAGAGAGTAAAATTCTCCACAAAAAGGAAATAAAATGATTGCTTAATAAATATCTATATGTTATACTACTATAGTGATTACACACATTTTCGGATATTCTAAGGAGGTCCCTATATGGGCCTTAGGATAGTTGATGGAAATGGAGGAAAAAAACTTGGAGGTGAAAGTATGTCAGTAATTACGATGAAAGGCTTATTAGAAGCAGGAGTTCATTTTGGACATCAAACAAGAAGATGGAATCCTAAAATGGCAGAATATATCTTTACAGAGAGAAATGGTATTTACATTATTGACCTACAAAAGACTGTAAAAAAAGTAGAAGAAGCTTATGACTTCATTAGAGAAGTTGCAGCTCAAGGTGGAGAAATCCTATTTGTAGGTACTAAAAAACAAGCACAAGAAGCTATTGAAACTGAAGCTAAGAGATGTGGAATGTTTTATGTAAATCAAAGATGGTTAGGTGGTATGTTAACTAACTATAAGACTATTAAAAAGAGAATTGACAGATTAAATGAATTGACTCAAATGGAAGAGGATGGACTATTTGATGTTCTACCTAAGAAAGAAGTTATTCAATTAAAGCATGAAGCTGAAAGATTGGAGAAATTCTTAGGTGGTATTAAGGAAATGGACGGTATTCCAGATGCTTTATTTGTGGTTGATCCAAGAAAAGAGAGAATAGCTGTTCAAGAAGCTAAAATCCTTGGAATTCCAGTTGTAGGTATAGTGGATACCAACTGTGATCCAGATGAAATTGACTTTGTAGTACCTGGAAATGATGATGCTATTAGAGCAGTTAAGTTATTAACTGAAACTATGGCAAATGCAGTTCTAGAGGGAAAACAAGGTGAACAAATAGAATCTGTAGAAGAATAAATAGAAAGGTAAGGGTTCTAAGGTTATTTCACCTTTTAGCTCTTACCATTTTTTAACAAATAGAGGAGGGATATCATGGGTGTAACTGCTTCACAAGTTAAAGAACTAAGAGAAAGAAGCGGCGCAGGTATGCTAGATTGTAAGAAAGCATTAGTTAAAACAAATGGAGATATTGAAAAGGCTATAGATCTATTGAGGGAAAAGGGATTAGCTTCAGCTTCTAAAAAGGCTGGAAGAATCGCTTCAGAAGGTCTAGTAGACTCCTATATTCATGGTGGAAGGATAGGAGTTTTAATAGAGGTTAATTCTGAAACTGACTTTGTTGCTAAGACTGATGAATTCAAAGATTTTGTAAAGGATATGGCTATGCAAGTTGCAGCTGCTAATCCTAAATATGTAGATAAAGAAGATGTTCCAGAAGAAGAAGTAGAGAGAGAAAAACATGTACTTGTACAACAAGCTCTAAATGAAGGAAAACCAGAGCATATAGCCCATAAGATTGTAGAAGGTAGAATGGGTAAATTCTATGAGCAAATATGTCTTTTAGAACAATCATTTATTAAAGACCCAGATGTAAAAGTAAGGGATCTATTAAATGAAAAGATTTCAAAAATCGGGGAAAATTTAAAGATTAGAAGATTTGTTAGATTTGAAGTTGGAGAAGGAATAGAAAAGAAAGAAGAAAACTTTGCTGAAGAAGTAGCTAAACAAATGGGTAATTAATTAGATGGAGAACATATTATGTTCTCCATTTAAGTAATTATACTTTTACATAAGGGAGTGTATTAAATGGAACCCGTATTTAAAAGGATTGTACTAAAACTAAGTGGAGAAGCTCTGGCTGGCGAAAAGGGAACAGGCATAGATAGTGATACTGTCAGTCGTATTGCGAAAGAAGTTAAATATATAAGTAAATTAGGGGTAGAAGTTGCTATAGTAGTAGGTGGTGGAAATTTCTGGAGAGGAATATCTGCTACGGAGATGGATAGGACTACCTCAGACCACATGGGAATGTTGGGTACGGTGATGAATGCATTAGCTCTTCAAGACGCTTTGGAGAAGATGGATGTTATTACTAGAGTTCAGTCAGCAATAGATATGAAACAAATAGCGGAGCCATATATCAGAAGAAGGGCAGTTAGACACCTTGAAAAAGGACGAGTGGTCATATTTGCTGCTGGATCGGGAAATCCATATTTCTCAACGGATACTGCTGCAGCTTTGAGGGCAGCAGAGATAGAAGCAGAAGTCATATTATTGGCTAAAAAAGGTGTAGATGGAGTTTATGATGCAGATCCAAAGACTAATTTAGAGGCGAAAAAGTTTGACTCATTGAAATATATTGATATACTAAACTTAGGACTTGGGATTATGGACTCAACAGCCACTTCTTTATGTATGGACAATAGGATCCCTTTAATTGTATTTGGTATTGATATGCCAAATAATATTATAGATGTTGTATTAGGAAAAAAGATAGGTACACATGTAAAGGAGGATTAATTATGTATTTGGATATTCACAAAGAAGCTGAACAGAAGATGAATAAGACGATCTCAGTTTACAAAGAAGACTTACAAGGTATAAGAGCGGGGAGGGCGAATCCTGGACTTTTAGATAAGATATCTGTTGACTATTATGGTCAAATGACTCCCCTAAAACAAGTAGCCAGTGTGTCAGCACCAGAACCTAGATTATTGGTTATACAGCCATGGGATTCAAAATTAATCTCAGATATAGAAAAGGAGATCTTAAAATCTGATTTGGGGATTAATCCATCTAACGATGGCAAGGTAATCAGACTACAAATTCCACAACTTACTGAGGAAAGAAGATTAGACTTAACAAAGTTAGTTAAAAAGAGTGGAGAAAATGCCAAGATTGCCATAAGAAATATTAGAAGAGATGGCATCGACAGTGTTAAAAAGATGGAAAAAGATAAAGAGTTAACTGAAGATGAAAGAAAACAAGCTGAAAATGAAATGCAAAAGATAACAGATAGGTTTATAGATGAAATAGATAAGATCACTAAGAGTAAAGAAGACGAGTTAATGGAAATATAAAAAGGCTTTTATTGAAACGTTATAAGGTAGCCTTTTTAAATCTATATTAAGTAAAGTTCATACCGATGAAAGCAATAAAATCGAACTTTCATATAGATTATAAAAGACAACCCCTTCTTAGCGGAAGGGGTTGTTACTGCTAGGGGGAATGATTATGAATGATGATAAGATGTCAAGAGAAGCTCTAAAATCTCAAATTGATTTTGATAGATTACCAGAACATATAGCTATTATTATGGATGGAAATGGTAGATGGGCGAAAAAGAGATTTCTCCCTAGAAATCTAGGACATCAAGAGGGGATGGAACGAGTCATTGATATAGTAGAAGCTGCATCCCAAATTGGCATTAAGTATTTGACATTATATACGTTTTCAACAGAAAATTGGAAACGACCTCAAGATGAAATAGACGGACTTATGAATATAATTGTATATTTTATCAGAAGAGAATTAGAGAGACTATATAAAAATAATGTTAAACTACATATATTAGGGGATATTTCTAGATTGCCAAAAACTCCCCAAAATGAAGTTAAGAGAGCTTTACACAGGACTAAAGAAAATAATGGAATGATTTTAAATATAGCGTTGAATTATGGTGGAAGAGATGAAATAATATTTGGCATAAAGGAGATATTAAAAGATATAAATATGGGTAAGATTGATATAGAGGATTTGGACTCTGATGTTTTTTCAAATTATCTATATACAAAAAATCAACCAGATCCAGATCTATTGATTAGGCCAAGTGGAGAATTGAGAATCAGTAACTTTCTTCTCTATCAAATGGCATATACTGAATTTTGGTTTTCTGATGTGTTGTGGCCTGATTTTACAGAAGAAAAACTATATAAAGCTATAATTGACTATCAAAAAAGAAACAGAAGATTTGGAGGAATATAGGTGAAAGAACTGAGCATGAGAGTTTTAACAGGAGTAATAGGTATATTCTTATTGATATTCGTAATATTAAAAGGAGAACTTTATCTATCATTCTCCATATTTATTTTGTCCATAATAGGACTTAGAGAGTTCTATGAAGCTTTAAATAATATAAATATAAGGACAGTAAATTTTATAGGATATATTTCTTCTCTGGGAATATTTGCATCTAATGTATATGAGGAGATTTCTATAGAGTCTATATTGGCTTTAACCCTTATTGGCCTGCTGATATTCTTTTTATTTAGTAAGAATATTACTATGGGAGATATTGGGATGACACTATTGGGAATTATGTATATTCCTTTTTTATTATCTCATGTATACTATTTAAATGGTACAAAATATATATGGCTTATTTTTATAATGGCCTTTGGAACTGATACATTTGCATATATTGCAGGTAATCTATTTGGAAAAAATAAATTATCACCTAGTATTAGTCCCAATAAGACTATAGAAGGATCTATAGGAGGAATATTAGGAAGTCTAATATTGACTATCGTATACTCCTTGTCTTTTGGACTGTCTCCATTATGGAAATTTATGATATTAGCTATTATAGCATCTATAATCTCGCAAATTGGTGACTTAGTAGCATCCAAGATAAAGAGAATTGCAAATATCAAAGACTATGGTTTTATTATGCCAGGACATGGTGGTGTCTTAGATAGATTTGATAGTATTATTTTTAGTGCTCCATTAATATATTATTTTACTAGATGCTTTTTAATTTAAAAGAATTAGGTGGTGTTTTTATGCAAACAGCAATTGCAGCTATATTTGTCTTTTTACTGGTGATATTACTACATGAATTGGGACATTTTACTGTAGCTAAATTAGTAGGAATAAAAGTAAATGAATTTTCTATAGGTATGGGTTCTAAAATATATCAAAAACAAAAAGGCGAAACAAAGTATACATTGAGGATATTGCCTATAGGTGGATACGTTAGTATGGAAGGGGAAGATGAAGAATCAAATGATCCTAGGGGATTTGGAAAAGCATCTCCTCTAGCTAGGATGGCGGTAGTTGCAGCTGGTGCATTTATGAATTTTGTATTGGCTATAATCGTGCTATCCATAGTGTCTTTTAATATTGGAGAACCTACTACAGTTATAGGAAATATAAGTCCTGATTCTCCTGCACAGGTATCTGGTATCATGATAGGTGATGATATCGTAAAAATCAATGATATGGCTATTGACTCTTGGGATAGTCTATCCAACGCTATTTCTAACTCCGATGAAGAAATAAAGGTAGATTTTTTAAGAGATGGCAAAGAGATGAGTATATATGTCAAGCCTATTAATGAGGATGGGCAAAACATCATTGGAATAATGCCTAGATATAAGAGGTCATTGTCTTATGCCATAATAGGTGGACTAAAAATGACTGGCATGTTTATAGGGAAGATGTTTGAATTTCTAGGTATGGTTTTTAAAGGTCAAGTTTCTACTAAAGATCTGTCAGGCCCTATAGGTGTTATTAATGAAGTCGGGCAAGCCGCAAAGATGGGGATGACAAATTTGTTGCTTATACTTGGATTTATTAGTGTCAACTTAGGGTTCTTTAATCTATTGCCAATTCCAGCTTTAGACGGAAGTAGACTAGTGTTTTTATTTATTGAACTATTGAGAGGAAAACCAATAGATCCTAAAAAAGAAAATATAATTCATCTAGTTGGATTTGCTTTTTTAATAAGCCTAATGGTAGTTGTCACATATAGAGATTTATTTAGGATAAATTTATTTGGAAGGTGATTGTAAATGGAAAGAAAAAATACCCGTGTTATTAAGGTGGGAGATAGACTTATTGGAGGTAATAATCCAATAACAGTACAATCCATGACCAATACCTTGACCAAGGATGTAGGTTCAACTATAGAACAGATCAAGAGATTGGAAGATACTGGCTGTGATATTATAAGAGTTGCCATTAGTGATATGGAGGATGCAGAAGGGATAAGCCATATTGCTAAGGCTGTAAATATTCCTATTATAGGTGATATACAATATGACTATAGATTAGCTCTTGCAGCTATAAAGCAGGGAATTCATGGTCTAAGAATAAATCCTGGAAATATAGGGGGAAAAGAGAAGGTAAAAGAAATAGTAAAGGCTTGTAAGGAAAGAGAAATATCAATTAGAGTTGGAGTAAATTCTGGCTCTATTAAAAAGGAATATCTTGAAAAATATAATGGAGTAAATGAAGATTCCATGGTATATAGTGCTATGGAGCAGATTAGATTATTAGAGGATTTGGACTTTCATGATATAAAGATCTCCTTAAAGGCTAGTAATGTACCTTTGACCATAAAGTCTTATACTAAAATGTCTGAACTGTGCGACTATCCACTTCATCTGGGTATTACAGAAGCTGGTCCAAGTTGGCGAGGGACTATCAAATCATCTGTTGGAATAGGAACTTTACTTTCTATGGGGATTGGTGATACCATTCGTATATCTCTAACTGGAGATCCAGTGGAAGAAGTTAAAGTTGGCAGGGAGATATTAAAATCTCTAGGGCTATTAAAAGATGGACTAGAACTCATATCTTGTCCTACATGTGGAAGGACCAAGATAGATCTTATCAAAATTGTAGAAGAGGCAGAAAGACGATTAGAAGGTATAGATAGACACATAAAAGTGGCTATTATGGGATGCCCTGTAAATGGGCCGGGAGAAGCTAGAGAAGCTGATATAGGTATTGCTGGTGGAAATGGAGAGGGATTGATCTTCAAGAGAGGACAGATAGTGAGAAAGGTAAAGGAAGAAGAGCTCCTAGATGAATTGATTAAGGAGATATATGAGATGGACTGATTATAGATTATCCCGTTGTGGATAAGGGGGGATATTCTGCATGAAAAAGACTTATTTAAGAGAAATCATAAAAGACGATAGATATGCATATTTGAAGACTATAGATATGGCGATTGTTGAAGTTGAAATAATCAAGGAAACTATGGAGTTATCTTTGAGATTGGACTCAGAAGTCATCGTTGAGAATATTGTTATAGAAGATATTAAGAAACTGCTTTCTGAGACATTTAAAGATTTCGATGTAAAGCTAAATATAAGATATTTGGTAGATATGAATAGAGATAATAATCTAAATAAATATATGGACATTATTACAGATATAATACAAGAAGAAGTTCCATCTAGCAGTTCATGGATTAAAGCCTTACAGTATAGAGTAGAAGGTGATACAGTACACCTTACTACTCCAAACTCTATGGCTTATTTTTCAATAAAGAGAAATGGATTGATGAATAGACTTAGTAATAAATTCCATGGAGAATTAGGATTGAACTTGATTTTAGATTTTATCGAAGAGGATGAATCTTCTGATGATGAGTTCTTAAAGGAAAAACAATTAGAAGAATTGGAAATATCCAAGGATATACTATTAAATACACAACAAAATTCCACAGAAGATCCAAATATAACACAGTCTACGAATTATTCTATTGGAAAATCTATTAAGGGAGAACTGATGAGTATCAGAGATGTAGATTTACAAGTAGGTACGGCTGTTATAAAAGGTGAAATATTTCAAGTTGAATCTAGAGAAATAAAAGGTGATAGATTACTTGTGACTTTATATATATCTGATACTACTGATTCTATTCCTGTGAAGATATTCTTAAACAAAGATAAAGGTATTGAGTTTTTAGATAATATCTATGAAGATTCTTATGTCATACTGGAAGGAGATGTAGTATATGATAACTACTCTAGGACTAAGACCATAATGCTTCAGTCTCTAAAGAAGATAGAGAAGGAAGAGAGAATGGATAGATCTAAGGAGAAGAGAGTTGAATTACATCTTCATACTAAGATGAGTGCCATGGATGGTGTAGCAGATTTAAAGAAGATAGCTGCTAGAGCTCATAAATGGGGACATAAGGCTTTAGCCATAACAGATCATGGAGTTGTTCAGGCGTTTCCAGATGGAATGGAAATGAGTGAAAAGCTTGGTATCAAGATGATATATGGAGTAGAAGGATATCTTGTAAATGATAGTAAGGGAATCATAACAAATTTTGAACCAGATAAAAAATACAATGAATTTGTTGTATTTGATATTGAGACTACAGGTTTATCTGCAATCAATGATGCTATTACTGAAATTGGAGCAGTAAAACTTGTAGATGGAGAAGTTACAGATACATATAGTCAATTGATAAATCCAGGAAGACCTATTCCAGAGTTTATTACAAATTTAACTGGTATTACTGACGAAATGGTATCGGATAAACCAGATATAAGTCAAGTTATTGGATCCTTTGGTGAATTTATTCGAGGAAGTGTACTAGTTGCACATAATGCTACATTTGATGTTGGGTTTATAAGGGAGAATATGAAAAGGTATTCTATGAATTTGGATAACCCAGTATTAGATACCTTGGAACTGACTAGGGCAGTTTTCCCTGATTTAAAAAATCATAAATTAGATAATATAGCTAAACATCTAGGAGTTAGCCTAGAAAATCATCATAGAGCTGTAGATGATGCTGAAGCCACAAAGGATATATTCATAAAAATATTATCCTTATTAGATGAGAAGGGAATAAGAGATTTTTCTGAAATAAATAATTTAAATAATAGTGGTAATATCTTTAAAAGTCAGACATTCCATATAATAATATTGGCTAAAAACCTAATAGGACTAAAGAATCTATATAGGATAATCTCTGAATCTCACTTAAAGTATTTTCATAGGAAGCCTAGGATTCCTAAATCTCTATTGGAGGCCAATAGAGAAGGTCTCGTAATTGGTAGTGCATGTGAAAGTGGAGAACTATATAAGAGTATATTAAAAGGTAGTAGCTATAACGAAATAAGAAATATAGTCAACTTTTATGATTATTTGGAAATTCAGCCTATAGGCAATAATATGCATTTAGTTAGAAATGGAATTTTACGTGATGAAGATCAGCTTAAAGAGATTAATATGAAGATATGTGAATTAGGTAAGAAGTATAATAAACCAGTGGTTGCAACGGGAGATGTTCATTTTTTAGATCCTGAAGATGAAGTCTATAGAAGGATTTTGATGGCTGGTCAGGGATTTCAAGACGCAGATTTCCAAGCTCCGCTGTATTTCATGACTACAGATGAGATGCTAAATGAATTTAGCTATTTAGGCAAGGACAAAGCCTATGAAGTAGTTATACAAAATACTAATTTAGTCAATAATATGATAGAGGAAATAAAGCCAATACCAGATGGTACTTTTCCTCCTATAATTGAAGGCTCTGAAGAGGAGCTGAGGAATATAACATATAAAAAGGCTCATGAGGTATATGGGGATCCTCTACCAGATATAGTAAAGAATAGGCTAGAGAAAGAACTTAGTTCTATTATAAAAAATGGCTATGCAGTTATGTATATAATAGCTCAAAAGTTAGTATGGAAGTCTTTGGCAGATGGATATCTAGTTGGATCTAGGGGATCTGTAGGTTCTTCTTTTGTAGCTACTATGAGTGGTATTACAGAGGTAAACCCTTTAAGTCCTCACTATATATGTCCTAAATGTAAATATAGTCATTTCTTTGATGATGGTTCTGTTGCTTCTGGTTCTGATTTACCAGATAAAAACTGTCCAAAATGTAATACAAAGTTAAAGAAAGATGGGCAGGATATACCCTTTGAAGTATTTTTAGGATTTGAAGGAGATAAAGAACCAGATATAGACTTAAACTTTGCGGGAGAGTATCAGCCAGTTGCTCACAAGTATACTGAGGAATTATTTGGAGAAGGTTATGTATTTAGGGCTGGAACAATAGGTACAATAGCTGATAAGACTGCTTATGGATTTGTAAAAAAATATTTTGAACAGAAAGATATAAGTGTAAATCCTGCAGAGATAAATAGGCTGGTAAAAGGTTGTACTGGAATAAGAAGATCTTCTGGCCAGCATCCAGGCGGTGTTATGATAGTTCCAAAGTATAAGGATATATATGACTTTAGTCCTATTCAGTATCCTGCTAATGACAAAAAATCTGGAGTAATAACTACTCACTTTGACTATAATGCCATCAGTGGTAGAATTTTAAAACTTGATATTCTAGGTCACGATGTGCCTACTATAATAAAGATGTTAGAGGACTTAACTGGAATAGATCCTACAACTATACCTCTGGATGAACCAGAGACTATGAAGATATTTACAAGTACTGAACCTCTAGGAATTAGTGAGAAGGATATAGAGTGTAAAGTAGGAACACTTGGAATACCTGAATTTGGAACTAAGTTTGTAAGGCAGATGCTTGTAGATACTAAGCCAAGTACATTTTCAGAATTAGTTAGGATAAGTGGATTATCCCATGGAACAGATGTATGGATAAATAACGCACAGGAGTTAGTTAGAAATAACATAGCTACTCTATCAGAAGTAATCTCTACAAGGGAAGATATAATGTTATCCCTAATAAATGCAGGTTTGGATAAGCAAAAATCTTTTTGGATAATGGAAAAGGTTAGAAAGGGTAGAGGATTAACTGAAGAAGACGAAGAGGATATAAGGGCTTTAGATCTACCAAACTGGTATATAGATTCTTGCAATAAGATAAAATATATGTTTCCAAAGGCTCATGCTGTTGCCTATGTCATGATGTCTTTTAGAATAGCTTATTTCAAAGTACATTATCCGGAAGCCTTCTATGCTACTTATTTTACTACTAAGGCAGCAGATTTTGATGCTCAATTGGTTTTAAAAGGAAAGGAAATAGTCAATAATAAGATAATGGAACTTGAGTCATTGGGAAATGATATGACTGCTAAGGAAAAGAATCTATTGACAGTTTTAGAAGTAGTACGTGAAATGTATGCTAGGGGATTTAAATTTCAAAATGTAGATTTATACAAATCAGACAGTGATAAATTTATCATTGGAGAGAATGGCATATTACCACCATTAAAGGGATTAGATGGTGTTGGAGAAAATGCAGCTAGAAATATTGTGGAAGAAAGAGAAAAGGCTCAATTTATATCCATAGAAGATCTAGTGAGTAGAAGCAAGGTAACGCGTACAGTAATAGAAGCATTGTCTAATCATGGATGTCTAGATGATTTACCAGAGAGCAATCAGATAAGCCTCTTTAATATTTGATTTTATTAGGGCATCATGATATAATAAATGTGACTATAATAAGGTTTTTGTGCAAAAGAGTGGGGCATCCCACTCTTGATTTATTATATTAGAAAATTTAATTAGGAGGTGGATTAATGGGTAAGAGATTAAGTAGGCAAGAAATCATTAAAATAGTAAGGGAAATCAGTGATGTTGTTGCAGATGAATTGGGATATGAACTTGTAGATGTAGAATATGTCAAGGAGCATGGTGATTATTATTTAAGGATATATATATATCGGGATGAAGGAATAGGATTAGATGACTGTCAAAAGATGAGTCAGATAATAAGTGAAAGATTAGATGATAAAGATCCAATACCTGACGCATACTATCTAGAGGTATCGTCACCTGGTTTAGATAGACCTCTTAAGACAGATAGAGATTTAGAAAGAAATTTAAATAAGAATATAGAGATAAAGTTATATAAGGCAATTGATAATAAGAAATTATATGAGGGTGAATTGCAGGGTTACAATGAAAAAGAGATAAGGATTTTAGATTATAATGATAAGGAAATCGTCATTCCAAGGGAAGCTATTTCCCTAGTGAGATTAGCGATAAAATTTTAGGGAGGTTTGTTTGTTCATGAATGCAGATTTTATTGATGCCCTTAATGAAATAGAAAAAGAAAAAGGAATATCTAAAGATATAATATTTGAAGCTTTAGAATCAGCGCTTATATCCAGCTATAGGAAGAATTTTGGCGTATCTCAAAATGCAGAGGTTGAAATCAACAAGGAAACTGGAGAAGCTAAGGTATATGCTATAAAGGATGTAGTTGAAGATATTGAAAATGAACATATGGAAATTAGATTAGATGATGCGAGAGAGATGGATGAAAAATATGAAATTGGTGATATTGTAAGAGTTGAAATAACTCCTAAAGATTTTGGAAGAATTGCAGCTCAGACAGCTAAACAGGTAGTTATACAGAGGATAAAAGATGCTGAAAGAGATGTTATATATGATGAGTTTATAAACAGAGAGAATGAGATCATCACAGGTATGGTTCAAAGAATATCAAAGAATAATGTATTCATAGATCTGGGAAAAACTGAAGGTATATTGCCGCCTACTGAGCAAATTGAAGGTGAAGTCTATAATCAATCAGATAGACTGAAGTTGCTTATTTTAGAGGTCAAAAAGACTACCAAGGGACCACAGGTCATTTTATCTAGATCTCATCCTGGATTGATAAAGAGACTGTTTGAGTTAGAAGTTCCAGAGATAAATGATGGAATTGTAGAGATATATTCTATTTCTAGAGAAGCAGGTTCTAGGACTAAGATAGCTGTATACTCTAAAGATCCAGATGTAGATCCATTGGGAGCCTGTGTTGGGTCTAAAGGAAGTAGAGTAAGAGCTATAGTAGATGAATTAAATGGAGAAAAGATTGACATTGTAATATGGAGTAAAGATATTGGAGAATTTATAGCCAATAGCTTGAGTCCTTCAAAAGTATTGAAAGTTGAAGTAGACGAAAAGGAAAAATCAGCTTTAGTCATTGTACCTGATTATCAACTTTCTCTGGCCATTGGAAGGTCAGGTCAAAATGCTAGATTAGCTGCAAAACTTACTAACTGGAAGATAGATATCAAGTCAGAATCTCAATATGAGGAACTGGATTTGTCTGAGCAGGAAGAACTTGAAAAGGATCTTGATGATAAAGAAGAAATAGAAGAGGATATTTTAAATTAATTTTATAAATGATGAGGTGATTATATGAAAAAAAGAAAAATACCTCTTAGAAAATGTGTAGCATGTAATGAACATAGGCCTAAAAAAGAACTCATCAGAGTTGTTAAGACAAGTGATGGATCTATACAGATGGATTTGACTGGAAAATTAAATGGCAGGGGAGCATACATATGTCCAGATATGGAATGTTTGGAAAATGCCATACAGACTAAAAAGATATCTAGAAGTCTTGAAGTGGAAATCAATGATGAGGTATATGAAGAATTAAGAAATTTATTGAGGGAAGAGATAGGTAAGAGGGAAAACACCTTTAAATAAATTAGGGGGTGCAATATATGACAAAGATTAGAATTTATGAATTAGCTAAGGAATTAAATATGAGTAGTAGAGAATTAATGGAACAGATAGAAGATTTAGATATAGATGCAAGTAGTCATATGAGTTCAATAGACAAGGAAGAAGCGGAATTAATTAAGGAATTACTTGGAATAGGTAATGAAGATAAAACTGTAAATAATAAAGATGATCAAGACAAAGAACAAGATACAAAGCAGGAGAAGAAACAAGATAAAAAACAGGATGAAAAACAAGATGAAAAACAAGATGATGAAAAAGAGGCGATAACCATAGAGATAGAAGATACTATAATAGTCAGAGATCTTGCAGAAAAATTGGAAATAAACCCATCTATATTGATTACTAAGCTTATTGGATTGGGAGTTATGGCTAGTCAAAATCAAAGTATAGATGCGGAAACTGCAGCTATTGTTGCTGAAGAATTTGGAGTTACTGTGACCATTAAAGAGGATATTGAAGAATTAGATAAAGATATATTTGATTTGGATTTTGAAGATAAGCCAGAAGATCTAAAATCACGTCCACCTGTAGTTACAGTAATGGGCCATGTTGACCATGGAAAGACTTCTCTATTAGATGCCATTAGGGAAACTCATGTTACTAGAGGAGAAGCAGGTGGGATAACTCAGCATATTGGAGCCTATACAGTTAGAGTAAATGATAAAAAGGTAGTATTCTTGGATACTCCAGGCCATGAGGCTTTTACTTCTATGAGAGCTAGGGGAGCACAGGTTACAGATATAGCTATATTGGTTGTAGCTGCAGATGATGGAGTCATGCCACAGACAATAGAGGCTATTAATCATGCTAAGGCTGCACAAGTACCTATTATAGTAGCTATTAATAAGATGGATAAACCAGAGGCAAATATAGATAGGATCTATCAAGAATTAGTAGAGAATGGTCTTTTACCTGAAGCATGGGGTGGAGATATCATAACTGTACCTGTGTCTGCTAAAAAGAGAATAGGTATAGATGAACTATTGGAAATGATATTATTAGTTGCAGAAATGCAAGAATTAAAGGCTAATCCAAATAGATCAGCAGTAGGAACTATTGTAGAAGCTCAACTAGATAAAGGAAAGGGACCTTTGGCTACTGTATTGGTACAAAAGGGGAACTTGAAAGTTGGAGATATGGTTGTTTCAGGGGTTTCTAGTGGTAGAATAAGGGCTATGATCGACGATAAGGGAAAGAGAGTCAAGAAGGTAGGTCCATCCACTCCAGTAGTTATTTTAGGATTATCTGAAGTACCTAATGCTGGAGAACTGCTATTTTCTGTAGATGGAGAAAAGACAGCAAGATCCTATGCAGAAAAGAGAAAGGAACAACTTCGACAAGAACAATTAAAATCTAATACAAAGATATCTCTTGATGATCTATTTGAGAAGATAAAAGAAGGAGAAATACAGGATCTAAATATAATCATCAAGGCAGATGTTAGAGGATCTATTGAGGCTCTAGCACAGTCTTTAGAAAAGTTGGACAATGAAGAAGTTAAGATAAATATCATACATGGCGGTGTTGGAGGAGTAACTGAAAGTGATGTCATGTTGGCGTCTGCTTCCAATGCAATCATAATAGGATTTAATGTAAGACCTAATCTAAATGCCATAGAAGTTGCACAGAGAGAAAAAGTAGATATTAGAACATATAGAGTAATATATGAAGCTATTGAAGATATTCAAGCAGCTGTGAAGGGAATGCTTGCACCTACAATAGTAGAAGAAGTGCTTGGTAGAGCAGAAGTAAGGGCAACTTTCAGATTGCCAAACAATACTACAATAGCAGGCATCTATGTGTTAAATGGAAAGGTTACTAGAAATTCCATGGTGAGATTGCTTAGAGATGATGTAGTTATATTTGAAGGAGCCATATCTTCACTAAAGAGATTTAAGGATGATGCTAGAGAAGTTGCAGCAGGATATGAAGCTGGTCTAGGATTAGAGAACTACAATGATGTAAAGGAAAGTGATTTAATAGAGGCCTATATATTAAAAGAAGTAGAAAGATAGCGAGGTATTGATATGAATAGTAAGAGAATCAATAGGATATCAGGAGAAGTAAAAAAAGTTGTATCAGAACTTCTATATAATGGACTTAAAGATCCTAGGGTAAGTTCTATGACTACAGTAACTAGTGTAGAAGTAACTAGAGATTTGAGCTTTGCCAATATATATATATCAGTTTTGGGAAATGATAGAGAGAAGGAAGATACTATATCTGGCTTAGAGAGTGCAAAGGGATTTATAAGGAATGAAATAGGCAAGAGAATAGATTTAAGACATGTTCCAGAACCCATTTTTCATCTAGATGAATCTATAGAGAGAGGAATATATATGACTGAATTAATAGAAAAAGTCAATAGAGAAGATGAAAAAAACAGGGGCAAAAGAGATGAATAATATTATTGAAGAGAAGATATATGAAGCTATATCAGCCATAAAAAGTGGCAATAATATATTTATCGCTTCTCATGTAAATCCAGATGGAGATAATATGGGTTCTATGTTATCCTTGGCTTTGGCATTAAAAAAGATTGGAAAGAATGTTGTAGTCCTTAAATCGGATGTCATACCAGAAGACTATAGATTTTTACCTGGTATTCAATTAATACAAGAATATAGAACAGAGCTAGGCCCTATTGATGTGTTCATTGCTCTTGACTCAAGTGATGAGGAGAGATTAGGAGATAATGGACATTTATTGAAAGAGGCAAGATGTGTTATCAATATAGATCATCATATAAGTAGTACTAGGTTTGGAGATATAAATGTAGTAGATGATAGAGCAGCCGCTACTGGAGAGCTGGTCTATTATCTCATTAAATATATGAAAATAGATTTAGATGTAGATATTGGGACAAATCTCTATACGGCAATTAGCACAGACACTGGAAAGTTTTCCTATGAGAGTGTTACTAGTGATACCCATAGGATAGTTGCTGAGCTAATCGATACAGGTATAGATTTTAACCAGATCAATATCCAGCTATATGAAAATATGAGTATAGAGAAGACTAGATTGTTTATCCATGTCCTATCTACATTAAAGACCTATGAAAATAGTAGTATTGCTACTGCTAAGGTAACTCAAACTATGTTAAAAGAGTCAGGTGCTAAAATGGAAGATACAGAAGGAATAGTATCATTTATCAGGAAGATAGCATCGGTGGAAGTGGCATGTATATTAAAAGAAGTAAAAGAGGATGATATTAAGATTAGTCTAAGAAGTAAGAAAAGAGTAGATGTAGCATCTATTTGTGAATTCTTTGGTGGTGGAGGTCATATTAGAGCAGCAGGCTGTAGTATATCTTCTAATATAGATGATGCAGAAAATATGATAGTAAGTAAAATAAGGGAATATATTAGGTGATAGTGTGAACGGTATAGTAAATTTTTATAAACCAAAGGGCATGACTTCTCATGATGCTGTTTATTTTTTTCGTAAACTATTAAATATAAAGAGAGTTGGACATACGGGAACTTTAGATCCAAATGCCACAGGTGTTCTACCGATTTGTATAGGTAAGGCTACGAGGATCTCTGAATATCTTTTAGATGCAGATAAGGAGTATATAGGAGAGCTTACACTTGGACAGGAGACAGACACTCAAGATGGAGATGGAGTAGTCTTGAATTCGTCAAATAAGGTTGTGGATAGAGATGATATTATAGCGTCTTTTAATAAGTTTAAAGGAAATATAGAACAGATACCTCCTATGTACTCAGCTCTAAAACACAAAGGGAAAAAACTATATGAGTTAGCAAGGGAAGGCAAAGTCATTGAAAGAAAACCTAGGAATATCACTATATATGAGTTAAAGATAATGGATATTCAGGAGAATAGGAAGATAAAGTTCTATACTAGATGCTCTAGGGGAACATATATAAGAACATTATGTCATGATATTGGTATGGACTTAGGTACATATGGATATATGTCCGATCTAGAGAGAGTTGGCGTAGGTGATTTTAAAATTCAAGATTCTTTAAAGATGGAATATTTAAATTCGCTGAATGACAATGAGTTAGGAGATATTATATTGCCAATAGATAGAGCTTTAAAAGATATGGATAAAATTATTGTGCATGATAGACTACATAAACAGATTAAAAATGGTATGATGGTTCCTGTAGAAGATGAAGCATCAGTAAAGTCTGATGCTAATTTAAGGGTCTATTGTAATTCTGAATTTATTGGCGTAGGCAGGATAATATATGAAAAGAACTCTAGATATTTAAAGATGGATAAAGTATTTATATAAGGTGATAAAAATGGAAATTGTTAAGATACTGAATTATAGGGAGAAGAGATTTGGCACAGCAATAGCACTGGGAAATTTTGATGGGGTCCATATAGCTCATCAGCAGTTGATACTTACTATAGTGAAGAATGGAAATATGTATGGACTCAAACCTTCTATACTATTATTTAATGTCCATACAAAGTCGATTTTAAATGGCAAAAGTCCACAGTTATTGAGCACCAGAGAAAAAAAGCTAAGGATCTTAGAGAATTTAGGTGCAGAGATCATATATGAAGTAGACTTTAATGAATTGAGGAAACTTTCCCCTGAAGAATTTGTTAAAGATATACTCATAGATAGATTAAATGTCAAGTTGGTGGCTGTAGGTTTTGACTATAGATTTGGATATAAGGCTTCTGGTACTCCAGAGGATTTAAAAGAGTTTGGCAAAAAATATGGTTTTGAAGTGGTTGTCTTAGATCCCATCTTTAAAGATGATATTGTAAGCAGTACAAGGATTAGAGAGTTTTTAAGAGATGGAGATATTGAAAAGGCGAATATGATGCTAGGATACAATTATTCTATTAAAGGGAAGGTAATAAGAGGGAAACAGAGAGGTACCGGACTTGGATTTCCTACTGCCAATCTAGAAATACCAGATGGATGTATTATACCGAAAATTGGAGTCTATGAGACTAGAGTTAAACTTGATGATAAGGTATATCTAGGGGCTACAAGTATAGGCAAGAATTCTACCTTTGAAGACGATGTCTCCATAAAGATAGAGACACACATTATTGGGCTCAATAAAAAAATATATGGAGAAGTCATAGAACTAGAGTTTATCAGATATTTAAGAGAAGAGATTAAATTTGATAGTGCGGATAAATTAAAAAAACAAATGACAGATGATATTAAAGCTATTAAATCAGAACATTGATATTTACATTTAATTAGAAGTATGATAATATAATGATGATTACAAACTTACCTAATGCTATGTCTTACGAATCCTCAACGTATTACTTAGCTTCAGGTGTATAAAAATATGGAGGTGTAATTTATGTTATCAAAAGAATTAAAAGAACAGATAATCAACGAGTATAAATTGCATGAAGGTGATACTGGTTCACCAGAGGTGCAAGTAGCACTTTTAACCTATAGGATTAATTCAGTTAATGAACATCTTAAGGCTAATAAGAAAGACCACCATTCAAGAAGAGGATTATTGAAGATGGTTGGACAAAGAAGAGGTCTTTTAAGATACTTACAGGAAAAAGATATTGAAAGATATCGTTCTTTAATTGAAAAACTAGAAATTAGACGTTAATAAGAGCGGGGTTATCCCGCTCTATTAGTTTATAGTGAATAGAAATATTCATATTATGAGTTTCAGAAAAGAGTTACCTTAATAATGTTGCGGCAGAAACTCTTTTGTAGAGAGTTTTTAAAAGAGAAGAGGATATAATATACTAGGAGAGAACAGAATAGGGAGGTATTTCATGGAAAAGAAGTTCCATTATAAGCTAGCCGATGACAAAAAATTCGAAGTTACCATTGGAAAAGTTGCTGAGCAGGCTAATGGTGAATGTATTATTCAATATGGAGATACAGTTGTATTGGTAACGGCTACGTCTTCAAAAGAACCTAGAGAAGGCATAGACTTTTTCCCATTAAGTGTTGATTATGAGGAAAAACTATATTCTGTAGGTAAGATTCCAGGTGGTTTTATAAAGAGGGAAGGCAGACCAAGTGAAAAAGCTATTTTGACTTCAAGACTTATAGATAGACCCATTAGGCCTCTATTTCCTGATGGATATAGAAATGATGTACAGGTAATAGCTACTGTATTATCTGTAGATCAAGATTATTCACCAGAGATTACTGCCATGATTGGCTCATCTATTGCATTATCTACTTCTGATATTCCCTTTGATGGACCAACAGGTTCAGTAATGGTAGGATTGATAGATGGAAAATTCATCATAAATCCAAATAGTGAGGAAAGAGAAAGATCAGAGATACATTTAACTGTATCTGGTACAAGAGATGCTATAATGATGGTAGAGGCTTCTGCAAATGAAGTTCCAGAAGCTACAATGTTAGAGGCTATATTGTTTGCACATGAAGAGATAAAAAACATCTGTGAATTTATAGATAAGATAGTTCTAGAAGTAGGTAAGGATAAGCAAGATTTTGAAGTCTATAGACCAGATGAAGAATTGGAAAAAAAGGTAGTTGAATATGGTACTGATAAGCTAGTTGAGGCTATAAATACTGTTGAGAAACAAGAGAGAGAAGACAATATTGAGCGTGTCACAAAGGAAATTATAGAAAACTTTATAGAAGAATATCCAGATAATGAAAAAGATATTTTAAATATAGTAGATGATATAGTTAGAAGAGAAGTAAGAAGATTGATCATTGAAGAAGGTAGAAGGCCTGATAATAGAAAACTAGAAGAGATAAGACCTATAACTACTGAGGTTGGGTTATTGCCAAGGACACATGGTTCTGGATTGTTTACAAGAGGGCAAACTCAGGTATTGACTATAACAACTCTAGGAGCTACTTCAGATGTTCAAATCATAGACGGGTTAGGGGAAGAGGAATCTAAGAGATACATGCATCACTATAATTTCCCACCATATTCAGTAGGTGATACTAGACCTTTAAGAGGACCTGGTAGGAGAGAAATAGGTCATGGAGCATTAGCAGAAAAAGCATTAGAGCCTGTAATTCCTTCAGAGGAGAAGTTTCCATATACTATTAGATTAGTATCTGAGGTACTTAGTTCTAATGGTTCATCATCTCAGGCAAGTGTGTGCGGAAGTACCTTATCCCTATTAGATGCAGGAGTTCCTATAAAGGCACCAGTTGCAGGAATAGCTATGGGATTGATAAAATCTGAAGATAAAGTGGCTATATTGACAGATATTCTTGGCATGGAAGATCATCTTGGAGATATGGACTTTAAAGTGGCTGGTACTGAAACTGGAATAACTGCAATTCAAATGGATATAAAGATTGCAGGAATTGGAAAGTCTATACTAGAAGAGGCTTTAGAGAGAGCAAGAATTGGTAGATTATTTATACTCGGTAAGATGGCTGAAACCATATCTGTACCAAGAGAAGAATTGTCACCATATGCACCTAAGATAATCACTATGAACATAGATCCTGAAAAGATTAGAGATGTAATAGGACCTGGCGGTAAGGTTATCAATAAGATAATAGATGAAACTGGAGTTAAGATCGATATAGATGACAATGGATTTATATCTATTGCAGCAGATAATGTTGCATCTGGAAATAGGGCTATGGAGATAATTAAAAATATAGTAAAAGAAGTGGAAGTTGGAGAGATCTATCTAGGGAAAGTAACTAAAATCACTAACTTTGGAGCCTTCATAGAGGTATTGAATGGTAAGGAAGGATTGCTTCATATTTCCAATATATCTAGAGAGAGAATAAACAAGGTTGAAGATGTTTTAAAGGTTGGAGAAGAAGTATTGGTAAAGGTCATGGAAATAGACAATCAAGGAAGAATAAATCTATCTAGAAAGGTACTACTTCCAGAAGAACCAAAAGATAAATAGTATATATTATAGGCATGAACCCAGAGGGTTCATGTTTAAATTTTTTTTGTATATTTCTATCCCATATGAATATATATTTATGGGAGGGGATTTTATGAGATTGTTGATTTTAAATAAAAAAACCTTATACTTAATATTAATAGTTTTGATATTAGTTATAGTGGTACCTATAATGGTTTTAAATAGGTTGAAAACTGAAAATGTATTTAAGGAAGATATATATTATCAAGGAACAAAGGATGAAAAGACTATAGCATTTGCATGCAATATAGATTGGGGAAACGAGCATATAGGTGAGATGTTGGAGATATTTAAAAAGAATAATATAAAGATTACTTTTTTCCCAACTGGAAGATGGGCAGAAAAAAATCCAGAATTATTACAAACTATACACTCTGGAGGACATGAAATAGGAAATCATGGATATAATCACTTGGACTATGATACTTTAAGTTTTGAAAAAAATTATGAAGAAATAGAGAAGGCGCATATAGCTATAAAAGATATCGTAGGAGAAGCACCAAAGTATTTTGCTCCTCCATCTGGTGCATATAATGACTATACTATAGAAGCGGCCCAAAAGTTGAACTATAAGGTTATATTATGGAGTATAGATACTGTAGATTGGAGAGATGACAGTGTAAAAGATGTTATAGTCAAACGTATAAAGGATAAAATTCATAATTCTGCAATAATTTTGATGCATCCTACTGCAGAAACCAATAAGGCTTTACCTGAAATTATAGATTTCTTATTTGAAAAAGGTTATAAAATTGGTACAATTAGTGATGTAATATAATTAAATAATATAACTAAAGAAGAGGTGTTTTTATGAATATTAAAATAGTAAATAATAGTTCTTTACCATTGCCAAATTATAAGACAGAAGGCTCTTCAGGAATAGATCTATATGCCAATATTCTCGAGCCTATTGAGTTAAAACCCTTTGAAAGGGTTTTGGTACCAACAGGACTATTTATGGCAATACCTAGGGGATATGAAGGGCAGATAAGGGGGAGAAGTGGACTAGCTCTAAACCATGGTATAACCTTAGCAAATGGCATTGGAACTATAGATAGTGACTATAGGGGAGAGATAAAGATAATACTGATAAATCTAAGTCAGGAGACCTTTGTCATAAACAACGGGGATAGAATAGCTCAATTTGTATTATCTAAATATGAAAATATTGAATTTGAAGAAGTGAAATCTTTAGAGGATACAGATAGAGGAGATGGGGGATTTGGACATACAGGCATATAACACTCATAATAAACCTTATCATAATTGATAATTCATAATTTAAAAAACAAATCATATAATAATAAAAAACTATTTAGTTATAAAAACTAAACAAAGGGTGATTATATGAGACTTAGTGAACTGGGAAATAAAGAGGTAGTAAACCTAAATAATGGTGGAAGATTAGGTCTGTTAGCTGATGCTGATATCATATTTGAAAGTGATACAGGAAAGATAATCAGCATAGTTGTACCAGAAAAGAGGATGGCTTTAAAGATACTTGGATTTGAAAACAATGGTATGGAAATACCTTGGTCTGCCATAAGAAAAGTTGGATATGATATGATTATAGTAGAAATGGATTTTTAGAAAAACATATATATGTTTTTCTTTTTTTTACATAATATTAGTCTAATGGTAAAAGCTAATTTAAAGTATAATGTATTATTGGAGGAATATTAGATATGGAAAATCAAGAAGAAAGAGATTTACAAGAAGATAATAGAGAAGATATAAAGGAATTTGGATCTCAAACAGATTTAAAATTAAAGACTAATATACAATTTATATCCATAATTGGAGAAATAGAAGGACATAGTATATCTGGTGCTGATAAAAAGTCCACTAAATATGAGCATATCATACCCTTGCTAATAGGGGGACAATTAGACCCTAAAATAGAAGGAATCTTAATAATATTAAATACTGTAGGAGGAGATGTTGAAGCTGGCTTAGCTCTATCAGAGATGATAAACAGTCTGTCTAAACCAACAGTATCTTTGGTTTTAGGGGGCGGACATAGTATTGGGGTTCCTCTGGCTACATCTACGGATTATTCTTTTATTGTGCCTACAGCTACTATGACTATACACCCAATCAGGACCACAGGACTTGTAATAGGTGTTCCTCAGACCTTTAGATACTTTCAGAAGATGCAACAGAGAATAACTGAATTCATCATAAG
The DNA here is from genome assembly GCA_052067355.1 of Tissierellaceae bacterium HCP3S3_D8. Lineage (GTDB taxonomy): Bacteria > Bacillota > Clostridia > Tissierellales > Tissierellaceae > CABMKH01. The sequence goes on from JBQHQH010000002.1 coordinate 84,308, forward strand.
AACATCAGATATTAAGAAAGAAGACTTTTTACAGCTAATGTATACTACTGATGAGTTGGCAAATGATGTTGGAACTATTTTAGTAGGAGATCAAGCTGTGGAATACGGTCTAATTGATGAAGTAGGAGGATTGTCAAGTGCTCTTGACAAACTAGATCAGATGATAGAAAATAAAATGAAATAGATAATGTAACTTAACTATGCTATAATAGCATATGTAAACTGACAAAAGGGGGAATTGTATTGAGCTTAATTGAAGCAATAGTTTTGGGTGTATTTCAAGGTATTGCAGAGTTTTTACCTATTAGTAGCTCTGGACATTTAGTATTATTACAAAATCTTTTTAATATAACGGAAGGGAATTTATTCTTTGCTGAAATGCTGCATTTTGGTACATTGATATCCATAATAGTAGTTTATTTTAGTGATATACTAAATATCGTTGTAGATATGTTGAAATTATTGGGTAATTTAATTAGAAGAAAGAAAATAACAAGATTATCAGATTATCAAAAATTAGGATTACTTATAATAGTTGGTAGTATACCTACAGCTATTATTGGATTATCGTTAGAAGACTTTTTTGAAAGTCTATATACCTCAATTTTACCAATTGGTATAGCGTTTATCGTTACTGGATTCCTATTATGGATTGCAGAGAAAAAGACATTTCAAAATAAAAATATAAAGAACATGACATTTTTAGATTCTATATTTATAGGGACTTTTCAAGGTATAGCAATTGTTCCTGGAATATCTAGATCTGGATCTACTATAGTAGCTGGATTATTTAGAGGACTAGACAAATCTTTTGCTACTGAATATTCCTTCTTATTGGCTTTGCCTGCTACCTTTGGTGCTTTTTTATTGGGCATTAGAGATGTAGTAAAGGGAGGATCAGGAGTGAGCATAGACCTTCCATTGATTATAGGGGTAGCATTATCTACTATTGTAGGGATAATATCCATAAAGCTATTGATGAAGCTTATTAAAAGAAACAAATTATATTATTTCTCATATTATCTTTGGATATTAGGTGCTTTAACTATAGTAAGTCAGATAATATAATAGTTTTATTGGAGAGATTTTATGAGTAAGCCTAAGAAGAAAACAAAGAAAAAGAAAAAATTAAATGATAGGAAATTTAATAATGAGATAATAGGTTCTGCAGTAATAGGATTTGGGATCATATCCTTAATAAGTCTATTTAGTTTTAAAATGGGAATTATTGGTTCTATCATTAGAGGTACTACATTTTCATTGATGGGTTTTGGAGGATATTTTTTTCCTATAGTGATTATTGGAATGGGATATATCTTAATCTCTGATAGATTTGATGACAAAGAGAATAAGAAGATACTGTCCCTTTTATCTATCCTTCTCATATTCTTGGTGATGCTAGATGGACCTAATATGGAGTTAAAAAATTTTATAGATAGGATTCAATTTGCAAGTACTCTTTCTTTGGTCAACAAAGGCGGAGGAATTATAGGAGCATTTTTAGGATTCTTCTTTTATAAGCTATTTGGTCCTATTGGAGGATATTTAGTCTTATCTTTGATGCTTTTTATTACTATATTGATGTTTACTGAAATAGAGATAAAAGATATATATAATAATCTTAAACTCAGTATAAAGATGAAAGAGACAACTAAAAAACCAAGAAAAGAGAATAAGAAGAATAAAGATATCTCCATAGACTCAAAATCTAATGATATAAGAATAGTAGATTATAGTAGCAATCAAAATAAGGTCATCAATGTGGATTTTAGTAATGAAAATAAAACGACAAATGAAACTAAAGAAACTAAAGAAGTTGGAAATATAGATGCTGAAATTCAAGAATCTAAATCTAAGATACAAAATACTGTATATAGCACTCCTCCAATTTCTCTTTTAAATTCACCGAAGACTAATCAAGGTCCTGATGATAAAAAAGAGATACTAAATAATGCAAAGATAATAGAGGAGACCATGAAAAACTTTGGAATAGATGCTACTATTACGCAAATAAATAGGGGGCCTACCATAACCTGCTATGAATTATCTCCAGAGCCGGGAATTAAATTAAGTAAGATAGTTTCTCTTTCAGATAATATTGCACTTAGCTTAGCATCATCAGATATTAGAATCGAAGCTCCTATTCCAGGCAAGGCTGCTGTAGGTATAGAAGTCCCAAATAAGAACAAAGATAATGTATATCTAAAGGAAATATTATTATCGGATCAATACATAAATATAGATTCAAATATTCCCTTATCCCTTGGAAAAGATGTTACTGGAAAACCTATCATCTCTGCAATAGATAAGATGCCTCACCTCTTAATTGCAGGTGCTACAGGTTCTGGAAAGAGTGTATGTATAAATACTATTATTATGAGCATAATATACAAGTCACCTCCAGATGATGTGAAATTATTGCTTATAGATCCTAAAATTGTAGAATTGAGTATATATAATGAGATTCCACATCTCTTAATACCAGTAGTAACTGATGCTAAAAAAGCTGCTTTTGCTTTAAATTGGGCAGTGGAAGAGATGGAGAGAAGATATAAACTATTTGCACAGAATAGTGTAAGAGATATTAGTTCATATAATAACAAGGGAAAGACCAAAGACTTAGAAAAGCTGCCTACTATTGTAATCATTATAGATGAATTAGCAGACCTGATGATGGTTGCTGCTCAAGAGATTGAAGACTATATCTGTAGACTTGCTCAGATGGCTAGAGCTGCTGGTATGTATTTAATAGTTGCAACACAGAGACCATCAGTCGATGTCATAACTGGAACTATAAAGGCTAATATACCTTCTAGGATTTCCTTTGCGGTTTCTTCTCAAGTAGATTCTAGGACTATATTGGACATGGGAGGTGCTGAAAAGTTACTGGGAAAAGGGGATATGTTGTTCCACCCATCCTTTTATTCTAAACCTCTTAGGGTTCAAGGAGCATTTATCAGTGATAGTGAAGTGGAGAGTGTAGTTAACTTTTTAAAGCAAAATAATTCTAGTGACTATGATGAAGATATAGTAGAGATAGTTCAAAATTCTAAGGATATAGACTTAGACGATGGTGACGAACTATTACCAGATGCTATAGAATTAGTAGTGGAGGATGGACAGGCTTCTATCTCTATGCTACAGAGAAGACTGAGGATTGGCTATGCTAGAGCGGCTCGTATAATAGATGAGCTGGAACTTCGAGGTATAGTTGGGGGCTATGAAGGTAGTAAGCCTCGAAAGGTGTTGATTACAAAAGAAGATTTGGAAGATAGCAATAGTCTATAATATATTAAAATTATATTTGATTGGAGAAATGGATATGAATTTAGCTAACAAGATAACCTTATTTAGGGTTTTACTGGTGCCAATTTTTATGCTTGTATTATATTTAGATATAGATAATAGTCATATATATGCAACTATAATCTTTATAATTGCATCTCTTACTGATACATTAGATGGATATATTGCCAGAAGTAGAAATTTAGTTACAAACTTTGGAAAGTTTATAGATCCCCTTGCTGATAAGGTATTAGTATCTGCAGCTCTAATATCTTTAGTGGAAATGGGAAAGATACCTGCTTGGATTGTGGTTATAATAATAGCTAGGGAGTTTACTATTACTGGCTTTAGGATTATTGCTGCATCTGAGGGGATTACAATTGCTGCAAGTCCATGGGGTAAGGTAAAGACCATAACTCAATTGCTTGCTATTATCCTTGTCCTATTAGATAATTTTCCCTTTACGTACCTAAATATAAGAATGGATACGATAATGTTATACATTTCGTTAATATTTACTGTATTTTCTGGTTATGATTATATCTATAAGAACAAAGAAGCATTAAATTTAAATGACAAGTAACGGAGATGAACTCTATGATTGCAGAGATTATTACAATTGGTACTGAAATTACAACTGGAAGTACCTTAAATACAAATGCTAAGTATCTAGCATCTAAACTACTAGACTTAGGAATTGAAACCTACTACCAGACATCAGTAGATGATGATCCAAATAGATTAACTGATGTCATTAATATAGCCTTAAATAGGGCAGATTTAATACTTACTACTGGAGGATTAGGACCTACTAGAGATGATCTTACAAAGGAAGTTATCTCTGAAGCCCTAGGTCTTCAACTGGAAACTGACTCTATTATGGAAGAAAAGATTAAAGATATGTTCTCCAATATGAATAGGAAGATGACGGAGAATAACAAAAAACAAGCTCAGAAACCTAATGGAGCTGATTTTATTGAAAATACAATTGGTACTGCACCTGGTATCTTTATTAATCATAAGAATAAAAAGATAATAATGATGCCTGGACCACCTAGAGAAATGAAATTGATGTTTGAAAAGAGTATCGTTCCATTAATTGCTGAAGACTATCACATCATTTCAAAATCTATTAATACCATTGGAATAGGTGAATCCTCTCTAGAAACTCGTCTATTGGAGATGAATCTCAATACAGAAAATACAAGTATAACAACCTTTCCTAGTGAGGGAGAAGTTGAAATAAAGATTATCAGTAAGGGAAAAGATAGAGAGAGCCTAAAAAAAGAGATGGATATTACTGTTCAAAAAATTCAAGATGAGTTTGGCAAATTTATCTATGGATATGATAATGTAGGGATCGAAAATGCAGTTGTAGATCTATTAAGGAAAAAGGAATATAGATTAGGTCTATGTGAATCCTGTACAGGGGGATTGATTTCAAGTAAGATAACTGCAGTTCCAGGTGCGTCTTTGGTCTTTGACAGATGTATAGTCTCCTATAGTAATGATTGCAAGATGGAAGAATTAAACGTAAGAGAAGAGACGTTGAAGAAATATGGAGCTGTTAGTGAAGAAACAGCTTATGAAATGGCAAAGGGACTTATAGATAAGTCTAATTTAAACTTGGTATTGTCTATTACAGGTATTGCTGGACCAGATGGTGGAACTAAGGAAAAGCCGATAGGTCTTGTCTATATATGTGTGATGACTAGGGAGAAATATAAAGTAGTTAAATATAATTTTAATGGTAACAGAACACTTATCCAAATTAGAGCTACTATGGCTGCTTTAAACGAAATTAGAAAGATATTGATGGAATAAAGTATTGACTTATTGTGAAATTTAATATAATATATTATTAAGAACTAGCGTTCGAAAAATGAAAGGGGTGAATCCAGTTTTACTGGGGAACATGGTGGATATGAATGAAAAGAAAAAAGCTTTGGACTTAGCTTTAAATCAAATAGAGAAACAATTTGGCAAGGGTTCTATTATGCGTTTAGGTGAAAATAGCAAAATGGAATTGGATATAATTCCTACTGGATCATTGGATTTAGATATTGCTTTAGGAATTGGTGGGGTTCCAAGAGGGAGAATTATTGAAATATATGGACCAGAATCTTCAGGGAAAACTACTGTGGCATTACACATAATAGCAGAAGCTCAGAAGATAGGTGGAATTGCTGCGTTTATTGATGCCGAACATGCTCTTGATCCAACATATGCTAAGAGATTAGGTGTAGATATTGAGAACTTGATTATTTCTCAACCTGATACGGGAGAACAGGCTCTAGAGATAGCAGAAGCTTTAGTTAGAAGTGGTGCAATAGATGTAGTTGTAGTAGACTCTGTAGCTGCTCTAGTACCAAAGGCTGAAATAGAAGGTGACATGGGAGATAGCCATGTAGGTTTACAAGCTAGATTGATGTCACAGGCCTTGAGAAAATTAGCTGGAGCTATTAACAAGTCCAATACTACTTGTATCTTTATAAATCAATTGAGAGAGAAAGTTGGAATTATGTTTGGAAATCCTGAAACTACATCTGGTGGTAGAGCTTTGAAATTCTATGCAAGTGTTAGACTAGATGTTAGGAGAATAGATTCTATAAAACAAGGTGATGAGATACTAGGAAATAGAACTCGGGTTAGAGTTGTAAAGAACAAAGTTGCTCCTCCATTCAAACAGGCTGAATTCGATATCATGTACGGATTTGGGATTTCAAAAGAAGGGAATATTTTAGATACTGGAGTGAATGCAGAGATAATTAAAAAGGCGGGATCTTGGTTTAGCTATGGCGAACATAAACTAGGCCAAGGAAGAGAAAATGCCAAGGACTTCTTAAGAGAAAATCCTGAAATATCTATGGAAATAGAGGAACAGATTAGAGCTAAGTACGGTTTAATAAAAGACCAAAATTCTGAAGAGAACAATGATGCTTCTAAGGAAAAGAAAGATGATGAATAAATGGTAAACCTCCTAATAAAAGGAGGTTTTATATTAGAGGTGTTTATTTTGAGATTACTATATTTTACTGATACCCATATTCGAGGTACTTCTCCTAAAAATAGAAAAGATGATTTTACACATACATTGGAGAAGAAATTGTATGAAATAGCAGAAATTATAAAAGACAAAAAAGTAGACTTTGTTTTGCATGGCGGAGATCTATTTGACAGACCAGATATCTCTGTTTCCATTGTAGGTAGGTTTGCTAAAGTATTTACACATATAGAAGTTCCAATCTATATGATAAGTGGAAATCATGATGTATATGGACATAATCCTAAAACTCTTAATAGAACCATGATGGGATTACTTAATGAACTTGGTGTAATAAATATAATTGATGAAGGAGAAAAGGTGATTCTAGAGAAAGATGGGTTAAAGGTTCAAGTTACTGGGCAACCTTATGTATATAATATAGATGATCCTGTAAATAGAAAATATTATATTGTTGATGATATCTTAGATGATATTGATTATTCCATACATATGGTACATGGGATGCTCTTAGACAGGCCCTTTATAAAAGGTATTCCCTATACTCTTGTAGAAGATATAAAGGATACATTGGCAGATATTACTCTATCTGGACACTATCATTCTGGATTTAAGGATATCATAATAGATGGAAAATATTTCATAAATCCAGGAAGTATTGTTCGAATCTCTAATAGTATTAGAGAGATGGAAAGAAGACCTCAAGTTGTGATGATTGATTTAACAGATAATATCCATATATCTCATATATATCTTCAGACAGCTGAAAAAGGAGATATTGTCTTAGATAGGGAAGAGATTGAGAAGAATGTATATAAAAGAGAGAGAATATTTGAATTTAAGCAAACTATAGATGCTGCTTTAAACTTTGAAAAGATGGATATAAATGATGTTTTAATTGAAGTGTCTAATGCAGAAGGAGTAGATAACGAAGTAAAGGCAGAGGCTTTGAGGAGAATAGCTATGATTCAAATAAAGGATTTGGCAGGTGATTAAGTGAAATATTTAAAAACCGTTATATTGGAAAACTTTCAATCTCATAAACACAGTGTTATTGACTTTAATGAAGGATTAAATGTCATTGTAGGTCCATCTGACAGTGGCAAATCTGCCATTATAAGGGGGATAAAGTGGGCGCTATATAATGAACCATCTGGAGATTATTTTATAAGAGAAGGAGAAAGAGAATGTTCTGTAACTCTAGAATTTAGTGATAATACAAAAGTTAAAAGAATCAGAGGTAAGTCTAAAAATATCTATATATTGATTAAAAATGATGGAGAAGAGATTAAATTTGAAGGTTTTGGAACTTCTGTCCCTCAAGAGATAATAGATGAAATTCAGATAAAGAAGATTCCTCTAGATAGCAATGATTCTACTTATATAAACTTAGGTGAGCAGCTAGAAGGTCCATTCTTATTATCCGAAAAGACCAGTACTAGAGCTAGCGCTATTGGTAGATTAATAGGTGTAAATATTGTAGATGATGCTTTAAAAGAAGCCTTGAGAGATCTAAGAAATAGATCTAGTAAGAGAAAAAATCTTGAGGAAATGATATTCAAGATAGAAGACGATCTAAAAGGCTATGAATATCTAGATGCATTATCTAATAAAATAGATGATATTGAACATATTAGAAATTTAATCCAAGATAAGATGCTTAGGTTAAACACCCTAAGAAGGGTTTCTCAAAGAATTCATGAAATTGAATCCGAATTAAAAGAGGTTAAAGCTCATCTAGATAAATTAGCCAATATTGATGATCTAGAGTCTATGATCAAAGATATTTTAATATTAGATAAAGACTATAGATATTTTCTCCATAAGAAAAAGGTATTTGATGAACTTCAAATAGAAATTCATAAGAATATGAATTTACTTGATAAGATGGATAATCTCCATAGAGTTGGAAATATCTATGAAAATATTAAATTGATAGAAGATAGAAGAGCACATCTACTACAGATTAGAGATACGGCACAAAATAATGCTAGGAATCTGGATATGATTGTTTCCATATATAATAGACTAGCGAAGCTACCTAATGTAAGTGACACAGTTGAACTCTTAGAAAGAGATATTCAAAGATTAATAAATTTAAGTGGTCTAAGTACGAAATTCTTATCTAATCAAAAAAGTATAGCTATAGGTATTGCATATACAGAAAAGCTAAAGAGTATAGATGAAGGACTCAATATCTGTGAAAAGTTAGAAGATGCTTTAAAGAATCTATACATACTGAGAGATTATCATGAAAGATATTCAAAGTTAAAATTAGAATTAAAAAGAGAATTTAATGTCATAACAGATGCAAAAATCAATATAGATAAAGAACTAGATAACTATAAATCACTTTTGAGAAAGCTAGAAGTCTGCCCGCTATGTTTCAGTGACATTGATGGAGAAAAAATTCAACATATTATGGCACATTATAAATAGGAGGAAATTTGTATGGATTATGAAAAAGAACTAAATAATCTTAAGGAGAACTTGGATAGAGCTAAATCCCTAAAATATAGAGCAGAAGCTAGATTGGAACAATTGAAAAAACAAGAAGAAGATATTATAAAAGAGTTAAATGAATTAAATGTAAACCCTGAAGATTTAGATCATGAGATTGAAAGGTTGACTAAAGAAATCAATCTATTATTTAAAGAAGCAAATGAGCTGTTACCTAAAGAACTATTAGAAAAGAAGTGATTATATGATTGATAATATTCAAGATTTAGAAAGAGAAATCGTCAGTCTGAGAGACTTTTTTTCAAGAGAAAATGGAAAGAGAGAAAAACTGGTTGAGCAATTAAACCAGTATAATGCTGAAATGGATGAAATCCTTAGTGATGTACAATTATTGGAGAAGGTTGTTGTATTATTTCAAAAGACTTCAGAGTTTGCTCGTGAGCAAGCTAGAGTTCAAATAGAAAGTCTGGTAACAAAGTGTTTACAGTTTATCTTTGGCAATGATATTGAATTTTCCATTGAAATAGAGGAATTAAGAAATAAAGCAAATGCAGAATTCTATGTAGTCAGTGAAAGTGATAATATAATGATAAAGACAAAACCTGAATTATCTAGGGGAGGAGGAGTTGTAGATATAGTTTCTTTAGCTTTGAGAATTGCATTTCTTCAAATCTATAAGCCTAGTATTCAAGGACCTCTAATTTTAGATGAACCTGCAAAACATGTTAGTGAAGACTATATCTATAATGTAGGTGACTTTTTAAAACAAACCTCTGAGATGTTTAATAGACAGATAATTATGGTTACTCACAATCAACATCTATCTGCTTTAAGTGACTATAGTTATAGGGTAAGTTTAAATGGTTCTAAAAGCAATATCACTAGAGTTGAACTGTAATTACTTCTTGACATTGTTACAGATAAGTAATAAAATAAAAGTGTGTAACCATACAATAAAATAATTTAGATTTAATAAACTGAGATTACTCGGTTTATAATTTTATGAAAATGAAATGTAGTATGGAACTTGAAAATTTTATAAAGACGGAGGTGTTTAGTTATTGAAACTTATATATTCGCAATTCTTGGAGCAATTATTGGAATAATCGTCGGATATTATATCAGGAAAAATATTGGCGAGGGAAAGATAAGAAACGCTGAAGAGTTAGCAAAACAAATTGTTGAAGATGCTAAAAGAGATGGTGAGTCTCATAAAAAGGAACTTATGCTAGAAGCTAAAGAAGAAATTCATAGACTTCGAACTGAATCAGAAAGAGAAAATAGGGATAGAAGAAATGAGATTCAAAAATTAGAAAGAAGGATTTTAAATAAAGAGGAAACCCTTGATAGAAAATCCGAATCTATAGAGAGAAAAGAAGAGTTGATTATAAAGAAAAATCGACAATTAGAAGAAAAAGAATTAGCAATTACAGAATTATACGAAAAACAATTAATGGAATTAGAGAGACTTTCTGGATTAACCTCTGAGGAAGCAAAGGAATTATTATTAGATGACATAAGAAAAGAGATATCTCATGAATCTGCTGTAATGATAAAAGAAATGGAATATGAAGCAAAACAAGAAGCAGATAAGAAAGCTAGGGAGATAATTTCTACTGCAATACAGAGATGTGCAGCAGACCATGTTGCAGAAACTACTGTTACTGTAGTTTCTCTACCTAATGATGAAATGAAAGGCAGAATAATAGGTAGAGAGGGTAGAAATATTCGAGCATTAGAAACTCTTACTGGAATAGATTTAATAATAGATGATACCCCTGAAGCTGTTGTTTTATCGGGTTTCGACCCAATAAGAAGAGAGATTGCAAGAATAGCTCTTGAGAAACTTATAGTAGATGGTAGAATTCACCCTGCTAGGATTGAAGAGATGGTTGAAAAAGCAAGAAAAGAAGTTGATAATACAGTCAGGGAAGAAGGAGAGCAAGCAGCTTTTGATGTTGGAATACATGGGCTTCATCCAGAAATTATTAAACTTTTAGGTAGACTTAAATATAGAACTAGCTATGGACAAAATGTTTTAAAACACTCTATTGAAGTGTCACATTTAGCTGGGATTATGGCTTCTGAATTAGGTGCTGATGTGAAAATAGCAAAGAGAGCTGGCTTATTACATGATTTAGGAAAAGCTGTTGACCATGAGGTTGAAGGTCCTCATGTGGACATAGGTGTAGATTTAGCAAGAAGATATAAGGAATCAAAAGAAGTGCTACATGCAATAGCTGCTCATCATGGAGATATAGAACCTACCACTGTAGAGGCAGTTTTAGTACAAGCTGCTGACGCTATTTCTGCTGCTAGACCAGGTGCTAGGAGAGAAACTTTAGAAGCGTATATAAAAAGGCTTGAAAAGCTAGAGGAAATAGCAAATTCCATAGAAGGAGTAGATAAATCCTTTGCAATACAAGCTGGTAGGGAAATAAGGATTATGGTTAAACCTGAAGAAATCGATGAAAGTCAAACTATCCATACTGCAAGGGAAATCGTTAAAAAGATAGAATCAGAACTAGACTATCCGGGTCAAATCAAGGTCAATGTTATTCGTGAAACTAGGGCTATTGAATATGCAAAATAATTAACTTGGGCAAATATATAACAATATATATATTAAAATTAGTCTAAGGGGGGCTATTAAATGGATGTATTAAAAGTATCAGCAAAATCAATCCCAAATGATGTAGCAGGGGCATTAGCAGGCGTATTAAGAGAAAGAGGAAGTGCTGAAATCCAAGCAATTGGAGCAGGTGCTGTTAATCAATCAGTAAAAGCTATAGCTATAGCCAGGGGATTTGTAGCACCAAGTGGAATAGATTTAATCTGTATTCCAGCATTTACGGACATTGAAATTGACGGCGAAGAGAGAACAGCTATAAAATTAATTATTGAACCAAGATAGTACAAAAACCTGCCTTTAGGCGGGTTTTTTATTTGCAAATATAGGTAAGTATAATAGGAGGGAAATATTTGAAATTTGATTTACATTTACACACATATTATTCTGATGGAAAATATAGTCCCAAAGAAGTAGTAGATTTAGCTGTTGAACGAAATGTAGATGGTATATCTATTACTGATCATGATAGCATATCGGGAATTCAAGAAGCAATAGATAGAAGTAGAAGATATCCAAATTTTAAGGTTATACCTGGAATTGAATTTGGCTGTATTTATAAAGACGAGGAGGTCCATATATTAGGATACTTTATAGATTATAAAAGTATAGAGATCATGGAAGCTACTGAATATCTCAAAGAGGCTAGAAGAAAACGTGGCATCACCATGATTGAAAGGTTAAATGATTTAGGATTTGACTTAAACTATGATGACATAATTCAACTAAGTAAGGAAAACTTTATAGGTAGAGTCCCTATAGCTAAAGCTCTAATGCAAAGAAGATATGTATCTAGTATCAAAGAGGCCTTTGATATATATCTAGATAGAGGGAAACCAGCTTATATAGAAAAACAAGGTCTTACTATAGATGATACTGTCAAATTAATAAAGAGAGTAGGTGGAATTCCTGTATTAGCTCATCCTGGACTATTGAAGAATAGAGATGTAATAGAATATTGTATTAAAACTGGCATAGAGGGGATTGAATGTGTTCATTCAAAACATAATAAAGTACAAGTAGAAGAATTCAAAGATATTGCAGCAAAGAATGGATTGATCATTACAGGGGGGTCAGATTGCCACGGTGAGATAATAGAAGGAGAACTATTACTAGGTAGATTTTATATTGATTTAAATTCTATCCCTAAGATGAAGGAGAGGATTAAGTGACTATTTATAAAGGACAAAGACAACGACAATTTCCAACTACTATAGGAACCACTTCATTTGTTAAACTATATATATTACATCTGTTGAATGAAAAGCATTATTATGGTAATGAAATAAAAGATGAAATAAGTGGAAGATTGAATAATAAATGGACTCCAAGTCCAGGTATGATATATCCATTATTAAGTCAACTTGAATCTGAAGGATATATCAAAGGATGGTGGGAAGATCCACAGAAGAGATCCATAAAGAGATATAGAATTACAGACTCAGGAATTAAACATTATAATGTAATATTGAGGCAGCATAAACCAGCTTTTGATGATTCTCTATTTATAATAAAATCAATTTTAGAAGATATCTATAATGAGAAATTTTAAATATTACAACGAGTAGACAAAAGGGTTTACATAAATAAATTATGTAAACCCTTTTGTGTTTTATTAGAGTATATACATATAAAATAAATTATTTAATAAATGTTACATGTGAAATCCTATATAATTCATTTTAAGCTTGTGTAATTAACTCTGGAGCCATTTTTGCTTGCTATCCATGTATTTGTATATCAAATACGTTTAAACGCTTTATATTGGATTTTAAAACGTCAATTTTCAGTACAAGTATTATATTTATAATATTGATATTTTTAAGATAGGAAAAAAATTTAATAGAGGTGACCAAAGTAGAGGGGGCTTAATTTAAAAATTGGATACATATAAAATAATCAAATTTTCTACTATTAACCTATGTTTACATAATATAATTATGTAAACATAGGCATTGTTAATTATTAGATGGTCGTTATAATTATCTAGAAATATTAATTCAGCTATATGGACTTTTCAAAAAACATTCTGTAAGTTTTATGTGATTTATGACTTATTTAGCAAACCATATAGGGAAATTCATTTATAATCAGCTAAAATCCATTTAACACATCTTTAAAGAGAGTTCGTTGCTTATGTATAGATTTACATGCCTAATTAAATTGAAGTGCTGTATGATCGATTTTAAAGCTTGATTTTTGATGAGATATTTTAAAATTCAAGAATATAGAGTTGGAAAATAATTAATAGGCTTTTTTATAATTCTGTATCAATCTATACAAAGCTATATAATAGATTTCTATAGTTATTATAAATAGGTGGAAAAGTTATCCTAAATGTGATATTATTATATAAACATCATATTAGTCACAAAATAGTTATTTTGTGACTAATAATAGGTAAAAAATCATAGAAAGAGGGATAAAATGTTTGAAATACCCATTATTTTTGAAGATTACTTAAATTATATGGAAACAATCAAAGGTACCTCCCCTAATACTGTAAAGGAATACTACTTTGATCTTCGTACTTTTTTTAAGTTTATTAAATTAAGATATAGAATTGTAGATTCAAATACAGAGTTTAATGATATCGATATTTCTGATATAGGTATAGACTTAATAAAGAGAATCAACATCCAGGACTTACATGCTTACATATCCTATGTAGATAAAAAAAGAGACAATGGCAACTTTGCTAAGTCTAGAAAAGTTGCCTCCCTCCGTTCATTCTTTAACTACCTATATTCTACAATAAATGTGATAGATAAAAATCCAGCTGAATCTCTAGAGTTTCCTAAAAGAGACTCTAGAAATCCTGTGTATCTCACACTAGATGATTCTGAAAAGCTGTTAAACACTGTTTTAGAAAATAAAAACGAAGAATATAGAAAGCGAGACTATGCTATTATCATGCTCTTTCTAAATTGTGGATTGCGATTATCTGAGCTTGCTAGTATAGATATGGACAAGATTAAAGATAATGACACTCTAACAGTAATTGGTAAGGGTAACAAAGAACGAACCATCTTCTTAAATCAGGCCTGTATAGACGCTATTAGAGATTACAAGATGGTTCGCCCAAAAGACGCAAAGGATAAAAAGGCATTATTTATCAGTAAGAGAAAAAATCGCATGAGCAACAGAGCTATTCAGCATATGGTAGATAGATATTTGGAAAAAGCTGGATTTGATACAGATATATACTCAACCCATAAATTAAGGCATACAGCTGCTACCCTCATGTATAAATATGGGAATGTAGATATACTGGCTTTACAGGAGATATTGGGGCATGAATCTGTCTCTACTACTCAGATCTATACTCATATTGACGACGATAGATTAAGAGATGCCGTAAAGAGCAATCCATTAGCTAATAGAAAAAACAAAGTCGATCTATAGAGATTGGCTTTGTTTTTTCTATTATATCTATCTTTCTATTATAGGTATTTTGATTGTATCTCCTGGGAATATATATGATGTATCTAAATCATTAAATTTCTTTATCCTATATACCATTTTTCGAACATCGTATCTAGGTGGCATATATTCTAGTGCAATATTCCACAATGTGTCTCCCTCTGATATTCTTACCTCACAAAATTCCTCTTCTAATATCATGCTATGGGCTTTAATTGAATTAGTAAGGAAAGTAATTGTCATTGTAAATATAATAAATATAAAAGTTACAAATAAGAAAAATCTAGTTTTATTAACTATTCTATATCTTTTCATAATCCACCTCGCACAAAAGTTCTGAACAGAAGTTCTATATTTATATTCTATACAAACATCCGTTCATTGTCAATAGTTTTTGGGAAAAATTAGAACTCTTGTTTGAATAATTTAAACCCTTGTGTTATAATTACAATAATAGAATCAAGAAACAAAGATATCAGAATTTAAAGTGAGGTGTATTATTTATATGTATGAAGATTTATCTCAAAAACAAATTGAAATATTGTTGTATATAAAAAATGAAATTCAAAGACAAGGATACCCACCGGCAGTTAGAGAAATATGTAAAGGAGTAGGTTTAAAATCCACTTCTACTGTTCATGGTCATTTAGAAAAATTAGAAGCTAAGGGATACATAAGAAAAGATCCTACTAAACCTAGAGCTATTGAAATATTAGACAATGAAGATGATTTTCTATTAGTTAAAAAGAAGACTGTTGATATTCCAGTAGTTGGAAGAGTTACTGCTGGTACGCCTATCTTAGCTGTTGAAAATATTGAAGATACTTATCCAGTTCCAATAGATTTAGTTGAAGGACATGATTTCTTTATGTTAAAGGTTCAAGGTGAAAGTATGATAGAAGCTGGAATATTAGATGGAGATTTGGTTTTAGTTCAAGAACAAAAAACTGCTCAAAACGGGGACATTGTAGTAGCTCTATTAGAAGAAGAAGCAACTATAAAAAGATTCTTTAAAGAAAAAGATAGGATTAGACTACAACCTGAAAACCAATTCATGGAGCCTATTTATTCAAGAAATGTAAGTATTTTAGGAAAGGTTAGAGGTCTATTTAGAAAGATATAATTTTTATGAAATGAACCTCAAGAGTTAACAATAAATTTAACTCTTGAGGTTCATTTTTATTTTAAATCTATAAGCTTCTTATTATAGAGATTACTTAGTGATTTATATACTCCTAGTTTACAGTGTTCATAGGTCAATCCCCCTTGATAATATGCAAAATAGGGTTCTCTCATAGGTCCATCTGCACTTAATTCTATAGAGGAGCCATCTATAAAGCCACCAGCAGCCATTATTACTTGATCTTCATACCCAGGCATCTCCCATGCTTCTGGAACCACATAGGCATCTACTGGTGAAGCTGCTTGTATTCCTTTACAAAACTCTGAAACTCTTTCTCTACTTAAAAATTCTATTGCCTGTATTATATCACTTCTCTCATCTTCTACATCTGGAATTACTCTAAATCCTAAATCCTTATATACTTTTGCCATTAATAATGCTCCTTTAACAGCTTCAGATACAATATGTGGAGCCAAAAATAGGCCTTGTAGCGTAGTTCTAGTGGTCCCGAAGGTTAATCCACAGTCCTTGCCTAATCCTGGTGCTGTAAGCCTATTAGCAACTAATTCCACTAACTTTCTATTTCCTACTATATATCCCCCTGATAGTGCTAATCCACCACCTGGGTTTTTAATTAGAGAACCAGCCATGATATCTACTCCCACATCTGTAGGTTCTTTTGTCTCCAAGAACTCCCCATAGCAATTATCTACCATGATAATTATATCCTTATTATATTTCTTAATGGCCGAAACAGCTTCCTCAATTTCTGAAACTGTTAAAGCTCTTCTATCGCTATATCCAGTGGAGCGTTGTATCATTACAATCTTAGTTTTGTCTGTAATAGACTTCTTTGCTGCATCAATATCTATTTTATTATTCACTAGGGGAACCTCTTTATAGCTTATTCCATATTCGATTAGATTCCCCTCCATATCTCCTTCTACTCCTATGACCTTCTGCAAGGTATCATATGGAGATCCAGTTATAGATATTAACTCATCACCCGGTCTCAATATACCAGATAAGGTAAGACTTAAGGCATGAGTACCAGAGGCTATTGTAGGTCTTACTAAGGCATCTTCAGTGTTGAACACCCTTGAATATATCTCTTCTACCTTATCCCTACCTACATCTCCATATCCATATCCCGTAGTCCAATAAAAATCAGTAGAACTAAGCCTTGACTCATGCATTGCATTTATTACTTTATATTGATTAAATTCTTTTACTCTATCTATTTCATTAAATTTCTTGAAAATGTCTTTTTCACTTCTATCTACAAAATCTATAATTTCTCTTTTTATATCAAATTGTTTACATAATATATTTATTGTATACTCTTCTTCTAGCATAAATTTATATTCACCCTTTTAGTTATCTTAGAACAATTTATTTTCTGTCACTTAAATCTATTTTCTTACTTGGAATTATCATGGATATGGAATGTTTGTAAATCAGCTGCTGCTCACTGCCTGTTTCCAAAATAATGGTATAGTTATCAAACCCTTTCACAGTACCTTTTACTTTATCACCACCTATTAGAAATATGGTAATGCCTATATTTTCCCTTCTAGCTCTGTTAAGAAAAACATCTTGTAAATTAGGCGTTTGTTTCAATGTAATCTCTCCCTTCCCCTATTTATATAGCATATCATATATATTTTTTTTAATATAAAGACTTAGCTCATCAAAGTTATGAAATTCATCAATATTTACCCATTTAATTCTTTTATCCCTTCGAAACCAGGTCAATTGCCTCTTTGCATAATTCCTACTTCCCTGTTTTATTCTATTAATGGCCTCCTCAAGAGTAGATCTATTTTCAAGATAATCTATTATCTCTTTATATCCTATTCCCTGTAAAGATACCAGGTTTTTGTCATAGCCTAAGTTTAAAATCTCCTGTACTTCATCTATCAGTCCCTGCTCTATCATTATGTCTACTCGCCTATTAATTCTCTCATATAGCTTACTTCTATCCATATTAAGGCATATCATGGACAATCTATAATCCTCTACTTCTCTTCTAAAGTCTTTATTGTATTCAGACATAGTCTTACCAGTTAACTCAAATATCTCTAAAGCACGTATTATCCTCTTTCTATCTCTAATGTGGATTTTTTTGCTGCTTTCAATGTCAACCTCTGATAATATATTATGGATATATTCATTTCCATATTCTTCTGCTAGAGTTTCATATCTTTGTCTTATTTCCTCATTGGGAGCTACTTTTACAAAGTTCAATTTATAGACTAGAGAATTAATATAAAGTCCTGTACCGCCAACAACTATTGGCAATTTATTTTTCCTATTTAATTCTCCTATAAGTCGTGTGGCATCTCTTTGATAGTTAGAAACTGTATATTCTTCATCAGGATATACTATATCTATTAGATGATGTGGTATACCTTTCATCTCATCATCTGTAACTTTAGCTGTTCCAATATCCATGTATTTATATATCTGCATGGAATCTGCAGATATGATCTCACCATCTAATTTACTAGCCAAATCCACTGATAATGCAGTCTTACCTACTGCAGTTGGCCCTGTAATTATTAGTAGTTTATCCTTCATTTAATCATCCTTTTACATTATTCTCAAAAAATTCTTTTCAATATCCTTTTTGGTCATTTCAACTATAGTAGGTCTACCATGTGGGCATGTAAAAGGATTTTCACATTTCCTTAAATCCTTAAATAATGCTATTATCTCTATATCATCTATATTATCACCACTTTTTATAGCATTAGTACACGCAATTTTCATTATCTTATTCACCTTAGTATCATAATTACTCTGTATATTTGAATCTATATTATCCAATATATCTAAAAATAACTCTTTACTTTGAGGAGTACCAAATAATAATGGAACACCTCGTAACGCAATACTATTAGAGCCAAACTCTTCTAAGTCAAAACCTAAATTTTTGAATATCTCTATATTTTCTAGACATCTACTCATATCTATATTGTTTAGTTCAATTATTTCAGGAATCAATAACTGCTGAATGCTTATTTTTTCCTCACTATATTCTCTCCTATATTTTTCATACATTATACGTTCGTGAGCAGCATGTTGATCTATAAAGTATATCTTTTCCTCTTCTTTACTCTCTGCAATTATATAGGTGTTAAATACTCTCCCAACTGGTACAATATCCAATAGGATATCCTGTATCTTTTGTTCTTCTACTACTTCTTCTTTTACATCTTCTCTATACTTCAATTCAGAGTTCTTATTATCTGTTTCATGGATTATATTATTATCTATATAGAATATACCTTCATCCTTTAGATCTGGAGCATTTAAAGATGTACTAAGATTAGAATAAATATCTTCTACATCCATATTAGGCGATGATTCTATACTAGAGCTCTTATGTGATACATCTCTATTATCTAAAGTAAAATCTCTTATAATTATATCTTCTGAGGATTTAGGTTCTCCTAATTCAAATAGTTTAGGTATCTCCTCTTCTTTTTTCTCTTTTTCCTGTTTCTTTAGAGATATTTTAGGAACATATAATGAGGATACGAGATTTTCTCCTACTATATTACTTATAGTTCCTATGACTCTATTTCTATCTATAAATTTAATCTCCTGTTTTGTAGGATGTATGTTGACATCTATCTCCTTTGGATCAATATCTATATTGAGAACAAAAGCTGGAAATCTGTTTATTGGAATCATAGACTTATAACAATTTTCTATTGCCTTAGCAATAGCATAATTAACTATATATCTACCATTCATATATAAAAATTGATGTCCTCTATTTCCCCTATATAGATTGTTATTGGAGATAAATCCTTTTATAGATATATAATCATCACTATAATCAATTGGAATCAGGTTTTTAGAAAAATCTTTACCCAATACAGTATATATAGTATCTATTAGCTCTCCACTATTGGAAGTTTGTAATATAGTCTTATTATCTCTAATAAATTTAAAAGCAACTTTAGGATTTCCCAATGCAAGTTTATTGACTATATCACTGATATAATTTCCCTCTGTTATATCACTTTTTAAAAACTTCTTCCTAACAGGTAAGTTGTAGAACAGATCTCGAACTATCATAGTAGTTCCCTTAGGACATCCTACCATGTCCATTGAGACTATCTTACCTTCTTCTATAATCCCATGGGATCCTGCACTAGATTCTGCAGTTTTAGTTAGCACCTCTACTTTAGCTACACTGGCTATACTGGCCAATGCCTCTCCTCTAAAGCCCAGTGACATAATACTATAGATATCATCTATACTACTCAATTTAGAAGTCGAATGTCTTTCAAAAGCAATCTTTAAGTCTTTTTCCTCAATTCCATCTCCATCATCAGTAATCCTAATGGAAGTTTTGCCACCATTACTTATATCTACTATTATACTTTTAGAATTTGCATCTATGGAATTTTCAACTAGTTCTTTTACAATAGATGAAGGGTTTTCAATTACTTCACCAGCTGCTATCTTTTGAATAGTTAAATTATCTAATATCTTAATTTTAGACATATCTATTTCTCCTTAAGGTTTATGGCATCCTTAACAAGGTTATTTAAAGTCATCAACGCCTCTATAGGTGTCAATGAATTTGTATCTATATTGAGAATTCTATCAATAAAATAGTCCTTTTTATAATCTAAGAGATTTAACTGCTTCAAATTATCCTTTGGAGCAGAATTAATATCTATTTCATGAGAACCTTCAATAATAGACAATATTTCATTTGCTCTGTTGATTATTTCATTATTTATCCCAGCAAGCCTTGCAACTTGAATACCATAGCTTTTATTTGTACTTCCTTCAATTATCTTTCTTAGAAATACTATATCATCTCCTTTTTCCTCAGCAGATATTGTCATATTCTTTACTTCTTTAAAATTATGTGCAAGTTGAGTTAACTCATGATAGTGAGTAGCAAAAAGAGTCTTTGCCTTTATCTTAGTTGCAATATATTCCACTACTGCCCAAGCAATACTAAGTCCATCATAAGTACTAGTACCTCTTCCAACTTCATCTAATATTATTAAGCTCTTACTAGTTGCATCTCTTATAATATTTGAAACTTCATTCATTTCAACCATAAAGGTACTTTCACCTTGTGATAGATTGTCTGAAGCGCCTATTCTAGTAAATATCCTATCGACTATAGATATATCTGCTTTCTTAGCAGGTACAAAAGAGCCAATTTGAGCCAGTAATGTTATAATTGCTACCTGTCTCATATATGTGGACTTACCTGCCATATTAGGACCAGTTATAATATGAATCATATTGTCATCTCTACCAATACATGTATCATTAGGAACAAAGAGATTGTTCTCTATCATAGTTTCAACAACAGGGTGTCTACCTTCCTCAATAAGAATATATCCATCATTATTCAACTTAGGTCTAATATAGTCATTATTTCGTGCTATTTTTGCAAAGGATGCGATTACATCTGTAGTAGCTATCATCTTACTAACATATTGAATTCTCCTGATTTCATCTTTTATACTATTTCTAATGGATTGAAATATTTGATACTCTAATCCTATAGACTTTTCTTCAGCACCTAAGATCTTTGACTCCATAGACTTCAATTCATCAGTATAATATCTTTCTGAATTAGTCAAAGTTTGTTTTCTAGTAAAGTAGTCAGGCACCATGGATATATTCGATTTTGTAACTTCAATAAAATATCCTGCAACTTTGTTATATCCAATTCTTAAGTTCTTTATGCCAGTATTTTGGCGTTCTTTAGCTTCTAATGATGTCAACCATTCCTTACCACGAATACTAGCCTCTTTAACCTCATCTAGCTCCTCATTAAACCCTTTTTTTATTAGTCCCCCTTCTTTTATAGAAATAGGAGGGTCATCTATAATTGAAGATTCTATTAGATTATATATATCTGATAAGGTATCCATAGAGTTGCCAATACTGCTTAATTCTTTACTAGAGGTAGAACTTAATAGTGACTTCAATCTAGGTAGGACTTGAATCGAATTTTTCAAGGATATAAGATCTCTACCATTACAATTGCCATTTGAAACCTTACTGGATAATCTCTCTATATCATAGATATTTTTAAGAACATCTACTATGTCGTCCATAAACATTATATTTTCATAAAAATATTCTACCATATCTAATCGTCGATTTATTTCGGTCATATTCAATAGGGGTTGCTCTAGCCAGTTTTTTAAAAGTCTCCCACCCATTGCAGTTGAAGTCTTATCTATAACCCCTATTAAAGCGCCCTTTTTCCTCTTGGAAATTATAGTTTCATGTATTTCTAAGTTTGTCCTAGTGTTTATATCCATAATCATATAATCTTGAGGCTCATAGTATGATAGATTGTTAATATGATCTAAGGAATTCTTCTGAGTATTAAACAAATACTCTATTAGTTTATTTGTAGATAATATAGAATAGATCTTTCCATCCATATTTAGTTCTTGTAATGTAGACACTTTAAATAGATCTAAAATCGTATTATTTTCTACTTTATCTATATCTTCAATATCATCATATACACTGAAATAAGGATTTATCTTATTTCTTATTATATTTATATATTTCTTATTTAGAAGAAATCCATTATTGCAGATAATCTCAGAGGGAAATATCTTTCCCAATTCATCAATTACAAATCTATAATTATTTTCAATATCACCAGAATACTCTGTGGTATACATCTCTCCTGTAGAATTATCTGCATATGCTATGCCAATTCCAAATTTGTCCATATATATAGACACTAGATAATTATTGGACTTTTCATCCAGGACATTTGAATCTGTAATAGTTCCAGGTGTTACTACTTTGATCACATCACGTCTTACAATACCCTTGGCCTGAGATGGATCTTCCATCTGCTCACAGAGGGCAACCTTGTATCCCTTTTCCACCAGACGGGATATATAGGTATCTACTACATGATGTGGTACTCCACACATTGGAGCTTTCTCATCCATCCCACAATCCCTTTGAGTTAAAGTTATCTCTAGTTCTCTTGATGCAGTCAATGCGTCATCGAAAAACATCTCATAAAAGTCTCCTAGCCTAAAAAACAAGATAGAATCCTTATATCTATCTTTTATAGACATATATTGTTTCATCATAGGAGTTAAATTATCCAAATCATACCCTCCCATACTAAAGTAAAATACCTTCCAATGTAAATGTTTTAACATTGGTTATTTTAACATCAATTATATTTCCAATCAATTCTTTATCACCTTTAAAGTGAACTAACTTACCTCCTGTAGTCCTGCCATCTAACATATCTTTGTCGTTCTTGCTTACATCTTCAACTAATACCTTTACTTTTTTTCCCAACAACTTTTTATTTTTTTCCAGCCCGATGGGATGTAATATATCTAATAGTCGTTGAAAGCGTTGATGTTTTACTATATCATCTACTTGCTCTTTCATCTTTGCAGCAGGAGTACCTTCCCTAATAGAGTATAAGAAAGTAAAAGCTGAATCAAGTTCTATTTCCTTGACTAATTCTAAAGTCTCATTGAAATCTTCTTCTGTCTCTCCTGGAAATCCTACGATAATATCAGTAGTAAGGGTTATATCAGGATTAACAGCTCTGATCTTCTTTATTATATCCAAATACTCTTCCCTTGTATATCCTCTATTCATAAGTTTTAATATCCTATTACTCCCTGATTGAACAGGTAAATGCAGATGGTCGCAAAGTTTATCTAGCTTAGCATAAGAGTTAATCAATTCTTCCGATATGTCCTTAGGATGAGATGTCATAAACCTTATTCTCTCTATTCCATTAATATTATTTATATCTCTAAGCAGATCTGAAAAATTATAATCTCTATCAAGGGTTTTACCATATGAATTCACATTTTGTCCTAACAAGGTAACTTCTTTACATCCATCTTCTGCTAATTGTTTGATCTCATTTATTATATTTTCAGGTTCTCTGCTTTTTTCCCTTCCTCTTGTATAGGGCACTATACAATAACTACAAAAATTATTACATCCATACATTATATTTACAAATGCCTTATAAGTATATTTTCTATTTGCATCTATACTTTCGTCTATTTCTCTATTCTCTTCCAATACATCTATTACCAGCTTTTTTGTATTCTCATACTTATTAATCAGCTGTGGTAATTTGTGAATATTATTTGTACCAAATATGATGTCCACATGTCTATATTTTGATCTAATGATTTCAATAGCTTCTTCCCTCTGCATCATACAACCGCAAACTGCAATTATTAAATTAGGATTTCTCCTCTTTAATTCTTTTAATTCACCTAATTGACCATATACCTTATCCTCTGCTGTCTTTCTCACAGCACAGGTATTATATATAATTAAATCACATTCATCTCTATTGTCGGTTAAAGCGTATCCTATCCCCTCCAATATCCAGGAAATCTTCTCTGAGTCATGCTCATTCATCTGACAACCATGGGTCACGATGAGACTCTTTTTTCTCTTTCCTGTTTTTACGAAATATTCATCGTTTTCACTTCTTATTTTATCCATAAAATGTTCAATTTGCATTGATTCTTCTTCTGGTATATTTGGTATATTTAAATTCATTTATTTTTTCCTCCTCAGTAATCAGTAACTTGTATTTAAACTATTATATCAAACCTTATAGAATAAAAAAAGACTAGGATAAGGCTTCCTAGTCTTTTTTAACCTATATAAGTTTCTAAAGTAATGGTGTGTACTTTTCACCTTTACTTTTGTAATTGTAATCGGTCTTTTAATGCCTCTTGCAACACTTGAGAGAAGTTTATTCCTTCTTTTTCTGCTGCATAATTTAACCAGCTAGGAATAGTTACATTTTTCCTAATTGTTCTAATATCATTTGCTTTCCTATATTCTTTGAAATCAACATCTACAAGAGTTACTATATCATCACTATTATGCTCTATTTTTTCTATTTCTATAGTTGTTGGCTCTGGAATATCTCTTCCACAATCTTCTTCAGTTATTCCCCACAATCCAATTGCATCTCGTGCCATTCCAATTGCATCTGCTATATCTATTCCTTCAGTATTTATTTTTAAATCTGGAACATATACAACATATCCCATCTCCGCTGGAATTAAAATTATAGGATATACTCTTTTCATCTTATCATCCTCCTGCTAAATGCAATAATTAGGGCTTATTTAAGCCCTTGTCGTTTAATAATTGCTTTTGCTAAAAGTTCATTTATTTCAGTGTTATCCCCCCAACACACTCTCTATCTTAATTACTATTATACGTATTAAATGCGTATAAGCCAATAGATATATACAATATATTTCAAATTTTTATGAATATTTAACAATAAAAAAAGGCCAGAAAATTAATCCTGGTCCTCTTCAACTCTTTTCCTTGTAGACTGTATAGTCAACTGATGGACGTACACCGCCATCCCTGCTGCTAATATTCCCTGCAATACTCCATTTAGTATAGTGACTCCGTTAAATCCATTTTCAAACCCTAAGATCAATATAGCAAATAAGATACCTATTACTCCTAAGATAATGGGTATAGCCCAATCTTTAATATGTTCAGTTTTCTTTATCATTAATCCTATTATAATGAGGACTGGAATCAATATGAGTATTTCTGGTTTGATAAAAGCTAATATCTCTTCTCCAGTCATATTATCTTACCCCCTTATTATACACTAAGGTGTACTAGAATACATTTAACTCTATGATATATTAATATGACTTTTATTATTGCTTGTGAAAACTTCTCAAATTTATTTATATAAATACCAAGGACCGAGTTCCAATAATATAGAACTCAGTCCTTCTTTAGAGATCAGAGCAATTTATCTATTATCTTATTTAATCGGCATTGTTGAATCTAAATAATCTTTTAAAAATACTAGTTTTTTCACTCTTAAGCTTTCTTAGATCCTCTTTTAACTTGACATTTTCGTAAGTCTTTTCTTTTACCTTCATCTTTAACTTTGCATTTTCACAAATCAATACATCTCTCTCTTTTGAATTGATCTCATTCCTTAGGGCAATAATCTCTTCCTTCAAATCTTCAATTAAATCCGAAGTATTATTATTTTCAGTAGAAAGATACTCTGATAGTTTTTCAAAAAACCTCTCTTCTAATACAGAAGATATTTCCATAGCTATGTCTACTGGTTCCAGCCCGTGCTCATTATTATCTAAAGACACCATAGCACCATTTTCCTGAGATGACAATACCTCCTGAGGAGAATTGATAATTAAGTTTATCTGCTTATTTCCAAATCCCTTTTCTTTTAAACTCTTGATATAGTTAATTAATTCAATTTCCTTATAAGTATAATACCTATGATTTGACTCTTTTCTTGGTATATCTATATTAAATTCCTTTTCATAATACCTAAGGACATGAGGAGCATAGCCTGTAATATCGGCGACTTCAGATATTGTATATTCTTCACTATAATCCAACAAAACTAGTCCCCCTTTTTTAATCTCTAATATAATATATTTCTATTAATAAGATTGAAATCCTTTTTTATTATGAATAAATTTTCATACAAATTAGTATACTATTCAACAATTTTGGGAGCTAAAATTCAAATTCCGTCATTAAAAACTCATTTAATAATTGAGTGCAGTTTTTTATATCCTCTTTTGAAGCCATTTCTATAGTTGAGTGAACATATCTAGTTGGTATAGATATGCCTCCTGATGGAACTCCCGCTCTAGTTAGATGAATGGAACCAGCATCTGTTCCACCAGATTCTAAAACTTCCATCTGATATGGTATATTTTTTTCTTTGGCTAAACTTACAAGAGTCTCTTTGACTATAGGATGTGAAATTATAGAATTATCCTTTACTTTAATAGCCGCACCTTTATTTAAAGAAATAGCCAACCTTTTTTCCTTTGGTGTATCACCATTATCAGTTACATCTAATGATATAGCTATATCTGGTTCTATTGCATATGCAGCAGTTCTAGCTCCTCTAAGTCCTACTTCCTCTTGAACAGAAAATACAAAATATAGATCATTATTTATATTGTCAATACTCTTTATCACTTCAATAGCTATAAAACAGCCAACTCTGTCATCTAAATAAGGTGTAAATATAACATTTTCATTTTCATGGAATTCAGACTCATATATACACATATCTCCTATTTTTACTTTGGTTTCTGTCTCTTCTCTAGAGAATGTACCAATATCTATATACATATTTTCTAATTTTAACTCAGATATATCCTCTATAGGTTCATGAAATATGACACCTATAGTTCCATCTTGAAATATGACCTTTTGGCCTATTGAATCAATCGGTGATATTCCGCCTATATTAGTAAATCTTATAAATCCCTTATCATCTATATCTATTACCATCATTCCAATTTGATCCATATGTGCAGAGATCATTATCTTTTTTCCATTGCCCTTCTTATGTGCAATTAGATTTCCAAGGGCATCTACCTTTATGTCATCTACATGATCTTTAATTTCATTTATTATAAATTCTCTTATAAGTCCTTCATTTCCAGAAGGACCAAATACCTTGACCAAATTTCTCAATAATTCACTATTAAAATTCATTATAACTCCTCCCCTTGAAATTCTGATAAGATGCAATCCACTAATCTATAGGTATTGTCATAATCATCTAAACTCATAACTGAAGCAGGTGAATGTATATATCTACATGGAACAGAGATAGTAGTAGTCAAAGACCCAGCCTTTGATATGTGTATTTTCCCCGAATCATTTCCTCCCATGGAAGTTTTTCTATATTGATATGGAATCTTATTTTTTTCAGCAATATATACTATCTTTTCTCTCAGATCTTTATCATATAGAGTTGTTCTATCTACTAGAGAAATTGCTGGTCCTCTACCAAGGTAAGTAGGTACCAAATGACTATCTAATTTAGACATATCATAACATAGGGTTCCTTCTAATACTATTGAAATGTCTGGATCTATTTCATATGCAGCAGGTCCAGCACCAACTAATCCTAATTCTTCCATAACTGTAAAGACACCATAGAAACTTATATCTCTTTTTTTCTTAAGAATATCAATAAGTATAGAACATCCCACTCTATTGTCTAACGCCTTAGCCTTAACTAAGTTATCTCCAAATTCTCTATAAGTACTGTAAAAAGAAACGTAATCTCCAATCTTAACATATCTTTCAGCATCTTCTTTTGATCTTGCCCCTATATCTATATATAGTTCATCAATATCAAGTGCATTCTTCCATTCTGTCCTCTTCTGAAGATGAATAGGCTTTGCACCAATTACACCATATACCTTATCTATTCCAACTAAAACAGGCTTAGATACTAAAATACGCTTATCTATTCCACCTACATCCATGAATTTCAACAGTCCAGAGTCATCAATATCCTTTACCATCAGCCCAACTTCATCCATATGAGCTGTTACCATCAATGTCTTTGGATTGTCTTTTCCCTCTTTATATGCAATTATATTTCCCAATCTATCTATCTTTATATCATCTACATAATCTTTTATTTCAGATATTATTATATCTCTTACTTCTTTTTCATTTCCAGAAACTCCTGATGCTTCAGTCAATAGTTTTAATAGCATAATATCCCCTCCAGATTATCATTGGAAATATCATTGATAAAGAACGCCAATAGTTTCCCAGTGTTTTCTATATCTATCATATCTACTACTTCTACAGATGTATGCATATATCGCAATGGTATTGATAAAACTAGAGATGGAATTCCATTTTTGGTTATTTGAATTGCCCTTGCATCAGTTCCAGTAGGGCCTGGAGTAATCTCCATTTGATAAGGTATATTATATTTATTAGCAACTGAGGTTAATCTTTCCCTTAAACCAGGATGTATATTTCCTCCCAATGTAATACCAGGGCCTTTACCTAATTCAATAGAATCATATCTATTTAGTTCAGGAGTAGTTCCGAAACCAACATCAACTGCTATTCCTATATCTGGATCTATACCATAAGCAGAGGTATAAGCTCCTGCCATGCTTACCTCTTCTTGAACAGTACATACTAGGTATACATCTGCATCATGATTCATCTTATTTAATTCCTTTAAACATTCTAAAAGCGCAGCAATTCCAGTTCTGTCATCTAGAGATTTACCAGCAATCCTATTATTTCTAAGATCAATTAATTGACGATTAATAGTAATTGGATCTCCAATGTTTACAATATCTTCTAATTTATCCTTAGGAAGTCCTACATCAATTACCATATCCTCTAGTTTTATTGCCTTATTTCTTTCATCTACATCCTGTAGATGAGGTGGCTTTGAACCTACAACTCCAAATAGTCCTTCTTTACCATGCACAATTACTTCTTGACCAAGTATAGTTCTAGGATCTATACCACCTATACTAGTAAATCTTAAAAATCCATTTTCTTCAATGTCTTTAACCATTAATCCTATTTCATCCATATGTGCAGCCAACATTATCTTAATATTGTTTTCAGATGATGTTCCCCTTTTAAGAACAATTATATTTCCAAGAGCATCTGACCATATATCGTCAGAAAGTGGTTTAAAACTAGATACTATCTTATCCTTTAAATTATGCTCATATCCAGATATACCACTATCATCGACAATAGATGCTAAAAAAGTATAAGTATCCAAATATATCCCCCTTTTTCTGTTAATATCCTAATTAAAGCAATAGTACTATAGTTATAAGAATTTCATATAACAATAGTACTATATAATCTATTATTTATTATCAATTATGTCTTTAATAGTAACATCTTCTTCAGGAACGTTCTTTTCCTCTACATCTTCAGATGTCTTTTCTTCAGTTTCTAATTCCCTTTTACTCAAGCTAATTCTTCTATCTTCTTCATCTATATCTATGACTTTAACTTTAATATTATCCCCAATATTTAATACATCTGATGGCTTTTCTATATGTTCTTTAGATATTTGTGATACATGTAATAGGCCGTCTACTCCTTCTTTTAGCCTAATAAACGCTCCAAAGTCTA
This sequence comes from Tissierellaceae bacterium HCP3S3_D8, assembly GCA_052067355.1. GTDB lineage: Bacteria > Bacillota > Clostridia > Tissierellales > Tissierellaceae > CABMKH01. The sequence continues at coordinate 114,215 of JBQHQH010000002.1, forward strand.
ATAGGTTTACAACTTTTCCTTCTACTATATCTCCAATTTGTACATTTCTTTTAAATAGTTCCCATGGTTCTTCTACAGTTTGCTTTAAACCTAAAGATATTCTATTCTTTTCTTTATTAAAAGATAACACCTGAACTTCTACCTTGTCACCTGGTTTTACAACTTCAGATGGATGTTTTACTCTATTCCAAGAAAGATCAGATATGTGTATTAGTCCATCAACTCCACCTAAGTCTACAAATGCACCAAAGTTTGTCAATCTTTGTACTATACCTTCTATTATGGCACCTTCCTCTAGGCTATTCCATAGTTTATCTCTCATACTTTCTACTTCTACTCTTTCTACTTCTTTTCTAGATAAGATAACTCTTCTTTTTTGTTTATCAAAGTCTAATATTGTAACCATAAACTCCTTGCCTACAAATTGACTTAAATCTGTAACATAATTTATTGATACATGTGATGCAGGTATAAATGCATTTATTCCCTTTGCTAAAGCTATTAAGCCACCTTTTACTACTCTAATAACTTTAGCTTTTACCACATCTTTATTATTAAAGTTTTCCTCTAGTTCTTCCCACATCGTCATTTCTTCTACTCTCTTAGAAGATAGAACTACATTTCCTTCTCCATCATCAACTTTTATTACATATACTTGGATCTTATCTCCTGCTTTAATGACTTCCTTTGGGTTAATATCTGGATCATTAGATAACTCATCTTTAGTAATAATACCGTCTGATTTATAGTTAATATTAACCATAACTTCATCATTGGTTACAAAGATTACTTCACCTTCGACTATATCTCCCCTATGAATTTTAGTAAATGAATTTTCAATTGCTTCCATCATCTCATTATTGTTTAAATTATCCATTACTTCAACAGCCTCCTTAATTATCCAATCAGGTGTAGATGCACCTGCTGTTATTCCTATTGTATTAAATTTTGATAGTTCTTGTAAAGACATATCTTTAATTGTTTCTATATGAAATACATTTTTACAATACTTTTTGCTTATCTCCACTAATTTTAATGTATTTGAACTCTTATACCCGCCAATCACAATCATTGCATCTACTATACTAGCTACATCTTTAGCAGAATTTTGACGATTTTTAGTTGCATTACAAATAGTATTAAAGATTTCTACTGTATTTCCCTTAGATTCTATCAGTTTAGATAGCTGATTAAATTTTTCTTCTGTATTTGTAGTCTGAGAAACTACACAGATACTATCCATATGTGATAATTTCTGAACATCTTCAGGAGTATTTACAATATATGCCTCATTATTGCACCAACCATTTATTCCTATTACCTCTGGATGCTCAGGATCACCAATTATAACGATATTATATCCTTTATTTCTAAAGTTTTCTACTCTTTTATGAACTGCTTTTACATAAGGGCATGTAGTGTCAATTAATTTCACATTATATCTTTTAAACTCTTCTTCTATTTGTTTGGGGATTCCATGTGATCTAATAATCACATTGCCCTCTTTTAACTTAGATATATCATCTATAGGTATAAGTCCTTGATTTTTTAACATATCCACTGCTTGAGGATTGTGAATTAGTGGCCCATAAGAAAAGAGATTGTCCAATTTTTTGTGGATCTCAGTATTAGCAATCTCCATAGCTCTATTAACTCCAAAACAAAAACCAGCATTATCAGCAACTATGATCTTCAATCAATTACCTCCAATATTATCTAATTTATATATCCTATATAAAAGTTCTTCTCCCATATTAGTATAATCTTCTGAACTTGGCTTTTTATCTATTTTTTTTGAATAGTCTATGGACTCACCAATATAGATATCTATACTACTAAAAGGTCTATAGTTCCCGCGAATATATATAGGTAGAATAGGTGACTTGGATTTAACACTTAATAGAATAGCACCTGATTTAGCATTTTTAAGCTCAAAACCTTTTACCCGTGTTCCTTCAGGAAATATACCTAAAACACCATCAGCTTTTAATACTCTAAGAGCATTTTTTATAGCTGTAATATCTGCTCCATCTCTATCTACAGGAAATGCACCTAATTTATAGATAAGTGCAGACAATGTCTTAGTTTTAAATAATTCCTTTTTAGCCATCCAATATATCTGTCGTGGAAATGCAATGGATATCAATATAGGATCCCAATTGCTAGCATGATTTGAACATAATATCACCTTTCCATCATGAGGTATATTTTCAGTTCCATATACTTTTATTCGAAAAAAAGGTTTTAATATAAATCCTACTACGGATTTTATTACACTATAGAACAATTATTTATTCCTCCTTAATACGATGGAGACAATATAATCTACACATTCTTCTATTGATTTATCAGTGGTATCTAGTAGATAGGCATCTTTAGCCTGTTTCAATGGGCTTATTTCTCTATTACTGTCTATACTATCCCTCTCTATTATATCTGATATTATGCTATCTAGATCTACATCAAGGACACCTCTATCTAATAACTCCTTATATCTCCTAGTAGCTCTTTCAACAACAGTAGCTGTCAAAAAAAATTTGTACTGTGCATTAGGTAGTACTACTGTCCCTATATCTCTACCATCCATAACTATATTTTTTTCTAGTGCCATATTTCGCTGTAAATTGACTAGTCTGTTTCTAACTTCTCCTATTTTAGATATGTGAGAGACATTTTGACTAATTATATTATTTCTTATCTCCTCACTTACATCTATGTGGTCTAAATATACTTTGTTATTCTTAAAATATATCTCTGTTGACTTTGCAATCTCAACTATCTTTTCCTCATTCATGGGGTCTATGTTATTTCTCAATACTTTTAAAGTCAATGCCCTATACATAGCACCTGTATCTATATATTCAATCTTCAAAGTTTCAGAAACCTTTTTTGCTATTGTACTCTTGCCAGCCCCTGCTGGTCCATCTATGGCAATTGAATAATATGCTTCAGTCAATTAAACCCCTCCCAACAAAATAATAACCACCACTAGGTGGTATCTATATGAGCTATCTCATCTATACTAAATCAGGTCTTAACTTTTTTGCATCTTTGAGATAAATATGTTTAACTTCATTTTGCCTTATATTTGAATTACAAAATATCATCAGTCTAACACATCTCTCTAGAGAATTCTCTACATACATCTCATTAAAGCTCATCAGACCAGCTTGTACATATCCCAGTTGCCTAGCTGCCTTAGCAGGCGCAACCTTTGTAAGATCATTAGTACAACTAAAAATAATGCTGACAACATCTTCTTTATTTAAATTATTGGCCTTTTCTATAGCCGTAATCAATTCCCTTGTACTACTCAAGATCTCCTCTTCATCATTTTGCATTACTGTAATGGCTCCTCTGATCGATATCATATTCATAGATACACTCTCCTAATAATTATATATTAAATACTATTACTATACAAGTAATTTCAGTTGATAGATAATGTTAAAGTTAAATTGAATTATTATACATTTATACCTGCTAAATATCCAGTAGAATATGCAATCTGAAGATTAAATCCTCCAGTAAGTGCATCTACATCAATAACTTCACCTGCAAAATATAGATTCGGCAAAATCTTAGATTCCATAGTAGAAGGGTTTATCTCATTGACAGAGATTCCTCCAGATGTAACTATGGCTTCTTCAATAGGTCTGAGCTTCTTGAAACTCAGTGGAAAATTTTTAATTATATAGGTTAAATTTTCTCTCTCCCTTTTAGTTATCTGATTTACTATACTATCTGGATCTATACCTGATAATTGTATAATAAGTGGTATTATCCTCTGAGGTAATAGATCATCTAAAGCATTCTTAATCCATTTATTTGAATACTTCTGAAAATCCTTTAAGATTCTGTCATCTAATTTTGAAACATCAAGAGCTGGTTTTAGATCTATCTTAAAATTTAAATTCTCCTCATTATATCTATGTAAATAGTTACTTGTACTCAGGACAATCGGGCCAGATATTCCATAATGAGTAAATATCATTTCTCCAAATTCCCTGTGGATAACTTTATTATTGACATAAGTATTTAGTTCTACATTCTTTAGAGACAACCCTTGAAGGTCTTTAATCCAATCTTCTTTCACTTCTATAGGAACCAAAGAGGGATTTAAAGTAGTAATAGTATGCCCAAATTTCTGAGCAAAGACATACCCATCTCCTGTGGAACCAGTAATAGGATAAGACTTACCTCCAGTCGCTAGGATAAGCTTATCAAATTTCAAAATATCATTATTTATCCATACTAAAAATTTCCCATCTTTGAAGTCAATATCCCTAACTAAAGAATTTAACATTATTTTGACTCTATTTTTCTCTAAAAATCTATTAAATGCTTTAATAACATCACTTGATTTATCACTTTTAGGAAATATCCGATTGCCTCTTTCCATCTTTGTTTCCAATCCAAATTCATTGAGAAGGCGAATGATATCATCATTAGAAAATGAATATAGGCTACTATATAAGAAGTCTTTATTTTTAGTAATATATTCAAAGAATTCATCTATGGAAGATCCATTGGTTATGTTACAACGTCCTTTTCCAGTGATAAATAGTTTTTTCCCAATCTTATTATTTTTCTCTATTAGAGTAACATCTTTTCCCTTTGAACCAGCAATTCCAGCTGCTAATATCCCTGCAGGTCCTGCACCTATTATTCCAATTTTATCATTCATACTATCCCTCGTTTGTTTTTATATTATGTTATTATCATTTATGATAAGATTTTATTTGATAAGAATAAATCTATTATTCAAGATTATCTTCATTATATATTCCATATTGCTTCCAGATAACTTCTAAATCTTCAAAGTAATTATTTAAATACTTTCTCTTTTCATTACCTAATGCAATTATAAAAGCATTGATCAAGCTCATTGGAGCCACTAGAGAATCTACAAAGGATAACATATCACTACTTGCAATTAAAGATACATTAGCCTCGTGAGCAGCAGGAGATATGAAGCTATCTGTTATAGTAATTATGGAAGCCCCTTTTTCCTTAGTATATTCTAATACATCCATTATTCTCTTTGAATATCTAGGATATGTAATGACAACTACTACATCTTCTGAAGATATTCTTAGAAGTTGTTCAAAGATATCATTTGGTCCACTTCCTACAATTTTTACATTATCAAACAAAAAGTTCAGATAAAATCCTAAATATCCAGCTAAAAATGATGAACTTCTAAGTCCAATTATATATATTCGCTTTCCCTTTAATATTAAGTCTATAGCTTGTTGAAAAGAATTTGTATTTATTTCATTTATAGTCTTCTTTATATTCTCCATATCTCTTTCCATAATTTTAGACAAAACATTTTCGCCATTTTTATAATTACTCTCAGCTATATTTAGTCTTTGAACAGTGGTAAGTTTATTCTTTATTAACTCTTGTAAGTCATTTTGTAATTCTCTATATCCTTCAAATCCCAATCTATTGGCAAATCTTACAACTGTGGATTCACTTACTCCTATTGCGTTTCCAAGGTTTGCAGCAGTCATAAAAGCCGCCTTATCATAATCTTTGAGAATAAAATTAGCGATTAATTTTTGTCCTTTACTCAATCTTGTATAATTATCTTTTATCAATCTAATCAAATCTTGATTTTTTTCCATCAATAACACCCCTCTCACCCTAATTCACTACAAAGTCCACCAACTTTAGACTTATCAACTTAATATTATCAAATTGTATAAGTCTATGCAACGGTATTTAGACATATCTTCCCTATATTCTGTTCCTTGATTTTTCTACAACATATAATATAGGAGGATTGTTTTTTTGGTTGATAAATCTAAATTTTAGTACATTGAAAGTCTTTTGATCTAATTCAGACAATAACTCAGAAATGCCTATATTCTCTTCCATACCTCCATCGTGCCCTATATATGATACTATACATAATATTCCATTTGGCTTTAACATCTTTAGAGCCTTTTTAATACTCGATATAGTTGTAGAGACCTTAGTCTTTATATTCTTATCTCCCCCAGGTAAATAACCTAGATTATACACTATAAAATCTAAAGCTTCATCTATATATCTATCTATAAATTCGTGACTCTCTTTAATGAGAATAGTATTATTATAGTCCAATTCTTTTAATAAATCTTTAGTATTCTCTATAGCTATATCCTGTATATCAAATCCATATACTTTACCTAAAGGTCCTACTAATTCAGCCATCAGTAGTGTATCTTTTCCATTTCCCATAGTACAATCTAAAACCACATCTCCAGATTTTAAATGTTCTTTCATCAAATTATGAACAATGGATACAGCATTATTTATCTTTTTATATTTCATGTCCTATCACCTTATTATAATAACTTTAAATAATCTATTTCTTCTTGATTCAAATATCTCCAATTTCCTATATCTAATCCTCCAAGTTCAATTTCACCAATACTGATTCTTTTTAGCTTTTTAACTGGATGATTTATCTTCTCACACATCTTCTTTACCTGTCTATTTCTTCCCTCATATATACTAATATCTAAAATAGATTCATCATCATATCTCTTAGCTACTTTGATATTTGCCTTAGATGTCTTTCGTCCATCTATGACTAGTCCATTTCTAAATCTATCTAATTCATATTTAGTAGGAACCCCTTCCACAATAGCAATATACCTTTTAAATACCTCATTACTTGGATGAGTCAATTTAAATGTCAAATCTCCATCATTAGTCAATATGAGTAATCCTGTAGTATCTATATCTAATCTTCCCACTGGATAGATTCTCTCTCTAACTCCCTCAATTAGATCTGTGACTACCTTTCTATCTTTTTCATCTTTCAATGTTGTTACATATCCAACAGGCTTGTTGACCATAATATATATCTTATTAGTTTCTAATTTGATTGTCTTTCCATCAACTTCAACTACATCTTTAGTAGGATCTATTTGTACCCCTAATTCATCTACTATCTTACCATTGACTTTGACAAGTCCTTTGGATATGATCTCCTCTGATTTTCTCCTAGATGCTACACCACATTTTGCCATATATTTTTGTAATCTCATATATTTCCCCTTTCCAGTTTAAGTTTCACTACTATATTATCCCTTTTATGGATAAAAGTAAATTGGCTATATGAAAAACTTATATCACATAGAGAGGAAACTCTATCTGATATAAGTTTTCTTTATAAGATTTAAAGACTATAAACTCAATTAAAACCCATATTGACTTTCTTAAATAGCCTATTTACTATATTTTCCCTATAGACATCCTTTTTTGCTATTAACTTTTCTTCTTTTATAAGCTTTCCATCTAAGTACGTCTCTAATGTACCTAATCTCTGTCCTCTTTTTATAGGAGCTTCTAATTTTTCATCTAAAACTATACTTACTTTTATTTTTTCTCTTTCTTCTTCAGTAAGTGGATAGATTAGACAATCTTCCATAATTAATTCTACGTCTGTCTTACCATGTAATACTTCTGCTTTCCTTATAAATTGACCTTTATCATATATCAAATACTGTTTAAAGTTTTCAAAACCATAATCCAACAATTTATAATTATCATTAAACCAATTTGGAGCATTTAGGCTAACTGCTATCAATCTAAATCCATTTCTATTTGAAGTAGATACTAGACATCTTCCAGCATTCATAGTATATCCTGTTTTTCCACCATCTCCACCTTCATATTCCCATAGTATCTTATTCTTATTTACAAAGTAGTTGTTTTTCTCCCTATTAGCGTGATATGATTTGGTCTTAGATATATCCATAAACTCCTTATGTTTGAAAGCTTCCTTAGTAATAAGAGCCAAATCATATGCTGTAGAATAGTGATTTTCATGACTTAGACCATGAGGATTTTCAAAATGAGTATTTAATGCATTTATAGACTTTGCCTTGGCATTCATCATATCTACAAATCTTTCCTCTGTTTTCCCAACATGTCGGCTTATGGCAACTGCAGCATCATTTCCAGATCTCAACATAAGACCATACAGAAGATCTTCTAAGCTCATTACCTCCCCTTTTTCTAGATATATACTAGAACCCTCTATATTTATACTTTGTTCATCTATCACCACTTTATCATTTAAATCAGCATTTTCTATTGCCACTAAAGTCGTCATAATCTTTGTAGTACTAGCCATAGGCATCTTTTTATGAGGATCTTTTTCCAAGATAATTCTTCCTGATATCTCATCCATCAACACATAACTTTCTCCCGATAGCTGTAAATCTTCTGCTATAACCATATGATATTTGGAAAATAAGATACATAATGCTAATGTGAATACCATTACTATTTTCTTCAAGTTTAAACCTCCTAAGTTCTTTTATCTTATTTTGCCAAAAATCAAGAAAAATAATACCCTAAAGTATTATTCCTCTATATCATCATTTAATTTCTCCTCTATTTCCCCTAAATCTGGTAAATCATCTAGACTCTCTAAAGAGAATAACTTTAAAAACTCCGAGGTTGTGCCATATAGAATTGGCCTACCAGTTCTATCTAATCTTCCCACCTCTTCTACTAAATTCCTCTCCATTAAAGTTTCAATAGCCTTATCACATTTAACTCCTCTTATGTATTCTATATCAGATTTTATAACTGGTTGTTTATATGCAATTATAGAAAGTGTCTCCAATGCTGCGTTAGAAAGGTTTTTAGGTGGTTTTTGTTGATGTAGCTTCTTAATCCAATCATAGTGCTCTGGTCTGGTACCTATCTGAAAAGTATCATCCATCTTGATTATTCTCAATCCTCTTCTATTATAGTCAAACTCATCCATCATCTCTTTTAGTATTATCTGTAGTTCATCCTTGTCCATCTCTAAGATTTCAGAAATATCTTCTATACTCAGTGGATCTCCCCAAATAAATAATAAAGATTCAATAATCGCTTTTATCTCTCTCTTATCCATATTTCAATACTCACCTATTTCGCTTGATAATGATTAAATCAGAAAAGTTTTCATCTTGTTCTACATCTATAACTTTTAACTTTATTAGCTCTAATACTGATAAAAAATATGCTACAATTTCTCCCCTTGTAGATTTTTCATTTAATAATTCAGTAAAAGAAAAACTACTATAATCCTCTAATCTATCTACTACTATTTGTGTACATTCTCTTACCGTATATTCTTCCTTCTCTATTTCATGGATATCAATAATCTTTTCATTAATACCTCTTTTATTGATGATATTATTGATAGATTTTATTATAAGCTTTAAATCCAATGGCCCCATATCTAATTCTTCTTCATAATCTGATAGATCCTCTCTAGGTTTATAAAACGCCTTTGACTCTCTCTTCTCAAACTGTCTCAATCTCTCAGAAGCTTCTTTATATTTCTTATATGCCAACAACCTCAAAACCAACTCTTCCCTTGGGTCATCTTCAGATTCTTTTTCATCGTCTGTTGGATTCTTAGGTAGAAGCATCCTAGATTTAATCTGTAATAGAGTAGATGCCATTAAAATAAATTCACTTGTTATCTCAAGATTTAGTTCTTCCATCTCATATAGATAATCCATATATTGTCTAGTGATTATATTTATTGGTATATCATAGATATCTATTTTAGCCTTCTCTATCAGATTTAATAGTAAGTCTAAAGGTCCTTCAAAGGAATCTAATGTTATTTTGTAATCCATATTACACTCCTATACTCAGTTTAAGATTCTAAATAAAATTCTAAGAACAACATCTATAATTGGCCCAAGAATCTTATCAATGGAATTTGTAAAAATTAAAACTATTAATATCAAATAAAAATATCTCTCATATTTATAAAAGTAAAACTCTAATTTTCTAGGCAGCAAACTTGCTAAAACTTTAGATCCATCTAATGGAGGGAAAGGTAATAGATTAAATATCCCTAACATAATATTATACCATAGAGTTATAATTAACAATTTATATATCAAACTACTCCTTACTATATTTAAATTTAAAATACATACAACTATCAATGCTATGATAAAATTAGAAATAGGTCCTGCTAAAGAAACCAATAGTGTATCTCTTTTTCTATTCTTAAAATTTCTAGGATCAATTGGTACAGGCTTGGCCCATCCGAACCTAAAGACAAGCATAGCTATAAATCCAATAGGGTCTATATGCTTAATTGGATTTAAACTCAATCTTCCAGCATTTTTTGCTGTATTATCCCCAAGTAAATATGCTGCATATCCATGGGCTAATTCATGAAAAATAATTGCAATTAAAAGCCCAGGCAAATTATATATATAATCCATGATGATCTCTCCTCAAGTAATACTTACTATAACATTATACAACCTCGACCGGACAATGTCGAGGTTAGTTATTTATATTACCTATTTAAAAGAAAACCCTTCCATGTTTTTTTGAAGATATTTCCTAAATTAGCCTTATCTACAGAAGTTTTAGCTACTAGATTTACCTTACTTACTTCTTTTCCATCCACTGATACTACTAATTCACCAACTACATCACCTTGATTAATAGGAGCATTTAAAAATTCTAAGTGATTAATTTTCTTATCAATACCAGTTTTCTTGCCCTTGGGAAGTAGTATGCAACTATCTCGTTCTAACATAATCTCTAAGTTATCAAGTTTTCCCTTCTCAACTGGAATGCTACCAACTACATCACCTTTTTTTCCTAAAGTAATAGATTCATAGTTGGCAAATCCATAGTCTAATAATCTTTTAGCTTCAGTAAATCTGAGTTTTGAATCCTGAGCTCCCATTACAACAGCAATCAGTTGTAAATCTCCACGTTTAGCTGAAGCTGAAATACAATGCTTTGCTTCATTAGTAAATCCAGTTTTAATTCCATTAGCTCCATCGTATTCCTTGATTAACCTATTTGTATTTACCATGGTTTGAACACTGGTCTTTGTATTTCCAACTGTTAAATCCTCCATATAAATTGAAAGATATTCATGGATCTTCTCATGACTCAATAATTCTCTAGACATAATTGATATATCATATGCAGTAGTATAATGATTTTCTACAGGAAGTCCACTAGCATTGACAAAATTAGTATTGTTCATACCAAGTTCTTTACTCCTTTGATTCATAAGCTTGGCAAATGCTTCCTCAGACCCTGCAATATGCTCAGCCAAAGCTACTGCGGCATCGTTAGCCGATCTGACCGAAATAGCCTTTATCAGATTATTCACAACCTGAGTCTCTCCAGCATCTAAATATACCTTTGTACCAATCATCTTAGAAGCATGCTCACTTATAAAGACCTTGTCATCTAGCTTTATCTTTCCAGAGTCTAAAGCCTCCATTGTCAATAATAGAGTCATAATCTTAGTAATACTAGCTGGAGCTAATTTCTCATGTTCATTCATAGCATAGATTATATCTCCAGAACTATAATCCATTAAAAGGGCAGATTTTGCACTTATATCTATATCTCCATAAACACATATGGAAGTAAAAGATAAGATTACAATTAAAATAATGGATACTATTCTCTTTTTCAATACAATACCTCCAATACTATATTTACTTTTATAGTATCCAATAAAATCTTTAATATGCTCACTAAAATTTTTTTAATCTTTAATCTCTTCTAAAATTAGTTTTTGACTTTCAGGGTTTTTATCTCCCAGTCTATAGATGTTCAGTATCTCTTCATAAGCTCTTTTTCCCTTATCCATATCATTAGTATGAATATAGGCGAGAGTATCACCGACTTCCACAAGATCATCTACTTTTTTATTTAATATAAGTCCAGCAGCTAGATCTATTTTAGTATCTAAATTTTCTCTGCCAGCACCTAAAGATAGAGCACATCTTCCAATCTCTTCAGCATTAATAGACTTTACATATCCCTTATTTTTACTCTTTACTTCCAATACATATTCTGCTTTTGGAAGTAAATCTACATTCTCAATCATGGAAGTATCTCCGCCTTGATATTTCACCATATCCAAAAACTTATCATATGCACTACCATTATCTATAGTATTTTCAAGTAAAATTTTACCTTCACTCTCTTCTGATACTCGTCCTGCTAGAACTAATAATTTCGAACCTAGAACTATACACAATTCCTGTAGATCAGATGGCCCTCTTCCCTTTAATGTTTCAATAGCCTCTTTTACCTCTAAAGAATTTCCAACTGCATTTCCAAGGGGTTGATTCATATTAGTTACAACAGCTATTGTCTTTCGTCCATAATTTTTCCCAATATTAACCATTTCCCTTGCCAATTTTTCTGCATCTTCTATACTCTTCATAAAGGCTCCGCTGCCAACTTTTACATCCAATACTATTCCATCTGATTTAATAGCCAATTTTTTGCTCATTATACTGCTGGCTATTAAGGATAGATTGTCTACAGTAGCGGTGACATCTCTTAATGCATATAACTTTTTATCAGCAGGAGTTATATTAGCCGTTTGACTACAGATGGAAATATTTATTTCGTTTGCAATATCTGTAAACTCTTTTCTACTTAAGTTTACCCTAAATCCACTTATAGATTCCAATTTATCTAAAGTCCCACCTGTATGACCTAGACCTCTTCCTGACATCTTGACAAATGGAACATCACATGCTGCCACCATTGGTCCTAATATCAAAGTCGTACTATCTCCCACTCCACCTGTAGAATGTTTATCTACTTTTATTCCATTGATCTCTGATAGATCAACTGTCTCACCAGAATCTATAATAGCCTTTGTCAGAGCCAAAGTTTCATTATCATTCATCTTATTGATAAATATTGCCATCAATAATGCCGATATTTGATAATCTGGAATATTTCCCCTAGCATATTCACTTACAAAATAATCAATCTCAGTTTCAGAAAGAGAAAAGCCATCTCGTTTTTTCTCTATAATATCGTATATTCTCATATTGCAACCCAACCTTTATATATTATTTATTATCTCCAAAACTAAGTTCTCAAAATCCTTCTTCACCATTAGAGAAGTCTTTACTACATCTTCATGATTTAGTGGTTCATCTAATATTCCAGCAGCCATATTGGTTATACAAGAAATCCCCAACACATCTGCTCCCTCATGATTGGCAACTATAACTTCTGGTACTGTTGACATTCCTACAGCATCTGCACCTAATATAGAGGCCAATCTTACCTCTGCTGGAGTTTCATATGTAGGTCCAGTAAACCACATATATACTCCCTCTTTTAAGTTTAAATTTAACTTTTCTCCTGTTCTCTTTGCAAGTTCAATTAGTTCCCTATTATAGGCCCAAGTCATATCTACAAACCTTGGTCCTTTAGAGTCTAAGTTTCTTCCAATCAAGGGATTATTTCCAGCAAAGTTGATATGATCTTTAATAATCATCAAATCCCCAGGTTTATATTCCTTATTTACTCCTCCTGCTGCATTAGTCACTATAAGATTTTTAATCCCTAAACCAAGCATTACTCTAATTGGAAAAGTAACATCAGAAATAGAATATCCTTCATAGAAGTGAAATCTTCCTTGCATAGCAATTACATTCTTATCCCCTAACTTTCCTATAACCAATCTTCCTGCATGTCCTTTCACAGTAGAAACAGGAAAATTAGGTATCTCCTTATATGGGATTATCAGAGGATCTTCGATTAATTCTGCAAGACCACCAAGACCTGATCCCAATACTATACCAATCTCAGGCTTAAATTTTAACCTATGCCCTATATAATCAACACTTTCATCAATCTTTCCAATATAATCCATCTATATACCTCCATATATTTTATATCTCTTCTCTATTAGTTAAATATGTTTCAGTTATTGACAAATCACTATGCCCTAACATCCCTTGAATTTTTTTAATATCTACTCCTTCCTCTAATTTATGAGCAGCAAAAGAATGTCTAAGAGTATGAGGTGTTATGGTTTTGTCTATATTTGCTTTCTTTGAGTATTGCTTCAATATCTTCCAAACTCCCTGTCTTGTCAGTCTTTTCCCATATAAATTTATAAACAATGGTTCATCTTCTGAAGTTCCTAACCTATAGTTTCTTATGTATCCATATACGCTACCTAATTCTAATTCGTCTAGAGCTATTACCCTTGTATTATCTGTATCTCTTAAGTAAAGCAATCCAGATTCTATATCTATATCCCTAACATCTAATTCTAACATCTGAGATACCCTAAGCCCAGTAGCATATATTAACTGAATCATTGCCTTATCCCTAGCTCCCTTAAAACTTAGTGTATTAGGCTGAGATAATAGCAAGTCCATCTCTTTAGCTGATAGTATATCAGGAATCTTTTTCTCTGTTTTAGACGTTTTCAAATTAAAAGTAGGATCTTCATCTATATAATTATTATTCAATAGATATTGGTATAGACATTTTAATGAAGCCAAATTCCGAGAAATAGTGGAATTAGACTTTCCAGCATTCTGTAGATATAATAAATATGTAATAATAGCAGTTTTATTTGTATCTAAAATTGACGATATTTCTTTGCTCTTTAGATAATCTTTAAATTGTTCTACATCTCTTATATATGCGTCTAATGTGTTTTTAGAAAATCTCCTATCATCTCTGATATAACGAAGATAATCTTTTATCAAAATTTCAGACATTGTATTTCTCCTTTATAAATTGATATCCTAGAAAAATCTCTCTATAGTAAGTCTTAAAATTTTAGGTGATATAACTCCTTCTATTAAGGAACCCGTTATAACTATAAATGCAAATATCCCGGTAATCAATAGGTACTCATTTAAATTTATATTTCTTCTCAAAAAAGGCCTATTTATAAATGTCATTTTTATATTGTAGGACATGGACATCGCCACTGCTCCAATACCAATTAATCCTCCGATAATGAAAATATTCTGAGGATAAACCCCTATTAGAGAAGATAGAAAACCTCTTACTCCAAAATTATCAACTAAAAATGCAACTGTAAAACCTATAAAAGTACCTTTCAAAATGATTAGAATTGGTATCAAAAAAACTCCCAAATTTACTAGACCTAGCATAACAATAATCATCATTAAAAATATATTGTTGATTATCGAGGTCTTTAACACCGAAAAATTTGTATATTCTCCTACATATAGATCTTTAAAATATGGATGAGATAGTTTTAAAAAGACCATTCTCGTATTATAGCCTACCTTCTTAGTGACTATAGGTCCTGATATAATTCCCACTATAAAGACCAATGCTAATATAAAATAAAAAATAAAATAAGCTTGAAAATGTTTCTTTAATGAATGAAATATTTGTCTATACAACAAAATTTAATCCTCCTTTGTAAACAAGCCTTTTAAAAAATTCTATGCTAAAAAGAAGGACTTTATGCTTTATTTTCTATTTTTAATATAGTTCATAGCAAAGTATATACCTATGATTGTCTTGCTATCTACAATTTCTCCTCTTTCTATCATCTTCATTAGATCGTCAATAGGAATCTTTACTTTTTCAATAAATTCACCCGGCTCAGGTTCTGCATCTGTTTCCATCAATCCTTCTCCTAAAAAAAGATGAATTCTCTCATTACAATATCCAGGAGAAGTATAAAATTCCCATAGATATGTTAACTTTGTAGCTTCATATCCTGTCTCTTCCTTTAATTCTCTAATAGCTGTTTCTCTAGGCTCTTCACTTAATTCCAACTTACCTGCTGGAATCTCATATAGAAAATTTTCTGCTGCTTTTCTATATTGTTTGACTAAAATTAGAGAATTATCGTCAGTGATAGCTATAATACCTACACCACCTGGATGCTCAACTATCTCTCTCTTAGAGTACTTTTTGTCTGGCAGTTCTACAGTATCCACCCTTAAATTTAAAATCTTTCCCTCATAGAGTTTATCTGATTTCATGGTCTTTTCTTCATAAACCATATACTGACCCCCTTAAAAATTTAGCTATCCATAAGATTTTAGGATAAATATTATAATATGTATTATACCATATTAGCAATATAAAAGTTAACATCCTTCTAAATTAGAACGATGTTAACTTTTATATATTCTATTATCCTATATTATGCCCTACAGATTGTTCTTCTAATCTAAGTTTATCAGCTATAAGTGCAATAAATTCAGAATTGGTAGGTTTTCCCTTATTATTATTTATAGTATATCCAAATATCCTGTCAAGTGTATCTATCTTTCCTCTATTCCACGCAACTTCAATGGCATGTCTAATAGCTCTCTCTACTCTACTAGGAGTAGTATTAAACTTATTTGCTACAGCTGGATAGAGTTCCTTTGTTACTGCACCTAAATAATCCATATCATCTATTACTATAGTAATAGCTTCTCTTAAGTATAAATATCCTTTAATATGAGCAGGAACTCCAATTTCTTGTATTATCTTTGTTATCTTGGTCTCTAAGTCTCTTTCCCTATTATTAAATTCATCTTCGCTTACACTTATATCTTCCATAGATTCTATCTCATTTTTATATGATACGTCTATATCTGCTATTTGTCTCAATCTATTTAAAAACACCTTGAAATCAAATGGTTTAACCATGTAATAGTCCGCTCCAAGTTCTATTGCACTTTTAGTTATCTTATCTTGGCCTACTGCAGATAAAACGATTACCTTTGGCCTATGTTTAAAATCTACTTCATTTAATCTCTCCAATACACCTAATCCGTCTAGATGTGGCATTATAATGTCCAATATAAGAATATTCGGACTTTCTCTTTTAACTAAATCCAACGCCTCTATGCCATCTTTTGCTATACCTACAATTTGAAACTCCTCTTGAACAGAGATAAATTGTGAAACTATTTGGCAAAATTCCCTATTATCATCTGCTATTACTACTTTAATTTTCTCCATATAAATCTCCCCCTGTTAGATTATTTATATCATTTATTAACTAATTCGACATCAAACAGGAAAATCCTTCTTTTAAGTTGGATTTTTTTGATTTTTTTAAAAAAGAAGATAAGTCTTAAAACTTATCTTCTTGATCTAACATCCATTCTATATATAATCCATATCCTTTAGTAGGATCATTGACAAATACATGAGTTACTGCACCTACAAGTTTTCCATCTTGAATTATAGGACTGCCACTCATTCCCTGAACAATACCACCAGTTTTATCTAATAGTTTAGGATCTGTAATCTTTATTACTATGCTTTTTTGACTTTCTTTATCTTGGACTTCTGTCTTTAAAATTTCTATGTCGAACTTTTCTACTACATTACTATCTAGGGTAGACAATATATAAGCTTCTCCTTCTTTCACTTCTTCTTTAAAAGCGATAGATATTGGTTCTGCATTATTGTCTTTCCAAAATTCTTTCCTTACATCTCCATATATTCCAAATTCATTATTCGTCCTTATATCTCCTAATATTTCATCTGTCTTATAAAATACTCCCTTTATTTCACCAGGAATACCTTTTTTTCCCTGTTGAATATCAGCCACTTTTGCATTCATTATTAATCCATTTTCTACAGTCAATAGCTCTCCAGTATCTATATCTGTAATTCCATGACCTAAAGCTGCAAATTTCGAATTTTTAGGATTATAATAGGTCAGTGTGCCAATTCCAGTAGTCTTATCTCTCACCCATATTCCCAACCTATAGGAATTATCTTGCAAAGATTTGACTGGAACTGCAAATGTCTTAAATTCTCCTTTATTTCTCAATATAGTAATCTCTACTTTTCTATCCTTGCTATTATTTAATATCTCTACTACTTGTTCAGCATTGAGAATTTTTTGATTATCAATTTCTACAATACTATCTCCAACTTTTAATCCTGCCTCTTTCGCAGGACTAGTTCTCTTACCATGGGAGTCTATTACATCAGTGACAGCTACTACTAATACACCTTTAGTATTGAGCCTTACCCCAATAGCATTGCCGCCGGGAATTAACTCTGGTCTATCTACAACATTAACATTATAATTTTTTACTGGTATTAAACCTAGGATCTTTAGTTTCAGTTGAGTTTCTCCTATATCAACACCATTTAAATTATAAGACTTTTTTAAATAGCTTTGACTTTCATTAAAAATAGTTTGAACCACATCTTCTTCCTCTTCATAATCTAGAGAAAAAGGAAAAGATATATCTAAATTTCTATTTTCACCTTTTATAATCTTAAAATTTGAAGAATAAAATAAAATTTGATTGAATCGTAAAGAATAAATTAAAGTCACAAATACTATTAATATTAAAAAGATACTGATTTTCCTATTTAATTTTAATTTATCCAATTAATCACACTCCCTTTATTTTTAAAACTCACCTCCTAAAAACTTTTTATTTACACATATAATTTAGCCTTTTTTCAAAAGAATTATTCTGCTAAAAAAATAATTAAAATGTCATTAATATAAGGAATGTAAAAAAAATAGAACATCTTGAATATATTATAAGATGTTCTATCTTTTACTAAATTTTATTTTTAAATTTTTTTGACATAGATATCATTTCTCTTGCGTGGTCTAAAGTAGTATTAGTTACATCTACTCCACCCAGCAATCTAGCCATTTCTTCTACTCTTTCCTCGTCTTCAAGTCTTTTTATTGTAGTCACAGTCTTACCTTTATCAGTTTTCTTAGATATAAAATAATGACTATCTGCTAAAGCAGCAATTTGTGGTAAATGAGTAATAGATATTACCTGCCTATCTTTGGCAATTTCAGAAATTTTTTCTCCAACTATTTGGGCAGTTCGTCCACTAATTCCCGTATCTATTTCATCAAATATCATAGTTGTAATACCATCATATTTTGCCAATATACTTTTAAATCCAAGCATTATTCTAGACATCTCTCCACCTGATACTATTTTAGAAACAGATTTTAAATCTTCTCCTGGATTTGTAGATATAAGAAATTCTATATGATCAATTCCATCTGAACCAATCTGAGCCTTTTCTTGAAAATCAACCTTAAATGTGACATTTCCCATATTTAAGTCCAAAAGCTCCTTAGATATTTTAGCTTCTAAGCTTTCAGCAATTATATGTCTTTCATGACTTAAGTCCATAGACAGATTATATAGTTTGTCCTCTAGTTTTTTGATCTTTTCATCTAATATTTTTATTTCTCTCTTATGATTTAAGAGATCCTCTAACTCTCCATCTATGCGTTTTTTAAAGTCATATATGGCCTGAATAGAGTTTCCATACTTCTTCTTTAATCTATTTACTACATTAATTCTCTCTTCTAGGTATTGAAGTCTTTCTCCATCCACATCTATTCTATCTATATAATCTACCAAACCTTTATTTATATCCTGAAGTTCAAAGTTTATTTCTTTTAATCTATTTAGATATATAGATAGATTGCTATCAAATCTCACTAAATCGCTAAAAATAGAGATATCTTTATTTATGATATCAATTATAGAGAACTCATCAAAATTTGAACTTTGAAGAGATTCTGATATTTGTCCAATTCCATAAGCTATATCCTTTATATTATTGAGTCTATTGAACTCATCTTCTATTTCCCTATCATCTTCATCTTTTAAATTTGCATCTTCTATCTCTTCAATTTGAAACTTTAATAGGTCTATCTCCCTCTCCCTTTTTCTAGAGTCTAGATTTATCTTAGACAGCCTATTCTTTGACTCAATATACTCATCATAATAGAGCTTGATTTCTCCTTTTAGATTTTTAAACTTTTCATCTCCAAATGTGTCGATCAATCTCTTATGATTAGATATATCTAAAAGAGACTGATGCTCATGTTGAGCAAATATATCCACTAAATTAGACGTTATCTCATTTAGAATAGTTAGAGTGATAGTCCTTCCATTTACTCTTGAAATACTTGGATGAAATGCTGAAATCTCTCTTGTAATAATCAATAACCCATCCCTATCTATATCTATGCCGTATTTATTCAATGTCTTTAATGTTCTATGGGTATCTTCAATTAAAAATAGAGCTTGAAGCACAGCTTTATCCTTGCCTGTCCTAATCAAATCCTTTGATCCTCTTCCACCTAAAACAGTGCCTAAAGCTTCAATTATAATAGATTTACCTGCACCAGTCTCTCCTGTAAGTAAATTAAGTCCCTTTGTAAAACTTACCTTTAAATCATCTATTATAGCAAAATTTTTTATGCTTAATTCTAAAAGCATTTAAAAACCCCCAAAGTTTAAAACTATTTTAAAGTAGAGTGAGCTTCATCTACTAAAGCACCTATCATATTATGAGCATATCTACTTTCAGCATTATTGACTAGATGTATGAGAAATTCGATATTGCCCTTAGCACCAGTAACAGGAGAAAAGGACATACTGTTCACACCTAAGCCTAGATCTTCAGAGATATTCATAATATCTTGTAATACTTCAACGTGGATTTCTCTATCTCTTACTATACCTTTTTTGCCTACCTTATCTCTACCAGCCTCAAACTGTGGCTTTATAAGTGCTACTATTTCTCCATTTTCTTTTAATAAGGATTTTGCAACTGGCAGTACTAAATTCAAGGATATAAAAGAAACATCTATTGAAATAAAATCCAACCTATCTTCGATATCATTTTGCTCTACATTTCTGATATTAGTCCTTTCCATGACGATGACTCTCGAATCACTTCTCAAAGACCAATCTAGTTGTCCATATCCTACATCTACAGCATATACCTTACTGGCTCCATTTTTAAGCATACAATCTGTAAAGCCACCAGTAGATGCACCAATATCCATGGTAATAGAATCCTTCAGATCTATTTGAAACTCTTCAATAGCTTTTTCTAGTTTCAGGCCTCCTCTGCCCACATAGATCAAAGGATTATCTTTTATGTATATATCGGCATCTTCGTCAATCTTATCTCCAGGCTTATCTATGCGCATAGTTCCAACAAATACTAAGCCCTCCATAATTACTCTCTTTCCCTTCTCTCTAGAGTCTACCAATCCCTTTTCATATAATAAAATGTCTGCTCTCTTCTTACTCATATTCTCTCCCTTTAACTATTTATTAGCTCTGTTTGAATTCTTCTTATTAGAAAAAAAGTTAACTCCAAAGGTCTTTTCAACAGTATCTATAAACCTTGCAATTTTAATAACTATTTCCTCATAATATATCAACGCTATGGATTTTCCCAGAGCTTTTCCTCCTACAGTCAAAGATGCCGTCAATGCAGTCATTAGGATGCTCAACAACGTCATATTTTTAAATCCATATGTATCGATTAACTTATATATTAAACTAGCTCCCACAGCACCGGATATAATCCCACTTATATCTCCAACTACGTCATTACAAAAATTGGAGACAGGACCTGCATTTCTAATCAAGGAAATAGCTACCTTTGCTTCACTTATCTTCTTAGCAGCCATAGAGTGAAATGGTTTTTCCTCAGCTCTTGTTACTGCTATACCTATTATATCAAATATTATTCCAATAATGATGATAATCAATAATGTTATAAATGCCAATAGAATATCCAGATGTCTAACTAAATTTTCTGCAATGATACTAAAAATAACAGCCAATATAAAAGTCCATACTGAAATAGTAGCTACCCATTTTATATTATATTTTTTAGTAAAGCCATTGTCTCCGTTTTTATTCATATATGTAATTCCTCCCATATATACAAAAAGCTGATAGCCCATAGCTATCAGCACCAAAGTGGCAATGAATTGAGTAAATTTTACGGCTTTAGGTCCAGCAGGATTTCCCTAATAAAAACTGTTTGTCACCACAACAGCGGTTTCCCCTTAATTTTATTACTATCTTGTCACCAAAGATAGAACTGGATTGCCACTTAGTCCGCACTTTAATCCACAATTCATCTCATGTGAACAGTCTAGGAGTTTTCCTCAACAGCCATTCTATTCCTTAGCCTCTTTTGCAAAATAGGTTTCGACAACAAAATTTGAGAACAACTGGGCCCTTCGTATTCCCAAATTGAACTTGTCATCCGCCATACTTCACTCAAGGCAGGCTACTCTGCCCCTTACTTAATGCAGGTTTATCACAATATAAAGGGTAATAATATACTGTGTCTCCACGAAAGTAGGGTCCACGCCTGCATGCCATTGCAGATCGCCCCATCTTTCTTACTCCATGAGAAGACCCATGACTGGGCGTCACAAGCCTAAACACGGAACTTCATCGATATGCCCTTCGACGGATTTTTAGCCCCGCCTTCTAGAATAGTTGTACTGACTAGAATACTGTGCCACTCTAAGCTATATAAATTATATCATAATTCTATAAGATATTCAATTATACTATTATTTTTTTCTAT
Source organism: Tissierellaceae bacterium HCP3S3_D8 (assembly GCA_052067355.1). Taxonomy (GTDB): domain Bacteria; phylum Bacillota; class Clostridia; order Tissierellales; family Tissierellaceae; genus CABMKH01. Next base: position 136,391 of record JBQHQH010000002.1, read on the forward strand.
TTGCAAGTAGCATAGTCAATTCCCTTAAAAAATCTGTATTTCTGCTTTTTAGAGACTCCAGTATAGAGATAGCTCTATCTCTATACTCTCTCATATCTCTATTGGCTTTATCTCTATCAAAATAGCTTAAATAAGTGAGCTTATCTATAAGAGCATCTTCTTCAAAATCTAATAGATCATCCTGTATTTGGTAAGCCAATCCCAAATATAGGGCAAAATCCCTTAAGATGGAAACCTCCTCTTCACTAGCACCACCTAATATAGCTCCAGCTACTACAGAAGCCTGAAATAGAGCTGCAGTCTTGGTCTTATACATGTATATCAGTCTATCTCTATCCATATCCCTATAATTTCCAAAGAGATCTACTACTTGACCTCCTATCATGCCTCTTATGCCAGAATAATTGCCAATTTCATATATGGCTCTACTTTTCCTTCTATATTCATCGTTGGACATAGATGTATTTAAAACATCATCTAACATGATTTCAAAGGCAAGATTGAGAAGAGCATCTCCAGTTAAGATTGCCATGGCTTCACCAAATACTATGTGATTAGTAGGTTTTCCCCTTCTCATATTATCATCATCCATAGCAGGCAAGTCATCATGAACGAGAGAATATGTATGTATCATTTCCAACGCAGAAGCATATGGTAAGACATTCTCTATATTGTCATCAAATATTTCAAATGTCTTCACCATGATTATAGGTCTAAGTCTCTTGCCACCAGTAAAGAGACTATATTTTATAGATTCTAATATCTTCTCAACATATATATTGTCTATCTTAAGATATTCCTTTAGTTTTTCATCTATTATCTCTCTAGTCTTATTTAATTCTCCATTAATAATAGTCATCTGCCTCCTTTAAAAAATCCTCTTCTATTAGGGAATCTTCTGACTCTAATAGTATCTTGATCTCTCCATCTGTCTTAGATAGTATGTTGTTACAATGAGTATATAACTCTATTCCATTCTTAAACATATCTACAGACTCACTTAAAGTATGTTCACCATTCTCTAAATTATCCAATATATTTTGAAGTTCCTCTAGGGCTTCCTCATAGGATAGATTCTCATATTTCATATTCTTCATTCCCCCTCTTATCTTCAATTTCCTTGATAACAGCTTTTATAGACCCATCCTTCATCAATATCCTTATTCTATCTTCAATTCTCATATCTTCAACAGATCTTATTGGATATCCCTCTTCATTTAATAAAATGCCATGTCCCTTTTCTAAAGATATAGTAGGATTTAATAGTTGAAGTTTTTTTTCCAATTGAAATAAACTATTATATTTACTATTTATTATCCCTTCAATCCTACTACAAAGCTCTTTAAAGAGCATATCCAACTCCTGACTCTTATCTCTCATCTTATAGGCAGGATTATTATATTTTATAGCTCTATATATCATCTCTAATTGACTTAAATTTAATTTAATCCATCTTTCATATTCTCTTTTAAGACTTCTATATCTACTATGTAAAACACTTTTAAGATTCCCAATATCTGGTACAGAGAGTTCCGCTGCTGCAGATGGAGTTGGAGCTCGTAGATCTGAGACAAAATCTGCTATTGTAAAGTCTGTCTCATGCCCTACAGCAGAGATAATAGGAGTATTTAATTCAAAGATAATTCTAGCTAATTTCTCATCGTTAAAAGCAAATAGCTCATCTATAGAACCTCCACCTCTTCCTACAATTATCAGGTCTATATCCTGTCTACTGTCTAGATATAATAGACCTTCTATAATATCATAGGGAGCATTTGCTCCCTGTACTAGAGAGGGATATATAAGTATATTACAAGGTGGAAATCTCCTTTGAACAATCGTAACTATATCCCTTATAGCAGCACCTGTAGAGGAGGTTACTACACCTATCTTATTTGGCATAAAAGGAATATTCTTTTTAAATTCTTGTTTAAACAATCCTTCAGCCTCTAGTCTTGCTTTTAATTCTTCGTATTCTCTATATAATTGGCCAACTCCCTTATTAATTATATCCTTTACATATAACTGATAGTCCCCATTTTTTTCATAAACAGATATATAACCTTTTACTATGATCTTTTGACCTTCTAATAGTTGAACTCCACATCTATCTGCATAGCTCTTAAACATAACACATTTTATTCTTCCCATTTCATCTTTTAAAGAAAAATAAAGATGTCCACTATAATGAGGTCTATAATTAGATATTTCACCTTCAACCTCTATATTAGATAGGATTATATCCCCTGCAAACATCTTCTTAATATAATTATTTACTTCTGTAACTTTTAAAGGTTTCATATCTTTCCTCCCTTCAGTGTCCATCCTTCATCTTTCCTAAATAGGCTATTCCCACAGAGTTATCTGTGCATAGCTCTTTACTTGGAAAAGCTATCTTCATATTATATCTTGTCAAATCCTCAATAAGAAATCTTCTAATATGAGTATTCGCAGCAACTCCACCTGTAAATAAAATATTCTTTACTCCATATTCATCAAATATATTTGTTATAATCTTCTTTATTATCATAGAAATCACATAAAACAATGTAATAACAACGTCTTGTTCCCTATATAGATCTTTTTTTATTAAACCGACAAAATAATTCTCCAATCCAGATATATTAGTCCAAAATCTTTCCTTAACACTTATTGGAACTTTTATATCCAACACTTTACCTCTTTTAGCTATTTCATCTAATTCACATCCACTTGGGAAATTATATCCTAAATATACACCAACTCTATCTATGAGCTGTCCAAAACTAATATCTAAACTACCACCTATTAAATTTATATCTAGATTTGACTCAAGATTATTAACTAGCAAAAATTCACTAGTTCCACCAGACATGTGTAGAGAAATAAATTCACCATACTTGTCCATATGTATATTAGATATAAGTCCAGCTCCAATATGACCTTCTTGATGAGTAAATTCCTTGTATTTACTATTTAAAGCTTTGGACAAAATATATGCTTGATTTTTCCCAAATATAAAAACAGGCATATATGAACCTGTAACATTACGAGGTTTAGTACTTACAGATATGGTATCAATTTTAGAAATGTCAAAATTCTTAGATGCCTCATCCAGCAATTTAGGAAAATTATTTAAATGTTGAAACACTGCTTCCTGCTGTCGTAAACCTCTTTTATTTTTAGGCACCTCTAGATATTTTCTTATATCAAATACAATATTCATATTATCATCTATAACGCTAATAGAAGTAGTATAAGCACTTGTATCGATGCCTAAATAATATTTATTCATCTCTATCTAAACCCCTTACAAATCCTCCTAAAACACCATTGATAAACTTAAAAGCATCTTCGTTACTATATTTTTTCACAATCTCTATAGCTTCATTTATGGAGACTTCGATGGGTATATCTTTTCTATATAAGATTTCATATATGGCAATTCTCAATACTGCCAAATCCACTTTTGCCAATCTATATATAGTCCATCCCTCTAGATTAGCCTTAATATAGTCATCTATTGCATCCAGATTTTCTCTAACATAGGATATAGATTCTCTTATATACTTTGATTCTAACTCGTCAAATGTAAAGTTATCTAAAAATACATCTAAAGCTTCATCTGAAAAGTCATCATTTAACTCCATTTGAAATAGTAATTGCATCGCACCTTCTCTTGCTTGTTTTCTTCCCATCTATATTCCTCCTAAGTCTAAAATAAACTAAAATATCAATCTCTTTTAATATGAGAAAGAATTCTCTCTAATATGTCTTTTATATCTTCTTTACTCAACTCTCTAGCTCCTATGAAATAACCTATAGAAGTACAGAGCATTATAAATAGAGTCCTGAAGAATCCAATAGTGAGTATAAATATAGCTATAAAAAATCCTATTAGTCCTCCAAAAAACTTTCGATCATTATCTTTTATCCATAATATTATTCCACTTAAAATATTTTCAATCAATATTCACACCTCATCATCATTTAACTCTATTTATAGGTGTTGTCACATTTAAAATCTCTATCTTAATATCATTTACATCTGCACCTGTTGCTTCCTCAATATGAGTCTTTACTTGAACCTGTAATGATTTAGAGATCTCAGGTATATTGACCTCATTAGATACTTCCCCTTTCAAGGATAGATTAATCTTACCTTCGATAAATTTTACACGAGTTTTTATCTTTTCAATGCCAGTAAATTTCTGTGCTATATTATCGATTAAACCTATTATGGTCTCTTCATATATAAATATTTCTCCATATTCATTTTCTAAAATTAAAAATGAATTAGAATTTTTCCTACTCGTATTTTTAAACATGGATACTAGATACATGAGATTTAATAAAAAAATAACTATCCCTAAAAGAGAATAGATATAGTTTCCTCTAATAGATCTTAAAGTCCTAATCGTGCTGTCTATTCCAAACATGTCCTCTAATTCAAAAGGCAAAGCCGTGATCCAAAGTGATATTGCTCCTATTATGAAAAAATAGATAAGCGAGATAATCTTGTTAAATATCTTCATTTGTAATCTCCTTTCCTTGGATTTAAAATTACCCTCTGAGTTTACAGAGGGTAAATATATTATTTAACTCTTGGTTCATCTTCTATTTTTGTATCTTTTGGAATATTTACACCTTGAACATATACATTGACCTCAACTACATTTAGGTCTGTCATAGTTTCAATGGAATTTTTCACATTCTTCTGTACCTTGCTACCTATCTCAGCTATATTTGAACCATATTCAACTATAATAAAGATATCAACAGCAGCTTCTTTATCCCCTAATTCTACCTTCACACCTTTAGAAAGATTTTTCATTCCTAACATTTCAGTAATTCCACCAGTAATTCCACCACTCATACCTGCAACCCCTGGAATTTCTGTAGCTGCAACTCCAGCTATTATGGCTACTACATCATCAGAAATCTTTACACTGCCATATTCCATATTTTCACCATCCATTATATTCTCTGACATTAATAGACACCTCCAAATACCCTTATGTTTCTATTGCTATTATATCAAAGGAATATATCATTTACAAACATTTATATTACTTTTTAATAATTTTTATATTATTCATATCGTATTCTGTCTCTGCCTTTACTATTTCTAGTATCTTCATCATATCCTGTTCGCCCAATTCTTCAGCTCCAACAACTACCTTAATATCCTTATCAGTTAAGAATACCAAAGCATCATCAAATCCCTTAGATTTTACTAATCCCTCTATCTGCAATTCCTTTTCAGAGATCTTTCCTATATTTATTATCTCATTTTGTGCTTCACTTCTCATTTTCTCATCCGTATTATCATTATTTACAATACCATCTAATCGTTCAACTAAATTTGCTCTTAGTTTATCTCTTGATAATCTATACTCTATAAAGTAGTTTTTATTGCTATTCTGATATTCTTTACTCATTGCCTCTTTTATATTCTCATTACCTGTATTTACAACATTTGTCACATCATCATTTGATAGATCAGCATCGGTTATCTCAATATTATCCCCATCATCTTTTTTAGCATATTCATTATCCATGCCATATTTTTCTTTTTCAGCCATTTCGTATTTCTGATACTCCTTGGATGTCTTTCTCAATGCCTGTTGAGTCAGTTGATGATTTAAATATCCAGTAAAAACTAACAATATCAATAGCATCCCTATAATAGCTGGTCTTTTCATCTTAAACATATTATTTCCCCCCTATTTACTTGAAAAAACTTGAACTTTATTGGCTGATACCCCTAAAACTGTCTTAACAGCCTCATAGATTGTCTCTAAAACCACTCCATTGTCTGCACCTTCTGCTACTACTATAACTCCTTTTATATTAGGATTTATTTCTTTTAATATGATCACATCATTGGATAAGTTAATTAGTTGTGTAACCTCATCCTCCCTAGTTATCTCTCTCTTTCCACCTTCTGAATCAGTCTCACTAGTAGTCTCAGTCATCTTGTTTTTATTAGTGGCAGGAACCTTTTCTTGGCTATCTTCCAATGTTATCATTACATGGACCTCTCCTACCCCCTTTAATTTACTTAATATATTCGATAACTTATTTTCTAATATTATTGAATAATCAGACTCAGCTACATTAGTATATTCTTTTTTCCCCTCCTTTATCACCGAGGAATCATCTTTTTTCTTAGAACTAGTCATTCCATTTAAAAATATCAATAGAATAATAGCAACTATCAATATTATAAATAGATTATTAATTGTCTTTCTATTGTTGGTGTCTTCTAGATATTTCTTAATCCTGTTTATTAAGTCATTCATCTATTCTCCTCCCTTGTTTATGATTATATCTATTACACTTTCATCAATATAAAATCTATTTGCCAAATCTTTTTTTATTCCATTAAATTTGTGCAGTTCCTTACTATCATCTCTTGATCTTTGCGATCCTATAGTATCTACTTTTATATTGATATTATCTGTTTTTTTCTTCATCTGACTTTCATCTTCCAAGGCAATCTTCATATACTTGATATCCCCATAATTTTCTTCATCTTTCTGAATATCTATATAGACATCAGAGACATTAAACTCTTCATATTTTTTTAGAGATTCCTTTACTTCTTCCACTATCTTTTCTCTATACAATTCTTCTACTTGATTATTCTGTTCCCTTATCAATTCCTCTATATATTGGGGTGAAGTATTTTGATGGCTTTTAAACACTTCTTTGTCCAAATTGAAATCAATTTTTCCCAAATTCATAAAGGGATTGATTACAGTAAATATTATCAATAATCCTATGACAAAATTTATATACCTTCTCATACTTCCTTTAGGCATTATTAAGTCTATCAACGATATTATAATAAATAGTATAGATATATTTTGTATCCAGGAATATATAAAGTTTTTTATGCTCATAGATACCACCTACCTTAACATAAGTAAATTATTGCTAGCATCTACTATTATGGTTACTGTTATAAAAAACATAATTCCAATAGATACCATACTAATCAAAAGTAATAATAGAGTTTTAGATACATCACTAAAAAATTCTATTATATTATCTGATGCAATAGGTTCTATAACTGCGCCTGCTACTGAATATATAAGGAGCAGTACAACTATCTTAATCAATGGAATGAGTATGATAAGTGCCAAGGTTATGAGACCTATTATCCCTATTCCATTCTTTAATATGACAGAAGACCCTACTACTGCATCTAGAGCATCAGATAAAAATCCTCCCACTACAGGTAAAAATCTATCAACTGCAAATTTCGCAGTTCTTATGGTTATTCCATCTATCTTTGTAGACAATCCATATATAGTTAAGATGCCTATAAATACTGTAAAAGCAGCAGATATAATAAAAGTAATTACCTGCCTTCCTAGTTCTGATAATTTCCCAAGCTCTCCCCTATTTGAGAGATTGGACAATATACTGACTACAAAAGAGAAATATATTAATGGAAAAATTATGTTTTTTACCATAAGCCCCATTATATTCACTGTTCCTAATATCATTGGATGGAATATGATCTTAGTATTAGGTCCTCCTGTAATCACTAATAGTGTCAACAATATGGGCAATAATATCTGCATAAAGTTTATCATCCTATCTACAGTAATCCTAACCATGTCCATCAATTGGACAAAATTAGTAATTACTAAAATGGCAATCAATATATAGGTAAAATAATTAGCAAATTGACTTATGGATGATTTTTCAAAAGTTCCTTGTAAATTAGTCAATATAGCAGATATTATTGTTATAATGAGTATTTTGGAAAGTAATGAAAGTGATATAGAAAGTTCCTTTAAAAAGATCCTCTGAATGTCTTTTATTGCCTGTGTACCTTCCATAATCTTCTCGCCTTTTATTAATTTTGAAACCAGATCTTTAGTATTTAAATTTATAGACATCTGATTTTCTTCCATTAGATCTCTTAGGAAATTATCTATTTCCACATTGTCCGTTAAATCTATCTGCCTATTTAATATGTCTTCCATATCTATCTTTTCTCCATTTACACATTGAGAAAAACTTAAAATAATCCATAATACTATAATTATTCTCTTCATAATATTCATCCTTGAGGTAAAATTTTTGTAATCAAGTCCATCAGAGCTAAAAGTATGGGAATAGCTAAGACCATGATTGTAACTTTTCCAGCCAATTCTAACTTCATTGCAATGGAATTTTCTCCAGCATCTCTACATATCTGAGAACCAAATTCCACAAGATAAGCTGTACCTATAATCTTCAGTATTATTGTGAAATAAGTAATTTCTAAATTTGCCTTAGTAGATAAATCTCTTAATACATCTATTACATAAGTCAGAGGATGCAGAATAAATGAAAATATTATGATGGATGTAAGTATAGAGATATATATGGCAAATTCTGACTTAAAGTTTTTTAAAACTACTATCAAAGTAGTAGCCACCATACCTAGACCTACTATTTGAAATATTTCCATCTAATTCACCTCAATATAATCTAAATAGTACTTTTACATTGTCAAATAATTTACTTACTAGATTTATAACTACTCCTAATACTATTACTACACCGACTAATGTTGTAAGATATGCATATTCCTCCTTCCCTGATTTAGCTAAAACTGTATGAATAACTGCAGTCACCATTCCAATACCTGCTATCTTAAATATTAAATCTACATCCATAGTCATCTCTCCCTATATAAATATAATGATAATTCCCAATCCTACTAAAACTCCTAATTTAGGATATAGTTTCTTATTCTTTACCTTCTCTAATTCTGCTTGAGTACTCAATTTTTCAATTTGCTCTATGATAAAAATAAAGTTATTTTCTTGATCTACTCTATTGGTCTTTCCCAATACTTCACCTAAAAATAGAAGTACATTTATATCTTCTTTTTCTAGTAAATATCTATTAAACAATATATCTTCCAGTATTAAGAAACTATGGTATACATCATCTCTTTTCTCTTCTATTAAATCATCCCTTATAATCTTAAAAATTGATGCAATCTGTCCCTTTCCCTTTTTATATGTGTTTTCTAGAGCTATAGGCAATGGAGCATTTCCAGCTATGATCTCACTTTGCAATATCCTCAAACAATATTCTAGATCTAAAAGATTCTTTGCTCTTTTATTAAAGATTCCACTGTATAAAAAGCCAATCATAGATGTAGAGAGCAAGATAACTAGATTAAATGTAATCTTAAATAGCCCCATATAAACTCCCCCTTTTAATTTCAATAGATTTAAACGTACTTCCATCTATTATTTCTCTTATGGTTCCTACTCCTTGAGATCTATCTAATAGAATATATCTCTTAAATATACCTTCTTGTATTAATTCCTTTAAATTATTTCTACTTTTTATATCTTCCATATCATATCCATGAACTGTTGCTATAAACTTAATTCCCGCTCTTATACCTTCAGATATACCCTCTATATCTCTTATACCTCCAATTTCATCTACAGCTATGATGTCTGGAGACATAGCTCTTATCAACATCATAATTCCATGAGATTTTAAACAACCATCTAGTATATCTGTTCGAATTCCTACATCTTTTTGGGCTATACCATCATATGTTCCTGCAATCTCAGATCTCTCATCTACTAATCCAACTTTAAATCCTCTACACAGATTGTTGCCGTTACTTAGATTTCTAACTATATCTCTGAGTAATGTTGTCTTTCCACATTGAGGAGGTGAGATAATTAAAGTATTATAGAAGTCACCATCACTATCCAATAAATGTGATATGATCTTGTCAGATATTCCCTTCTTTTCTCGAGCAATCCTTATATTTAAGGAAGATATCTCCCTTATATTTTCAATTCTCATTCCCATAGAATCATAGACTATCTTACCTCCGATGCCTATTCTATGACCTCCAGGTATAGTTATAAATCCATTTTTTATCTCTTCTGAAAATGCATAGACTGAATGATTCGTAATCAATTGAAATGTACTATTGATATGATGTCTATCTATTATAAAAGAATCTTTAGCACTATTTACTACCTCTCCCCTCTCAGATATAAAATAGTCTTGTCCCTTTAAACAGATATTTAAAGGACCATTATTTCTCAATCTTATTTCTTCTATATTTTCTTTATACTCTCTTGGTATATTTAAAAGGAGAAGTCTAATATCCTTATTTAAATATTCTAGAACACTATTAAATAGTTTTAACTCTTTAAACACAACCTGTCCCTCCTTTATATAAATTCTATGAAGAGATAAATTAAATATTACAAAATCACATAAAAAAATACCTAAAACCTTTAAAGGTTTTAGGTATTTGTCCTATAACTTATTCTTCATCATCTTCGTCGCAAAAACATCCACATTCTTCATCATCGCAACAGTCGTCATAGTAATCAAATTCATCATCATAATCTTCATAGTCATCATAATCTTCATCTAATCCATATAACTCATCTTCTACATCAGATAAATCTTCATCTATAAAACTTACATATTCTTCTAAGTCCACTTGATCTTCAATTACCTCATCTATTACCTCTGCAAATTCTCCCAAAACATCGATAATATGAAGTAATAGTTTTCCTTCATTTGTGCTATCATCTACATTTAGCCCATCTGCTAATCCTTGTAAATAGGAAACTTTTTGAAATAAATAATCCATCTTAATCCCTCCAATTTTATTTTAATATTATACCCTTGACATATATTCCCCTGTTCTTGTATCTATCCTAATAATATCTCCATTGCTTACAAATAGAGGAACATTTAAGGTAACCCCTGTCTCTACAGTCGCTGGCTTTGTAGCTCCTGAAGAAGTGTCACCTTTAATACCTGGTTCTGTTTCAGTAACCTCTAACTCAACAAAATTTGCTGGTTGTACTTCAAAAGGCCTTCCTTCATAGAAACGAATAGTGGCATTGTCATTTTCCTTAATGTATTTAATTGCCTCTTCTACAGCTTCTCTATCCAAAGGCAATTGCTCATATGTCTCAGTGTCCATAAAATAATATAATGTTCCATCATTATATAAGTATTGCATTTCCTTTGTCTCAATATTAGCTTTCGCATATCTTTCGGTAGGATTAAAAGTAACCTCCTTAGTTACTCCAGTTAATACACTTCTAATTTTAGTCCTTACAAAAGCTGCTCCTTTACCTGGTTTAACATGTTGAAAATCTACAACTTGAAAAACATCTCCATCCATTTCAAAGGTTACTCCCTTTCGAAAATCTCCTGCTGAAATCATAAATTAACCTCCTATCTCTAGTACATTGTATACTGTGTTTGTGTAATTCTATAGCTATTATATCAATATCTATTATTTCCCACAAGAGTAAAGTTCATTATATCATAGGATTATTACCAATTTAATATTTTTTAATAACTTCTATTTTAGGATTTATAAATCCAGGTAAACATGAACCATACTCATAGATGAGCTTCTGCTCTCCTATAATATCTATATCATCTATATTTACATCACCTCTATGTAAAATCATCCCATGAACTCTCGGTGTTTTTGGAGAATTAACTATTATATTCCCATTATTTAAAATGATTATACCTTTAAAATCAAAATCTTGTTCTATGACAATGTCACCATTTACATATATAATACCAGTAAGTTTGATTAGCTCCTTATTACCCTCTGTTCCTATTTCAAGCCTTGATATTCCATCTATTTTCTTTTTATCTATATTAAGTAAAATTTTCTTACCTGCATAGTCTGATAATATCTTATTATGCCCATATTCTCTATCTTTTCTCCTAATAAATTCATTGTCGATATTTATTATTCCATTTGTATTTATTCTTTTCATAGAACCTGTCATATTACAGTCGTAGTCAAATATATCTTCTTCAATGACATCCATCAATCTACAGTATTCTTCAGAGTATTTTTTATCTAAATCTCTTTCAAAGATATATGGCTCTCCTATTTCAAAGATTATATTTACTATGGGCCCATATACTTCAGAAAAACGGGATATGTCTCTATATTTAGTATCTAGATTTAATATAAAGTATTTTCTACCTTCTTTCTCTTGAAACTTTATTACAGTTCTTGTTATATTTTCTCCAAGTTCATAATCATCTTTAAAATATATATTCTGAGAAGAAATAGTTCCTCTGCAATTTTTAATGATCTTAGGCTTAAGATATATATTGAAATTCTCTTCATCATATATCAATCTGTTTATCTTATCCTGAATCAATAGATATGATTGTAACTTGTATCCTGATGATATGGATATGTGTTCTTGTAGATTAAATATATTAAATATGAATAGACTATTCACTAAAACTATACCTGCTATCAAAATAGCAAATATAGAAATAAATCCCTTCCTCTTCATATTATCACCAAAACTCAATAATCTATTGGACATCTTATAAATATAGTTGATTTAAAATCCACTGTATTCCCATTATCATATCCAAGTTTTAGATTTATCTCCATTAGATTGTTCTCGACTTTTAATTCAGTCTTATTAAAATCTAAAAGCAATGTACATACTTGATTAAAACCTGAAAATCTTGTTGAATTAGGATATCTATTCTCTAGTCCTTCACAGGAAATTCTAGTCAGTTCAGCATTTCTCTTATAATATGTTATATAATTACATCTAATATCACCTTTAGACATGATTACAAATCCGATATTAGTTGGATACTCAAAATCTAAATTCTTAAACTTAGATGAACTGATTATTTTATCTGCAGACATAATTTCATTTTTTATATAATCTATTGCATATCTTCCATTTAACAATATCTCATCTGACTCATCTCCATACTGAAAAATATTCATAGAGTGATTTAGAACTACAAACACACTACATAAGACTATAGAAACCAAGCTCATACCTAGAACAAACTCTATTAGAGTAAATCCTTTATTTTTTTGGGATACTTCCTTCAAACTCAACATACTTACCACTTTCCCTTCCGCCTTTGAGATAAATAGTTAGCTTTAGTTCCCATAGATATTTATTATTTTCCTGATTGATAAGTTTACAATCATATCTCTCTAAATAATAAGCATCTAGATCTTCAAATGTCGATTCTTTATTTTTTTCTATATCAGATAAAATCTCCTCACAATACTCATCATAAGAGTTTAATCTTTCAAATATATATTCTCCGAGATAATTCATATCAGAATATGCATTTACAGAAGAGAGCCTGTTAAATGCTGATGTGAAAACTGGAAAAGATACTATAATTATAATACCTATTATAAGAAGGCTCACAATTACATCCCAAAATATAAATCCATTATTTTTCATATGCCACCTCTAATTTACATTATCTAATGAAAAAGAAATCCTTCCAGTTGCTGGGGTCAATGTAACTTTGTATCTTTGATTAAAACTATCTCTGAAATAAAGAGTATCACTATTGAGAGTTGTCCCATTTGACTTGAAAATAAAAGATTTAATAGGATTAGTAGTTTCTAATCTTATTCCATATTTAAACATCTTATCCTTAACCACTGAGCTTCTTTCTCCACCCTTTATCTTATATCTGTTTTCACTGTGATAAAAATATACTATATAATTTTTAGATTCTATTATGGCCCTATTTCTAGCAAACATAAGGTCTTTTTTAAATTCTATTATCTCTCTTTTTTCTCTAATTCTTCTATAAAAATTTATATTTGGATAAGCAAGGGATAGGAGTATAGAAATAAGAGCTAATACAATTATCATCTCTAATAATGTATATCCACCTTTCTTCATGATATCAATATCTCCACTGATTTAGAGTATATATCATATAAGCTATTTCAGCTCTTGTAATTCTATTATCAATACTATTATAGCTCTTGGACCTTATCTGTTTACCATATAATATATTTGCAGATATATGATGCCACTTAAAATTCTCATCTTTTAAAACATACGCCATCATATTTTCTATATCCCCATAGGTCATATATGCATTGTCCTTCAGACCTATTTTATCCTGAGTAATCATATTATCTATAAAACTCTTTCCATATACTCGCCTTAGTATTTCAATAAATTCCATAGACGTAATGCCTTCATCTGGCCTGAATCTTCCATCCTTATATGGTGACATAATATCTCTTCTTACTAAAGTGTCTATTTCATCTTTTGCCCAATGATAGTAGATATCTGTCAAAGGTTTAAACTGTTTTTCCACAAATAGACAATATATATTTTTATCTGATATCAGTGTTTCAGGCTTTATATTTGTAATTATCCTATTGTCTTTAATATGGGAACTTAAATATATCCATCTTCCATCTATAAGCTTATAGATGCCTCCATTTTCTCTTCCATAATATTCAAAGGATAGTGCTATTGTCTTATTTTTATCCAATATATAACTGGAATTTGATATCTGTATATCATAGACTCCCGAAGCCTTTATATATCTTGTAGTATCTATCTCATAGGCTTCATCATGTAAATTTTCAATACTTAAAAATACATTGTCATAATAAGTACCACTTTCTATATTAACTAATAGAACATTGTCTAAACTAGCTAACTTTCCCCCACTCATAGGGATTATATCTACAGATGTTCTCTTCAATATATCTTCCTTTATGAGATTTCTATAGTTATCATTATATCCATTAGTAAACCCTTCATTATATCCTGAAATAAAAGCACTTTTATAGCTTTCAGATTGATGCCCTAGATTATTGTATTGATTTAAAATATCTAAATTAGCAATGTCTTCAATCCTTTTATTGTCAAATCTCCCATATATGTAGTCCCTATTTGCTATTATCTTTCCTCTATTTAAACCTGCTAATTCTCCATGTTTATAAGCTTCATTTTTTTCTCCTATCAAAGTATCTATATTAGCCTTTCTAAAGGAGTTCTTATATACCTTTTCATACTCCTTTTTAAACCCAATTAAAAATCCTTCTTTATATTTTTTAGAATCCCTATTTAAAAAGTATCTTCTTATAATTTCATTATCTGTAAGTTTGTTTCTATTGTAATTATTATTTCTATTGATAAAATAGTCATCTGCCCCATCCATATTTCCCAATTGAGAAGTTGCTATTTTACCATCATATACTCCTGATTCAAGATCATCTCCATAATAAATCAAGTTGTTATCCTCATAGGCATCTTTATATGCAACATTAAATCCATCAATATATCCTAGATAAAACTCTTCTATATAATCACTATCTTTATTTTTTAACTCATCTCTATATTTGGATAATACTGACTCTTTTCTTGGCAATATGACCTTAAAATAGGACTTGGAATTTATATATCTAGCATTTAGCCCTTCTATATATCCATCTAAATAGCCGAAAAATTCCCCTTCTTCTCTAGCTATTTCTTCTAAGTAATGAGACTTTTCGGCAAAAGATTCGTCTATACTTATGGCTATTAAAATTGCCAATAGAATAAATATAGTCAACTGTTTCTTCATATTCTCATCCCCATCAATATCTCTTAAAAACTAAAACTCGGCCTTCATATAGCATGTCCTCTGAATATATATCATTTAATCTTATCAGTTCATCCCCATATGTCTTTGTTCCGTAGATCTTCTCAGATATCTTATCTATTGTATCTCCAGTCTGAACTATATAAAAACCATTGAGTGAATCATAGGTATTATTAGGATAGCAGACCTCCAATTTGTCCATTAGTATTACTCCAAAATCTTCTACTGCTTTAGGAACTTGATAAAATATCTTATCTAACTTTAAAGGGTATGATTTAAGATCTTTAGGAAGCTCTTTCTTTAAATATGACCATCCTAACCAATCTATACCATTAGATATCTCAACATCCATATTTTCTCCTGATCTCTTTACAAATCTCATCCCTAATGTTCCAGGAAAATATCCATACGAATAGATCCATATACCTATATAATCTGGAGGGACTGTAAGCATAATATCCTTTGAAGATAGATCTATATAAACTCTATTTTCATCCTCAAAGGCTAAGATATTGTATTCAAGTCTAAGAGACTTATTCCCTGATTTTGCCATAGAAAATGGAACTATACTCCCCTTTATTAAAGGGCTGGATGGAATAAATTCATATTCATCATCTTCAAAATCGCATAATATCGCAGTTTTTTTATGACTATTTTCATCTGGAACATCTTCAACTACTTCTTCATTATCTAATTTCATATCTTCCTCAACTTCTACTTCTAGCTTGTCTTCTTCATATTCATCGATAAATTCAAAAGGGGTCTTATTATAATTTTCTTCTAGAATATCTAATGGAATCACATCTTGTCTATGTGATTCTATTGAATTATTCAGGCCATAGACCTTGAGATTCATATATCCTGTTAGTTCTTTAGAATCTCCCCTATCAAAAGATAACTTATCCACTATTATCTTCTTAGGGCTATTAGAAATAGACTTTACTACCCTTAGTATTCCATCATAAGTACTACGAAAGGGTATTAATATTTCTATCTTCTCAACATCATTTTCTCCTTTTATCTCATTCTCCAGATTAGAAAAATTAAAATTCAAAAGTTGAAAATCTTCATTTTCAGTTAGATCCATTAAAACGTAAAATATTTCTGAATAATTTAAAGGTGAAAAATAATTAGATCTTATCTTATTCATTTTCCCACCTAATGAACTTAGTTCCTCTTTTATACTATCTTCTCTTTCAAGTATCTCATTATACTCTGTAATCTTATTTCTATATTTCATTTTTTTATTCTGTAATATCTCTATTTCATCAATTTGAGGAAAAACTATAAACTTAAAAATTGTCCCTAATATTATAGTATACCCAAGTAATACGAGTAGAAATTTTTCATTTTTAGTCAAAGCTCTAAAAATAGATCCTATTTTCTTAACCCTCCCCCTCATTGACTAGCACTTCCTTTAAAGAAATAATCAGATTAAAATCATACAGACTTCCAGTCTGATCAACTCTGGAAATATATACTAGATTCACTCCATCTATATTCTCTATTTCTCTACTAAATTGTACTATTTCCTTTTGTTCTTTGGAGACTCCATGGATAGATATCTCTCCTTGATAAAAGTCAATAGATTCTAGAAATGTATTTTCAGGTATTACAGATGTCATAAATTCTATTAAATCTATATCTAGAGCATCCTCATCTTCAATCATATTATGTGTGTCTATTAGTCTACTAAGTTCATCTCTTAGATTATTTAAATTGTCTTTTTCCTTTTCTATTGATTTTAATCTATCTAATACACTAATATCTTCTATAGCTGACTCTATTTTATTTATTTCAGATTTTAATACTCTTATCTTTGTCTGATTTAATATTGTATATAGAATTGAAATAAAGATGAAAAACCCTACTAATGAATTCAAAATTACATATATATTTAATTTAAATTTTTTCTTTGAAATATAAGGTTCGAAGAAATTTATATCATTCATATCTACACCTCATTGTTTCGAATTAATCCACCTATGGCACTGGAGTATTTTGATAATTCTCCATTAAAGCATACACTATCAACAGACTTTAAAACTACAGCATCGATTCCAAAAAAGTTATAAAATATCTCTTCAATATCCTCTATATCAATAAATTTTCCATGTAGTAAAATTAAATCTATCTTATTATTAAGCTCTCTATTTATGTAGTACTTAGATACCATATCTATATCTTCTAATATTCTTCTAAAATTATTTCTTATGATCTCATAAGCTTCTATATTTTCTTTCTCTATTTTAAATCCAGATTCTATTTCTTCTATAATTTCTTCACTACTCATATTGTATATATCTGTAACACCTTGAAACATATAATGGACTCCTTCATCTAGTGTCCTTGCAATCCTTATAAGACCATTATCTAAAAGAGTCAAAGCTATGCCTTCATAAGATAACTCCAAAGAGAGGATTGTCCTATTAATACATGGATAATTTGAATTTATACTACTACTATTTTTTATTAGTTTAGCAATTGTATTTCCTTGAAAATCTAATACTTTAGGTTTTAATCCAATAGAATTAAAGAGTGCTAAATGGGATTTAACAATGTTCCTAGGTATTCCTACAAGCAAAACTTTACTCTTCTCTATTCCCTCTTCCAATATATAATCCAACACTAAAAATTGTACTATATAGTCTTGAGGGTCAATTGGAATATATTCTTCAACCTGATAATTTAACATAGAATTTATTTCCTCTGGAGTGATTTTAGGTATTTTTATTTCTCTTGTAATTATCATAGAAGAATTTATCACTCCAATAACGTTTTTTGTAGAAATATTATTTTCTTTCATAGTATTTTTTAATATATATATCATCTGTTCTAAATCTAAGATCACTCCATCTCTATATACATTATTAGGTATATCTACATGCCAATATCTATATATCTTTATAGTTTTATTAGAATACTTCCCATCTAAGATTTTAATCTCCCTTGAGTTAAAATTTATAGATAATGATCTCTTATTTTGAAATAACTTCAAGCCTATCTCTCCCTACTTTGTAAATTAATTATTTTATCATATGAATATACCAGTCTAAGATAAAAGAACCATAAAATAATACAATAAAGAAAGATATTATAATAAAAGGAGCAAAAGGTATAGGGTCTTTCTTAGTTTTTATCTTGAGATATAATAAAAACAAAGAGATAATTGCAGCTAAGACAAATGAAAAAAATATATCTATCAATATGAATTCAATACCTAATATAAATCCCAATACTGATATTAATATTATATCTCCTTCACCCATACCATTTTTAGATATTAAGACTATAGTTAAAAATAAAATACCTGCTAAGACTAGTCCTTTTAATCCCGCCAAAAATTCCATCATTATATGACTAGATGGATATCTCAATACCTTGTATATAACAGAAATAATAAAGACCATCACTGTTAGAGTATCTGGTATTATCATCTCTTTTAAATCTATAAATCCAATAATCAATAATATAGATGAGACAGTTGCATAGTATATAAAATCAATAAGATAAATATAATTAGAATATAGGGCAACATATATTATTCCATTTAGAATTTCCACTACAGGATAGATCAATGAAATTTTATCTTTGCAATATCTACATCGACCAAATAAGATCAGATATGAGATTACAGGGATATTGTCATACCATCTAAGGATATGATTACACTTAGGACAATGAGATGGGGGAAAAATCAGACTTTTACCTTCTGGCATCCTATATATACATACATTTAAAAATGAACCTATTGACAATCCATATATAAACACCAATACCTTCACATGTATCCTCCAATTATATCCATCAACAAATCATTATTTAGATTTATCTTTAACTTTCACTTCACCGTCAGATGTCAATTCAAATTTAAACTTAGCATCCTTTATCTGATATTTTGTATCACTTTCCAACTTATCTATAATAGCTGAAGCAACTTCATCATAACCTTCTATTGTTATTGACCTGTTTCCGGGTGCAATATTTTTTATCTCTTCAAATTTTAAAGAGGTCTTATCTTTCTCCTGAGGATTCTCAGCGTTGCTTATTGTAATACTTCCTGTCTCCCCTTCTTTCACATATATTTCTTCTGTTACATAGGATAATTTTATTATATTCTTTATTATCTCATTTAACTGTTCATCAGCTACTCTCTTGGTAGTATCTGTAAATCCGCTTAATTTAGGTACTGCCATAGATGCCAAGATGCTTAATATAGCAATCACCACTACCAATTCTACTAATGTAAAGCCTTCTCTATTCTTTTTCTTGGTTTTCCATTTTATCATATATAACCCCCCTTATAATTTAGCAGTTTATTGTCATTAAATAATATCTACCATATTAAAAATGGGTAAAACCATAGCTAGTACTATAAAACCTATAAATATAGACATCAGTATTAAAAGCACTGGCTCAACTAGAGTAGTCAATCTTTGGAAATCTATCTCTAACTCAGTATCATAGAAATCTGCAGTTTTATGCAGCATATTATCTAGAGAACCGGATACTTCTCCTACTCTTATCATAGAATGAACCATAGCTGGAAATAATCTCATATCTTCTACTACTTTAGACAATGAATAGCCCTTTCTGATATGCTCTTCAGCTTTTATAAGCTTGTCCTGTACATATACATTATTTAAAGCCTTTCCCACAATCTCTAGAGATTGTAGTAATGGTATTCCTGAAGATATCAATATGCTAAAGGTTCTAGTAAACCTAGATGTTATCACCTTTATATATGTGATTCTAATAATAGGAACCCTAATTTTAAATCTGTCAATAAATTTTCTTCCACTATAGGTTTGTCTATAATACATAGTGCTAAATATCATAATTGTTAAAATCATAGATAAAATATGCCAATAGCTTATAAAACTAGTACCTATTTTTAAGAGCAATCTAGTGGGCCATGGTAAGATTATTCCATTATACTCAAATATCTCTATGAATATAGGGAATACTACAACTAATATAAAAGTCAATACAAGTATAGATATTCCCATAAGTATAGTGGGATAGATCAGAGAAGATTTTATTTTGTTTTCTAGTTTGTTCTCTTTTTCAAAATATATGGTCATCCTTTTAAGTACTGTATCTAAATTTCCACTCATCTCTCCGACCTCTACCATATTTATAAGTATTGGTGGAAAAACTTCTCTATGCCTGTCCATAGCTTTGGATATGGTATAACCTTTTTGTATATCTTCAGACATAGATTTAAATATCCTCTTTAACACCTTATTTTTAGTTTGCAAGGCCAATATTTCAAGACACTCCAATATCTCGATTCCTCCATCTACCATTGTGTGAAATTGTCTACAAAAAATAACTAGATCACTTCTTTTAACTTTCGAAAGAAACCTAGGTATCTTTAATCCTATATCTACATTCTCTTTAATAGATATTGGTAGCCATCTATTATTTCTAATCATCATCAAAACTTCTAATTCGCTATTTGCTTGAAATATTCCCTCTATAGATTCTCCATTTTCAGAAATAGCTTTATATTTATACAGCATTATATCCCTTCTATAAAATATACTTTCTTATCTGTTCTTTATTTATAGAGTAGTCTAAAGCTACATCCTTTGTAATATAACCATTTTTTAATAATTCCGCTATATGACTATCCATGGTCTGCATTCTATTGCTTTTTCCAGTCTGGATGCAAGTATCAATTTGATATATTTTCCCATCCCGTATTAGATTTCTAATTGCAGGTGTAGCTACCATTACTTCATATGCTCCTATTCTACCATCTCCATTAGCTTTAGGCAGTAATTGTTGAGAAATTACGGCTTCAAGCACAGTAGATAGTTGCACACGAATTTGATCTTGTTGATACGGAGGAAATATATCTATTATCCTATCAATACTCTTAGATGCACCAAGAGTGTGCAATGTAGAAATTACTAAGTGTCCAGTCTCTGCTGCAGTTAAAACTGTAGATATAGTCTCTAAGTCTCGCATCTCTCCCACTAAAATCACATCTGGATCTTGCCTTAGCCCTGCTCTCAATCCAGTTTTAAAGTTTTTAGTATCCCTTCCTATCTCCCTCTGATTGATCAATGCCTTCTTATGCTTATGTATATATTCTATAGGATCTTCTAAAGTTAAAATATGGCAGCTTTTTTCCTCATTTATCATATCTATCATAGAAGCTAAGGTTGTAGACTTACCACTTCCAGCTGGTCCAGTTACTAGAATAAGTCCTCTTCTCAACCTAGTTAATTCTCTAACCACTATCGGTAATCCCAAAGATTCTGCCGATGGTATCTCCAAAGGGATTATCCTTAAAACCATTCCATATCCTGTATTTTGTTTAAAAATATTTCCCCTATATCTTCTTAAATTAGGACTAGAATAAGCAAAATCTATTTCACCTTTTGAATCTAGTGTTTCCATTAACTCATCACCTATAATATCATATACTATAGATTTTATGTCTTCTGCCGATAAGATATAATCATCTATAGCTATCAACTCTCCATCTATTCTAAAGCTTACTGGCCTTCCTGATGCAATGTGAATATCTGAAGACTTTTTTTGTATTCCTAAGCCTATCAGTTCCAATAATTTCATCTATAATCCTCCTATACTACTATAACCCCTGTCCTGATTATTTCATCAAAAGATGTAACTCCATTTAAGACTAGATCTATAGCTGAACTAAATAGTGTAGTCATACCTTGTCCTTCTGAATATTTTCTTATTCTATCTACCCCTATATTTAAATCTATCATTTTCCTTAACTTCTCATCTATCTGCATGAGTTCATAAATAGCAGTTCTCCCTCTATATCCATTGTTACAAATATTACAGCCTACAGGTCTATAGAGAATTAATTTTTTATCTTGTGGTATATTAAGCACCTTTTTCTCCATATAACTAGCTTCGTAAGACTTCTTACATGTATTGCACAGTACTTTAACTAATCTTTGAGATATAATGCCTATTAAAGCTGATGATAATAAATATGATTCTATTCCCATATCCATCAATCTTATAATTGTAGATGCTCCATCGTTAGTGTGAAGCGTTGAAAATACTAGATGACCCGTTATGGCAGTCCTTATGGCAATTTTAGCTGTCTCTTCATCTCTAATCTCACCTACCATTATTATATCTGGATCTTGTCGAAGTATAGCTCTTAGACCAGATGCAAAACTTATACCTGCCTTATTATTTACATGAACTTGATTTATTCCATCTATCTTATACTCTACCGGATCTTCTATGGTGATTATATTTTTTTCTATATGATTGAGTTCTCTTAAGATTGCATATAGAGTAGTAGTCTTGCCACTTCCAGCTTGTCCGGTTACTAATATCATTCCATTTGGACTATTTAACATTTTATTTAAAATCATCATATCATCTTGACTAAATCCCAAATTGTCTATATCAAAATTAAAACCATATTTATCTAGTAATCTTATAACTACTTTTTCTCCATGGACTGTAGGTAAAGTAGATATTCTCATATCTACCTCTCTACCATTAATAGTAGATTCTACTCTTCCATCTTGAGGTAGCCTACTTTCTGCTATATCCATCTTTCCCATTATCTTTATTCTAGTTAATAATGGCAATAATATGTTTTTATTTAAACTTATAACTTCCTCTAAATCCCCATCTATTCTAAATCTAATTCTTATCTTATTTACATTAGGCTCTATATGTATATCAGAAGCTCTATTTTTAATAGCTTCACTTATTATAAACTTTACTAGTCTGACTATAGGTGAAGAAGTCACATTAGTAGTCTCTTCTAATTCATTATCTAGTGATTTAGCAGAAGAAAAAATTTTGTTAAAATTTTCTAAGGCTTTTTCGGTAGATTCCCTGTTATAACATCTATTTATTAAATTTGTAATGTCTCTACTAGAAGATACCACAATATGTAAATCCATTTTGGTATATAATTTCACATCATCTATAGCAAATAAATTTAAAGGATCTGCTGTAGCAACTACTAACTTATCTTTCTTCATATCTATAGCTATAAGCTCATGTTTCTTTGCTAGATACTCAGGAATTAAAGTTACTACATCCATATTTACTTCATATTGTTCTAAATTTATCTGAGGAAATTTAGACAAATCTCTATATTCCGTATCATTTATTGTCCTCTTATTCATTACCTTTATCTAACCCCTTATATTAAAATATCCACTTAATTCTTAATATTCGACATTGATTTTTAAAATCCTTCTTTTTTTGAATTTTTTATTTATTTATAATTTATTTAAGTTTTTATTATCAATTATGATAAGATTTTTTATGAGTATCTAATGGATAGTTATTACATATTAATTAAAAATTAGCCCAAATAAAAATAATTTTATGTGTAAGACTATTTATAGGAGGTGGATAATTTGAAAAAAATTAAAATAGAGTTTTTAGCATTTGCGATTTTAGTTCTTGTTTCTATGGTAGGTTGTACGCCTAATGATACAAATATGAATGTTAGAGATAGAAATCTATCTACTCAAACGAGAATTAATAATACTAGATGGAATGTTGGTCAAGATAATTTAAATAGAAATTTGGATAATGTAGGTCAAAATCGTATATTGAATGATGTAGGTCAAAATGATACATGGAACAATGGTAGAAATTTTTTAAACACAGATGATAATATAACAAATAATCTAAATAACGGTATGACTCGCCCAAATAATAATATTACTAACAATAATATTACCAACAATAACAATTTAACTAATAATGCAAATGAAATTGCAAGAAGAATTGCTGATCTTCCTGAGGTAGATAAAGCATCTGTAGTCTTAACAAATGATACAGCATTAGTAGGATGTAATCTTAGAGGAACTACTCAAGGAACTATGACTAATGCTTTACGAAATAAAATAGAAAATATAGTTAGAGATACAACTAATAATATTCAAAATGTTTCTGTAACTACTGACCCTAATCTATATAATAGGATACAAACTATTTCTAATAATATAGGTAATGGAAATCCTATTGAAGGTTTTGCTGAAGAAGTGAGAGATTTAATTAGAAGAATAACCCCAAATATGAATACAAATACTACTAGATAAAAAAACGACTCGGGTCAACACTAGGATGATCCGAGTTGTTCTACTTATTCATAGCTTTATTTAGTTTTTTTATTGCTCTGCTTTCAATTCTAGACACATAGGATCTAGAAATGCCCAACATCCCTGCTATCTCTCTCTGTGTCCTACATTCTCCATCTATTAGGCCATATCTCAATTTTATTATAATCTTCTCTCTATCTTTCAGAATCTTTTCTATACATCTATATAATTTCTTTGTCTGTAACTTTAAATCAACTTGATCTAATACTTCATCACAATCTGTCCCTAATATATCGAGCAAATTTATTTCATTTCCCTCCTTGTCAGTTCCTATAGGCTCTTGTAGGGAATATTCCATTTTCGTCTTTTTGTTTGATCTTATTGTCATGAGAATTTCATTATCTATACATCGTGCTGCATATGTAGCTAATCTTGTTCCTTTATCTTGATTATATGTAGATATTGCTTTTATAAGCCCAATAGTACCAATAGATATTAAATCCTCCATATCCTTTCCTGTATTATTATATTTTTTAACTATATGCGCTACTAATCTTAAATTATGCTCTATCAATATATCTTTAGCTTCCTTACTCCCTTTTGAATATAATTCTAGATACATCTCCTCATCTTCCTTACTTAAAGGCTGTGGAAATGAGTTTGAGTTTATCATATATCCACAGAGAATAATGAAAGGTCTAAATAATATACTTAATAAAAGGACTAAAGGATTTTTCATAAAAACACCTCCAATGATACATTAGTATATGATTCATTGAAGGCTTACGTGCTAGTACTATTCAATTTTATACTTATTTATTTCTCGTGCTATCTCTTCAAATATGGGAATTGCTGATATAGAACCTGATTTTGAATCTTCTACCAAAACTGTAATTACATATTTAGGATTATATGAAGGATAAAATCCTGAAAACCATCCATGGATTGCTCGTTTTTTATTTAAAATTGCTTCAGCAGATCCTGTTTTACCTCCACATCCTCCAATATCATCTAGTTCCATAGATCTTGCAGTTCCAATTCTAGGTACTTCTCTTAAAAAATCTAATATAATATCAGCAGATCTCTCTGAAATAATTTGAGTACCATTTTCTTTATAGACTTCTTTTATCATGAGTCCATCTCTATTTGTAATACCCTTTGCTATACTTAGAGGTCTACTAAATCCCCTATTGGCAACAGTTAACATCAAATTGGTTATCTGCAATGGAGTAACTTCCAATTGACCTTGACCTATGGCTATATTTCCAATTGCAGCTCCTAATAGCTCTCTATCCTTAGGCAAATTTCCATCTATCTCTTCCAAGAGCCCAATGTTTATCCTATCTCCAAATCCCAATTTAGCTGCCATATCTATGATCTTTTTAGCCCCTATTTCTTTTCCCATCTGTATGAAAACAGAATTACAAGATTTAGCAAAACCATCTCTTAAGGATATATTTCTATGAGTAGCACTACAACTGATATTTATTCCATTTACCTCTTCAAATCCCTTACAATAATATTCACTATCTAAATCTATAGATTCTTCCTCTAGAGCAGTCAGCAATACAACTATTTTAAATATTGAACCAGGTGGATAACCTACCTGAATTGCCTTATTATATAGGGCCATGTCTTCACTGTAGAGAGACGTCTTAATATCATCTTGATCAAAATTAGGTCTAGATGCCATGGCAACTATTTCACCAGTATCTGCCTCTGCTACTATTACTGCTCCATTTACTTTCTTCTTATCTAAAATTGATTCTACTCTCTTTTGAATTTCATAGTCAATAGTCAATTTGACAGCAGAAGGATTATAGATCTCTGTATTTTGATTTGCACGGTAAATCCCATCTAATATAAATGATCTGTTTTTATCAAACTCCACAATAAAAGAATTACTATCTCCATTCCTTAAAAACTCATCATATAGTTTTTCAATTCCAGTCATGCCTACATTATCTGATTTATTTATATATCCTATAACATGAGAGAGTAAATTTTCCTCTCCATATCTTGTAATGAGATCAACTAAAAATATATTGTTATCATCCTCTAACTTAAATCTTTTCGCCAAGGGAATCTGTAAGATTCTCTCCTTATTAGCTAATCTTTCATTAAATTCTCTATAAGATAACAAAGTATTATCTCTAAGTTTTTTAACTAATCTTTGATCCTCTTGTAAGACGTTTTTATCTACTATTGCCATTGGCACTATATGATTATTAGTCAAAGGTACCAAGTTCCTATCATATATTATACCTCTTTTAGGATATAGGGATATTTCTTTTCCTCTCTGTCTAATAGCAGCTTCTAAAAGCTCCTCCGATCTATATATCTGTAAATAGTAAAGTCTTAAAGCTAGGCAAATAAATAATATAGTAGTAAAAATTCCTATAATTAAAATCCTCTTTTTTATAATCCTTATATATTTTTCATCCATAAATACCTCCTAGTGCTAGTATTGTCCTTTATCTAGAAAGTATTCTATGGATTTAATATTTAATTCTTATTTAAAATTGAATTTATCTTGGCTACGATTATATCAATAGCCACTTTGTTATATCCGCCCTCTGGAATAATAATATCTGCATATCTCTTTGTAGGTTCAATAAATTGTAGATGTGCTGGCCTTACTGTGTTCATATATTGAGATATAACTGAATCTAAAGTTCTTCCTCTGTCTTCAATATCCCTTTGTATCCTCCTTATGACTCGAACATCTGAATCTGTATCTACAAATATCTTAATATCTAAAAGATCTCTTATCTCTTTTTCAAATAATATAAGTATTCCCTCTAATATAACAATATCTTTAGGTTCTACAATTATAGTCTCTTTCTTTCTATTGTGCTTTTCAAAATCGTATATAGGTTTTTCTATAGGTTTCCTCTCTATTAAATCATTCAAATGTTTTATTAATAATTCATTGTCAAAAGCAAAAGGATGGTCATAGTTAGTCTTTACTCTTTCCTCAAAAGACAGATGGCTTTGATCTTTATAATAGGAATCCTGCTCTATAATTGCAATATCCCTTTCTTCAATAACCTTAAAGATTTCCTTAGATACTGTAGACTTTCCCGAGCCTGTCCCGCCAGTAATTCCAATTAAAATGGGTTTTTCCATTATCTCTGCTCCTCCATCTCTTTTCTAATTAGATAAAATCTTTTCACCGGTTTATCCATCTTAATCTTAACTATCTGTTGTGGATGCGGAGCTACATCTATTGGGTTTCCCTTCTCATCCCACATATTCTCAATTTTCTGAGTAAAGAAATCTATGTCTGGACCAAATACCTCTATCTCATCTCCTAAAAACATCCTATTTCTCTGTTCAACAGTAGCTATACCTGTATCTTCATCATAATCTAATACCATCCCTACAAAATCATATCCCCTAATATAAGAACTTGTAGTATATACTTGAGCCTCACCACTTGGCCTGCCAAAATAAAATCCAGTAGTAAAATCTCTATGACTTACTTTTTTAACCTCATCTATCCATTTACTCTTATATACGAAATTCTCTGGATCCATATAATATTCATCTAAAGCCATCCTATACGCTCTAATAACACTTGAAACATAATATGAACTCTTAACCCTACCTTCTATTTTAAAGCTCTTAATTCCTGATTTAATGAGTTCAGGTAGATATTCAATCATACATAGATCCTTAGAATTGAAGATAAAAGTTCCATCTTCATCTTCATAAACTGGAAAATACTCTCCTGGTCTCTTCTCTTCTACTAGATGATATTTGTATCTGCATGGGTGAGCACAGTCGCCTCTATTGGCATCTCTTCCAGTCATATAATTACTCAATAGACATCTACCAGAGTAAGACATGCACATAGCTCCATGAACAAAAGCTTCAATCTCCATATCCTCTGGAATTTTACTTGTAATCTCCTTTATTTCCTTTAAAGATAATTCACGAGCTAAAACAACCCTCTTAGCCCCTAGATTATACCAAAACATTATGGTTTCATAATTAGTTACACTGGCCTGAGTGCTAATGTGAATTGGTAAATTAGGTACTGTTCTCTTTATAATAGAAAACATACCAGGATCTGACACTATTACAGCATCAACTTTTAATTCATATAATTTAGTGACATATTCCTCTAGTCCATCTAGATCTTCATTATGTGGAACTATATTTAACGTTACATATATCTTTTTACCATTATCATGGACAAAATTGACTCCATCTGCAATTTCATCTAGGGAAAAATTCTTAGAAGACTTTCTAAGTCCAAAGGATTCACCGCCTAAATACACTGCATCTGCACCATAGATAATTGCCATCTTAAGCTTTTCCAAGTCCCCTGCTGGGGCTAATAATTCAACTCTATTCATATCTTTTTTACACCTCTTTATATGTTAATGCAACTCCATCTCCTATTGGAATTACAGATGATGTATAACCATCTAGTTCATTGATATATTTTAAAAATTGTCTCAATCTCTTTACTATAGTTTTCTTTCTTCTAATTACAAGTTCATCTGTTGCAACCATTCCTTTAAACAATACATTATCTGATACTATAAACCCACCTGGTCTTAGCAAGTCCATACATCTATTAAAGAATTCTAAATATTGCCCCTTAGCTGCATCTATAAATATTAGATCATACATACCTTCTATTTCAGATAATATATCCTCTGCCTCACCTTTAATTATATTGATATTAGATCTATATGGGGATTTTAAAATAAATTCCTCTGCCAGTTCAATCATATCATCTCTTCTCTCAATAGTAGTTATTCTACAATCTCCAAGTTGAGCATCACACATGACTAAAGCTGAATATCCTATGGCAGTTCCAACTTCCAATATATCTTTAGGTCTTTTCATCTTTAATAGCACTCTCAATAATTGAGCCACTTCAGACTCAATTATTGGCACGTGATTTTCTATGGCATACTTTTCCATCTCTTTTAAATATGAATCCCTTTCAGGTAATATACCACGAATATAGTCTAATATATAATCTTCACTGATATTTGACAACTCTTCATCATCCTAACTATTATTTACTCTTTGGTTTTGCTCTTAAATGTTCGTCATATGTCATGGTAAATGTATGACTTCCATCATCTCCTGTTAATACAAAAAACAGATAATCCACATCTGATGGATTTACAGCCGCAACAATAGATGGCTCTCCAGGAGATGCTATAGGTCCAGGTGGCAGTCCGCCATTTACATAGGTATTATATGGAGAAGAAATACTAGTCTCCTCATTAGTAAGTCTTGCCTTTCTTTCACCTATTATATATTGAACTGTAGCACAGGATTGAAGATACATACCTTTTTTAATCCTGTTATGAAATACGGCTGACATTATAGGACGTTCTCTATCTAGTTTCCCTTCTCTCTCTATTATAGAAGCAAGTGTGACTACTTCATTTAAGCTCATATCCATTTCCTTTAATTTAGGTTCTATATCTTTCCTATATATCTTTTCAAACTCTGAAAGCATCTTTTCTATTACTTCTTCTTCAGAAGTAGATGCCAATACCTCATAGGTAGATGGATATAAAAACCCCTCTAAAGACTGTCCTTCATCTAATTCCTTTAGAAAAGCAAATTTATCTTCAAAGTTCTTTTTATCCCCTGCTAGTTTTAAGAATCTATCATAATCCACTATTCCCTCATCAGATAATTTCTTTGCAATCATATCTAGCTCATATCCTTCAGGGATAGTAATTTTTGTGCCATTATTTGATTTTCCACCTTTGACTATATTCTCTATTATCTGATCTAAATCCATAGTTGTATTTAATTCATATATACCTGCTCTTAGTTTTCCATCCACTTCTAGTTTCTTTACCTGATATTTAAATATGCTCTTGTTATTGATTAAACCGCTATCAAATAAAATCTGCGCAATTCTATTAGTTGAACTTCCAGCTGGAACTTCAACAACTATATCCTTCATCTCTCCCATTGAAACAGGTCCTAAACTCTTTTTATAGTACTTGGATAGAGAAATACCTATTCCAATTACTAATATAAAAAATATAGAAATAAATCTTCTTTTCTTTTTTTCTTTAGTTTTTTCCATATTAAACCCACCTTTATATAATCTCATTTATATAGGTATACTAATACTCTTTAAAACCAGTAGATTTCTCATAGACATACAGTATCAAACTTCCAAATAATACTATAGATGTCAATTCCCCACCTGCAATGCCTAAAGCTGTACATATATAGGGAATCTCTGTAAAATATGATACCCAAATTGAGACAATTAATCCATTAAGTAGTACTGGTGGTACCATTCCAGAAATCTTACCTTTCATCTTAGAAGTAAGATATGCAGCAGCTAGTGTAACTAAACTTCCGCCAACAATATCTATAACTCCAAATCCTGAATACGGTGCTAAGATTAGATTAGCTAATAAACAACCTACAAATAATCCTGGTATTGCTGCAGTTTCTACTAGGGGCAACAATGTCAATCCTTCTGCCAACCTCAGTTGAATATATCCAAATGTCAAATAACTTGCAAATGGAAATGGTAATACCTGTATCAATACTAGAACTATGTATATGGCAGCAATTAAACTTGCCTTTGTTAAATATTTTAAATCCATCTCATACCTCCATCATATCAATCTCTTTCTATTATACCATGATTTTTAAATATTAAAAAGTCAAATCCCTGGTATAGAAACTATACCAGGGTCATACTAAACTTCCATGATAATTGGTAAAATCATTGGATTTCTCTTTATTTTTTGATATAAAAACTCCCTTAATGCATCTCTAGTCTGTAACTTTAATGTAGCCCAATCTGTTATCTTCTTCTTTTCACACTCTTGTAAAGCTTTGCTTACAATTTTCCTTGCTTCTTCCATAAGATCTTCAGATTCTCTCACATATACAAAACCTCTAGAGATAATATCAGGTCCTGCAATTATCTTTCCATCTTGCTTACTCATAGTCACAACTACTACAATCAATCCATCCTCAGACAGATGTTTTCTATCTCTAAGAACTATATTTCCTACATCTCCAACCCCAAGACCATCTACCAAAACATTTCCAGATGTCACTGATGGTCCATAGTTAGCTTTATTTCTAGTAAGTTCTAGAGTTTGGCCATTCTCCATTATAAATATATTCTCCTCATCCATTCCTAGAGACTTAGCCAAATTAGCATGACTCTTTAAATGTCTATATTCTCCATGGACTGGAATGAAAAACTTTGGTTTCAATAAAGTATGAATAAGTTTCAATTCTTCCTGCCTAGCATGGCCAGAAACGTGAACCTCTGCCAATGCTTCATAGATTACCTCTGTGCCACTTTCAATCAGCTTGTTTATTACACGTGATATTGTCTTTTCATTACCAGGTATTGGAGATGCTGATAAAATAACTAAATCATCTGGCAATAGACTGATCTTCTTATGTTCCGAAAAGGCAATTCTCGTTAAAGCAGACATTGGTTCTCCTTGGGAACCAGTTGTTATAAGCACCAATTCATCATTTCTATACTTATCCATATCATTTATATCTATAAATGTTCCATCTTGAACATGTAGATATCCAAGATCATAAGCTACAGTAGTGGTATTTAGCATAGAACGACCAGATAATACTACCTTCCTATTATTCAATTCTGCAGCATTTATTATCTGCTGTACCCTGTGTACATTAGATGCAAAAGTAGCTACTATTATCCTCCCTTTAGCACTTCCAAAGAGTTCTCTAAATGTATCTCCCACTGTGCTTTCACTCATAGTATAGCCACTTCTCTCAGCATTAGTACTATCTGCCAGTAAAGCCAGTACTCCTTTACTCCCTAGCTCAGCAAATCTGCGTAAATCTGTCACATCTCCTGATATAGGTGTATAGTCTATCTTAAAATCTCCAGTATGGACAACTATCCCCACTGGCGTATATATTGCTAACGCACAACTATCTGGTATACTATGACCGGTTTTAATAAATTCAACTTCAAAACATCCTAATTTTATCTTGTCTCCATGTTTTACAGTATTTAAGTCTACCTTTCCCAACTTATGCTCTTTTAGTTTATTTTCTAGAAGTCCTAAAGTCAATTTTGTTCCATATATTGGGGTGTTTATCTTCTTTAATGCATATGGGATTGCACCTATATGATCCTCATGTCCATGTGTGAGTACCATACCTCTTATCTTCTCTTTATTTTTAAGCAAATATGTTATATCAGGAATTACAATATCAACACCCAACATCTCATCTTCAGGAAATGTCATTCCACAATCTATTATTATAATATCATCTTTATACTCAATTAGCGTTATATTCTTGCCAACTTCCCCTAAGCCTCCCAGGGGAATGATCTTCAGCTTGTTGGGTTTACCCATTAAATCACTCCTATTCTCTCTTCTTTGTATTAGTATTCTAAAAAATCCCACATTTCATTCCACATAATCTCAAAACCCAAGCTTTTAATTATAAATTTCCAATATTAAAACTCCCACCTATAGAGTGGGAGGAAATATCTAAAAATATAAGATATCAATTGTATAGACTTCTCTATTTACAATCGCTACAATAGCCATAGAACTGTACATTATGATCGATTATAGTAAAAATCCCCTCTTTTTCTATTTCATGCTCTAAGGATTCTAGTAAATCAAGCTTTACCTCTATTACTTTTCCGCACTTCACGCATATTAAATGATGATGGTGGTGATCACCCGTACCAAGATTTAACTCATATCTACTAAAGCCATCATCAAAATTTAATTTATATACTATATTCAATTTTTCAAATAACTGTAATGTCCTATATATGGTAGCTATCCCTATTTCTGGATATTCCTTAGTTACTAAATTAAAAATCTCCTCACAGCTTAGATGTTCAGAGTAATGTTTTATTATGGTGTTTAATATTGCTTTTCTTTGATAAGTTAATTTATAACCCTCTTTTTTTAATATTTCCTTATAAATCCCCGCATCAATTTCCACTATATTCACCCGTTCATAATCCATTTATTCATATTATCCTAAACTCCATATTTTGTCAACTATTGTAAATTTTGTTTCAATAGTTCTTCATAGGTTTCCTCTGCTTCTCTTAACTCCTCATCATCTATTCCCACTAAGATTTCATCACCATTTTCATCTAGTTCTACTCTTAAAATATAGGTCATAGATTGAATATCTTCTGCAGGCAATAAAGCCACATAATCTGTATCATCTAATGTAAACTTTGCCTTTACTAAAAATTCTATTTCATTACCTAATTCATCATAAAACAAATGTCTTTCACCCATATTAACCCCCCTCTATATACTATCTAAATAAAACTGTAATATATAAGTAGCTGCAACTTTATCTATTAACTTCTTCCTATTTTCTCTTCTTACATCGCCTTCAATAAGGATACGTTCTGCTGACACAGTTGTCAACCTCTCATCAATATATATGATTTCTATTCCAAACTTATTTTCTATCTTTTCAGCAAATTTTATTACCTTTTCACTTTGAGGTCCTATACTTCCATCCATATTTTTAGGCAATCCAACTACTATCTTCTTAATATTATATTCATCAATCAATCCTTTAAGTTCTAAAAAATCCTTCTTCTTTCCTTCTCGCCTTATAGTAGTAACACCTTGGGCAGTAATTTGCAGTAAATCACTTACAGCAACGCCTATGGTCTTATCTCCCACGTCTAAACCTAAAATTCTCTCCATTTATCTTCCTCATCTTATATGACTTTTATACAAAATTCAGGGCATACAGTTGCACAATATCCACATAAGATACAATTCTCATTAGGAACAGCCATAGAATCTATGACATTTATGCCTCCTTGCCTGCATCGTCTTTCACATTGACCGCAGCCAATACAATAATCAGCTACTATCAGTTTCCTATTTTTTTTATTTAATATATCTTTTAATTCATCAGATATGTAGTCATCCTCCATCAATCTTACATTAGCATCTATTTCATCTGTAGATTGCATTCCAATAGCAATAGAATTTAAATAGGGTATATTCCTTACAAATCTAAAGGCATCTTCCATATCTCCTATTAAATGCCCTCCACCTAAAGGTTTCATAGCATAAATACCCTTTCCCATCTCATGTAAATCATTTAATATATTGAGCATATCATCAATATTTCCATCATGAATTCCTATACCTAGTTTATTTACAATAGGATGAATTATCTCTATTTCTTCTACTTCCCTTGCAGCTAATGCACCAGATATTCTATGGGTAGATATACCAAATCCCCTTATCAATCCAGCTTTTTTAGCTTTCAAAAAATACTTTACAGCTTCAAAATGTCCCCTTACAGTATGTATACTCTCCTGTTCATGGAGTAAAAAAACATCTATATAATCAGTTCCAATCTCCTTTAAAGCTCGTTTTAAACTTTCCTCTGCCATCTTTTCAGTATACGCATATGTCTTTGAAGCAATAACATAGTTCTCTCTCTTTATTCCCTTCAAAGCTTCCCTTATATAGCTATAGTTATCATAGATCTCTGCAGTATCTAAAAAATTAATCCCTCTATCATAAGCATAATCTATCAAATACGCTCCTTCTTTTACAGATAAATTTGCTTGAAAAGGGGTCATAGTCAGGGAACCAAAGCACAATCTAGACACCTCAATATTAGTATCTCCCAAGACTACCTTTTCCATTAATTACACCTTACCTTAATATAATTTAAGACTCAGTTCAGAAGGAGTTTTAACTCCCCCCAAACGTAAAGTCGTGTTATCTAAAAGCTACGCGATTCTCATCTTCCATTTATAGAAGTGGAGTGTTGAAATTGTAAACTATCAGATAAAATTTAAGATGGATAGATAAATAAATCTTCTATCCATCTTTCACATACTACTCGTCTTTCTCCAAATATGCTCTCAATATTTCCTCTAATAATTCATCTCTTTCCACTTTTCTAATTATAGATCTTGCATCATTATAACTAGTTATATAAGTAGGATCTCCAGAAAGTATATATCCGATTATCTGGTTAATAGGATCATACCCTTTTTCCTTTAAAGCCTCAAAAACTTTAAATAATATTTCCCTAGGTTCTACCACATTTTCCTTTGGTAATTCAAACATCATAGTCTCATTATAATCCTTTTTCATCCTTACACCCCCAGTTACTAGTATTATATCATATAATACTGCGCTTGTTCATGAGAAAACATCAAAATAAAGTGATATTAGAGAAAGTCAATTTCTATTCAGTATTATTTAATCTGCTCTCTTATAAGATCAGGAACTATTGACAGTGCATCATCAAGTTTAGAGATATCTTTTCCCCCTGCTTGAGCCATATCAGGTCTTCCTCCACCGTTTCCTCCTGTAATCTTAGATACACCTTTGACAATATTTCCGGCCATTATACCTTTTGCATTTAAATCCTTTGTCACCATAGATAAAAATGTAAGCTTATTGTTATATATTGAAGCTAATAAAATTACACCAGAACCTATTTTACTCTTAAGATTATCTCCTAGATCCCTCAGATTATTCATATCCATACCTTCAACTCTATATACAATAGTAGATACACCATCTATATCAATAGCTGTTTTCAAAATATCCTCAGCCACATCTTTAGATAGTTTTTTTCTAAGTTCTTCAATATCTTTATCTCTTTCCTTGATCTCTTCTACAATAGACTTAGACTTCTCTACTAAATTTGTTCTATTGGTCTTTAATATACTACTAACTTCATGTATTTCTTCCTCTAAATTATTGATATATCTATAAACTTCCATTCCAGTAATAGCCTCTATTCTCCTAACTCCTGCTGCTATACCACTTTCAGATATCAACTTAAACATCCCAATTTCTGCCGTGTTGCTTACATGGGTTCCGCCACACAATTCCCTAGAATATCCTCCCATATCTACAACTCTAACTACATCTCCATACTTATCTTCAAATAGCCCAACTGCTCCCATGTTTTGAGCGTCTTCTAGATTAGTCTCTGTAGTAGTTACATCTAAAGCTTTTAATATCATAGAATTTACTCTATATTCTATGTCAAGCAATTCATGTTGTGAAAGTCCATCATAATGTGTAAAGTCAAATCTCAATCTATTAGGCAATACTAAAGAACCAGCCTGCTCAACATGATCACCTAATATTTCTTTTAATGCCTTGTGAAGTAAATGAGTAGCCGAGTGATTTCTCATAAGAGCTCTTCTCTTCTCCCCTTCTACTATAGCATCAACTTTGTCTCCTTTTTTTGCACTACCATTTATAACTCTTACCATATGAATAGTCAAACCATTTTTTGTATGTCTTGTATCTACCACTTCTGCCTTAAAATTAGGATTTTCTATGATTCCAGCATCTCCAATTTGTCCACCTGATTCTCCATAAAATGGCGTCTCAGCTAAGACTATTATTCCATCTTCTTTCTCATTTAACACCTGAATCTCTTCATCATCTCTATATAGACCAATAATATTAGTAGACAATTCTATAGTTTCATACCCTCTAAATGTAGATTCTAAACCTTTAAATAGATCTACATTCTCAGTATGCCCCCAACCACTATCTTTTTCTTCTCTAGCTTTTCTCGCTCTATTTCTCTGTTCTTCCATCTTTAGATGAAATCCTTCTTCATCTATTAGAAGGGATTTCTCTTCTAATATTTCCCTAGTTAAATCTAGTGGAAAACCATAAGTATCATATAATTTAAATGCTCTTTCTCCATCTAAAGTATCTTCTTTAGCATTTTTCATTTCATCTATATATGAAACTAATATT
This sequence comes from Tissierellaceae bacterium HCP3S3_D8, assembly GCA_052067355.1. Lineage (GTDB taxonomy): Bacteria > Bacillota > Clostridia > Tissierellales > Tissierellaceae > CABMKH01. Next base: position 173,646 of record JBQHQH010000002.1, read on the forward strand.
TCAATACCTTGATCTATAGTCTCTTGAAATTTCTCTTCCTCTATCCTTATAATCTTCTTGATTTCATTTTCTCTCTTTGATAGATCTTCATATTCCACTTTCCATGAATCAATAACCACATCTACTATTTTAGTTAAAAATTCATTTTCTATTCCCAACAATTTTCCATGTCGTGCAGCACGTCTAATTAATCTACGTAATACATAACCTCTTCCTTCATTACTTGGTAAAACCCCATCAGATACTAAAAATGTCATAGCTCTAGAGTGGTCTGTAATAACTCTAATGGACTCGTCTTTCTTTTTGTCATTTCCATATTTATAATTACTCATTTCTTCTATCTTTCTGATTATATCCCTAATGGCTTTTACTTCAAATATATTATCAGCACCTTCAAGTACTGCTGTAATCCTCTCTAAACCCATTCCAGTATCAATATTGGGATGAGCTAATGGATGATAAACTCCTCTTTCATCCTTATCAAATTGTGTAAATACTAAATTCCAAACTTCTATAAATCTATCACATTCACATCCTGGTCTACAACTATCAGACCCACAACCGTACTTTTCTCCTCTATCTACATATATTTCCGAACATGGTCCTGATGGGCCTACTTCCAATTCCCAAAAATTATCTTCTTTTCCTAATCGAACAATTCTCTCCTTTGGAACACCTATATGATTCATCCATAGCTCATAAGCTTCGTCATCTTCCTCATATACAGAAACCCACAATTGCTCTTTAGGTATTTCCATTCTTTCATGTAAAAACTCCCAAGCCCACTCAATGGCTTCTTTCTTAAAATAATTTCCAAAGGAAAAATTCCCTAGCATCTCAAAAAAAGTAGCATGCCTATCTGTCTTTCCTACATTCTCAATATCTCCAGTCCTAATACATTTTTGACAAGTTGCCATCCTATTTCTAGGTGGAGTAGCCTCTCCAGTAAAATATTTTTTCAATGGTGCCATACCTGCCCCTATTAATAATAACGATTTATCATTTTTAGGTATCAGTGAAAAACTCGAAGCTATTAAATGACTTTTTTCCTGAAAGAAATCCAAAAACTCCCTTCTAACCTCATGTAATCCTAATTGTCTCATACATACACCTCTTCATATTAAGTAATTCTATTAAAAAAGACCCCTATTTAACTATCACAATATAGCCTTTTCTGAAACTAATAAATGGAAAGTTTATACTAATCAATACTTTAACCACTAGCTTACAACTTCAATATTCTATCTGATATAAGCTTTTATAGATGATAACTTTCCTATTCGTTATAAAATATCTCCTCCCTACGTGGAGGAGATATTAACTCTATCTATTTGGATTATAATTTAATATAGATTATTTGTCAATCTATTGCAATAAGGTATTAGGGTTTCTTTAAGTCATCTTCTTTTCTTTTCCATAAAGAATATATATACTATTCTAGTAATAGCTACAATAGGTACAGATAAAATCATGCCAAATACCCCAAATATTCCACCACCTATAATGATGGAAAGTAAAATCAACATAGGGTGCATTCCCATATTTTCTCCTATAATCTTTGGAGCCAAAACATTATTTTCAACCCATTGGATTAATACAAAAAATACACTTACCCATACTGCTTTAATTGGCTTAGATATAGACGCAAAAAACACAGCAGGCAAATAGCCTAAAAGAGGACCTATATATGGAACAATATCAAATAGTCCAGTGATAAATCCAATGCCCACAGCAAAGTCTATACCCATAATTAACAACAATATCGTAGTAGCTATGGCTATATATAGAGACATCAATAGTCTACCTCTAATAAATTGATTTAAAGAGGTATTTATTGTCGATGCCAAATAGAGAGTATCTCTTCTATGTCTTTCAGGTATTAATCTAGTTATCTTCTCTTTGAAATAATCCTTATCTACTAAAAAATATAAAGTTAAAATTGGGGTTAAAACTATACTTACAACTTTGGATGCAACATTTAATATACCACTTACAAAGTTTTTCAAGCTATCGGCAATTATGTTTTCTAATTTAACTATATTTTCCATGACTACCGCCTCTACTCCTTGAAACATAGGTGGTAATCCGCCTAATACTAGATTATATCTACTATATATCCCGTCCATGATATTAGACAATTGCTGGAAATAAAAGGGTAAATTATTTACCAGTCTCTTTATCTCTTGACCAGATTTAGGTATAACTGAAACAGCCAATATAATTATTATAGCTACTATAGATAAATAAACTATCAATACGCCTTTTAAACGATTTATATTCTTTCTTTCTAGATAATTAATGATTGGGTTTAAAGCATATGCAATTATTATGGATATGACGATGGTATAGAGCATATCAGACAAAAAGCTATACTTATTAAAAGTTTTAATAAGTATATATATACCTACTAAAAATATCAGTGTTATCAAAATATTCTTATTGCTTATCTCTATTCTATTTCTATCTGATATAAATCTATTACCTATGTTTATAAGGTAGTAGATAAGTAAGAGCAGTAAAATAGTCAACAATACCCACACAGCTTTTACCAAAAAATCAGGTGGCCCAATTAAACCCATTCCATCACCCCAGATAAATATATAGGCAGCCAAAGCTGCCTTTAATTAAATAATTATATTAATGTTCTTGATGATCGTGGTGATGATCATCATCAAAGTTTACGTCTTCTAAACCTTCAATATGAATACCAGTCTTATTAGAATAATCTAATAGAGCTGACTTAATTGCCTGCTCTGCCAATACAGAACAGTGCATCTTTACTGGTGGTAGACCATCTAAAGCATCTGCTACAGCTTTATTAGTCAATGCCATAGCTTCATCAATTGTCTTGCCTTTAATCAACTCAGTTGCCATACTAGAAGATGCTATAGCTGAACCACAACCAAATGTCTTAAATTTTACATCTTTTATTACACCATCTTCTATCTTCAAATACATCTTCATTATATCTCCACATTTTGCATTGCCTACTTCACCAATACCGTCAGCATCCAATATCTCTCCAACATTCCTTGGATTGGTAAAGTGTTCCATTACTTTTTTTGAATACATCATTTAATTTTCCCCCTTAACTCTTTCGTACAATGGTGACATCTTTCTAAGTCTATCTACTATAGTTACTAGATTTTCTACAACATAGTCTATTTCATCTTCGGAGTTAAATTCTCCCAGAGTTAATCTCAAAGAGCCATGGGCAATTTCATGAGGTAGCCCAATAGCCATAAGTACATGAGATGGATCTAAGGCGCCAGATGTGCAAGCTGATCCACTAGAACCTGCTATACCTACCATATCTAGACTTAACAATAAAGACTCACCTTCTATAAATTCAAAGCTAAAGTTCACATTTCCAGGTAATCTTTTAGTCCTATGTCCATTTAATCTTACATAATCTATATTATCCTCAATCTTTTTTATTAAACTATCTCTCAATTTTATTAACTTTTCATTGTGTGCTTCTAGATTTTCATGTGCAAGCTCAATGGCTTTTCCCATACCTACTATTCCTGGTACATTTTCAGTCCCAGCTCTCTTACCTCTTTCTTGACCACCACCTGCAATTAGAGAATCTATCCTAACACCCTGCCTAATATATAGTGCTCCTATTCCCTTTGGCCCATGAAATTTATGAGCAGACATAGAGAGCATATCTATGTTTAATTCATTTACATCAATTCTTACATTCCCAATTGCCTGAACTGCATCTGTATGGAATAATATATTTCTTTCCTTAGCTATTTCCCCTATTTCCTTAATAGGTTGTATAGTACCTATCTCATTATTGGCAAACATTATGGAAATCAATATAGTTTCATCCTTAATAGCAGCTTTTAATTCATCTAAATCAATTAAACCATCGCTATCTACATTTAGGTAAGTAATTTCAAATCCTTGTTTCTCTAAATATTCACATGTATGCAATACTGCATGATGTTCAATTTTAGTTGTTATTATATGATTACCCTTTTTTCTATTAAAATATGCAGCCCCTTTTATTGCCCAGTTATCAGATTCAGATCCTCCAGCAGTAAAGAATATTTCTTTTTTATCTGCACCAATGACATTTGCAACCTGTTCTCTTGCCTTTTCTACAGCCACCTTAGAAGTAGATGCTAATGAATAAACACTAGATGGATTTCCATATTTTTCGGAAAAATATGGAAGCATCTCCTTTAAAACTTCTTCCTTTACTGATGTTGTAGCAGCATTATCCATATAAATATATCTAGACATTTCCTTCTCCTCCTATTAATTCTTCTTTAGATTTTCTAAATCTTTAATCATATCTGCTAAAGTAATAGAATCTATTACTTCATCTATACTGTTTTTTATCTTTACAAGGACCATCTTAGTAGCACAACTGTCTTCCTTTATACAATCTATTGCTTCATCACTTGCACAATCAGCTGGCGATAGATCTCCTTCTAAAGATCTCAAAATATCTCCAACAGTTATGTCATCTGGCCTTCTAGCTAACATATATCCACCTTGTGCTCCTCTTACGCTATTTAAAAGTTCATCCTTCCTTAAAGTAGAAAATAACTGTTCCAAATAGTTGTCTGATAGATCTTGTTTCGCCGCAATATTTCTTAAGGGAATAGGTCCATTTCCATATTCCAACGCTAGCTCAAACATTGCCATCAGTCCATATCTTCCCTTAGTAGATAATCTCATTTTTTCACCTCTTTTAAATCCAACCGTTTCACTTGGTTTTCCAAGATTAAGTATATTATATCCAAGTAATTTTGTCAACATTCATTTAAAACAAAAAAAAGGAGCCTTAGCTCCTATCAGTATTGGCTCTAAAATATATCTCCATATTGAAGCGGGAAAAACAATGGGAAAGGATGACAATCAAAATCATCACAGATATTATCTTGTGAAAAATCTACACATGGTGGTGGCTCTGGACAGAATCCAAATGTAGGAATTAGAAGCTGTACTCTGCCAACTACCTTGATTATTATAAATACTCCCACTGCAAAGGTAACTTCATCTTCTGTCACAATAGGTTGACCTAATACACTTGAACTAGTTTCAACAACAATATCAAACTTAAATTCATCTCGAGATTCTGGCATAAATAATATAATATCCTTATTTATATCTGGTAAATTTCCCTCTAGAGTTGTTCCATCTGTAAAAGTAATTATATAAGGCACTCTCAATGTAAATCTAACTCTCTTAAAATGTGGTTTATTTGGTATATTATCTATATTTAATGTTCCTGGCAAAATAAATCCTGCTTCAAATCTTATGCTCCTAAAAGTTTTATCTCCCGTGTCTACGTCTATTGAGGTAAAACATTCTCTGTTTTGACATTGAGCATACACTTTATCTACTATGACACAGTCGACTTCTCTAATATCATGTAAATCAAATTCCATTTTCCCGTCGCAATCATAGAGGTTTAGGTTTTTATCCATGCTTTTCACTCCTTTTATTTAATAAATTCAGTTCTACTTTCATATTATGAATTAGAAAGGTTTTTGTGATATTTATTATTTGAAATTGAGGAGGAATTGTATGAAAGAAAATATTAAAAAAAACACAGTTATTACAAGTTCATCAAATCATTCTTTTGTCTTTTATATAGATAACAATCACAATTTAATTTCCCAACAAATATATATTGATAATAATAGTACAAACACTACGGTAATAGAAAATAATATATTAGATTTTTCAGCTATTATTGATAAGAATGATAGAATTCATTTACTCTATCTGCTAAAAAACGGTGAACTAATATATAGCATTTATTTAAATGAAAAATGGCAAAAAAACTTAATCGGAAAACTAGACACTAAATCCAATATTTATAAATACCTAAATTTATTCTTACATGAAAAACATATTAGCATATTTTATGTATTTGCTAATTTAATAAATACAAATCTGTGGACTATTGAGGAAATCACTCAAGATTCTGTTAACTGGAAAAAAAGAACTATTACAAATACCTTTTCTGAAAAAAACTTTAGCCCAATCTATATTGACAGAGATAACTTTGGAGGAATACACCTAGTCTATAAAGCAAAAGAATATAGCTTTAACCAAATTTATTATACTTTTTATAATGCTTTTACTGAGAAATGGTCTCCTATTTCCAATAAGATATCATCCTCTGCAACAAACAATATTTTGCCATATTTATTCGTTGATTCTAGAAACAATGTCCATATATTATGGTATAGCTCAATAGATGGTAAGTATTTACTTACTTATAAACGACTTTCTTCTATGGGACAAAATAAGTATCAGTGGACAGAGATTAGACTACCTAAAATTATAGCTTCCAACTTTCCTTCTATTATGTTTGAAAAAGATAATAAATTAAATATTATATATATAACAAAAGAAGAACTTTGCTGTCTCGTTTCACAAGATTTCGGGAAAAATTGGATGTTAGAAAATGAAATTCCACTAAGTAGTTCAACTCTCCACTTAATAGAATACCACTCCAACCTTTCTACTCATAATAGTGATAAAATAAATCATTGCTATGGAAATATAGATAAAAATATTTATTTTTTTATTGATGAGAATCTTGAAAAAGAAGATTTAAATAAAATCACAGTGTCAAGTCTTGATCTTGACGATAAAGATAAAAACACTATAGAAAAACAAGAAGAAAAAATCATTTCCCAAGATATTGAAACAGATAAATTAAGAGAGTTAAATACTCTATTATGGGAAACTTATAATCAGACTATTGAAAATTATAATTCTATAGAAAAAAACTCCATCTCTTTAAAAGAAATTATTGATACGGAAAATGATATTAGGAATGAACTGAAATTGATTAAAGAAAAAATAATGGATATTGAAAAAAAGCAAAATAATAAAAAAGGGTTTTTTAGACTTTAACTACATCCTCAAAACCTTATAACTATCAATTAAGAGGCTACAAATGTAGCCCCTTAAAATTGTTTTATAATATATGCTTTAAAATACAAGTTATACTTAAACTAGCAGACATCTCCTGCAATTATTGAAATTGTACCTTGATTAACATTTATAGCTGACGCTACTGCTACCGCTGCTGTAGCTTCTACTGTTACTCTATATGTGCAGCAATCAGAATGGCATCCATCGCAATCACAAACACTGAAGTTTACAGGGATGGAACCACCTGCTGCAATTGCTAATCCTTGTGTTAAATCGAAGGATTGTACTTCTATCTCTTCACTTCGACCACAACGCTTAAATATTCTAAATGTTATAGTAGTTCCAACTGCAATTGCCGCAGCAAACGAAACTATAGCTGAAACATCTATCTTTACACATGGTTTTTTAAAGCAACATAATTCTGGAACTGATATACTTCCTATGTTTCTTGGAGTAACTGTATCTCCTAATGCTATAACAGATATACCGCTTGCTCCAGAAAGATTATTACATTTAAATGCCACCTTCTCAGGTTTACAATCTATAGGGCTACGACAATCACAGTCGTGTCTATGGCAATCACACTCATGTCTATGGCATCTGCAATCGCAGTCATGTCTTCTTTCATCTTTGCAGTCGTTTGGTCTATAACCAGGTTGGTAATAAACTGTCATAATAATATTCTCCTTTCTTTTAGAAAATAAATTATATTCCTCATCATCAGTATATTAACAAGCTATAGATTTAGTTACTCTAATCGCCTGAAATTATATAGTTATATTATACTAGTAATGAATTAAAATAATATTTGTATCTATATTGCTAATATATTCAACATAATAAAATTTGGTGATTACATTATAAGTAAACATCTTAAAATTAAATAAAAGCCCTAAAAAATTATTAGGGGTAGATTTTCTTGAAGCTCATTTACAGAAAATTCCTTACATAAAAAATATAAATAGAGATTTTCTATTCGTTATAAAAAAGACTAATTTTCTATTTTAATATAAGAAAATTAGCCCTTTTATACTAAGCTCAAAGATTTTTATTTTATTAAATATACTCTACTGTTTCTTCCTACTATAATTCTGTTAGTTCTTTTTAAACCTTTTTCGTTGCTTACTACAGAACCCTCTCCTATAATAGAGTAATCTATAGGAGATTCTACTCCTAAAATATTAGCACCATATAATATAATAGAAGATTCAATATTAGAACCTTGAATATTAACTCTTTTACCTATAGATGTATATGGACCTATATAAGAATGTTGAATAATAGAATTTGCCCCTATGATTGCTGGTCCTCTTACTACACTATTATATACTACCGCACCTTCTTCTAAGATTATTCTACCTGATGTTTGAGAGTTAACTATCTCTCCTTTTATATCTTCTTCTATAAGATCTAATCTCTTAATATTCTCCTCTATTATATCTTTGTGTTCTACAATATTTTTCCAATACCCATCTGAAACCTCATATTCTATATTATATCCATTATGTAAAATTTTTTTTAAAATATCCGTTATTTTAAATCTTTTTCTCTCATCTTTATCTACTTCTTTACAAACATTAAATATATTATTGTCAAAGCCATAGACCCCAGTAATTGCTAAATTAGAAAATGCCACTTTTGGTCTTTCCTCTAATTCTATTATCCTATTATCTCCGATATAAGCTACGCTGTAATTTTCAGGTTCATCTACTTCTTTTAACAAAAGTTTACAATTGCTCTTGCTATTTATAAAATCTCGTGCAAACTTTTTTAGATCAAATATAGATGAATTATTACCTAATATAACTATAAACTTTTCTTCATCTACAAACTCCTCACATAATAATAGTCCTTCAATTATATCATTAGGATTATTTTGAACTATGTATTTTAAGTTGTGAGTAAAGTATTTACTTAGAGTCCTTTCAAATACCAATTTATTGTATCTATTTACAACGACTCCAATCTCATCTATATCTGCATTTAATAATGCCTCAATAGTATAAATAAATAATGGTTTATTAGCTATTGGAATTAACTCTTTTGGATTTGTATAAGTAATTGGCTGAAGTCCTATCTCTTCTCCACCACATAGTATTATTGCTTTCAATTTAACACCTCCTTAGATAATTCCATCTCTATATTAATCTTTATATATAAAGAACCATATATATGCAGGAAATTAGAGTAAATCTTTTAAATAAAAAAATCTTCTATCTAAACATTATAAGATAACTTTTTTTATCCATTATAAAAAAGGGACACAAGTCCCTTAATAGATTACTTCCTTATATCTAGATTGACCACCTGTATTATCAACATAAAATATTCTTGTTTCAAACAGATTTAATCCTGAAATAGTTCGATCTACTACTCGAAGATAATCATGATTAAAGAACTTAATAGAATAGGTGCATCCTGATTTTATACCACAAGGCGTAGATACTATTTGAAAATCTGTATACCCAGAACTCTCTAGAAGATTAAAAGCTAATATTGCATGATTTTTAGACTCAAATACCCATAGATAATAATTTTCATTTAACACAAAAATCAACCTCCCTTATTATATAAAATATTTTCTATAATAAAAAAGGTTACATATTTTCCTAAATAATACAATAGATAAACAAACAGATTAAAAGCTAAATGAATAATAATATCATACAACTTGCTATTAACCATCCTTTAATCTCTTAAACATCAAATCATTTTCTAAATTAAAATGAAATAAAGTATCTGATTCTATTTCTTGTAATTTATTATAAGCCTTTTCATATGTAGGACATCCAGTAGACGGAACGATGTAATTATCAGTTACTGTTCTTAATCTTTTAAGTATATCTTCAATGGTAATATTGTTTTCTTCTAAGCTTGTAATTCCCTCCATAATATGCTCTAGTAGTTCTTTTGAAGGATTATTATCATAATCTTTTATGAGATGAAACAGCACCCTTTCTTCCTTTATCATATGAGCCTGAAACTCAGCCTTCAATTCACTAAATAATCTATGTACTCTCTCTAAAACATCTCCACTATCTACGAAATGAACTTTAAATATAGTAAAAATTAATCTTTCTATTTCTGGTAACTCCTCCTTCAAAAAAGCATGGTGATTTTTTAATACATGATTGATTATATCTGTATTTGTTGCCTGTTTAAAATCAGTATCTTGTCTCCCTATACTTTTTATCAAATTTTTCTCACCTCCTTTCTATTTATACATATATACCCCCTTATATTGATTATCTAAACCATATTTAATATTTTAATGCCTTCCATATGTGGTGTGATCATTATCTAAATAGTGAATATCCGCAAATATTTTAATTATATTTTCGTTGTTTTCTTCCTTTATTTTTATATTCGCAGGTCTCCCATCATCTCCCCTAGTATATAGATGATCACTTAATATTTCAGATGCTATCTCTCTATTACACTCATCATAGGACTTATTATATTCATCTGCAGAAATTTCAAGCACTAAACTATGAAGTCCATTTTCAACAGTTCTCTTCTCAATAATATTATCAAAATTCACAATATCCATCCTTTCTTATATTTATTTTAATCTTTCTAATAATATTTTCCCATTAATATATATTTTTATCCCTATATTATATTTTCCTGTATATTTTCTATATAAAGATAGAAGATATACAATATACTCAAATTAAATAATGGAGGTATTCTATGGATACAAATAATTTAAAAGAATTTAAAAGCCCACCTATCTCCTATTGGTTAACATCTACTGAAAAAACAAATTATCCCATTATAGATAAAAATACAAATGTAGATATTGCCATAATAGGAGGAGGAATGGTAGGTATACTATGTGCCTACCAATTGCAGAAAGAAGGCTTCAATATCGCAATACTTGAATCAGGTAATATTTTAGAATCTACTACTGCCCACACTACTGCAAAATTAACATCTCAGCATAGTCTAATTTATGATAAGATCAAAAGTCAGATGGGAAATGAATTAGCCAAACAATATGCAACTGCCAATGAAACAGCTATTAGTGAACTAAAAAAAATCATAAAAGAAAATAATATAGAATGTGATTATAGTACTCAATCAGCATTTATCTATACACAGGAAGATAGCTATATAAAAAAACTAGAAGACGAAGCCAAAGTAGCCTCTTCTTTAGGAATTCAGGCTCATTTAGTAGATGAGATTCCTTTTCCCATACCAATTAAATCTGCAATGGTCTTTGAAAATCAGGCCCAATTTCATCCTAGAAAATTTTTATTATCTCTAGCTGAAAAGATTAGCAATAAAGGAGTTCAAATTTTTGAAAAATCTAGAGCTATAGAACTTGAAGAAGAAAATAATAAATATGTCATAAATACTCCACAAGGAAAAAAGATAATTGCAGAAAAAGTAATCATTGCATCTCACTACCCCTTCTATAATAAAAAAGCAATGTATTATTCTAGAATTTATGTACAAAGGTCTTATATATTGGGCATTAAAGCAAAAGAGAAATATCCAGGAGGTATGTATATAAACGCCGAAGATCCTCCACGTTCTCTTAGATCCCTACCTGCAGAAACTGGTGAATTAATATTAGTAGTAGGAGAAAATCATAAAACAGGTCAAGGAAAGGATACAAATAAACATTATGAATCATTGGTTGATTTTGCAAATGAAGTATTTACTGTGGAATCTATTCCCTATAGATGGTCAACTCATGATTGTATGACTTTAGATGGATTGCCTTATGTAGGACATTTTGACTCAGAAACTCCAAATATGTATATAGCCACAGGCTTTGGTAAATGGGGAATGACAAATAGCATAGCCTCTTCTATGATTTTAAGAGATCTAATTATCAATAATGAAAATCCTTGGAAAGATGTATACAATCCATCCCGAAAAACCATTGCCTCATCCACAAAAAACTTTATAGTCCAAAATGCAAATGTAGCTAGTCAGCTTATTGACGGAAAACTTTCTAATTTGCCAGAAGAAGTTGATATCAAGCCTGGAGAAGGAAAAGTCCTAGAGGTAGATGGGGAAAGAGCTGGAGCATTTAGGGATGAAAATGACAAATTACATTTAGTCAATACAACATGCACACATATGGGATGCGAATTGAATTGGAATTCTGCTGAAAGATCTTGGGATTGTCCTTGTCATGGATCAAGATTTACTTATGAAGGTGAAATAATTCAAGGTCCTGCTGTAAAGCCTTTAAGTTTTGATAGGGATGTAAATACCCTTAAGAAATTAATAAATGAAGACTTTTAATTATATAAAAAGGTAGGAATTTTACTAAAGATTCCTACCTTCTAGTAGATACTAACTATATTATATCTCCCTTAGTTTCCTCAAACTTTGTAAAATACTATGATATTCAATATCCAATATTTCCTTTTCTTCATCTTTTAAAACCATAGACAATCTTCCAATGATCTCTGATAATCGATTTTCGAGTATAAATATCTCCTCTTCATGTTCATTCTTGTTTTTGATTTTCTTTTTTCTATCTATATACTCTTCATAGCCACCATTAAATATTTTTATCTTATAATTTTCTATTGTCATGATTTGATTTGCTATTTTGTTTACGAACTGTCTATCATGAGAGATAAATAACAGAGTCCTTTCATAATCTTCAAGTGTCTCTTCTACTACTTCTAAGGATTTAATATCTAGATAATTATTAGGCTCATCTAATACGAGGAGATTATTATCCTGTAGTATAAGTTTGGCAAAGGATACCTTGACCCTCTCACCACCACTCAATAGACCTACTTCTTTATATACAGACTCTCTTTTGAATAGTAGTCTTGCCAATAAAATACGAGCAAAGGTCTCATCATATACACTGGTATTCATGACATTCTCTATAATAGTAAGTCTATCATCTAAGATATTCATGTCTTGACTAAAATAACCTATCTTTGCTCCTTTAGCTATATTGATACCTATATCTCTATTCATTATCATCTTGATCAATGTAGTTTTTCCACAGCCATTAGGGCCAATCAAAGCTGTCTTTGATCCATTGAAGATGTTAAATTCAGCATTTTTAAATATAAGTTTATCTTTAAATGATTTATTTACATTCTTACCTTCAATAACAATCTTACTATATAATCTATTAGCATCTTGAATATCTAGTTTAATTATATCTTGTTCTATAGGTTTCTCTTTAACTTCAAGACGATCTAATCGCTTTTCCATATTTTTTATAGCTCTATTCAAATTTGCCTTTGCTCTTTGGCCTCCCATTTTATGGAGTCTAGCTTCAGAATTTCCCATTCTCTTTGGTGGCCTCTTTATGCCCTGTTCTTTTTGCCTTGTATCATTTATCATAGCCTTGATTCTTTTTTTCTCTTTACTGTATTGGCTATATTCAAATTCTTTTCTTTCCATTTCAATTCTTTTCTGCTCATAGTAATCACTATAGTTACCAGTATATATTTTGATTGTTTCATGTTCTATTTCCAATATCTTATTACACAATATATCCAATAAACTTCTGTCATGAGATATCAAAAGCAAAGCCCCTTTAAATTCTTGTAATCTTTCACCAATAAGTTCAATGCCTTCCATATCTAAGTTGCTAGTAGGTTCATCAGCAAATAAAATTGGATTATTTTCAATAAAAGCTTCTGCCAATTTAAATCTAGTTTTCTCTCCACCACTCATATCCTCATTCCATCTATTTGGAATATTAAATTTTGAAGCCATTTCACCATCAATATCCATACCCTCAGGAGAGTCAAGTTGAGATACATAGGAATATATTCCATGAAGTCTAATAAATCCTTCATCTGGATCTAACATTTGACTAAGCAAATTGATTAAAGTTGTCTTACCTACTCCATTGACACCTACAATTCCAATCCTATCCCCATCATATATCTTCAAGTCCTCTACATCTAGTATCAGTCTATCTCCATAGTATTTTTTAATATTATTACATTCTATTAATAACATAAAAAATCCCCTCCTTGTTATTTGGAGAGGATAGTATTTTTATCATCATAACTACACACAAAATACATTCAATGATATATTAAATCAAGAATATATAAGTATAGTAAGAAAAGTATAATAAAGAAATCATATACAAATTTGAAAACACTATCCACTCGCAATTATAGTAAAACGGATAACAAATATAGCCTATTTAGGCCAATATCAAACTATTATTTTATCTAAATTGATTAAGTGAATTAATTGTACATTTCTCCTTACCTTTACCTTTCCCTTTTAATACGGCTCATTATATATTTTATTTTATATATTGTCAAATGTCTAGATATACTTATTAAAATATTAAATATTTTCTTCTATATTAACACAGCCTCCCACTTATTAAGTGAGAGGCTTAAAATTTCCTATGCCCAAATGAGCATAAATCATTAGATAAATTGCATTAACTGATTAAATGATAAATAAAGCAACCAAACTATAGATATCACGCCTACTGCATTTAATAATGCTGAATTTTTAAATTCTCCCATTAGCTCCTTATCATTAGCTAATAATAACATAACCACAGCAATAATTGGCACTGCTAACATAGTAGTCCCTTGAGCCAAAACTAATAGTTGAATTGGATTTTTACCAAACACGATAGCAGCTATAGTTCCCAATATCATTACAAATGAAGCAAATATCTTAGACCATTTACTTTCCATAGAGTTTCCAATCCCTAAACCATCTGCTAATAGAGTTCCTCCTATCATTGCATTTCCAATAAATGATGAAAATGCTGCAGACCAAAATCCTAATAAGAACAACCACTTAGCTAAAGGTCCTAAGAAAGGTTCTAATTGCATAGCCATATCTATAGCACTATTTATATCTACACCAGCTGGTTTTAATATGGTAGCTGCTGTTATCATTATAACCATAGTTATAGTAGCTAATATAGCAGTTCCTATATATGAACTTTTTAAACCTTCATCTAGATCTTCTAGTTTCCATCCCTTTGATTTTACTGAATATGCCTGAAATGCTGCCGCTGCAACACTAAAGCTTGTTCCAGATATAGAAATTATAAGTCCCATATTAGCAGGTTTACTTGGAATAAGACCTTGTGCTATTTCTCCCAAATTAGGCTTTATAAAAAATAAATTCCCAACAAAAGTAATTATCATTATAAATACTAGAAAAGTCATCAACTTCTCTAGATATCCATACATGTCTTTAAATCCCCACATTAACACAAGGGCAACTATAGTAAATATGGTAGCCCACATTCCAACAGAACCACCAAATATAGTACTAAAAGCCAATCCAGCACCAATATTATTACCTGTTTGGAATCCAGCAATTATAAAGAAACCACCTATACCAATAATTATCGATAGACCTTTTCCATATCTATCTCTTACCGTCTCCAATAGAGACTTTTCTGACATAATCCCTATAACAGTTCCCATCTTTGAGAAAGCTGTCATCATTATAGCAGCTGCTAATACAGCCCATAGTGCAGAATAACCCATAGTAGCTCCTATCTTACTACTAACAGTTATACTTCCTGGCCCCATTACTATTGCTGCAGTTATTAGTCCAGGTCCTATGATAGATATTATTCGCCCAAATAATCCTGATTTGATTTCACTTTCACCAGTTCCTCTTCTCATCTTATATACCTCCTAAGTATAGTTATTTTATCTATCACTGTAAAGATTGTAAATATCTAAGAACTTTAACACTTCTTTACTTCCTATATTGAATTTTGCTTTTAAATGTAACATTACAGGAACTAGTCCATTTTCAGGATTAAACATCAGTTCATGAATTCCTCTCCTTGTTCTACTTCCTTCATTTAGCTTATAATTATGACTTGGTAATTGAAAATAAGTATGCATCTGCCCTGATGTAGCACCTCTAATTGCATATTCTACCATCATTCTACCTGAATTAATATTTCCTGTTCCACTTATAGGAATAAACTCATCTCTATTTTTATTAAATTTATCTAATACTCTAAGATTTCTATCACTTAAATCATAGCCACCATATGCTATACCTTTCTTACCTTCAAACTCTCTTTTCATATCAAATAATCTATTAAATGCTGTTATTACTTGAACTTTATCTCTTATATCATTTAAGACATCTAGCATCTTTACTTGGAAATCGTCTCCTAGAGAAGGATTAAACAATTTCATACCTAAAACTAGCTCTTCAGTATTGATATATTTGTGTATTAGTTTAGGAACCTCCTGTAGCCACCTTATTATCTCATCTTCAGAATTTTCCATACTAGATAGTGTAGCACTAAAGTCTTGTTCAATTACAAATGGCATATCTATATTTGCATCTTTCCAAATCTTCTCTATACTTGATGTAGTATATTCATATTCTGATTCTCTAAATTCATCTTTTAACGCTGGAAGATGATATTGTATTGAAGGAATTATTGGTACTTTAGTATCTTTATAGATTTCATAAGATTCCCTAACTAATTCTAAATAATCCTTAAAAGACTTGTCCCATCCTCTTCCTTTCCAAGTTACCGTATATCCTATCTCCCCATTTTGACTTTCTATTTCTTCTACAACCATTCTTGGTGCATTGACTTTCCATTCCTCCATAGAAGAATTATCATCTTCATCTTGAGATATAACTGTCTTTAAAACTACAAATCCAAGCCCATCATTTGCATCAGTCTTGACTTGCTTTATATTTGACGACAACTGTCCTGATGCTTTTCCAAATGGATTTTTTATCTCTACATTTCCATATTTTCCTTTTATATCTAATTTATATTTTTCTAGAATATACTCTTCTAAGTTCTCTATATCATAATCAGCCTTTTCATAATCATCTAAAATCTGTCCTTTTAAAGGTTGATCTAATTTTAATTCCTTTTCAACTTTATATATTGGATTCATAATAGACTCCTTATATAATATATTTAGGTCTATCAAGGCAACCTATAATCCTCTTATATTGAGATTCATTAATCTATTCTACATCTCTCCCAATCTTTCAATTAGCTTGTCTATTCTCTTCTTCTCCCAATCTTCTACTCCCGGACCAAAAGGATCATTTACAGCATCCTCTGAAATTATTCCTTTTTTCCCAAGTATATATAGCACTCTCTCTATATATCCTTCCATTGGTGCATAGAATGTATGCTCTGCTAGATTATCAACTACTTCTGATTTCTCGATAAAATCTTTATACTCTCCTTTATAATAGGATGTAATCATATCCTTTTGAAGCTTAGTATATATACTACTCAATCCTATTAAGGCTCCCTTTGCTCCTCTCATAACTGTATATCCAAACATCCTATCTTCTCCAGTTATAAGAGCTACATCTGTATTTTCTTCCTTTATCATGTTACTTACATCCTGATATGTCATTACTGAATCTAATGTGGCCATTTTGATAGCAATTACATTTTCAATTTTAAATAATTCCCTAAGTACATCTAATGAGTATGTCACTCCCCCTGCAGCTTCATATAAGAAGAATAGTACCATTGGCAATCCTACTTTTGCAATCTCATTATGATATTTTAAGACCATCTTATCTTGATCTTCTCTTCCTCTGAAAAGTGTTGGTGCATAAGGCATTATTAAATTTGCTCCTAATTCTTTAGCTTCTTTAGCCATATTTACTGCTTCTTGGATATATTCTTCATCACTAATACCTTCTCTAATATTAGCTCCTATTCCACAAAGTATTAATTTATGACTATCAAGCCCACTTCTCCATTCATTGAAAACAACTTCCCTTTGTTCTACTGTAAGGTTTAAACCTCTGCCAGTATGAGCCCATATTCCTACTGTATTCACTGGTTGTTCATTCATCCATTTTACGTAGTTTTTTAGTGATCCCAAATGTATACTCCCATCTTTTGAAAATGGAACTGGTACTGCCGGGATTATATCACCAACTATCTTGTCTTGTACTTCTTTATAATTCATATCTAATCCTCCTTTTATTTTAAGCAATGTCTTTATTATGTCCGTAAATGTTTATAATAAATTTGATCTATAAGTCAATCAAATTTTATTTTATAGAGTTTACTTGGCCTTCCTCTTCCACCTGATTGTTCTAGTCCAACTTCTATAGCTGCACCACCATCTACTAACTTCTTCATTATCCTATTAGCTGATCTCAATGTAATATTTAACCCCTGCTGAATATCAGATGCAGTTATGGATTCTGACTTTAAATTATTGATCAAGCTCTGTATCATGGTAATATTAGAAATACTGACTCCAGTCTTCTCGGCCCAATTTAAGAGATTTTTATTCTCAGTTTTAAGCCTATACTCTAATCTGTTTTTAGATCCTATAGGACCTAATACTACTTTATCTTGATCAATTAAATATCCTGAAGATTCTTCACTCTTTCTAGAAAGCATCAGAGCTTTTCTCGCATTTTCTTCAGCTTCTAATGCATTAGTTCCCATCCCAATTCCTATATTTATAGCTAGAGAAAATTTAGATTTTATTTCATTTACCATAGGAATATCTTCATAAGAATTAGTATACTCTTGAAATATTCCTTTAGTAATCAGCACTATAAATTCTTCACTTTCAGCTGATGAAAAGACAGAAGCCTGATACATTCGACTATAATCTAATAACGTCTGATGAAGCTGTAATCGTTTTTCTTGCATCTCTATATTAGATAGTCTCTCTCCACTTAGACTATATTTATCTATATCTACTATCATTATAAGTATTTGGTTGTTTTGAGCTAGATGAGTTTTACTAGCCATGGAGATCATTTTAAATGTATCTTTCATTGTATATTTAGTTGGATCAGCTTTAAGAACTGGAACTCCTAATCTTACTAATTCCTCATATACAGAATTTATTGATGTTATAGCTCCTTTTATCTTTCCTTCTTCATATAGTCTATGATGAAAATTGACATAGTCGGTCCTATTGTAATTAGAAAGATGTATATCATTTATGTATATTCCTTCTGTAGATATGCCAAGATCTTCATAGACCTCTTGAATTTCTCTAGCATCTAAAGTGTCTATGCTTATATTTCCTATATCTATTTCATAGCTATTTTTCATTTTAAGTAAGACTCTATATAATGCAGAGCCTAGTATGGGATAATAAAAAATCTCCTTATCTGTTAACTGACTATGTTTCGCATTATAATATGGCAAAAATCCTGTAAATAAAAAAGCATCTACATCCGATTCAATGAGTTTCATATTATCTATAGCCTTTTTTTCATCAGTATATGGCATAGGAATCATGTCTATCTCTTCATATCTACATCCTATTTTTATACTCTCTTCTACTAAGTCTTTAGGTCCAATAATCCCAAGTTTCATCTTAAACCTCCGCTACCTCTGTTAATATAAACTATGATTTACTATTATAAACTATTGTACCATATTTTTCATAATTTACCCTATTTATTTCCCCTATTCCTACCTCTTCTTTATAGTAAATCTTTCCTTCCCTATCCATCTTCATCTCTTTTAGATCCTTACCTTTTCCATACCATCTTTCACTAGGTTCAATACATGCAGGATATTTAAATCCGTTAAAAGTAGATAGAGCTAATATTGCTACACCGCCGATTCCACTTTCAGGCATAGTTCCTCCCCAAACTGCAACACCATTATGGGATGCAATTGTATATATCTTTAATGCTTCTAGAAGTCCGCCTACTCTTTGAATTTTTATATTCCATATCTTAGGTCCATCTATCTCTACTATTTGTCTAGCTATCATAGAGGATTTTAGAGATTCATCAAAACATATAGGTGTCTTTATATCTTTTGCTAATCTAGTATGATCTAATATATCATTACTATCTAAAGGCTGCTCTATAAAATTACAATTAAATCTATCTATTTCTTTAAAGATATCTAAACTATCTTCATAATTATATGCAGCATTGGCATCTGGCCATAGCATAAAATCGTTTCCTATTACTTCTCTAGTAGCCTCTAAAGCCTTTATGTCCCAACCTGGCTTGATCTTTATTTTAACTCTACTATATCCTTCTTCAACATATCCTTTTACCATCTTTTTTAAAGTTTCATAGTCATTATCCTCTGGAATACCAACAGAAACTCCAGAATAGATATAATCTCTATTTCCTAGATATTCTTCAGTAGCTCCCATTTCTCTTAGTTTATACAATATCAAGTCTTTCAAGCTAATATTGTTCTTTTTGGCAACTAAATCCCAATATCCAGTTTCTATTCCTGCTTTAGCAAAATTATTCCCTCTTATGTTGTTATTCAATATCTTATTTAGCTCTTCAATGGATTTAATCTCAACTCCTACTATCCTAGGAATCAAATTTTCTATCAATATTATCTTTGCAGTAGATATGGTTTCAGACGAGTAAAACGGTGCCTCAAAGGGGGCAGATTCTCCATATGCCACTACATCTCCAGAATGAAGTTCTATTATCAGAGACTTTCTGCTGTAGCTAACTCCACCACTTATTTGAAAGGGAACGGCATAGGGAATATCAACTTCCACTATCTTAACTTCATCTATTACGAAATTTTCTCTCAAATCCATTTTTTCACCTCCAAATTATTTTATGTCTTTATTTATTAAAGACTATGTCTTTAAATAGTCCTTAATTTAGTTTTATAATATAATGTTTTTACAATTTTGTCAATCAAAATTGTAAATTATATCATTATTTACCAAAATTAAAAGATATATAAAATTCCCATATCTAATTATATCCTTATTGATTTTAAAATTCATGTGTCTATAAAATATAATATGGAGATCCTAGGACCTCCATATTATAAATCACTTATATTGTTAAATATCTCAATCTTCACTTCTTAGGATATTTATATCTTTTCCTTCCATTATCCTATTCATATTTCTCATAGAGCACATCTTTCCACACATAGTACAGCTATCATCATGTTCTGGAGTTGATTCCCTTCTATATCTTCTCGCTTTTTCATCATCTATACTCAGTCTAAACATCTTTTCCCAGTCTAAATCCTGTCTAGCTTTACTCATCTCTAAATCCCATTCTTCTGCACCTTTAACTCCCTTTACCAAATCACCTGCATGTGCAGCAATTTTAGATGCTATTATTCCCTCTTTCATATCATCTAGAGTAGGTAATCTCAAATGCTCCGCTGGAGTTACATAACATAAAAAATCTACTCCATGACTTGCTGCAATAGCTCCTCCAATAGCCGAAGTTATATGATCATATCCTGGTGCCACATCAGTGACTATAGGCCCTAATACATAAAAAGGAGCATCATGACATAGCTTTTTTTCTAAAATTACATTTGATTCTATTTCATTTAATTTCATATGTCCCGGTCCTTCTATTATTATCTGTACATTCTTCTCCCAAGCTCTCTTAGTCAATTCTCCTAAGATTATAAGCTCTGTTATTTGCGATGCATCAGTACCATCTTCTATGCTCCCTGGTCTTAGAGCATCTCCTAAACTAATGGTTATATCATATTCAGCACATATATCTAATAGTTCATCATAATATTCATAAAATGGATTTTCCCTATTGTTTAATTCCATCCAAGCATATAATAAGGATCCGCCTCTTGAAACTATATTAGTAATCCTCTTATTCTTCTTAAAAACTTTGGCAGTATCCCTATTTATACCAGCATGAACTGTGACAAAATCCACTCCATCTTCTCCATGCTTTCTAACTACATCTAAAAATTCCTTTGCAGTAATATCCTTTAACTCCTTATCATAGAATCCTACTGCATCATATACTGGCACTGTTCCGATCATAGCAGTAGACATATCAACTAATCTCCTTCTAAATTCCTCAGTTTTACCAAAGGAACTTAAATCCATAATTGCATCTGCCTCCATATCTATTGCCCATTTTACTTTCTCTAATTCTTTATCTACATTTGGACAGTCCCTCGATATGCCGAGATTTACATTGATCTTAGTCTTCAATCCCTTACCTACTCCTTCTGGATCTAGGGATTTATGATTCTTATTAGCAGGTATTACTACCTGTCCCTTTGCTATTCTTTCTCTTAATAGCTCTAAGTCAATTCCTTCCTTTTCACTGACAATTTTCATTTCCTTTGTAATTATTCCTCTTTTAGCTGCATCCATTTGAGTTGTATAATTCATTATGCACTCTCCCTCCTAGGCTTGTTTACTTCTAAAATCTCTGATTTTATGAAATTGCCGTGCCCGAATGGGTATAAGCATCAGATAAAATTAAAAAAGGCTGTATACCAAAAAAAGTATACAGCCAAAAATACAATTTCCCTAGCTAACTCCCTTCGTTGGCATTATCCAAATCAGGTTCTTAGGGTCAGAAATAACATTTCTATCTCAGCTTATCAATATAAGCCCCCCCTTAACTCATTATTAAGTTATCACTACAATTATAGAATATATCATAGAAGCCAACTATTTACAAGTAATATATATATTAATGTAAATTATTCTCATATTTATAATTTCTACTATACTAAAATATCTCTATTTCTTTCTAACTTCCCTATATATGAGAATCAATAATATCAAGTATATAATCTAATTTAAGCAAACATAAAGGTAGTAGAGAATATCAATTCTCTACTACCTCTATTAACTATTTACTCTTATCCAAAGCCTCTTTCGCCAATTTTTTAAATCTTTCTGAACTAGTAGTAGCCCCTGAAACTGCATCTATTCTATTTGGGTCTTGGGTTTTAATTAGTGCATCTTCTAACTGTTCATATGCATCTTCTGGAGAGACACCTGAAGATTCTTCCATGGATTTTGAATACTCCTCATCTTCAGTTTTTTTGTCACCTTCCTTATTTGCTTCATCATAATCAACTTCAACTATTTTTCCATCTCTTACTTCAATTTCGATTTCGCCTTTCCAGCCTTGATCATCTAGATCATCTTCAGCAGTGAACTTTCCATCTTTATATCTTATGTCACTAGTCTTTTCACATCCTGCCCCAATGGTCAGTACCAAACTCAATATTATAATCAGACTCCATACTTTTTTCACTCTATACACCTCTTACTTTTATCACTATATAACACTTATATCAAATCTAAAAAAATTATATTATTATAATTTATAGTACCCACTTTTCTCATATTTCATTAAACTTTATAAAAAGATACGCCAATATTAGCAAATTGGCGTATCTTTTTAATTATTCTATTTTTATTTGCTTGCTATTATCTATCTTTTCTTGCTTTGGAATATTTATGGTCAATACTCCATTTTCTAATTTAGCACTAGCATTGTCATCTAAGGCATCTTGTAAATAGATACTACGATACATTGAAGTGCTGCGTCTTTCTTTATGGATATAATTTATATCTGTCTTTTCTGTATTTTCTTCCTTTTTAACTACGATATTTAACCTTCCATCATCTAATTCAATACCAATATCCTCTTTATTAACTCCAGGAAGATCTGCTTCTACTATATATTCTTTTTCTTTTTCTTGAACATCTACTCTAAATGTATCCTTTCCAAAGCTCTTTCTAGATAAAAAATTGTCGGTGAAGAAGTCATCAAGCATATTGTAAAAATCATCAAAACTAGAATTGACTAATCTCCCACCTTTTTTGTTAAAAGGTACTAAACCTGCCATAATAACATCTTCCTCCTTTAATAATGTTTTTATTAGCACTCTTGCTTATTGAGTGCTAACTTCAATTAAAGTATATACCCATTTCCTTATTATGTCAACCGAATTTAGTGAGTAAATAAAGATAATTTATATCAAATGGAGTTTTATACTCCAGATGATATTGCTTTTACTTAGCTTTAGGCTGTAGGTTTCCAGCACTAATCTATTTACCAAGAATAAAATCTCGAGTGTCTATGATGCCAACTTATAGAAGTGGAGGTGTGAAATTGCCTATGCCAAAATAAGTATAGACCATCAAATAAAAAAATCAGGGTAATATACTATTATATCTTTCCCTGATCTATTCAAACTATACTCACTTTATATTCCTACACTTTTAAAAGTACTTCCTCTTACTTCAATCACATCATTTATAATTAAGAATGCAGATGGATCTATCCTATCTATTATCTCTTTAAGTTTAACTATCTCCTTTGATGTAACTATACAATAAATAACATGCTTATTTTCTTTTTTGTAACCACCACTTCCCTCTAAAAAAGTGATACTTCTGTTTAACTCTCCTATTATCCTATCTGCCAACTCTTCAGACTTATTGGACACTATAACTACATTTTTCTTTACATTAAATCCAGTTTGTACCTTATCTAATACCTGATAACCTATATACATAGAAATCAATGTATACATAGCAGATCTTACACCAAATAAAAATGATGAAAGAGAGATTATCACAGTATTCATTATCATCAAACCTGTTCCTATATTCATATTATACTTCTTCTTTAGTATGGCAGCTATTATATCAAATCCTCCTTGGGAAGTTCTATTTTTAAACATCAGTCCCATTCCTATACCATTTAATACTCCACCAATAACTGCTCCCAATAGGATATCATCTAAAATTATATACTTATCTATTCCATTAGTTATAGTCAATAAAGATGAAAATATAAACATAGATATAAAACCATAGATTGCAAACTCTTTATCTACCATTCTAGCTCCTATGAGAAATATAGGTATATTTATTATAAATACAGTAATTCCTGTTGGAAGTCCTGTCAAATATTGATTCATTAGAGCTAAACCACCAACACCACCACTTAAAAGTTTACTAGGAATAAAAAAAGCATTAAATGCTATTGCACATAAAAGATTACCAATAACTACAAAAAATAATTTTCTTAACATCTCATTTTTATCGTCTTTAATATCAGTCAATTTTCCCATCTCCGCATACCTTTCTTTTCTTATATAGACTTATATATTATAACCAAATTCAACAGATAAAGCTATATGTAATAAAAATATTAAACTTAATATATTTCTCTATTGGTCATTTTCACTCCATAGATATATAATCCTATAGAATAAAATAACAAAATTAAAATAGATCCCCTATTATATTCACCCTTTAATACAATATCTCTTAACCCTTTAGTTGCATGTGTTAGAGGTAAGATATCAATAAAGTATTTCATCCATCTAGGCAATTTATTTAAAGAAAAAAATGTTCCGCTTAAAAAAGACATAGGGGTCATGACAAATGTAGAAAATCTATTTATGTCATAATGACTATTAATAGTCATAGCAGCTCCATATCCCAATGCTGCAAATA
This sequence comes from Tissierellaceae bacterium HCP3S3_D8, assembly GCA_052067355.1. Lineage (GTDB taxonomy): Bacteria > Bacillota > Clostridia > Tissierellales > Tissierellaceae > CABMKH01. The sequence continues at coordinate 198,743 of JBQHQH010000002.1, forward strand.
AGAAACTATTTAATATACATATGATTATAAAACCTAAATTGATATTGATTGTTATCCCAAATAGAGATGAAATCAATAATACCAAAGTACTAGCATATATTCCCCTTAGAGCCCCACTCACTATAAAACCTAATGCCAACAGCCTAATATCTACAGGAGATGTTATATAAAATTCAAAGCTTTTCTCATGAAGTCTTGTTGAATTCAATCTAACTGACATAGCACTAAAGCTAGTATTCATAGTAGTAAGAGAAATTATACCCGGGATTACAAAATGCATATAAGTATACCCTTCAATATGCACATCAGAACCTAATCCCCATCCAAAAGCAATCATGTATAATAATGGGGTGATAATAGCAGAAGTAGTAATATTAAAAAACCTTCTCTTAAAAAATAAAAACTCTCTCCATAAAATAGCGAATAATTCCATATTAAATTACCTTTCTATTAGAGTAATTATAAAAGACATCTTCAAGTGTCAATTCCCTAATTGTAAAATCGTTGTTTTCCAGTTTATCTGCAAAATCCATTGCCTCTTCTCTAGTATCAAAATATCTATAGCAAGTCATTGACTCCTTGGTAAAATACTCAACTGTATATCTTCCCAAAGCTTCTTTTAAGTTTTCTGGGGAGTCATCCTTAAATATCTTTCCCTTATCCATAAAACAAACCCTATCACATAGAGTTTCTGCCTCTTCTATATAGTGAGTAGTCAATAAAATAGTGATTCCAGCTTTATTCATAAATTTAAGTGCATCCCATATCCTTCGTCTTGCATTAATATCTATCCCCACAGTAGGTTCATCTAAAAATATGATACTAGGCTTGTTAACCAATGCCTTGGCTATCATCACTCTTCTCTGTATGCCTCCAGATAATTGTTGAGAAAGTCTGTCTCGATATTCTTCTAATTCCATAAACTCAATCAATTCTTCTATTCTACTTCTATATTGACTTTTTTTCATCTTAAAGAGTTTAGCAGCAAACACCAGATTCTCATATGTAGTCAATTCTTTTTCTAAATTTATATGTTGAGGCACTACTCCTATTTTTCTCTTAACTCTATTGTTATTTCTTCCTACTTTTTCACCATCTATATATATTTCTCCTTCTGTAGGTCTCAATAGAGTTGTCAACATCTTGATCAACGTAGTCTTTCCAGCACCATTAGGCCCTAATAGAGCGACAAAAGACGCATCATCTATTTTCAAATCTATGGAGTCTACAGCAACAAAATCATTAAATTTCTTTGTGACATTATTTATTTCAATCAAATCATTCACCCTTAAATCATGTTTTCGGTACTTAGGTCATCTCTCCTATTTTCCAACTGAACTTATCTTAATTAATAGACATTATCCCCCCTTGGATTCAAGTCTGGACTATAGGGTTTTATATCTAATACAGGTGTACCATCTACCATATCCACACCCTGAAATTCCAATCTATTTTCCTCTATCTTAATAAACTTTACAATAGATATTCCAATTCCATTTGGTCTATTAGGAGATCTCGTAGCAAAGACGCCTGTCATCTCGTTGGTTTTACGAGAAAGTAACCTTAAAGGCGCTTCCTTAGATTGATGAAAATAAAACAATATCACTCCATAAGCATTTTCCTGTATTCCCTCTAGCCCTTCACTAAACTTAGGCAATACTTCAATTACTGCCCTTTTATCTTCTGAATAGATGCTCTGTCTAGGAATTTCTCTTGTATCTTTATATGGAGATTTAATAAATCCTATAGGTTCCATAACTATATCCATACATATTTCTCCTATCTTATATATTTAATATATACATACCCCTCAACATTAAAAAAACTCCCAATCTATTGGAGTTAAGAGATTTTATTCTATGCATAACGCATAACAAATAAAACAATACCACCTCTCTATCTCTCGTAAAGACTGTAGTTAAATAACAAGGCAATTATTCTGGCTTAAGCATCATCATTCTCTCTACCTTCCCAGTATCCCAGTGGTTATTGAAAGAACTCATCTATTACAGCGGCGGGACCGCGTGGGACTTTCACCCAACTTCCTATTTAATAATTAAACATTTATATTTAATTAACCTTATTATTGATATTCAATTACATATCTACCTTACTATACAATTTTGGAAGTTTCAAGTACTTTATACAAGATATATATTTTTTAAATTGACAATAAGTTTCTATTATAGTAAAATAGCGACATCAAATTGATGGAGGTATAATCTTGAAGATAGCTATAGGAATATGCGAAAATACAAGAGGTAAATGTTCAACCATGGGATGTTTTAAAGCCTATAATAATAGAGACAAGCATTTCTCCGAATATAAAGATACAAACATTGAACTTATATCATTCTTTTCATGTAATATATGCTCTTCTGAATCTAAAGAAGGTCTAATTGCCATAGCAGAAAGACTAAAAAACGCAGAAGTATGTAGAGTTCATTTAGGAGCTTGTGCAGTAAAGTGTAAAGCCAATAGATTAGAGGAAATAAAAGAGATATTCAGAGATATAGATATAGTTGAAGGCACGCATTAATGCGCGCCTTTGCTTATCATATACTATAGTCTTTAGCTTTAGGAAACAGTTGCACAAAAATCAAAACCAATCCACTAATTATCAATAGCGTATAGTAACTTATTCCCCTACTTACCAACATAGCAGCTGCAAGAATACTTCTAGGAAACAACACCTTGAATAAGATCATAAAAGTCCCCTCTGATGCACCTACTGCTCCCGGTAAAGGTAACGAAGATACTGCTATATTCAATATAGACTGTAAAGCCACTACCTTAAATATTGAAAACTCGTACAGACCAAATCCCCTATATACAAAAAATGGAACACTATACATAGAGGTCAATTGGATAAAAGTTATGAGGAATATCATAACAATAGATTTTCTATTAGAATATATTAGAGTAGCTCCTTCTCTATACTCTTCCACCTGATTTTGTATATTTATCTGTGCTTTTTCCATATCCCCTATTATATTTATCCTGTGGAGGATTTTAATAATAAAGTATGCTAATCTATAGATTATATCTGGAAAGAAAATTGAACCCAATATAAATCCTATAACCAAAATATTTGTAAATACTCCAAATACTATCAATGGATAGATCTTGTCTATAACTTCCTTGATCAAACTATGATTTAAAATCAACGATATTATTCCATAAGATACCATGGCGATCTGATATATACCTACTGTTACTAAAATAGATAATGATGATTTTGAAATATTGACTCCATCTTTTTTCATATAATATACTTGCATGGGCTGCCCTCCAGATGCCGATGGAGTTATGGAGCTAAAATAAAATCCTACAAAGGAGTATTTCAAAAACTGTAGATAAGTCTTTTTCTCTCCTAATATTCCAAGCAATATCTTCAACACCAAAGCTTCGCAGCAAATAAATATAATTGCAGCTAGCAGTCCCAGTATAATTGAGATTTTATCCAATGTCTTTACTATTGTATATATCTCTTGTGGATTTTGTCCTCTTAGTACTATATATAGAGTAGAACATAAAAGAATAACTAAAACGAGAATATAGCCAAAATGAGCTTTTTTATTCTCATGTATAGCTATATTCTCTCTATTATCCATATACGGCCTCTATCTTTGTAAATTTATATCCTCTATCTATCAGCATAGGTATCACTCTCTCCAAAGCTTCAATAGTCCTCTTAGGAGCTTCATCTCTTCCTCTGCCATCATGGAGACAGATAATATCCCCTCTATCTATCTCTTTCAACAATCTCCTTTCAATATCCTCAGCTGTAAAGAACTTCTTCCAATCTCCTACCATGACATTCCATAGAATTAGCCTTAAATTATATTTATATACATATCTCAAAGTAAATAGATTTACATGTCCCCAAGGTGGGCGATAGTATTTGATATTTAAATCATTTTCTTTCATTATCTTCAATGATGTTTCAAAATCCCTTTTAGTATATATATATCCTTTTAATAATGCACTTTTATGATCTAAGGAGTGTAATCCTATAGTATGTCCCTCTGATACCATTCTCTTTAATATATCCGAGTTTTCAATCACACTATTTGCTACGACAAAAAATGTAGCCTTGATATTATATCTTGATAATAGATCCAATAATCTGTTAGTATAGACGCTATCTATGCCATCATCAAAAGTCAATGCAATACTGTTCGTATCTCCTAAATCCTTTATAACATCTCTCTTAAAATACTTATAGTACATTGTAAGAATCAAAGAATAAAATAAATATATTATAACAACAATGATACTTATCTCTATCATCATGCCACCCCAATACCTTCAATCCTACTTACCATATCCAAGATAGTACGATTATTCAATGTTGACTTGATCTTATTCATATTATCCTGCATTTCCGAGAGATAACTATCATTATTTAATATATCTAATACTACACTAGACATATCCATATATTTATCCCATAATACTCTACCTATACCTTTATTCTCTATAAAATAGGCGTTGTTTTTTTCTTGTGCTAAAAATGGACATAGTACTAACATCGGTAGTTCTGCATGTATGGCTTCAAATAAAGTGATTCCCCCTGCTTTAGATATAAGCAGATCAGAATCCGCCATATATTCATATACCTTATCTGTGTATCCTATTACCTGAATATTATCATATCTTCCAAACAATCTATCATATGCTTTTTTATTTCTTCCCATTATAACGGTAACTTCCAAACCATCAACTCTACTTAAAATATCATAAAAACTATTATTCAAAGGTATGAGTCCAAGTCCTCCACCCATAATCAATAGTTTTTTGTGATTTTTCCTCTTTTTTATCCTCTTATTATACAATTCCTTAAATTGTTCCTTTACAGGTATTCCACTGATCAATATATCTCTAGATGATACTCCACTCTTTATAAGATTTTCCTTGACCATTTCAGTTGCCACTAGATACAGATCTGTCCCCTGATTTATCCATTCATTATGTGTACTAATATCAGTTATACATGTTACTAAAGGTAAATTACTTCCAGTCCTTTCCTTATACTCTGAAATAATCTTTGAACACAAGGGAAGAGTAGATATTATTATATCTGGATTAGTTAGATCTATAAGTTTCTCTATCTTTGAAACTAGTACTTTAACAAAGGGAATCGTCTTATTAAGCCCAGTATCTGTCGTATTTTTGTATACAAAATTATATAATCCACTAGCTTTTTGCACAAGAAGGTTAAAACCAGAATAGATTATCTTCTGAAACTTTGGCGTCATATAATCAACAATATCTATTATTTCTACATTTGAACCTTCCATATCTCTAAGAATCTCTTGTTTAAGAGAAATAGATGTGGAATAGTGTCCCATGCCAAATCTACCTGTTAGAATTAAAATATTCATAGCTTCTCTCCTCTCTATAATCTTTCTATTTATTGTATTCAAGTAGATTTTAACATTTTATTCTTAAGTTTCTATTAACAAAAACCTTAAGATTTCTTAAGAAAAACTATGAGTCACATTCCTATTCAGTAGATTTTGGGATTAAAATTTTAAACTTGGTTTTATATCTATCCTCATCACGTGCCGCTAAACTAATTCTACCATTGTTCTTTTCAACAATCTTCTTAGCAATAGCCAAGCCCAATCCTGTACCTTGCTTTGAATTTCTAGAATCATCTCCTACTACAAAAGCATCAAATATATTATCTGAAATTTCATCTGGGATTCCTATTCCATCATCTCCAATTATAATTCTATTCCATTCTCCTATCTGTTTTAGTCCCATAAAAATAGTAGTTCCTTGGGGATTGTATTTCATACTATTAGATATTATATTTTCTAATGCCCTCTGTATTTGAATCCCATCTATATTAGAAAATAAAGGTTCATCTGAAATATCAACCTCAATATTAAACCCCTGTTCAGTTATATAGTCATATCTTTCAGCTATATATATCCTACATAGTTCACCTAAATCCTGTCTCTTTAAATTAAAATGAAAATCTGGATGCTCAAGTTTATTGTATTCATTAAATAGATCTATAAGCTGAGTAACGTCTATAGTCTTTTGATATATCATATTGAGATACTTTTTCTGCTGAACCTCGTTAGTAATGATTCCGTCTGCCAATGCCTTGGCATAGCCTCTTATTATGGTAAAAGGGGTTTTTAGATCATGAGAGATATCTGATAACATCTTCTGCTTTTCTGCCTCTAGAATTTCCCTTTCCTCTTCACTTCTTTTAAGCTTAGCTACCATCTCATTATATGCCTCTGATATTTGAATAAATTCCTCTGGTCCCTTTAACTTCTTTATTTGATTATCCTTACCATCGGTAAATGAAATCATAGCATCTCTTATATCCACTAAAGGTCTCTTTACCTTTCTATTTAAATAGACGATAAATATAGTAACATTTAAAATATATATTACTAAAAACAGATGTAGCATATATTTAGAGCTTTCATTTATGAGCTTGAGAAGTCCCTTTATCTGTTCTTGATCTATTTTCGCTATGAGATATCTATTATTTCCCTCATTATCAATGAAGTCATATTTTTTTATCTGATACTTCTTAAAGTATGTCCCTGTCATAAACTCCATTTCTCTTTCAGTATAATGGTCATATTTATCATTAAACTTACCAAATCTATAAAGTATATTATAGCTGTCATCTAATATTTCAATTGTAGCATCAGATTCATCATCATAAAAATCTAGCTTCTTAATAAGTAGAATAAAAGACTTATTGTCATCTTTCTTAACCCTATATTTTTCTATTCTCTTTATATTTCCATAATAATCACTTATAGATTCTATTTCTTTTTTAGTATATGAATTTACTTTTTCTTTTGCATTGCTACTTCGATATATTACATTATAATTACTATCTAATATCTCTATCCATCCATTTCCCTTTACAATCTTATCAGCATCTACTTCATCATATCTTCCATTTTTTAATAGTTCTTCTTGATTTTTTAAAGTCTGAGATGGTATGTCTAAAGCATGTTCAATTATAAATCCATCAATATATAATATTACAAAGAAGATCAATACATTTGTCAAAGTAAAGAATACATAATTTCTAACAAGGAGTCCAAAGAATCTATTCCCAAATAATTTTTTCTTCTCTTTCAATTTTATATCCAACTCCCCTTATGGTCTTGATATATTTTGGATTCTTGGAATCATCTTCAATCTTCTCTCTAAGCCTAGATATATGCACCATCAATGCATTGTCATCATTTGGAAAGTACTCCCCATGTACTGATTCAAATATCTGTATCTTAGTATAGACCCTCCCTGGTGACTTCATCAACATAGCTAATATCTTATATTCTGTTGGAGTAAGAAATATCTCCTCATCATTTTTCATCAATGTGAATACCTCTAAATTTAAGGTCAGTTCCCCTAACTTCAGGATATTGTCCTGTTGTCTATTTTCTTCAATAGCTTTAAGATTATAACACCTTCTCAATATAGACTTTACTCTTGCAATGACTTCTAGAGGATTAAAAGGCTTAGTTAAATAATCATCTGCTCCCAAATCAAGTCCCAAGATCTTATCACTATCCAGATTCTTAGCAGATAAAATCAATATTGGAATATCGTAATTTGCTCTTACTATCTTAGTTATTTCATACCCATTTATCTTAGGTAACATGATATCCAATAGAATCAAATCTATATGTTCACTTTTAATCATATCCAGTGCCATTTCTCCATCAATGGCAGAGATAACCTCTAATCCCTCCTTTTCAAGGTAGAGTTTTAAAAGTTCAATTATGTCTTCGTCATCTTCAACTATCAATATGCGATACTTATTCAAATCTATCACTTCCTCAATATATCTATGAATATATAAATATTTATCTATTAATATAGTATACTCTAATACCGATTTTCTCACAATTATTTTGTACTAGTAAATTAATTCTCCCTCCTTGAATTGTATATATTAGGAAATCATAGTATAATAAAATGTAATAAATTATTATGTCTTTTCACATAAGACTTTTAATGAATACATTGGGAAAGGATAATGTAAATGAGAAAAATAATATTAAGTGTTGATAGCACATGTGATTTAAATGATGAACTTATACAGTATTATGGTGTAAAGCATTACCCTTATACAATTCTTTTAGAAGATAAAACATATAAAGATAATATAGATATTACTCCTACTGATATCTTCCAAATATATGCTAAAAATAAAGTACTGCCTAAAACATCTGCCATAAATGTTTCAGAGTACTATAATTATTTTAAGCCTTGGAGAGATAAGGGATACGAGATAATACATATCAATCTAGGAGGTGTGCTTACAAGTAGTTATAATAATTGTCAAATAGTCGCCAATGAACTAGGTGGAATATATCCTATAGATTCACAAAACCTCTCTACCGGTTCTGGACTTTTAGTCTTAAAAGCCGCAGATATGATAGAGAAAGGATTACCTGCTGAAGAGATAGTTCAAAATCTATATGAACATCGAGAAAAGATACATATGAGCTTTATTCTTGATACTTTAGAATTTTTATATGCTGGTGGACGTTGCTCAAAGCTTTCATCACTTGGAGCAAATCTATTAAAGATAAAGCCAGTTATCAATGTAGATAATCATTCGGGAGCAATGAGCTTGGGAAATAAATACAGGGGACAATTAGAAAAAGTCATAGTTAAGTATATAAAAGATAAGTTATCTAGCTATAACAATATAAATGACGAGCATATGTTTATCGTTCACTCTGGAATGGATGATGAAATCATTCAATTAGCCAAAGATACAGTTTTAAAATATATAGACTTTAAAAAAATCCATATAACCATTGCAAGTTGTACCATATCATCTCACTGTGGCCCAAATACACTTGGTATAGCCTTTGAAACCAAATAGATTGAAATGGTGTAGATATCTTAATTTATTTACACCATTGTTTTTTATTTAAATCATATTTTCTGAGAGCAACTCGTATATTACGTTCTACTAATAATAGAGATAGTTAATTTTTTATATTGTAATGTTACCAGAAAAAGCAAATTAAAACTTATAAAAAGGTTAATAGAATTACACCTATTAACCTTTTTATAAAATATATTTAGATTAAAGATACCTAATTTTTATAACTTACTTATCTCTTTAACATAGTGGCATGCAACAAAATGCTTAGGCAAAACTTCCTCTATCTGTGGATTCTCAGTATTACATTTATCCTTAGCATAAATACATCTTGGAGCAAATCTACATCCTGGAGTCGGATTAATTGGAGAAGTCAACTCTCCTTTCAGCAAAACCCTCTTCTTTTTCTTCTTGAGACTAGGAACTGGTATTGCTGATAATAATGCCTTTGTATATGGATGTAAAGAATTTTCAAATAAATCCTTTCCTTTACATTTCTCAACTAATTGCCCGAGATACATTACAAGTATATCGTCTGAAATATGTTTGACAACTGATAAGTCATGAGTTATAAACATATATGTCAATTCATTTTCCTTTTGTAAATCCTGCATCAAATTCAATATCTGAGCCTGAATAGATACATCTAGAGCTGAAACTGGCTCATCGCACACTATAAACCCTGGTTCCAGAGCTAAAGCACGAGCTATACCAATCCTTTGCCTTCTTCCACCATCTAATTCATGAGGATAGGTATTGACTAATCTTTGAGCTAGACCAACAGTATCCATTAGTTTAGATACCTTTTTCTCTATCTCATTTTTATTTTTTAATGTCTTGTGAATTACAAAAGGCTCTGCAATTATTTCACTGACAGTCATCCTCGGATTTAATGATGAAAATGGATCTTGAAAAATAATCTGCATCTTCTTTCTAAGTTCTCTAAATTGCATCTTATTTATCTTAGTTATGTCTTCTCCTTCATAAAACATCTGCCCATCAGTAGCTTCTAATAGATGTAAAATCACTCTACCTAAAGTAGATTTTCCACATCCAGACTCACCAACAACTCCCAATGTTTCACCTTTTTTTATATCAAAGCTGACACCATCAACTGCATGGAGTAATCCTTTGGGGGTCTTAAAATATTTTTTTAATCCATTAACTTGTAATAGTGATTCCATACTATATTGCCCCCTCTGCTTTTTTCTTGTTCATAAACCTTACACATTTAACTCTATGACCAGAATAGATTTCAGTATCTATCGGCTCCATTGTCTCACAAATACTTGAAGCAAATTTACATCTAGGATGGAACTTGCATCCCTCAGGTAAATTAGTAGGATCTGGCATCAACCCTTTTATAGGTTTTAGTCTATCCACATCTTCTTCAAGATTTGGAATAGATTCAAATAACCCTATTGTATATGGATGGCTTGGATTTTCAAATAGTTCTTCAATATTGGCAAACTCTACTATTTCCCCAGCATACATTATAGCAACTTTATCGCAAACTTCAGCCACAACCCCTAAATCATGTGTAATCAGTATCATAGCTGTGTCAAGTTCATGTTTTAGATTGTTCATCATATCTAAAACTTGTGCCTGTATAGTTACATCAAGAGCTGTAGTGGGCTCATCTGCAATTAATAGATCTGGACTACATGCAAGAGCTATAGCAATCACTACTCTCTGCTTCATTCCTCCTGAAAATTGATGAGGGTAATCATTTGCTCTTTGTCCAGGAATCCCTACTAATTCTAGCATCTCTTTTGCCTTGTCCATAGCTTCTTTACTGGATAATCTCTGATGAATTCCAATTACCTCTGCTATCTGTTCCCCTACAGTCATTACTGGGTTTAAAGACGTCATAGGATCTTGGAATATCATAGATATTTTATTTCCTCTTATCTTCCTCATATCTTCTTCTGATATACTTAAAAGGTCTTCACCCTCGAGTAATATTTCACCACTAATTATCTTTCCAGGTGGATTAGGAATCAATCTTAAAATACCTAAAGCTGTAGTTGTCTTTCCTGCACCTGTTTCTCCAACTAGCCCTAGAGTTTCTCCCTTATTTAATTCTATATCTATACCATTTACTGCCTTAACAGTTCCTTCATCTGTTATATAGTGAATGTGTAGATGATTAATTTCTAGAAATTTGCTACTCATCATATCCCCTCCTATCTTATTGCTTTAGTCTAGGATCAAGTGCATCTCTCAATCCGTCACCAAGTAAGTTCAATGATAATATCGTAACCATAATAGCTATACCAGGAAATGTAGTTACATGGGGCGAAGTCCTAATATGCTGCCTTCCTAATGCAAGCATTGCTCCCCATTCTGGTTCAGGTTTTTGTATACCTAATCCTATAAAGCTAAGACCTGCTGTTGAAAGTATAGCACTAGCAACGCCTAGAGTCCCCTGAACTATTATAGGTGCTAACGCATTTGGCAATATATGCTTTAAAATAATTCTTCTATCTCTCGCCCCTATAGCTCTAGCAGCCTCTATAAATTCTTGATCTTTTATAGAAAGTACTGAAGCCCTTACAATACGTGCATAACTTGGTATCGAAGATATTCCAACTGCCATCATAAGATTTAACATACTAGTTCCAAATGCTGATACTATTGCTATGGCAAGTAATATACTAGGAATTGCTAAGAATATATCCATAATCCTCATTATAAAATTATCTAGTTTTCCCCCATAGAATCCTGCAATAGCTCCTAAAGTTCCTCCTATTATAATAGCTATACCTACTGCAATAATACCTACTTTTAAAGATACTCTTGCTCCATGTATACATCTAGCAAATATATCTCTTCCCAGCTCATCTGTGCCAAATATGTGTTCACTGCTTGGTTTTTGAAGTCGTATAGAACTGTTCATTTTAATTACTACTTCATCATAATCTGCTATTACATCTGCAAATACTGCCAATAATATCAATACAATTAAAATTCCCAAACCTAACATGGCAGTCTTATTTTTTTTCAATCTTCTCCATACTTCTGACCATTGACTTCTTTTCTTATGATCTTCTCTATTGTCTAAATTCATTTCTTCTTTTTCTTCAATAGCTATATCCTTATTTGACATGATTGTCCCCCCTCACAGTATACTTTATAGTTATCTATATTGAGATTTAATTCTCGGATCAATTGCTGCATAGATTAAATCAACGATAAGATTTACAAAGCTAAAGGTAACTGAGATAAATATAACTGAAGCTAAAACCATTGGAGTATCTTTTTGTTTAATAGCATCTACCATCAGACGTCCAATTCCAGGCCATGAAAATACCGATTCAGTAAGTACAGCACCACCTAATAGATTACCAAATTGCAATCCAACAACTGTAACTATAGGTATCAAGGCATTTTTTAAAGCATGTCTATTGATTACTTTTCTCTCTGATACTCCTTTTGATCTTGCAGTTCTAATATAATCCTGTCTTATAACTTCAAGCATTGAAGATCTAGTCATACGAGCAATAATAGCTGTCGAACCAACTCCAAGAGAAAATGCTGGCAAGATTAAATGCTTAAATGTCTCTGCCCCATCAGGTGGCAAAAGACCTAATTTAAGAGAGAATACCATTATCAGCATAAGTCCTAACCAGAATACAGGCATGGATACTCCAATAAGAGCAGCTATCATAGTTATACTATCTATCAAGCTATATTGTTTGGTAGCTGAAATGATACCCGCTGGTATTCCCAGTACTACAGCTATAGTCATAGAAGCCACTGTAAGTTTTAAAGTATTAGGAAATGTTGCAAAAATTTCGTCAATTACAGGTCTTTTAGTACTATATGACCTTCCAAAATCCATCTTTAAACCATTGACTAAAAATCTAACATATTGTACAATAAATGGATCTTTTAACCCCATCTCTTCTCTCAGTGCTTCTACTTGTTCATCTGTTGCACTTTCTCCCAACATGGTAGAAGCTGCATCTCCTGGGGTAAAATACATAATTGTAAATACAAGAAATGTAACCCCTAATATGACAGGCATTAAAAGTAATAATCTTCGAATAACATATTTATGCACTTTTTTTCCTCCTATCTAAAGAAATATTTTGATGATGCTTTATCTTGGCAATTTGATATTCTGATACCACATTACATCATTGCGCAATAAAGGCGAGATATTTTTCAATCTCGCCTTCTTATATTTTCTCTAGTCCTCTATTCAAAATATACATTATATAATGTATGATGTCCTGCTGGGTGTAATTTAAATCCTTTTACGTTCTTCTTTATACCAACATTTTTATTTTCAAAATATAAGAATAAATTTGGCGCCTCTTCTACTATTATATTTTGAGCTTTTTGATATATATCTAGTCTTTTTTCTCTGTCTAGCTCTACCCTACCAGCATCTAATAATTCATCAACCTCTGGATTATTATAGAAGGTCCTATTACCTGCTCCTCCTTGTTGTGAACTATGATATAGTTGATATAATCCATAGTCTGCATCACCTGTTACAGTAGTCCATCCAAGTATAAACATATCATGTTCTCCAGCAGCTGTCTTATCAAGATATGTGCTCCACTCTAATGGCTCAATAACAACATCTATACCAACTTCTTTTAATTGAGCTTGAACTACTTCTGCAATTGTCTGTCTTACAGTACTATCATTTGTCCAAAGAGTAGTTTTAAATCCATTTTCATACCCAGCTTCCTTTAATAAAGCTTTCGCTTTTTCAACATCGTATGGATAACCTTCTATGTCATTATCAGCTCCAAATATCAGCTCCATTAAAGGTGATGTAGCTATTTCTCCCGCTCCTTCTAATGCTATATCTATAACTTCTTGTACATCTACTGCATAATTAATAGCTTGCCTAACTCTAATGTCATCAAAAGGTTTTTTATTCATATTAAACCCTATATATTGATTTGATAATGATACATCTTCTATTAATTCAAGACTTTCCTTATCCATAATATTGGGCTTATTTACAGCTTCTATATCATATGCTATATCTACATTTCCTTGTTCAGATTCAAGAGCTAATGCTCTATTATTTCCTTCTGGAATATTTCTAAATATTACCTTTCCAATCTTTGCCGGTCCCATAAAATAATCATCAAATCTTTCAAGCTCTATCTTATCGGCAGATTCTAATTTAGGAAGTTTAAAAGGTCCTGTTCCAACTGGATTTTGCCCATAATCATCACCAGATTCTGTAACCGCTTTCTCATTTAATATAGAACAAGCTGGATGTGCAAGTTGTTCTATAAGCGGAACAAATGGTTTAGAAGTTTTTATAGTTACAGTATATTCATCTTTAGCTTCCACTTCACTTACAGGTCCAATTAATTCTGCTACAATAGGAGATTCTTTCATTCTATTTAATGTAAATACAACATCTGATGCTTTTAATTCTTCGCCGTTATGGAACTTCACACCTTCAACAAGTTTAAATTCCCAAATCAGTGGATCTAATTGTTCCCATGATTCTGCTAAACAAGGGACTATTTCCATTTTTTCGGTACTTGCTACTAATGTATTATAGATTTGTTTAGATATCCTAGATGAAGGTTGATCATTAGTTGCATGAGGATCTAAAGACTTTGGTTTTGCTCCTTGAGCTACAACCAAAGTATCTTTACTCTTAGTTTCTTCTTCTGTAGTATCACCACTAGTAGTAGTATTTCCTCCATCACCGTCATTACTGCCATTACCACAGCCTCCTAAAGCCAACGAAAAGATTAAAGCAGTTATGACTAGCCATAAAATTTTTTTGTTTTTGAACACCGTTTAACCACCTCTTGTCTTATATTTTTGTATTCCTATTGTAACTATGTTCTAGTATATATAAGCAAAGAAAATTTGCAATAATATTTTTCTCTAAAATCATTACACTAAATTTTATGTAATATCAGATAATTACACAAAATCCTAAAATACGCTAAAATAGACAAGGTAAATACTATCGAAAAAGCTTTTATCTTGGTGGAATTTTCTAAAACTTAAATTACATCCTTCTCTTATCTCGTTTAGATTCATACATCTTTTCATCTGCATACCTAATTATTTCTTCAGGTGTCAATTCTTCATCTTGCATGGTATATACACCCATAGATAAGCTAATCTGTATGTCATTATCTAGATCAGGAATCTGAACCTGTTCTATAGCTTTCTTTATTCTATTGCAAATCATAATAGCATTCTTTTCATCTGTATCGTTGAGACATATTAAGAACTCATCTCCTCCATATCTGGCAACCCAATCGCTATGACTTCTAATACATTTTCTAACAACCCTTCCTACTTCTTTCAATACATCATCTCCAACAGCATGACCATAGATATCATTTATATCCTTTAAATTGTCTACATCCATAAATACTACAGAAAGTGGAATATCCATTATAGTTGCTTTAATTATGTCTACACCTAATCTCTCATCTACAAATCGTCGATTATACACCGAAGTCAAAGCATCCTTTACAATCATATCATTGAGTTTTGAAATCACATCGTACATCATCTTTCCTTCGTTATAATCTCCAGATCCAAGCATCATACTATGAGTAACGTCTTTCAATAGTTCCAATACTGTAGGTTTTTCCATATTTTCAAGGGGAATTGCAGTCACCATCATAATATTATCCTTTCCCTGTTCTAGCTTCATAAAACTCTTATCTTCTTGATATGAACGAATAGATATGCAATTATCACATATTTTTGCATTTTTCCAGTATTCATAACAACTCCCACTTTTATCATCAAATTTGCATCCTTTACACTCTGTTACTTGCTTTTTTACAGGATCTACTAGCCTTACTGCATCATACATCTTATTGAAAAATTCCAAATGTCCTCTTAAGCTATCAAGAGTAATCCTATCTACCATATACACACCTCACCTAATCTATATAATATCTTTCAATCAAATTTTCCGTTTCCATCTATAATGCCGTAATTCAAATCATCTCTAATCATGAGAACATAGTCCGGCCTATGCTCTGCTATATATTCATATAAACTCATCTTAGAATAATACCTTAGATCTAATATTCTCGTTTCATCAAAGTGATAGTACAATAAAGGCTCTAATGCATTTGTAAAAGAGTCCCCAAATATTAAAAGGTTTGGTAATTCGTCCCTATAGGTTCTAATAACAGTCTCTGCATTGTCTCCACCCATGAATACTCCGTAATCCGGTCTTTTATCTATATCCTCATCTATATGATAAAAATCAGGATCCAGTTGTCCATTTGTAAACTTTTCATAAGATATCTTTTCAGTAGGATATCCTATCTCTAATTTCTCGTCTGTCTTATAAATATATGACAATTTTCTATTTCTACTTCCCAAAATAGGATTTGGAAGCAGAACAAACTCCATCTCATCTTCTAGAACGGCTGATCTGATGATATCACTTTTTTCATCTTCAATTATCTTATTTATTATCTCAATATAAGCTTTATATGCACCTCTAAAGGTAAAATGATGATCTGTTTTAAAATAGTAATCTTCTTTTCTATCAGCTCTATATATCTCATGCATATTTATATTAGCTATATCTTTTCTATTGAGTTCTCTAAACATGGTGTTTTCATTGTTATCTAGATATTCCGACTTATTTCGGCAATAGTAGGGATATCTATCCCTTAGATAAGAGCTTTGTTCTGGTATTCCAATAAAATAAAACTTTCCTCCATAAGATCTTATATAGTCATTTAATTTATGAATTTCTTCAACAGCCATATATATTTTTTCACTATAACTCTTTAAATTATATCTTCTATCATAAGCTACAAAAGGTAAAAGATAACCTTCATCTGTTATTAAAATGTTATTTACATTTACTTTACCCAAAATAGAGACATTTAAAAGATTATATCCTTTGATCCAATTATCCCTACCAAAGAAATGGTCTATAAAATAACTTTCCCATTCCTCAAAATATTCTCCATTTAATAACGATTTCTTTGAATAATCAGGAATAGTTGCCAATTTCCTATTCTCTAGCTTAGATACTGTTAGATGTTCTGTTGTTATAGTTTTAAAAGTTAAAAAGTAAATAATTGTTAAAAAACAGATTATAAAGCAAATATTTATAGTTTTTTTCATTAAAACACTCCTAAAATCTAAAATATATAAATGGATTAAAAGTAGAATTGACTAAGTACATAATGCATAGTAAAAATAGAGATATCAATAATATGGGTTCTATACCATTAAATACTACATTCTCTAAATAAGGTCTAGATATCTCTTTCAACTTCTTACTTATAAATGGACATATTGGAGTAGTGGCAATTATAGCTATGATAAAAGCATATCTATATTGAACTAAATAATATATTGCCTGATTATCTATTAATGCTTGTCCCCTTAGACCCAACATCACAAGCAGATAATTCCTAGCATAGATCATGGAATTAGATCTAAAAAACAACCACCCAATAATCACAATAAACATAGTATATATATGTCGAAATGGTTTCCAAAGCCTATCTATGTATTTTCCAATAAACATCTTCTCTAAAATCAGTATAAGTCCATAATATAGACCCCAAACAATAAAGTTCCAAGCAGCTCCATGCCATAGTCCAGTCAAAAACCATACAATAAATATATTTCTTAAAAATTTTATCTTATTTACTCTATTTCCACCTAAGGGTATATATACGTAATCCCTAAACCAAGTTCCTAAAGATATATGCCAACGTCTCCAAAACTCTGTAACAGATCTTGATATATATGGATAATTAAAGTTTTCTAAAAATCTAAATCCAAACATATGACCCAATCCTATTGCCATATCTGAGTATCCAGAAAAATCAAAATAGATTTGTCCAGTATATGATATTATACCAATCCACGCTAACAATACTGAAAGTTTTGGTGTCATGATATTAAACACTTCATCAGCGATTAAACCCATACTATTTGCAATCAATATCTTTTTGCTCAATCCCAATATAAATCTTTTAATTCCATAGGAAAATCCCTCTATGGTTTCAGTTCTATTATCGATTTGATCTGCTACAGTCTCATAGCGAACAATAGGTCCTGCAATTAATTGAGGAAATAACGATATATATAATGCCACATTTAAAGGGTTTTT
The DNA here is from genome assembly GCA_052067355.1 of Tissierellaceae bacterium HCP3S3_D8. Lineage (GTDB taxonomy): Bacteria > Bacillota > Clostridia > Tissierellales > Tissierellaceae > CABMKH01. Next base: position 216,745 of record JBQHQH010000002.1, read on the forward strand.
CTGAACCTTTCCATGACCACGATATATATCTACAACATAAGACAATCCCTGAAATGTAAAAAAAGAAATACCTATAGGCATTGCTATGTGAGGAACTAGAATAGACTTATTGAATAATTTATTAAAGTTTTCAATAAAGAAATCTGTATATTTATAATATCCTATGATTATAAGATTTATTGCAACTGTTGTGAATAAAATAATCTTAGTTAAGATATGATTATCTCTATATCTATCTACTAATAGACCCATGATATAATTTATTATAATAGATACTATCATTATTATTAGATATTTAGGTTCTCCATAAGCATAAAATGCTAAACTAAACAACAATAGTATGCTATTTTTTAATCTCTTACCTGATATATAATATAAAAATAACACCAGTGGCAAAAAAATAAATAAAAATGTTAGACTACTAAATAGCATAAATACCTCCTAAAGTTACTATTACATACAAGTCATATTGTATATCTTTAATCCCACAATTACAATAACATATAATAAAAAGCAAGAGAGATATCTATCAATAGCTCCTCTTGCTTTTTATTAAATTCAATATAATCTGTAAAAATATTATATGTAGAATAATTAGAGATATTTTCTATGTGAACTAACTATACACATCGACTTTTATAATATCATATATCTTTTCTAAATTTAGATCATCAGCTATCTTATACGCTTGTCCTCTGATAGTAAGATAATCTTTTCCTATAACATCAATATTTACTACATTGTGTTCTGACAATAACATTATATGATATGTATTGCATGGTCTATATCTAAGTTTATACGCTAAAATAGGTTGAATTGTACGCCTTGCTTTTATATTACTAATAGTAGTTATTATATTATCTATTGTCGTCCTCTCATTGATTTCATATAATCTTCGTGAGAAATTAGAACTAAATATACTGATATCCATTTGTTCTACTAAAGATATATCTACATGTTTATTGATAATGATATTAAGTGAAGTGCGCCAAAAATACCAAATTATAAATACCAAGAATAAAAAAAATATTAAATAAATCTCCATAAAATCCTCCAATAGCTATATCCTAAACTTAATCCTAGCTCTTATATAAATTATTTATAGACTTAAACTTATCTGATGACTTATACCCATTCGAGCACAGGTAATTTAAACAATCTTACTTTTGTAATACGCACCACAACTACTACTGATTCTATTCCTGCTAGACAAATTAAGGTTAAAACTCATAGCCTAGAGATAAGTACAGCTAAATATCAGCTGTAGTGTACGACTCCATGTGATATATGTTTTCTTTATACACCATTTATTTATAATAAATATCTTCTATTAATATAATTTTTTAATACTTTTATTAAATATAAAAATCTAACATATTAATACATTATCATACCATAAAAATACTGATTATTGTCATAAATGTTAAAATTGATATATATTTATGTAAAAATTTACAATTTTTAACCTTGCACATCCTATTTTGAATTAAAAATATCTATATTTAATTCTCCTCTCTATATAGACAATCAAATATGGATATTTGTTGTAGCTTTTTAACTTTTTTATTTATTTACTCATTTTGATTCCTAACATACGATAAAATACCAGCTAAAGTGTAAAACTTCATCTGATATAGATTTTCCTTAAAGTGAGAACTTTTCTATTTGTTACAAAAAACTTCTTAATTCTAACATTAGAATTAAGAAGTTTAATATATGGGATAAATCAATTAAAGTCTACAATAACCTTATCTATAGTTACTGATTCAATCTCAGAGACATTCAGTGGTATATCAGATATATACTTAATCTTGATTTCATTATCGTTATTATAGCTCATTCCAGATTCAAATATCTGAGTTCTGCCATCAGTCATATTAATACTAATAGGAATTTCATTTAAACTACTGTTTTCTCCAGTGCCCACCAAAGTTACTCCCAATGATGATACTCTAACATTATTTATATCTAAATTGTCAAGCTTTATGTTGGATTTAACCTCTTTTTCTTCACCAACAGATTGTATTTTAAAAGTTGTCTTCCAATTTCCCTCTATATAATTATTGTGAGATACAAAGAAACCCATGAGTTTTAATTCATCAATATCTATATCACTTACATCAAAGATATATTCTTGATACTCTCGGCCCCATTTAGTATTTCCTGATTCATCAATTCCAAAACTGATATTAGATGGATATTTCTCAATCCTATTACCTGAAATATCTGTAAAGTAAAAATATCCATGATCATCAACACCATCTCCAACCCATTTAGTCAGTATGTGGAGTCTTCCATCAATATATCCAATATTAGATATATACATAAAATCTATATTAGGCAAGGTAAGTTTCCTCTTATCTGGGCTCAAAACCCTTATTATATCCTTTTCAAACAATTCTCCACTTCCACCTGAAACATTGTTATTCGTATCCAATAAAATTGTCTCAGAATCATTGACTTCATTGATATTAGAAAGATCAATTCCAGTCTCAACCCCATCAAATGTCAATTTATCACTGAGAAATGAATCCACCTGAAAAGTTACTTTTTTACCATTTAATTTTTCACCACCATTGGCCTGCATACGTAAAGTAGCAATCTTATTTATTTCATCGTAATGGACTATTTTGCAGTTGGATACATATGTTCCTGTTAGACCATAGTTATAGATATCCAATGTTTCATCTATTCTATCACCTACTAAATCTTTCATTGTAACATAGATAATTGCCATTTCATCGTCATTCATTGCCCCTACTACTTCCATCTCAATTCCATTATCTTCACTAATAACTTCTATTGGTTGAAATAACAATGCTAACTCTGGGCTAATATTAGCTAATCGCTCATTTACACTTGGGATCTTAGCTGCCATTGCTCCAAATGAAATCATCATACAGACACAAGCTATTGCAATAGAAGCTATCTTTCTTCTATGTCTTCTACTTTTAATCTGCCTTTGTACGTTTGAAACAATATCATACTTAGGAGTCTGAATAGTATCAAGTACTTTCTTTATAAGTATTTCATCAGAATCAAATTTCATTTTATTCCCTCCAATTTCTCATAATAAGGATTAATTTCTTGTAATGCCTTCGATAGTTTTTTCTTTGCCCTCTCATAGCGTTTCCTCAATGTAGCAGCAGGCACTCTATATAATTCCTCTAGTTCCATATAACTTTTTTCATCAATAACCCTGCTAAATATCAAGGCTCTATCTTCTGGAGATAATGTTAAAAGAGCTTGTTTCAAGTCAGCATTTATATGATCCGAATGTTCATCCTTTAATGATATAGCAAATATGGATTCAACATTTCTCTGTGGCATAAAAAACAGTAACTTTTTCTTTCTCAATAGATCAATACATGTAGTATAAGCAATGCGATATAGCCATGCTGATAATGATGTACCTTCTCTAAAACTTTTTCTCCTATTATAAGCTTTGATAAATGTAATTTGAACTACATCTTGAGCTTCAAAGTAGTCACAGAGTATATTATGACAATATCTCAGAATAGATTGGCCATATATCTCTACAGCACATTGTAGCTCATATTCCCCTCCTGTAGCAAAGGTATTATCGAGATCGTCTATTTCCACTTTATATCCTCCCTTCATTAAATCTCATTTCACCCTTATAACGAAAAAAGATGTCTCTTTGTGACATCTTTTCGAAAATATTAAATATATCCACTCTATGTATATTGTAAAGACACCATAGTATCTTTCTCCTATTTCTTACATACATCTATCCATATCCCTCTTGTAATTTCGTCTAAATAATCTACATCTATCTTCATACAGGTATTGGCTTCTCCTGCTGCTGGATAAACATAGTCAAACTCCTTTAAAGATACATCCAAATAAATATCTAAGGACTTATTAAGTCCAAAAGGACATACTCCTCCTACTGGATGTCCTGTAGCTTCCATTAAATCTTCTGATTTGATAAATCTAGCCTTTTCTTTAAAATAATCTTTAAATTTCCTATTATCTATCCTTGCATCTCCCTTAGACAATATGAGTATATCTCTTTCTTTTAATCTAATTGCCATGGTCTTTGCTATTCTTCCAGGCTCTACTCCCAGTGCCTCAGCTGCCAATTCCACAGTTGCTGTGCTTGAGTCAAATTCAATAATTTCCAGATCATACTCATTCTCTTTAATATATTTTCTTACACTTTCTATCGTCATATGTATTACCTCCTCTTTTGATTCCCTAACCTAATATCATCTTAAGTGTAAACTCTTACCTTCTATATATAGTTTAACAGCTCAGTGTATATCTTTCAAATATCTTTAAAAGATATAATAGTTATTAAAGCCCTAGGTATCGATGATGGTTCAACTATATTCCTAATAACTTCCTCATCAAGTCCAATAGGAGGACATACCTTCTCTAAACTTTTCATATAAGACTTAAAGTAAAAATTCATAATATAAAAGACAAAGAGACTTCTAAAGCAGTAAAGCTACTTTAAAAGTCTCTCTTTAAAATCTTTTCCTATTTATCATTCTTGCTATTCACATGACAAGGTGTAAGATCCTTTACTTTGCGACCACTACAAGCACTACAGCCTGCACAGCCACCATTTTTAGTATTCTTTACTATACTCTTAATAGCAAAGAACAATCCTATAGCAATTAACCCTATAATTATATAGTTTATCATATTAAGACCCTCTTTACTTAGATTCTACTGCATATTTCTTTGAACTAAAATGATTTACAATTCCTACAATCAATGCAATAGCTAATAATGCTCCAAAAGCTATTAATACAATATCTCCACCAATTACCGTACCTTCAGACGCTTGTTCCATAGCAGAAATATCCAGTACCATTGGTTCTGTTGCAGGAGTCCCTTTAAATATTATTCCACCAACAATATTCACTACCAATGCAGATATATATGCCAATCCAGTTTGATATCCAACTGCTAAAAGTGTCATCTTCCAATTTCCAAATTCCCTTTTCATAGCCCCTATTGCCGCAAAACAAGGTGCTGCAAACATAGTAAATACTATAAAAGCAAAGGCTGTTACTTGAGTAAATTCAATTGGAATTACAGAACCTACAGATGCAAAAGTAGCTACTACTACCTCTTTAGCAATAAGTCCAGTAAAAGTGGCAACAGCTGGTGCCCATGAATCTCCAAATCCAAGTGGAACAAATATCCATCTGATGCTTTCCCCTATCTTTGCTAACATACTTTGCTCTATCATTTCTCCCTCTAGATATTCAAAGGAAAAACTAAAGGACTGAAGTATCCATAAAGCTATACAGGCAACAAATATGACAGTACCCGCCTTTTTAATAAATGACTTAGCCTTTTCCCACATATGAATGGCTACGCCTTTAATTCTAGGCAATTTATATGTAGGAAGTTCCATTACAAAAGGTGCTGGATCTCCAGCAAAAAATTTAGTTCTCTTTAATATAATTCCTGAAATAATGACTGTTATTATTGAAATTATATAAATGGAAGGTCCTACCCAAGTCTGTTCTTTAAACATCATAGCTATAAACATTGCGAATACAGGTAATTTAGCCCCACAAGGTATAAAAGGAGTTAACAATATGGTCATTCTCCTATCTTTTTCATTTTCAATAGTCCTACTAGCCATAATACCTGGTATGGAACATCCTGTACCAATCAACATAGGAATAAATGACTTCCCAGAAAGCCCAAACTTTCTAAAAATCCTATCCATAATAAAAGCAATTCTCGCCATATATCCACTATCTTCTAATAGAGATAAGAAGAAAAATAATATCATAAGTTGAGGTACAAAAGTGAATATAGCGCCTATACTAGCAATAACTCCATCAGATATCAATGCTACAATCCAACCTGCTGCCCCAAGATCTTCTAAAAATACTGCAGACCCTTCTTGTATAGTCTCTGTTAGACCTTCTATATATCCTACTGTCCAGTCTCCAACTGTGGATATAGATATATAATAGATAACCCAAAGTATTCCAAAAAATATTGGTAAAGCCAACCACTTATTAGTTACAATAGAGTCTATTTTATCTGATGTAGTCATATTTCTCTTTTTTCTCTCATAACACTTGGAAACCATCTTTTCTATATAGGCATATCTTTCTCCAGTGATAATACTCTCACCATCATCATCAAATTCATTTTCACATCTATCTACAATCTCTCTTATTTCTCTTGAGACTCTTTCATCTAGATTAAGTTTATCTAATATCTTTTCATCTTGTTCAAACAACTTTATTGCATACCAATATTCCCCTTGACTAATATCTACTTTACCTTTTACTAATTCCAATATATTATCTATTGCATTTTGTATCTTTGTACTAAATTTATGTAGAGGTTTGATAGCTTTGTTCTTTTGCCCAAGTCTAATTGCCGAATTTATCAGCTCATCTAATCCTTTACCACTAATAGCTGATGTCTCAACAACTGTACAACCAAGTTCCTTAGATAGTCTTTCTACATTTACTCTATCTCCATATTTATTTACAACGTCCATCATATTTAAAGCTACTACTGTAGGTATTCCTATTTCAAGTATTTGAGTAGTAAGATATAGATTACGCTCTATATTAGAAGCATCTACTATATTTATAATTACATCTGGCCTTTCATCTATTAAATAATTCCTAGTGATTACCTCTTCTAGAGTATACGGTGACAATGAGTATATCCCTGGTAAATCAACTATTTTTATATCCTTATGTTTCTTCAACTTTCCTTCTTTTTTTTCTACTGTAACTCCAGGCCAATTTCCAACATATTGTTGAGAGCCTGTAAGCTCATTAAATATTGTGGTCTTCCCACTATTGGGATTTCCTGCAAGTGCAATTTTCATCTTTAAATCTAGACCTCCCGTCTACTATAAATCAATATTTTCTAATCTACAATTATCATTCCAGCATCATGCTTTCTTAAGGATAATTCATATCCCCTAACAGTTACTTCAATAGGATCACCAAGAGGAGCAACCTTTCTAACGTATATATTAGTTCCTTTTGTAATACCCATATCCATAATCCTTCTTCTCACAGCCCCCTCACCTTCAATTTTCTTAACCATCACATTTTTACCTGGCAAAATATTCTCCAGAGTCTTCATCATATCCCTCCATCTATATTAAAATTCTATTGGCCATCTTACTATCTATGGCTACCCTTGTGTCCTTTACATTTACTATTAGATTTCCTCTAAATTCTGACACTACAACTACTTCTTCTCCAATTATAAAGCCTAGACTACCTAAAAACCTCTTAGTATCATCTCGTCCCTTTATCTCTTTAATTGAAACTCTTTCCCCCTTTTTTGCAAATGTAATCGGCATTTTCTATCCTCCTTCTAGATTTAATTGATACAAGCTTTTATAATAATAACTGCACATATATTAATAATGATAATCATTATCAACGTATGTGCAAAAAAATATTTATGTACTATTTTCACTAACAAGCTTCCACTGCATCAATATCTCTTCTAAAGAACTCTTACTACTTGTAGCACATCTCAACAATGGTATCTTTTTTCTTTTAGCTTCCTTTGTAGCCATGATTGCCATCTTATGAGATACAGTATTCGTAAATAATACAATAGCACTAGGATCTCCTATGCTCTTATTAAATCTAGACGCCATCTGTGTAAAGATCTTCATCTTATATCCGTGTCTGTCCCCTACCTCTCTATAGACATCATGCATTCTGTCATGTCCACCTATTACAACTATACACATTATGTACCGCTACTTAAACGGATTCCCTCCCTTACATTTAATTTAAAATATATCCGTTGATATTGATAATCATTATCAATTACCTTGCTAACATAATATCAAATCAATCCTTATATGTCAATAGTAAATAAAAATCTCTTTAAATTTTTATCTAAAGAGATTTCTATATTCTAAAATGGCCAAAAAAACAAAATTACAGGTGTTCCAACTGCAAAGATAAATATAAATAATGGATTATCATCTTGTGTTGAAAGCTCCACACAGAGAGTCTATAACTGCAATCATATAGTGTAATTCTCCTTATAGATTCACTGAATGTCTGTGACAATAGATTAAGTGGTCATTTACAACTCCTACAGCTTGTAAAAAAGAATATATAATAGTTGGACCTACAAATTTAAATCCCCTCTTTTTTAAATCTCTACTTATCTCTTCTGAGAGTTCAGTCTTTGTAGGAACTTCCTCTGCCTCTTTCCAGAAATTTATAATTGGTTTATTATCAACATATCTCCATAGATAATTTGAAAAACTGCCAAATTCGTCTTTAATTTCTATAAAAGATTGAGCATTTAATGGAAGTGATCTTATTTTCAATCTATTTCTTATAATATTGGGATTTTCCATAAGCTCCTGGATCTTCTCTTCTGTATAATTTGAAATTATATAAGGATCAAAGTTGTCAAATACCTCTCTCATAGCATCTCGTTTTTGTAATATAGTTATCCAACTTAATCCAGCTTGCATGCCTTCTAAAATGAGCATCTCAAATAAAAATCTATCATCATAACTAGGTACTCCCCATTGTTCATCATGGTATTTTCTTTCCAATTCACTTTTTACAGCCCAATCACAACAACTCTTATCCATTAATATTCCCCCATATTTAGCCTATATCTTTTTCTCTATCTTTATTGTCCAATACCCTTTTAGCTATAGTAATAGCTTCTCTTGCATCCTTCGCATAATAATCTGCATTTATCATCTTAGCATAGTCATCATTCAATACTGCCCCACCTACCATAACTATACAATCTGGTTTTGCCTTTTTTAGCTCTTCTATAGTATCTTCCATATTCTTAACTGTAGTAGTCATCAATGCACTAAGTCCTACGAGCTTGATTTCATTTTTAATAGCTGTCTCTATGATCTCCTCTTTAGGTACATCTTTACCTAAATCTATGACACTATAATTATAATTCTCTAAGAGAATCTTTACTATATTTTTACCTATATCATGAATATCTCCTTTTACTGTAGCTAGTATAATCTTTCCACTTGATATTTCACAGTCACAACCTTTTTTTAGCTTACTCTTTATAATTTCAAAAGAACTTTTTACGGTCTCTGCTGACTGTATCAATTGAGGAAGAAATATCTCTCCTCTTTCATAATTTTCCCCCACTAAGTCCAATGCAGGTATTATATACTCATTGACAATTTCTAATGGCTCTTTTTTCTCTAATAAAGACAGAGTAGCAAACCTAGCTTGCTCTTTCATCCCTCTTATTATTACTTTAAATAGATCTTCTTCTAATCTATCTGTACTATCTTTAGTAATATCTGTTAATCTAGTAGGTTCACTTTCATAGAACTCAATATATCTCTTTCCATTTTTATCTTCATTCCACAGCACCTTAGAGGCCATTACTGTATCCATCATAGATCTATCTAATGGATTTATTATAGGCAAATCTAAACCTGCTGCTAAACTTGCTGCTAAAAAAGTTCTATTCAATAGCTCCCTACCAGGTAAGCCAAATGATACATTAGATACTCCTAATACCGTCTTTACCTTAAGCTTTTCCTTTACAAGTGTCAATGCCTTTAAAGTCTCCCTTACATCTTCTTGTTGAGCTGCTACAGTCAAGGTTAAGCAATCTATATAGATATCTTTTCTATCTATGCCATATTCCTCTGCTTTCTTTACTATCTTTTCGGCTATTTTAAATCTTTCTTCTCCACTTTTAGGAATACCATTTTCATCTAAAGTAAGACCTACTACGGCAGCCCCATATTTTTTGACAATAGGTAGTATAGTATCTAAAACCTTAGACTCTCCATTTACTGAATTGACTATTGCCTTTCCATTATAGATTCTCAATCCCTTCTCGATAACTGATGGACTTGTAGAATCTATCTGTAAAGGTACATCTAATATAGATTGAATCTCTTTTATGACTTTTACCATAGTAGCTTCCTCATCTATCTCAGGAAGTCCTACATTTACATCTAAGATATCTGCTCCAACTTCTACTTGAGAAATGGCTTCCCTCAAAACATAATCCAAGTCTCCATTCTTCAATGCTTCCTTAAATAGTTTCTTACCTGTGGGATTTATTCTTTCCCCTATTATCTTTACTCCATCAACAACTACAGCCTTAGTAGGGGTACATACTCCACTTATAGCCTTATAGTTCATATCAACTATTTCTATACCCTCCAAAGCTTTTGACAAAGCCTCAATATGCCTATCTGTTGTGCCACAACATCCTCCTATAATCCTTACTCCATTTTGTGCAAATTTAAGTCCATAATGTGCGAACTCATCTGGTGAAATATTGAATATAGTATTTCCATCAACTACAACAGGCAGTCCTGCATTTGGCTGAACTATAATCGGTACTTTAGATATATGTAATATATCTTCTATTATAGGTTCTAACTCCTTTGGACCTAAAGAACAATTGACCCCTAAAGCATCTATCCCTAATCCCTCTAGGACCATTACCATGGATATTGGATTACAACCTGTAAATGTCCTCTTATTTGCTTCAAAACTCATTGTACAAAATACTGGCAGATTTGAATTTTCTTTTGCTGCCAACACAGCAGCCTTCGTCTCGTATAAATCCGTCATAGTCTCTATTAAGATCAAATCTACCCCACTATTTACACCTTGAACGACCTGCCTTTTAAATATATTATAAGCTTTATCAAAGCTCAAACTCCCCAAAGGTTCCAATAATTCTCCAATGGGACCTATGTCCAAAGCTATAAATTTATCTCTATCCTGAATAGCTATCTTGGCATTTTTTACCGCTGAGTCGATTACATGCTCTACTGTATATTTATTGCCTTTTAATTTAATCTCATTTGCTCCAAAGGTATTAGTCGTTATTATATCCGAACCAGAATCTATATAACTCCTGTGGATGTCAATTATAGCTTCAGGAGAAGTGATATTTAAAACTTCTGGCAATTCTCCTAGTTTTAATCCACTGCTTTGAAGCATAGTACCCATTGCCCCATCGAATATTAAAATTCTGTTCTTTAATTCCCCTCTAATATCCACATCCTTCATCCTCCTTTCTAAATACACAATTTAAGTAATTTTTACAATCTAAACATCTTGACTTCTTCTCTCTATATCGTCTATTTATGATTCCCATTATTGATGTCACAGACTTTCTAGGCATTAAGATATCATGATCTGATACTGTTAAACCTATGGACTTCTCCGCTTCTAGTACAGATAAAAATTTCTTCTGTATATCTATAGATAAATCTCCATATCCTGGACTATACCTTGATGTCAACACCTTATGCTTTATTCTCAAATCGTCTTCTATTTCTTCGCATATATTATCGCAGATTTCTTCTATAGCAGTCGTAGCACAAGCATCGAGGATCAATGCCTTAGTCATATCTATCCTCTCATAGTACCTGATCCTTGTATCTATTTCATTTCCCAAGGTAACTGCCATCAATACACATCTCTCAGCTTTCTTCAAATGTTCTTTTATATCTTCTCCATCTAAGACTAAGTTACAGCCACTTAAATTTATTAATCCATTCATTCTTAAAACATCAAAACTCCTATAGATTCTCCTAGGTTTTATAATCTTCCTTGTCTCCATCATAGACTCTTCTATTAGTTTATCTAATTGAACATCTAATATTTGATCCCTATATCCTAGATACCTTAAAACTTCATCCTTATTCTGAGGACTTTGTCTCATCTATATACACAACCTTTCTCCTTCCTTTGGCTGCATTACAACTTAAATTATCTGCCTTTCATTGATAGAACTCAAGATTGAATCGATAGATCCAGTTATATTTTCTGCTATATATGGATTATTCATGGTATAAAGGTGTATACCTCTAACTCCTGTAGATATTAGATCTACTATCTGATCTACTGCATATGCTATTCCTGCATCTCTCAATGCTTCTCTATTGTGTTCATATCTATTCATTATCTTTATAAATTTACTAGGTAGAGTCGCTCCACAAAGGGAGACTATTCTTTGAATCTGTCTTTTATTGATTACAGGCATTATCCCTGCTTGAATTGGCAAATTTATACCTTTTTTCTCCGCTTTATCTAAAAAATTATAAAAATGATTGTTATCGAAAAAAAGTTGAGAAATAAAATAATCAGCTCCAGCATCTTGCTTTAATTTCAACACTTCTATATCTCTATCTATAGAATTATTCTCAATATGTCCTTCAGGATAGCAGGCTGCAGCTATACCAAATTTCCCAGTTTGTCTTATATATCTTATGAGTTCTTGAGAATTTTTAAATTCTCCAGCTCCACTATTTTCATCTGAGATATCTCCTCTCAAAGCCAATATATTGTCAATCCCATTTGCCTGTAAATCCCTTAAAATTTCAGCAGTTTCAACTCTAGTTGAGCCTATACAAGTCAGATGAGCTAAAGCCTCTATATTATATCTATTTTTAACCAATGATGATAATTGACAAGTTCTATTATCACTTGTACTTCCGCCTGCTCCATAGGTAACACTTATATAATCTGGATTTAAAACCTCTAACTTCTCTATTGTATCATATATAGTCTCTATTGAAGAAGTAGGTCTTGGTGGAAATATCTCAAAAGAAAACACTACTTCTCTCTCTTTAAATAACTCTCTTATATACATAATCTGATCCTCCTCTTTTTAAATATCTCTTGTTATCTCTATATAAAACACATAGTTTTTTAAGTAATATAAAACCCCCTTTCTCCAATTTTATATAAAAATCAGATGAAAGGGGGTAATAGTATACCATAATATCCCTCTCATCTTTCTCTAAGCATTGTCTTGCTTAAAGCAGGAATTGGCACCTTTTCAGACAAATGGGTCTGAAGGTTGCCGAGGTTTCATAGGGCCTTTCCCTCCACCTCTCTTGATAAGAGTTTCTCTATTAAATTTTTAAGTTAATTGTTTCTATTTTAGTAGTTACCGAGGATTTTGTCAATAGTTTTTTGTCTTTAATATAAAAGATCTATCTTTTTCTCTCTTCTCCACCTTATTATCATAGATATAGTACTTATAATCATCAATATCATATAAGATAGAGTTAAAAAGTATTTTGGATATCTAATACTTGTCATATAGTGTATCAGATACTTTAACAATACTGTAAAAGCAAATAATGCTATGGGCAGTTGAATACCAATTACAGTTATGTAATTTTGACCTATACTGGAAACCAACATAGATACCAATGTAAAAACAAGGGCCAATATATAAATTCCCATCACCGTAAGAGAGATATATTGGATAAATGTCAAATCATACCAAGAGATAATAGAATTATATATAGAGTTTATATTGGAATTAAAGAACATAGATGTATTGTTTGTCGAATATAAGCTAAAGAAACATATAAGCTGTAAAGTTACCATTATGAAAGATGCTAAAATTCCTGCAGCTATCTTCTTTTTAAATATATTTCTTCCTATTCTAGATGTATATTGAAGATAATTTATTCTATCTTTATTATCTCTTAAATATATTGGTGTTATCATAAACATCACACTCAACAATATAGTTGCAGCTACATACTGTATAAATCTATTGTAATTAAAAAACACTACATCAGAAAAGACAGAAGTCTCTAAACCATCTTCTAATATCTCTTTAATTCTCATTTCTTGATTTTTATTTGATGCCTCTACCATCATATATTCTCTTCTGTTTTTATAAACCCGTATATACTCTTCTCTCCAAGGTAATTCCCAAAAGACATCTATTTTCTTTTCAAAAAATACCTCACGATGTAATCTCTCAATCTCTTCGTTATTTATATCTACTTTAGCCAATCTAGCATAGTTAGCAAATTCATCATAACTATCTATACCTGCTCTTTTAAAATCTTCTCTTGATTTAATATACTCATCTGCTTCTCTTTTTACTTCTTCATATCTCAATTTAAAGTCTTCAAATTCCTCTTCATCCATAAATTCACCATAACTATCTTCCATCTCTACAAACATATTGTATATATCTAAAGCTGGTCTCCCATTTGGAAAATTTGTTATTTGAAACTCAATAAATAAAAAATACATGATTATATTTATAAATATCAATAATATAACAGATTTTATATTAAATATCTTCTTTAGTTCATTTGAAATAATATCCATTTAATTTCCCCCATTATATATCTTGTCTTTTAAATCTCTTAATTGATAAAATACTAAGAACTAATAATAATACTGACCATATGCCTACTGTAGCCAATTCATAATATTTAAAGGTAGTAAAAGCACCACTTTCCATAAACCACATAAAAGGATTTGTAATTAAAATAAAAGGAGTAAAACTGCCTATAAAGACAATATTAGAATCCCTTGAAAGCATTCCTGGTACAAGTAAAAACAACCCAAATATTATTGCAAATGCAAAGAATACAATATAGGTATTCTTTATATACCTTGCTATTATAAAGGTAACACCAGTAAAGAGCCACATACTGGCATATACAAGCCCTATGCTAGCAAATAAGTATTGCACAAAGGACATATTCCACCAAGACATATATAAGAAACTATACTCAGTATTAAAATAACTGCTTATAGGAATATTCCAAAGTCCTGAATAGTCAAAAGTAATGAAATACAAACCTAAACTAATACCCAAGATAATCGTAGTTGCCAATATAGTTGAAACTATAGATACAAAGAATTTATCCAGAATAAAATTTCTTCCCCTTCTTGTCGTGTAGGTTACAGTCTCTGTATTATTATCAAATTCATAGTTTATTAAATATGCTGTAATAAGCACTACTAATATGATTACTTCAAATATAATAGTCCTAAATAGATCTTTAAATAATAGAGAGTGCATCCTATATACTTTCCCCATAAAAAATAGGTTCTTATGTTCTCCATTACCCATTAACTGATAAAATCTCTTACTAAAATTTTTATACTCATTTCTTACTGTATCTGCAGCCTTTCCACTAAGTCTATACTGATTTATTTCACTTTCAGCAATCTTCATAAAATCAATTTCTGAATAGACATCATCGATTTCCCTAGTCCTATAATAATAGGCTTCTACTATTCCTAACTCTCTAATAAATTCAACTTCTTCTTGTATGTAGATCTCCTCAATACCATATGAATAATCATCATAAAACTCTGATACGCTATTATAATTCTTTGATGCCTTTTCTCTTGTAATTTTATTTAATCTCTTTAATCCTTCATCATAGTATTCCTTAAATCCAGCTAACATCTCATCATCTATCTTATAACCAAATCTATCTACAATCTTATTTAATACCTTTAGCTCATCTTTCATATATGAATTTTGAAACACTATAGTAGAATTAAAAACTATAAATAATACTAAAAGTCCTATTATAATTGGAGAAGACATGATCTTTTTAAATTCATTTATCCTTATTTCCATTGTACTTACTCCTCTTTTATGACTTCGTCTTTATATACATAGAGAAACACATCTTCTATATTTGGATTCACAGAATTCCAAGAATCATTCAAATTATCTTCAGATATAAATCTAATCTTCATCTTTTCATCTTCTTGTTTTTCTGATAGCGAAAAATATTGTCTTCTAAAGTTTGAAACTTGATCAAAATCAATTTTAGTCTCATATACCATTCCATCAAGTATCTTGCATATATTCTTTAAAGTATCTTTATGTAAAATCTTACCTTCTTTAATCATTACTATTTCATTGGCTATTGACTCTATATCAGAGACAATATGAGTAGACAAGATGACTATTCTCTCTCTAGATAATTCTGCCAATAGATTTCTAAATCGTACCCTCTCCTTTGGATCTAATCCAGCCGTTGGCTCATCTAATATGAGAATTTTAGGATTATTGAGCATAGCTTGGGCTATACCAACTCTTTGGATCATTCCCCCTGAAAACTTCTTCATCTTTTTATCTGCAACATTTTCTAGGCCAACTAATTCCAACAGCTCGTTTATCTTATCTTTAGACCTCTTTTTATCAATTCCCTTCAATGCAGATAGATAATGCAGAAATCTTCTAGGACTATAATTTTTGTAATATCCAAACTCTTGAGGTAAATAGCCCAATATATCCCTATAGTCATCTCCCATAGAAAATATATCTATACCATCATAGAGTATCTCTCCCTCATCTGGAAAAAGTAAGGTAGTCAACATCTTGATCAAAGTAGTTTTACCTGCTCCATTTGGTGACAATAGACCATATACACCATTTTTAAACTCAATATTTATATCTTTAAGAACTGAAAATTTTCCATAACTTTTACTTACATTGTTAACAGCCAACATCTAAACCACTCCTCCTTTATTTTCAAATACAATAAGCGCTTTAAGATTCTTTATATATATATACATAGATCCCATAGTCACTATAAACCATGTATATATGGAAATATTACTTATGAATTGAATGTAGATATCTACTTTTAATACATGTAAAGCTAAATTAAATATTATCCATCCTAATATAATAAAATATCTTGTAATCCTATTTCTAAACTTGGTTATTGTAAATAAGAAAATTGTAGAAAACAAAAATAAAGATGCTATGGAGATTATAAAAGCCCTTAGAATATCTATGCTTTGATACATGTAAGAAATTGTATATACAAAGAAAAAGTTAAATAAAATACAGATAATGCTAAATACAAGCATTCTAAATGCTGCGATTTGATATATATTGTACTTACACGTCATCTCTATCTCATAGGTTTTATTCTGTTTTGCATTTACAAAATTAAAAACAGACATTGTCAGATATAATATAGGTGAAACAGTAAACAGATAGACATATATACTTTCTACATTCTCCATATAGTATGCACTGCTGCCTTTAACCACTGAAAACAAAATAGATGATATCAATAATATGATAAAGCTAATTTCCAATCTATCATTAAATAGATATCTGATGCCTACATGCCTATACATATTTTTCAAATAAAAGTAAAATGGTTCTCTTTTCTTCAAGCCTTCAGTTATAATATTATCTATTTCAACCTTTATCTCTCTTTCACTTGGCATATCTATCTTCACACTATCACTCCTTAAAATTCACTTTAATCTTTTTAATCATTGAATAATATCTGGTCTTTGCTGTAGATTCTGGTATTTCCAACACATTAGATATCTGGGAAAATGTATAGTCTGCAAAGAGCTTTAATCTAAATATCTGTTGTGACAAAGAATCCAGTCTATTTACTATGTCTATTATCTTCTCAACATCTTCTCTATTTTCTACTGTAATCTCCATATCCTCACTGTCATATATATTAAAATCGTCAATAGGAACTACTATACTGGTATACTTATAGTTTTTTGAACGATAATAATCTACTAAACGATAAGTGGTTATTCTATATAGCCAAGTTCTAAAAGATGCCTTCTTCTCATCATATCTATATATAAATTTCAATATACTTATAAAGATCTCTTGAGTTAAATCCATAGATAGCTCCTTGTCCATTGTCTGTTTATACACATAAGCATATACTTCTTTATAATATGTAGAAATTAATTCATTAGCTGCAGCCTTGTCTGATTTCTTTTTAATTCTTTTTATTAATCTTATATCTCTATCCATTTCTCACCACTTATTCTCAGGTTTTAAGCTTATTTAGCTATCTACTATTATATCCGTAATAGATTCAAAGATAGTTTTAATTTATTTTAAATATTTATACTTGACTCTCACATTATGTTATACTTTATACTAATATTGAGCTCAAAATCGTACATGTATGAGGTGTTTAAATGTTAAAAATAGGTGATTTTTCTAAACTATCAAGGATTAGTATTCGTATGCTTAGACACTATGATGATATAGGTCTATTAAAACCAGATATGATTGATTCTTCTAATGGCTATAGATACTATAGTGAATCTCAACTTACTATAACTAGTAAAATCCATATACTAAAGGACATGGGATTTAGTCTATCTGATATCTCAGATATCTTAAATTGTTATTCGGATTCTAAGAGATTAGAAGAATATCTTTTACTACAAAGATCTATAGTTCAAAAAGAATATGAAGAATCTCGAAATAAACTGGTTCTCCTTGAAAATACTATTAATCGACTTAGAGAGGATGATAATACTATGAGTTATTCTATTTTAGTAAAGGAAATTCCAAATATGAAAATTGCTAGTCTTAGAGATATTATTCCATGTTATGAAATGGAACACATTCTTTGGGAAAAGATGATGAAAGAACTGACTTCACAAAATGTAAAATTTGCAAATCCATGTTACTCCATGGCTATATTTCACGATAAGGAACATAGAGAAGATGATGTTGATGTAGAAATACAAATAGCTGTAGATGGAAACTACTCTGATGCCAACAATGTTATCTTCAAAGATACTGATACTATAAAGGTGGCTTCCATAACATTTACAGGTCATTACAATCAAATTCACTTAGTCAACGAGACCGCTGCTAATTGGATCTTAGATAATAGATATGAATTTGACGGTCCTATGTTTAATATCTATCATATAAGCCCTGCCACTGAAGATAATCCAGATAATTGGGTCACAGAGGCATGTTTCCCTATTAAAAAGATTTAAAGATAGAAAAGCGATTATGTCTTTATAAGTTAAGACATAATCGCCTATTTAAAATCAAGAATAGTATATTAATACAATTATCTCTATGCCAAAGCCTCTTTTAATGTATGCCAAGATAGAACAGCACATTTTACTCTAGCAGGCATATTAGAGATATTTTTAAAAGCTATGGCATCTTCTAACTTTTCTAACTCTTTTTCATCTGTTATCTCTTTTTTTATCATACCTATAAAAGTATTGACTAAATCTAAAGCCTCCTGTATATCTTTTCCCTTTATCAGATCTATCATCATAGATGTAGAAGCTTGAGATATAGCGCAGCCAACTCCTATAAAAGCAGCATCTTTGATTATATCTCCATCAAGTTTTAACTCCAATGAAATATCATCACCACAACTGGGATTATGACCCTTTTCAATGATGTCTGGATTTTCCATAGTTTTTTTGTTATGACCACTTCTATTATGCTCCATTATGAGCTGTGTATATATTGAATCAAGCTCCATAGCCTAACCACTTCCTAACTTTTTTAATTCCATCTATGAATCTATCTACGTCTTCTTTTGTATTATATAGATAGAAACTTGCTCTTGAAGTCGCTGGGATATCTAAATGTCTCATCAGAGGTTGGGCACAGTGATGTCCTGCCCGAATAGCTATTCCATAAGCATCTAAAATAGATGCCACATCATGGGGATGTATATCGTCTATGGTAAATGAGATTATCCCGCCTCTTTTTTCCAAATCTCTTGGGCCCTGAATTTTTATATAAGGTATATCAAGCATCTTTTCTAGAGTATATCCAGTCAGTATCCTTTCATATTTTTCAATATTATCAAGTCCAACTTTTTGTAAATACTCAATAGCTGCTCTAAGTCCTACAGCCCCCTCTACATTTTGTGTTCCAGCTTCAAATTTAAACGGAATCGGAGCAAAAGTAGCCTCTTGTTCATAGACATATTCTATCATATCTCCACCTAATAGAAATGGTGGCATTTCCTCTAACATCTCTCTCTTTCCGTATAGTACGCCTATATTCATAGGTCCTAACATCTTGTGAGCAGAAAATACAAAGAAATCTGCATCTAACTTTTGTACATCTATCGCCATATGGGGAGTACTTTGAGCTCCATCTACTACGACTATTGATCCCATTTTATGAGCGTAGTCTATTATCTCTTCTACAGGATTGATAGTTCCTAAGACATTGGACATATGAGATAAAGATACAATCTTTGTCTTTTTAGTGATCTTTTTCTCTATTTCCTCCTGAGGAATTCTTCCCTCATCATCTAGATACATATATTTTAAAACTGCATCTTTTTCCTTTGCCAATCTCTGCCATGGCAATATATTGCTGTGATGTTCAGATATTGCCAATACAATTTCATCACCTCTACCTATAAAAGCCTTACCATAGGAATATGCAATTAAATTGATAGATTCAGTAGCATTTCTAGTAAAGATAATCTCTTCACTCTCCTTGGCATTTATGAACTTACTAACTACTTCTCTCGCCAAGTCATATTCTCGTGTAGCTCTTATACTAAGTTTGTGAACTCCTCTATGGGGATTTCCATTAGATGTCCTATTATAGCTATTCATAGCGTCAATAACCTGATTAGGTTTTTGTGTAGTAGCACTATTATCTAAATATATAATACTATTTTCTTGATCTTCTTGCTTAAATATTGGGAAATCCATTCTTATCTCCTGAGAGTCTAATTTAAGCATAGATAAGTCTCCTTTCAATTTCATCTTTTACTTCCCTACGTAAATCCTCTATTGGTATCTTATCGATTATTGGTCTAAAAGATGCCTCTACAATAAGTTTCTTAGACTCTCTCTCATCTAATCCCCTACTCATAAGATAGAAGAGCTTATCTTCATTTATCTGTCCTGCACTTACCGCATGGGCTCCTTCCACATCATCTTCTTCACATAGTAGTGCTGGAATAGAGTCAGATTTCACAGTAGGATCTAACAAGATCACATATTCCTCTTCTTCTCCTTTTGAATGTCTAGCTCCCCTTTTGAAATCCAATTTTCCATTGAACACCTTCTTAGCTCTATCTAAAAGAACACCTTTTGTATCAATCTTTGATATACTCCTAGCTCCTCTATGAATCATGGAATATTCCAAATCTATTTCACGCACTCCGCTTCCTAGATATATAGAATAAAGATTTCCCTCACTATCATCTGATTCTAAAAATGTAGTATAATTAGAAGCACTGTTCTTACTTCCCAATTCTACACTTATCCAATTTACTGTTCCCCTTCCTTTAACAAGAGCTAAGTTTGAGTCTATATTTTTAGAATTATCGTTCATTCTCTGTATTTTAACTATATTTACTATTGAGTTTTCTCTTGCATATACTGTGGTATATCCATTATGAAATCCTGTTATTTCATCATCTGAACTATAGTCTATAATAACAGTTGCTTCACTACCTATATCAGCTACTATCAAATTTTGATCTAATGCAGTTGAATTCTCTTCCTCTATATTAAATTTCATCATTATGGGTCTATCTATCTTGATATTCTTAGGTAAATACAAAAACATACCACCATTAAAGTCTCTATGAACAAAGAAGTCAGATTTCTCCTCTATTTCTTCAAATATTTCTCTATCTAAAGAAGATTTTACAATATCATTCATATCTTCAGTAGCTCTATTTAATATTACACCTTTAGGTAGATTACTCTCAATATTTAAATAGTCCTTGATATAATTTTTCATAAACATATTCCTTCCCCCTCTACCCAATAGTTCCTTCTAATTCTATATTGATTAGATTGTTTAATTCAACAGCATATTCTAGAGGAAGTTCTTTTGTTATAGGTTCAACAAATCCTCTCACTATCATGGCCTTTGCCTCTTCTTCACTTATTCCTCTACTCATGAGATAAAATATGGCTTCATCACTTATCCTACCAATCTTAGCTTCATGTCCTATATCTATATTATCATTATTCAATTGAATTACTGGCAAAGTATCAGATTTAGATTCATTGTCTAGCATTAGAGATTCACAGGATACAGATGATTTACATCCATATGCATCTGGTGCCACTCTTACAAGTCCTCTATAAAATGCATATCCTCCACCTTTAGAAATAGATTTAGAATTTACAGTTGATGTAGTATGTGGAGCTGCATGTACTACCTTTGTACCAGTATCTAGATATTGTCCCTTTGCTGCAAAAGTAATTCCAGTAAATTCAGATCTTGCTCCTTCACCTCTCAATATACTCATAGGATATAGCATAGATACTTTAGATCCAAAAGATCCTGAAACCCATTCAATGGTACCATTTCTATCTACTACAGCTCTCTTTGTATTTAAGTTATACATATTTCGAGACCAGTTCTCTATGGTGCTATATCTTAAACTTGCATTTTCCTTTACAAACAATTCAACACAACCTGCGTGAAGATTGTTGACCTTATATTTAGGAGCTGAACATCCTTCTATAAAATGAAGTTTAGCATTTTTTTCTACTATTATGAGAGTATGTTCAAATTGACCTGCTCCCGGTGCATTTAATCTAAAATATGACTGTAATGGTATATCTACATTTACCCCTTCTGGAACATACACAAAGGAACCACCTGACCAAACTGCTCCATGTAATGCAGCAAATTTATGATCATTTGGTGGAACTAACTTCATAAAATACTCTCTGACTATGTCCTCATAATCTCTTAGAGCAGTCTCTATATCAGTATATATTACTCCCTGCTCTACTAACTCTTGTCTAATATTATGATATACTACTTCTGAATCATATTGAGCACCTACTCCTGCTAATGATTCTCTTTCAGCTTGAGGAAGTCCTAGTCTTTCAAATGTATTTTTTATATACTCAGGTACATCCTCCCAGCTATTTTGCATATCCGTATCTGGTCTGATATAGGTTATGATATTTTCCATATCAAGTCCAGATAAGTCTGCTCCCCAAGTTGGAATAGGCTTACTATTGTATATCTCTAGTGATTTTAATCTAAAATCAGTCATCCATTTTGGCTCATTTTTTTCTCTTGATATCTCTCTTATTATATCAGGAGTCAATCCTTTACCTGTCTTATATCTATAGTTTACTTCATCTTTAATATCATAAATCCCTCTATCTATATCTTCGATATAGGTCTTCTTTCTTTCCACAATATTCACCTCTATTTCATAGAAGAAACTTCTGCTTTGATATTCTCATATCCATCTCTATCGACTTCCTCAGCTAACTCTATTCCACCTGTCTTGACTATCTTTCCATCCATTAGAATATGAATATAATCTGGTTTAAGATAATCTAACAATTTATTATAATGAGTTATTACTAAAATTGCCCTTTCCTCATTTTTAAATCTCTTTACACCTTCAGCAACTATCTTTATAGCATCTACATCTAAACCTGAATCTGTTTCATCTAGTATTGCAAGCTTAGGTTCTAAAACCGACATCTGAAGAATCTCATTTTTCTTCTTTTCTCCACCGGAAAATCCTAGATTTAAATATCTGGAAGCATATTCTTCTTTCATATCCAATTCTTCCATCTTTTCCTTTAAAAGTCTTTTAAATGGAATTATCTTTTGCATCTCTCCTGTAACTGATGTCTTTGCAGTTCTTAAAAATTCCTCTACTGTGACCCCTTGGATCTCTTCTGGATATTGAAAGGATAAAAACACTCCCTTTTTCGCCCTCTTATCTGGACTTAGATCGTCTATTACTTCTCCCTCTAGTTCTATATTTCCACCGACTATTTCATATTTTGGATGTCCCATTAAAGCATATGCTAGAGTAGACTTTCCCCCACCATTAGGACCCATGATGACATGAATTTCTCCACTCTCTATCTGAAGGTCAATTCCCTTTAAGATCTCTTTATCCTCTATATTTACCTTTAGATTATCTATATTAAGCAATTTATCTCTCATAGTTCTCCTCCTTTAGAACTGATTTTTTCACAATTGATAATTATTATCAATTACATATTTAATAATACCCACTCTTTCCGAAAAATAAACGTAAGATAAATAAAATATGCGGAAATTACATTTATAAACGGGATATCTATATTAAATTTTCATATTATAACGATAACATTCATATAAAAAAACTTGGAACTAACATTAGTTCCAAGTTTTTTTATATGAATACCTCCTATTATGAAACTTGTGGAAATCTATCTATTTTAATCTCTTTAACAACTCTTGCATATACTCATATGTCCTCTTTGTAGAAGAGATACTCAACCTTTCTTTTGGGGTATGGACATCGTACATATTTGGTCCAAATGATATAATATCTAATTTAGGATATTTCTTTGCAAATACTCCACATTCTAACCCTGCATGTATGACAGTTGATTCCATCTTCTTTCCAAACATCTTCTCATATAGACCTAAGGCTATATCTCTTAATTTGGAATCAGGTTTATATTCCCATTCTGGATAACTTCCACTGATACCGTATTCTCCATGTACTTTATCTACTTCTTTTAAGATATTATCTCTCAGTTCTATCAATACATCTTTAGATGAACTTCTAGTAGATACCTGTATAACTATCTCATCTCTTTCTGTTTTTATTATAGCTAAATTACTAGAGCTTTCTACTATATCTGGATTTTCTGGCAATCTAGTAAATACACCTGTTGGGATATTATTGAGAAGTAAAATAATCTTATTCAGTACATCTTTAGTTAAAACTCTCGAAATCCTATCTCCTTTTGTAACTATGATATCTATATTTGGCTCTTCTCTACTATTCTTATCTATGATATATCTCTTTATCTCTTCTATACTATCTTCAAACATCTCTAAATCATCAGACTTCACTCCGATTTTAGCCATAGCTTGCCTTGGAATTGCATTATCTTTAGTTCCACCTATAATAGATACCAGTCTTATATCTATAGTCTTTTTAACTTCCTCTAATATATCTTTTATAATCTTATTGGAGTTACCCCTAGGTTTATGAATTTCCATACCAGAATGTCCACCTGTCAGTCCTCGAATCTCTATATTCATTTCAATATAGTTTGAAACATCTTCATATTCTGTTGGAATTCTTACTTCAATTAACTCTCCTCCTGCTGAACCTACAACAAGTACCCCTTCCTCTTCCGAATCCACATTTAGAAGTCTCGTCCCTTTTAAAACACCTTCCGCTAATCCAAATGCTCCATCCATTTCAACTTCTTCAGAAGATGTTACAAGCAGCTCTATGCTAGGATGTTCCAAAGTATTATCTTCAAGTATGGCTAATCCCATGGCTACAGCGATTCCATTGTCTGCCCCCAAGGTAGTTCTATCTGCATGAATATAATCTCCATCTATCTCTAGCTTAATAGGATCTTTTTTAAAATCATGATTGCTATCATCTTCCTTTTCACATACCATATCCATATGTCCCTGTATGATAACTCCTTCTGAATTTTCATATCCTGATGTAGCAGGTTTTCTAATGATTACATTTAATACATCATCTTGGATAGTTTCAAGTCCCAATTTCTCTCCTACATTTTTAATATAGTTGCTTATATTCTCTTCGTCATAAGAACACCTAGGAATCTGTGATAACTGTTCAAAATAATAAAAAACTCTCTTTGGATCTAATTTATCTAATCTATTCATAAATACCTCCACTTTTTATCCATAAGATATTTTTAAAAATAACCTTAATCAAATTATGATTAAGGTTATTGAATTTTAGACTGTCTGTATTGTATAATAACCTAAAGTTTTACTTAGCGTTATTTTCAATAATTTTTACGATTAACTGAGAAACCAATTTCATAGATCTTGTTGGAATACACTCAAATCTTCCATGGAAGTTATATCCACCTGTAAAGATATTAGGACATGGAAGTCCCATATAGGAAAGCCTTGCACCATCTGTACCACCTCTAATAGGTTGGATTATAGGTTCAATTCCAAGATCTTCCATAGACCTTTTAGCAAGCTCTATGATATCCATATGAGGTTCTATCTTCTCTCTCATATTGTAGTAGCTATCTTTGATTTCTATTGTTATTATATCTCCATATCTCTTATTTAAAAAATCCACGATACTCTTAAAATAGGACTTCTTTTCTTCAAATTTTTCCATGGAATGGTCTCTAATAATATAGTTGACTACAGTATGATCCACACTCCCAGTGATATCATCTAATAGATAAAAACCTTCATATCCCTCTGTATACTCTGGTTTTTGTTCTACTGGCAACATATTTTCTATTTCCAGGGCAATTCTCAAAGAATTTATCATTACATTTTTTGCAGTACCTGGATGAACATTTTTCCCTTGAATCTCCAATCTGACACTAGCTGCATTAAAATTTTCATACTCTAACTCACCTAAAGGTCCGCCATCTACAGTATACGCAAAATCTGCATCAAATCCTCTAACATCAAATAGATCTGCTCCTCTACCAATTTCCTCATCTGGTGTAAACCCAATCTTAATATCCCCATGTTTAATCTCTGGATGTTCAATCAGATATTCCACTGCATCTATAATAGCAGCTATTCCAGACTTATCATCAGCCCCTAATAAGGTAGTTCCATCAGTAGTAATGAGTTCTTCACCTACAAGATCTTTCAAAAATGGGAACTCCTTTACGGTCATAGTGTACTTGTCATTTAATCTAATATCCCCACCTTTATACACAAAGATATTTGGATTTATACATTTACCATCTATGTCAGGACTAGTATCTAGATGAGATATAAATCCAATTGTAGGCACCTCTTTATCTGTATTGGATTTAAGTGTAGCATATATATATCCATTCTCATCTTGTTTAGCATCTTCAAGTCCTAATTCCTTTAACTCTTTAACTAATAGAGATCCAAGCTCTAATTGTCCTTTTGTACTAGGACATGTATTACTCTCTTCATCAGATTTTGTATCTATAGCTATATACCTTTTAAATCTCTCTATTATCTTATCCATCTAATCACCCTTTTCTATTCTCTATATCCATTATAGTACTGTCTGTATAATAAGCATTATAACAGAAAAAACTCCCATTATCCCCATCAGTGGAAGAATAAATTTTAGCCACTTATTATAGGTTATATCCACCATCTCTAAAGTTGCCAATATAAGTCCAGTTGGAGTAATAAATGCCATCCAACCTTGCCCCCAATTATAAGCATTGATGACAATATCCCTTGACAATCCTACTGTGTCTGCTAGAGGTGCCATAATAGGCATGGATAATGTAGCCAATCCTGATGAAGATGGTACAAAGAATCCTAAAAAGCTAAACATCACCATTTGAACTGCTGCGAATAAACCTGCATTCATGTTTCTAATAATTGCAGATGAATAATATAACAATGTATCAGAAATCATTCCATTATCCATTACAATGTTGATAGCCCTTGCTACACCAATAATAAGAACAACACTTACTAAATCTGCTGCACCAGCTAAAAATGTATTGACAGCTTC
This sequence comes from Tissierellaceae bacterium HCP3S3_D8, assembly GCA_052067355.1. Taxonomy (GTDB): domain Bacteria; phylum Bacillota; class Clostridia; order Tissierellales; family Tissierellaceae; genus CABMKH01. Next base: position 243,764 of record JBQHQH010000002.1, read on the forward strand.
TTTTTCAGAAAGTCCTGATAAGAATATAATCAATATGGAAACTGTTAAAAACAATCCCGACATCTCTGGGAACCACCAGATGCCAGTTGATACACCCCATATCATTATTGGAAATGCAGCTAAGAATATTAGCAGTATCAGTATCCTTCTCCAATTAAATGGAATTACATTATCAGGATTATAATCTTTTAAAAACCTTTCTTCTACTCTTTCTAAATCATCATAGATTAAAGAGTTCTTTGGATCTCTTTTAACTTTTCTAGCATATCGATATATATATATAATTGTTATTATCATAGCTAAGATCAGACATACTATACGGAAAGTTAGTCCTTCATTAAAGGATATTCCCGCAGCATTTGCAGCAATAACTACTGAAAATGGATTTGTAGTTGAAAACATAGTCCCTATGGAAGACCCCATATATATTGCTGCTATACAGACTATGGCATCATATCCACTTGCTAAAAATATAGGCATCAATATAGGATATAGAGCAATAGTCTCCTCTGCCAATCCAAATGTAGTTCCACCTAGTGCTATTAAAGAGGAAACGACTATTACTAGTAAAAATTCTTTTCCTCTAGTTTTCCTTGATAATGCTGCTATTCCAGCATCAAATGTACCTGTCTTGTTTATCAGTCCAATAATTCCTCCAAGTATCAAGACAAATACCATAATGTCTACAGTATCCATGATACCCTCAATAGGTGACATTATAACTTGTAATAATCCTTGAGGTGACTGTTCTATACGCTGATAAGTATCTGGTATTGCAATAGGTCTTTCTTTAATGCTACCATCTATAAACTTATTGACATCCATCTTTATATTTAAACTACCTAGGGTTTCTTGTGTAGCTGGAAGATCAGTTATCTCTCCATTGTGATCTTCAACTTTGAAAACGTTTTGCTCTGAATCGTATATTAGCTTTGAATAAAGTCCTGCTGGCACTATATAGGTTAAAAGTGCTGCTAATACCAAAACTATAAATAAAACCGTAAAAGCTGTTGGGAACTGAAGCTTTTTCTTTTTATTTGACATATTCTCATCTCCTAATTAAATTATTGATAAAATATTCATGACTAAAAGTGAATCTGCAGTTTCAATAAATTTATCATGATTTCCCAAACAAATTCATTATAGCACCTTATCTTTGATACATCAATCACAATAAATCCAATAATCACGTTGATTTTCCATAAAAAACGATATTAGAATTTTCATTCATTTTATGGACATAAGTAATTAAGCCTATTACACAATATATAATTATCTAATTTTTTGCAATGATTTTTATAAAAAATTATTTTATTTTTTATAACTAAAACCATTGAAAATACACACTTTAGCAATATATCAGTATTGTGCATTATTGCCTAAAACTAATTTTATCTATAGAAATCTCATTACTTATTATCTCATTTATTGATTTATTTAATCTATTTATGGATAAATTATACTTATTTTGATAAATGGTAAAAATATGAGCAGATTCCTATTTACAAACCCTATTGATACTATGTATAATATATCAAACAGATTATATAGATATCGCTCTAATATGTTAAAGTTATTGTTTTTCATATATGATTAAAGATAATTTTAAAAATGATAAGGGGGGTTTTAGATGAAAGAAGATAAGGATTTAGTTCGTCTATTGGATTTAGATAGTGATTTTATCATTGAGTTGAAGTACGCAACTCCAGACAATTTTACTGGACAGAAAATCTATAACAGCAGTGAATGTTATATGAATAAAAACACTGCAAATATGTTGATACAGGCAAAAAATATCTTTAAAAAAGATGGTTACAAGGTCAAGGTCTGGGATGCATATAGACCTATAAGCGCACAAAAAACACTATATGATGCATATCCCATTTATGAATTTGTTGCTCCTCCTCCAGACTTAAGTAAACCAATTACATTTACTCCTAGCCATATGAATGGATTAAGTGTAGATATTACATTGTTAGATGAAGATAGAAATGAAATAGAGATGCCTACCAAATTTGATGACTTTTCTGAAATGGCAAATCTAAAATCTGATAAGATACCTTTAATACCTAGGAAAAATGCTGAATATCTGAAAAAAATAATGGAATCAGTAGGATTTGAAGCCTACGAAAGTGAGTGGTGGCATTTTAATGATATAAAGACTAAACCGACTCCATATTCAGATGTTAATTTTGACTAATATAGGTACTTCTAGTTTACTTTTATCATATATGAAATTATATTAAATAATCATTATATAAAGGAGATGAAGTCATATGGGAAATCAAGATATAGTTGAAAACTTACAACCTGAAAATTCTGAATTTAAAAAAGAAATTGGCATCTTTGGTGGAGTCAGTATTATCGGCGGCATTATGATTGGTTCTGGAATATTTTATCTTGGCTCTTATGTATTACAACGTACAAATATGAGCATGGGACTTGCCCTATTATGTTGGATTATTGGAGGATTTATTTCACTATTAGGAGGACTATGCTTTGCAGAATTAGGTGCTTCAAGACCTATGGCAGGTGGTATGGTAGTTTACTTAAACGAGGCTTACCACCCTATAATTGGCTTTATATATGGATTTAGCAGCTGGCTAATAAGCGGAGCTGGATCTATTTCAGCAGTAGCTATAGCTCTTCCTACTGCTCTTAGAACTTTTTTCGACTTAAGTGATATGACTATTAAAGGAATTGCCATCGCCCTAATTATAGGTCTAACTGCCTATAACTATTTTGGTGTAAAACGTGGTTCTATCTTACAAAATATATCTATGGTTGCAAAATTGATTCCCATAATGATTATCATGATTGGAGCTTTAATATTTGGTAAACAATCTCCAGATCTTAGCCTTGTACCTTCTAACAGTAGTGTTGGATTAAGAGATATATTGGGAATGATTGCATTTGCTACCGTTGCCACATTATGGGCCTATGAAGGCTGGACTAATTTAAATACTGTTGCTGAAGAGATCAAAAATCCAAAACGAAATCTTCCTCTTTCCATAATCATTGCTATCAGTAGTATCACTATTTTATATACTATATTTAACTATTCTATCTACAAAGTAATCCCTCAAGATGAAGTTATTTCTATGATCAATGCAAAAAACTATTATCTAGGCACTGAAGTAGCAAAACGAATCTTTGGAAATCTAGGTGGTATTATAGTTGTTATAGGTATGGTCATTTCAATGTTTGGCTCCTTAAATGGAATGATTATAGCTTTCCCAAGGACATATTATGCCATGGCATTAGAAGGCCATTTCTTTAAATCATACGGGGAACTACATCCTAAATATAAAGTCCCTACCGTATCTTTGATTGGACAGTGTGTGATATCTGTCATACTAGTATTGTTGAGAAACCTTGATCAATTGACTTCCATGGTAGTTTTTCTGGGAATGTTTTTCAATGTCTTAGTAATCGCTGCTGTCATGGTATATCGTAAAAAATTTCCAAAATTAGATCGACCTTATAAAATGTGGGGCTACCCTATTTCAGTTGTCATTACTATAGTTATATACACTGCTCTGATGATCAATACATTTATTGAAGATCCTATTACTGCATTAATTGGTTTCGTTGTTCCAGCTATAGGTGTCGCCGTATATATGTACTTTGATAAAAAGTTAAAGAAAGAAATTCAATAAATATAATAGGGGGAATGTTTAAAATGATAAAATTATTTAAAAATGGGAATGTCCATACAATGGATTATAATCTACCAAAAGCTGATTCTATTATCGTTAAAGATAATAAATTTGCATATATAGGTTGTAAATCTGATGCTTATGATTACTTAAAGCTAAATGGTCCAGCTGATGAAGAAGTAGACCTAAATGGACAGCTAGTCTTGCCTGGACTTAATGATTCCCATATGCATTTTATCCATTTTGCCAAGGGACTATTAAGTGTCAATCTAGTAGGAACAAAGAGTATTGATGAAATTAAAGCTCGATTGAAAAAAGCAGTTGACAGTCGAAGTAAAGGTGACACCTCTTGGCTAGAAGGTGAAGGTTGGAATCATGACTATTTTGAAAGTGATAAGAGATTTCCCAATAAGTTCGATTTAGATGAAGTAAGTACAGAAGTTCCAATGCTTGTAATGAGAACATGTTTTCATATAGGTGTACTTAACACTCCAGCTCTGAAAGCACTAGATATAACTAAAGAAACTGCCCATAAATATGGAGATTTAATCGAACTTTTACCAAATGGAGAGCCTAATGGAGTTATCAAGGAAAATCTACTAGATGATACTAAATCCAAGATATCTGCTTTAACCTTTGATACTACAAAAAAGATAATCAAAGAAGCACAATACCAAGCATTAGAACAAGGTTTGACATCTGTGCAAACTGATGACTTTGGATATGTACCTAATTATGATTATGATCTTCTCTTCGATGTATTAAAGGATCTAGATGAAAGTGGAGATCTAAAAATACGTATAGGAGAACAATGTCTATTAAATGATAAAGAAAAAGCACAAAAATTCTTTGATGATGGCTATTACTTTGGCTGGGGTAATGATAGATATCGTGTAAACTGTGTTAAAATATTAAGTGATGGTTCTTTAGGGGCTAGAACTGCTGCTTTAAGACAGCCATATAATGATGATCCTAGAACTAAAGGATTGGCCTTATTTAAACAAGAGGAATTAGATGAGCTTGTAACCCTATCTCATTCAAAGGGATGTCCTGTTGCTATCCATGCAATTGGAGATAAAGCTATTGAAATGGCATTAAATTCAATTGAAAAAGCGCAAAAGACCTATCCTGAAAAAGACCTAAGACATGGAATAGTACACTGTCAAATTACAGATGAAGGGTTGATTGATCGTTTCAAAGAGCTAAAGGTTTTAGCATTCGCACAACCTATATTCATTGACTATGATATGAATATAATCAATGAACGTGTAGGAGAAAACTTAGCCAAAACATCTTATGCATGGAAAACTATGATAGACAAGGGTATCCATCTTTCCTTTGGAACTGACTGTCCTGTGGAACCTGTCAATACCATGCCTAATATCTACTCTGCAGTTACTAGAAAAAATATTACAGGAGATACTAAAAAAGTCTATTTAGAAGATGAAAAGATGACAATGGAAGAAGCTATACATGCCTATACTGTTGAAGGTGCATATGCTTCTAGAGAAGAGGATATCAAAGGTACTATAAGTGAAGGAAAACTTGCAGACTTCATTGTATTGGATAGAGATCTGTTTGCCCTTGATTCTGATGAAGAAATTCTAGATACTAAAGTAGTTAGAACCTATGTAGATGGAGAATTGGTCTATAAGAGATAGATAGAGATTAAATTAGAGAGCATATACAATAGTATATGCTCTCTTTATATATTTCAAAATATTATTCATATCTAAGTGCATCTATAGGATCTAATTTTGATGCCTTATTAGCAGGATAGATTCCGAAGAAAATACCTACTCCAGCTGAAAAAGTCCAAGCAATCATAATAGTACTAGGTGATATACTAGGAGGTACTTTGATAAAGTTTGAAACGATAAAAGCCATTCCTAATCCAATCACTGTTCCAATTATTCCTCCAATTCCCGATACAATAACAGATTCTACTAAGAATTGCAATAGAATATCCTTTCTCTTAGCACCGATTGCCTTTCTTATACCTATTTCTCTCGTCCTCTCTGTAACAGAAACGAACATTATGTTCATGACTCCTATTCCCCCTACTAATAGGGAAATAGCTGCTATTGCTCCTACTACCATAGTTATTATTCCTGTAATATTATTTATAGACTTCAGCTCTTCTTCTGCCGTTTGCATCATGTACTTGTTTGATCCCTCATTATCATGTCTTCTCTCAATTAAGCGAATGATCTTATCTTTAAAATCATCTATATTTACTCCCTTTTTAATGCTCATTTGCATATCCCAAATCCAATCTCCAAAGCCTCCTACTTTTTCTAGAGTTGTATATGGCATAAATATACTTCCATGAGACTTCCCTCCCATACCTTGAAGGGCGCTACTTGGCTTTTCATAGATACCTATAATAACTAGAGATACTGAACTTCCTTTTAATTCTACATCTACACTCTCTCCCAACACATTTGTCCTTCCAAATACGTCTAATGCCATCTCCTTATCTACAACAGCTACAGATCTCTTTCCTTTAACATCTGTATCCATTAGGTATCTACCTTCTACCATATTTACCTTTTCTATTTTTATATAATCTTCATCTGCTCCAGTTAAATCTATACTTAACTTCTTATTTTTTGTGTTGATCTGTCCTCTTTCATTTACACTAGGAATAATAGCATCTAGCTCTTTTGCGAAGGTTTCTTTTAGTACCTCCACATCATCATGAGTAAACAAGTCCTTCATGGTGTAGTCTTCTCTCCAATTCATTGAAAAATATGCTCGCCCTGCACCAAACTGTTCAAACTCCTTGTCTATTAACCTCTGACTTCCCTCTCCCAATGCCACTACTGTAATGACAGATGATATACCTATAATAATCCCTAACATAGTTAGAAGTGAACGCATTTTATTTGCAAATATAGCACTTACAGATACTTTTATACTTTCAAATATACTCATATTATCTCCACCTGCCTATTGACAATAATTCGGTCTTTAACAGGCGTGTCTTCTATGATCTCTCCATCTCTGCACACTATCATCCTCTTAGTATGTTGTGCAATATCTAGCTCATGGGTAACCATTATAATAGTTACTCCCTCATCATTAAGCTGTTGAAATACGCCCATTATCTCATTTCCAGACTTTGTATCCAGATTACCAGTAGGTTCATCTGCAAATATTACTGAAGGATCATTTACCAAAGACCTAGCTATGGCAACTCTCTGTCTTTGCCCACCAGAAAGCTCATTTGGATTATGTCCTATTCTCTCCTTTAACCCTACTCTCTCTAATGCTTCCATAGCCTTTTCTCTTCTTTCCTTTGCAGGAACTCCAGCATAGATCATAGGAAGTTCCACATTTTTTAAAGAATTTATCCTAGGAATCAGATTAAAAGACTGAAATATAAATCCTATTTTTTTATTTCGAATCACAGCTAATTCATTATCATTCATACTTTGAACACTTTCTCCATCTAGTTCATAGATGCCTTCTGTAGGTCTATCTAGGCATCCTAATATATTCATCAATGTGGATTTCCCTGAACCTGAAGGCCCCATTATAGATACAAATTCTCTTGATTTCACTTCTAAGTTTATATTCTTTAGGGCTTCTACTGATATGTTCCCATTTTTATATACCTTTTTCAGATTCTCTATCTTAATCATATTACATCACCTTATCTGTCATGACTTGATCTCCATCTTTTATATCTTCTGTAGGATTCAAGATCACTTCATCATTCTCTTCTATATCTCCTATAATCTCTAGGAAAAAGTCACTCCCTATTCCAGTCTTTATCGTATACTCTTTTACAATACCGTCCTTCACAACAAATATGGTCTTTTCTCCACCTTTTTTAGTAAATATAGCCTCATAAGGAGCAGTTAATACATCATCCTTCTTTTCTGTCAATATATCTACCTTTGCAGAAAATCCTGGTTTTAAAGAGCCATCAATATTTTCAATATCTATTTTGATTTCTACTACGCTTTCAGTTCCCTGACTTCCCTCTACTTGTTTTGCAATAGAGCCTACATATTTTACCTTACCTTCATATACTTTTCCCTCAAATGAATCACCCTTAATCTCTACAGGGTCACCTACTTCTATTTTACTTGCATCATATTCATTCATATCAACTATAACTTCTAGATGATCTATATCCTGTATAGACATCAGAGTTATATGGGATTCTATAATTCCACTTTCGGAAATATTAGTGTCTACAATAGTTCCTGTAATAGGGCTTTTGATTGTATATTTTTCTAAATCCTTCTCTAATTTTTCTAAATCCAATCTTGCTAGTTCTATCTTTTGTTTTTGTATGGTAATTTCATTTTCATGATTGGAATTCTTCAATCTCTCTTCTGCCAAAGTATAATCATTATATGACTGATCCATATCGTCCTTTGACTTATCTAATTCTACTTTTGAAATCACATTTTCTGCATATAGTTGTTCGTTTCTCTCATATGTATTTTTAGCATCTTCATATTTTATCTTTGCATTAGAGAGATTTATTTCAAGTTCTGTATTTCCTTCTCTTTCTAACTGTTTTAAGTTCTCTTCTTCCATAGTAAGTCTCAATCTTGCATCTTTGATCTTATATCTAATATTTGTCTCTTCCAATTTCATCAATATTTGACCTTTTTCTACTTTGTCCCCTTTTTGAACATACATCTTTTCAATTTTTTCCTCTACGTCAGATACTACATCTCTTTTATCCATGGAAAATATCTTTCCTGTCGATTGAATATGGGATTCTATATTCTCTCTTTTAATTGGAGTAGTTTGAACCATAGTTTGAACAACCTTATTGTTCTTTGCCAATATGGTTTTACCTATAACTCCTCCTAGGATAGCTACTCCCAATATTATAATTAATATCTTCTTTTTCATAAATGTAACCCCTTCCATAATATTAAATATGTGTTATATTGACCCTTTTAACATATATAACTATTATTAGACTATCAGTATACAATTAAGCTGTCAATCATATGAAGGGTAAAAATATATTAATTTATTGTAAGAAAGTAATAACATTTAAAATTGCCAAAGCTATTCATTCTATAAATTGGAATGATTAGTTTTGGCAATAATCTTATTCCTAATAAGTTGATAAAGTGTAAAACGCTCTTCCACTTTTAGATTTCATATCTTCATCATCTAGTCAACATATAATACGATATCATATGAAACAAGTATATATGAGTGGGATAAAATATATAAAATAGATATTTTATATCTCTACCTTTTGTACCATTATATAAATACATCAATGGTGCAGCAAATATCATCATCCACTGATAATTTTTATATAAAAGTCCTTGTATGCTAAAATCTCTCAAGGATATCAAGAAGACAACTGAAATCAATATATAGCTAATTATCTGTTTGTTTTTATTGCTTCTAAATAGATATAGAATTATTCCAATGGCTATAAATACTATATTTCCTTCTACAAATAGAGGCATTGGAATTAATGTCACAAGTATTCTAAAAAATAATAATGAAATATTATTTAAATTCATTATGATAATAAAACTAAAAAATATAGGTGTAAGTAAAAAAACTATACCTAGTAACATCTTAAGTATTTTCTTCTCTATAAAAGCCTTCCTTAAAAAATCAACTATAGAAAGATATACTACTACGAGAAATAATGTACCAAACATACTACTAGATATAATTACACCATCTGGTCTTGGTAAAAATCTATCTAATAGATTATTACCTATAGCCATGATTACATATGCTGTATAAAGTCTAAACATATATCTCTTTCTACTTCTTGTAAAATGATAACCTTCAACTGTCATAAATATAAATAATGGCGCTACTAGTCTACCCATCCACCTAAATTGTATTGGAATATTTTGATTGTAATTTAAATAGGCATGGATATGATCAAATGTCATCAATACCATAGCTATTATTTTTAGCTGAAAACCTGTTAATCCCTTTTTAGGTTGTATATTATACCTTCCTTCCATATAGAATCACCTAGTCTTCGTGTAGGACTAGATATTCACCACCTCTTCACTCTTTGTTCAATAAATTTTCTAAAACCAAATAGATATGCCCATATCTCTATGCTAAATATGATGTCCAAAATTGATTTAAAATAATAATATTTCCTTAAGTCATGACTTAAGGAAATATTATTTTATCTTAACTAGTAGCACCATATTTGTCATATTGCTTTCTATTCTTCCCTCTTAATCTCTTTTAAAATTCCTTCATAGAGATTATCTTCTTTAATTTAAAGTTTTCATCCTCTAACTTAAATAGAATATCCTTATTCTTCTCATAGTATTTAAGAAATTCTTTTATATTTACTTCCTTTTCTTCGTTATTGGATTCATCTACTATAAAAAACCTAGTATTTTCCTGAATTATAAATGAATCTGGATAAGACTTAGGGTTGTAAATATAGTATCCATTACTTAAACTATTGGGATCAACATCTAATTCCTTTAACCTCTCTACATTTTCTACTCCAAGGAATTCTACCTTATCTAGGTCAACAAATAGATTTTCCGACCATTCATATTCCTTTATATCCATTATATATCCGTAATATTCGTTTACTGGATAGGTCATAAACTCTTCTATGCTTGCATCATCATGAAATTTAAAACTATAGGGTTTAGCATAATAAAAATTCAAATCTTCCCTAACCAATCTCATGGCTACCTCTTTAGGGTCTAATACATCTTTATTTTCTCCTTGATCTACTTTCTTTTGAATTTCCTCATAATATTCTCTAAGACTTAAATCACTTATTATTATAGGATAATAGATGTTTCCATTTTCGTCCATCCATCTATCAACACACCATATTCCACTATTTCCCTTCTTTACAGGTTTTGAAAGTAGAATTTTCCATGTGCCCCCTTCTCTCAATCTATACTCTGATAAAATATGATCACTAGAAAAAGTCTCATACTCTTTTAATCCTCTAGATTCCAATAATTCAACTAATCCTATTTCAATTTCCGCCTTACTAGTTGAGAAAAATTCTCCTGCAAATATAAATCCAAGAAACTCATATCTATCTCCTATATTGGCAAAAGCTAAAAATGGCTTACCTACTCCTAAATTCTCTTCTGTTATAGCACCATCTTCAGTAATATCTACAAAAGCATAATTTAATAGTTCTTTTCCCTTTATTATATATTCAAAAGTATATATATCTATAGAGCTATCTAAATAACTACCATAATCATATACCTTTTCAAATTTTGTAATTCTAGCCTCTTCAAGTTCAATATCCTTATCAATATATTCTCTAATATTCTCAAGTTCTATATTGAATATTATCTCTGCTGCATCTCTAGGATCTTTTAAACTCTTATTATAGAGTCCATACTTATCTTCAGTATATTCAACCATCTCACTATCTACAATTTTCTCACCACTTTTAGGTCCAGTAAATATAAAAAATGAAGTAATTGCTAATATGATAATCAATATAGCGCTTATCCAAAATCCTGGTCTCTTATAATCTAATATATTTTTTATTCTCCCTTTTGTATTATTTTCACTAAATGAAAGTGGTGCCATGACATCCATTCTATTTGCTACAGCAAGACAAAGTAATGTCTTTGCATAATCTTCTTTTATACTGTCTCCCAATTCCTTCATTACAGCTTCATCACATGATAGTTCCATATCTCTAGTCATCAAAATAAAGGAGATCCAAACCAAAGGATTAAACCAGTGTATACAGAGAACCATATAATATAGAAGTTTAATAATATGATCATATCTTTTCAAATGTGCTTTTTCGTGTATAATTATATAATATCTTTCTTTATCACTTAAAGATCTAGGCAAATATATCCTAGGATTTACTACACCATATATAAATGCAGTTTCTAAGTCTTCATTCTCATATATATTTTCATATAGAAAAGTCGAATCTTTCAGTCCTATTTTTAGTCTTCTATTTGAATTAAATCCATGTATTAGAAATAAAACAGTACCTATTATCCAAGCATAGGAAAATATCTTATTTATATTTAAATTTAAATTCTTATTTTCCATTGTATTTAAACTAAAATCATTGGGAGTTTCTCTTAATTCTTTGCTTTCTCTATCCTGTTTATTTTCTAAACCAATATCAGATACCCTAGTAATCTGTTCTGAATCCTTAACTTCTCCTATATAGTTCCCATTTGAATATTCAACAAATCCATTCGGTATAGGGTTTAAATTGGTTTCAATTGAAATTGGAATAATCAATCTAATAAGAAGTATTACCCACAATACATATGAAAACTTCTTTGGAGCTTTCTCCAATAAAAACCTTAGTCCTATGATAAATAGAATAATAATAGAAATATTGAGATTGATGTTGATTATTTGTAAAAATAACCTTTCCATATCTATTCCTCCCTATGGTCTCTAATCATAGCTTCAATTTCTCTTATATCGTCATCACTTAGTTTTTCTCTTCTTGTAAAAGCAGCAATAAATTTAGGTAAAGAACCATCAAAAGTTTTTTTCACATAGTTGCTACTGAGTCCAGCATAAAAATCCCTTCGAGATATTATGGATTTTATGATTCCATCTCTATTGATAAATACTCCCTTATTTTCTATCCTCTTGAGCATAGTATAGGTAGTAGACTTCTTCCAGTCAAACTCCTCTGCACAGATATCTACTATTTCAGAGGACTTAACAGGTTCTCTTTTCCAAATTATCTCAGCTAACTCCATTTCCTTTTCACTTAGATTATATTGCATATTATCATCCCCTTACTTTACATCTTGTAGACCTAATTATAGTTTACGCTATGTAGACCAATTTGTCTATGAAAAAACCTTAAAAGTTAAAATTTTGTATAACTCTTAAAGGTTTTACTAAGTAGATTTCACATAATTAATTTTAATATTAATTCATTCCCTTATTTGATTATATATTTGTAGATGTAAACTCATTGAAGAACCCCTACTTATTTTAATTTTCATGTTTAATATTTCCCCCATATACGAGTTGATAATTCAATTCTATTATTTTAATATCCTTTATGAAACATCCAATAATCATTTAATAAATATCATCCACTAAATGAATTTATATAAAATTTTTAAATATGAGATGTATGAATCTCCTATGAAAAATACTTATTAATTTATACTTGACATTTTTTTACTTTAAGTTTATAATTATATTGTAATCATTACAAAGTAACAATAGTTTCATTTTAAAAGTTAAGGATGTGAATAAATTGAAAATAACCTTTGAAGATTTATCTAATAAGTTAAAAAGTAAAAATATTCGTCTATCTCATCAAAGACTTAAAGTCTTAGAATATCTAGTTAACAATAGATGTCATCCTACAGTGGATCAAATATATACTGATCTTCACAAGGAAATCCCTACTTTATCGAAAACCACTGTTTATAATACATTAAACACTCTAATAGATGCTGATTTAGTCAAGCTAATAACTATAGATGAAAATGAGACTAGATATGATATAGATACAACTACTCATGGACATTTTAAATGCGAATCTTGTGGAGCTATATATGATTTTGAAATCAATATAAACTCCATGGAATCTGAAGATTTAAGTTATTTTAAAATAAATGACAAAAATATATACTTCAATGGCATTTGTCCAAGATGTATTAAAGAAGGTAATAATATGGCTAATTAAGCCAATTTACAATATAAAATATGGAGGAGATTTTAATGTCAGAAAACAAAACAATTAAAAACTTAATGGATGCATTTGCTGGTGAATCTCAAGCAAACAGAAAGTATACTGCTTATGCAAATAAAGCTGAAGCTGAAGGAAAAATTAATGCAGCTAAATTATTTAGAGCTGCTGCATATGCTGAAACTATTCATGCTCTTAGACATTTTGAAGTAGCAGGAAAAATAGGAACAACTGCTGAAAACCTTGAAGATGGTATAAATGGTGAAACTTACGAATTTGAAACTATGTATCCACCATTTATCGAACAAGCTGAAGCTGAAGAAAATAAAGCAGCTGTTAAAACATTTACTTATGCTATGGAAGCTGAAAAAGTACACGCTAAACTATACAAAGAAGCTTTAGAAAATATTGATGAGACAGAAGAAATATCTTATTACCTATGTCCTATATGTGGAAATATTGAAAAAGTTATTCCAGAAAAATGTAGTATTTGTGGAGTACCTGGTTCAAAATTTATTAAATACTAAATATATAATAAAACTGCACTTCTTTTGAAGTGCAGTTTTATTATATTCTTACGCTATTTCATTTAAATTAATCTCTCCTGCTTTTATCAAAGCGATCTTGGTAATAACAGGTCCTACTAATTCATAGATAACTGTTGAAGCTAGTATGACAGTTCTAATGGTTGACCCGACACCCGGCATAACCGATTGAGCTATCATAGATAATCCTATAGCCACTCCCGCTTGTGGCAATAGAGTAAATCCTAAATACTTTTGTATCACTTCATCTGAATGTGTTATCCTAGCACCAATCGATGCTCCTAGTGTTTTTCCAATAGCTCTTATAACTACATATCCAATTCCCATTAATCCTGCATATCTAAGTACTCCTAAATCTAATTCAACTCCAGCTAGAGTAAAGAATGTAATAAATACTGGTGGAGTTACTCTATTTATAATACTTAAAGCCCTGATGCTATTATGAGCTAAATTGGAAACAGTAATTCCTATCATCATACAAACTAAAAGTGTAGAAATATTTAATGGTTTAGAAACTCCTATGCCAATAAAGATGCTTACGATAACTGCACATAGCAGCTCATCTTCACCTTTCACCTTAGGTATTATATAACATAATATCAATCCTATGATAAATCCAACTACTAAGGCAAGAACTATTTCCCATATAGGTACAAATATAGCCTGCACAATAGAAAACTGTCCATTTGAATTTATTAATGATTTTGCCACTGTAAATGCAATACCAAAAGCTATTATAGCAATTCCATCATCCATTGCAACTACAGGAAGTAAAGTATCTACCACTGGTCCCTTTGCTTTATACTGTTTGATAATCATAATAGTGGCAGCAGGCGCAGTAGCTGAAGCAATTGCACCTATTACAATAGAAAATGGCACTGATTGTTTAAATATATATATCATAGCCATTGTAACTAAAAACACTGGAAATAGAGCTTCAAAAGCTGTTATAGTAATTAGTGATTTTCCTACCTTCTTTAGATCTTTAAAATTCATCTCACTACCAATACTATAGGCAATAAACCCTAATGCCGCTTCCGATATAATCCCTAGACTATTACTTACGTCTTTGGGTATCAATTTAAGAATTGAAGGTCCTATCAATATTCCCGCTAATAAATACCCTGTTACATTTGGGAGTTTTAGCTTAGATACTACCCTTCCCATTATCATTCCTGATAAAATTATAATTGCTACATAATACAATTCATGCACAAAAACCCACCTCTAATATTATTGATTTCAACATTATAAAATTATAGTCCTATTTTTGATTTTTGGCAAGAAACTAGACAAAATTTATTTGAAATCTCCTTTATTATTGGATATAATCAGTAGTTAGACTAATATTCAAAAAATTGTTACTTTCGTTAGGAGCGATAGATATGTATGCACTATTCTTAGTACTTAATCAAACGGAAAAATTAGATTCTATTCTAGAAATACTGTATAAACTTGAAGTAGGGGCGACTACTATAGACAGTATAGGTATGGGCAAAGTCTTACTAGAACATAATATCAATGAAAACGTACTTTTTAGCCTTAGAAACATTTTAAATGAAAACAAACCTTATAATAAGACCTTAATAAGTGTTATAAATAATGAAAACATCTTAAATGAAGCTATTAATCAGATTAGTAAAATTTTAGATATTGATAATAAAAAAGGTGTAGGCTTTTTATTTGTCTTGCCTGTCTTACAATATCGTGGTGGCATATTTAAAGATCAATAGAGATAATTCACAATATACCATAAGAGTTTCACAGATGAAAGATGTTATCACGGAAAATATATTTTTAATATAGAAAATGAAAGCCATATAATATAGAACTAATGTATTATATGGCTTTATTTTTTTAGATAGTCAACTGATAATAACAAGTACAAATAGATACAAGTATCAAAATTCTATAATTTTTAAGTTTATTCTAAAATCCCAACTGGTCTAAAATCTCAACTGGAAAAAATTATATATAAGTAGCTCTATTCAAATAGTCATTTATTGCCGAATATATTATATTGAAATATATAAGTTGTTTTTTATCCAGAACCTAATACGCTATCTTACTAAATAAAAGGAAGGTGAGAATATAAGTATCATAAAAAAATAATCACTTGATCTGCTTTCATATAAATTTTCAAGAAAACAACTTAAATGAGTAATATATTTTCAATGACACTGCTCTCCCAATGTTTTTATTCCTAGTTAAAAATTTACAATAAGAGTTCATGCCTAAAAAAATAAATAAATTTGGAGGAAAAATCTATGAAATCAATTAAAATGAAAATCTTATCAAGCACATTATCAGCTGTTTTAATAATATTTATATTGGTAACTGGTTTTATTACTTCAGGATCCTATAAGACATTGGAAGAAAACTCTATAAAGTATTTAAAATCAGAAACAGAAAAGTATGAATTAATGGTCGAAAAGGAAGTAGAATCTGCTTTAATATCTACTAATGAATTAGCTCGAACTTTTGAAGCACTAAAACAAAGCGGACATACAGCTAGGGATGCAATGAGTGAAATTATGAAAAACATCTTGGAAAACGATGAAAGTCTATTTGGAGTGTGGACAGTTTGGGAGCCTAATGCATTAGATGGAAGAGATATGGAATATGTAAATACTAAGGGACATGACAGTACAGGAAGATTTATACACTATTGGAATCGAGAAAGTGGAATAGTTGATCTTCAAGCATGTGGAAGCACATATGATAATTTAGATGAAACTGGACTATGGTATCAAACTTCTAAGAATTCAAAACTACCTGCAGTTTTAGAACCATCTACTTATAATTTACAGGGAAAAGATGTGATGTTGGTAGCAGTTACAGCTCCTATCATGCAGAATGATACAGTAATAGGAGTTGTAGGAGTAGATATCTCCTTAGAAAGGCTTCAAGAAGTTATAGAAGAAATAACTTTATATGATACAGGATATGCTTTCTTAGTTACCCATGAAGGATTGATAGTAGGACATAAAAACAAAGAATTACTTGGACAAAATGAATTTGATATATTTGATAGCGAAGAACTTGAACAAGCTATTCGTAATGGAGAAAATTCAATTCTAGAGAGAAAAGACTTTGAAGGCAACAGAAGAGAAATCCTAACTATATGCCCTATAAAAATTGATGAGTTCGATCTCAATTGGTCCTTTGTATCCATTGTTCCTAGAGGAGAGATATATAGAGAACTGAATAAGTCCATTATAATCAGTGCTGTAGCAGGAGCTATAGGCATAGCCATCTTGATAATCTTCATCTCAATAATTTCAAAGTCTATATCAAAACCAATCATAGATTTATCTAATGATATAGAAAGTTTAGCAAATTATGATCTAACTAACAATGAAAGTAGCGAAACAATGAAGTATTTGGATAGAAAAGATGAGATAGGTATTATTTCTAGATCATTAAAGAGTATGAAGACAAACTTTATTGATCTAATTAAAAAAATATCAAATAATTCACAACAAGTAGCATCATCTTCAGAAGAATTAACTGCCATTACTCAACAATCTGCTGTAGCTTCACAAGAAGTAGCAAGAGCTATTGGAGATATTGCAAAAGGTGCAACAGATCAGGCAAGAGATACAGAACTAGGGGCAATAAATATTGATAAATTAGGCAAGGAAATAGAAAGAAATCAAATAGGTATAAAAAATTTAAATAATGCTGCTGACGGTGTATCTCAATTAAAAGATGAAGGTGTTGAAATCCTAAGAGATCTTGTACAAAAGACCATGAGTACAAATGATTCAGTAAAAGAGATACATGAAATTATTACAAACACTAATGAAAGTGCAGAGAAGATAAAAAATGCCAGTGAAATGATAAAGAGCATTGCAGAACAGACAAATCTATTAGCTTTAAATGCAGCAATAGAAGCCGCTAGAGCAGGAGAAGCAGGCAGAGGATTTGCAGTTGTAGCAGAAGAAATAAGAAAACTTGCAGAAGAATCCAATGAATTCACAGAAGATATTACTGAGATTATTGGAGATCTAGCTACTAAAACTGTCTATGCCGTTAACACAATAGAAAAAATAGAAGAAATAGTAGCATCTCAAAGTGACAGTGTGAATATGACAAATGATAAATTTAAAGGAATAGATTCATCTATTGAAAATGTAAAAGAAGTAATTAAATTAATAAATGAATCAAGCTTAAAGATGGAAAATAGAAAAGAAGAAATAATAAGCATAATACAAAACTTATCAGCTATATCAGAAGAAAATGCAGCTGGGACAGAAGAAGCTTCTGCCTCCGTAGAAGAGCAAACTGCCTCTATAGAAGAAATTTCCAGTGCAAGTGAAGCATTATCAACATTAGCAGAAGAGATGCAGAAGAGTATCGCGAGATTTAAATATTAAAGTATAAAAGGTGATTAAAAAGAAAGTTCTAGTAAGATTTAAAAACTCTTATGAGAATGTAAATAACTTTGTGCTTTAGAGAGGATCGATTCTCTCTAACTGACAAGAAATATTAAGTTGGATAAAACTTACAATTGAATATATTAATTTTATCTTTGCCAAA
>JBQHQH010000003.1:0-227882 GCA_052067355.1 Tissierellaceae bacterium HCP3S3_D8
GTATTCATAAGAATAGCCTCCTCTATGTTTTGGTGTGTTGCTTTGACACTTCCATCATAACATATGGGACTATTCTTTTTATATTTTTTCCTACAATTATTTTACACTAAGGTAAATCCTTTATATGATGATTTACAATTTCAACACCTTCACTTCTATAGACAGAAGTGGGAAGTTGACAAGTTTAAAGATAAAGGCAGCAATATATCAGCTGGAGTATAAAATCTCATCTAATATAAGTTTTCTTTATTATATGTATGGTTGTAGTGTTGATTGCTATGATATACTATAAAATATATAAGATATGATTGGTGGATAATGAGTTATATTTAGATAGGAGGTATTATATGAATAAGAAGATACCTGTAATTATAGATTGTGATCCAGGTTTAGATGATGTAATAGCTTTGCTCATGGCTTGCTCTAGTGAGAAGTTAGATGTAAAAGCTGTGACAGTAGTAGCAGGAAATCAGACTTTAGATAAAGTAGGAGATAATACACTTAGGGTATTAGATTTTGCAGGTATAGATGTGCCTGTAGGTTTTGGATTTAGCAGACCTATGGTGAGACCGTTGGTTACAGCTCCAGAAGTTCATGGAGAAAATGGGTTATACGGAGTAAAGCTTCCAGAATCGCAATTAAGACCATCTAAGTTTCATGCTATAGATTTGATGGCAAATGTAATTAGAGAATCAAAAGAGAAGGTAACTTTGATACCTATAGGGCCATTGACCAATATAGCTATGTTTTTATTAAGATATCCTGAGTTAAAGGAAAGAATTGAGATGATTTCCCTAATGGGTGGAGCTATAAATGGGGGGAATAAGACTGCTGTGGCAGAATTTAATATCTATGTAGACCCTGAAGCAGCAGATATAGTATTTAAATCAGAGATACCTATTATGATGGCTGGATTAGATGTGACCCATAAGGCAAATGTCTTTATAGAGGATATAGAAAAGATTAAATCTATGGATAATAGGATTGGAAGATTTGTGGGACAAATGTTGGAAGGTCTATCTAAATACCATATCGAGGAAGGATTTAATGGATGCCACTTACATGACCCAGTTGCAGTATTTTATGTGACTGATCCTGAAAAAATAGAGACCAAAGCATTACATGTAGATATTGAATTAAAAGGAGAATTTACTACAGGTGTAACTGTAGCTCATGAAGACCCTAGATTTAATGAAGAACCAAATGCGAACGTGGCTTTTAACATAGATAGAGAGGCTTTTGTAGAAACTATAATTAACTCTATTATGAAATATAGATGATATTTGAACAAATGAAAAATACCTATAAAATAAGTTGTTTATTTTGTAGGTGTTTTTTATTTTGTGAGAGTTGACTTTATCAAGGGAAAACGTTGACTCATATATATAAAGGTGCTATTATGTCTATATACATATAAAAGACAGGAGGGATTGTCATGGATACAAAATGGACAAATATTATGGAAAAGTACTATGATGAAATTGTACAGACTGCCTCAGAGATGATTCAAATTCCAAGTGCTTCAGGAGAAGAGGAAGAGTTAGCTAAATATACTGTAGAGAAAATGAAATCTCTAGGCTATGATGAAGTAAATGTGGACGAGTATGGAAATGTAATTGGTGTTATGAGGGGAACTGGTGGTGGAAAGTCTATGATGTTAAACTGCCATCTAGATGTAGTTTATGAAGGAGACCCTAATTTGTGGAAGTATCCGCCATATAGTGGAGAAATTGCAGAGGGTGCTATTTGGGGTAGAGGAGCTTCTGATACAAAAGGGACTTTTGCCATTCAAGTATACACACCTTATATTTTGAAACAAGAAAACCTTTTACCTAAAGGAGATATATATGTAGCTGGTGTAGTCCATGAAGAGGACTCTGGATATGGTTCAATGATGCTTGCAAGGAAGGGATTTAAAACAGATTATGCAATTGTTGGTGAGGCTACGGAAAACGATATTGCAGTTTCTGCAAGGGGACGTGTAGCAGTTCATGTGATTATTACAGGAAAGTCTTGCCATGCTTCCATTCCTCATGAAGGAGTAAATCCCTTTGATTTCTTAGGACGATTTTTGGTTTCTCTTAAGGACTTTGATCTAGGAGAAGATCCAGAATTAGGTCTATCTACCATGTCTGCAACACAGATATATTCTTCAGAAAAGGGAACTAATATCATACCTAATAGTATTACACTGACACTTGACTATAGAAGCGTGCCAGCTGATACTCATGAGGTTATGTTGGAGAAGATCAGGAAAAAAGTAGATGAATGTATATTTGAAGGAATTAGTGTTGAAGTTAAACTGGTTACGATTCCAGTACACTGTTATACAGGTCATGTAGGGGAGGGTATTCAAGGAGAACCGCCTCATAGAATAGCTAAAGATAATCCTATGGTGCAGAGAGCTAAGGCAGCATTGGAAAAGGCATTTGACCATGAAGTAGCTTTGAAGTCATGGGCTTTTGCGACAGATAGTGGACATTTTAGTCAGATTGGGGTAGATGTTATCGGATTTTCACCAGCTGAAATCAAACTATGTCATACTACTGAAGACAGAATTGATTTAGAGATGCTAGAGAAGGGAATTGTAGGTTATTTGGCATTAGTTAAAGAATTATGTGACACAAAAGAGGGGGAACATTAGATGACAAATAGCAAGAAAAAAGAAAGAGGAAATATTAATCCATATGTTTTACTGTTCTGCGTTATTGCAATCTGTGGGATTGCCTCTTATTTTGTAACGCCTGGGGCTTTTGAGCGTGAGGTAGTCAATGATAGAACTGTTGTTGTTCCTGGCTCATATCATTCAGTAGAAAAGACACCGATTGCACCTTTTGACATTTTAAGGGCTATCCCTCATGGATTGATAGGTTCTGCATCTGTAGTATTTTTAATCTTGATTGTAGGAGGAACTATTGAGGTATTTAATCAATCAGGATCAATTTCTATGGGAGTATCTAAGCTAATTTCTAAAATGGGTGGAAAAGGAGATACATTAGTATTGATTATATTTATGATTATGTTTGCTGTTATGGGAGGTTTTTTAGGATGGGTTGAGGCTGCTATTCCCTTTGTACCTATAGCTATCCCTATTATATTGGCATTAGGGTATGATGCCATGACTGCAGTTGCTGTATGTATTCTGGGCTTAATGGTTGGATTTTCTATTGGGCCTACAAATGTATATACAGTTGCTATTGCCCATGCTATTGCAGAGCTTCCTATGTTTTCTGGAATAGGACTTAGAATGATAGCGTATATTGTCTTTGTTGGAGTATCAATAATCTATACAGTTAGATATGCAAATAGTGCTAAAAAAGATCCTTCAAAGAGTCTTGTAGCAGATATAGATGTTTCTGATTTAACCTATGATTTTTCAGAAAATGAAGGAAAAGAGATGACAGGAGCTCAGAAGATCTCCCTATTTGTTTTAGCAGTTACATTTTTAATAGTCGTATATGGAATGTTAAAATTAGGCTGGGATATCAATGATATGACTGCTGCATTTTTACTTTGTGGTATTATAGCTGGATTCATTTGTAAGATGAAGCCTGGTGAAATTGCAAATACATTTATCTTAGGTGCTAAAGGTTCTATGAATGGTGCTATGATAGTTGGTATAGCAAGAGGCGTTCAATGGATCTTGGAAAAGGGTGGAATCATCGACCCTATAATCAATAACTTAGCTGAACTTCTATCTGGATTTCCTGCTGTATTATCTGCAATAGGTATTATGCTTGTAGTTACCCTTCTAAATGGTCTAGTGCCATCTGGCAGCGGTAAAGCTATGGCACTTATGCCTCTTTTAATGCCATTGGGGGATCTTATAGGATTGACAAGGCAGACTACTACATTGGCATATCAATTTGGTGATGGGATTTCCAATATGTTTTGGTTTACTTATGGAACTCTGTTAATATTTTTAGCTTATGGAAAGGTTCCACTACAGAGATGGTATAAATTTTTATGGCCATTGATGGTTATTCTATTTGCTATAGCTATAGTATTTTTATTAGTAGCAACTAAGATTGGATATGGACCATTCTAAATGTATATTCATATTAAAACCCCTTCTATGATGAAAATCATGGGAGGGGTTTTAATATCTTAAATTTTTGTTAAAAAAATATTTATCCTTGATTTTTATTTTTATAATGATATCATATGGGTAAACGATTACCTAGTTAAACGATTAACTACATAATTAACTAATATAAAAATTAACATATCAAGGAAAGTGATAGTATGACTATAAAGGAAATTGCAAAGTTGGCAAATGTATCTAGTGCCACAGTATCTAAGATATTAAATGGAAAAGATCAATATATAAGTGAAGCTACAAGACAGAGAGTGTTGGAAATAGTTGAAAGGGAAGGTTATATTCCCAATGCTATAGCTAAGAGTTTAAAGATAAAGAGTACCAAGACCATAGGTATAGTTATACCAGATGTGATGAATCTATTTTTCTCTGAACTGGCTAGAGGTATAGAAGATGCAGCTGAAAAAAAAGGATACTCTGTGATCCTATGTAATTCAGATAATAAAGAATCTAAAGAAGAAAAATATATTCAAATATTACAGGAGAAGATGGTGGATGGAATAATCCTTACAGCCTCAGAAAGAAGTGTAAGTAAATCTCTAAAAAGGCGAAATACTCCTATGATACTTTTGGATAGAGATATATCAATAGACGACAATGTCGGCAGGATAGTAGTGGATAATGAAGATGGCGCATATAATGCTACTAATTTTCTCATAGATAAAGGATGTAAAAATATAGGGTTTATATCTTCTGATAATATAAATAAGTCATCTGGGGAGAGATTTAAAGGATATAAAAAGGCAATTTTAGAAAAGGGAATAGAATATGATGATGAAAAGATATTTTTACAAAATTACACTATAGAAACTGGCTACAAAGGTACTATGACTTTACTAGAGGAAACCAAGATAGATGGAATATGTTGTGGAAATGATTTGATAGCTATAGGAGCAATTAAAGCTCTTAAAGAAAAAGATATAGATGTGCCAAGAGAAGTAAAAGTGATAGGATTTGATGATATTCAAGTATCCCAATATATGGATCCACCTTTAACTACCATTAAACAGCCAATATATGAAATGGGAGAGGAAGCAGTAAAGATGCTGGTTGCCATTATAGAAAGGGAAGAAGTCAATATGGTAAAGATCTTAAAGACTGAGTTGATTGAAAGGGGGAGTAGTTAATGGGTAAAAATGTAATAGTAGTTGGAAGTATGAATATGGATTTAGTAGTAAATACAGATGAGATTCCTAAGGTAGGAGAAACTGTATTGGGAAATGAACTATTACAAATACCTGGAGGAAAAGGTGCTAATCAAGGAGTAGCTATAGCTAAATTAAACAACAATATTACTTTTTTAGGGAAGGTTGGCAAAGATGGATTTGGAGATGAGCTGTTAAAATCCATGAGTAATGCTGGTGTAAATATAGAACATATAGAGAGAGTAGAGATATCTACGGGAATAGCAATAATAAATGTGGATAAGGAAGGAAACAACAATATAGTTGTAGTCTCTGGAGCTAATGGTAGGGTTGACAAGGAGTATCTTAACAGGCATATTTCTGCATTTAAAGAAGCAGATATAGTGGTATTTCAATTGGAGATTCCTTTAGATACTGTAAGAGAAGGATTAAGGATTGCTAAAGAATTAGGAAAGACAACTATATTAAACCCAGCACCAGCTATGGACCTAGATGATAGTATTATTGAAACTATAGATATACTTATACCAAATGAACATGAATTAGAGAGATTATCAAAGGTAAAGGTAAAAGACAAGGAGTCTATAGTAGAAGCCGCCAATGTATTATTGAAAAAGGGTATTAGAGAAATAATCGTTACTCTAGGTAGCAAAGGTGTCTTCCATATAGATGATAATGGGTATAAATTCTTTCCTGCATATAAGGTAAATGTAGTAGATACTACTGCAGCGGGAGATAGCTTTATTGGTGGATTTGTATGCTCTTATATGGATGATAAGGATATAGAAAAGGCCATAGATATGGGCCAAAAAACGGCAGCATTGGCAATACAAAAAGTAGGAGCTCAAAGTTCATTGCCTAGTAGGGAAGAGGTTGAAAACTTTAAATGAGGAGGTGTCTATTATGGGGAAGGAAATATTGAAGATGAAAAATATAACTAAAAATTTTCCAGGTGTTAAGGCACTAGATGATGTAGATTTTACTGTATATGAAAATGAAGTAATGGCATTATTAGGTGAAAATGGTGCAGGGAAAAGTACACTCATGAAGATTTTATCAGGAGTATATACAAAGGATGAAGGAGAGATAGTCCTTGAAGGAAAGGCGATGGATATTACTTCTCCCAGAGATGCTATAGAAAAAGGGATAGCTATAATACATCAAGAGCTAAATTTGGTACCTTATTTAACAGTATATGAAAACATTTTCTTAGGTAGAGAGATAAAATCTTCCTATGGTGGATTAGATAGAAAACAAATGATAGATCAATCAAGAGAAATACTAGAACGGTTAAATGTGAATATAAGCCCTACAAAAAAGGTGAATTATCTATCCATAGCACAGCAACAGATGGTGGAAATAGCAAAGGCCCTGTCTTTAAATGCAAAGATCATAATCATGGATGAACCTACAGATACTTTAACTGATAATGAAGTAAGTAGTTTATTTGAGATTATCAGGGAATTGAAAAGACAGGGAAAAGGATTGGTATATATATCCCATCGTATAAGTGAGATCTTTGAAATATGTGACAAAGTTACAATTTTAAGAGATGGGCAATTTGTAGCTGAAAAAGATGTGTTAGATGTAGATGAAGATGAGATTATACGTCTTATGGTAGGGAGAGCATTAGATGAGCAGTTTCCATATATGGAGACAAATTATGATGAAGAGGTATTGAAGATAGACAATCTCAGTAATAAATATGTAAAGAACATATCTTTTACATTAAAAAAGGGAGAAGTATTGGGAATCTCAGGATTAGTGGGAGCTGGTAGGACAGAATTGGCCAAAACTATATACGGGTTCTACAGAAAAGATACAGGAAGAGTAATATTAAACGGTGAGGAATTAAGCTTAAATTCTCCTAAAGAGGCTTTGAATAAAGGTATAGCATATGTATCAGAAGATAGGAAGTCAGACGGTTTGATTCTCATAATGGATGTAAAGAGCAACACCACTATATCTGCACTGGAAAAATTTAAAACTTTTTTAGGAATAGATAAGAAAAAGGAATATAAGGTAGCGGAGGAGTATAGAGATAAGATAAATATAAAGACCCCTTCCCTATATCAAAAGGTTAAAAATCTAAGTGGAGGGAATCAACAAAAGGTGGCAATTGCCAAGGCACTATTGACGGATCCAAAGGTTTTGATCTTGGATGAACCGACTAGAGGAGTAGATGTAGGAGCAAAGAGAGAAATCTACGATCTACTAAATGAGATTAAAAAAGAAGGTAGATCTATTATAATGATATCTTCAGAAATGCCAGAAATAATAGGAATGAGTGATAGGATATTGGTAATGCATGAAGGAGAATTAAAAGGGGAACTAAGTAAAGAGGAAGCAACTCAAGAAAAGATAATGAGCTATATTGTTAGAGGGGAGGAAAATATAGATGAAGAGTAGAGAGACATTGGATAAGATTAGGCCCTTACTTGGATTGATAATATTTTCAGTGATTATAAGTATATTGAGTCCAAGGTTTTTAACAAAGAGTAATTTACTAAATGTATTTAGACAAACATCTATAAATGCAATAATAGCTGCAGGAATGACCTTCGTAATTTTGACATCAGGGATAGATCTATCTGTAGGATCCATATTGGGTTTTTCGGGAGCTGTAGCAGCGAAGATGTTGGCAACAGGGAGTAATATCTTCTTGGCTCTTTTAGTAGCCATAATCATAGGAGGAATATCAGGAATACTAAATGGCATAATCATCACTAGAGGAAAGGTTCAACCCTTTATAGCTACTCTTGCCATAATGATACTTTTAAGAGGGGCTACTCTAGTATTTACATCAGGCAGACCAATAGCTGTGCAGGCGGCAAGTGGAGTTTCACCAATATTTAGGTGGATAGGAACTGGAAATATATTTGGAATTCCAGTACCTATAATTATAATGGCAATAGTGTTTATGGTATGTTATTTCATTTTAAATTACACTCAATTTGGTAGACATATATATGCTGTAGGCGGCAATGAAGAAGCATCTTTATTATCAGGTATAAATACGGATAGAGTAAAGACAATAGCCTATCTTATCAGTGGAGTATTGGCAGCAGTAGCAGGTATTATTGTAACATCTAGATTATCTTCAGCTCAACCAACGGCTGGAGATGGATATGAATTAGATGCTATTGCAGCAGTAGTATTAGGGGGAACATCTTTAGTAGGTGGACAAGGAACTATAGCAGGTACAATAATAGGAGCTTTAATCATAGGGATACTGAACAATGCTTTAAACTTAATGGATGTACAGTCTTATTATCAAATGATAGCCAAGGCAATAGTAATATTGATTGCAGTGCTATTAGATAAAAAAGAAAAATCACAATAGGGAGTGGTGCTTATGAAAAAAATAGGTTTATTACATGGAGAATTATCAAAGGTAATAGGAGAAATGGCTCACCATGATACTATTTTAATAGGAGATGCAGGTATGCCTGTACCAAAGGGAGTTCGATTAATAGATTTGGCAGTGGTAAATGGTATTCCCAGTTTTTTTCAAGTACTAGAAGCAGTTTTAAGTGAATTATGCGTAGAGGAAGGGATTATTGACATAGAGATGAATGAGGTAAGCCCTCATATGAGAGAAAAACTAGATGAAGTAATAAAAGGTGAGTTCAAATTAACAGAAATACCCCATGAAGAGGTAAAGGAATTATCAAAGGATTGTAAGGCGGTAATAAGAACAGGGGAATTTACTCCTTATTCTAATATTATTCTAAAATCTGGAGTGTTATTTTAAATTTATGATTATTTAGTTTCTATACAAGGAAGCTTTATAATAAATCAATTAAAAATAAGGGGGTAAAAATGAAAGTACTATTAGCTGGAGAATCTTGGGTAATACATTCAACCCATATAAAAGGATTTGATCAATTTACGGAAACCAAATATGGTGAAGGAGGTAAATGGTTAATAGAGGCATTGGAAAGTGCAGGTATGGAGGTTGACTATATGCCATGCCATATAGCAGCAAATGACTTTCCAACTACATTGGAGGAAATGCAAAAATATGATGTAATAATCTTAAGTGATATAGGTAGCAATACCTTGTTATTGCATGAAGATGTCTTTGGAAAGGGAAAGAGAATGCCTAATAGGCTTCAACTAATTAAGGAATTTGTTGACAATGGTGGAGGTTTTGCCATGATGGGAGGTTATATGACTTTTCAGGGAATAGATGGCAAAGGTAAATATGCCCATACAGCTATAGCAGATATCTTACCAGTAAAGATGATGGAAACTGATGATAGATTTGAGGCACCAGAGGGAGTATATCCTACAATTGTCAATCATGAGCATCCAATTTTAAGTGGTGTATCAGAGGAGTGGCCACATTTTTTAGGATATAATATGTTGTTTGAGATAGATCCTAAGAATGTAATAGCAAAGTGTAATAGTCACGTATTTATGGCTGGTATGGACTATGGAAAAGGTAGAACTTTTGTCTTTGCCAGTGATATTTCACCACACTGGGGATCCCCTAAATTTTTAGAATGGGAGTCCTATAATACTTTGTTTTCTAATATGGCTAAATGGTTAGCCAAGAAAATATAATATTAAAAAGGAGAGAGGTTAATTATGAAGAAGATATTAGCATTGTTAATGGTATTGGTATTGAGCTTATCTTTAGTAGCATGTGGCGGTAAGACAGATGAAGGCAATGCTCCAGAAGCACCACAAACTGAAGGAACAGATACACCTGAGGTAGGAGAAGATAAGTTTACGGTAGGTTTTGTAATTTCAACTCAAACAAATCCATTCTTTGTGTCTTTAAAAGATGGTGCTGAAGCAAAAGCTAAAGAATTAGGAGTCGAATTGATAGTGTTGGATTCACAAGATGATTCAGCAAAAGCAGCAGCGAATATGGAAGACTTAATCACAAGGGGAGTGGACTTAATCCTAGTCAATCCAACAGATTCGGATGCAATAGTAAATAGTGTAATAGATGCAAATGAAGCTAATATACCTGTAATTACAGTAGATAGATCCTCAAATGGTGGAGAGGTATTGTCCTATATAGCTTCTGATAATATTGCAGGTGGAAAGATGGCAGGAGAATTTATAATAGAAAAACTTGATGGTAAAGGTAAAGTAGTAGAGTTAGAAGGTATAGCTGGAACAAATGCAGCAAGAGAAAGAGGAGAAGGATTCAATGAATCTATAAAAGATAGTGAATTAGAAGTAGTAGCAAAACAAACAGCAGATTTTGATAGGGTTAAAGGATTAGAAGTAATGGAAAATATACTTCAATCACAACCAGAAATAGATGCAGTATTTGCACATAATGATGAGATGGCATTAGGTGCGTTAGAAGCAATAAAGGCAAGTAATAGAGATATAATAGTAGTAGGATTTGATGCAACTGATGATGCAGTAGCATCAGTAGAAGCAGGGGATATGGCAGCAACAGTAGCACAACAACCAGAATTAATAGGTGAAATAGGTATTGAAACAGCAGTTAAGGTGCTAAAAGGCGAAAAAGTAGAAGAAAATGTGCCTGTAGAGTTGAGATTGATAACTAAATAGATTAATAAAAAATCCTAACTAATCAATTTTAGTTAGGATTTTTTTATAGGCTGAATATCTGGTCTATCTTTTAAGAGTGTAGAGCATTTGTTCATTTTTCCGCATTCAAAAATATGGCTAGTTATCCAAAATATTCGAATTTATCTATATTTAAATTCTTAAATGTTAAGGTACTATGGTTTTAATAATTGTGAATTGAGTTCTTGATTTGTGAATTGTTTGTGTCAGAATGGGTATAAGTAGCTAGATAAATTTTGGATAATGTATAACATTTATGCATTAATTGCCGATTATATATTATATGTAAGATTATCAAGAAGTTAGTGACTTGAGGTACTAACTGAATAAATATAATAATTATTATGATGCGGAGGAAAAATAGATGTTTATTAAGAAGTTTAATAGTGTATGTAGAGAATCGGAATGTATTATTGATTATGTAGAAGCTTCCAGAACTGGAAGAGATATAACCTATCCAGATGTTAAAAATCCTAGCCATAAAAAGGTTTTAGAACAATTTGAGAGTCTATTAAGAAATGAAAAGAAGATGTCTGTTGCTGCAAAAGAAATCCTTGATATCGTAAATGCATTGAGTAGCTTTGATGTAGGTATGTCACATATTTCCTATCAATTAAAAGATTTTGCAAAGGAGATAGCAACATTAAGTGAATCTAATTTGGCAATTGTTCAAGAAACAACTGCGAGTATGGAACAGGTAAATGAATCTATTAGTAATACATCACAGACATTGGATAGTTTAACTAAAGAGTCTGAGGAATTAAATACCAAAAATACTGAAAGTATGAAACTATTAAAGGAAGTAGAAGTCATCAAAAATGATGTCGTCGAAGATACTGGAATAATGAATAATAAGATACAGTCTTTAGTAGAACTTGCTACAGAGATTGGGAAGATAGTTGAAAGTGTACAGGCTATAGCAGAACAGACTAATCTATTAGCATTAAACGCAGCTATAGAGGCTGCACGAGCGGGAGAACATGGACGTGGATTTGCTGTAGTTGCAGATGAAGTAAGGGTTTTAGCTGATGATACTCAAAAGAATCTGGAAGGGATGAGAGAGTTTGTAGACAAGGTATATGGTGCTTCCAAAGATAGCAAAGAGAGTTTAGATAGGACATTAGTGTCCACTGGAGAGATGAGTAAGAAACTAGAATCGGTCTTCGAAACTGTAGGCAAGAACATGGACATGCTTCAAATTGTGGTTACAGATGTAGAAAATATACAAAAATCCATGGAAGGAATCAGGATTTCTGCTAATGAGATAAATCAAGCTATGGAGGCTTCTAGTACTGATGCAGAAAGACTTAGTCGTATGACAAATGATATATATGATGAAGCTACTCAAAGTGTAGAGTTTGCTAGACAGATATCAGCAATCGATGATAAGTTGTCAGATATCACTGGTTCCATGTTAGAAGCATTAAAGGGAGGAAGACATGCAATCTCTAATGATGAATTATTAGAAGTCATAGAAAATGCAAAAAAATCTCATATAGAGTGGATAAAGGGACTTAAAAAAATAGTGACAGAAGGTAGAATATATCCACTACAGACTAATTCGAAGAAGTGTGCATTTGGACATTTCTATAATGCTATAAAATTTGAACATCCTGCTATCATAGGTGGATGGATGGAATTAGATGAGGTTCATGAAGAATTTCATTCTAAAGGGGATGAAGTAATTAATTCTGTTAAAAAAGGTCGTATAGATGATGCTAATAGATCTTATAGCGAAGCAGTTGAACTCTCTAAAGATATGGTTAATCTTTTAAATATGATAGAAAATAAGATTAGGGAACTTAAAGACCAAAAAGTTGAGATATTTAGGTAATTGAGAACTTATATATTTTAACTTAGTATTGAATAGGCTGTTTCAGAGCTGATTAGTCAGTTCTGAAACAGTCTATTTTTGTAATCTCATATAAAATAGCTAATAATTAAGAAATCACTTTAAGAGGATTTATCTATAGGAGTTCTATATACTATAGATATAATTTATGTTTATTGACATAGATCTATATAAAATATAAACTTATATATGTATTTTGTTAATATTAATACATATAGGGGGTTAGTATGAAAAGAAAAATTAGTTTATTATTAATCGCATTAATTTTAGTCACATCTCTATTTGGATGTCAAAATAATCAGGTTGCTTCAAATGATGGGGAAGAAAATGAGTTTAGAGCTGAGATGACTTTTAATGGCTCATCTACTTTGGCACCTGTAATATCTGCTATTGCAACGGATTTTATCGAAGAGAACACTACATGGGATAAAGTAGATGATAGTTTTCCAGACAAAAACATATCCATCTATGTATCAGCAGGTGGCTCTGGTTCTGGTGTTAAGTCAGTATTAGAGGGAACTAGTGATTTTGGTATGTTAGCTAGAGAGATAAAGGATGAAGAAAAAGAAAAAATAGGAGATATGAAAGACTTTGTTTTAGGTATAGATGCTTTAACTATCTCTATCAATCCAGAAAATCCATTAGTTGAATTAAAAGATAGTTTAAGCACTGAAGAAATTATGAAGATATTTTCAGGAGAATACAAATACTGGGATGATTTAGATGATAGTCTTGATCATAAAGAGATAGTAGTTGTTATTAGAGATTTAGGTGGTGGAGCTCACGAAGTATTCCAAAAAAGTGTAATGGGAGATGTACAAGTAAGGGAAGATGCTATTCAAGCTCCTTCAATGGGTGCCTTAGTTGCAAAGATTATTGAGAATAAAGATGCAATAGGATATGCTTCCTTTGGTATGGTAAATCAAAATGTAGGAAAGATTATACCTTTAAAAGTGGATGAAATAGAGCCAACAGAAGAAAATATAGTAAATGGTTCATATAAGATTTCAAGACCTCTTATTGCAGTGAAAAAGGGAGAATTGACACCTGAACAACAGGCATTTATGGATTTTGTTTTATCAGATAAAGGTTCAGAAATTATTACAAAGATGGGATTCGTACCAGCTAATTAATATCAGGGGCTTTGAGCCCCTATTTTTTTGAGGTGATTGCAGTGAGAGAAGTAGAAAACAAAATTTTTAAATCCATAGTATGTTTTCTTACAATATTATCTTTGTTCATACTTTCTTTTATTGTATTGTTTATTTTAAGAGAAAGTATTGTATTCTTTAAAGAAGTTTCTATACTAGATTTTATCTTAGGTAAGAAATGGAATCCACTAGATTCTCCAGATAAATTATCAATATATCCTACAATATTAGCCACTATATATGTATCAATAATAGGAATAATCATTGCATTACCCATAGGTGTAGGTAATGCTATTGTTTTATCAAATTATACTAATAATAAAATAAAAAAGATAATTAGAATCATTATAGATATATTGGCAGGTATACCCTCTGTTATCCATGGGTTTATTGGTCTTTTGGTAATTGTAAGGTTCTTTGAAATGAGATTCTCATTTGCTACTGGGGAATCTGTATTAGCTGGTGGAATAGTCCTTTCAATAATGATGCTGCCATTTATAGTTTCTACATGTGAGGAATCTATGGAAAAAATTTATAATGAATACTCTAGATATTCAAATGCACTGGGAGTCTCTAAATCCTATATGATTCGAAAAATAGTTTTACCCAATAGTAGGAGGAGTATATTAGCCTCTGCAGTATTAGCCTTATCTAGAGGTATGGGAGAAACCATGGCTGTAATGATGGTAATAGGTAATGCACCAATAATGCCTAAATTACTGGGAAAATGTCAAACAATTCCATCCTTAATTGCACTTGAAATGGGAATGGCAGAGGTAGGGAGTTTACACTATCATGCACTTTATGCTTCGGGATTTGTACTTATGATGATTTTACTTATTATCAATATTATTCTATATGTAATAAAAAGAAAGATAATATAAAATAAAGGTTGAGATATCATGAAGGAAAAGATTGAAGATAATCTATTTAAATTATGGATTACAGTAAGTACTATTATTGTAGTTGGAATTACTGTATTTATTTTAGGATATGTATTAAAAAGAGGATTGAGTTCTATTGATATAGAATTTATTTTTGATAATCCAAAGGGCATACCATTAGGTTCAGAAGGTGGAATATTTCCAGCTATTGTTGGAAGCTTGTTGTTGATGATACTGTCTTGTCTATTTGCCTCTTTTTTAGCCATAGCAACAGCTATTTATACAGTTTTTTATTGTGGAAATGAAAAGTTGAATGGTGTAATTCATCTAATAATACAGTGTATGGCAGGCATCCCTTCTATTATTTTAGGAATGTTTGGTTATACATTATTGATTATGCATCTTAAGATCAATAGGTCTCTTTTAACTGCTAGTATAACATTGGGAATTATGATATTTCCGTATATTGAAGTTAGAGTTGAAAAGATAATGAAAGAGATAGATCTTGATATTGTTAGCGCTTCATATGCTCTAGGAATATCGAAATTTTACACTATATTTAAATTGATATTGCCAATGTGTAGAGAAGACATTACTTCGGCTGTTCTCTTAGCTGGAGGATTTGCCATGGGAGCCACAGCACCAATAATATTAACAGGTGTTGTAATATTTGCTCCCATACCAAAGTCCATATTTTCTCCAGTTATGGCACTTCCTTTTCACCTTTATATATTGACAGGTGAAGGAATATCTTTGGAAAAGGCATATGGTACTGCGGCTATACTCATAGTACTATTACTTATAATCAATATTATATCATTGATTTTAAACAGGAATAGAAAGGAATATAGATAGATGGAAATAATAAAGGTGAATGATTTAAATGTTAGCTATGATGAGAAATTGATATTAAAGAATTTATCTATGTCTTTTATAAGAAATAAAATAACGGCAATTATTGGTCCTTCAGGTTGTGGAAAGTCAACATTTCTCATGGCTTTAAACTTGATGCTAGAGGAGCAAGGGGGCAAATATACTGGGGAAATTATATTTAAGGATAGAGATATCAGGGAATATAGAAGAGATAGTATAAGAAAGACCATTGGTATGGTATTTCAAAAACCTACACCTTTTCCTCTATCTATATATAAAAATATGATCTATGCACCTGTATATTATGGAATAAAAGACAAAAAAGAATTGCAAAATATAGTAGAGCATAATTTAAAAAGAGTAGGACTTTTTGAAGAGATAGATAAAGAATTAAATATGTCAGCTATGAAATTATCAGGTGGACAGCAACAAAGACTCTGCATAGCAAGAGCTTTAACCGTCAATCCGGAAGTGCTACTACTGGACGAGCCATGTTCAGCACTAGATATAAAGAATACTGCCATTATAGAGGAAATGCTACTTAAGCTTTCCGAGGAATATACCATAATAATAGTTACTCATAATCTATCTCAGGCAAGGAGAATATCTGATTATACAGCATTTATCTTAAATGGTGAACTAGTAGAATATGGAGAGACAAAAGAAGTATTTTCTAATCCAAAAGATAATAGAACGGCAGAATATCTAGAGGGAATATACGGATAATTTAATAGAAGAATAGTACTAAAAACAGATCTTAGAGGAGTTTCTCTTTGACCTGTTTTTATTTTTTCTTCTGATTGAGAATAAATTGAATTAATTGTAAATTAAAATAATAAACGGTTTCCTATTGACAAGTGATATGAAGTCATATAGAATATAAGCAAGTAATGTGCACGTGCACAATAAAAATTAGGAGGTTTTATTATGAAAAAGTTTATTTGTATGCTCTTAGTTTTAACAATGTTAATTTCAATTGTAGGTTGTGGAAAAACTGATACGGTAGATAGTGACTCAGGTAAGATAATAGTTGGGGTATCTATGCCTACCAAATCTCTTCAAAGATGGAATCAAGATGGAGAGAATATGAAAAAGATATTAGAAGATAAGGGATATCAAGTAGAGCTAGAGTTTGCAGAGAACAAGACTGAATCACAAATATCTCAAATTGAAAATATGATAACAAAGGGAGCGCAGGTAATAGTTGTAGCCGCAATAGATGGAAGTGCATTGACCAATGTTTTAGATAATGCGAGAGAAGATGGTATAGATATTATAGCTTATGATAGGCTTATTATGAATACAGATGCAATTAGTTATTATGCTACTTTTGATAACTATAGTGTTGGGACTATTCAAGGAAGATATATTGAAGAGAAACTTGGATTAAAAGATGGAAATGGACCATTTAATTTAGAAATTGCAACAGGTCCTTTAGATGATAATAATGTTGTTTTTTTCTATGGTGGAGCAATAGATGTTTTACAACAGTATATTGATAATGGCCAATTGAATGTAAGATCAAGACAAATTAATAGAGAGCAAACAGCAACCCCTAATTGGGATGAACAAGAGGCACAGGCAAGAATGGATAATATTATAACAGCATATTATACAGATGAGACAATAGATGCAGTACTATGCTCCAATGATTCAGTTTCCCTTGGTGTACAATCTGCTTTAAAATCAGCAGGATATGGAACAAAGGGAAAAGAAATGCCAATACTAACTGGACAAGATGCGAATATTTCAAATGTAAAGGCGATAATTGCTGGTGACCAATCTATGTCTGTATTTAAGGATACAAGGGCTTTAGCTGATAAGGTTGCTGAGATGGTTGATGCTATAGTAAATGGTAAAGAGGCAGAAGTAAATGATACAGAGACATATAACAATGGTGAAAAGGTAGTTCCATCATACTTATTAGAACCTCAATTTGTAGATAAGACTAACTATAAAGAATTATTAATCGATAGTGGCTATTATACAGAAGACCAGTTAAAGTAATGTTGTCAAATTTCATACTGGTTTAGGCTAGTATGAAATTTGATTTAAATACCTACTTTTATGATTGAATAGTAGAGATGGGTGATATAGATGGATAATATTTTATTAGAAATGAAAGAGATAGTTAAGGAATTTCCGGGAGTAAAAGCACTAGATAATGTTAATTTAAAAATAAAGCAGAACACCATTCATGCTATGGTAGGTGAAAATGGAGCAGGAAAATCTACATTAATGAATATATTAAGTGGTGTTTATCCAAGTAATAGTTATAGTGGACAGATTATATTTGAAAATGAGGTATGTGAATTTAAAAATATAAAGGATAGTGAAGCCAAGGGAATAGTGATTATTCATCAAGAACTTGCTTTAGTACCTACTCTTTCTATAATGGAGAATATGTTTTTAGGAAATGAAAGGACCACAAATGGAGCAATAGATTGGGAAAAGACCAGAGTAGATGCCTTGAAATATATGAAAATGGTTGGGCTGTTAGAAGAACCAGATATGTTAATAAATAAGATAGGTGTAGGAAAACAGCAATTAGTAGAAATAGCAAAGGCCTTAGCTAAGGATGTAAAGCTATTAATTCTCGATGAACCAACAGCTTCATTAAATGATGAAGATAGTGAAAAAATGCTGGACTTAATCTTAAAATTAAAAGAAGACCAGAAAATGACATGTATAATCATTTCACATAAATTAAATGAGGTAGAAAAAGTAGCAGATGAGATTACCATAATTAGAGATGGAAAGACTATTGAGACTTTAAATAAGGAAATTGATGATATCACTGAAGATAGAATTATTAAGGGAATGGTAGGTAGAGAGATTACAGATAGATATCCTCTCAGAGATAATGAAATAGGAGATATTTATTTTGAGGTTAAGAATTGGACCGTATATTCTCCTTATGTTGCAGATAGAGTAGTAGTTGATGATGTAAACTTCTATGTAAGAAGAGGAGAAGTCATAGGAATTGCAGGACTCATGGGTGCTGGAAGGACAGAGTTAGCTATGAGTATATTTGGGAAGTCCTATGGGACTAGGATAAGTGGAGAGATTTTCAAAGATGGTAAACCATTGACAATAAATAACGTTTCAGATGCAATAAATTGTGGAATTGGCTATGTTACTGAAGATCGTAAGGAGCAAGGTTTAATATTAATGAACGATATTAAACAAAACATTACATTAGCTAGTCTAGACAAGATTAGCAATAGAGGAGTATTAGATGAATATAGAGAAATAAGGGTATCTGAAGAATATCTAAGGAAAATAAATATTAAAGCTCCAAATATTTTTCATAAAACGGGAAATCTTTCAGGTGGAAATCAGCAAAAGGTTATGTTAGCCAGATGGCTCTATTCAGACCCAGATGTTTTAATATTAGATGAACCTACTAGGGGTATAGATGTGGGAGCAAAGTATGAAATATATACGATTATAAATGAGTTAGCAGCACTTGGAAAATCTATTATTATAATTTCATCTGAACTTCCTGAAGTACTTGGCTTGAGTGATAGGATATATGTTATGAATGAAGGACATTTTGTAGGAGAACTTGCAAAAGAAAATGCATCTCAAGAAAACATAATGAAATGTATAATACAAAGTGTAAAGGAGGTATAATTATGGACAAAGAAAAAAGTAAGAATTTTAGAATAGATATTAAGAAATATGCAATGTTTATTGCATTGATTTCTATAACATTGTTATTTCAAGTTACTACAGATAGGGTTCTTTTAAAACCAATGAATGTTTCTAAACTTATCATGCAGAATAGTTATGTACTTATTTTGGCCATTGGAATGTTACCTGTCATATTGACGGGGAACATTGATCTCTCTGTAGGCTCTGTATTAGCATTTGTCAGTTCAATAGCAGGAGTAATGATAGTTACTTATGAGATGCCAGTATGGTTGACTATAGTAATAGCTTTACTTATTGGGATTTTAGTAGGTGCATGGCAAGGATTTTGGATTGCTTATGTTAGAATTCCTTCTTTTATCGTAACTTTAGCAGGAATGCTGATTTTCAGGGGATTAACACTCGTAATATTAAAAGGTAATACTCTGGCTCCATTTCCAAAGTCGTATCAATATCTTGCAGCTGGGTTTTTAACTAAAAATCCAAGTATGATAAAGTTAGTTTCACTTCTTGTAGGGGTATTATTCTCTATATTAGTAATTTTAATGGAGATAAGAAATAGAAAAAAAGAAGTAAGATATGGAATTGAAACTATGAAATCTAATGTTTTCATATTAAAATTAGCTATTGAAGTAGCTTTAATCATGTTTTCATTATATTGGTTAAGCTTATATAATGGAGTACCAGTTGTATTATTTTTATTAGTAATACTAATATTGGTCTATAGCTACATAACTAATAAAACAGTAATTGGTAGGGGAATATATGCATTTGGAGGAAATGAAAGAGCGGCAGAACTCTCTGGGATAAAGACCAATAAGGTTTTCTTTTTAACGTATGTAAATATGGGACTTATGGCTGCTTTAGCAGGTATAATATTTTCAGGGAGACTAAATGCATCGACACCATCGGCAGGAAATGGATTTGAACTTGATGCTATTGCTGCATGTTATATAGGGGGAGCTTCAGCATCTGGTGGGGTTGGTACTATAATTGGTGCAGTAGTTGGTGGACTTGTTATGGGAGTCTTAAATAATGGTATGTCAATAATGGGAATAGGTATTGATTGGCAACAAGCTATTAAGGGACTGGTTCTATTGGCTGCAGTTGCTTTTGATACGTATAATCAAAGAAAGAAAGCATAGACCTAATTTAGGAGTGATCTTGTGAATATTACAATAAAAGAAATAGCAGAACTATGTGGAGTTTCAAGGGGAACAGTAGATAGAGTTTTGCACAATAGAGGAAATGTAAATAAAGAAACTGAAGCTCTAATAAAAGAGACAATAGAAAGACTAGGATATACTCCTAATATAACTGGAAAGATCTTAGCAGCCAAAAAGAAAGGGCTTAAAATTGGAGTCATATTGATCTCTAAGGGTAACCCGTTCTTTAATGATGTATTAAAGGGAATCAATAGAGCAAAGGAAGAATATAGAGAATATGGAGTGTCTGTCTCTATCCATCAGTTGGAAGGATATGATGTTGAAAAACAAGTAAAAAAGATGGAGGAGTTAAGGGATAAGGTAGATGCCATAATTCTAAATCCAATCAATGATATATTGGTAGTAAATAAGATAAATGAATTAGTAAAAGAAGGATTAATTGTAATCAATGTAAACACGGATGTAGAAAATAGTGACAGGATTTATTATATAGGCAGTGACTATATAAAAGGTGGAGAAACAGCTTGTGGAATTTTAGCTTTACTTACTGGATGCAGCACTAAAGTAGCTATATTGACAGGATCTAAAAAAGTCTTAGGTCACAACCAGAGGATACAAGGGTTTAAGAGGATCAAAGAACTAAGATATCCAGATATAGATATAGTAGCTATTTCTGAGACAAATGATAGTGACGAATTAGCATATATAGAAACTAAGAAGATCTTAGAAAACAATGAGATAGACTCAATTGTAATAGTTGCAGCTGGGGTGGCAGGAGTATGTAAAGCAGTTCAGGATATGAATATGGAGAACAAGATAACAATAGTGAGTTTTGACGCTGTTCCTATTACTAGGAAGATGTTAGAAATAGGGATAATTAAAGCTACTATATGTCAACAACCATTTACACAAGGATACAAATCCATTGAATTAGCTTATAATCATTTTATTACTGGAAATAAGTTGAAGAAAGATAGATATATAGTTAAAAATGAAATAAAGATACTAGAAAATTTATAAGGAGTTGAAGAGAATGAAGAGTTATTTTCCAAATATATCTGAAGTAAAATATGAAGGTAGAGATTCTAAAAATCCTTTTTCATATAAATATTATGATGCGAACAGAGTTATTGACGGAAAGACAATGGAAGAACATTTAAAATTTGCAATGTCTTGGTGGCACACAATGGTTGCTGGAGGAACAGATCCTTTTGGAGATGCAACTATGGATAGAAGCTATGGTAAAGAGGATTCTATGGATATTGCAAAAGCTAGAGCAGATGCTGCTTTTGAGCT
Source organism: Tissierellaceae bacterium HCP3S3_D8 (assembly GCA_052067355.1). Taxonomy (GTDB): domain Bacteria; phylum Bacillota; class Clostridia; order Tissierellales; family Tissierellaceae; genus CABMKH01. Next base: position 21,680 of record JBQHQH010000003.1, read on the forward strand.
GATGGTTAAATTAGGAATTAAATATTTTTGTTTTCATGATGTAGATATAGCACCACAGGGGAAGGACTATTTAGAAACACGTAAAAATTTCCATGAGATGGTAGACTATATTAAATCTAAGATGGAGAATACAGACATAAAGCTTCTTTGGGGAACAGCAAATGTCTTTTCACATCCAAGGTATATGCATGGTGCAGGAACTTCACCTAATGCAGATAGTTTTGCATATGCAGCCTCTCAGATTAAAAATGCAATAGATGCAACTATCAAATTAGGAGGAACAGGTTATGTATTCTGGGGTGGTAGAGAAGGATATGAGACTCTATTAAATACAGATATGGAATTTGAATTAGATAATATGGCTAGACTTATGAGATTGGCAGTGGATTATGGTCGTGAAAAAGGTTTTAAAGGTGATTTCTATATTGAGCCAAAGCCTAAAGAGCCAACAAAACATCAATATGACTTTGACTCAGCTACAGTAATAGCATTTTTAAGAAAATATGGATTAGAAAAAGATTTTAAATTGAATATAGAAGCAAATCATGCTACATTGGCTGGACATACTTTCCAACATGAATTAGCTACTGCTAGGATAAATGGTGTATTTGGAAGTGTGGATGCTAATCAAGGAGACCCTGCTTTAGGTTGGGATACAGATCAGTTCCCAACTGATATATATAGTGCTACTCTTGCAATGTATGAAATAATCAAGGCTGGAGGATTTACAAATGGTGGTCTTAACTTTGATGCAAAGGTTAGAAGAAGTTCCTTTGAATTTGATGATTTAGTATTAGGCTATATTGCAGGAATGGATACTTTTGCATTAGCTTTGATAAAGGCATATGAAATAATTGAAGATGGTAGAATTGATGAATTTAAAAAGTCAAGATATTCAAGCTATAATACTGGTATAGGAAAGAGAATAGTCGAAGGTAAAATCTCACTAGCTGAACTAGAAGAATATACAATTGGAAATGGTGAGGTTGCTATGGAAAGTGGAAAACAAGAATATCTAGAATCAGTGTTAAATAATATATTGTTCAGATAGTATATATTTAATTAAAGAATTTTTAATTAGGACTTCATTTAATGAAGTCCTAAATTTAAATTATTTTATAGAGGTGATTTTATGGATTATATAATAGGTATAGATATAGGAACTTCAGGGACTAGAGCGGTTTTATTTGATGAAGACTTAAACATCATAAGCTCAGCTTCTGAAGAATATCCTCTTTATCAACCACAAAATGGATGGGCAGAACAAAATCCTGAAGATTGGGCTAAGGCAGCAATCAACACCATAAAGACTATTATGACAAGCAGTAGTATTGACAAAGAGAATGTAAAGGGAATAGGTCTATCTGGACAAATGCATGGCTTAGTCATGCTAGATGAAGATAATTTAGTTATAAGGCCAGCAATTATATGGGCAGATCAGAGAACTGAAAAGGAATGTGATGAGATAACAGAGAAAGTTGGCAGAGAAAGACTGATTGAAATAACAGCCAATCCAGCTTTAACTGGATTTACAGCATCTAAAATACTTTGGGTAAAGAATAATGAACCAGATAACTATGCTAGATGTAGACATATATTATTGCCAAAGGACTATGTTAGATTTATCTTAACTGGAGCATATGCTACAGATGTATCCGATGCCAGTGGAATGCAACTTCTTGATGTGCCCAAGCGACAGTGGTCTGATGAAATATTAGAAATTCTTGAAATCGATAGAGATAAATTAGCAAAGGTATATGAATCACCAGAGATTACAGGGATGATAAAAAAGTCTATAGCTGAAGAAGCAGGGTTAAAAGAAGGGACTATAGTTGTAGCAGGTGCAGGAGATAATGCTGCAGCTGCAGTAGGAACAGGCGTAGTTACAGATGGAAGTGCATTTACGACGATAGGGACAAGCGGAGTTGTATATGCACATAGCAGCAAGGTTCATATAGATCCTAATGGGAGAGTACATACCTTTTGCTGTGCAGTCCCAAATAGTTGGCATGTAATGGGAGTAACACAGGCTGCAGGTCTTTCATTGAGATGGCTTAGAGATAATATATATAAAGGTAAAGATTCTTCAGAAGATATATCTTATGATTTAATAAATAAGGACATAGAAGATATAGAGATAGGTAGCGAAAAATTACTCTATCTACCATATTTAATGGGTGAGAGAACGCCGCATCTAGATCCCAACGCAAGAGGTGTGTTTTTCGGACTTTCTGCAAAACATGATAAGAGAAATTTGGCACGTTCAGTTATGGAAGGAGTATCATTTTCTTTAAGAGATTGTTATGATATTTTGTTGGAAATGAGCTTGGAAATTGATGAAATGATGATTACTGGAGGAGGGGCACGAAGCAGAGTCTGGAGACAGATGTTAGCAGATATATTTAATTGTAATGTAAGGACAATCGAGTCTGAAGAAGGGGCATCTCTTGGTGCCGCTATATTGGCAGGAGTAGGTGCAGGTATTTTTGAGTCAGTAGAGTCAGCATGTGAGAGATACATCCGTAAAGGTAAGGAAATCAAGCCGGATGAAGAAAACCATAGAATATATGATGGATATTATGACATCTATGGAGAGCTATATGATAATTTAAAGAATTCTTTTAAAAGATTGAGTGAAATATGATTATATGGAGTTGGGTTCTATGAAATATGTAAAGAAGCACTATTTTGGAACTACAAAAGACTTAAGTAAGGTATATAAATTTACTATTTCAAATAATAAAGGTACAGAAGTAGATATCATCAATTATGGGGCTACAGTGACATCTTTTAGAATGAAGGGTAGATTAGGCAAGGTACATGATATTGTACTTGGATATGATAGTTTAGATGGATATGAAAACGGAGATAAATTTTTTGGCTCAACTATAGGTAGATGTGCAAATAGGATTTCAAATTCGTCTTTTAAATTAAATGATAAGATATATAATCTTGAAAGTAACGAGGGAGATAATCATTTACATGGAGGAGAAAATGGATTTCATAGGCAGATTTGGGACTATAGGATAGAAGAACGTGCTGTAATATTTACCTATGTAAGTGAAGATATGGAGGAAGGTTATCCAGGAAGATGTACTTTAAATGTAGAATTTACTTTAACTGATGAGAATGAATTGTGTATAAATTATATTGGAAAGGCTAATAGGGATACAATACTAAATTCCACCAATCACTGCTATTTTAATTTAAATGGACATGATAATGGAACTATCTTAAAACATAGTCTGACAGTATATGCAGATAGCTATACTCCTATTAGATCTGATAGTATTCCTACAGGAGAAGTACATAAGGTAGAAAATACTCCATTGGATTTAAGAACACCAAAAAAGATACAAGAAGTTATCAATAGAGAATGCGAGCAGCTTTTTTATGGTAAGGGTCTAGATCATAACTTTTGTATAAATGGAGAAGAGAATATATTGAGATTAGGAGTTGTCCTTGAAGATGATAATAGAGAAAGAAGGCTCCTAGTGTATACAACTTTGCCAGGAATACAGATATATACAGGTAACAATATAGGGAGAGAGAAGGGAAAGGGCAACAGTATTTATTTAGATAATTCTGGGATATGTCTAGAGACTCAATATTATCCTGATAGTATAAATATAGATGGATTTGAGAGTCCTATATTGAAAGCTGGAGAGATATACAAGAGTACTACTATTTATAAAGTTGAGAGTGCTATATGATAATTAGATAGATTCCCTATATTTAGTTGAATATAGGGAATCTATTTATTAACCAATCAAAATTTATTTTTATGAACTTGTTATAGACTTGTAAAAGTTGATTTTATTATGGAACAAATATATTCTTTAATAGAATGGGGTTTATAAATCTTACCTATAGAATTCTTTGCATAACGAATTAGCTTAGTTTTCACTCAGTTATATCATTCCCATAGAATGTTGATGTATATAACATTTCAATTATCTCAGGACTTGATCTTCTAGGATTAGTTAAGGTACAAGGGTCATTGTAGGCATTTTCACTCATACGTTCCAGAACTTCCTTGAATTTATCCGCATTTATCTCAACTTCCTTTACGTTTTTAAAGTTTAGAGGTATATCTAATTTTTGGTTGAATTCTTTGATATATGTGGGAAGATCTTTTATTCCCAATTCTCTTTCTAGTTTATCAATTTTATCTGTTTCTTTTCTATTAAATTGAATTATATATGGTAACAATATAGCATTTGTCAATCCATGGGTTATGCCAAATTCTCCACCAATTTTATGAGCAAGACTATGGATCAATCCCAAAGATGCATTTGTAAATGCCATACCAGCTAAAGCTGATGCATTGTGCATATTAGTTCTTGCTTCCATATTATCACCATTATTATAAGCCTCTACCAGATTATCAAATACTAGTCTAATGGCTTGAATAGCCAAAGCATCTGTATAAGGTGAGGCAGCCGTAGATACATAGGCTTCAATTGCATGAGCAAGTACATCCATACCTGTATTTGCAGTTATATGTTTTGGCATTTTTGCAGGTAGAGCTGGATCTAGTATTGCAAGATCTGGTGTAATCTCAGGGGATACAATTGGATATTTTATATGATTTACAGTATCTGTGATAACAGAGAAAGATGTTATTTCCGAAGCTGTACCACTTGTAGATGGTATAGCTGCAAATCTAGCTTTATTTCTCAATTTAGGTAGTGAACCTGGCTCTATGATATCCTCAAAGGATAGATTTGGATGCTCATAGAATGCCCACATGATCTTTGCAGCATCTAATGCAGAGCCTCCACCTATGGCTATGATCCAATCAGGTTCAAAATCCAACATAGTCTTTGCACCTTTATTTACTGTTTCTACAGAGGGATTTGCTTCCACTCCATCAAATATTTCAACTTTTATATTGGCCTTTTCTAACTCCATCTTCGCCTTGTCTAAAAAGCCAAATCTCTTCATAGAGCTGCCACCAGTTACTAATATGGCTTTTTTTCCCTCTAAAGTAGATAAATATTTCATTGCATTATCTCCAAAGACTATATCCTTTGGAATTCTAAAAAAATTTGGTGCCATTATCATCACTCCCATTAAAATATTTAATACCATATTGTTAATGTTTTGACAATCACATACTACCATATAGTTAATAATTTGTCAATCTTATCATGATTAAAATAAGATGCATCTCTTAAGGCCATTGACAGGTTTAGTGATAAGATTATTTTAATACTCAAGATATATTATGATATAATATATAAATTATATACCTTATTTTTAAGGGGGAATTGGATGAAAAGGCCAAGGTTTAACTTGAGAACTAAGATAACATTCTTTACTACTTTGATCATAATGACTTCTATAGTATTTGTATCTATGCTTTTCTCTACATTAACTGTAGAGAACTTGAAGGATAAAATTAGAGTAAATAATATGAATACAGCTATTAATCTAGGAAGCTATTCATATTTAGGTGATCTAATAGAAATTGGAGACCCTGAGGGTAAAATTCAAGATTACACACAAAGTCTATTGGCCAAAATTGAGAATATAGATATGTTAGTAATTGCAAATATGGATTCTATACGTTTTGCTCATCCAAATCCTTCTAGATTGGGTAAAAGATTTGTAGGCGGAGATGAGGGAAAGGTAATAGTCACAGGAGATACATATATAACAGAAGAAGTTGGAACATTAGGAAAATCTATAAGGGCATTTGCCCCCATTAGGAATTCACAGGGAAATCAAGTTGGATTTATTATGGTGGGAACATTGATAAAAGAGTTTATGGTTATTAAAAATGAGGCTATGAAGTCCATACTCATATATTCCTTGGGAGGATTGGTTTTAGGTCTATTAGGTGCATTTATACTTACACATAATATTAAACAGAGTTTACTAGGTTTAGAACCTAGAGAGATAAGTAGATTATATACTGATAAAGTTAGTATGCTTGAAGCTATACAAGAGGGGATTATATCTATAGATGACAATATGGAGATTACAACTATCAATGATGCTGCAATTCATATACTTGGAATAGAGAGAAGAAGTCTTTTAGGAGAAAAGATATACAATGTAATTCCCAATAGTAAAATGGAGGGGGTTTTAAAGACTGGTAATTCAATTATAGAGAAGGAAACTAGAATGAATGGGACCAATGTAGTTACAAATATTTTACCCATAAGAAGTAAAGATGAGATAATTGGAGTAATAGCTACATTTAGGGATAAGACAGAGGTAACAAAACTAGCGGAGGAAATTACAGGTTATAATGAAATAGTAAAAGCATTGAGAGCTAATTCTCATGAGTTTTTAAATAAACTTCACATAATATTAGGGTTGATTCAGATGGGAAACTTAGATGAGGCTAAGGAGTTTATTTTAGGGATTAAAAATAGTCAAGAGCAGATAATGCTATATGTAATAAAGAAGATACAAGATCCAATATTAGTAGGACTTATCCTAGGAAAGATTAGCCGTGCTAAGGAATTAGGTGTTGATTTTCAAATAAGTAAGGAATCTATCCTAGGGAAAAATATAGATGAAAATATGAATTCAGCTTTAGTAACTATTCTTGGGAATTTAATTGAAAATGCCTTTGAAGCCACAGTAAAAGTCAACAGAAAGCATAAAAAAGTTGTATTGAGTATTATGGAAACTAAAGATAAGATTGAAATATCTGTTGAAGATAATGGAATAGGCATAATAGATAAAGAGGTTGATAAGATCTTTAATAGAGGCTATAGTACTAAAGGAGAAAATAGAGGTATTGGATTATCCCTTGTAATGGAAAGGGTGGATAGCCTTTCTGGTAAGATAGCCGTAAACTCTACATGGGGTGTAGGGAGCTCTATTGAAATAACTATTCCGAAGGAGGATTAATTAATGGACAGAGTGCTTATAGTGGAAGATGATCCTATGGTGGGAAAAATAAATAAAAATTATATTGAAAGTGTTGAGGGATTTCAAGTTGTAAAGGTATGCAAGGATGAAATAGAAGCTTTAAGTTATCTTAAAAAAAATCCAGTTGATCTGATAATCTTAGATGTATATCTACCACGGGGAGACGGCCTTTCCATATTAAATAAATTAAGAAAAGAAGATATAGAGTCTGAAGTTATCATGGTTACTGCATCTGGAGAAGTAGATAAGATAGATCATGCTCTTAAATTAGGAGTTATTGATTATCTAGTAAAGCCATTTGAATATAAAAGGTTAAAGGAAGCTTTGAAAAAGTATAGTGCTAAAAAAAGTCTCTTAAGTCGTAAAAATGTCATAACCCAAGAGGATATAGATAAACTTCTCAATAGAGATTTTAGTCAGGGATTAGATATACAAAAGGGATTAAATAAATATACATTGAACAGTATAATAAACTTTTTTCAAAGAGAAGATAGGACCAAGCTCAGTGCTGAGGAGATCTCTGAAGAATTAGATATATCTAAGGTAACTGTAAGGAGATATATGGACTATTTAGAAGAGATAGGCTATATATTTAAAGAAGCAGAATATGGGGCTGTAGGTAGACCTCAATATCTATATACCTTTATAAAGAGATAGATTATATAGTAGTGAATATCTTAACGAAAATTTCTTTATTTACTTAATATTTAGGATATTATGTAAATATTCCCTTGATTATCTACTTGTATATAATGAAATTAGAGGATGGTTTATATAGAGTTAGGGAAACCGATTGTAAGCTATGATAAACCATCAGATAAAAGAGATTATAAGGAGAGGATTAAAAAATGGCAGAAAATGTTGTAAATCTCCAGGAGAAAGATGGATATAAGATTATGGGATTATCTATCCAGATGTTTGCAATTATAACAGCTATTGTATTAGGGGCAACTTACATGGGAGTATTGCCCAAGGGAATGATAGGTGCCTATCCTCTAATGATGGTTTTAGGAGCCATATTAGATGAGGTGGGAAATAGATTACCTATAGTAAGGAGTTATTTAGGAGGAGGACCTATAGTAATTATATTTGGGTCTGCTGCATTGGTAGCTTTTAATCTAATACCTGAATCAGCCATTACTATTATGACGAATTTTATGAAAGGTGAATCATTTTTAGACTTTTATATTGCAGCTCTTATCACTGGTAGTATTTTGGGAATGGATAGAAAGCTATTAATCAGAGCATCTGCAAGATATTTGCCTGTAATTTTAGGTGGCGTGTCAGTTTCTTTTGGACTAGCTGGATTAGTTGGAATTATAATGGGATATGGTGCTAAGGAAGCTATTTTGTATGTAGCATTGCCTATTATGGGTGGAGGAATGGGAGCTGGAGCTGTTCCTTTATCACAAATATTTGGAGGAAGTCTAGGAGTAGATGCTTCAATAGTCTTATCTAAGATGATTCCTGCCGTTGCTCTTGGGAATGCTATTGCAATTGTATTTGCAGGTATGTTAGATAGGATAGGAAAAGGAAGACCTAGCATATCAGGTGAAGGAAAGTTAATGGTAGGACAAGAAGAACCAGATACAGAAAAAGAGAAGAACATAAAAATTAGTTATGAGTTTTTAGGTATAGGATTATTGCTTTCAACTTCTTTCTTTGTTTGGGGTGCTGTTTTAGCTAAATTCATACCAATTCATTCATATGCTCTTATGATTATTAGTGTTGCTATAATAAAAGCTATTGGAATTTTACCTAAAAGATATGAAATTGGGGCATCTCAGTGGTTTAGATTTATAATGAACAATCTTACTCCAACTCTTTTAATTGGAATAGGAGTTGCTTATACAGATTTAAAAGAAGTAGCTAGTGCAATTTCCGTTACCTATATAATATTGGTTAGTACAACTGTAATAGGCGCCATAATTGGTTCTGGACTAGTTGGAAAGTTATTAGGATTTTATCCTATAGAAGCATCTATAACAGGTGGATTATGTATGGCTAATATGGGTGGTACAGGAGATGTAGCTGTACTATCAGCATCAAATAGGATGTTACTAATGCCTTTTGCTCAGATATCTTCAAGACTTGGAGGAGCATTTATGATGATAGTAGCTACTGCATTGCTGAGATTTTTATCTTAAAATAACTTAAAAAACTCTGTTGATATTTTATATCAACAGAGTTTTTTTAAAATTAGAAGAAGTTAAAAAGTGCTCTAGATTATATTGTTATTAAATTATCTTTATGATACAATATTAATCATTATAGGTCCAATATTCCATTTGGTGAGCAAATGTAATAAGGGATTAGATGTGAGTAAATATGATATGGAGTTTTAAAATAGATTGGAGAAGAAATTTCAATTTAAAAAGTTGGTATTTCAAGTATAGATATAGCTAGAAGACTGATTTAATTGTAGATATGATGAAGGTAAACAAGAGGAGGTATTGATATGGATAAATAAACTTTAAAAAGTGCCTTAGCAATTGAAAACCTTTTTTGAGGTGTTCAAATTTTTATACAAGGGCTAAGAGAAAACATAAATCAAGTTTCATAATAGATGCTGATTTATGACTTAAAAAGAAAATATTTTAAGGAAAGGGTGGTAAAGAGATGCAGTATAATTACAATTTTGAGTATTTTAAGAAGAGTGCAGACTACATACTTAGCAAGATTGACTTTAAGCCTGAGATTGCTTTAATATTAGGCTCTTGCTTAGGTACTCTGTCTGAAGAAATTCAGAATCCTATAATAATCGATTATAAGGACATCCCCAATTTTTTGACTACAACGGTAGAATCTCATGCCGGTAAACTTATTTTAGGTGAATTAAGTGGTAAGAAAGTTGTCTGTATGTCTGGAAGATTTCACTATTATGAAGGATATGATTTTGAACAGCTAGTTACGCCTATAAGAGTCTTTCACTTATTAGGAGTTAAAACTGTTGTTCTTACTAATGCTGCTGGTGCAGTTAATGCTTCTTATAGACCTGGTGAGATTATGATAATAAAAGACCATGTAAAATTAATGGGAGCAAGTCCAGTGAGAGGTAAAAACATTGAGGAATTTGGTCCAAGATTCTTTGATATGTCTACAGCTTATACTAAAGAATATAGAGAATTGGCAAAGAAAGTTGCAGATAGGCTAGATATGAAGATCAACGAAGGAGTTTATTTTTATTGGACAGGTCCACAGTTTGAAAGTCCAGCAGAAGTAAATGTAATTAGAATTTTAGGTGGAGATGCAGTAGGAATGTCTACAGTGACAGAAACTATAACTGCTGCACATTGTGGAATGAAAGTACTGGGGCTTTCTCTTATAACCAATATGGGAGCAGGAGTTTTAGATGAACCAGTGACTACAGAAGAAGTAGATGAAACAGCAGAAAAGGCAGCAAGGGAATTTAAAGGTTTATTAAGAGAAATAATAAAAGAAATGTAATAAACTAAAAAACATTGGAGGGTTACTTATGAAAAAAAGATTATCCATACTATTAGTAATAGTAATGATAGCGAGTATATTTACTGGTTGTGCAAAGAAATCTGGTAATAAGGGAAATAATGGTGGTAGTTCAAAGGATAAAGTTAAGATTGCTTTATTAACTGACCCAGCAGGTACTCAAGTTTTTATACTTGATATGATTGATGCTTTAAAAGATAGTGCAGAAAAATATAATTATGAACCTATAATTGTAGAATCAGCTGATGCAGCTGCATATGAAGATAATGCTCGTGCTTTAATTGAAGAAGGTGTAGACCTTATTATAGGTGGTGGCTGGTTATCAGGTGAAGCTATAAATAAAATTGCCACAGAGTTTCCTGATGATGCAAAGTATGCATTGATTGACTCAGAAGTAGAAGCAGAGAATGTAAAATGTATTTCCTTTAGGGAGCAAGAGAGTGCTTACCTTGTTGGTATGATTGCCGCTATGGTAACTGAAGACGATGATCAAACCTTTGGTTCTGTTCACGTAAATCAAGGGGCAGGTTCTTGGAAATGGCGTTATGGCTATATGGAAGGTGTAAAGAAAATTAAACCTAATGCTAAATTTATATTCAATTATACAGGTAATTTTAACGATCCAGCTAAAGCAAAAGAATTTGCTATTCAACAATATGAACAAGGTGTAAGATTTGTCAATGCAGCTGCAGCAGGTGGAGATAAGGGAGTTTTTGAAGCTGCTTTAGAAAAAGAATTCTATACATCAGGACAAGACGTTGACTTGACAACACCAGATAATCCTTTTATAGTTTCAAGTCAAATAAAGGATACCTATGCTACAGTTACCTATTTAATAAACAACTATTTTTCAGGTAAAGAGTGGACAGGTGACAACGAAATTTGGGGATTAAAAGAAGGAACTATTGGTGCTGTACATGTAACACATGAAAGTGAAAATCCAGTAACAGATAGATTATCAAGTGAAGACATTAGATTATTGGGACAAGCAGCAGAATATATTAGAGGTGGAAAGATTGATCTGGTAAATATACCAGCTGAAGAAGACTATAAATAGTTCTTTTAGATGAATACCTAATAAGGACGGTTATGCCGTCCTTTGTATTTCCAAAGATTAAAGGAGGTATGGAAATGTTATTAGAAATGAAGAACATTACCAAAGCCTATGGTCCAGTACTTGCTAATGATAATGTCAGTTTAACTCTCAATAAAGGTGAAGTTCTTGCCGTCGTTGGAGAAAATGGTGCTGGTAAGTCCACTATAATGAAGATTCTCTATGGATTAGAAGCTCCAACTAGCGGAGAAATCTATTTAAATGGAGAGCTTAAGAGATTTAGAAATCCACAAGATGCCATTAAAAATGGAATAGGCATGGTGCAGCAACATTTCATGCTATTCAGTCCCTTTACTGTAGCCGAGAATATTGTTTATGGAAATGAACCTAAAAACACAGGGATATTTTTTGATCGCAAGAAGGCTGTTAAAACTGTAGAAGAATTATCTGAAAAATATGGTCTGGAAATAGACCCTATTCAAAAAATAGAGGACTGTCCTGTAGGATTACAACAACGTGTTGAAATTTTAAAAGTATTGTATCAAGATGCAGATATAATTATCTTTGATGAGCCTTCTGCAGTTCTAACCCCTCAAGAGGTAAAGGAACTTTTAAATACCATAAGGAATCTTGCAGCCCTGGGAAAGAGCATTATATTAATTACCCATAAGCTTCAAGAAGTAATGGAAATTGCAGATCGGATTATGGTAATGCGTAGTGGAAAATATATTCAAGAAATGTTAAAGAAGGATACAAGCATTGAAGAAATATCATACTTAATGGTAGGGCGTAATTTAATAGATAAGACTATCCCTAAAAAAGAAACAGGAGAGGATATATTAGTCGTTAAGGATTTAGTATTAGCTAGTTCTGATAATAAAAATATATTAGATGGATTTAACATCCATGTAAAGGGTGGAGAAATAGTAGGAATAGCAGGAGTTTCAGGTAATGGACAGTCTGAGCTGATAAAAGTTATAACGGGTTTATTATCTGCGACAAGTGGAGAAATTAAATTAAATGGAAAAGATATTTTAAATAAATCTGTAAGTGAGATTAGAGAGATGGGATGTGCCTGTATACCAGAGGATAGATATCTTTGGGGATGTGCATCAGAGGCTAACTTAATGGAAACTGGTATTATGGCCCATCATGATAAAAAGAGATTCTCTAATAAAGGTATATTAAAGAATAAGAATATAAAGGATTTTACAATAAATATGATAGATGGATATGATGTTCGTTGTAGTGGTGTTATGCAGAAAGCAGGGGAGTTATCAGGAGGTAATATTCAAAAGCTTATCGTTGCTAGGGAAGTAGAACAAAACTCTAGCTTCTTGATTGCAGCAGAGCCTACTCGTGGAGTAGATATAGGTGCAATGGAGTTTATACATGAAAAATTATTAGAAAAGAGGAAAAAAGGAGATGCTGTTCTTCTTGTATCTTCTGAGTTGACAGAAATAATGTCCCTTTCTGATAGGATATATGTCATATACGATGGTAAGGTTGCGGGAGAATTTACAAGGGAAGAAGCAAGTTCAGAACAATTAGGATTATTGATGATGGGAGGACAATTGAGCAATGAAGGAGAAAAATAATAATATTAAGAGTACTTTCCTATCTATATTTAATTCATTAAGACAGCCTTTAATAGCCACAGTCTTTGGTTTAATAATAGGTGCCATAGTAATTCTGATATCAGGAGAAAGCCCCATAGAAATCTATGCACAAATGTTTGATAAATCATTTTTTACACCTTATTATTTATTACAAACTTTAACTAGGGCAACACCTATAATTATATGTGCTATATCTACTGCAGCAGCTTGGAGAGCTGGATATATAAATATAGGAGTAGAAGGACAAATGATTGTTGGTGGATTTGTATCTACAGTATGTGCCCTTTATATTCCAGGTCCACCTACTTTAGTTATGATAATTTCTATAATTTCTGGTATGATTGCAGGAGCTCTTTATGCAATGATAACTGCTATATTAAATATAAAATATAATGTTTCCATAGTTATTTCTACTCTAATGACCAATTATATAGCAAATTATATTGCAACATATTTTGTAACTTATCCATTAAAGGATACTGCTGGAGACGGATTGGCATCACAAACAGCTATGATAAATGAAGGAATTCGATTTATGAAATTGAATTCTAGAAGTACTTTTAATATAGGATTTTTTATAGCTATATTGATTACCATTTTATTTATTTATTTATCTAATAAAACAACATTTGGATACGAATCGAAGATGTCTGGTCTTAATCCACATTTTGCCCAATATGGTGGTATTAAGCAGAAAAATGTCATGCTTAAGACAATGGCCTTAAGTGGTGCTATTGCGGCTGTAGCAGGTATCTGTGAAATCTATGGTGTTAAATATAGATATATTGACTCTATGTTTACAAGTACAAGCTATGCGTGGACTGGACTTATGTCAGCTTTAATTGCTGGTCTTAATCCAATAGGTATGTTTTTCTCATCTGTTTTTCTTTCAGCATTACAGGTAGGAGGGCAATCTATACAACGTTCATCAAATGTTCCTTTACAGATGGCTACAGTTATTCAGTCTTGTATTACTCTATTTGTATCTATAAAAATAACAACTAATTTCATTAAGCATAAAAGAAAAGAAAAAGCAGGAACAAAAGAAGGTATAGGAGGCGATATATAATGGACTCTAATTATCTAGCTAGTATAATAAACTCCACTATAAGATCTACTACGCCAGTTTTATTAGCTGCCCTTGGGTCAGCAATTTGCAGTCAAGTAGGAGTTTTTAATATTGCATTGGAAGGACAGATGTTGATTGCCTCCTTTGCTGCAATAGTTGTAAATTATTTGACTGGAAGTGTTGTTTTAGCTGTATTTGCAGGAATAATTTCGGGAGCTTTAATTGGGACTATTGTAGCTGTTTTACAGGTTAAATATAATGCAGCGGATATGGTTATAGGTACTTCTATTAATCTTTTAGTAGGAGGATTGACAAGTATTTTATTGTTCATAGTTTTAGGCGTAAAAGGAGGATTTAGCAGTCCAGAATTAATCTCTTTAAAAAAGATAAATTTACCAATTATAAAGGATATCCCATTTATAGGAAGAATATTTCAAAACTTGACTGTTTTAGACTATCTTTCTTATATAATAGCTATTTTGATATTCGTTTATTTATATAAAACCGTATCAGGATTTAGAGTGCTTTCAATCGGTATAAACAAAGAGGCGGCAGAAAGTCTAGGAATTAGAGCAATACGTACAAGAATGCGAGTTGTTATTCTTTCTGGTGTTTTATGTGGACTAGGTGGTACTGTATTAAGTATGGGTCAAGTAACACTTTTTACGGAAAACATGACAGCGGGTCGTGGATTTATTGCTATGGCTGCTGCAAGTATGGGACAGAATCATCCATTATATGTTATAATATCTAGCCTATTCTTTGGTGCGGCTCAGGCCCTAGGTGTAGCCATTCAAAATATCGTACCAAGTCAGTTAACAATGGCTATACCATATATTGCGACAATTATAGCCCTTGCTGTCTTTAGTAGAAAAACTAAAAGGCCAAGAGCATAAAGACATTTAGATAAGAAGGGAGAAATATTAATGTTAAGAAATGATAAGGACTTAGCTTTTATGCTTAGATACGAGAATGTTGCTTGGTATGAAGATGGAATCGTTAAAATATTAGATAGGAGAATTTATCCAACAAAGGTAGAGTTTGTAACTTGTAAAAAACATGAGGAAGTAGCTCAAGCCATTACAGATATGGTGACTCAAAGTGCAGGGCCCTATACAGCGGCAAGCATGGGTATGGCATTGGCAGCTTATGAAAGCAGAAATATGTCAAAGGATAAGATGTGGGAATATCTAGAGAAGGCTGCATATACATTGTCTCATGCTAGACCTACTACAGTAGAGAGAATGAGCCAAATAACAAATGGATGTTTGAAAATAGCTAAGGAAGCTATTGAAAAGGGTAAACCTATAGATGAAAGTATATTCCTATATACAATAGAATCATTAAATCGTAGATACTCAACTATGGAAACAGTTGCAGAATATTTAGTTGATATGTTTCCAAGTAAAGGAAATATTATGACTCAATGTTTTGGGGAAACTATTGTTGGTATGATGCTTAGAGTGGCTAAGAGAAGAAATAAAGATATAAAACTATTTGTTCCAGAAACAAGGCCATATTTCCAAGGGGCGAGACTTACAGCTAGTGTTGCTCATGACCAAGGTTTTGATACTACTGTAATTACAGATAATATGCCAAGTTTTGTTATGAAGACTAATAAGATAGATTTGTTTACTTCAGCAGCTGATGTAATCTGCCTAGATGGACATATAACTAATAAAATAGGTACATATCAATTAGCTATTGTTGCTAAGTATCATAGTGTTCCATATTTTGTAACTGGTATTCCAGATAGAGGCCATGATACTGTTTCCACAGTTACTATAGAAGAGAGAGATCCTCAACTAGTATTAGAAGCAAGAGGAGTACAAAATACTTTAAAAGGTGTAAAGGGATACTATCCATCTTTTGATATTACTCCACCTCATTTGATAAGTGGTGTTGTCACTGATAAAGGAATATATTGTCCATATGACCTTCATAGGTATTTTGAGACAAAGGTTGAACAGTTCTATTAAACTGAAAGGAAGGTGGATTTAAAATGTTGATGTTAGAGGAAAGAGAATTAATAGTTAAACATGGTAAAAAACTTATTACTAACAATTTGACTACAGGTTCAGGTGGAAATATAAGTATATTTAATAGGGAGAAAGGCCTTGTAGCAGTTAGTCCTAGTGGATTAGACTATTTTGAAACAAGTATTGAAGATATTGTAATTGTAGATTTAGAGGGTAATATAGTGGAAGGTAATCTGAAGCCATCTAGTGAAACAGGTATGCATTTAATTTTCTATAAAAATAGAGAAGATGCAAATGCAATTGTTCATACGCATTCAAAATTTGCAACTGCAATTTCTTGTATGGGATGGAACTTGGAACCTGTACATTATCTTATAGGATTTGCAGGATATGATGTAAAATGTGCAAAATACGCTACTTATGGTTCTGAAGAGTTAGCTCAAAATGCTTTAGATGCTATAGGCAATAGAAATGCAGTATTATTAGGTAATCATGGTCTTATAGCACTAGGTACAGATATTCAAAGGGCATTTTCAACAGCAGAACATTTGGAATTTGTATCTGAGATATATTATTTAACAAAGACTTTAGGGCAACCTAATCTATTGTCAGAGGCACAGATGGATGAAGTCATGAAAAAGTTCAATACCTATAGATATAGATAATAGAGAAAACTCATCTTAAAAGAAATTTAAAACCCCTGCTGATGTTTATATCAGCAGGGGTTTTATGTGTTGGTTTATAATCGTAATTCGCAGTTCACAATGTACAATTTAAATACCGTAAAGGGGAAAGTTTTACTCTAAAATAAATTTATAAAAAACGTTGTCTTTAAATTTATGTTGTGCTATAATAAAGGCACAATGATTACAAAAGTTCATTAAGTGAGCATATGTAACAAAGAATAAAAGATGAAGTATAAAATCATGGAACCATAGAAATAGTAATATTTATATTATTTAATGTTTGGGACGCTCGAGGGAATATAAATTTAAAATAGAAAAATAAAATTATATTTGAGGAAAACATTATCTTAAATAGGAAGATATATTGATAAGTAGGAGTTTTTAATATCGATGAAAGGATGTTTGAATTGATCTTTGAGAAGGAAAGAAATCAAATTATAGAATATAGTAAAAAGTTAGTAACTAGTGATTTAACTAAGTGAACAGGTGGAAATATTAGTATTTTCTTTAGAAAAGAGAAACTCATGGCAATATTGTTGATGGAATTTAAAAAACAGTCAAGTGAGTATTCTATGCATAAGATATTTTATGAGAGGAGGGAAGATATAAATTCAGTAGTTCATGCCCATTCCGTCTATTCTACTATATTATCTTGCTTAAATTGGGAATTGCCAGCGGTTCATTATCTAGTAGCAATTTCTGGTGGTAAAAACGTAAGATGTGCAGATTATGCAACTTTTGGAACAAAAGAACTTG
The DNA here is from genome assembly GCA_052067355.1 of Tissierellaceae bacterium HCP3S3_D8. Taxonomy (GTDB): domain Bacteria; phylum Bacillota; class Clostridia; order Tissierellales; family Tissierellaceae; genus CABMKH01. Next base: position 39,199 of record JBQHQH010000003.1, read on the forward strand.
CAGAAAACGCATTTAAATCTATGGAAGATAGGATGGCTGTGTTTTTAGCAAATCATGGACTTTTAGTAGGTGGTAAAGACCTACCAAATGCCTTCAATAAGGTAGAAGAGATTGAATTTTGTGCAGAAATATACTATAGAGCCAAGTCAATAGGAGAACCAATAGTCCTTCCAGATGGAGAGATGAAAAAGATGTTGGGATTGTTTAAAAGTTATGGCCAAGTAAAGCAGAAGAAATAAAAAACTCAGGAGGAATTGTGATGAAAAAGAATAGCGGTTTTACTGGATTATTACCTTTAATATTTTTCTTAGTTATTTACATGGGAACTGGTATATTGTCTGGAAATTTTAGCGGTATGCCTTTACTATTAGGTTTTATATTTGCAACTGGATTTTCTCTCTTATTAAATAAACCAGGAGAAAAGATTTCACTAGATGATAAATTGGAAATATTCTCAAAAGCTGGTGGAGAGCCAACTATTATATTGATGGTTTTGATATTTATGTTAGCAGGTGCATTTTACTCTATAGCTGATGCTATGGGAGCAGTTAGTTCCATAGTAAATTTAGGCTTAAGTGTATTGCCTACAAATGCATTATTACCGGGAATATTTATAATAGGAGCAGTTCTATCATTTTCAATGGGGACTTCCATGGGAACTATTACAGCTCTTGGACCAATAGGTGTTGGTATTGCTGAACAAACTGGTATAAATATGGCATTGGTAATGGGAACAGTAGTAGGTAGTGCAATGTTTGGTGATAACTTGTCCTTTATTTCTGATACTACAATAGCAGCTATAAGGACTCAAGGTGTTGGGCCTAGAGATAAATTTAAAGCAAATTCTTTAATCGTACTTCCAGCAGTAATCTGTACTTTAGTAATTCTATCATTTTTATCAACAGGAAATGCTGAAATTGGAACCTATGATTATGAATTAATTAGGATAGTTCCATATATTGTAGTCATAGTTACTGCGCTATTAGGATGGAATGTAATGACAGTTTTAGGAGCAGGTATAGCAGTTGGTTCCATTATAGGTCTTGTTAAAGGAGATTATGGAGTTATTGAATTATTTGAATATCTACAAAGAGGTATGGGATGGATGCAAGATCTAGCAATGATTGCCATAGTTGTAGGTGGAGTAGTCGGGCTTATGAACTATTATGGTGGTATTGACTATCTATTAGAAAAAGTGCAATCTAGAATTAAGAGTAAAAAAGGTGCAGAATTTGGTATGGTAATATTAGTTAGTTTGCTAGATATAGCTACTACTAATAATACAATCTCCATAATAACAGCAGGGCCATTGGCAAAAGATATGGGAGATGAATACGGTATTGATCCAAAGAGGACAGCAGGTCTATTAGATATTTTCTCATCTGCTTTTCAAGGGCTAATACCTTATGGTGGTCAATTGTTAGTAGCAGCTGGGATAGGAAAGGTATCTCCAGTTGAAATTGTACCATATTCATTATATTCATATTTTATGATATTATTTGGAGTACTGGCAATTATTACTGGAATTCCTAAATTTAAAGATAGTAAGGTAAAATAAGAAAAGTTTTATTGAAGTATTAAAGATGACTTTTTTTCAAACTCATCTATGGAAAGTTCCTTATATGAAGAGATATAGATAGAACTTTCCTATTGGTTATAACGAAACTTTATAGAAAGGTAGGAGATATATGGAACGTGCAGATAAAGATCTAGCGTTTATGCTTAGATATGAAAATGTAGCTTGGTATGAAGATGGTAAGGTAAGAATATTAGATAGGAGAATCTATCCAACAGAAACTATATTTGTCACATGTAGTACACATGAGGAAGTGGCAAAGGCGATCAAAGATATGGTAACACAAAGTGCAGGACCATATACAGCTGCAGGAATGGGTATGGCATTAGCAGCTTATGAATGTAGAGATCTTTCAGAAGCAAAACAAAGAGAGTTTTTGAAAGATGCAGCTTATAGATTGGCAAATGCAAGACCTACAACAGCAAATAGAATGACTCAAGTAGTTAATAGATGTTTAGATGTAGCTGATGAAGCTATGAAAAATGGTAAAAAGGTAGACGAAGCTATATTTAATCATACTGTCAATTCCATGAATAAACGCTATTCAAGAATAGGACTTGTAGCAAAATATCTTGTAGATATGTTCCCAGACAATGGGAAGGTAATGACTCAATGTTTTGGTGAAACTATAGTGGGTATGATGCTAAAGGAAGCTAAAAATAGAAATAAAAATATAAAGTTATTTTGTCCAGAAACTAGACCTTATTTACAAGGGGCAAGACTTACAGCAAGTGTAGCACACGATCAGGGATTTGATACTACTGTAATTACTGACAATATGCCAGCTTTTACTATGCAGACTAAGGGTATAGATGTATTTACATCAGCAGCAGATTCCATATGTATGGATGGTCATATTGTAAACAAGATTGGGACTTTACAAATAGCAATAGTAGCCAAGTATTCTGGAGTACCATATTTTGTAACTGGAATTCCAGATATGGATTATAAGACAATTTCACAGGTGAAGATTGAAGAAAGAGACCCACAACAAGTTCTTGAATTTAGAGGTATTAAGACTACAATAGAAGGTGTAAAAGGATACTATCCATCTTTTGATATAACACCACCCCATTTAGTAAGTGGAGTTGTTACAGATAAGGGAATATTTGCACCATATGACTTAAATAGGTATTTTGATACAGATGTAGAAGATTATTATTAGGTAAATAATTAGTTTAAGGAGGCGACTGTTTTGCCTAAATTTGATTCACATTTTAAATTGACAGAAAAAGATATTATCCCCTATGTTAGAGAAACTTTAGATATATTTCCTAAAGAAGCTAATTTAAAAGCAGAAGAGATAGGAGATGGAAATATAAACTATGTATTTAGAGTATGGGATGAAGATACTAAGAAGTCAGTTGTAATTAAACAGGCAGACACTTTATTAAGGTCTTCAGGCAGACCTTTAGATGTAGATCGTAACAGAATAGAGGCAGAAGTGTTGATGTTGCAGTGGAAGTTATCATCAGGTTTAACTCCAGAAATCTACAATTATGATCCAATAATGTGTACAATAGCTATGGAAGACATATCTGATCATGAAAATCTTAGATTAGCATTATTGGATAACAAGGTATTTCCATACTTTGCAGACCATATTAGTTCATTTATTGTAAATACTTTGTTGCCTACTACAGATTTAGTTATGGATTCTGGGGATAAAAAGGATAAAGTAGCAAGATATATCAACAAAGACCTATGTAAAATTTCTGAAGATCTAGTATTTACAGAACCATATATAGACTATAAGGGTAGAAATATTGTGTTAGAGGAAAATATGGATTTTGTAACTAGGGAGATCTACAATGATAAAAAATTGGTATTGGAAGCAGGAAAACTAAAGAATAACTTTATGAACAATGCACAGGCACTTGTCCATGGGGATTTACACTCAGGTTCTATTTTCTTAAATGAGAAATCTACTAAGGTATTAGATCCAGAGTTTGCTTTTTATGGTCCTATAGGATATGACCTAGGTAATGTAGTAGGAAATCTGTTTTTTGCTTGGGCAAATGCATATGTTACAAAGGATGCCGAAGAAGTAAAAGACTTTATTCAGTGGCTAGAAAAGACAATTGAGGATATTATAGACCTATTTAAAGAAAAGTTTATAGGACTCTATAGAGAAGTTGTAACAGATGTAATGGCAAGAGAAGAAGACTATATGCATTGGTATCTAGATACAGTATTATCAGATACTGCTGGTTCTGCTGGTCTAGAGATTATAAGAAGAGTAGTAGGTGATTCCAAGGTAGTGGATATCACAAGTATAGAAGATATAGATGCCAGAATTAAGGCAGAGAGGATTCTCTTGTTAAGTGGAAAAGAGTTTATCAAGAACAGGGATAATATTAAATCAGGAATAGATTATACTAAGATATTTAAGTCTAATCTATAAAAGTTGAAAGGGGAATGAGAATGAATAGCTTTTATTATTATAATCCTACCAAGTTAGTATTTGGTAAAGATTCTGTATCTAAAATTACAGAATATCTACCTGAAAATGTGAAGAAGTTACTTCTTCATTATGGAGGAGGTAGTATAAAAAGATCTGGATTATATGATCAAATAATGGATATTTTAAAGGATAAAGGTGTTGAAGTTATTGAACTCTCTGGTGTAACTCCAAATCCTAAGTTAAGTCTAGTTAGAGAAGGAGTACAGCTGTGTAAAAAAGAAGAGATAGATTTCATATTAGCAGTAGGTGGGGGAAGTGTAATAGATTCCTCCAAGGCTATAGCGGCTGGAGTCTATTCTGAAAATGATGTGTGGGATCTATATGTTGAAGGAAAAGCGTTGACTAATGCTTTACCTATAGGGGTAGTACTTACTATACCTGCATCTGGAAGTGAAAGTAGCAATGCAACAATCATAAGTAATGAAGATATAAAACAAAAATTAGGGCTTGAAGATGATCTACTAAGACCTAATTTTGCAATATTAAATCCAGAACTTACTTTGACATTGCCAGAAAGACAGACTTTTGCAGGAGTAGTGGATATTTTATCTCATGTAATGGAGAGATATTTTACAAATACAGAACATGTAGAGCTTACTGATAATCTATGTGAAGGAACTATGAGAGCTGTAATATCAAATGCATATAAATTGTTAGAAAATCCTAATGACTATAATGCTAGGGCTGAGATAATGTTAAGTGGTACCATGGCCCATTCTGGAATTTTAGGATTAGGTAGAGAAGAGGATTGGGCAAGTCATAGAATCGGACATGAGATAACTGCTCTCTATGGAACTACCCATGGAATAACCTTATCTATAATTTTACCTGCATGGATGAAATATGTGTATAAGGAAAATATAGATAGATTTGCTAGATTTGCTAAAAATGTATTTAGTGTTGATGATGAATCAAAGACAGATGAAGAGATAGCATTGATGGGAATAGAGTCTTTTGAAGAATTTTTAAAAGATATTAAGGTTCCCATAAGATTAGGAGAAGAAGGCATTTCCTATGATGAATTTGAATTGATGGCTGAAAAATGTACAAAGGGTGGAACAGTAGGCAGGTTCGTAAAGATTTATAAAGAGGATGTTTTAAGGATACTTGAATTAGCAAAATAATATTACAGAAAAGATGAGGAGCTATCTTGATTGAGAAGTAAAATTTCATTATAAGATAGCTCTTTTTTATAGTGAATAGGAGAGTTCTCACTTTAAAAAATAAATTAATATAAACTTTTCTTATAATGAATTTGTCATTTTATGAATTAAAAATGACTTATTTGAATAGAAAGATAATTCTCAAAAGTATTGATTTCTATAGCACCCTATGCTATAATAAATTAACTTAAAATTACAAAACAACAATGATTGAGCATAAGTAATGGGAGGACTAACATGTCAAATTATTTCAACAAAGAAATGGTAAAGGTATCTTATTATTATTATAAAAATGGATTGACTCAAGCTGAAATAGCTAAGAAGATGAATATGTCTAGACAAAGAGTCAATAGGATATTAAAGAAGGCATTGGAAGAAAATATAGTTCAGATAAAAATTAACGATGTGGACAAGTACAATGTGGAACTTGAAAATAAATTAGAAGAGAGATTTAATCTAAAGCAATCAGTAGTCATTAATCCTATAGACGATCATACTCTCTTTTCTGCATTAGGCATTGCAGGTGCTGAATATCTAGAGGGTATACTTGAAAAGGGAGATATGATAGGTGTAACATGGGGGAAAACATTATCAGAAGTGGCAAAGAGGTTATCGTATAATGAAAAATTAAATGTCTCTGTAGTACAGATGATTGGTGGTTTGAATATAGCCTATACAGATTTACAAGCTGATGAAATAACTAGAACTATTGGGAAAAAATTAGGTGGTAATTCACATATTTTATATGCTCCAGCAATAGTGGAGAATAAGGAGACAAAGGAAGTTCTCATGTCTGATAATAATTTAAAAGAAACTTTTGAGAATATGGAAAAATGCAATATCATAATAGCCGGGATAGGTGAATTAAAAGAAGATACACAATTACATAAGGAAGGGCATTTAAATGAAGAATACAAGAGTCATCTATTTTCCAAAGGATGTGTAGGAGATATTGGATTTAGATGGTATGACAAAGATGGAAATCCTATTAGACATAATTATTATGATAGAACAATAGGATATGATATCTTAAAAAATAAAAATAATGCATTAGTTGTGGGAATAGCAGGAGGAGAAAAGAAGTATGAGGCTATCTTAGGTGCACTAAGAGGTAGATATCTAGATGTATTGATTACTGATAGTGATATGGCTGAGAGATTAGTTAGTCTGTAATTTTTATTAAAAATATATGAGAATAAGGGGGATGTAAATGGATAGGGAAGTTTTGAAGAACTTGGGTTTTAGTACAAAGGCAATACATGGAGGGTATAAAGATAATGAATATGGTGCACTAGCTACGCCAATATACCAGACTTCTACATTTGTATTTGATTCTGCAGAACAAGGTGCTAGAAGATTTGCCCAAGAAGAAGAAGGATACATTTATACACGTGGTGGCAATCCTACGAATACTCAAGTAGAAGAAAAACTTGCTATTCTAGAAAATGGTGAAGCTGCAGTTTCATTTGCTGCAGGAATGGGAGCTATTACAGCAGTATTTTGGTCAGCTGTAAATGCAGGAGATCATATTATCGCTGCAAAGACACTTTATGGATGTACTTTTGCATTTTTAAATCATGGATTAACTAGATATGGGGTAGAAGTTACATTTGTAGATACTTCAGATCCTGAAAATGTACGAAAAGCAATGAAAGAAAATACAAAAGTAATCTATTTAGAAACACCAGCTAATCCAAATATGGTTCTTTCTGATATTAAAGCTATATCTAATATTGCACATGAGAAAGAGGATTGTATAGTAGTAGTAGATAATACTTATTGTAGTCCATATCTACAGAGACCATTGGAATTAGGAGCTGATGTAGTGGTTCACTCTGCAACTAAATATCTAAATGGGCATGGAGATGTAATTGCAGGATTTGCAGTGGGAACACAGGAGTTTATGAGCCAAGTCAAAGGAGTAGGTAGAGGAGATATGACTGGCTCCGTATTAAGTCCATTTGATGCATACTTAATTAATCGTGGAATGAAGACATTGGATTTACGTATGGAAAGACATTGTGGAAATGCGCAAAAAGTTGCTGAATTTCTAGAATTACATCCAGCAGTAGAAGTAGTTAGATATCCAGGACTAAAGAGCTTTCCACAATATGAATTAGCAAAAGCACAGATGAAATTACCTGGGGCAATGATTGCATTTGAAGTAAAAGGTGGAATAGAAGCAGGAAGGAAATTGATGAACTCAGTAGAGTTGTGTACATTGGCAGTGAGTTTAGGAGATGCAGAAACCTTGATTCAACACCCAGCTTCCATGACTCACTCACCATATACTCCAGAAGAGAGAGCTGTAAGTGGAATCTCTGAAGGATTAGTAAGATTGTCAGTAGGATTGGAAAATGCAGAGGACATAATCGCTGATTTAAAACAAGCTCTTGATGGCCTAGTATAGGGTTATAATATGAGATTAAAGGAATATCTATAGGGGATATTCCTTTAATCCATAGATAAAGTATAAACATCATTTTGACAACTTTGGTATAGACCCCATATAAAAGTTTCTTAGAAATGGTTATAAGCTTTAACTTTATCACGTTACGGTGATGATGAAGACAAGCTTTAATAAATATATTGAGGGGGAAATATATGAAAACACATGATAAGGGAAGTGCAGTAGGGCTATTACCATTGGGATTATTTTTATTGATGTTTTTAGGTACAGCAGCGATTACAGGGGACTTCTATAAGATGCCAGTATTAGTCGCATTTTTTATTGTCTCAGGAGTAGCTTTAGCAATGAATAAAAACAGACCTTTTACTGAAAATGTTGAACTATTTGCTAAAGGTGCAGGGCATGTGGATATTGTAATTATGGTATTGATATTTTTGTTGGCTGGAGCATTTGCAAATGTAGCAAGAGAGATGGGTGGTGTAGATTCTGTCGTTAACTTTGGATTGTCAATAGTGCCACCAAGTCTTTTGATACCTGGAATATTTCTAATCTGTTGTTTTATTTCTCTCTCTATGGGGACATCCATGGGGACAATAGTAGCTATTGCACCTATAGCCATTGGTATTGCTGATAAGACTGCAATAACCTATCCAATAGCACTTGGAGCAGTATTAAGCGGAGCAATGTTTGGAGATAATCTTTCTATGATTTCTGATACTACTATTGCAGCTGTTAGGACTCAAGGAGTAGATATGAAAGATAAGTTTAAATTTAATTTTTTACTGGTATTGCCTGCAGCTATAGTGACAGCAATTATATTTGGTTTTATGACAAGAGGTACTACATTGACCTTAGAAGGAGGATATGAATATAGTTTCATAAAGATATTACCATATCTAACTGTATTGATAGGGGCATTAATAGGATTCAACGTTATGTTGGTGCTTGCAGTAGGTGTAATATTTGCAGGAATGTTAGGAATCTTTAATGGAAGCTTCGACATATTTGGCTTTCTTCAGGCTATTCAAGAAGGAATGAATGGAATGATGGATTTAGCTTTAATAGCTGTCGTAGTTGGAGGACTAGTTGAGCTTATCAAAGATGCTGGTGGAATTGATTGGTTATTGAATCTAATAAATTCTAAAATTAAATCTAAAAAAGGTGCAGAATTTGGAATTGCAGCATTGACTTCTGTAGCAGATATTACAACTGCAAACAATACTATAGCTATTGTAATAGCTGGTCCATTGGCTAAAGATATAGCAGATGAATACGATATAGATCCAAGACGTACAGCTTCTCTATTGGATATTTGGGGAAGTGTATGGCAAGGCATAATCCCTTGGGGTGGACAATTATTGGCAGCTGCTGGATTAGCAGGAATTTCACCATTTATGATTGTACCTTATAGTATCTATCCTATGTTGATGGGGATAATGGCAATTATAGGAACTTTAACTGGATTTCCAGCTTTTGCAACTAAAAGCAAATCAAAAAATATAAAATAGATAAATTTATAAAAAACACTTCCGAATACAAGGGAGTGTTTTTTATATGCTTTGATAAGATGAATATTTGCAAAGATAATAAACTTAAAATAATTTTACCTTAGGAATACATGGATAATAGTTAAAGATATCGATATTTATTTCAAGGATAATAATAGGAAGATTATAATAAATGATTTATATGAAAATAAATTACAAAATAAGCTATAAAAAGATAAATAATTTTCAAAAACCATTGACAAAATATATTTCTGATATTATAATTTAAATCAATGAAGTGAATGGAGGAACATTATGAATAATAATATTTTTTTGATAATAAATGAAAAGTATAATAATCTATCTAAAACACAGAAAAGACTTGCAGATTATGTTAAAGGAAATGTGCATATAGTGCCTTTCTTAACAATAGGAGAATTGAGTGATAAGGCAGGAGTTAGTTTAGCCAGTGTCACAAGGTTTACAAGAGAGTTAGGATTTGCTGGATATGCTGAATTTCAAAAGAATGTAGCAGAATTAATCCAAAAAGATGTTGTTCCAATGCGAGAGATAAAAAATTCAATTACATCTAAGGAAAGCGATAACATATTGAGAGATTCTATAAGCTCTAATATCAATGCTCTAAATAATCTATATACTGAAGAGCTTGAAGAAAATTATAATGATTCTGTTTTAATGATAAAAAATTGTAGAAAGTTATTTATCGTGGCATCTAGATCTTCATATAGTGTAGGGTATTATTTATACTTTATGTTGAAAGGATTTATTGAAGATGTAGAGCTTCTAACTAGTGGAACAAGTGATATCTCTAATAAGATCTCATATGTACAGAAAGAAGACTGTTTAATATCTATTAGTTATGCAAGATATACTAAGGCAACTTATGATATTACATCTTATTTTCACAATATAGGATGCAATATCATAGCAATAACAGATAGTTATACATCCCCAATTGCGCTTAAAGCAACAAGGGTTCTATTAGCTAAAAATGGTGTAGATACTTATTCTTTTGTAAATGCCATAACTCTAGCTAATTCCCTAGTTACTTCTGTAGGAAGATTAGATATAGAAGATACATTAAAGAAATTAGAAAAACAGGACAAGATAGCATTAGAAAATGATATTTACTTATGATGATATGACCTACTCTTGTTAGTAGTTTAGATATAGGAGCTCCCTTAGATAAGGTGTTTAAATTACTTCAAGAGAAGTTATAAATAAATAGACATAAGGAGGAAAAATAATGATTCTTGGGCTTCCAGCAATTTTGGGATTTTTACCGCTTTTGCTTTACATATTTCTTATGCTCAAGGGAAAAGACATGAATGTTGCAGTTCTCATATGTGTAATCCTAGGAGCGATTTTAACTGGCGAAAGTATTCTTGGCTTTGGAGCTGTGCTTCAACAATCATTAAGTTCATTTTTATCATTAATTGGTTTTATAATTGTCCTTGGAGCAGGTTTAGGAGAAGTTCTTACAAGGACTAAAGTAGCACATAATATAGTACATTTTGTAATAGGAAAGACAAATCTTAAGTCAAAAAAGCAAGCTATACTTATAGCCATGGCTACTTCTACAATTCTAGTAGCAATGCTGGGAACATTATCTGGTTCAAATGCAATTATTGCTCCTATATTGATTCCTATAGTAGCTAGTCTTGGCATAACACCTAGTACACTAGGAGTTATATTACATGGTGCAGGAGCTGCTGGTTTACAGATAGGACCATTTGTTCCACCTGTAGTGACAGTCAGTGGACTTACTGGTTTATCTTATGGAGAATATATGATAAATGCGGGTATACCTCTTGCATCTATTATATTGATAGGTACTTATTTTGTCGCATGTAGAACTCAAAAACTTACAGAAGGCAAAATTGCCTATAGTGAAGAAGATAGAGCATCAGATAAATTTGAAACGACAGCAGAGATACAAAGAGGAACTTTAGTGTTTATTCTTACAATGATCATAATGCTTGTCTATGGAATAATTTCTAAAGCTGGAGCTTCCTATGCCATAGTGGTAATGCTTACTGCTAGCTTGACAACAGGATTGGCGTCAGGAATGTCTTTTGAAGAATCTCTTAAGACATTGATACAAGGTAGTTCAAAGATGTATTGGATGTTCTTTATGTTTGTATTATTTGATCCATTCTTAAACTATGTAGCTAAGTCTGGAGCATTCGAGGCTATAGCAGGTTATATGCAACCACTTGTAGATGCAGGAGGAGAAGTTGCATTTTTAATGGTCAGTACCCTTATAGGAGTATTTGGTGTTTCGGGAGCAGGAGTTGCTCAAGCTCAAATAGTACATGAACTGTTTTTACCTACAGTTACTAGTATGAATACTGGAATGGGTATATGGGCATTGGTCGTATTGGTTTCATGTCAGATTACTTTTTTCGTAAGTCCTACTGTGGACATGGTTGGTCAAATGGGACTTGCACGATCGAAAGATTTAAAAGCAATGCTTAAGAATGGCTGGGTAATTACTATTATAACTTTTATATATGTATTTATAAGAGCTATCTTATATGTAAAAGCATGATATTATAACATGGATATTAAAGGAGGAGGAGTTATGACAAATATTGCCTTATTACAGACGGATATAAAGTTTTGTGATGCAGAGTATAATCAAGCTAGAGTCAAAGAGATGATAGATGAAGCTATGGATGGGGACAAGCGTCCTGATATAGTTGTCCTTCCTGAAGATTGGGCTTCTGGTTTTTCAGATGAGATGTTTCACAATATAGAAAATTTTGTAGAACCTGTTGATGGTCCATCTGTTACTGTTCTAAAAGAGTGTGCCAAAAAGCATAGGGTTTGGATTGTAGGTGGATCTATTGGAACTCAATTTGACGATGGAAGACGTAATACTACATTTCTTATTAATAGAGAGGGAGAAGTTGTAGGAGATTATAGTAAGATGCATCTCTATAGCGATATGGATGAAGATGTTGCTTTTTTACATGGAACTGATACCAATGTATATGATACTGAACTGGGGAAATTAGGTTTTATGAATTGCTATGATATAAGATTCTGTGAATTAGCTAGAACTTATGCATTAAAAGGAGCAGATGCCTTAATAGTAGTTTCTAATTTCCCTAATCCTAGATTGAATCACTGGCGTACAATCTTATTAGCCAGGGCAATTGAAAATCAGATGTTTGTAGTTGCGTGTAATCGTGTAGGCGCGAGTCCTATGGGAACTTATTGTGGACATTCTATGATAATAGATCCTTGGGGAAATGTCATCGCAGAAGGCGGAGATGAGGAAGAAATAATTACTGGAAGTGTTGATTTTGGAGAAATAGAAAAAATCAGAAGTACTATCCATATGTTTAGAGATAGAAGACCCGGGAGTTATTCAGAGATGCTATTGAAGCCTAATAAATAGAAAATATTAATTAAAAAAAGGCTTACATGTCTAAGATAACTAGACATATAAGCCTTATGTACTATATAAACTTATAAGCATAATAGTCAATCTTATGTGTAAAGGAGACAAAATGGATAATATTAAGAATATGATCAAGAAAAGTTTGGACAATTTAATTGATGAATTAAAAGAATTTAGAAAAGAGATACATAAAAACCCAGAATTAGGATATAAAGAATTCAATACTACAAAATTGATTAAAGAGTTTTTAGGCAGAAAGGATATCAAATTTTGTAATTTTGATAATTTAACTGGCGGCTATGTATATATTGATTGTAATAAAGATAGGACAATTGGATTTAGAGCAGATATTGATGCATTGCCCATACTGGAAAATACATGTGTAGACTTTGAATCTTTAAATAAGGGAATAATGCATGCTTGCGGCCATGATGTGCATATGACAATAGCATTAGGTGTTGCCATTATATTGAATTCCTTAAAAGGATATCTAGATTACAATATTGTAGTAATATTTCAACCAGCTGAAGAATGTAATCCAAGTGGAGGAGCAAGACCTGTTATAGAGCAAGGCATAATTGAAAGATTAGATATTTCTGAGATGTATGGATTACATGTATGGCCTAAATATGAGGTTGGTAAAATTGCTGTTAAGAAAGGTGTTTTGATGGGTTCTTCCGATAAGTTTTCTATTGAAGTATTAGGGAAAAAGGCTCATGCAGCTGAACCTCATGCTGGAATAGATGCTATTTCAATTTCTGTTGATATAATTAATGCTATAGAACATAAACTAAGAAGAGAAATTGATCCTTTTGAGACAGCTCTGGTCTCCATAGGAGATCTGAGGTCAACAGGTAGATATAATATTATCTGTGATAAGGTGCAAATTGGAGGAACTATAAGAACAGTCTCAGAGACTACACGTTCATTTATTCACAAAAGGATAGAAGAACTTTCAACAAAGATATCAGATGCTTATGGTGGAGAAGTTAAAGTAAGCATTAATGATGGATACCCTGTTTTATCAAACGATATAAATCTGGCAGAAAGATTTATTAGGTACTCAAAAGGCCATTTAGGAGAAGACAATGTAATTACTGATATAAATCCAAGTTTAATAGGAGAAGATTTTTCTTTTTATTGTCTAGAAGTACCTTCTTTATATTTCTTTTTAGGTTGTGAAAGTAAGTATCCTTTGCATAGTGATAAATTTTTACCTAAGGAAGGAACAATATATACAGCTATAGATTTAATATGTAATTATATTTTAAACAACTAGATTACAGGAAGAATTTTTACAGAAGAGAGTCGAGAAAAAAGACTCTTTTGCGTTTTCAGAATATATGGAAAAGAAAGTTTATAGATGCTATAATTATATTAATAGGATATTGACATATTATAGGAGGTGAATGACTAGTGTTAATCATCTCCTTTTAATATCTAAATGGAGAGGAGATCTAAGTAGGAGAAGTTAAAATAAATATTAAGGATGATTTTATGACAGATGTAATCATAGTAGGTGGTGCTAGTATTGATATACAGGGGTTTTCTAGAAATAAGTTAATCTATAGAGATTCCAATATTGGGAGCTTAAACATATCTCTTGGAGGAGTAGGGAGAAATATTGGAGAAAATCTTGTCAAATTAGGAGTATCTACAAAGTTGATATCTGTAATAGGAGATGATATTTATGGAAAGGAGATATTTGATGAAGCTAATAGTACAGGACTTGATATGAAAGATTCTCTTATTTTAAAAGGAAAAGATACTTCTACATATCTATCAATTACAGATGAGAGGGGAGATATGGCCCTTGCTATATCTAGTATGGATATATATGATAATATGAATGTAGAATTTATTGAAAAGAAGAGAGATATAATTGAAGATGCGAAAATATGTATAGTAGATACTAATATACCTAAAGAAGTTATAGAATATATGGTATTTAATTTTAAAAATGTAAAGTTTTTTTTAGATACTGTTTCTACGGCAAAGACAGCTAAAGTAAAGGACATAATAGGTTCTTTTAATACTATAAAACCTAATAAATTAGAAGTGGAAATCCTCACAGGAATAAAGATTTTATCTAATGATGATTTAGTTAAATCAGCTAATTATTTACATGATAAAGGTGTAAATGGGGTATTCATTACTTTAGGAAAAGATGGAGTATTCTATAGTGATGGTGCTATTAGAGGACGTATAGAGTCACCAAATATTGAGATCATAAATGCTACAGGAGCTGGAGATGCATTTGTTGCAGCATTGGCATATGGATATCTAAATAATATAGATATTGAAGAAACTGCAAGAATAGGTATGGCAGCATCTGTAATTGCGCTTTCACATAAAAATACTATAAATCCCAATATGTCTATAGAAAAAATAAAATTTATAATGGAGGAGATTGTAAGATGTTAGATAGGTATTTAGATATTAAACCTGAAATTAAAGAAGCATTGAAAGAGGGAAAGCCAATAGTTGCCCTAGAATCTACAATCATATCTCATGGCATGCCTTATCCTAAAAATGTAGAAACTGCCTTAAATGTGGAAAAGATAATACGAGATAGAGGAGCTATTCCTGCCACTATTGCTATACTAGAGGGTAAATTGAAGGTTGGACTTACAGAAGGAGAGATAGAATATCTTGGAAAGGCAGACAATGTAGTAAAGACATCTAGAAGAGATATTCCATTTATAGTTGAGAAAAAATTAGATGGCGCAACTACCGTAGCTGCTACTATGATTATTGCAGCAGTTGCAGGTATAAAAGTATTTGTAACTGGTGGTATAGGTGGAGTTCATAGAGGAGCAGAAGAAACTATGGATATTTCTGCAGATTTGCAAGAATTGGCCCATACCAATGTAGCAGTAGTGTGTGCAGGTGCAAAGTCTATATTAGATATTGGGTTAACATTGGAATATTTAGAAACGATGGGGGTTCCTGTCATTGGATTTGGGACTGAAGAATTACCGGCATTTTACACTAGAAGAAGTGGGTTTAAGGTGGATTATAGAATAGATGAGACTAGGGAACTTGCATCTATTATAAAGACAAAATGGGATTTAGGTTTAAATGGAGGACTGGTAATTGCAAATCCAATACAAGAAGAGTATCAGATGGATTTTGATACAATAAACAATTCCATAAAAGATGCATTAATAGAAGCTGAGAAAAAGGGAATAAAGGGAAAGGAAACTACTCCATTTCTTCTAGATAAGGTAAAGGAAATCACTAAGGGAGAAAGCTTGGAAGCTAATATTCAACTAGTATATAATAATGCTAAAGTTGGGGCAGATTTAGCGGTGGAATTTTCTAAACTGATGTAGAGAATTATGGTATAATATTAGTAAATATAGCTTATGGGGAGGAATGTAATATGGAATACAGAAGATTTGGAGATAAGTATGTAGTTAGATTAAATAGAGGTGAAGAATTAGTATCATCTCTCACTAAGTTAATTGAAGAGGAAGATATTGAGTTAGGAAATGTATCTGGATTAGGGGCAGTAGATAGGGTAGAAGTCAGCGTATATAGTATTGAATCTAAAAAATACTCTGTAAAAGAGATAAAAGGAGACATGGAGATAGTGAGTCTTCAGGGAAATATAGCTAGAAAAGATGGAGAACCTGTATTGCATCTTCATGCTTCTGTAGCTCGTGAAGATTGTAAGGTATTTGGTGGACATCTTCATTTAGCAGATATAAGTGTTACAGCAGAAATAATAATAGACATTATAGATGGAAGATTAAATAAGGAACTTGATGAAGAGACAGGAGCAAATTTATTTAAGTTTGACTAGTAGATATGAGACAATTTAATTTGTCTCGTATTTTTTTAAATATTTTTAACTTGTATGAAATGTAAAATTAGTGATAAAATTTAGTATATGATATATTAAAGAATCTATAATAGGAGGAGGAAGAAGATGGGGAAATTAGTGGGGGTAATAGCTGGGACACCAGTAGATACACAGATGGGGGTAGATTTTTTAATTGAAAGAGGAATAGAGGCTAAGGGATATCCTATTTCAAAAGATGCAAAGGAACAAAGTAGGTTTCAACTATTATCTAAAGATGAATTACATAGAGAGGTGGTAGAGATAGTAAGGAAGGCAAAACTTCACAATGTAGATATAATGTTTGCCTACTGCAATTCTCTCAGTGCAGCAGTAGATATGGAAAGGGTATCTAGAGAAACAGATATTGATATAATAACTCCTTTTTCAGCATATATAGATTTTGGAAGAGAATATTCATCTCTACTAGTATTGGCGGCTAATGGTCAATCTTGTGGAAAGATAGAAAGCGTTTTAGAGGAGTCAAATAGAGGGGTTAAGATTTGGAGTATATCTGCATTACCTCTAGTACAAGAGATAGAAACTAGAGATGGAGATAGTATAATATTTAATAGATTAAACTTAGAGTTAATATTAAAATGGGCTGAATTGAATGAGATAGAGGGAATTGTTTTAGGATGTACCCACTTTCCATATATGTCAAAGTCTTTTCATGGGAGGACCACAATTCCGATATTGGATCCAGCAGAGAAGATGTTACAGAAGATGGTAGATACATGGATGGCTACTAGTAATATATAGTTTAGGGATGGTGATATAGTGGATAGTTTGTTACCTAAGAGGAAAAGTAATAGTCATAAGGGAACATATGGAAGAGTAGGAATTATATCTGGAAGTAGGGGGATGACAGGTGCTCCTTATCTATCTTCTCAAGCAGCTCTTAGGATAGGTGCAGGGTTGGTATATACCATAATACCTGAATATTTAGAGACCATAATGTGTATAAAGCTTACAGAAGCCATAGTAAAACCCATATTAGATGAGGGAAAGGGACATTTTATAAGAAAATCATCGATTGAAGTGCTGGAAGGGATTAAGAACATGGATACAATAGCTATAGGACCAGGTATTGGATTAGATGAAGAGAGGATAGATTTTGTAAGTCAAATTGTGAAATCATGTAAGGTTCCAATGGTCATAGATGCTGATGGAATAAACTGTATTTCTCACAATCCAGATATCTTATTAGATAAGAAAAATGATATTATAATCACTCCACATCCAGGAGAGATGGCAAGGTTAGTGAGAAGCAGCACTAAGGAAATTCAAGAGAATAGAGAATACTATGCCAAATATGCAGCGGAGAAATACAATATATATGTGGTCCTAAAGGGGAATAATACTATAGTCACATCACCAAAAGGAGAAGTGTATATAAATAAAACTGGTAACCCTGGAATGGCTACAGCTGGAAGTGGTGATGTGCTTACAGGTATGATAACTGGTCTTTTAGGACAAGATTTTGATATCTTTAATGCAGCAAAACTAGGGGTATATCTTCATGGAAAAGCTGGAGATTTAGCATGTGAATCTAAAGGAGAATATAGCGTCATATCTACAGATATCTTAGAGAATATAGCATATAGTATGAAAGAAGTATAAGGCTAAGAGTAAGAAAGTTTGATTGGACTACATATTGTATAGTAGGTTGACACCTCATCTATATATTTGATAGTATTATCATAAAGAAAACCTGTGGAGTTACAGTATCATATTTTGAATGGGTACAAAATCTATATGGATACTATTGGAGTGAAGAGGAAGTAGTAGAGAAACAAGAGATAGCAATGATAGAGGCTTTCAATGATATCTGGAAGATAAAAGAAGAACATAATGTGACAATGAGACAGGCAACTTATATGCATTCTGTTAAAAAAGTTGCAGATGTTATGAAGTTAAGAGGATGGTACTAATAGATCATTCTTATTCAAAGTAAATAGATTATAATTTAAAATAACAGATGAACTTGTAAGTTCATCTGTTATTTTAAATGTAATAGTATAGATCCACAATATGAATATAATCGGAAATATAACATCATTAATATAGGTAATAAAAAACATTACATGTAATGGTAAAGGAGAAGTTAATAACATTATACATGATTATAATAACTATATAATTATCCAAAAATACATACAATTGAAGTATATATATAAATTAAATTCTTTTTTTGCAATTCAATATTGACTTAATAGTATCAATATGCTATTATTGAGTCAATGAATTAAAACGTTTTCTAATTAAATAGAAGTTAACTAAATACATTGCAATAGATATATTTAAGTTAACATAGAGTTGCTTTATTCGTGGTGGTATATTGTTTAAATATCTACAAAATCGAATAAAACCCAACTAATTAATAGTTTAACTATTTTTTAGTTGGGTTTTTTGTGTTTGTAGACAATATTTCATTGGAGAAAGAGGTGATTATAAAAAACAATTATAAATAAGGGGGTGAAAAAGTGAAGTACTCCGATGATTCTGTCTATTTTAGTGCATCTTCTAAATTACCGATGGGTATTCCTTCGGGTGAAGTATATGAATGCTTAAATGTTGGATTAGTGATTAATAAAAAGACAGGAATAATTGAAGACACGTCCATAACTCTGTTATCAGATGGGGCAGTAAGGTTTTTAGAATATCTAATTATAGGATTTAATCTCCATGAACAGGATATAGAAATTCTGTTGAATTCCATCAAATCCAGATACTTTGGAAGTTCCCAAAAGGCTATATGCGTTGCAATTAAGTCGGCATGTGAAAGATATAAATCATACAGAGATTTTTAACAGCATCTAGGTTTTTCTCATTAGATCTAAATATAAATTTAAATAGGAGGTTTTACATTGATAATTGAGATGGATATGTCTAAAACCCTTTTGCTAGCAGTGTTGTTATTATTACTTGGTGATTATTTAAAGACTAAAATCAATTTTTTAGTTAAATATTGTATTCCTGCACCAGTAGTAGGTGGTCTATTATTTTCAGTTCTTACTCTTATATTAAAACAAAATAATATTCTTGTCTTTGAATTTGACAAGATACTAGAAAAATTTTTTATGAATGTATTTTTTACTGCAAGTGGTTTTAGTGCAAGTATGGGACTACTAAAAAAGGGTGGTAAAAAAGTTGGGATTTTTATTATTCTAGCTGCTTTATTAGCATTTTTACAAAATGTAGTAGCAGTAGGATTATCATCAGTAGTAGGAGTAACTCCGTTAATAGGGTTGATGACAGGATCTATACCGATGACTGGAGGTCATGGGAATGCGGCTGCTTTTGCACCAAATGCAGAAGAGTTAGGAGCAGTTGGAGCACTTAGTGTTGCAGTTGCAGCAGCTACATTTGGGCTAGTTGCAGGGTCTGTTGTAGGAGGACCAGTTGGTAATAGATTAATTACTAAATATGGGTTACTAGGAAAAAGAAAACTTCAAACTACTGGAGAAGATGTAGAATTAGCAGTCGAAGAAGAGAAAGAAATGCCACAACTAAATGGAAAAAGAATTATAAAATCTTTTATTCAGATATTTATAGCTCTAGGATTAGGGGCATATTTAGCAGATTTCTTTAAAATAATACTACCTAATGTTACATTACCAATCCATGTAATGGGCATGTTAGGTGGTGCAATATTTAGGAATGTATATGAGTTATTTACAAAGGGTTCAGATGGTATTCCTATAGAAGAAATTGATATCATTGGAGATGTTTCATTGAGCCTCTTTGTTTCAATGGCAGTAATGACTATGAAGCTATGGGAGCTTGCGGAATTGGCATTGCCACTTATAATATTGTTGTTTGCACAGGTAGTTTTAATATACTTATTCGCTAATTTTATCACTTTCCCAATAATGGGAAGGGATTATGATGCTGCAGTTATGGCATCGGGACATATTGGATTTGGATTAGGTGCAGTGCCAGTATCTATGGCTAATATGAAGACCATATGTGACAAATATGAGTATTCTAAAATTGCATTTTTTGTTGTACCAATTGTAGGAGGATTATTTAGTAACTTTACAAATGCAGCAATTATAACAGGGTTTTTAAATTATCTTGGCTGATAATTTAACAATAAATATATGACAAGAGATGGGAGGAGTTTGACATGAAGTGTTTAATTACTGAAAAGATTGATGACACAGGAATAGAATTATTGGAAAAATATTTTACTGTAGATTTAGCCTATGATAAAAGTTTAGATGAAATAAAAGAAATCATAGGTGAATATGAAGTGCTTTTAGTAAGGGCAGAGACTGCAGTAGATAAAGAAATGATTGATCTAGGAGAAAGGTTAAGGATTATAGGAATGGCTGGCATAGGGTTAAATCATATAGATGTTGAATATGCAAAATCAAAGGATATAAAGATCTTCAATGTGCCAGACGGAAGTATTACATCTGTTGCTGAGTTGACGATGACATTGATTTTAACTACTTTTAGAAAAGTATACAATGCTGTAAATGCTACGAAAAGTGGAAAGTGGGATAAGACAGCTTTTACAGGGAATTTATTAGATGGAAAAACCATAGGAATTCTATCTCTAGGGAAGATTGGGTTTAGAGTAGCAGAACTATGTCAAGCATTTAATATGAAAGTAGTAGCTTATGATCCATATTTAAATCCAGAAATAGCTGAAAAGATAAATGTAGAACTTTTACCACTTGATGAAGTGTTGAAAAAATCAGATTTAATATCAATTCATACTCCATTAACGGAAGAAACTTATCATATGATAGGAGAAAGAGAATTAGATTTAATGAAGGATGGAAGTTTCCTATTTAATCTAGGAAGAGGTGGTATTGTAGATGAAAAAGCTCTATATGAGTCATTGACAAATGGGAAGTTAAAGGCAGCAGCAGTAGACGTCATGGAAAATGAGCCTCCCACAGAAGAAGATTTAAAATTGCTCAAATTAGATAATTTCATGGCTACATGTCATATTGGTGCAGGTACTAAAGAGGCACAGGCTTATATATCATATTCTCTAGCAAACAAGGTATTAAGTTCTTTAGATATGGAAGTAGTAGCTAATTAATAAGTTTTTTATAAATAGGGGGTAATAAAAATGACAAAAGAAATGCTTAATCCATTAGAAAGTGCTCAAAAACAAGTAAAGATAGCCTGTAATAAATTAGGGCTAGAATCATCTGTTTATGAATTATTAAAAGAACCTCAAAGGGTTATAGAGATATCCATACCAGTAAAGATGGATGATGGAACAGTAAGAGTATTTAAAGGGTATAGATCAATTCACAGTGATGCTATAGGACCAGGTAAAGGTGGAGTAAGATTTCACCCAAGAGTAAATATAGACGAAGTTAAAGCCTTATCCATATGGATGACATTTAAATGTTGTGTAACAGGAATACCATATGGTGGAGCAAAAGGTGGAATTACAGTTGATCCATCTGAACTATCACAAGGTGAATTAGAGAGATTATCAAGAGGATATATCCAAGGACTACATAAATATCTAGGAGAAAAGATAGATATCCCAGCTCCAGATGTAAATACCAATGGACAGATAATGGCTTGGATGGTAGATGAATATATAAAACTAACAGGTAGAAACGACGTAGGAGTTATAACAGGAAAGCCAGTAGAATGGGGTGGATCTAAGGGAAGAAATGAAGCTACAGGATTTGGAGTTTCAGTAATAACAAGGGAATTTGCTAAAAAGAACAATATAGATATAAAAGATGCAACAGTAGCTATACAAGGATTTGGAAATGTAGGTAGCTTTACAGTGAAAAATGTTCAAGGACAGGGTGCAAAGATAGTAGCATTAGCAGAGTGGACAAAAGAAGTAGGTACTTATGCCCTATATAATGAAGATGGATTGGATTACGAAGATCTAGCTAAATATATGAAAGAACACAAGAATTTAGTAAATTATCCGAATGCCAAAAATATTACATTGGACCAATTCTGGGAACTAGATGTAGATATATTGATACCAGCAGCTTTAGAAAATGCAATAACTGAAAGTGTAGCAGAAAAGATAAATGCAAAGATAATATGTGAAGCAGCAAATGGACCAATAACTCCAGATGCAGATGTGGTATTGGAAAAGAGGGAAATTCCAGTTACACCAGACATACTGACAAATTCAGGTGGGGTTACAGTATCATATTTTGAATGGGTACAAAATCTATATGGATACTATTGGAGTGAAGAGGAAGTAGTAGAGAAACAAGAGATAGCAATGATAGAGGCTTTCAATGATATCTGGAAGATTAGAGAAGAACATAATGTGACAATGAGACAGGCAACTTATATGCATTCTGTCAAAAAAGTTGCAGATGTTATGAAGTTAAGAGGATGGTACTAAAGAAGATAAAGATAATAATAGGGGTCGCCTTTATATAGGCGGCCCTTTTTAAAATATATAGGTTGATTTGATTCCTTACTAATGTTATTATGTAAGAAATGAATATAGTGTTATACAAGTTTAATTTGTAAGTTTTCTTATAAATTAGAAGGGAAGTTGGTGAAAATCCAACACGGTCCCGCCACTGTAATGGGGAGCTGTTCTATAATTAAGCCACTGGATAAGAATCTGGGAAGGCATAGAATTGCTAGGAACCTAAGTCAGGATACCTCCTTGTTTAATCTTTAAAATTTGATTCACGGTGTATGAATTTAAATTATGTTTTTGTATTTTATAATGCTGCCTTAAAGTGAGTTTACAAAACACAATCTATATTCAGCTTATAAATATGTAAAAATATTTTTTAGTTTATACACATGTATAAACTTTTTTTATTGCATTAAATGAAGAATAAAAAAGATATAACTCTATATTTGTTTAAAAACAATTATTTTAGGGGGAAATTAAGATGGAGAAGAATTTACGTAACCTATTACTAATGTGCTTAGTATTAACATTGGCATTAACAGTAGTAGGATGCTCAAAAGGAGAAGAGAAAAAACCAGAGAATGAGACTGACGTAGTTGCACAAGATGGAGAAAATGTAGAAGGTGGACAAGAAGAGCAAGATCATGATGAGGAAGAAGATCATCACCATGATATTCCATATGAGTGGAGTGGAATATTTGAATTTGCAGAAGGAACACATACAATAAAGTTTAATAAAAATGAGGGTGATGAAAGCATTTTAGTTGCATTCATTTCAGCAGATGGCAGTATAAAAGATATGGAACATCATGCGGCTCATGTAATGGATGCTGAAGCAGTAGATGTTGAAAAAGATGGAAGCTTTGAAGCAGAAAATGAATATACCTATAAGTTAGATCTAAAAAGTGAATCAGCAGAATTTAAATTTGATGTCAAAGAACCAGGAAAATACTATGTATTTACAGAGCATCTCCCACAAGAGTTTGATATGGAGATATTAAATCCAGAAGGACAAGCATTAGAGGTAGAGAACCCAACTGAATACGAGGGAGAACATGATCACACTCATTAAATAAAACATCTCCAGTATATTGATAACAGTATGCTGGAGACTTATAAAAGGAGGTAAATCAATGCATCTATCAGATGGTGTTTTGAATATGCCAGCAGTTGTAACCACAACTGCAGTAGCAGGAGGAATGCTAATAAATTCATTTAAAGACATTAAAGAAGAGGAGATACCAAGGGTAAGTCTTATGACTGCTACATTCTTTACATTTGCATTAATAAGCTTTCCAGTAGGGCCTAGTTCTGTACATCCTCTACTAGGAGGTCTAATAGGTATTATGTTGGGAATGAAAAGTCCTATTGCCATATTCATAGGGCTCTTGCTCCAAGCCATTATATTTCAGCATGGAGGACTTACAACCCTAGGAATGAATACAATAATGGTAGCTTTACCCGCTATCCTATCCTACAAGATATTTTCTAAATTAGTAGAGAAGAAAAAGAGTATAACTCTTAGTGCAGGATTAGCAGGGGTTTCATCTGTGATAATGACAGTTATAATACTTATAATGGTATTATTACTTTCTAGTAGTGCCTATGGAGAAGGATTTTTGTCAGTTATAAATATATTGATACTAGGACATTTACCTTTGGCTATTGGAGAAGGGATTCTTACAGCTGTAGTGATTAATTTTATAAATAAGGTTAGACCAGATATTTTGAAACAGTATCAGACTAATATTTAGTTTGTTTCACGAATTAAGTTAATGTTAGAATTAATATGTCTAAGGAAAAGTGCAGTGAAATATTAGCTGGAGTATAAGACTCCATCTGATATAAGTTTACTTTATCAAAGGAGTTTTATACATGGAATCAAATCCTATATCATCAATAAAAAATATGGCACATATAACAGATAGAGATTCTTGGCTACATAGATGGGAACCAAGAACTAAAATAATTTCATGTATAACAATGATCTTTGGTTTAGTATTTTTAAAAACTCCAAAACTTCTTATAGCTTCCTATATTATATTGACAATAATTGTACTATATATGGGATTTTCTATAAAAGGACTTCTAAAGAGAACAAGCTATATTTTACCTTTTATAATTTTAATGTCCATACCTATACTGATAAGTGGTGGACTTCCTCCAAGTCAGGAGAGAATAGATTTGGTACTATTATTGGCATTTAAAGGTTTAAACGCGTTGTACATTATGTTCATTATGTTTTTTAGCCAACCAATACCAGATTTATTAAATAGTTTAGCATATATGAAATTACCAGATTTTTTCATATCAATTGTATTTTTATCTTGGAGATATGTATTTTTATTAGGGGAAAATTTTAGTAAACTATATAAATCCTTAGTATCTAGATTGTTTAGACCTAGTATACATAGGGAGTCCCTAAAGACATATGGACAAATAATGGGAGGAATATTGATCAAATCAATTGATACATCAGATAAGGTATATAGAGCCATGGTATCTAGAGGTTTTGATGGCAGGATGCCTATATCAGAACCTAGAAGAATTGGGAGAATGGACATAGTAAAGTCTATAGTGGTAGTTTCTACTGTTGTTTTACTCAATATCTTTGAAAAGTGGTGGTTTTAATGAATATAATAGAAATCAATAATCTATGGTATAGATATCCTGACAATACAACTGCATTGAAGGATGTATCTATTAATATAGAAGAGAAAAAAAGAGTAGCAATATTGGGTTCAAATGGCAGTGGTAAATCTACATTACTGCAACATCTGAACGGACTAATCCTTCCACAAAAGGGTTCTATAGATATTAAGGGGATACCTATGTGTAAAGAAAAACTTCAGGATATACGAAGGCTAGTAGGACTTGTATTTGATAATCCAGATGATCAATTATTTTCTACTACAGTGTATGAAGATATAGCTTTTGGACCTAGAAACTTGAAATATAGAGAAGATATAGTGGAGGAAGTAGTCAATAGGGTTTTAAATATAGTAGGTATAGAAGATTTGAAAGATAGACAACCTTTTAATCTGAGTCTTGGACAAAAGAAGAAGGTTGCAATAGCTGGTGTACTTGCAATGGAACCAGAGATTATGGTATTTGATGAACCATTTTCAGGGCTTGATCCTCATTCATTGGAACAATTTTTATCCATACTTGAAATACTCTATAGTATTGGTCATACTATTGTAATTACAACTCATGATGTGGACATAGCATATGGCTGGGCAGATGAATGTATAATTTTAAATGAAGGCAGTATCCTGGCACAGGGAGAAATACATTTATTAGAGGATGAGAAACTGATGAGTAGAGCAAAACTTAGAATTCCAAATCTCTATAAGATGTTTTCCAATACATCCATTAGGGTGAGAAATATAGACAAAGGAAGAGAATTAGTAACTAAATTTTTTTTGGAGAGTAATCAAATATGTTAAGGGGGAGATTTAAATGGTAAAGAATATAAGATCTATTGTAATTATTATGGTTATATTATTGATATCTGCAATTCCTGCTTATGCTCATAAGATGACTATTGAACCAGTTGAAGATGGAGTTATAAAGGTTCACTATGATGATGGCAGTTTTTCTTCAAGAACAGTAGTTACTGTATATGATTCTAATGGTGAAGAGCTAGAATCAGGCAAATTAGATGAAGAAGGTAAATATACCTATGATAAGGATAAAGATGTATCATATATAGTGGCAGAAGATGGATTAGGTCACAAGGATGAATGGAAAGTAGGAGAAGAAGTCAAGGCAGACTCAGGTGGCTCAAAGACTTTAAAGATTGTAGGTGTAGTAGCTGTTTTGGCAATCGTTGGAATAGTTTCATATAAGAAAAAAGGTAAAGTTGCATAAAAATAAATTAATTAAAAAGCTGAATGGGTATCTATCTATAACCCATTCGGCTTTTTAATTAAAACAAATAAAAAATTAGAATATTTACCTTGATTTATTTATATGATATATTGACACCATCATCTTTGTCCAAGAGATGTTTTAGGATAGGGAAATTGGTCTTATCCCTTTGATATCGAAGATCAATAATAATCTAAAGTAATCCAATTACTTTATACGCCCTAAATATTCAGAATATAGAGAAAATATATAAGCCAGTTTTATTTAAGATGTATTGGTTACTGCATTGCCATTGTTTCAAATTAATAGTAAAGATAAAATTTGACCATAACAAGGAGGGTAAATATGATTAAAAACTATGCACATAGGGGATTTAAAGGTAAATACCCTGAAAACACCATGTTAGCTTTTAAAAAAGCAGTAGAAGAAAAAGCTGATGGAATTGAATTTGATGTTCAATTAAGTAAAGATGGAGAAATCGTCATAATTCACGATGAAACTCTAGATAGAACTACTAATGGTACTGGTTTTGTTAAAGACTATACTGTTGAAGAGCTTATGGCTTTAGACGCATCTTATAATGAAGAACAGGATTATGGATTTAATCCTATTCCAACTCTGAGAGACTACTTTGAATATATTCAGGATAAAGATATTATAACTAATATTGAGTTAAAAAATAGTATCTTCGATTATCCAAATCTAGAAAAAAAGGTTTTGGGTCTTGTTGCTGAATTTGGATTGGAAGATAAGATTATGCTGTCCTCTTTTAACCATAAAAGCATGATGAGAGTTAAGAGGATAAACAAAGATATCAAATGTGGTCTTTTAACTGGAAGCTGGCTTATAAATCCTGGCAAATACACCAAGGATTTAGGAATTGAAGCTTATCATCCATCTGCTTATAGTTTAGATGAAGCAGTTATCAAGGAACTTCACAATAATGGAGTTGAAGTTAATGTATGGATTGATAAGGTGGATTTCTCACTTGAAAGATTGATCAAATTAGGTGTAGATGGAATCATATCTGATGATACTGATAAACTTAATAAGTTATTAGGAAGATAGTTATTTGTATTTAAATAGGTATAATGCCTATTTTAAATAATCTAAGTTGATTAAATAAATCTATTTAAGGGGGATGATTATGAGAAAATTTAAATCAATAGGTTCATTTGTTGCTTTAATCTTGGCATTTACTTTAGCTCTCACGGGATGTGGAGGTAATGACAGTTCAAAAGGCATAGAAGGTGATGATTATAAATTGGTATTAAAATTAAGCCATGTATTTTCACCAGATGAACAATTGACAAAATCTATGGACTTAGTAGCAGATAGAATCAAAGAAAAGACAAATGGAGCTATAGAGATTCAAACTTTCCCACAGGCTCAATTAGCTACATATAAAGATGGTCTAGAACAAGTGGTTAGGGGAGCAGATTTCATATCAGTTGAAGATCCTTCATATTTAGGGGATTATGTTCCAGACTTTCAAGTACTTGTAGGGCCAATGTTATATCAGAGTATTGATGAATATACTGAACTATTAGAAACTGATTTAGTTAAAGACATGATTGCTCAAGCAGAGGAAAAAGGAATAAAAATATTAGGATTAGATTATGTATTTGGTTTTAGAAACTTAGTTACTAACAAAGTCATCGAAAGGCCAGAAGATTTAAAAGGTATGAAACTTAGAGTGCCAGGAAGTCAATTGTTTATAGATACCATAAATTCAATGGGAGCTACTGCAACTCCACTTCCATTCTCAGAAACTCTATCCGGAGTTCAACAAGGTGTTGTTGATGGTCTTGAAGGTTCAGAATTCTCCAATATAGGTACTAAAATGTACGAAGTTGCTAAAAATGTAGCCATGACTAAACACTTCCTAGGTACATGTGGTGTCTATATAAGTACTAAGGTTTGGGAAGATATACCAGAAAAATACCAAAAAGTAATAGAAGAAGAATTCGCATATGGTGGAAAAGAAATGATAGATATAATCAAAGAATCATATGAGGAAACAGTTGAAGAGTTAAAGGCTGAAGGTGTTAAATTCAATGAAGTGGATGCTGAAGCTTTTGTAGAAGCTACAAGAGCCGTATATGACAAAATGGAGGGGACTTCTGATGGCATATATGACAAAATACAGGAGGAACTTAAAAAAATGAGATAAAAATTAGTTCAAAAGAGTTTCAATAAATGAAACTCTTTTGAACTAAGAATCAATGATTAACGAGAATAGGGTGATTTTATGCAGAAAAAAAGCAAAGTGAAAATTATATTATCTAATTTAGAGGAGATAATTTCAGGGGGATTTTTAATCATAACTACGATTTTAGTTATTTTGAATGTAATTCTTAGGTACTTCCTGAAATCAGGAATTTATTGGTCTGAAGAAGTGGCTACTGGATGTTTTGTTTGGTCAGTATTTATAGGTGCTGCTGCAGGCTACAAGAGAAATCAACATATCGGAGTTGACTTTTTAGTAGATAAACTTTCAGATAAATATAGGGGAATAGTTACTACTATAGTAAATATAATCTTAACTATAGTAAATGGATATTTGTCATACTTAAGTGTAATTTATTTATCTAATTCCTATGTAAAACCTACACCTGTTTTAGGAATATCTTCTGTATATATAAGTTCAGCACTCTCAGTAAGTTTTATACTGATGACTATATATTCTATCATATTCCTATATAAAGACATTTCAAAGAAAGATAGAAAAGGGGTATAATTATGGTATATTTACCAATTTTACTTGTATTTATTTTATATTTTTCTAGCATACCAATTGCATATGCACTATTCACATCAACAATGGTCTACTTTTCTTTTATCAACACTGGATCACCGCCAGATTTGATGTTCCAAAAATATATAACGAGTGCTCAAAATTTCTCACTGCTTGCAATACCATTTTTCATAATGGCAGGTTCTATAATGAACTATTCAGGTATAAGTGAGAAACTCATGAAATTTTCTGATGTACTTACAGGACATTTGCCAGGGGGACTTGGTCAAGTAAATGTAGTACTTAGTTTATTGATGGGTGGTGTTTCAGGCTCAGCAAATGCTGATGCTGCAATGCAAAGTAAGATGTTAGTACCTGAAATGGAAAAGCGGGGATACGACAAAGATTTTTCATCTGCAATCACTGCTGCGTCATCAGCTGTAACACCAGTAATTCCACCAGGAATCAACCTTATAATATACTCATTAATCGCAAGTGTGTCTACGGGAAAACTTTTTATGGCAGCCTATGTTCCAGGAATACTTATGGCTATAAGTCTTATGATAGGAGTACACATAATCTCTAAAAAGAGAGGATATAAGCCATCAAGAGATAAAAAGGCTACCGGAAGAGAAATACTTAAACAGGCAGTTGATTCACTATGGGCGTTACTTTTTCCATTTGGTATAATTGCAGGACTTAGGAGAGGATTTTTTACGGCATCAGAAGCAGGGGCAATAGCCGTAGTATATACAATAATTGTAGGGGTATTTGTATATAAAAAATTAAAATTAGAACATTTCATACCTATAATGCAAGAAACTATATATGGAACAAGTGGAGTCGTATTGATAATAGTTGCAGCATCAGTTTTCGGTTATTATATGAATTGGGAAAGGATTCCACAGTTATTAGCAAACGGGTTGCTAGGATTCACACAAAATAAATATGTAATGTTATTATTAATAAACTTATTATTGTTGGTACTAGGTATGTTTCTAGAAGGTGGAGCTGTAATGATTATAATTGCACCATTACTAGTACCAGTAGTTAAAGACCTAGGAATTGACTTAATCCATTTTGGTATAATCACCATAGTTAATATAATGATAGGTGGTATAACACCTCCATTTGGTTCAATGATGTTTACAGTATGTTCAATTACTGGATGTGAACTTACAGATTTCATAAGAGAAATTGTACCATTTATACTTGCACTTCTTATAGTATTAGTAATATTAACTTATATACCACAGATAGTCATGTTTGTTCCAAATTTAGTATTTTAGTTAAAATCAGCGAAATCCTTCTAGAGATTGTTAAAAATGAGTCAATCTAATTCATTTTTTAAATAAATTTAAACAATCAGAATCTTTACTTCACTTAACTTATGTGATATAATGTCAATAAAGTTAATATTTGGTTGGAGAAGATGAGAACCACAATTATGCCTTTGAAAGAAGGCACAATTGTGATTTTTGATTTTTACAAAGCAAAAAGTTATCATGGTAGTTAGCTAAAGTATAGAGGAGGAGATATGAGAAGAGAAAAATTGTTTGATCTTTTAAGGTTTAGCATTCATTTTAAAGAACAGAGAAGGAGGTACTAGAAGGTAAAAATAAGGTGTGATATTTGTTTTATAGGGTAGGGGTTCAGAAGTAAAATATAAGGAGTTTTTGTGCCTGTAATGGAATCGTTTTCTTTTTGTCAATGTCATTAAAACCCATAATATGACAGGATGAGAACAAGATGATAATATGTTTTAAGCTTTGAAATATATTACCAATGAGGGGGATTATTAATGAAAAGGATTTTATCGATTTTATTAGTACTAGCTATTACTTTGTCCTTAGTTGCATGTGGTGGAGATAATAAAACACCTACTAGTGGTGGAAATGATGGTGGATCTAATGGTAATGGTGAAAAGAAAGTAATAAAAGTTAGTACAAAGTTTGTAGATGAGGAACAGACTGCCAAGTCATTGAAAAAGGTAGTGGAAGCTATAAATGAAAGAAGTGAAGGTTCATTAGAATTACAACTGTTTACAGGTGGTATATTGCCAATAGGTAAAGATGGTATGGAACAAGTAGCTAAAGGTTCTGACTGGATATTAGTTGACGGGGTAAATTTCTTAGGGGACTATGTACCAGACTATAATGCTGTAACTGGACCGTTTTTATATCAAACATTTGATGAGTATTTTGCTATGATGCAGACTCCTCTAGTACAAAATCTAAATAAAAAGGCAGAAGAGCATGGGATAAAAGTGCTTTCTCTAGATTGGGTATTTGGATTTAGAAGTATGATGACTAAAAAACCGATTAGAACTCCAGAAGATATGAAGGGATTAAACATAAGAGTTCCAACCAGCCAATTGTATACATATACTATTGAGGCTATGGGTGGCAACCCTGTTTCAATGCCTTATCCAGATACTTATGCAGCAATTCAACAGGGAGTAATAGACGGTGTAGAAGGTTCAATAATGACTTATTATGGAACTGGACAATATGAAAATGTAAAGGAATATTCTTTGACAAATCATCTATTAGGAGTTTCTTCAGTTACGATTGCAACTAAGCTTTGGGATAGCTTAACTGAAGAACAGAGAACTATTATACAAGAAGAATTTGATAAAGGTAGAGATGAGAATTTAGCTGAAACTATCAAATTGGAAAAAGAATACGAAGAGCTATTAAAGGCAGAAGGTGTAAATTTCTATGAGGTAGATGCTGAAGCTTTCATGAAAGCTACTGCACCAGTATTTGAGCGATTTGATAAATGGACTCCAGGTATCTATGATGAAATAATGAAGGAATTAAAGAGTATAAAAGAAAACTCAAAGTAGTTGAAAAGTAGTTGAGAGGAGATTTTTTTCTCCTTTCAACTTAAAAATACTCTTATAGGAGGCAAAATAGATATGAATAAATTGATAAAAGCTTTTAAAAAGGATTTCGAGCTCTACATAGGAAGCGTTTTTCTATCTATTACTACAGTTGTAGTAATTATGAATGTATTTACTAGATATTTTTTAAAGTTTACATATTATTGGGCAGAAGAAGTTGCTGTAGGTGCGTTTGTTTGGACTATATTTTTAGGTGTTGCCAATGCCTATAAGACTAATCATATGATAGGTGTAGAAGTATTAGTTAAATTGTTGCCTAAAACTGGAAGAGATATATTAGAATTCCTTACTTCAATAATTGTAGTTATTCTATCTGGTCTTATGTTTTACTTTAGTTATAAGTATGTAGCAGGATCTACAAAGATAACTGCAGCATTAGAGATATCCTATTCATATATAAATACTGTAATAGTAATATCGTTTGCATTGATAACACTATATTCTATTTATTTCTCAATCAAAAGTTTCAAGAAGGTGTTTTTTAATGAAAGCAACTAAAGTCAAAGGGGGAGACAATAAATGCAAGCGATTTATCCAATTATAGTTTTATTTATTTTGTTTTTTCTAAATATACCAATAGCATTCGCTTTAATTGGTGCTTCTCTATTTTATTTTATATTTATCAATTCTTCAATGCCTATGGAGATGGTAATTCAACAGTTTGTAACTTCTATAGAATCTTTTCCCTATCTAGCAGTACCGTTTTTTATTATGGTAGGTTCTGTAATGAATTATTCGGGAATAAGTGAAGCGTTGATGAATTTTGCAGATGTTTTAGTAGGGCATACTAAAGGAGGACTAGCTCAAGTAAACGTATTACTAAGTGCATTAATGGGTGGAATCTCAGGATCTGCAAATGCCGATGCTGCTATGCAATCAAAGATATTAGTGCCTGAAATGGAGAAGAAAGGATTTTCAAAGCCTTTTTCAGCTGCAATAACTGCTGCTTCGTCAGCAATAAGTCCAGTAATTCCACCAGGAACTAATCTTATCTTATATGCAATAATAGCAAACGTCTCAGTAGGAGATATGTTCTTGGCGGCATATAGTCCAGGAATATTGATGACTATAGCTTTGATGATAGCTGTCCATATTATTGCAGTAAAGAGAAAATACAAGCCAAGTAGAGATAAGATGGCATCTGTTACAGAGATTTTACTTCAATTTATAAAATCTATCTGGGCATTACTTATCCCATTTGGAATAATTATGGGAATGAGATTTGGTGTATTTACTCCTACAGAAGCAGGAGGAATAGCAGTACTATTTTCCTTGATAGTAGGGTTCTTCGTATATAAAAAGTTGAAATTAGAGCATATACCAATAATATTGATGGATACAGTAAAGAGTACAGGTGCAGTAATGATAATAATCTCAAGTGCTAAGGTATTTGGCTATTATCTTACATTGGAGAGAATTCCACAGCTGATAACTGAAGCGCTTATGAATATGACAGATAGTCCTTTTGTATTATTGATGGTAATAAATATACTGCTTTTGTTTATAGGTATGTTTATTGAAGGTGGTGCAGCATTAGTAATACTGGCTCCATTACTAGTTCCAGCAGTTAAAGTATTTGGTGTAGACCCAATACATTTTGGGATGATATTTATAGTGAATATCATGATTGGAGGATTGACTCCACCATTTGGCTCAATGATGTTTACTGTATGTTCAATAGTAGATGTAACTTTAGAGGACTTTTTGAAAGAAGTTTGGCCTTTTATAATTGCATTATTAGTAGTATTAATACTAGTTACTTATTCAGAAAGCATTGCATTGTTTGTTCCAAATTTATTTAGATAAATTTTAAATATAAAGGAGGAAATCGTTGGAAAAATTAAGAGAGAAAACTGTATTTTTGTTGGATATGGATGGAACTATCTATCTTGGAGATGAATTGATAGATGGTGCAAAGGGGTTTTTAGAGACCATAAAAAACAAAGGAAAAAGATATATTTTCCTAACGAATAATTCATCTAAAAATAAAGAAACATATGTAGAAAAACTTAATAAATTAGGTATAGAAGCTACAGAAGAAGAAGTGTTTACCTCTGGAGAGGCCACTACCATGTATTTGAAAAATAAAAAAAAGGGTGCTAGAATTTATCTACTAGGTACTAGAGCATTGGAAGAGGAATTTGAAAGAGAAGGTTTTATTTTAGAACGGGAAAGGCATAAAGAAATTGATTATGTGGTATTGGGATTTGACACTACTTTGACCTATGAGAAACTATGGGCGGCATGTGAATATATACATGAAGGAGTAGAGTATATAGCCACACATCCGGATTTTAATTGTCCTTTACCTGATGATAGGTTTATGCCAGATGCAGGTGCAATGGCAGCTTTAATAGAGTCTTCTACTGGAAAGGTTCCGAAAATAATAGGTAAACCAAATGAAGAGATAGTAGAAAGTATTACTTTTAAATATGGATTAGATAAAGACGATATGGTAATAGTAGGAGACAGATTATATACTGATATTAAAACTGGAGAAAATGCAGGTATATCTTCTGTATTGGTATATTCTGGGGAAACTAAAAGGGAAGATTATGAAAATAGTAAAACTAGAGCAGATTATGTATTTAATTCTGTAAAGGATATAATAGATATACTATAAAATTAAATAAATGGTTAGAGAAAATGAGAACCACAATTATATCTTCTTTTGAAGATATAATTGTGGCGTTCTACTCCATAAGAGAGCTTCACATTTTCTAATATTTTGCGTAGTATGCTATATAGTAATTGATATATGGAGAATTGCATTTACCCATAGAGAGATTGGGGAGAGTAGAAATGGTGAGTAATGTTGAAACTATATTGAGACTTTTATTATCAGCCATCATAGGAGGTCTTATTGGTATGGAAAGAGAAGCCAATAATAGACCTGCAGGATTTAGAACTCATATATTAGTAACTGAAGGAGCAACTTTGATAATGCTGTTGTCTAGTCAAGGATTTAATGGCATAGAATGTAGAAGTGATCCTGCACGTCTGGCAGCTCAAGTAGTAAGTGGTATAGGATTTTTAGGAGCAGGGACAATTATTAGAGATGGCAATAATATAAAGGGGCTGACCACAGCAGCTAGTCTATGGGTTTGTGGAGGATTAGGTTTAGCGATTGGAGGTGGATATTATCTAGGGGCATTAATAACAGCAGTGATAGTTTTTATATCTTTGGATTTTCTGAGGAAGTTCGAGGGAAGGTTGGTCAATAAAAAATATAAAATGGCCATATTACAGTGTCGTGAAAGGCCAGGATTAATAGGAGATTTAGGAGAAGTCTTTGGAAACAATGATATTTTAATAAAGGGTGTGCAAATCAATAGGAATGAAATTGAAAGTAGTAGCATAGAAAGTAGTAATATACTAATAACTACAAATAATGATATAGAGTATGAGGTTGTTGAGTTAGAGTTTGCAGTAATGTTAAATAGAAGATTTAACTATGAAGATTTTAATAATATCTTATCTCAAGTACAAGGAGTAGAAGAGATAAGATGGGAAAATTAGAATAACTTAATATTAGGGTGAGAATATGAGAACCACGAGGATATCTTCAGAAGAAGGTATAATTGTGGTTTTTTGATTTAGCTAAATAGAGGAGGAGAAGACAATATGTATGATATTACAATTATTGGTGCTGGCATAGTTGGAGCATGTATAGCTAGAGAATTGTCCAAGTATGATCTTAAGGTTTTAGTTTTAGAAAAAGAAAATGATGTGGCAAATGGAACTACAAAGGCCAATAGTGCCATAGTTCACTCTGGATATGATGCCAAGCCAAATACAATGAAAGCAAGGCTTAATGTAGAGGGAAATAAGATGTTGGAGGATCTGTGTAGGGAATTAGATGTGCCTTTTAAGAGGGTTGGTTCTTTGACCATAGCATTAGATGAGGCAGATATGTCTACTCTTGAAGAGATGTATGAAAGGGGCATTCAAAATAAAGTACCAGAGATGAGGATAATTGGGAAGGAAGAGTTATTGGACATGGAGCCCAATATAAATCCTGAAGCTGTAGGAGCTCTGTATGCACCAACTGCGGGAATAATGGGACCTTGGGAGCTAGCAATTGCCCTTGTAGAGAATGCTATGGAAAATGGGGTAGATCTATTATTAAATAGTGAAGTAGTGAATATAGAGAAGATAGAAGGTGGATATAGAGTATCTACAGGTGATAGAGAGATAGACACAAGATATGTGGTAAACTGTGCTGGATTATATGCTGATAGGATACATGGCATGATAGGATCTCCAGAATTCAAGATAACTCCTAGGAGAGGTCAATACTTTTTATTAGATAAAAATGCTGGAGATACAGTGGGTAGGGTCATATTTCAGTGTCCAACAGAGATAAGTAAGGGTGTTGTTGTTTTACCTACAGTACATGGAAATCTGTTGGTTGGTCCTGATGCTGAGAATATAGATGATAAAGAAAACAAAGGGACTACCGATGAGAGACTTAAATATGTCAGAGAGACTGCGAGTAAGTCTTGTGATAAGATCCCATTTAATGCAGTGATTACATCTTTTGCAGGCTTGAGAGCATCACCAGACACAGGAGACTTTATAATCAAAGAGGCAGAAGAAGCAAAGGGTTTTATTGATGTTGCAGGGATAGAATCTCCTGGACTTACAGCATCACCTGCTATTGGAAGATATGTAGTTCAATTACTTAAAGATATAGATGGTAATTTTAAAAGTAAAGAGAACTTTAATCCATGCAGGAGAGAGATGATCAACTTTATGGAATTGAGTCCAGAAGAAAAACACGAGATGATAAAGAAAGATCCACGATATGGAAGGATTATCTGTAGATGTGAAAATATTACAGAGGGTGAAATAGTAGACGCCATACATAGAAAAGCTGGCGGAAGAACTGTAGATGGTATTAAGAGAAGAGTAAGGGCAGGTATGGGAAGATGCCAAGGTGGGTTCTGCCAACCTAGAGTTATTGAGATACTAGCTAGAGAACTAGGGATGGATATCACTGAAGTAGTAAAAGATGGACCAAATTCCAATATTGCCATTGGTGAAACTAAGGAACAAATATAATAAAAGAGGTAGGGGATGATGATATGTTAAATTATGATATAGTCGTAATTGGTGGAGGACCAGCAGGTCTAGCAGCTGCTATTGAGGCCAAGAAAAATGGAATTGAGAGCATATTGGTCATTGAAAGAGACAGAGAGCTAGGTGGTATACTTCAGCAGTGTATACATAATGGATTTGGTCTCCATATATTTAAGGAGGAGTTGACAGGTCCAGAGTATGCAGAGAGATTTATACAGGAGTTATATGATCTAGGAATTGAATATAAATTGGATACTATGGTGCTAGATATAACTGAAGATAAGATAGTGACTACCATAAACACTAAGGATGGACTAATTAATGTTCAAGCAAAGGCTATAGTATTGGCAATGGGATGTAGAGAGAGAACTAGAGGAGCCTTAAATATAGCAGGTGCTAGACCGGTGGGGGTCTATAATGCAGGGTTGGCTCAAAGACTTATAAATATGGAAGGATATATGGTAGGAAAGAAAGTAATAATACTTGGATCTGGAGATATAGGACTTATAATGGCTAGAAGGTTAGTTCTGGAGGGTGCTGAGGTCATAGGGGTATTAGCTAGGGGAGGATATGCTGCTGGTCTTGGAAGAAATGTGGTTCAATGTCTAGAAGATTATGGCATACCTTTGATGTTGAGGCACAATATAGTGAAGATAAATGGCAAGGATAGAGTAGAGAGTGTGGTAGTTGCAAAGACAGATGAAAATAAAAGACCTATACCCGGAACTGAAGAAGTCTATGAGTGTGATACGGTGTTGATGTCTGTGGGGTTGATACCAGAGAATGAATTGTCTAATAATGCGGGAATACCATTAGATAGAAGGACCAAAGGAGCTATAGTAAATCAATCAATGGAGACGGAGATATCAGGAATATTTGCCTGCGGAAACGTACTGCATGTCCATGATGTGGTAGACTATGTAACACAAGAGAGTAGAAGAGCAGGTAAAGCTGCAGCAAGATATGTAAAAGGTGAATTAAGCGAAGTTGATAAATATATAGATGTTAGACCAGGAGATGGTATACACTATGTTGTACCTCAGAAAATCAGCAGAGATAGACTAGATGGAGAACCATTGGAATTGTTTATGAGAGTTAGAGATATTTACCAAGATGCACAATTGGTGGTAAAGGCTGGAGACAAAGAGATAAGAAAAGTAAAGAAAAAATATATGACACCAAGTGAGATGCAAAGGGTAGTATTAGCTTCTAAGCTGTTGGAAGATGGTAATGATTCAGTATTGACTATAGAAGTTTTGGATAAGGAGGTATAGATATGGAAAGAAAAGAAATGATCTGTATAGTATGTCCTATTGGTTGTCGTCTAGAGGTTGTTGAAGATTTAGAGGCTGAAACTGGGTATAAGGTCTATGGGGCTACTTGTAAGAGGGGAGAAGTATATGGTGCAAAGGAGATGTCCAATCCTACACGACTTATTACATCAACAGTAAAGATAAATGGTGGTAGTTTAAATAGGTTGCCAGTACGAACTGATAGCGATATACCAAAAGATAAGATATTTGATTGTATGAAGATAATCAACGAGGTAGAGGTTGAAGCACCTGTAAAGATGGGTGATATAATCATAGAAAATATCCTTGATACTGGTGTTAATATAGTAGCTTCACGAAGTCTATATTAATAAAGAAACTTATATCAGATGGAGTTTTATACTCCAACTGATATAAGCTGACTTATCTTTAGGCTATTGATTTTCAATATAAGTGGGAGTGTTGAAATGGCAATTCATCAGACCAATATAAATATAGTTATTAAGTATATTTATATTGGTGATATAATATACTGTATAAATTAAAAAGGGGTGAGAATAGATGGATAGAAATTTTTATACACATATACATGATAATCCTATTATAGCAGCAGTAAATAATATCGATGAGCTTGAGAATGCAATCAGTTCACCCTGCAAGATAGTATTTTTATTGACTGGAGATATATTGAATATAGAAAAGATGGTCGATGTTCTTAGGAAGAATGACAAATTAGTATATATTCATATAGACTTAATAGGTGGCCTTTCACGGGATACAACAGCAATAAAGTATATTAATAATACAGTTAAACCAGATGGAATTATAACAACGAAGAACAATCTTATAAAAGCAGCAAAGGATTTAGGGATGTTTACCATTCAGAGATTGTTTTTACTTGATTCATTGAGTTTAGACTCAGGAATTAACTCCATAAAGACAATAAAGCCTGATGTAGTTGAAATTCTCCCTGGAATAGTTCCCAAAATCATAAGGGAGATAAGGGAAAAGACAAGAATACCAGTTGTAGCTGGTGGTTTAATAAGGGATAAGGCAGATGTAATTGATAGCCTAAATGCTGGTGCAATAGGTATATCCACTAGCAATGAGAATGTATGGTATATGTAAAATGAAAGGTGGTGATTTCTTAATATAGGTTTTAATTATAAAATGATAAAGGGGGATAATGAGATGACAAGTACATCAATGTATATGGCTGAATTTTTAGGAACATTAATACTCATTTTATTAGGGGGAGGAGTAGTAGCCAATGTTTCCCTAGTAAAGTCAAAGGCTAAAGATGCAGGATGGATTGTAGTAGCAACCGCTTGGGGATTTGCTGTATCTATAGCGGCATATACTACAGGATGGGTAAGTGGTGCTCACTTAAATCCAGCTTTGACTATTGGATTTGCTGCAATAGGGAATATTCCTTGGTCATTAGTTCCTGGATATATAATAGCTCAAATATTAGGAGCTATAGCTGGGGCAACTCTAGTATT
Organism: Tissierellaceae bacterium HCP3S3_D8; assembly: GCA_052067355.1. Classification (GTDB taxonomy): domain Bacteria; phylum Bacillota; class Clostridia; order Tissierellales; family Tissierellaceae; genus CABMKH01. Next base: position 79,328 of record JBQHQH010000003.1, read on the forward strand.
TTTAGCATTTAGAGATCATTTTATAGAGACAGATGATCCAGATGTTAAGTTAGGAATATTTTGCACATCTCCAGCCATTAAAAACCACAAGTGGAATATTGTTACGGAGATAATAGGTACTGCCATCTTAGTTTTAGGAATTTTGGGAATAAATAATGGAAATAATGAAGTAGGGCCTCTAAGCGCTCTATTGGCAGGTATTCTAGTATGGGCAATAGGTTTAAGTCTAGGGGGACCAACGGGATATGCAATAAATCCAGCAAGAGATCTTGGACCTAGAATAGCTCACGCATTGCTTCCAATACCAGGAAAAAGAGATTCGGATTGGGGATATGCATTTGTGCCTATTGTAGGGCCCATAATAGGAGGAGTATTGGGAGCATTTATTTATAAGTTTTTCTTAGGGTTATGGGTTTAGAGATAAAAGTTGTATAGTACAAAAAAACTTTCATCAGAATATCGTTAAGATGTATTTTTGAAACTCGTGAACGGAAGGTTTATATAAACGAATATTCTATAAATGAAAACCTTTCTATTGGTTATAAAAAAGGGGGAAGAGTCTTGGAAAAAAAGTATATAATGGCATTAGATCAAGGAACTACTAGTTCTAGAGCAATAATATTTGACAATAAGGGTGAAGTGGTTAAGGTTGCACAAAATGAATTTACGCAATATTATCCTAAGGCGGGTTGGGTAGAACATGATCCTATGGAAATATGGGGAACTCAATCTGGAGTTGCTAGAGAAGTGTTGGAAACAGCAGGTATTAGGCCTGAAGAAATTGCTGCAATGGGTATAACAAATCAAAGAGAGACTACAATTGTATGGGATAAGACCACAGGCAGGCCCATATACAATGCAATAGTTTGGCAATGTAGGAGAGCGGCAGCAATATGTGATGAGTTAAAGAAAAAAGGACTTGAGGATTATATAAGAAATAATACTGGACTTGTAGTAGATGCTTATTTTTCTGGAGCTAAGATCAAATGGATACTTGATAATGTGGAAGGAGCTAGAGAAAAGGCTGAAAATGGAGAGCTATTATTTGGAAATGTAGATACATGGCTGATCTGGAACCTAACAAGAGGAAAAGTTCATGTCACTGACTATTCCAATGCTTCGAGGACTATGATATATAATATCAAGGAATTAAAATGGGATGAAAAGCTATTGAAGGAGTTAGATATTCCAGCTTCAATGCTTCCAGAGGTTAAACAGTCTAGTGAAATCTATGGAGTGACAGATCCTCATACCTTTGGAGGAGCAGAGATACCTATAGCAGGAATAGCAGGGGACCAACAGGCAGCCTTATTTGGGCAAGCTTGTTTTGAGCCAGGAATGGCAAAGAACACATATGGTACAGGATGCTTTATGTTGATGAATACAGGGGAAGAGATGATAACTTCCCAAAACGGACTAATTACAACAATAGCGTGGGGAGTAGATGGAAAAGTAGAATATGCTCTTGAGGGAAGTATATTTGTAGCTGGTGCTATTGTTCAGTGGTTAAGAGATGAGTTGAGACTTATAACCGATGCAAGTGATAGTGAATATTTTGCAAATAAGGTAGAGGATAATAATGGAGTATATATAGTACCTGCTTTTGTAGGACTAGGGGCACCGTATTGGGATATGTATGCTAGGGGAACAATGGTAGGTCTAACTAGGGGTTCAAACAGAGAACATATAATTAGAGCTGCACTAGAGTCCATCGCTTACCAGACTAGAGATGTCTTAGAAGCAATGCAGGAAGATTCAGGAATTGAACTTCAAACATTAAAGGTAGATGGTGGAGCAGTAGCAAATAATTTCTTGATGCAATTTCAATCTGATATCCTAGATGTTCCAGTATATAGGCCAAATGTAGTAGAGACAACAGCTCTTGGTGCAGCATATTTAGCAGGTTTAGCTGTTGGTTTCTGGGAGAGCAAAGATGATATCATAAAAAGATGGAGCATAGATAGGATATTTGAATCAGAAATGAAAAAGGAAGATAGAGATAAATTCTATAGAGGTTGGAAGAAGGCAGTTACTAGGTCGTTGGAGTGGGAAGAAGCAGAAATGTAGAAATTAATCCTTGACTATTTTCTGTTACCATGGTATCATTGATACAATTAAAACTTAATAAAAATCCTCATCCTTCCAGGGTGAGGTAGAGGCGCGATATTTATTAGTAACCATATAGAGGCCGGAAGCCTATGACATATGGAGAAAGGGGATATCGCCGAAGTCTTAGATATCCAAAATCTATGGCTGGGTCTATATCGAACAGGTATAGGACTGTCATCAAGGTATATGCTCGATACTTTGATGTTGTGCTATCTCACACATTGAGCAAAAAAGGAAGAGGATTATCTTTAGCTTTGCTATACGCATATAAACGCTTGATAATCTATCAGGCGTTTTTTTATTACAAAAAAAGGAGAGATTATAATGAGAAAAAGATTATTTATGTTAGTTATGATATTTGTCTTGGTGCCTATGGTATTAGTAGGATGTGGTGGAGGAGATGCAAAAGTAGATGGAGGAGAAGTCCAAGGAGGCACACAGGGAAATGGAAATAATACATTTAAAGTTGGATTAGAAGCTGGATATGCGCCGTTTAATTGGACTCAATTAGATGATTCAAATGGTGGAGTTAAAATTGAAGATAATGCGGAATATGCAGGTGGTTATGATGTAGAAATAGCTAAGAGGATAGCAGAAGGATTAGGAAAGGAATTAGTAATTGTAAAGACTGAATGGGATGGATTGCTTCCAGCTTTAACATCAGGAACTATAGATGCAATCATTGCAGGTATGTCACCAACAGAAGAACGTTTAGAATCTATTGATTTTAGCGATGTATATTATACTTCAGACTTAGTTATGGTAGTAAGAAAAGGTGGTAAATATGAATCAGCTAAGTCTATTCAGGACTTTAGTGGAGCTAAGATAACCGGTCAATTAAATACATTTCACTATACTGTGATAGAGCAGATTGATGGAGTAATTAAGGAAACTGCTATGTCAGACTTTCCGGCTATGAGAGTTGCTTTACAATCTGGAATTATAGATGGATATGTGTCAGAACGACCAGAAGGCGTCAGTGCAACTAGTGCCAATGATAATTTTATGATGATTGAATTCCAAGACGGATTTGTGACATCTCCTGATGACACAGCAATTGCTGTAGGAGTTAAAAAAGGCAGCGATTTAACTGAAAAAATAAATGAAATTTTATCTACAATATCTGAAGAAGAACGTCAAGAGATAATGGATGAGGCTATAATGAACCAACCTGCAGCTCAAGACTAATCAGTTAATCATGTAAAACTGACTATATAAGATAGTTAGTTGAGATTGTTGATAAAGTCTTAAAATAGTCAGTTTTACCATGTAGTCATAGGAGGGAAAAATATGAGTTTTGGATTGGTAAAGAAGATATTTTTAAGAAATTGGCCCATGTTTTTACGTGGTTCATATATGACACTTTTGATTTCCATTACTAGTACTATTTTAGGTGCAATAATAGGATTGATTATTGGAGTTATACGTACTATACCAGTACCTGAGAGAGGAATAAAGAAATGGGTTTTAAAGGTAATAAACTGGACACTTTCTGCATATATAGAGTTCTTTCGTGGAACTCCTATGATGGTTCAGTCTATGGTAATATATTATGGAGTAGCAGAGGCTTTTGGTATACAATTAAATAGATTATTAGCCGCAATATTTATAGTGTCCATAAATACAGGAGCATATATGGCAGAGATAGTGCGTGGTGGAATAGTATCCATAGATGAAGGACAATTTGAAGCAGCTCATGCATTGGGAATGAATCATGTTCAAACTATGTTTAATGTAGTTTTACCGCAGGTAATTAGAAATATTTTGCCAGCTACAGGAAATGAATTTGTAGTCAATATAAAGGACACATCAGTATTAAATGTAATCAGTATAACAGAACTTTATTTTCAGACGAAGTCAATTGCTGGAAATACCTTTAAATTCTTTGAACCTTATTTTATCACCTGTATTATATATTTTATAATGACTTTTACAGTGACTAGGATATTAAGAGCTATTGAAAGAAGATTAGATGGTCCAAAGAACTATAATATCATAGGAAATCAAATGCAGGTTCAAAGGCCTGAGGATATATTAGAAAAGAGAAAACAAAATAAGGATGAAGGTAAAATAGGGGTCTAGAATAGAGGTGAAAATATGGAGAAGATAATAGATATTCAACATTTAAATAAATCATTTGGAGAGAATGAAGTATTAAAAGATATTAATTTTTCAGTAGATAAGGGAGAAGTAGTATGCATAATTGGCTCATCTGGTTCGGGAAAGTCTACACTTCTTCGTTGCGTCAATCTTCTAGAAAAACCTAGTGGAGGAAAGATCTTATACAATGGAGAAGATATTTTAGATAGGGATAATGATATATATGCTCATAGAGCAAAGCTTGGAATGGTATTTCAGCAATTCAATCTATTTGACAATATGAATGTGTTGGATAATTGTACAGTTGGTCAGATTAAGGTATTGAAACGATCTAAGAGAGAGTCAGAAGAAAAGGCCATGAGATATTTAGATATAGTAGGTATGGCTCAATATATAAATGCAAAACCAAGACAGCTATCAGGAGGGCAAAAACAAAGGGTTGCTATTGCAAGGGCGTTGTCTATGGAACCAGATGCAATGTTATTTGATGAACCTACATCAGCTCTTGATCCAGAGATGGTAGGAGATGTACTAGAAGTTATGAAGGACCTAGCTAATACTGGTTTGACCATGCTAGTAGTAACTCATGAAATGGATTTTGCAAGAGAGGTATCCGATAGGGTTGTATTTATGGATAAAGGAGTCATAGCAGAAGAGGGAACTCCTGAAGAGATATTCAACAATCCTAGAGAGGAAAGAACTAGAGAATTTTTAAGACGTGTATTGAAATAGTATTGAATTCCCTGTATTTTTAAATATGGGGAATTTTTTTGCCTCTTTAATTTTAACGGACTAAAGTCACAAAAAATGTCCAAAGTAAAATCAGCAGGTAATAGACTTAAAAGCCCATAATATCTTGTTTATTGAATATATATATATTAAAATTACATTACATAATGATTCTAAATTTTCAGAAAGGAAGTGGATAAATTGTCAAAGCAGGGAAGATTTAGTGAGAACATTCAAAGATTTGGCCGTTCATTATTACTGCCTATAGCTGTGATGGCACCAGTAGGTATGGTGTTGGGTTTGACAGGAGCTCTAGTACAGGGCTATATGATTGAGAGAGTACCATTTCTAGGAAATCAAGCTCTTCAAACTATCTTAGTAGGTTTAAGAAGTATTGCGGATGTAATATTTGGGAACATCCCAATATTGTTTGCCATGGGCGTTGCCTATGGAGTTTCAAAAAAGGAAAAAGGTATTTCGGTATTTTCATCTATTATCTCATATTTAATATTAAATGCAACTATCAATGTATGGTTAAAGTCAACAGGAAACTTAGCATCTGCAGAAGAAATGGCACAAGTAGGCCAAGGGATGGTATTAGGGGTTCAAACCCTTAGACTTGATGTACTTGGTGGTATTATCAGTGGACTTATAGCAGCTTGGTTAACTGATAAATACCATGAGAAAGAATTGCCAATAGCCTTTGCTTTCTTTAGTGGTAAAAAGTTTGTGCCTATAGTTACAATTGGAGTTACTATTTTAGCTGGGCTTATAATTCCATTTTTCTGGCAGTTTATAACTAAGGGACTTATATCTATGTCTTCGCTTATTTTAAGTGGATATGTAGGAGTGTTTTTAAACATTGTCATGGTAAGGCTTTTAATACCATTTGGACTTCATCATGTATGGAGTGCTATGCTTAGATTCACTCCTGCTGGTGGAACTTATATGATAGGTGGAGAGAGCTTTGTAGGAGTGTTACCTGCACTTAATAAGATATTGTTTGATCTAGGTCCGTCCCATGAAGCTTGGGAAATGGTTCCCAGTCTAACTAGATTTATGGCTCAGAATCAAATGTTGGTTACTCTATTTATGATTCCGGCCATAGGGCTTGCTATGTATAAGACATCTTTCCATAAAAATAGAAAATTTGTAAAGGGCATTATCATAACTATGGTATTGACTCCATTTTTAGGTAATATTACTGAACCTATGGAATTCTCATTTCTATTTATAGCACCATTACTATATGTATGGTATGTATTTTTAGCTGCATCAGGAGCTGTAGCATTGGCTATGTTAAAGACAGGAGTAGGCTATATTAGAGGAACTATATTTGACTTTGCCATATTTGGTCTTATGTATGAGAATACCAGATGGTATAATCTATTTATAGTAGGAATTCCTCTAGCTCTAGTAACATATTTTTCATTTAGTTGGGCAATCAAAAAGTGGAATATACCTACACCTGGTCGTGAAGAAGATGAGATGGAATACAATACTCTACTGAAAGAAAAGAGATATGATGAAGTTGCAAGAATAGTAATAGAGGCAATAGGAGGAAAGGCAAATATAGTAAATGTGGAAAACTGCGTTACTAGGCTTAGGATAGATTTAAAGGATATGCATATAGTTGATAAGGAAAGACTTAAGGAATCAGGAACATCAGGTATATTCTTCCCAGCCAAAAACCATATTCACATAGTATTTGGACCTAATGTAGAGTTTGTGAAAAATGCTGTAGATAGAGAACTACAAGGGGAGTTGGCATAGAATTGAAATTGAGTAGATTGACAGAGAGATATGATGAGTTAACAGATCTTGAAAAGAAAATAGTAGAATATATAATAAGTAATCCGGACAGGGTTCAGGATTCATCTGCAAATGAAGTGGCAGATACGCTTTATGTATCTAAGACCACCATTATCAATCTGTCTAAAAAACTCGGCTTTGAAGGATACAGTGAGTTGAGATATTATCTAAAGGACTATTTGGCAAATAAGAAGGATATGGGTTTTGGTCTATCATTTGAAGATATACTGTATAGAATCAATACAGAAGTGACCAAGACTCTATCCCTTCAAAGTGAAGAAAATGTGGAGAAAATAGCAAGAAGAATTATAAGTTCTAGAATAGTGTATGTAGTAGGAAGGGGGGCCTCAGAGCCAATAGCAAATCTATTGAGTTCTAGGTTAGCTCTTTTAAACATCAAGGCAATTTTGATTGCTGATCCAAATATAATTGATGTGCTTGGAGATTCTCTAGATCCAGATGAAACTGTAATAGTCATGTCTATATCTGGAGAAACAGAAAGGATATTGACCATAACAAAGACTGCAAGAACAAGAGGAGTAGATGTAATAGCACTTACCTCTTTTCCAAACAATTCTTTGCAGAAAATAGCAAATTACAATATGTTTTGTTTTGCTGATGATACTAAGACAGCATACAATGACTTGATTTCAAGAATTGGGCTACACACTTTAGTTCAAATATTGATTTCATATATTGAAATGACAGATAAGGAGTGATTTTGTGAAACGTAGACAACTAGGGGTTACAATAGTAGGGGCTGGTAGTACTAGGACTCCAGCACTTATTGGTAGCCTAATTAACTATAAAGAGAGATTTCCATTGAGAAAATTGATTTTATTCGATATAGATAAGAGTAGAATGGAAGTTCAAGAAGACTATATTAGACTTACAATGGAAAAATATTGTCCAGATGTAGAGATTGAATTTACTGATGATGAAGATAAGGCATATATAGATATAGATTATGTATTTGTACAGATGAGGGTAGGCGGCTTTGAAATGAGACGTCATGATGAGAGGATACCACTAAAATATGACTTAATAGGGCAAGAGACATGCGGTCCAGGTGGATTTGCCTATGGGATGAGATCAATAAAACCTATGATTCATATGGTAGAAAAGATAAGGGAATATAACAAGGATGCATGGATTTTAAATTATACTAATCCTGCAGCCATAGTTGGGCTTGCATTATCTAAGGTATTTCCACATGATGATAGGATATTGAATATGTGTGATCAGCCTTATTCTATGATAAAGTCTTTTGCTAAAATATTGGATGTAGATATGTATGATATTGAACCTAGATATTTTGGACTTAATCACTTTGGTTGGTTTACAAAGTTATATAATGGAAAGACAGGTGAGGATCTACTACCAAGGTTAAAGGAACATCTAGTAGAACATGAATTTAAGCCATTTAATGCAGAACAAAGAGATAAATCTTGGTTAGATACCTATAAGAATGTAAATAGAATGATGAAGTTTTTCCCAGAGTATCTACCAAATACCTACTTGCAATACTATTTCTTTGCAGATGATATAGCAAAGGCAAGTGACCCTAATTTTACTAGAGCTGATGAGGCGACTAGGGGTAGGGAAAAACAGGTACTAGATATTTGTAAAAAAGCTAAAGAACAACAATCTCTTGATGATATTCCATTATTGATAGGTGAAGTTCATGGAAATATGATGGTGGAGGTGGCCGAATCTATTGCTTTTGACTTAAAAAAGGTATTTGTATTAATGGGTGCAAATAAGGGAAGAAAGATTATACCAAATATGCCTGAAGATGCCTTTGTAGAAGTAGCAGGAGAATTGACCAAAGATGGGGCTATACTTTACCCATATGGGGAAATAAAGACATTTTATAAAGGACTTATGGAAACTCAACACGCTTATGAAAAATTAACTGTAGAGGCATGCTTGGAATCTGACTATCAAAAGGCATTAGAGGCCCTTACATTAAATCGTGCAATTGCAAGTCCAGATAAGGCTAAAGCTGTATTAGATGATTTAATGGAAGCAAATAAGGATTATTGGTATCTAAAATAGGGAGTTGATGACATGTATCTATATTCAGAGAGAATATATACTCCTAAGGGTTATATAGAGGGATATATAGAGATAGAAGATGGAAAAATTAAAAAGATTCACGATGATATCGGAGATAAAGATTTTTTAGACTATAGAGACTATATAGTTGTACCAGGATTTATAGATGTGCATATCCATGGTTGGGCCACAGGTTCATTTGTTCATGAATGTACTGAGAAGTCCTTGGAAAATATGTCTAAGGAATTGGTAAAAGAAGGAACAACATCTTATTTGCCAACTACTGGAACTGATTCATTGGAAAAGATAAAGAGTCAATTGACAGAAGGGAAAAAGGCAATAGATAATTATGCTCCGAATAAAGGAGCAGATATTTTAGGATTTCATCTAGAAGGACCATTTATAAATAGAGAATTCAAGGGAATGCAAAAAGAAGAATATTGTTTAAATCCTTCTATTGAAATTCTGGAAGATTTCTTTAAAAGTGCTGGAAAAGAAAATATAAAGTTGATTACTATGGCACCTGAATTAGAAGGGGCATTGGAGTTTATACAATATGTAAATAGAGAAGGTATCCAGATATCTATAGGTCATAGTGCTGCTGAGTTTGAAGATATAGGGGCTCTAAAGGAATATGGTTTAGGTGGATTTACTCATACCTTTAGTGGAATGAGAGGATTTCACCATAGGAGATTAGGAGTTGTAGGTGCGGCTATGTATTTTGATGATATGTATGCTGAATTTGCAAAACAGACTGGAATGACAGTGAAACCCGAGGCCTTTGAAATCATGTATAGATTGAAAGGACCAGAGAAAGTGTATCTGACTACAGATGCAGTAGGTCTTGCCCATGTTAAGAAACCATTTCATCACTATATTAGACAATGTACCTTTGTACCAGATGGAGATCATCTAAGACTTGTCTATGATGATGGCAGAGAAGAAAGGATCTATAAGTATGATTATGAGAAGGTAAAGGATTTAGAATTAGGATTTTTAGGTTCAGTTAAGAATGTAGTTAAAAATATAGATGCATCTATAGGAGAAATTGTAAAGATGGCGTCTGAAAACCCTGCTAAATATATTGGAGTATATGATAGGAAGGGTTCCATAGAAGAGGGGAAGGATGCTGATTTGCTCATTATAGATGGATTGTGGAATTTAAAAGACGTGTATGTAAGAGGAGTAAAACAGGAGATATAGTCTTAGATATAGCTTAAATTAATTAATGATTTCTCTATCCTTTTATTGCATAAATAGGATATTTAAGATTAGAGCAGAGGTTTGTACCTCTGCTTTAAATTTTTAAATAGATAGTTTAATAAAGTTATATATATTATATAATAAACTTATCAGAGATTAAGGTATAATAAGTAGTATAAACCTAAATTAAACTGTGTTTTCCAATGGAGGTGTTCATTTGAATAACAATGTAAAAGATGATATAAATGACATTAAGAGAATTAAATCTATATATGGACATGACAGCTTGACTATAGAAGAAGTATTACAATTATCCTCCCTTAAAGGATCTGAAGTTTTAGGGGGGCATCTTGGTCTGAAGAATAGATGTAATCACATGGTCATACTTGAAACTCCTGAAGGAATAAGCTGGTTAGAAGGAGGAGAATTTCTATTAACTGCTGGCTATGCATTCTATGATAATGAAGAAGAAAAACGTAATATAATACTCAGTTCATATAAAAATGGAGCTGTAGCTGTTGCAATAAAGGAACATAGATATTTTGGTGATATCAGTGATGATCTCATAGCAGATGCAGATAAGTATGAGATTCCATTGATTAAATTACCATATGATGTTGTCTATACAGATACTGTCTCTAGTTTCTATGATCTATTATTTTATAGAAAAAATAAATATATATTGAATTTAAACAATATATACGAAAAATTGCTAAATTTAACTTTTGAAAATAAGGATATTGATGGCATTGTCTATTCTCTGTCCAATCTTTCTAATTCTAATGTATTTCTATTTGACGATAATTTTAATATATTAAGTAGCAGCATTATAGATAATACTAGTTATAAAGATATATCAGGTTTTGCTCCATTTAATAACATAGGTAATCCCATCTGTAGGAATATGAACGAGTTCTGTTTAAATGTCAAAGTCAATAATTCATATATTTGTATATATCCAATTATAAGAAATAAAAAAAGAATCGGATTTTTATATCTAATAAACAAAGAGAAGTTAAGTACTCTTGAACAAAGTGCAATAGAATATGGAGTATCAATTATTTCTATGAAGCTAGAAAGAGAAAAGATGATTAAGCTAACTCAAACTAGATTTAATAAGACTCTAGTAGAAACTATGTTAAATAATAAAGACTTACCTATGGAATTTTATAATAATGTAGAAAGAGATTTGGGATGGGATGGAGAAGGCTCTTTTGTTGGTCTGTGTATTAAAATAGAGATTATAGATGAAAAGAATTCAATGGACTTTAATAATATTATCTATGAAATATTAAATAATATATTTGGAACAGATAATTATTTAACTACTGATAGAATTAATGAGATATTTTTATTCTTTAAAATAAGATCAGATATATATTTAAGAGATCTTGTAAATGCCATAGGAGAGAGTATAAATATCTATAAAGATAGATTTTTAATATCAATAGGTGTATCCAACACTTATAATGGTCTAGAAGAAATAGAAAAGCTTTATAATGAATCATATTTAGCAGTTTTATTTTGTGGCAATGATATAACTTATTATAATTCTCTAGATACTATGAAGCTATTATATCTTCTAAAAGATGATAAAGAAATTAGGGATTATTATAATGGAACTATTAAAAAGATAGAAGATTATGATGAAAAGTATAAGACCTCCTTAATGGAAACCATGTTAGCTTATTTTGAAAATAATATGAATAAAAAGGTTACAGCATCTAAGCTATTTATTCATGTTGAGACATTGAGATATAGACTCAGTCGAATTGAAGAGATATCGGAATATTCTATGGATGATGTAGAAGGCATATTCGCATTGCAAATGGGTCTGAAGTTAAAAAGAATATTGAAACTAAAATAATAAAAGTTCCATATGTTTATGTACTTACATAAATATATGGGCGTTTTTTTATGTTTTTATATGATTGTATATAGATGTCTAAATTGTTATACTATTCAGCACAGAACAATTTAATGTTTTAACGTAATAAAAAAAGGAGGGTAATCAAATGGAAAACAAGGATTTAAAAGATCAGAGGATTGAGAAGAATGATAAAGAGAGAATAAGCGCTTTTGAACCTTTAACATTAGTAACAAGCTCACTTCTTGCAGTTTTATCAGCAATAATATGTATGCAAATTATTGGAAAAGTGGGTGTGACACCAAATACTTCTCTAATTGGAGCAATAGTGGCTATGGTTATTGCTAGAATACCATCTGAAACTTTTAAAAAGTTTAGGTCTTTGGAAAGACAAAATCTAATTCAAACCACTGTTTCAGGTGCTGGTTTTGCTGCAGCTAATTGTGGATTTCTTACATTGGCAATTTTCTATGTATTGGGAGAAACTCAATTTATTATTCCTATGGCCATAGGCTCATTGATTGGTTTAGTATTTTCCATATTTATTGTTGGACAGATCTTTGATAGTAGTATATTTCCAGCTGATGCTGCATGGCCACCAGGAGTAGCAACAGCACAAGCTCTAAGAGCTGGTGATGAAGGTGGAGAAAAGGGGAAAAGGTTATTACAAGGTCTAGTTATCGGTGGAGTTGCCAGTTATCTTAAATTACCTGCTGCTGGAATAGGTATTGTATTTATCGCTAATATTTTTTCCATGGCTGCATTAGGTATTGGATTATTAGTTAGAGGATATTCAACAACATTATTTAATGGATTGGATTTAGGTAGTACTTACATTCCTCATGGTGTAATGATCGGTGCTGGATTGATGGCATTGCTACAGTCAATGAAAATCATATTTAAAGGAAACAAAAAGGATCCAAGTGTAAAAACAAATTACACACGTTCTGATAGTGTTACAAAGAAGAACTTAGGATTAGGAGTTTTATTATTTTTAATAGGAGCAGTTATATTGGCACTTGTATCTGGAATAATGGCAGAATTAGATGCAGGAAAGTTAATATTATGGTTAATATGGGCAACTTTTTCAGCAACTGCAGCTATGTTATTAGTAGGAATGGCTGCAATGCATTCAGGTTGGTTCCCTGCTTTTGCAATCACAACTATATTTATGACAATTGGAATATTTTTCGGTTTTCCACTTATACCTCTTGCTCTATTAACTGGTTATGTAAGTTCCGTAGGCCCATGTTTTGCAGATATGGGATATGACCTTAAAACTGGATGGATATTAAGGGGCAAAGGAGAAGACATAGAGCATGAATTATATGGAAGAAAGCAACAAGTAATCTTGGAAATAATCGGAGGAGTAATAGGAATATTAGTTGTCTTATTGACAATTAACATGTATTCCGAATCAGATTTACTTCCACCTGTAAGCAGGGTTTTTGCAACAACTGTAAGTGCCTCTGCTGATACATCATTGATTAAAACTTTATTGATATGGTCAATTCCTGGATTAGTTATACAGTTAATTGGTGGACCTTCCAGAATGATAGGAGTGTTATTTGCTACTGGGCTATTAATTAATAATCCTATCTATGGTATAGGTGTTATTGGAGCTGTTGTAATTCGTCTAATATTTGGAACTGAATTTATGGAGATAAGGGATGCTGGATTAATTGCAGGAGACGGTCTATATGGATTTTTCTCTGCTCTAATTAAAGCTATGCTATAGTAATTAAATCTTCAGGGAAATATTAGAAACTAATATTGTCGGAACATGTGATGTATATGGGTTTACATCCACACTTGATCTTATGAATGACCAAGGAAGAAAGTCATTGATAAAGCCATAAAGCTAAAGGAATTAGGGGCACAAGTAATAGCATTGGAGTGTACTGGAATGACTACTATTGGAATTGCCAAAGAACTTGAAGAGAATTGTGGAATTCCAGTAATAGCACAGGGGTTAATTACACTTTATGAAATCACTAAAAGGAGTGAGATTTATGAAAGAGAGTATTAAGCTAGACAGAGATATTTTGAAATATGCCTTAATAGGAGGTTCTATCCTTGGAGGAGGCGGAGGTGGTTCTAGGCAGATGGGGGAAGTTGCCGGAACTGTTGCCTTGGAATATGGAGATATAGAACTAATCGATATTGAATCTGTAGATGATGATATGTTAGTAGTTACAGCTTCTTCTGTTGGAGCACCTGCTGCTATAGATAAATTTGTCAAGCCTAGAGATTATGTCAGAACTATTGAATTATTAGAAGAAAACACAGGACTTAAAGTTAGTGGGATCATTACTAATGAAAATGGAGGGGCTGCTACTATAAATGGTTGGATTCAGTCAGCAGTTTTAAATATACCTTTAATAGATGCTCCATGTAATGGAAGAGCTCATCCGACTGGTACCATGGGAAGTATGGGGTTAAACAATATAGATAGTTTTGTTTCTTTCCAAGCTTTTGCAGGTGGAAATCCTGAATTAAACAATAGGATAGAAGGATTTTTTAAAGGTGATATATTTAAAACTTCTAAAATGGTGAGGCAGGCAGCTGTACAAGCTGGAGGATTAGTAGCTGTTGCAAGAAACCCTGTTAAAGCTAAATATATTAAAGAAAATGGAGCGATTAACGGAGTTAGTCATGCAATAGAAACTGGAAGAAGATTTTATGAAGGTTTAGAAGTATCTGCTCATGATGCTATTAGCAATGTAGTTGAGTTTTTAAATGGTGAAATAGTAGCTGAAGGAATTATATCAGATTTTGAATTGGTTACTAATGGTGGATTTGATGTAGGAAAAGTTGTAGTAGATGGAATAGAAATGACATTCTGGAATGAATATATGACTTTAGAAAAAGATGGTAAGAGACTATATACTTTCCCAGATCTTATTATGACATTTGATAAAGATTCTGGAATGCCTTTAACTACTGCAGAAATCAGCAAAGGTAAAAATATTGTAGTTATAAGTACTAGTAAGGACAATATCAAATTAGGCGCTGGTATGCATGATTCCAAGTTGCTTGAAGAGATAGAACCTATAATAAACAAAGAGATAATAAAGTATATTTAATGGAGGGATTTATATGTTATTGAAACAAATAATGGAAGTCTATGAACAGGTAGATACAGCAACTGCAAGTGGACAACAGATGAAAGAATATCTAGAATCCTATGGAGCAAAAGATGTTGAAGTTAAGACAATAGCAGGAGAAAAAGGTAGCACTGATTTTATTAGAATTAGGATTCCTGGAGTAAACGGAAAATCTAAAGGAAAAGATGCACCAACTATAGGAGTTTTAGGGAGATTAGGTGGTATTGGAGCTAGACCAGAAATGATAGGTATGGTTTCAGATGGAGATGGAGCAGTTGTAGCATTGGCTGTGGCAGCTAAGCTTCTAGATATGCAAAATAAAGGAGACTTTTTAGATGGTGATGTTGTAGTTTCAACTCATATATGCCCAGATGCACCTACACAACCACATAAGCCTGTTCCATTTATGGGTTCACCAGTAGATATGGCTACAGTAAATAAAGAAGAGGTTGATGGGGAATTAGATGCTATACTATCAATAGATACAACCAAGGGAAATAAGGTTATAAATCATAGGGGATTTGCAATATCACCAACAGTTAAAGAAGGATATATTTTGAAGACTAGTAATGATCTATTAGATATTATGGAAATTACTACAGGTAAGTTACCAGTTGTATTCCCGCTAAGTACTCAAGATATCACCCCTTATGGAAATGATCTATATCATTTAAACAGTATATTACAACCAGCAACAGCAACTAAAGCTCCTGTTGTAGGTGTAGCAATTACAACAGAAGTAGCTGTTCCCGGATGTGCAACAGGTGCTAGTCATCCATTTGATTTAGAGCAAGCTGCTAGATTTACTCTAGAAGTGGCTAAACGATATGGTAGAGGAGATTGCAAATTCTATGATGAATTAGAATTTGATAGACTGATAAAATTATATGGAAGTATGAGTCACATACAAACTCTTGGAAAATAGGAGGTATAGATGAAGAGAAAATTAGGTGCTATAACAATAGGTCAATCTCCTAGAGATGATGTAATACCAGAAATGGTTGAATTTCTAGGTAAGGATATAGAAGTGATACAAGCTGGAGCACTAGATGGACTTGGTTTAGAAGAGATAGAGATGTTTTCGCCAGAGCATGGAGACTATGTTTTAGTTTCAAAGTTGAGAGATGGCAATAGTGTAAAGTTTGCTGAGAAACATATATTACCTAGACTGCAACAGTGCATCTATAAACTTGAAAGAGAAGGTGTGGATTTAATATTGTTTATCTGTACGGGGGTTTTTCCAGATATATTTAAATCAAAAGTCCCCATATTATATCCACAGAAGATTATCCATGGTGTAGTACCAAATCTTTTAGATAAAGGAAGATTAGCAGTAATTACTCCTGACAAGGAGCAAATAGAACAGAGTAAAAAGAAATGGGAAGAGACAGGAATGGATGTAGTGGTAGTTGCAGCTTCTCCCTATACAGAAGAAGATGAATTTTCTGAAGCTATTAGTATTCTTAAGAATGAAGACATTGATATGATTGTTTTAGATTGTATAGGATATAATGAAGAGATGAAAAAAATAGTTTCGGAGGGCACAGGAAAGATGGTAGTTTTGTCTAGGACAATTATTGCTAGAGTAATAGGAGAGATATTAAATAGTTAATGAGGTGTAAACATGAGTGAAAAATCAGGATATAGAATTGTTTTAGAAGATTGTATGAATGTTAAGGAAAATGAAACGGTATTAATTTTAACAGATGACAATAAGATAGAAATAGGAAGATCTCTCTATGATGAGGCTAAAAAGTTGGCAAAAGAGGCAGTTTTAATGGTAATGAACTCAAGAAAAGTTAGTGGAGAAGAACCCCCCAAGGAAGTTGCAGAAGCCATGAAGAATTTTGATGTCATAGTATGTCCTACATCTACTTCTCTAACTCATACTAATGCTAAGATCAATGCAATTAATAATGGAGCAAGATTGGCAAGTATGCCTGGTATAACTAAAAACATGTTTGAAGAAGGTGCAATTACTGCTGATTATAAAGAAGTAGAAGCTCTTACTCTAAAATTTACAGATCTACTTACAAAAGCTAAAAAAGCGAAGATAATAAAAGAAAATTATGTTCTTGAAATGGATTTACAAGATAGAAATGGAATTCCTAGTACTGGAGTCTATAAAAATCCAGGTGAATCTGGTAACTTACCTTCAGGAGAGGCATATATTGCACCTTTAGAAGATTCAGCAAATGGAGAGATAATTATAGATGGAAGTATGGTAGGAGTTGGAATACTTCAAACTCCATTATATGCGAAAATTAAAAATGGAAAACTTGTGGAACTTAAGGGCGAAGATTCTGATAAATTACAAGTACTCTTTGATAATGAAAGAAATAGCACTATAGGTGAATTAGGTATAGGAACAAATCCAGCTGCTAGATTGACTGGAGTTATTCTGGAAGATGAAAAGATATATGGAACAATTCATATAGCTTTTGGGACAAATACTTCTTTTGGCGGTGTGAATAAAGCTAATTGCCATTTAGATGGCATAGTATTAAATCCAACATTATATTTAGACGATAAATTGGTAATCGAAAATGGAAATATAGTTATCTAATTATATCTGATGGCTTACAATATCACAAAATCAAAGATTTTGGATATTGCATAGCCCCTAGATAAGTGTAACTAAATATCAGATGGAGTATAAAGAACTCCGTCTGATATAAGTTTTCTTTATAATTGAGGTGGATTAGTGAAGAAAATACAAGTAACCTTGACAGTGGAAGAAGGAAAAGAGATTATTTCTATGGGAATATTGAACCATCCAGTATTTCTTAGTTCATTAGAAAAAGGTAAAATCTTGTTTAAGGGTGGAACAACAGTTTCTAGAATTACTGAAAAATTAATAGGAGTTCCTCTTAAGATAAGTGGACGGATTACGGCAAGAGGAACAGTATCTAGTAAAGATATTATAGAGGGATTTCATTCTATTGTCTATACCAATGGGGAATGGTTTGGTGTAGATGATAATATAGTTGAGATAGCTCAGAAATTTACGGAGAATGATCTTATTATATGTGGCGCAAATGCTATTGATTATAAGGGGAATGCAGCTATTATGGCAGGTAGTCCGGGTGGTGGAAATGTTGGCAGGTCTTTAAGTGCCTGGTATACTGAGGGAGTTAAAGTTCTAATAGCTACAGGGCTAGAAAAGATGATCTTTGGTGATTTAGATGATATGGTAAAGAAGGCAAGTAGAAAAGGAAAATCAATGTCATGGGGAATGGCAGTAGGACTGATGCCTTTGCCAGGAGAACTATTTACAGAGATTGAAGCTATAAAGCAATTAGCCAATGTCGAGTGTTTTCAAATTGGAGCAGGTGGCATTGGAGATGCACAAGGTAGTATTACTTTAGAGATATGGCCTTCTACGGATAAGGACTATGATAAGATTATAGATGTGTTAAAAGAAGTTAAATCTAAAAATAGAGAAATAAGTGGTATGAAAGAATCCCTAATAGAATGCGAGGCAATTTGTAGTAATTGTAAGAGACATATTGGATGCGGATATAAGTCTCAGGTTCTTTAAGGCTATTTTATCTTTGAGACTAATTTAAATATGGAAAGTTTGAGTTAAGAGTGATTAATGTTAATTGCTCTTAACTTTTTTGTTCTGCTAACTACAAAGTATGATAGCGTAAATCAACTTTTCTACTGAGAATATAATTAAATAAGTAGTACAACTAAGTACAATGATTGTTTAAATATTCATGCAACATGGACTATATTCTTTTCTATAGCAGTTTGATATACTTATAGTTAATTAAATTATCCAAGGAGGTGTTTTTGTGGTAGAAAGAGAAGACTTATCATTAAAACCTATTCCTATGAGTGAACGAGTAGGTTGGAGAGCTCCACTATTTAACATTCTTGGTTCAAATGTTGCAATATCTGAATTAATGGTAGGAGGAGCTTTAATTGCAGGGATGACTTTTAAAAATCTTATTTTTACATCTATTATAGGCAACTTAATATTAGTACTGATATTAAGTATACAAGGATATATTGGAAGTAAGGAAGGGCTTAATACTTATGTGCTTGCGGAGAGCGTTTTTGGTGATATAGGTGGTAAATGGATAATATCGTCAATTTTAGGTATAACAAGCTTTGGGTGGTTTGGAATACAAGCAGGAGTAGCGGGGTTATCAGTACAGAAGATATTTCCAAATATCAATTTGACTTCTGCAATTATTATTTTAGGATTATTAATGATGTTATTTGCTGTACTTGGTTTTAGCTCCATGGCTAAATTTAATTATATAGCTGTTCCTCCATTGATAATATTAATGATATGGGGATTATATAAATCAATTTCAATATCGGGAACTCAAACTATAGTAAATTATGTACCTTCGGGGGAAATGAGTTTAATAGAAGGGATCAATATGGTAGTGGGTTTAATCATAGTTGGGGCTATTATATCTCCAGATCAACTAAGGTACACAAAAGGATTAAAAGATATATTCATAATTGGGATTATTGGATTTGCCTTTATATCAGTCTTTCAACAAATCGCTGCAGGAGTGCTTGCCATGGGTGCGCCTACATGGGATATAACAGAAGTACTAGCTGGGTTAGGATTTAATAAGATTGCATTTCTTATATTGTTATTAGCAGCCTGGTCTACCAATATTTCCAATGCATATTCAGGCGGACTAGCATTGAAAACATTATTTCCAAATATGAAGAGAAATAGCTTAACACTAATTGCTGGTCTTGTAGGTACTTTTATAGCTGCTACTGGAATTATATTTAGATTTCAAGATTTTCTAAGTGTATTGAGCATGACTGTCTCATCAATTGCTGGAGTAATGTGGGTCGAATACTATATTATTAACAGGCAGAAATTGATAAAAAGACAAGGTATAAATTGGATTGCAATAATTTCATGGTTATCTGGATTTGCAATATCATATTTGACAACTAATATGAGTATTGGAATTCCTCCTATTAATGGAATCATATTTGCTGGCCTATTATATTATGTTGTCTTTAAGTTAACTGGTAGAGAAATAGCCAATAATTAAAGAAAAGGGTGATAAGCTTGGAAAGAATAGTAAAAGTAGGAATTATTCAATTCGAGTCTGAACTTGGAGAAATAGAGAAAAATGTTATGAAAGCTGTGGATTTAATTTCAGAAGCAGCTGCAAAAGGAGCTAATATAGTATGTCTTCCTGAACTTTTTGCAACAGGGTATAACTTAAACATACTTAAAGAAAAAATAGCCAAATTAAGTATAGAGTATTATGATTATACAATGAAAAAGATGTCAAAAGCAGCTAAAGATAATAATGTATATGTATTAGCTTCATTTGGAGAAATAAGAGATATGCCAGGAATAGTATATAATTCTACAATTTTATTTGATGATGAAGGGAATAAGACTGGAAGTTTTGCAAAAAGTCATCTATGGGCATTGGATAGATTATATTTTAAAGAAGGAGAAGAATATCCCGTATTTGATACTAAATATGGGAAGATAGGAGTGGTAATTTGCTATGATTTAGGATTTCCCGAGACTGTTAGGAGCTTATGTCTAAATGGTGCAGAAATAGTATTTGTCCCTGCAGCTTGGAGAATACAAGATATAGATATATGGGATCTAAATATAGCACAAAGAGCATTGGAAAATATATTATTTACAGTTGGTGTAAATAGAGTGGGTATGGAAGGAGACCTTCACCTATTTGGTAAGAGTAAGGTTTGTAATCCAAGGGGAACAGTAATCTCTGAGCTACCTATGGACAAAGAGATGATAGAAGTAGTGACTATAGATTTAGAAGATGTAAATAAATTTAGAACAGAAATTTCATATCTTAGGGATAGAAAACCGTATATATATGGAAAGTTAGTTGAGTAAAGAAAACCTATATCATAAACCACAGCTTAGTATATTATTGCATTTAGTCTTTAAAGATTATTTAATATATTTCATATTTTCTGGTAATTTGGTATACTAAAAAATAGGTGATATATATGACAACAACTGTAAGAGATGCGATAAAGGTAGGTAAGCTTTCACAGGGAATTGTAATTGCAGGTGACAACGGGCTTGATAATGTAATTAGTTATATTGATGTTTTAGAAGTTCCAGATATTGCACAGTGGCTGACAGAAGGTGTTTTATTGTTTACTACTGGATATGCAATTCATGAAAATATCGAAGAACAGATAAATTTAATTAATTTATTACACTGTAAAAAGGCAGCGGGTTTAGTCATTAAAGCAAACAGGTTTCTAAAGGAGATACCTAAAGAAATGATTAAACTAGCAAATAAGTTAAATGTTCCTATTATCTCTATTCCAGGAGATATACCATATGTAGAAGCTATTTATCCCATCATTAGGGAAATTTTAAGTCATCAAGTGCGGGTTCATTTAATGAAAAACCATATAGAAGAAATAATAGATAAGAGTGAATTACTACCTGAGAGAGTTACTTTAGACGAAATAAATAAGGTTAAAAGTGGAATGAAGTTATCAGCTCCATATGTTATTTCACTGATTCCCTTTGAATCAGATAGTCAGTTAAATAGGTATGTAAATATAAGTGAAATAGAAAAATCTAAAAAGATGATAAGTTTTAAAAGTGATGATATATTTGTATGTATCACGACTATTGATTCTAAAAAATGGAGAGATAAAATATTCCACACAATATTTAAAGATTCTTTTCTAGATGACAGATCATTATTTTGTTTAACAAGTTATGTGATAAATTCATTTCAAAGATTAAAGTCTGAGTACTTAATGCTTAAAAAAAGTCTTAATTATTTGGGAAGTATTCCCTCTATAAGGGAAAAGATGATATACTTTGACGACGTAGTCCACTATATTTTAATGAAAAAAATTGTGGATGATGAGGATAGCATTAGTTTAGTTACAAAACTTTTGGAGCCAATTGAATCTTTAGAAGAAAAAGAAAAGAAAATAATGTTTAATACATTATATTCTTATGTAAGTAATGGAGGAAATAAAACTAAAGCAGCTAGTAAAAGCTATGTTCATCGAAATACGTTTTACTATAGGATGGACAAGTTATCAAAGATACTAAATTCTAACTTGGAATCTCAAGAGGAGATTTATAAATATAAATTAATATTAGATCTATATTTGATAAATAAAAGTAATAATAGCTAATGTTTTATCTAATGATGGCCAATGTAAATGGTACATAATAATGCTAATATTAGAAGATCAGTTAAAAAATGGACTATAGAGTTATTATTATCAATAGTCTATTTTTTGTATCTAAAAATAAGTAAATATTACTTGATTAAGGTATTGGGAGATTAAAAATTTAAACATAGATAGAGGAGGTCCATATGAAAAAATATAATATAGGATTGATTAGAGTTGTAAGCTTTGAAGATGAGGATCTATTAAATCTTCATGGAGATATCATTGAAAAGTGTTATCCAAATTTAAATGTAGTATCAAAGGCTATTCCTGATCAGCCATTTGGAATTCATGATGATGAAACTGAGATGATAGCAGTACCTAAGATAATTGAACTAGCTAAAGAGTGGAAAGGTCTAGATGGTTTGATTATAAGTTGTGCTGGTGATCCAGGAGTAGAAGAATTGAGAAAGATATTAGATATACCTGTAGTGGGAGCTGGAGAAAGTACTGCTCTAATGGCTCGTAGATATGGAGAGGTATATGGAGTATTAGGAATCACAAAGGAGATACCTGGAGCATATAGGGAGATATTAGGAAGTAACATCGTATGGACATGTGATGTTGATGGAGTCGTATCTACACTTGACTTAATGAGTGATAAAGGAAGAAAGAAAGTGATTGAAAAAGCAGTAAAGTTGAAAGAATTAGGAGCAGAAGTAATAGCATTGGCATGTACTGGAATGGCTACTATTGGAATTGCTAGGGAGGTTGAAGAGATATGTAGTATTCCAGTAATAGATCCAGTAATAGCAGAAGGTTTAATTACACTTTATGAGGTTACTAGAAAAAGCAAGGTCTATGAAAGAAAATATCAAACTATATAAAGATATCTTAGAACATATTTAATGGAGGGAGTACTATGAAAAATAATAAAGGGAATAGAAATGCTATCATAGCTACATTAATTATCTGCTTATTATCTGAAATGATAGGACCAGTTGGGTTCACAGTCTTTGGGACTCAAATCAAGATAATGACACTAATATGGGCAATAATATTAGGCATTCTTCTTTCTCCTGATCTCTTAGGAAAAGTTTTTCCGATTCTCAAAAAGGTTATAGGAGAAAATGAAATAAAACAATCACCAGCATTATTGGCATTGACTTTATACCCTTTGGGGATAATGTTTGGAATTAGTGCAGGACCTAAGATTGGTATTGTATTGAGAGCTGGTCCAGCATTATTGTTACAGGAAATTGGAAATATAATGACCATGTTAATAGCACTTCCATTGGGAGTTATTATGGGATTGGGAAGGACATCAGTAGGTGCAACATTTTCCCTATGTAGAGATACAGCTTTAGGAATAATAGGAGATAAATATGGATTGAACTCAAGAGAAGGGATGGGAACTCTAGGAACATATATAAGTGGTAGTATATTTGGGACACTATTTTATTCGTTTCTTGCTCCATTAGGACTTTTAATAGGATTTCATCCCTATGCATTAGCAATGGCGTCAGGAATGGGAAGTGCATCTATGATGAGTGCAGCAACTACTGCATTAGTCAATTCTGCGGACCCACTGTTTCATGAGCAAATTCTCGCTTATTCTGCAACAAGTGGGCTGTTAACAGCAGTTACTGGAGTATATGTAGAAATGTTTGTTGCTTTGCCTTTAGCTAATCTTTATTATAAAAAGTTTTCTTCTTTATCAATGAAGTTTAGAAGAAAAGCAGTGGATGAATAAAAAGGAGGAGGATCTATATATGAGAGATAAGGTTTTTAACATAATGGAGCAAATAAAGATAGTAGTATTTATATATTTAATTATTATTATATTACACATTTTTTCAGTAAAGTCTGATATTAAAGACATAATGATAGCAACATCTATAAGTTTTTTAATGGTAACTATATCCATAGTATTGAAAAATTTAGTGAAGAAACCTGATCTACCGGGATTTGCATGGTCAACATTAGTGTCTTTTTTCTTAACATTACCCATATCTCCATTACAGGAAACTATAGTTAATGCAATGGGAAGTTATGTATTTTCACTAGTTGGACTACCATTATTAGCCTTTGCTGGTATATCAGTAGGAGATCAATTATCTTTATTTAAAGAGTTAAGTTGGAAAATTGTATTAGTGTCTTTTGTAGTAATGGCATCTACTTACTTTGGTTCAGCGTTAATATCACATATAGTATTATCAATAAAAGGATTAATTTAAGATAAAAGAGGAGAGAACATATATGGATAAGAAGGTTTTAGAATTAAAAAAAGACATAGAAAATATGGCAGATCAAAATAGAAAAGAGTTAGAAGATATAAGCTCTTATATTCATGAAAACCCAGAATTATCTTTTGAGGAATATAAAGCACAAGAAATCTTATGTGACTATCTAGAAAAGAATGAGTTTAAAATAGAAAAAGGTATTGGTGGTTTGGAAACTTCTTTTGAAGGGATTTATGATACAGGGATATCTGGTAAGAAAATAGCTTTTCTTGCTGAATATGATGCTTTGCCAGATGTAGGTCATGGATGTGGGCACAATTTAATAGGTACTAGTGCAGTTGGGGCAGGGGTAATATTAAAAGAGATCATCAAAAAGAATAATATACCAGGAATAATAAAGGTTATAGGAACGCCTGCTGAAGAGAATGGAAGTGGTAAGATTACAATGGTAGATAAAGGTGTGTTTAAAGGCTTAGATGCTGCTTTGATAATGCATCCTTCAGATGCATCTATGCCAGATGATATTTCCTTTGCAGCTGCAACTATAGAATATAACTTTAAAGGAGTATCGGCACATGCTGCAGCATTTCCATGGAAAGGCTCAAGTGCATTAAATGGAGTTATACAATTATTTAATAATATCAATGCTTTGAGACTTCATACTAAAGATTATTCAAGAATACATGGAATAATAACTGATGGGGGAAGTGCTCATAATACAATACCTGAGAAGGCTACAGCTTTATTTAATATAAGGGCTCTTGATTTTAAATATCTTATGGAATTAATAGAACAAATAAATAATTGTGCAAAAGGCGTAGCTTTGAGTACCAATACGACTGTTGAAATTTCTCAAAAAGGTGAAATCATAAAGGATATTAGGAATGATAAGGACTTAGTGGGTATAGTCAGAAATAATATGAGTTTTATAAAAGAAGAATTCATTGAAAGAGATTTAACTCAAGGAATTGGATCAACAGATGTAGGAAATGTAACTCATGAGATACCTGCAATCCAATTTTATATAAAACTAAAAGATAATATAGGTACTCACACTATCGAATTTGAGAAATATTCAGGGAATGAATATGGTAAGAGGACTTTAAATTCTGCAGTGAAGGTTCTTGCCATGAGTGGATTGGATGTATTATTGAAATAATCAATAAAAGAATCCTCAATAGAAGATGAGGTATATTGGCCGTGGATAGAAATATTAAGTTCTTTAACACTGTTTTATCTCTAAGATTAATTTAAATATGGAAAGTTTGAGTTAAGAGTGATTAATGTTAATTGCTCTTAACTTTTTTATTTAAAGATAGATTTTTTCTAGGCAAAGGGGGTATCAAACATATAGGAGGTCGAATATATGAGCAAATATAATTTCACTTTAAAGGAAACAGATGGAGCAGATATATCATTAGAAGATTTTAAGGGGAAGAATGTAATACTATATTTTTATCCAAAGGATAACACATCAGGTTGTACTACAGAAGCCATAGAGTTTAGAGATTTAAATGATGAATTTGAAAAATTAGATACTGTAATACTTGGAATCAGTCGAGATAGCTTAAAATCTCATGCCAAATTTAGAGAAAAGCAAAATTTACCCTTTTTACTTTTAAGTGATGAAGATGAAGAGGTTCATAAACTATTTGATGTGATGAAACCTAAAAAGATGTATGGTAGAGAATATATAGGTGTAGAGAGGTCTACATTTGTATTTAATAGACAAGGTGAATTAGTGAAAGAATATAGAAATATAAGGGCTAAAGGACATGCAGCTAAGGTATTGGAATATATAAAAGAAGAATTGAAATAATTAACGACCTATTCCAGATGTTTAACCTTTAAGGAGTGCTAATAAAATTATGAAAAGAATCAAAGCTATTTCTTTAGTAATATTTATTATTTTAGGAGAAATGATATTGTATACATTTACGTCTTCTGAGGTTTTAAGTGGTAAAATACCTTTAAATGAATGTTTTACTAAAGGCATCTTTATTAAAAATATTAAATTTATTCTAATTTATAATCTACTTTGTCTTTTATATTTTTATATTAGACGTAATTCTAGTGATAGGCATAGAGAAAATTATAATACGATGAAACAGCTATTTAAAGATATTTTCATATAGTATTATCTAAAATTTCTATAATTATGTTAGTAAATAGAGAGATTAACAAAAGAGAAATTGAAGTAGTATATATAGTTTAATAGAGAAAATTATGAGATTATAATAAAGAGGTTGTATGATATGTCCTTTATCATATGACTTCTTTATTATTGATAAAAGTTATCAGAAGATATAGAATATAGTGTGTAACATGGAGAAAATTTTGACTTTATAATAATTTGGTATAATCTTAAATTGGTAGTAAGTTGACATTGTTGTATACAAGTAGTATTATAATGGTATACAATTCTATGAGGATAAAACTTGTCTATAATATCTTTATAATTATTACGTAAATGACGTCTTAAAAAGAGCTATTAATAAGTTATATGACATAATAAATATATTATTTTAAAGGAGAATAATCTTGGGAATAAAACAAAGAGATACGAATGAAAGAAAAAGTTTAGTAGAAGAAGCTTATTATTATATATGGGATCAAATCTGTAATAATAATATAAAACCAGGTGAACCTATTACAGAAATTAGTATTGCAAAAGAACTAGGTATAAGTAGAACTCCTGTTAGAGAAGCAATTAGAATGTTAGTAAGTGAGGATATTCTTGAGACAATAGATGGTATTGGGACATATGTTAAGGT
This sequence comes from Tissierellaceae bacterium HCP3S3_D8, assembly GCA_052067355.1. Lineage (GTDB taxonomy): Bacteria > Bacillota > Clostridia > Tissierellales > Tissierellaceae > CABMKH01. Next base: position 106,461 of record JBQHQH010000003.1, read on the forward strand.
GTTATCTTTTAAAGATATAAAAGATATCTTTGAAGTTAGAAAAGCATTAGAAGTTGTTGCAGTTAAAACTGCGATTAATATAATTCCTGAATCTAAGATAGATGAATTGGAGGATAAACTTAAAGATGCTATGGAGAAATTCAATAGAGGAGATCTTAAAAAAGAAGAGTTTGGAGATATAGATATGAAGGTTCATCAACTTATATTTGATTATTGTAGTAATGAATATGTTAAGGCAATATTTAGGGGAATGAGTTTAAAAATAAAACAATATCAATTTATTTCTTATGAGAATATGAATAATAGTAAAGAAAGTATATCACAACATTTAGAAATACTTAAACTTTTAAGAAGTAGAGAATTGGAAAGATTGATTATCTTTTTAGAAGAACATATAGATTGGGCGTTAAAGGGCTTATTATTTTAATTTGAACAATATTAATTTGCTTTTCAGGAAATAAATTCGGGAATACTGTAAGTGAAATCCTTAATTTTGTAAATTACCTATATCTGAATGGGTATTAAGCTATAAAGTAAATAAAAAACATGAGGCTGACTCGAGTAAATTTAAAGTATGAAAGAGGTAGGCCTCTTTTTTATGCGAAATTATAAACTATCAGATAAACTGAATAATTTAATAATTGATTTAAAAGGTATTGACTTCTTGCACGCAAGAGGTATAATGTATGTATACAATCAATATACTTCTTGTATAGGGGATGATAACGTTGCCAATATTGCTAAAAAAAGACATGGATCTAAAGTTGCCTAAAATGCATAAAGTAAGGCAGAATTTCAAAGATAAGAAGCTTGAAGATGTAGAGGGTAAAGTAAGGGAAGAAATACATAAAGACATTATTAAAAACAAAATATATCCAAAACAAAAGGTAGCTGTAGCAGTAGGAAGCAGAGGAATAAAGAATTTATTTTTAATTGTGAAAACTGTAATAGATGAATTAAAAGAATTAGGTGCATGTCCGTATATAGTTTCAGCAATGGGAAGTCATGGAAATGGAACTGAAGATGGACAGAGAGAGGTACTAAAAAGTTATGGAATTACAGAAGAGAACTTAGGTGTAGAGATATTGACTACAGTTGATGTCGTAAAATTAGGTGAAACTTCTAAGGGATTCAGTGTATATTTCGATAGGGAAGCTTATAATGCAGATTTAGTAATTCCAATAAATAGAGTCAAACTCCATACTGATTTTGTAGGAGATCTACAGAGTGGATTATGTAAGATGCTGGTAATCGGTTTAGGTAATCATATTGGATGTTCTTCTATCCATGAGGAAGATCCAGATGTATTTGCCAATATATTGGAAGAAGCAGCAAATATAATTATTTCTAATGCAAATATAGGATTTGGTATGGCTATTTTAGAGAATGCATATGATGAGACACTTATGATAGAGGCCATTCCTAAAGAAAATATGGTAACAAGAGAAAAAGAATTAGTTAAGTTATCAAGAGATAATATGCCAACGTTGATGATACCAGATATTGATATTTTAGTAGTTGAAGAAATAGGTAAAAATATTTCAGGTGCAGGATATGATCCGAACATTTTAGGTAAGAGTTCAGTTTTGAAAGAATTTGTACTAGAGGTTCCTAGAATTAAAAGAATGATTTTGCTAGATATTACTGAGGAATCTCATGGTAATGGAATTGGTGTAGGGATGTTTGACATTATTACTAGAAATGTCTATGAGAAACTAGATTTAGAGTCTATGTACGCAAATGCAATTGCTTGTAAATGTATAGAGGATGTAAAAATCCCTCTTATTACAGATTCTGAAGATGAGGCAATTAAAGTTTCTGCAAAAGTAATTAGAAAAATTGATAAGAAAAATCTAAAGATAGTTAAGATAAAAAATACACTTTCTCTAGAGTACATATATGTTTCAGAAGCATTATTAGATGTAGTAAAGAGAAACTCAAAATTATCCATAATAGAGTGAAGTATGAAGTTAATTATATAAAATATTGTTAAATAATATATTATCACTATAAAAGGGGGAAATTAAATGATTTTAACACAGGAACAGCAAGATATGCTGGACGGTAAATATGGAGAAGGTACAGCAATAGCTATGAAGATTCAAGTAGCAATAGGTGAATCTTTTGATGCGAAGAGAATGGTTCCAATTACAAGAGCACATGTAGCACTGAGTAATCAAGAAGCAGATTTATGGTTTGCAGAAAAGCTACTAAAAGCAGGTGCAAAATGTAGAGTTGCTCCTACAGTAAATCCAGGATTTTGTCTATCGTTTTTTAAAGAAAAGAATATGGTTTCAAAGGAATATGCAGATTTGATGCAGAGAACTAATGATGCATATAAAGGTCTAGGTGCAGTATTAACCTATAATTGTACTCCATATATAGATACAAATGTACCTAACTTTGGGGAAGTAGTAGCCTATTCAGAATCAAGTGCTACTCCCTATGTAAATTCAGTTTGGGGAGCTAGAAGTAACAGAGAAGGAGCAAATAGTGCATTATGTGCAGCTATTACTGGATATGTTCCAGAATATGGACTTCTATTTGAAGAAAATAGAAAAGCAAATATATTAGTAGAAGTACAAGCAGATATGCAATCAGATTTTGACTATCATATTTTGGGAATGTTAGGTAAAAAGATTGGAAATGGAATACCTGTATTTACAGGATTACCAAAACATATTTCAAAGGAAGCTTTACGTAATCTAGGAGCACAATTAAATACATCAGGTGCTTATGCAATGTATCACATAGTAGGATTTACTCCTGAAGCACCAACATTAGAAGCTGCTCTAGGAGGGAAAGAGCCAGAAAGAAAAGTTATTATAACTAATGAAGATATGGAAGAAATATTAAAAGAAATATCTTTAGAAGGAAATAGAGCAATAGATTTTGCTATGTTTGGATGTCCACATTTTACATTAGAAGAGGTTAAACATATTGCTGAAAAGATAGAAGGAAAGAAACTCAATAAGGAAATGTGGATACTTACATCAAGTCACGTTAAACAGATGGCAGAGAGAATGGGGCTCGATGAAATAATTAGTGAGGCTGGAGGGTGTATAGTACCAGATACATGTCCAGATCAACCTTGCTGGAGACACTTAAAAGGTAAGATAGGGATAACTGAGTCACCAAAATGTGCCTATTATCCTCAAAGAAGAGGAATACATTTTGTAATTAGAGATTTAGATACTTGCATAAATGCAGCATTAACAGGAGAGGTGAAATAGATGACAAAGAAAAGATTTAGTTGCCATAAGATATCTGAAGGAGTTGGAGAAGCTGAAGCCATAGTATCAAAGGATGACATTATGTTTTATTTAATAGAACCAGAGACAGGTAAAGTGATAGAACCTGCCCATGATTTAGAAGGTAGGTCCATGGCACAAAAAGTTTTAATTTTTCCAAGTGGAAAAGGTAGTTCTGTAGTACAAGCAGATGGCCTATATCAACTTAATTTAAGAGGAAATTCACCAAAAGCTATGATTATACAACATCCAGAAACAGTCCTTGTATCAAGTGCAATAATCATGGAAATTCCAATGGTTGATAAAGTAGATCCAGAGTTTTACGAGGTTGTAAAAGATGGAGATCGAATTAGAGTAGATGCAGATAATGGAGTAATAGAAATATTATAGTTTAATTATGTCCTATGAAATAAAGATAGTCTAAAGTAGAAATAGATATTAATAATTATAAAAGCTTATAAAGAAAACTTATATCAGATGGAGTTTTAACTCCAGCTGATATATAGTTGCATTTATCTTTAGGTTTGCCAATTTTAACAATATTAACTTTGAATTGAAGTCATGAATTGTGAATTGAAATTACTTATGCCCGAATGGGTATAAGCCATCAAATAAAGACATATCTGATATAAGTTTTTATATTACTCTAATTTATAGGAGGGATACTTAATGAAAAGATACATATGTTTTATATTAGTTTTAGTGCTTATATTTACATTTACTGTAGGATGTTCAGGAAAAGATAATGCTACGAGTAATGAAGGAGATATTGTAAAATTAAAGGTTGGCCATGTAGAGCCAGAGGATAGATCTACTCATAGAGCGTTATTAGAGTTTAAAAAAGAAGTTGAAGATGAATCAAATGGCAGTATTGTAATAGAGATTCATCCAAATGGAGCATTAGGTGGGGATGTACAATTGACAGAGTCTGTGGCTATGGGTACCATTGATATGGCATTACCAGCTACATCAGTACTGGTAACGTATGCTCCAGAATTTGGCATATTGGACATGCCTTATCTATTTATCAATACTGATAATGCCTTTGCTGCAATGGATGGAGAAGTAGGAAAGCACTTTAATAATGTTTTAGAAAAAGTAGGAATTAAAAATTTAGGATATTCATACAACGGACTTAGAAGTTTAACTAATAGTGTGAAACCTATTAATGAACCAAGTGATCTTAAAGGTATAAAAGTTAGAGTTATGGAAAGTCCAGTATTTATAGATTTCTTTGAAACATTAGGAGCAAATGCTACTCCTATGAGTTTTAATGAATTATTTACTGGATTGCAACAAAAGACTGTTCAAGGTCAAGAAAATCCACCATCATTAATCTTTTCTAACAAGTTTTATGAAGTACAAAAATATTTAAGTCTAACAGAACATGTTAATAACTTTTTAGCTTTTATAACTAACAAAAACAAATTTGATTCTTTAACACCTGAACAACAAGATATTATAATAAAAGCTGCTAAGAATTATGTAGAATTGCAAAGACAGATGGAATTAGATGATACACAAAAATATGTAGAGTTATTAGGAACAGAAGGTGGATTGGAAGTTAATGAAGTTTCAGATGAGAATAAACAAAAGTTTAGAACTGCATTAGATCCAATGTATGAAAAATATAAAGATGAATTTGGAAAAGATTTATTTGAAATTGCTGAAGAGTATAATAAATAGAATTATATTACACAGGATGAATAAAAATTCATCCTGTGTAATATAAAGGGAGGGAATATTATGGAAAAGGTTGAAAAAGTTTATGATAAACTGGAAGAGCATTTGTTGATAGGTAGTCTTATTTTCAATGTATTTCTTGTCTTTATTCAAGTAATAATGCGCTCAGCATTTAACTACTCTCTATCTTGGTCTGAAGAGCTTTCAAGGTACATATTTATTTGGCAGACTTGGCTAGGAGCGAGTATTGCTCTGAAATATAATGAGCATATAAGGGTAGAACTCTTATTTTCTTTTGTTAAAAACATAAAAATTCAACGGATAGTTAAGGTTTTAGCTGATATAATTTGGTTTGTTTTTAGCTTGTTTTTAATGTCTAATGGTTTGCAGCTTGTGCAATCCATGATAAGTAGAAATGCATTATCTTCAGGAATGAGAGTACCATTGGCATTTATATATATATCACTTCCAATCAGTTCCCTATTGATATGTTTAAGATTAATACCTAGAATTTATAATCAGATAAGAAATATCAATCGTCCAATAGGTGACGAAGTAGCAGAAGGAGGTAGTTTATAATGGAAGCAATATCGCTATTTGGAATCTTTTTTGTATTGATATTTCTAACAGTGCCAATAGGGTATGCCATAGGAATATCCACATTATTATCCTTAATTATATATTCCGATATACCTCTATTGATGATCTCTCAAAATTCTATTGCTGGGGTTGACAGTTTTCCTCTATTGGCAATTCCATTTTTTATGCTTGCAGGTAATTTAATGAGTAGTGGAGGAATAGCCAAAAGATTAGTGAATTTTTTTGAAAGTTGTATAGGGCATAAAACTGGTGGACTAGGAATGGTAACTGTTGTTGTGTGTATGTTTTTTGCAGCAATTTCTGGTTCTGCAGTAGCAACCGTGTCTGCAGTTGGAGCATTTATGATACCAGAGATGGTAGAACACGGATATGATAAGTCATTTAGTGCTGCATTGACGGCAGCTGCTGGCACCATAGGAGTTATAATACCACCTAGTATCCCCTTTGTAATATATGGCGTAGTATCTGGAACATCAATAACAGATATGTTCACAGGAGGATTTTTGCCAGGAATTATGATGGGGATAGCTTTGATGATAACTTGCTATATTGTATCAAAGAAAAATGGATACAAAGGGAAAGCAGAAAAAGCTACTTGGAAAGAGCGATGGACTGCATTCAAAGATGCATTTTGGGCAATACTATCTCCAGTAATTATATTAGGTGGCATTTATTCTGGATATTTTACACCTACAGAAGCGGCAGTAATATCAGTTGTATATTCTTTTATAATAGGAGTATTTGTATATAAAGAACTGGATCTAAAAGGAGCATATACGACATTTAAAGATGCAATAGTAGTAAATGGAGCTACGACTTTTATGATTGGTCTTTCTACAGCATTTGCTGCATATTTAACTATGGCACAGATACCATCCACTATAGCCAATGCAATTACTGGTATTACAGATAATGGAATAATATTATTGTTATTGATCAATATATTTTTATTAATAGTGGGAATGTTTATAGATAATATACCTGCAACTATTATTTTAACACCTATATTATTGCCTGTAGTTACATCTATCGGAATGTCACCTATAACATTTGGTATTATGCTTACTATGAATTTAGCCATAGGATTCTGTACACCACCATATGGAATAAATTTATTTGTAGCATCTGCTATATCAAAAGTTTCTATGGAAAACTTATCAAGACAAATTATGAAGATGATATTTGCTTTAATAATTGTATTATTGTTAATAACATTTGTACCTTTTCTTACAACTATGTTTTTATAAAGAAAACTTATATCAGCTGGAGCTTTATACTCCAGCTGATATGTAGCTGTATTTGCCTATTTTCAACATCAATTTACTCTACTGAAAATAAATTTAGGAGTAATGCAAGTGAAATCTCTGATTTTATGAATTGCCTGTATTTCAATGGGTATAAGTCATAGAAGCCTAGTAGTATTATTTAATGATTAATGTGAGGAATAAGAAAGGGCATATTTAGGTTTTAATTTTTAAAGATAAAATAAAGGTGATTTAATGAGAAATCTAATAGAAATTTATTTGACTTTTTTTAGGATAAGCTCTACTACTTTTGGAGGGGGAATGACCATGCTCCCTATTTTGCAGAAAGATATAGTTCAAAATAAAAGATGGGTTACAGACGAGGAAATTATTGATATGTATGCTATTAGTCAGGGGTTGCCAGGTATAATTGCAATTAATATCGCATCATTTATAGGTTTCAAAATAAAGAGAGTTTCAGGAGCTATAGCTGCAAGCTTAGGAGTTGTTTCACCATGTATTATAATAATTATGATAATAGCTCGTTTTTTAAGTGGGTTCCAAGATATCCAAATAGTTAAGAATATCTTTGCTGGAATAAATATAGGAGTAACTGCCTTGATATTTAATTCTATAATTAATTTGTGGAAAAAGAGTATTAGGGATAGATTTTATCTTCTATTATTTATTTTTACATTTATATTGATGTTAATATTAGAAATTTCCCCTATTATATACATTATAATAAGTGGATTTATAGGCATATTAGTAAAAAAGTTGAGGTAAAAATATGTTATATATAAAGTTATTCTATGAGTTTTTTAAAATAGGCTTATTTACAATAGGAGGGGGATTAGTTACAATACCTCTATTAAAGGATTTAGCTGAGAGGACTAATTGGTATGATGTTTCATTTATTACTGAGATGTTAGCTGTATCTGAGTCTACTCCAGGTCCAATAGGACTAAATATGGCAACATATGTTGGTTATGAAGTTGCAGGAGTTTTAGGGGGAATAATTTCTACAGTTGCTGAAATTATACCATCCATAATAATAGTATCATTGGTATCTGTTTTTTTTATTAATTTCAGAGAAAACAAGAATATTCAATATGCCTTACAAAGTATTAGGGCAACTGTGACGGCACTAATTGCAGTAGTAGGAGTTGAGATGTTTAAGATATCAGTAATCGGTGGACAATCAGTAGCTATTGATGACATGATGAGAAGTATAAATTTTGTAAAACTTTTATTATTTATGGCTGTTCTCTATTTATCAAGAAAATATAATAAGCATCCAATTTTCTATATATGTATATCAGGACTCATAGGCGTAATTTTTAGTCTAAATTAAGGATATAGTATTAGACTACCTAAGGGTTTTCATCTGGAATTTATTGAACCTGGTTATATAGATGAAATATTATAATATTGTCAAGGGATTATAAATAGAGAATAGTCCAATGATTTTAAAAGCATTGGACTATTTTAAAGTTCATGAACTTATCTTTGAACTCTACCAGAAGCATCTCCTCTTAGTAGATTTTCAACCTCAGGTATTGTTACCATATTAAGATCTCCATGGATTGTATGTTTTAATGCAGATGCAGCTACACCAAACTCTAAGGCATCTTTAAAATCTTTTCCTTCTAACAATCCATATATAACTCCTGATGCAAAGGAATCACCACCACCAACCCTATCTACAATTCTAATATCATATTTTTTAGAATGATAGAACTCCTTACCATCATATGCACAAGCCGACCAACCATTGTCAGAAGCAGAATAGGATTCTCTTAAAGAGCTGATTATGTATTTAAACCCAAATTTATCTTTCATTTGTTTAAATATATCTTTATATCCTGCTAATTCCAATTCTCCAGAAGTTACATCTGTTTTGCCTGGCTTAAATCCAAGAGTCAAATGAGCATCTTCTTCATTGCCAATACATACATCTACATATTGCATTAACTCAGTCATTATCCTTTGAGCTTTTTCTGGAGACCATAGATTTTTTCTATAGTTTAAGTCTACGGATACAGTGACATTATGTTTTTTGGCAGTTTTCAGTGCTTCTCTTGTAAGTATAGCGGCTTTATCGCTTAATGCAGGAGTTATTCCAGAAAAATGGAACCAGTCAGCATCTCTAAAGATTTCATCAAAATCAAAATCTGATATATCAGCTTCGGATATTGCAGAATTAGCTCTATCATAGATAACCTTTGATGGTCTCATGGAAGCACCAGTTTCTAAGTAATAAATACCAACCCTATTTCCGCCTCTTACAATATAATCAGTATTTACACCAAATTTTCTTAAGTTATTTATAGCAGCTTGGCCAATATCATTTACTGGCAATTTAGATACAAAATATGTATCATATCCATAATTGGCAAGAGATACTGCTACATTGGCCTCTCCACCACCATAGACTATATCGAAAGAATTAGCCTGCACGAATCTCTCATATCTAGGAGTTGAAAGCCTTAACATTATTTCTCCTAAAGTTATAACTTTTTTCATACCTAATAACCTCCAAATAAGATATTATTGATTGTTCTTGACTTCTTTTACTTTTTGAACAAATTGTCTAGCAGTATTAGTCATATCTTCACTAGATCCTTTTGTAAGATTTCCACCTACTCCTACTGCTATACATCCATTTTCAATCCATTGGTCAACATTATCTAAGCTTACACCACCAGTCGGCATTAATACTGCTTGTGGTAAAGGACCTTTAATTGCCTTAATAATATTTGGACCAAAAGCACTACCTGGGAATATTTTGATTATATCTGCTCCAGCTTCCATAGCTGTAATCATTTCTGTAATAGTCATACATCCAGGCATATAAGGTATTTGATACCTATTGCATAATTTAGCAGTTTCTAAGTTAAAAGCAGGACTCACTATATATTTGGCACCAGCTAATATAGCTGTTCTTGCGGTTTCACTGTCTAGAACTGTGCCAGCACCTACTAATAACCTGTTACCAAATTCTCTTGTTAAATCTTCAATGACTTTTTGTGCTCCAGGAACTGTAAAAGTGATTTCTATGGAGTCTATCCCACCTGCCATACAAGCTAAAGCAATTTTTTTAGCTTTTTCAGTGTTTTCTGCCCTAACTACGGCTACTATACCTACTTTTTCAATTCTCTGAAGGATTTCATGTTTCTTCATTTCAAGATATCACTCCTTGTAATTTCGCATAATGAAACGATGATTTGTATTATGAAACTGATTATTTTCATTATAGCTAAGAATGAAAACAATTGCAAGGGCATTTTAAAATAATTTGATTATTTAACAAAGAGTTGAATTATATGCTATAATTTAATAAAATTGATATAAATTTTTGAAGTATAACTATGATAGGGGTGGGATAAATGATAGAAGTAGTTCAATCTGTTGATAGGGCGTTATCCATTTTAGAATTGATATCTAATTATGACGAAGGGTTGGGTATTACGGAAATAAGTGAGAAAACAGACTTACATAAAAGTACTGTTCATAGGCTTTTAGGGACTTTAATATATAAGGGGTTTGTAGTTCAAGATGAAATAACAAATAAATATCGAATATCTTTAAAGTTATATGAATTAGGTACAAAGAGAATTGGAGATTTAGATATATTAAAGGCTTCAAGGCATCATACTAAGGGATTGATGGAAGAGGTAAATGAAGTTGTACATTTAGTAATTAGAGATAAGAATGATATAATATATATTGATAAGGTAGAAGCAGATAATACAATACGTATGGCTTCTAATATAGGTAAGAGATCACCATTATATTGTACTTCTGTAGGTAAGGCTATATTAGCTTTTTCTGATGAAAAGGAAGTAGAGAAAGTATGGAAGAGTAGCAATGTTCAAAAATTAACTCCAAATACTATTACAGATTTTGAATTGTTTAAAGAAGAGTTAAAGAAAGTCAGAGAACAGGGATATGCAGAAGATGATGAAGAAAATGAAATAGGAGTTAGGTGTATAGGGTCTCCTGTATTCAACTTTCATGGAGAAGTGGAAGGAGCTATTAGTATTTCTGGACCTACTATTAGAGTTACAAAGGATAAGGTGGAAAAAGTAGCTGAAGCAGTGAAGAGGTATGCAGATTTAATATCAAGAGATCTTGGCTATAGAGGTTAAGTAATGTAAGTTAAAAAATATGATATTTAAAATAGTAAATTGTTTTTAGGGATTAATCTTTATAGATAGGGATTAGTCCTTTATTTTATATTGAAAATAAAATTTTTATACTTTAAATATTATAAAAAGGTTTTAGAATGGAGGGAGAATCTATTCGAAAATTATAAAAGGAATATAAAAATATTATGGGATATTTAAAACAAAACCAATAGATAGAATATAAAAATAATATAAAATATCCTTGCAATTGTTTTCCTTATGAATTATAATATGAAGCAAGATGTTCATAATACGAATCAGTGTTTCGTTATACGATACAAAATGCTTTGACTATTAATATGAACAAAAGGTATGTTAGGTGATAATTCATGTTAATAAAATCAGAAAGAAATTGAATGAAATTCAGCCATATTAATTATTTCTTTAATGGACGAAACAATGAGACGAAAGAGAGAAGTAAGAATATTACCAAATTATTAATATATTTAAATTTAATATAGTATTAGTTCAGAAAAACATGAATTGATATTAAAAAATATTTTGTTTTAAGAAAGGTTGATATGTTTGAAACTAAATAGAGGATTATATAGGGAGTATAAAGAATATCCTGAGAGGTTCATTCAGTTTGGTGAAGGAAATTTTTTAAGAGCATTTGTTGATTGGATAATAGATAAAATGAATAAGGAAATGGATTTCAATAGTGGAGTATTAGTAATTCAACCTAGAAATAATAATAAAGTATATAAATTAAATGAACAAGATGGATTATGTACTGTTTTTCTTAATGGGATAGAAAAAGGAAAAGTAGTAAGAAATAAGGATATTATTAATTGTATTACAAGAGGTTTAAATACATATAAAGAGTATGATTTGTATTTAAAAGCAGCTGAGGATCCTAATATTCGATTTATGATATCAAATACAACTGAAGCAGGAATAGTATTTAATGAAAATGATAGATTAGAAGATAGACCACAGAGGTCATTCCCGGGAAAATTAACAGCTTTTTTATACCATAGATATAAAACTTTTAATGGAGATTCTACAAAAGGGCTATTGTTGTTGCCATGTGAATTAATAGAAAAAAATGGTGATACGTTGAAAGAAATAGTACTTAGAATTTCTAAGATGTGGAATCTAGAAGAAGGTTTTATTAATTGGATAAATGAAGCAAATATATTTTATAATACCCTTGTTGATAGAATAGTTCCTGGATATCCAAAGGAAAATATTTTAAAAATTCAAGAAGAATTAGGATATGAGGATGATTTTTTAGTAGAAGGAGAAATCTTTCATCTTTGGGTAATAGAAGGAACTAAAAAAATAAAGCAGGAGTTTCCGGCAGATAAGCTAGGATTAAATGTTCTGTTTGTAGATGATCTAACCCCATATCGTGAAAGAAAAGTGAGGATATTGAATGGTGCACATACATCAATGGTTCCAGTAGCTTATTTATATGGTTTAGATACGGTGAGGGAAGCAACAGAACATAGGATTGTAGGTAAATATGTGAAATCAACGATATTTGATGAAATAATTCCTACTTTAGATTTACCTAAGGAAGAACTGATTGAATTTGCAGAAGATGTATTAGATAGATTTAAAAATCCATTTATAAACCACTATTTAATAAGTATAGCTTTAAATTCTATGAGCAAATTTAAAACTAGAGTTTTACCATCTGTATTAGAATATAAAAAGAGAAAAGGTAAACTTCCAGAAAAATTAGTGTTCTCTTTTGCGTCTTTAATTTATTTTTATAAAGGTAGTAGGAATGGTGAAAAAATCAATCTCTCTGATGAAGTTGAGATACTTAGAACATATGAGAGACTTTGGAAAAATTATGATGGTTCTAAAGAATATTTAGAAAAAATTGTAGATACAATATTTGGTTTAGAAGATTTATGGGAAATAGATTTAAATGATATAGATGGACTAAAAGAAAAAATTGTTTACTATTTAATGATAATAGAAAAAGAAGGAATAGAAAAAGCATTAGAGGAAGTGATTTTATGAAAAAATATATAAGAATAAACTCTAATGATAATGTCCTAATTGCGCTAGCAGATTTAAAAGCAGGACAATTTATTGAAGATAAGGATAATAGATTAACTCTAAAAGATGATGTACAATTTGGTCATAAAATATCCACTGAAAACATTTTAAAAGGAGAAAACATAATAAGATATGGATATCCAATTGGTCGTGCTACAGAAGATATTAAGCAGGGACAATGGGTTCACTCTCATAATATTAAGACAAATTTGCTGGGGACTATAGAGTATGAATATTGTCCTAAATTAACTAGGAAAGAAAAGAAAGATGGACCTATTATCTTTCAAGGTTTTAGAAGAAAAAATGGTGATGTAGGTATTAGAAATGAATTATGGATAGTTCCTACAGTAGGATGCATAAATGGAATTGCTGATTTAATTGTTACCAAATTTAAAGAAGAAGTAAATTTTAAAAATATCGATAATATACATGTCTACAAACATAATTATGGATGTTCTCAGTTAGGTGATGACCACAAAAACACTAGAACAATTTTAGCAGATATAGTCAAACATCCTAATGCAGGTGGGGTCTTAGTATTGGGATTAGGCTGTGAAAATAATACCATAGATAAATTTAAAATTGCTTTAGGGGAGTATGATTCAAATAGAACTAAGTTTTTAATAACTCAGAAGGTTGGAAATGAGGTAGAAGAAGGAGTTAAACTTTTAAAAGAGCTTTATGAAGTTATGAAAGATGATAGAAGAGAAGAAATACCAATATCTGAACTTAAAATAGGATTAAAATGTGGTGGTTCTGATGGCTTATCAGGTATTACAGCGAATCCACTCCTTGGTGAATTTTCGGACTATCTAATTTCTCGTGGTGGGACAACAGTATTGACAGAAGTTCCGGAAATGTTTGGGGCAGAGACTATATTGATGAATAGGGCAGAATCTATAGACGTCTTTGAAGATATAGTTAAATTAATAAATGATTTTAAGGAATATTTTTTAGAACATGGACAACCTATTTATGAAAATCCTTCTCCAGGAAATAAAGAAGGTGGGATTACTACATTGGAAGAAAAGTCTTTAGGATGTATTCAAAAAGGTGGAAGTTCAATTGTAATAGATGTATTAAAATATGGAGAAATCATTAAGAAAAAAGGATTGAATTTGTTAAATTCTCCAGGTAATGATTTAGTAGCTTCTACAGCATTAGGTGCTTCTGGTTGTCATATGGTTTTGTTTACTACTGGTAGAGGGACACCTTTTGGTAGTTTTGTACCTACTATGAAAATATCTACCAACAGTATTCTTTATAAACTAAAGCCACATTGGATTGATTTTAATGCTGGTGAACTGTTAGAAGGAAAATCCATGGAAGATCTATCCAATGAAATTACTAATTATGTAGTAGAAGTAGCTAGTGGGAAATATGTAAGTAATGAAAGGAGTGATTTTAGAGAGATTACTATTTTTAAAACAGGTGTAACATTATAGTAAATTAGAATTAGTTTTGTGTTAAAAAATGATTTTATAAAGTTAATATGAAACATTAGTATAATGTTTTATAAAATTACTTAGAATTGCATTAAATTTTGCCTTAATAGTAAGTGTTGGCTTTTTATTTAAGTTTACAGAGTGATCTAAAAGGATAGGAGGTATAAGATGAAAAAGTTTATAGATGAAAATTTTTTATTAAAAAATGAAACTGCAATAGATTTATATCATAATTATGCAAAGCATATGCCTATATTTGACTATCATTGTCATTTAAGTCCAAAGGATATTGCAGAAAATAAAAGTTTCAAAAATATAACAGAAATATGGCTAGGTGGCGATCATTATAAATGGAGAGCTATGCGTAGTAATGGGATAGAAGAAAAATATATAACAGGAAATGCCAGCGATTATGAAAAGTTTAAAGCTTGGGTAAAAACAGTTCCCTACTGTTTAGGAAACCCATTATATCACTGGTCTCATCTTGAATTAAAAAGATATTTTGGTATAGATTTAATAATAGATGAAGATACAGCTGATGAAATATGGGAAAAAACCAATGAGATGTTGTCTAAAAAAGACTTTACAACAAAAGAATTAATTAAAAAGTCTAATGTAAAGGTTCTCTGTACGACTGATGATGCTATAGATACTCTAGAATATCATAAGATTATTAGAGAAGATAAGGAATTTGATGTTAAAGTTATACCAGCTTTAAGACCAGATAAAGGAATAAATATTCAAAATGATGGTTTTATAGAGTGGGTAAATCAATTAGCAGAAGTTAGCAATAGGGAAATTTCAACTTATAGTGATTTTATTAAGGCTTTAAGGGATAGGGTAGACTTTTTTCATCAACAGGGCTGTAGATTGTCTGATCATGGGATAGATAAAATGTTTTTTGAAGAAGCAAGTGACGAAGAAATAAATAGAATCTTTAAAAAGGCAATGAATTGTGAGGTTTTAACTAATATAGAGATTAATAAATACAAAACTAAAGTAATGGTGGATCTAGCTAAATTATATAATGATTTTGGTTGGACTATGCAACTACATATTGGAGCTTTAAGAAATAATAATTTAAAAATGTTTAAACAATTAGGCCCAGATACAGGATATGACTCTATTGGAGATGAAAATATTGCTGAAGCATTATCAAGATTGTTAAATAAGATTGATAGTAGTAATCATTTACCTAAAACTATTTTATACTGTTTGAATGCTAAGGATAACGATGTGTTAGCTACTATGGCTGGAAATTTTCAAGGAGGAGGTATTCCGGGGAAACTCCAATTTGGTACTGCATGGTGGTTCAATGATCAAAAAGATGGAATGGAAAAACAAATGATTTCTCTAGCAAATTTAAGTTTGTTTAGAAGATTTGTAGGTATGGTTACTGATTCTCGTAGCTTTTTATCTTATACTAGGCATGAATATTTTAGAAGAGTATTATGTAACCTAGTGGGGACTTGGACCGAAGAAGGTGAAGTACCTTATGATAAAGAGTTATTAGGTACTATGATACAAGAAATTTGCTATAGAAATGCAGTAAGATATTTTGAAATTGAAATATAACTATATTTAAATCCTATTATTTAGGAGTTTTATAGAGAAAATAAAATTTTATATTATTAAAATGGTATATGAAGTTGAAATTTATGTAAATTTATTGATAGATGGAAGAAAAAAACGATTTCAGACTATGCTAGTTACTAGAAAAGATGTCATTGTAAGTTTGATAGACAATTTTGAAGAATATATTTTAACTAGTAAATTTTGCTGGTCCTAGGGATGGAAGAAAAACAAACCCTAATATTTAAATTTTATATATGATAGAAAGAGTATAAAGGGGATGAGAAAAATGGAAAAGGGGCAAAAAGTTATATTTGGAGGTTGTTTTTATGCATTTTTTATAAATGGGATAACTTCTTTGATTATAGGAGCTATAATGCCGTCTATTTTAGCTGATTTTAACATGGGATATGATAAGGGCGGTATGCTTTTATCAGTTCAGTCAATAGGCAATTTAATAGCTAGTTTTCTAGGAGGAGTTGTATCAGTTTATCTAGGTAGAAAAAATGCTATAGTGATCTTATCCTCAATGACTACATTAGGTTTTGCTGGTATGGTAATTATGAAGTCCCCTGCTTTTTTATTGATACCATTTTTTATGACTGGTATAGGGCGTGGAAGTGTAAGTAATATGAGCAATACGATTGTCAATGATGTTAGTGATGGGGCACCTGAGGCTCTTAATATCTTACATACTTTTTTTGCTGTTGGAGCATTTATGGCACCATTTTTTGCATCTTGGTCTTTTAACATGGATTTAAGTTGGAGGTTTGTTATTAGTGTAGTTACAGTACTGTCTACAATTATGATAGTTATATTTTCTACTATGAAAATTAATAATGTAAAGCCAGAATGGGAAAAGAATAAAAGGAAAGGAAAAGTTTCCTTAGAATATCTGAGAAACATAGATTTTTATATATCCAGTGGCATATTATTTTTTTATGTCGGAGTTGAATATGCAGTTAATGGTTGGATTGTAACTTACTTAAAAGATACAGGTATAATGAGTACATCTTT
The DNA here is from genome assembly GCA_052067355.1 of Tissierellaceae bacterium HCP3S3_D8. Lineage (GTDB taxonomy): Bacteria > Bacillota > Clostridia > Tissierellales > Tissierellaceae > CABMKH01. The sequence continues at coordinate 123,479 of JBQHQH010000003.1, forward strand.
AGCACAAAAAGTGTTATCTATATTATGGATTATAATTATTTTTGGTAGATTATTTAGTGCATATATATCAAAGATTGTGGATAAAAGAACTATTCTATTAGCTAGTTCAATTGGAACTATGATTTTCTTTGTGTTGTTTATGTTATCTTCAAGTATTTGGAGGATTATTGGTTGTATTTTAGGATTAGGGTTTTGCTTATCTGGAATTTATCCTACAGCTATATCAAATGTGGGGAGTGTATTAAAGGAGTCTGATTTAGCAATGGGAACGCTCTTAGCAGTAGCTGGACTAGGAGGGATAATTATGCCATATGTGACTGGTATAGTTGCAGAAAAAAATGGAATTGCAGGAGGGATGTTAACTATTACCGTAGCCATTATCTTTATGTTTTTATGTACATTAATAAACAAATTAAGAAAAGATAAAAAGAACTGTATTGGTGCCAATTAAAATTTTTCTTGCCAACAAGTTTAGACATAGATGCAGTTAATATAGAAATTGATTTAGGAACAGGCATGGAATGGTTTTACTTTTTATTGTAACATTTTAAATAAGATAACGGGTATATTTATGCAGCTTTTTAGACTTAGATCTATAAGGAATAAATTAATAATTGTAGTTACGACATAGATTTTTTAATAACTAGCTTTATTTCTGTCATAACGATAAAGTGAATGATTATTGTTGTACTTTAGACATTTTATTGATATGAGTTTTTGTATGAGTAGTTCATCATTTTTAGCAAAAACATTGTATTATAGATGGTCTGGAGTCCTCAATTTTCATTTAAACTTATAAAATGAATATAAAAAATAGGGGGTAACAAAAATGAGGAAAAATTTTAAAGTATTATTAAGTCTTATGCTAGTACTAATTGTAGCAGCATTTACTGGTTGTGGAATGCAGAAACCAATACAACAACCAGTAAATGTAGAACCAAATCAAGAAGGAATGAATACATCAGAAACAGAGATTACTCTTGTCTATGCAGAAGTTAATCCGTTAGATACTATTGTTGGACAAACAGGTACTGCTTTTAAAGAAAAAGTAGAAGAACTCTCAAATGGGAAGATTAAGATTGATATTCAAGCAAGTGGAGTTTTGGGATCAGAGAATGATGTACTGGATACAATGCTTGGTGGGGGAGGAACGATTGATATATCTCGTATTTCAGCATTTGCTCTTACAAGTTATGGTGGAGAAAAATCAAAACTACTTTCTATTCCTTATACATTTGTAAATCGTGAACATTTTTGGAACTTTGCTACTTCTGATTTGGCTTCTGAATTTCTTCTAGAGCCATATGAAAATGGTAGTGGTGTTAGAGGTTTATTCTATGGTGAAGAAGGTTTTCGTCATTTCTTTACAGTCAAACCAATTAGCGGATTAGGAGACTTAAATGGTATGAAACTTAGAGTATCAAATGACCCTATTATGAATGGTATGGTAGAAGGTCTTGGAGCATCTCCTACAGTTGTGTCTTTTGGTGAGCTTTATTCTGCATTGCAAACAGGTGTAGTAGATGGTGCTGAACAGCCTATCGCAAACTATAAATCCAACGCATTTCAAGAAGTCGCACCAAATTTAATACTTGATGGTCATACACTTGGGGCAATTCAAGTAATAATTACAGATGAAGCTTGGGATAAGCTTACAGAAGAACAACAAAATATTCTTATGGAAGCAGGTAAATATGCATCAGAATTTAATAGAAAGATTTCTGAAGAAGCTGAGAATAAGGTACTAGATGAGTTGAGAGCAGAAGGTATAAATATTATAGAAGTTGAAGATATCACATATTGGCAGAAAGCATGTGGAGATATTATCTCTTCTTCTACAAAAGATAACGTTGAACTATATCAACAAATTCTTGAAATGCAATAGAATTTATTTTAATAGCTTTAAAGGGCATAGAGGTGAATTTTAGCCTTTGTGTCCAATTTATTAAGGAGGTAAAATATGCCTAAAGTTTTTAATACTATAGATAAGATTAAACCAGTATACGATATAGCATATAAGATTGTCCTTTTCTTATGTAAGTTGCTATTAATAGTGGATATTCTAATTGCAACGATGGCAGTGGCTGGACGATACATTTCTTTTATACCAGATCCATCATGGAGTGAGGAAATTGTTTTAACTTGTATGGCATATATGGCGGTTCTTTCCGCAGCTTTAGCTATAAGAAGAAATGCACATATCCGCATGACCGCTTTTGATAGGTTTTTACCCAGAAGATTAGTAATAGTTTTGGACATTATCTCAGATATTGCTGTTTTAGGACTAGCTACTGTTATGATAGTAGTAGGTTGGAAATATTCCGTACAAATTGGATCAAAGGGATATTATGTGAGTATGCCAAACCTCTCTAGGTTTTGGATGTACTTTCCTGTTCCAGTAGCAGGTGTGGCTATGTTTATTTTTGAAATAGAGATTTTATTAAATCATATTAAAGAAAGTTTTGTAAAAGAGGAGGGATATAGATGAGTACTGAAAGTATTGCAATTTTAATTTTGCTTGGTAGTTTTTTTGTAATGGTAATTCTAAGATTTCCTATTGCTTATGCAGTAGCACTTTCATCTTTGTTCACACTTCTGTACCAAGGACTACCACTTACTACAATTGTTCAACAGATGGTAAAAGGCATTAGTTCATTTAGTCTTATGGCAGTACCTTTCTTTATTACGATGGGAGTACTTATGGGATCTGGTGGTATCTCAGAAAGACTGATTGCACTAGCGAATGCCTGTGTTGGTTGGATGAGAGGAGGTATGGCGATGGTTAATATCGTTGCTTCATACTTCTTTGGAGGTATTTCTGGTTCTGCAGCTGCAGATACTGCATCTATTGGTAGTATTTTAATTCCTATGATGGTAGAGCAAGGTTACGATGATGACTTTTCAACAGCGGTTACCATTACTTCTTCTTGTGAAGGTCTCTTGGTTCCACCAAGTCACAATATGGTCATTTATGCCACTACTGCAGGTGGCATTTCGGTAGGAAGCCTTTTTCTTGCTGGATATTTACCAGCAGCAATACTAGCGGTATCTTTAATGATAGGTTCTTATATTATCTCTGTTAAGAGAAATTATCCAAAGGGTGATAAATTTAGCATGATGAATTTGTTAAGGCAGTTGGCTTCTTCTTTTTGGGCAATTGCAGCTGTTTTGATAGTTGTAGTAGGTGTAGTTGGTGGTGTTTTTACAGCTACTGAATCAGCAGCTATCGCAGTTATTTATAGTTTAATTGTTAGTGTGTTTATTTATAAAGGTCTTGATTGGAAAGGTGTTTGGAAGGCACTAGAAGATTGCGTGGATACACTTTCTATCGTACTTATCCTGATTTCAACTTCTAGTATTTTTGGATATTTATTGACACGTCTACACGTTCCAACCTTAGCAGCAAATGCAATTATCAATCTTACGGATAATCCTATTGTTTTGGCATTGCTCTTAAATTTTATTCTTTTGGTTCTTGGATGTATTATGGATATGGCTCCGATTATATTGATTGCTACTCCAATTTTATTACCAATTGCGACTTCAATTGGTATTGACCCTGTTCAGTTTGGGATTATAATTGTATTAAACTGTGGTATAGGTCTTTTAACACCACCTGTTGGGTCCGTATTATTTATTGGTTCGGCAGTTGGTAAAGTACCGATGGAGCGTGTTGTAAAAGCCACATTGCCATTTTACATATGTATGTTTATTACTCTTATGCTCATTACCTTTATTCCCGGAATTAGTTTATGGATTCCATCGTTATTTAGGTAAAGAAGAGATATGAAATATAAGTTCAATTATCAAACATCAGCTTTTGATCTTTGGCAATTATCTATGTTCGGGATTTATGGTTCGATTATAGGAGTATGCAATATTATATTTACTGTTGCAATATTACTTTTGGCAACAAAATTTTGGGAAGATGTAAGTAGATTTATTAAAATACTTCTCATTATTTCCATTTCTTTATTTACAGTTATTCAACCTATAGCTGTTTATATTCGTGCAAAGAGACAGATAGCAACAGTTCCACAAGATATGGAGATAGGTTTTGATGATAATGGAATTCATATAAAGACCTCAAATCAAAATTCAGATTTAAAATGGAGTACAATAAAAGGAGTAATAAAAAAGCCAAGTATGATTATTATATTTACAACTATGAAACATGGTTTCATAATAACAAATAAGATGTTAGGCAAACAAAAAGAAACTTTTTATGATTACATAGTTTCCCAAATATAAAAACAAAGATAAATGTAATTATCTTTTATATAAAGACGAAGTCGTATTTACAAAACATGTATTTACGATTTTGTTTTTATATACTTTTATAAAAGTAGAGAGGAGATTACAAGAATGAAAATGACATTGAGATGGTTTGGAAGCAAATATGATACTGTAACCTTAAGACAAATAAGACAGATTCCTGGCTGTGTAGGTATTATTACAACTCTTTATGGTACGAAACCTGGAGAGGTATGGGATAGAGAAGAAATTAGGGAAATAAAAGAAGAAGTAGAAGCAGCAGGACTTGAATTAAGCGGTATAGAGAGTGTAAATGTACATGATGATATAAAAATAGGTCTTCCTACAAGGGAACAATATATTTCAAACTATATCCAAACCCTTGAAAATCTTGGTAAAGAAGGAATTGATTTAGTGTGCTATAATTTTATGCCTGTATTTGATTGGACAAGAACAGACCTTGTAAAAGAAAGGGCTGATGGATCTACAGTGCTTTCCTATAATCAGGAGCTTATAGATAAGATTGACCCTGCTAAAATGTTTGAAGAAATGGATTCTAACTCTAGTGGATTTGTTTTGCCTGGTTGGGAACCAGATAGACTAGCAAGAGTGAAAGAATTATTTGAAATGTATAAAGATGTAGATGATGAAAAGTTATTTCAAAATCTTGTATATTTCTTGAACAAGATTATGCCAACCTGTGAAAAATATGGTATTAAGATGGCTATTCATATGGATGATCCAGCATGGTCTGTATTCGGTTTACCAAGGATTATAAATAATAAAGAAAATATTCAAAGATTATTAGATGCAGTTCCTGTAACGAACAATGGCATTACACTATGTACAGGTTCTTTAGGTTCAAATCCTCATAATGATATTCCAGATATGATAAGAAACTTTAAGGGAAGAATTCACTTTGGTCATGTAAGAAATATTATCCATCTTGGGATAGGTAAGTTTGATGAAGCAGCTCATTTATCTTCAGATGGATCTCTAGATATGTTTGAAATTATGAAAGCGTTTTATGATATTGGTATGACTGGACCCATTAGACCTGATCATGGAAGGATGATTTGGGGCGAGAAGGCGATGCCTGGCTATGGTCTATATGATAGAGCCTTAGGTGCAACTTACCTGAATGGTTTATGGGAGGCAATTGAAAAGTTCAATAAGTAACAATTACATGGGAGGTATTTGAATGAAATTAAACTTAGATGCTCTAAAAGATATTGCCACCTGGGAGAGGGCGGGATTTAAGCTTCCAGAATTTAATATCGAACAAGTAAAAGCAAATACTAAAGCAAATCCTATTTGGATTCATTTTGGTGCAGGCAATATTTTTAGAGCACTTATGGCAAACGCTCAACAAAACATCTTAAATAAAGGTAAAAGTGACAAAGGAATTATTATCGTAGGAGGTGAAAGCATAGAAACTATATATCAATCCCACGATAACTTGACAGTCCTCGTTACTTTAAATGTAGATGGTAGCATAGATAAGACTGTCATTGCTAGTATCACAGAATCCTTGGTTTTAGATGCTCAAAATGATACAAGTTGGAGTAGGTTAAAAGAAATCTTTATAAACCCTAGTCTGCAAATGATAAGTTTTACCATAACTGAAAAAGGATATAATTTAAAGGATGGTAAGGGAGAATATTTACCATCGGTAGCTGTGGATATTGGAAACGGACCTCAAAATCCAGTTAGCTATATTGGGCAAGTGGTATCTCTCCTCTATGAAAGATACTTACATGATAAACTACCGATAGCTCTTGTTAGTATGGATAATATGTCTCATAATGGATCGAAGCTCCATGAGGCTGTAAATTTGTTTTCTAAAAAATGGGTGGATAAGGGGTTAGTGGATGAAGGATTTCAAGATTATATTAGTAATCCAAAATCAGTGTCTTTTCCATGGTCCATGATTGATAAAATCACACCAAGACCTGATCCAAGTGTAAGGAAGATGCTGAAAGATGTTGGTTTTGAAGATGTAAAGGATATGGTTACATCAAGAAATAGTTATGTATCTCCTTTTGTAAATGCAGAGGGGTCAGAGTACTTAATAATAGAGGATATTTTTCCTAATGGTAGACCGAATCTTGAAGAAGCTGGTATAATCTTCACAGATAGAGAAACAGTTGAAAAGGTAGAAAAAATGAAGGTTTGTACTTGTCTTAATCCTTTACATACAGCTCTTGCAATATATGGTTGTTTATTAGGTTATGATTTAATTTCAAAGGAGATGGAAGATCCTGAACTTAAGACCTTAGTGGAGAAGATTGGATATGTGGAAGGATTTCCTGTAGTTGTGAATCCTGGAATAATTGATCCGAAGAAATTCATTGATGAAGTACTTCAAGTAAGATTTCCAAACCCATTTATGCCTGATACACCACAGCGAATTGCGACGGATACTTCACAGAAGCTAGGAATTCGTTTTGGAGAAACGATAAAAGCTTATATAGCAAGAGAGGATTTAGATGTTACAGATTTAAAGCTTATTCCTCTTGTGTTAGCTGGATGGTGCAGATACTTGATGGGCATTGATGACGATGGAGATAAAATGGAGTTAAGTCCAGATCCACTTATTGAAGAGGTAAGACCCTATGTTATAAATATTGCTCTTGGAGATAAGGGACCATTCCATGATCAGCTTAAACCCATCTTATCAAATGCAATTATCTTTGGTGTAAATCTTTATGAAATAGGTTTAGGAGAAAGAATTGAAGAATATTTTACAGAATTGGTATCAGAAAAAGGTGCAGTTAGAAAAACATTAAAAAAATATATTCATTAAATTAGTTAATAAGACACTATTTTTTGGATAGAATCAATAATCATGAATGATTATTATGTTTTGCAGAAGATTGTAAATATAAATTTTAAATAATATGAAGAAGCTGTAACTAATAATAGTTATAGCTTCTTTTTTTATTGATTATATATAAATTTTTTTATCTGATGGCTTATACCTATTTGGGTACAGGTAATTTCAATACTTCCAATTCTGTAAGTGCATATCACAGATATTTTAGATTCTACTCCTAGAAGAGCAAATAATGTTGGAAAAAAGAGGGATCTAACATACTGTGGAATGTAGCTGAAGCATAAAATTTCACATGATATAAGTTTTACTAATAAATTAAGTTATTCTAATTTTAGTTATAAATATAAAAAAGAAATAAAAAGAAATGAGAAGGGAAACAAAAGGAAACAAACAAAAAGATATAGTAAGGAAAAATTTATGGATTTTTAGTATCCATTGATTATTTTTCAGCATATTCTGGAAAAAGAAAAGCCAATGTTATAAGTAGGTAAATTACATTATATATAAATTTTGTAAAACAAAAAATATAATAAAATCAAGAAACTTAAAGAAACAGAAAGGGAAACAAACAGAAACAAATAAATGTATATATTGAAGCAGAATAGGAGTGATAAAATGACTAGGGCTAAAAGACCTACAATATATGATATTGCTAATATTGCAAACGTATCCCCTGCAACAGTATCAAGGGTATTGAGTGGAGCTAATTATCCAATAAGGGACGATACAAAGAAACTAGTTTTAGATGTTGCTAAAGAATTAGAATATAGACCTCCTAGTTCAAAATATATAACTAAATCAAGATTATCAGAGATAGGAGTCATAGTACCTAATTTAAGTAATCCATATTATTCTACATTAGTTTTAGCTGTAGAAAGATTTGCAGCAGAAAACAAGATGAGGGTTTTATTGTGTAATTCAAATGGAGATGAAAACCTTGAAAAGTATTATGTGGAATCTTTAATACAGAAGAAGATAAAAGGTATTATTATTTCTTCAGTTGCAAATTCAGCAGATCATATAAATAACATTCGCTATACAGGTGTATCAGTAGTTTCTTTCGATCAAATAGTAGATATAGATTGCAACAAAGTTTCTTTTGATTATAGAGAAGGGGGGTATCTTGCAACTAAACATTTGATTGATCTAGGACATAGGAGAATAGCTTTTATTAGTCCATATCTTACTAGACATAGTAGGAAGAAAATATTTCAAGGATACAAGGATTGCTTAGTATCTCACAATATAAAATTAGAAGAATCATTGATATTTACATTTCCAGAGTTAGTAGGAAAATCTCAAAATGCTGGACTGGATCATACTGATAATGAATATTACACAAAAGAATTATTGCGATTAAAGAGTAAACCAACTGCTATTTTCTGCATTAACGATGTAATAGGTTTAAAGGTATTGAAAGAGTTGAAATTTCATGGGATAAAAGTACCAGAAGAAGTTTCGATAGTAGGGTTTGACAATATAGATATTCTAGAGGTTATTAGTCCAAGGTTGACTACTGTTGATCAGTGTACTTATGAAATGGGTAGATTAGCTGCAGAAATGCTTTATCTGAGTGTAATGGATAAAACAAGAAAAAATATTTCAGTTTCTTTGCAGCCAGTTCTAGTAAAAGGCGAGTCGACAGCTCCTATAAATGCCGCAATTAAATAAAAACTACTATATAGAGGAGGATTTTAATGTCATTGATTAAAGAATTTATTGTAGACAAAATGAATGTAAAAGTATATTCAGAAAGAGGAGTTATGGGGAGTAGTGCTGCTAAAGAAGCAATAGAATACTTAAAAGAGTTACTAAGTAAAAAAGAAGAGGTCAATCTTATATTTGCAGCAGCACCATCTCAAAGTGAGTTTTTACATGAACTGACAAAGGAAGGATCTATTGATTGGACTAGAGTTAATGCCATGCATCTTGATGAATACATAGGTTTAGCTAAAGACTCAAAACAGCGTTTCGTACATTTTTTAAATGAAAACGTATTTAATAAGGCAAATTTTAAAAATGTATATGCTATGGATTTTACTGAAGATGTTGAAGAAGAATTATCTAGATATGAATCTATACTTAAAAATAACCCAATAGACATAGCTTTCATTGGGATTGGAGAAAATGGACATATTGCATTTAATGATCCAGGAGTAGCAGATTTTCAAGATAAACTTTTAATAAAAGAAGTAGTCCTAGATGAAACATGTAGACAGCAGCAAGTAAATGACAAATGCTTTGACAGTTTAGAAGAAGTTCCAAAGACTGCTGCAACTGTAACAGTTCCTTTAATCATGAGTGCGAAGAGGATTTTCTGTATGGTACCTGCTGCAACAAAGGCAAATGCTGTAAAGAGGACAATAGATGGAGATATAAGTGAAGACTGTCCATCTACTATTTTAAGAAACCATGATAATGCAACTCTTTACTTAGATTTAGATTCAGCAAAATATATTTTATAAAATAAGGGGGATTTACCATGATTACTGTTATTAAAAATGGAAAGATTATTACACCTTATAGAATTATTGAAGATGCTACTCTTGTCATAAAAGATGGATATATCTTAGATGTTCATGAAAAATCTATGGAAATTGGTGGAGAAGGAGTAGACATCATAGATGCAAATGGATTATATGTTTCTCCAGGATTTATAGATATCCATACCCATGGCGGTGGTGGGTTTGATTTTATGGATGGAAGATACGAGGATTTCATTGGAGGTGGACTAGCTCATCTAAAACACGGAACTACTACTATAGTACCTACTACCCTCACTAGTTCACGTGAAGAGTTAATTCAAAATATTGAATCCTTTAAGAGTGCACAAAAAAATTCTAATGGACCTGAATTTCTAGGATTACATTTAGAAGGACCATATTTTAGCATGGAAATGAAAGGTGCTCAAGATCCTAGATATATTAAAAATCCTGATTCCAATGAGTATTTAGAAATCCTTGATATTGGAGATGGAGCAATAATAAGATGGTCTGTTGCTCCTGAGTTAGATGGGGCTTTGCAACTAGGAGCTGAACTTAGAAAGAGAAATATATTACCTTCTATAGCTCATAGTGCAGCTGTTTATGAGGATGTATATAAAGCTTTTGAAAATGGATATACCCATGTTACTCACTTCTATTCAGCAATGTCGATGTTAAAAAGGATCAATGGATATAGACATTTAGGAGTTGTAGAGAGTACGTATCTCATTGATGAAATGACAGTGGAGATAATAGCAGATGGCTCTCATCTACCTCCTGAGCTAATACAGTTGATATATAAAATAAAAGGCAGCGACCGCATATGTTTAGTTACTGATTCTATGAGAGGTGCAGGAATGCCTGAAGGTGAGTATATACTAGGCAGTTTAAAAGATGGACAAAGAGTCATTGTAGAAGATAACGTAGCAAAATTACCAGATAGATCAGCTTTTGCAGGAAGTGTTGCAACTAGTGATATGTTAGTTAGAGTTATGTATAAAAATGTACAAGTTCCATTAACTGAAGCCATAAAGATGATAACGGTTACACCAGCTAAAATAATGGGGATAGACAATAGAAAAGGAACGATATCAAAAGGGAAAGAAGCAGATTTAGTATTCTTTGATGAAGATATTAATGTAAAGAAAGTATTAGTTAAAGGTAAAACTATTGATTAGAAATTACGAGGGGGTGCATTAAGTATAATTGAGTAAAGTTTTACTTTTACCTACAAATAAATAAAGGGAGGATTTTTAATATGCATGCTTTAGACTATTTAGCAATAACCCTGTTTTTCTTTATTATGGTTGGAATAGGATGGTATTCCAAAAATAAGGTTAAGGATTCAACAGACTTTTTCTTAGGTGGCGGAAAAGTACCTTGGTGGTTATCGGGTATATCTCATCACGTATCTGGTTATAGTGGTGCAGTTTTCGTTGCATATGCAGGAATAGCTTATACGTATGGATTTACATTATATATCTTCTGGGCTGTAGGGATTTCAATTGCAGTATTTCTTGGTTCAATAACCATAATTCCAAGATGGCCTAGATTGAGGCAAAAATTAAATATTCAATCACCTACTGAATATATGCAGCTTAGATATGGGTTATCGGCTCAACAATTAACTGCTTGGTCTGGAGTTATAGTTAAATTATTGGATGTAGGAGCAAAGTGGGCATCAATAGGAATCTTATTGGCTGGATTTACAGGTTTACCTATATGGATTGGTATTTTAATTTCAGGGTTTGTATCTTTATTTTATGCTTCTATTGGTGGAATGTTTGCAGACTTGATGACAGATTTTGCACAGTTTATTGTACAAATTACAGGGGGATTGGTTCTTTTCTTTGCAGTTTTAAAACAGCTAGGCGGACCATCTGCTATCTTTACAATATGGAGTCAGTTGCCACCAGGTAACTCTAATTTCTTCAATGGACCATATACACCATTATACGTTACCGCTATGTTGGTAATAAACTTTTTAAGTTATACAGGTGGAACTTGGAACTTAGCAGTTAAGTTTATAGCTACAAGTGAGAGCAAAGATGCTAAACGTTCTGCTAGACTATCAGCAATATTATATTTCATATGGCCTTTAGTATTATTTTTTCCTATGTGGGCAGGACCTATATTATTTCCAGGAATGGAGAACCCTGCAAATGATCTCTATTCTACATTGACAACAACATTTTTACCGCCAGGATTAGTAGGATTAGTACTAGCAGCTATGTTTGCTAACACCATGTCTATGACAGTTTCAGATTCAAATACTATATCTGCTGTTATTACTAGAGATATATTGCCTGCCATATCAGAAAAATTTGAGAAACGTAAAGACTCTTTAGTTTTAGCTAGAACTACTACAGTAATTTTTATAGTATTGACAATATTGGTTGCGTTATTTAGAGATGTATTTGGTGATGTAGTAGGATTAATCTTAGGTTGGTTTGCAGCACTATTAGGCCCAACAGCAATACCGTTAATATGTGGCTTGTTCCCAAGATTTAAATATTCAGATAATAGAGCGGCAATTTTATCGACAATAGGAGGGTTTATGATCTTCATTGCTACTAAATATCTAGGTTTGGAAGTATCTCCAGCTTTAGGTCTGGTATTGCCAATACTTACATCTTTTATAATATATACAGGATTAGGATTTATAAACAAAATGCTAAAGAAAGAAGTATCACAAGAAATAGAAGAATTATTGTTATATCTTGATACAGATGATGATATTTCCAAGAAGGAGATGATTTAATGATATATAACAATTTTGAAGAATTAAATGAGTTCTATAGAAAAGAAATTGAAATGGATTTTTTCCCATTCTGGAAAAGGGCTTATGATGGTGAATTTGGAGGAGTATATACATGTTTTAACAATCAAGGTACAGAACTCTCTTCAAAAGACAAATATACTTGGTCTCAAGGAAGATTTTTATGGCTTGTAAGTAATCTATATAGAATGGTTAGTGAAGGTAAGTTGAACTTAGATCTATCAGAGATAAGAGATATGGCAGATAAAACTTTTCAATTTCTTAAAGACAATGTCTTTTTAGATGATTTTAAATGTGCATACGCTTTGACTCGAGAAGGAGATAAGATAGATTTTGATGGAAGAATGGATATTAGTATCTTTGCTGATACTTTTGTCTTGATTGGCTTTAATGCATATGGTAGATTTTTAGGAAATAAAGAAGCATTAGAATATGCAAATAGGGTTTTAAATAGTATTATGGATAGGATAAACTCTAATGAATATATGACTGAACCATATCCAATAGACAAAGCGTTTAAATCTCATTCTATACCTATGATTTTATCTAACTGTCTTCAAGAATGTTTAGAAGCTAGCAGAGATACAGGATTTAGATATGATTTAAGACTAGAAGATTTATTGCAAGAGAAAATTGATGAAATACTTGACTACCATGTACAAGAGAATAATACCATATGTGAGTTAAAAACAGAAATAGATGAGTATAAAGATACATTATTATACAATCATGTTAACCCTGGGCATACTATTGAGTGTTTATGGTTTTTAATCCATGGTCTTGAATCCTTAGGTGGATATGATAATAGAATTGATAAGATAAAAGAGATATTTAATTCTACATTGGATATTGGAATGGATAAGGAATTTGGAGGACTATTAAGATTTGTAAATGGGAATAAGGGGTTAAAGCCAGAAGGAAGACTTATTGGGGACAAGTTTGAAGAGCTAATCAATGATACTTGGGACTATAAGTTATGGTGGCCTCATTCTGAACTTCTCTATACATCACTTCTTCTTTATTTTAAAACTAAAGATAAGGACATGTTAGAAATATATGATGAAGCACATAAATATGTATTTCACACCTTTCCAAACCCTGATAAAGAAATAGGAGAATGGATTCAAATTAGAGATAGGGAAGGAAGGCCTATTAATAAGGTAGTAGCCCTTCCTGTAAAAGATCCTTTTCATATACTTAGAAACTTTATGTTGATTCTAGACCTGCTCCATGAAAGGGGCGAGGAATATGAAGATATATAAAGGTAAAATTGATATAACTCCAAAAGAAAAGTTAAAGCTAGGAGGATTTGCCCATAGAGATGATAGATATATAGGAGTAAAAAACAATCTATATCTTAGGGGGTTAATAATAGAAGTTGATAGTAGAAAAGTAGTTATATTTACTGCTGATATATTATTCTGGAGTAAAGAGATAGTAAAAGAACTTGGTAATATAATAGAAGAAAAATATCATATTTGCAAGGAAGGCATAATATTTTCAGCTACACATAATCACAGTGGGCCTTTATTGCCAAAAGATATGTTACCTGAGCTTGGAGAATATAGCCAAACTTATTCACAGTTTTTAAAAGAGAAAGTTATACATCTATTAGATTCTATTTTCATGAATTCAATAGATGTATACGTCGAATATATTGAAGATAAAATGTATTTTGGAGTCAATAGAAGATTAAAAGAAAATAGAAAAATATTGATGAAGGCGAACTTTCATGGAGAAATAGATAATACATGTAGTTTAATAAAATTTAAGAATGCAATATCTGGAAAAGTAGAATCAATTCTTATTAACTATGCACTACATGCCAATGTAACCGATGATAACTATGTAAACACTGACTATCCTGGAATTATATGTGAGAATATAGAAGAAAAGTTTGAAGATAGTGTAGTCTTATTTTTACAAGGATTTTCAGGTAATATTAGACCAAAGCTTGTGATAGGAGAAGAATTTTTTCGTGGAACTTTTGAAACAGTAGAAAATCTTGGAAATCAAATTAGCAACAAAATAATGCAAATTATCTCAAAAGATGGAGATATAGTCAAGCCTGAACTAGATAGCTATTCATTGAGAATAAAGATGCCAATGGATCTATCTGTTCAAAGAGAAAATGAACTTTTTCATGCAGAGAATAATGATTTTTTTCTTAGATGGCTTAAATTTATTAAAGAATATCCAGAGAAAGAATTAGATGGAATTTATCTCTATATCCAAGGTATTAAGTTGTCAAAGGATTTAATGGTGATCACATTAAATGGAGAAGTAGTTACTGAATATGCTATATATATAAAAGAAAGATATAAGAATATTAATTTTCTAACATTAGGTTGTTCTAATGGGATGATTGGATATCTAGCTACGAAAGAACAGTTATTGGAAGGGGGTTATGAGTCAGAAGACTTTATTTACTATTTTGGATTACCAGGTAAATATTCTATAGAAATTGATAACATTATAAAGGGGGCTATGATAGAATGTGTGGAAAGTCTAATGAAGGATGTGGTTTAGTGAAAGTTGATATAATAGATATGTATTATGAGGCAGTAACTGGCCATATTAGAAAGATATATGAAGAAGAAAAAACTAAGATAAAAGAAGTAGCAAAAGTACTGTCAGAACATATAAAACAAGATAAATTAATCTATATATGGGGACCAGGAGGACATTCCAATTTAGCTTCACAAGAAATATTTTTTAGAGCGGGAGGATTGATGCACGTTAGTGCTATATTAGATGGGGGGACGCTTCTCAGCAATGGTGCGTTGAGATCTATGGAGATTGAGAGGTTACCAGGATACGGAAAGATAGTAGTACGAGATAATAATATAGGTGAAGGTGATTTATTAATAATTGCTAATGCATATGGAATTAATTCAGCCGTAATAGATTCGGCATTAGAAGCAAAGAGACTGGGGGCTACAACTATTGGAGTATCTTCTTTTATTCATGCCGAATCTACACCTTTAGATCATGTAGCAAGACATCCTTCTAAGAAAAATCTTCATGAAGTTGTAGATTATGCTTTAGATTGTAAGATTGAGGTTGGAGATGCAGTGCTTAAAATAGAGGGATTAGAGCAAAAAGTTGGTGCTCTTTCAACTTTTGCCAATGCTTTTGTTTTAAATTCTTTAGTAGTTGAAACTATAAATAACTTAGTTGAAGAAGGAATTAAACCTCCTATTTGGCAAAGTGGAAACTCAGATGGTGGAGATGATTGGAATAAACAATTTATGGAAAGGTTTAGAGGAAATGTTAGATGGCTATAGGTTATTAAAATAAAATATAGATAATAGGAGGTAGATGAATCTGAAATTATCATTTAGGTGGTATGGAGAAGAAGATCCAGTAAAGATAGAATATATTAAACAGATACCTAGCATGGATAGTATAGTGACTGCGATTTATGATGTACCAGTTGGTGAAGTGTGGAGTATGGAAAGTATAGAAAGACTAAAAGCAACTGTTGAAAAAGCAGGTCTAAATTTTGATGTTATAGAAAGTGTTCCTGTACATGAAGATATAAAATTGGGACTTCCAAGCAGGGATAGATATATTGAAAATTATAAGAAAAATATAGAGAATTTAGGTAAGGCAGGGGTAAAAGTTATATGTTATAATTTCATGCCAGTATTTGATTGGACAAGGTCTCAATTAGATAAGAAATTGGAAGATGGATCAACGGCTCTTGTATATTATAAAGAACAAATTGACAAGATGGATCCATTGAAAGGAGAATTATCATTACCAGGTTGGGATTCAAGTTATACTAAAGAAGACCTTGATGATCTATTTAACAAATATTCAAAGATCGATGAGGAAGGTCTTTGGGCTAATTTAGAGTATTTTTTAAAGGAGATAATACCAGTAGCTGAAACTAGTAATGTAAAGATGGCCATTCATCCAGATGATCCGCCATGGCCTATATTTGGATTGCCTAGGATTATTACAACGGAGAATAATCTAGATAGATTTTTGAAACTTGTAGATAGTGAGTATAATGGATTGACACTATGTACTGGCTCTTTAGGAAGTGGTAGTTTTAATGATATAGTTAGAATGGTAGACAAGTATTCGGCTCAAGGAAGAATACATTTTATACATGTAAGAAATATTAAATTGTTAGATGATGGGAGTTTTGAGGAAAGTGCTCATTATTCACCTTGTGGCTCTTTAAATATAGTTGAAATAATGAAAGCTCTTCATAGGAATAAATTTGATGGATATCTTCGTCCTGATCATGGTAGGATGATCTGGGGTGAAACTGGTAAACCCGGATATGGATTGTATGATAGAGCTCTTGGTGCAATGTATATAGCAGGTATTTGGGAAACATTAGATAATGTATATAGGGGGTGAGAGTATGAGACTACCATTTAAAGTTGATTTGAATAATAAAGTAGCTGTAGTCACAGGAGGTACAGGTGTACTAGGAAGTCTATGGGTAGATGCTTTAGCTGCTTGTGGTGCTAAGGTTGCTATCTTGGGGAGAAATTTAGATAAAATAAATGAAAAGATAAAAGATGTAGAAGATAATGATGGTATTGCAATAGGAGTAGTGGCAGATGTACTAAGTAAAGAAAGTTTAGTAAAGGCTCATTTTGAGATTTTAGAAAAATTAGGTCCCTGTGATATTCTAATAAATGGAGCAGGAGGCAATCATCCTAAGGGCACTACAACGAAAGAGTATTTATACGAGGAAGATTTAAACAATGTTGATGAGGAAAATATGACATTATTTGATTTAGACGAAGATGGCATTAGATTTGTATTTGATTTAAATTTTTTAGGAACATTTTTGCCATCTCAGGAGTTTGCTAAAGATATGGTGGGTAGAGGAGGATGTACTATAATAAATATATCATCTATGAATGCATATACTCCTTTGACTAAAATACCAGCTTATTCAGGTGCTAAAGCAGCTGTCTCTAATTTTACAGAATGGTTAGCTGTTCATCTATCTAAAGTGGGAATCAGGGTAAATGGAATTGCCCCAGGATTTTTCTTGACTAGTCAGAATGAGAATTTATTACTAAATAGTGATGGCTCCTATACAGATAGGTCTAGAAAGATATTGAATAGTACTCCAATGGAAAGATTTGGTGAACCAGAAGAGTTAATAGGAACACTACTTTTTTTAATAAGTGAAGAAGCTTCTAGTTTTGTTAATGGTATAGTAATACCTGTAGATGGAGGATTCTCAGCTTATTCTGGAGTATAGAAAGTTTTATATGATAGCTTCTATTTTGACACAGACAAATTTTGACACTCCCACTTATATAAGTGAGAGTAGGAGACCTATAGCTTAGAGATAAGTGCAACTAAATATCAGTTGGAGTATAAAACTCCGGCTGATATTTAATTTTTTGATTTTAGAAAAGAGGTAGACTTTCTAATAGAGAGACTTACATCTACAACATAGTCCTTTACTTTTTTTCCTTTTAGTAGATCTAACATCAAGTCTACTGATTTTGTCCCCACTTCTTTAGAATTTTGATTGATAGAAGTAATAGAGGGGCTTGATATAGGTGCTATTAGACTGTTATCATAACCTATAACTGAAATATTATGAGGTACAGATATTCCTTGTTCCATTAAAAATTTTATGACACCAGATGCTACTAAATCATTAGGAGCCAATATACCTTCTACATCAATGGAAGTTGCAATTATTTCTTTAGCGACATCATAACCAGATTCATGACTATATCTAGTTACAAATACTAGAGATGGGTCATATGGTATTCCCTCTTCTTCAAGAGCTTTTAAGTATCCCCTAAATCTATCTAAGGTAGTATAAAAACCAGCTTCTGGTGATGATACCATTTTTAACATATCTATAGAATCACAAGGCGGGTCCCAAAATCCAGCTAGAAAACATATACGTTTTCTATTTAATCTAAGCATATACTTAGTTGCTATATAACCACCTTTAATATTATCCACATAGACCTGAGGTTTGGAAGGTATTATGTCCCTTCGATAGGAGATAACGACAGGTATATTTTTAAAGTATTCTATTTCTTCAAAGACTTCATTTCTCGCAATAGGACAATATATTAGCCCATCTAATACAGACCTTGATAAGTGCTCTAGTGATTTCTTTTCCTGCTCTATACTCCCATTAGAAGATGATATAATAATATTGTTATTATTTTCTTGGGCGCGAGTTATTGCTCCAGCAGCAATACCTGTAAAAAACGGATTTGCAATATCAGGAAGGATAACACCTATAGTTCCTGTACGTTGACCTTTCATAAATCTAGCAGCAGCATTTGGTCTATAATTCAGTTTTTCTGTAGCTTTTAATACTGCTTTGGCTATGGGGGTATCTGCACTTATCTTTCCATTTATAACTCTGGAAACAGTGGATACTGAAACATTAGCATGTTCAGCAACATCCTTCATGGTTACATCTTTTTTCATAATTACACTCCTCCTATAATAATCCAGTTATATGCCACCATGGAATTTGTATCAATAATACAGTTATAAATACTACCAAGGTAAGAGGGATTCCCATCTTTATTACATAGGAGTCATCATACATTCCAAATTCTTCCCCCATTCCTACTAACATAGTCATATGTTGATAGGGCAAAATATAGTGAAATGCTATTGATGTATATACTATCAGTACTGGAACTAGAGGATTTATGCCTGATGAAGCGGAGTAGCTTAAAAATGCCGGTACTGCAATACCCATTACCGCCATAACACTTCCCAATACCATGTGAATAGCTATGGACACTCCTACGATTAATAGGGCAAAGACATATATATTTTCAGGTACTTGAGATGGGAGTATAACTGAAGCAATCCAAGTATTCATACCAGTTATACTGCCAATTTTACCAATACCTAAAGCTGCAGTTAAGAAAAACAGTGTATCTAGTGGAACTGTTTTCCAGGTATCAGGAGTTAATATATCTCCTATGACAGGAAGACTCATGAAAATAGCGATGAGTATAGTTATCCATCCTAAGTCAATTCCATGTATAGAATCTGTCATCCATAGTATTATAGCAATAACAACCCAAAATATTGTCTTCTTTTCTAATTTACTTATACTCCCTAGGTTTGATAGATTTTCTTTGATAGAATCTTTATCAATAGAGATTTCTGAACTTGGTTTAAAGAGGATCAGTATCAATATACAGGTTAATGCACTAGCAAATAAAGCAGGAATACCCATCTGGTATAGCCAACCTAACCATCCTAAATTTTCTCCAGAAAAATCAACGGCTATTATGTTAATTGTACTATCTGCAGTTAGATACAACATAGCTGTAGGGACAGAAGCTGCAAATGCAGAGAATCCAATAATTTTTGCATCTTCTTTTTTTATATTTGCACTTTTAATCACTACTTGCATAACAGATAATACTAAAAAAGCACGAGGCCAAGGATGTGGTATTAATAATCCTAGAATCACCTGAAGTGTAAAAGTAGAGATTATTATACTATTAAAAGAATTGACGAATTTTAATATGAACATATACGCAATTCTTTCTCCAAGTCCAGACCTATTTACAGCATCAGATATTAAATAAGCTCCAATTACAAGATATATGGTAGACGAAGTCCAGAGAGAAAAAACATCAGAAGATGGTGCCACATCAAATAGCACTAGACTAATTAGATATAGTAGAGATATAAATCCAGCATTGGCAACTTTTGTAGCCCAAAATACTACAGTCATTAGACTTAGTGCCAAAGCCTTTTTACCCTCTAAGGAGATACCTTCTAAATTTATATTCCATATTATTAACGCAAGTATAATGCCGATTAAAAAACCAAATTGTTTTTTATTTTTGCTTAGTTGTAACATCAAAAACCTCCTGTTAACTTATTTATAAAAGATAAGTTCTAGTAAAAGTGCTTAGAAATCGTTTGCTGATATTTAGTATACAATAAATATTCTAGGAATACAAGGTTTTTTATTATACGGATAATTAATTTGATAGGTATCTATAAATCACTATATATACAGGCATGACAAAAATAAGTTGACAAAATTTCAATAGTAAATTATACTATAGGACATAGAAATCGTTTGCAAGGTTTCTGTGTTTTAATCAAAATAATTATTGATTTTAGAAAGGAGATCAGTATTATGAAAAAAATTATTGCTTTAATGATGGCTTTAACCATTATTTTAGTAGGATTAGTTGGTTGTGGACAGGCTTCTCAACCAGGAGAGGATAAAAATACTAGTGGAGAATCTGATTTTCCAAATAAAAAAATAACACTAATAGTTCCTTGGTCAGCTGGAGGAATTACTGACAGAGTTGCAAGGGTATTTGCACCTTTATTTGAAAAGCATTTAGGACAACCTGTTACAGTTGTAAATAAGGAGGGAGCTTCAGGAGCAATAGGTACAGAATTTGCCTATGGAGAACCTAGTGACGGATATACTGTCTTGTTTTCTGCAGAAACACCTGGAGTATTCCAAACAATGGGAACTAGTAAATTGAGTTTTAAAGACTTTGATCCTTTAAAAATGCTAATTCAAGATACAAAAGTTATAGTGGTTTCCAAGCATTCAAAATATGATACATTTCAAGAATTAATAGATGATATAAAAGCTAATCCAGGTAAGATAAAGATGTCTTATTCAGGTCCTGGTGCTAGTGGACATATACAAGGTCTTTTATTTGAAGAGTTAGGTCTTGATGTTTCAATGACTCCATATGGTGGTGGAAATCCAGCTATGATAGCAACTATCAGTGGAGAAGTTGATTTTACATTTGGTAATTATGGTACTGTAAAAGATTATCTAGAAGTTGGTGATTTAAGAGCTTTATCAGTATTTGATCTAGAAAGAATTGAGGCATTACCAGACGTTCCAGCCATGATAGAGTCATTACCTGAATCAGAGAAGTATTTACCACTTTATTTCCCAAATTCTCTATTAGTTAAAAAGGGAACACCAGATGAAGCAAAAGAAATATTGATAGAAGCGGCAACAAAAGCACTGGAAGAACCAGAGTGGAAAGAATTTGTAGAGAGTCAATCATATACCGCTTTGGATAGTATGACTCCAGAGGAAATAGATGAATATTGGGACAAGTTTACGTCTATAACATCTTGGCTATTATATGATGCTGGAGCAGCACAGAATAGCCCTGAAGAGTTTGGAATAGAAAGATTTGATAGATAGTTATTATACTTAAGTTTATATCAGATGGGATTGTATATTCCATCTGATATTTAGCTATACTTATTTTTAGGCTGTGTTTCAAACATTAATTTGCTCCATGGGAATAGAGTCTGAAGAGCGTCTCTCATTTTGATAGTTGGGAGTGATGAAATTATAAGTCATTAGATAAAAATAGGAGGGATTATTATAAATAAAAATCTTATTTTAAAAAATAGAGAAATTGCAGAGGGTATATTGTTATCTCTATTGAGTGTTTTCTTTATTAAAGAGTCATTAAAATTGCACAATAATCAATCGTGGACATTATCTCCCGCTTTGTTTCCTCTTATTATAACATCGTTAACATTTTTATTTTCTATAGCATTGATAATACGAGGAATCAAAGATAAAAATATCAAACAAGAAGATAGTATAGAAAATTGGAAGAGACTTTTATTAGTCATATTTATATCTATTATGTATTTAATCATTCTTCCTAAATTACATTTTCTATTAGCAAGTATTATCTATTTATTTCTATTTCTTTTGATATTAGGAGAAAGAAAGTGGTGGTTATTAGGAGCACTATCAATAATAACTCCACTATTGATACAATATCTATTTGGGAATCTTTTAGACGTATTTCTTCCATAGAATAATTAAGGAAAGGAGTTGATATATTGATTGGTGAAATTTTATCTATTGTAGATTTTAATTTCGTATTATTAGTATTTATAGGATCGATTGCAGGACTTTTCGTAGGAGCTATGCCAGGTCTTTCGGTTACTATGGCAACTGCATTATTAGTGTCAGTCACTTTTACTTGGGAAGTAAATAGTGCTATGGCCCTTATAATGGGTGTTTTTACAGTTGGAGTATACTCTGGAGCAGTTACTGCAATTTTGATAAACATTCCTGGTGCACCTTCTTCAGTTGCTACTACTTTAGATGGTTATCCAATGGCTAAAAAAGGTGAGTCTTTACTGGCTTTAAAGGCTGCTGCTTATTACTCTTTCTTAGGTACTATGATAGGATTAATTGTACTAGCTCTTAGTGCAAAACAAGTTAGTAAACTAGCCTTATCATTTTCACCAATAGATTATTTCTTGCTTGCACTGTTTGGACTTACTACTGTAGGTTCTCTGACATCACAGAATTTTACTAAAGGAATGATTAGCGCACTTATTGGCGTTTTTATAAGTACTATAGGAATGGATCCTATTATGGGTGTCGGCAGATTTACTTACGGAAGTGTTAACCTACAACGTGGTATCTCTATAATTCCAGCACTCATAGGACTATTTGGATTTTCTGAAATATTACATCAAATCTCTTCTAAAGCGGTAGGGTTTGAGATACTATCGGTTTCTAAGGAAAAGGTCAGTGTAAAACAAATTTTTAGTCACTGGGCTTTAGGTATAAGATCGTCATTTATTGGTGTACTGATAGGTGCACTTCCAGGAGCTGGAGGTCCAATAGCTGCCCTTCTTGCATATGATCAGGCTAAGAAAACGACCAGAAATCCCAAGGTTCCATTTGGTGAAGGAGCTATTGAAGGATTAATAGCAAGTGAATCGGCAAATAACGGATGTATTGGTGGAGCATTGATACCTATGTTGACACTTGCAGTTCCAGGTGATGCAGTTACAGCTGTTATTCTATCTGCATTTTACGTACATGGATTGAGACCAGGACCATTATTATTTAGTGAAACACCAGAGATGTTTATTGTAATTCTTGCAGGAGGGTTTATTGGGAGTATTATGATTTTGGTTTTAGGATTGACAGTAGCTCCACTATTGGCAAAAATTGCAACTATAAAACAAAGACATCTATTTCCTATAGTTGCAGTATTATGTATAGTTGGTTCATATGCAGCAAGTACTAATTCTTTTGATATATTGCTTATGCTAGTATTTGGGATTCTTGGATTTATTATGAGGAGAAGGGATTATTCAGTTGCACCTATGGTTTTAGGTTTAGTACTAGGTGGTATAATGGACTCTAATTTTAGAAGGGCAATGTCTCTTATTAAAATGTCAGAAAACATTATAGGAGATTTGTTTTTTAAGCCTATAACCATTGTGTTAAGTATGTTTGTAATACTGTCAATATTGTCAAATTTTGTATCTGTAGAGAAGATCAAGAATAAAATTTTTAAAAAGATGGCATAGCATTTAATTTAAGGGATAGGAGGCAATTTAATGAAGGCATATATTTTGAAAAATAACCTTAGAGGTGAGATATCGGTACCTGGTTCCAAGAGTCATACCATCAGAGCTATTACCATAGCAACTATGAGTTCAGGGAAATCAATAATTAGAAATCCTCTTCCAAGTGCAGATTGTATAGCGACATTAAATTCTGTTAAACTATTTGGCGCAGATTACCATATGGATGATGACAAGTGGATTGTAGAAGGAGTAGGCAAAGATCTAAAGGTTCCAGATGATATTGTAGATATTGATAATTCAGGTACAGCTCTATATTTTATGACTGCATTGGCATCGTTGTTGCCAGAATGGAGTGTATTAACTGGGGATGGACAAATACGTAAAAGACCAATAAATCATCTATTGGAGGCATTAAGAAAATTAGGTGCTACAGCATTTACAACTAGAGATAATATAGATGCTCCTCCTCTAATAATTAAGGGGCCTATAAAAGGTGGAGTTACAAAATTAAATGGTAGATTATCTCAATTTGTATCCTCTATATTATTAGTTGCACCAATGGTAGAAGGGGATATTAGAATAGAGGTTGAAGAACCTAAGGAGATACCATATATTGCTATGACCATTGATTGGATGGAAAAGGTTGGAGTAAAAGTTGAATATGATAGAGAAAGCTATAAATACTTTGAAGTAAGGGGAAATCAAAGTTATAGATCTTTTGATCTTACAATAGCAAGTGATTGGTCTGGAGTTGCATTTCCATTATGTGCTGGTGTCATAACTGATTCTGATATAACTATCAAAGATCTTAGTTTAGGAGATGTCCAAGGTGATGCGAAGATAGTGGACATTTTAATAGAAATGGGAGCAGATATTACAATTAACAGGGAAAATAATAGTATAAGCGTAAAAGGTGGCAAGGAACTTAATGGTGTAACTGTTAATCTTTCAAATATGCCAGATTCTCTACCTATGTTGTCAGTTGTAGGGGCTTATGCTAAAGGAGTAACAAGATTCGAAGGTGTAGGAATTGCAAGAGCGAAAGAAACAGATCGTGTAGCTGTAATGAAGGAAGCTTTAACAAAGATGGGAGTTAAAGTAGAAGATGATGAAGATTCTATGACTATATATGGTGGAACTCCTTTAAAAGGTGCCATTGTAGATAGCTATCATGATCATAGAAATGCTATGGCATTGTCAGTAGCTGGACTTATAGCCGAGGGAGAGACAATAGTAAATGGTGCTGATAGTGTCAAAGTTTCATTTCCCAATTTTTATGAAGCCATGAATAGACTTGGTGCAGGATATAAGTTGGTATAAGAATTGTGATTAGGAGCCAATCTTATCTATATTATAGAGTATAGATAATGTTGGTTCTTTTTTTATAACGAGTAGGAAAATTTATAAATTTATATATCTAACTTTGATTTGCTTTACAGGAGATTCCTTCACTGCGGTTACTCTTATTAAATCCGGAGTATAGGAGGAATGACAGTCGTCTCGAGCGAAGTCGAGAGATCTCAGGTTTTAGTATTTTTATTATACGTAAGAATTTTTTACTTATATATTAAATATTAACTGATGCGAAATTTCCACTTCTGAATCTCAATAGAAGCATTTTTTATGATATGGCAATAATAGGTGATATAATATATAATGTATTATATAAATGAAATGTTTTTAATTTTTATATAGGAGAATTTAAAACTTGATAGAGATAAGGAGAGATTTTATCTTGAAAAAGATAATAACATTGGCTATGGCTATAGTTATTATGGGAGTATATATAACAGGTTGTAGCTTTAAAACAACTCAAGAAATAGATGAAATAGAAGAGAGTTTTCCAGATAAAGAAATAACAATAGTTATACCTTGGCCATCTGGGGAATTTATAGATATAGTTGCTAGTGAGTTTGCACAATTACTAGGAGAAAAATTGGAACAGACTGTTACTGTTATAAATAAAGAAGGAGCATCTGGTGCAATAGGAACATTCTTTGTATATGATAGAGCAAGTGATGGATATACATTATTATTTTCAACGGAGACATTGGCTCTATTTAGAGTTATGGGACTTAACAGCTTAGGTTTTGATGATTTTACTCCTTTAAAGATGTTAGCACATGATTTTAAAGTGGTAGTAGTCCCAGAGAACTCAAAATATAATACATTTAAAGAGCTGATAGATGATATAAAGGCAAAACCGGGAAAAGTAAGCATGTCCTATTCTGGGCCTGGAACTGACGGACATATTCAAGGTCTATTATTAAAACAAATAGGTATAGATGCAGCTATCGTACCTTATAATGGAGAAAAATCATCTATGACTGCGGCTATAGATGGAGAAGTAGATTTTACTTTTTTAAATTATAGCATTGCAAAAGACAGCTTAAAGTCTAAAAAGTTAAGGATTTTAGCTACCTTTACTGAAGAAAAGATAGAAGAGTTAAAAGATATACCTTCAGTAATGGAGATAGTCCCTGACATGGCAAAATATACGCAACTATATTTTCCAAATGTGTTATTAGTTAAAAAGGATACTCCAGAGAATGTTAAAGATGTTTTAATAGATAAGATTGAAGAAGTGATTGACGATCCAAGATGGAGAGAATTTATAGATACTTATTCTTATACAGCATTGGACCATTTAACTACAGAAGAAATAGAAGAGTATTGGAATCAGTATATATCTATAACTTCATGGTTGTTATATGATACAGGTTCAATTGAAAGAAGTCCAGAGGAATTTGGCATTAATAGACCTTAGAATATATATTAAGATGATTTTAAATTGGAGGTGATATATTTGGGGATTCTATTGATATTACTTTCATCTTTATCCTTTGCATTAAGCTCTTATTTTGGTAAGATAGCTACTAATACGACTTCCATGTCTGGTGTCATCAATTCCTTCAGTAGATTTTTAGTAGGTACTGTCTTTATGTTTATATATATGGTTTATAAGGGGAAAAAGTTTAAGGCACCTGATATAAAACCAATATTCTATAGAGCATTATTTAATAGTTTTGCTATAATACTATTTTCAGCTTCCATAAAGTATACTACAATAACTAATGTGAATATGCTAAATATGATATATCCAGTATTTGTAATTCTATTGGCTCCATTTTTTCTCAAAGAGCCTATTAAGAAGAGCACATATGTATATTTAGCAATTATTATGGCAGGTTCATATATAGTCGCAGATCCTAGTTTTGGAAATATCAATATAGGAGATTTTCTTGCATTCATGTCATCATTAATGGCAGCATTTAGTATAATGTATCTCAAAAAGGCTAGGGAAGAAAATGAAGGATATTTAATTGTATTTTATGTTATGTTTATAGGGGCAGCAATAAATATTCCATTTGCCTATAAGGATATATCCAGTTTTGAAATAGCTGGAGCCTTTCCGGTATTTATGGCGGGACTTATGGGATTTTTAGGTCAAGTTTTTATTACTTGGGGATATAAGTATGTAGATTCAGCTACAGGTGCATTAGTATCTACTAGTAGAATTATCATAGGTGGTGTTATAGGATATCTACTATTAAATGAACCTTTAACTGTAAAGATTATAGTAGGTATGTTGATGATAACACTATCTTTAATTGGAATAAGTGGATATTTTGATAAGAAAAAAGAGAAGACTGATGAAATAGAAGAACTCCAATAGGAGTTCTTTTCTTTTATAGAAAGGGGGATTTTCATGAATGTTTCGAAGGACTTGGCTCAAGATATAGTAGAGAATATGAAGGAGATAATAAGTCAAGAAATAAATTATTTTGATAATAGAGGGTTTATCATCGCTAGTACAGATAAGACTAGAGTAGGAGATTTTCATGGAGGAGCTAAGAAGGTACTAAATCTAAAAAGAGATGTTATAGTAAATTTTGATGGTCAATATAAGGGAGCAAGACAGGGGATAAATATTCCAGTTTACTTTGAAAGTGAAGTAGTAGGGGTAATTGGAATTACTGGTGAAAAAGAGGAAGTAGAGAAGTATGGGAAAATAATACAGCGGATGACAGAAATTT
The DNA here is from genome assembly GCA_052067355.1 of Tissierellaceae bacterium HCP3S3_D8. Classification (GTDB taxonomy): domain Bacteria; phylum Bacillota; class Clostridia; order Tissierellales; family Tissierellaceae; genus CABMKH01. Next base: position 151,202 of record JBQHQH010000003.1, read on the forward strand.
TAATAAAAGAAGGATATATTAAGGAACAGGAGAAGATAGAAAGGGAAAGTAAGAGGCAGTTTATTGAAGAACTATTATTTAGATATCATAGTGATGATAAGTCATTACTTACTAGGGCGGAATTATTAAATATTAAAATAGATACAAATAGAGTAGTAGTTGTAGCGAGAATTGTTGTAAGTGAAAATAGCTTTGTCTTAACTCCTGAAATTAATGAGGAAATATTCAATTCCTTTAGGAATTATGTAGAGTATAAACCTCAGAATTTAATAGCTCAAAGTGGTATGAATATTATAATGATATGTGAACTATGGGCTAAAGAAAATATAGAAACATTGATTCTAGAGATGAAGAGATATATAGAAGATAGATATGGTGTAAAAGTATATTTTGGTATAGGACAGGATTATGACAACGTCAGCAAGATAAAGAAGTCTTATAGAGAGGCAAAGAAGGCACTAGACATTGCAATTGCCTTAAAAAATAGAGAGATATTACATTATAATGATTTAGATATAGGACTATTGATAGATGATATCTCTATGGAAACTATAAATAAATATACTAAGAGGGTATTTAAGGATATGACAAGAGAGGAGATAAATGAATATTTAATTATCATAGATTCTTATATAAAACATAATGGTTCTATAAAGAGAACGTCTCAGGAATTATTTATTCATAAAAATACTTTACAATATAGATTAAAGAGATTAAAAAAGATTACAGGGTTTGACCCTAGAAATATAAATGATATGGTGGTCTTATATTTTGCCTTTGTTTTATTTAGATTGGAATTTAGTAAATAGAGTATTATCTATGATTATGATAAGAGAATAGTCAGTGGAAATAAGTTTCTTTAGTATATATTATAGATTAAATAGTATGTTACAGATAATAGATTATGTTATAAAATACATATATTAATTGGTATATGTAACATAGAATATACTGAAAATTGAGAATATAATGAGCTTAGAGTAAGTTATAAAAAACATCTATTATCAATGACAGAATAAAAGGAGAGAATGATTACAATGAAGATAATGATTGCACCTGATTCATATAAAGGAAGTTTTTCTGCTATAGAGGTTACTAATTCTATAGAAAAAGGTATAAGAAAGATCTGCAGGGATGCAGATATTATAAAAATACCAGTAGCAGATGGAGGAGAGGGAACTGTAGATGCGTTGGTGTTGAGTACAGATGGAAGATATGAAGAAGTTGAAGTTGTAGGTCCTCTAGGAGATAAAGTATTAGCAAAATATGGAATAGTATATGATGATATTGCAGTTATTGAAATGGCTGCAGCTTCAGGGCTTACATTGATAGATAAAAATAAGCTAAATCCTTTAATTACAACTACATATGGCACAGGTCAATTGATAAAGTCAGCAATGGAAAGAGGCATAAGGACAATATATGTAGGACTTGGTGGTTCAGGAACAAATGATGGTGGAGTAGGTATGGCTCAAGCTTTGGGAGTTTTATTTAAGGATGAAAGAGGAGAAGAAATTGGCTATGGAGGAGGTGAACTACATAGGATTAAAGAAATTGATACGACAAATATCCATCCCTTACTAAAGGAAACAAAAATAATGGTAATATCTGATGTACAAAACCCTCTTTGTGGTGAATATGGTGCATCTTACGTATATGGACCACAAAAAGGAGGAACTAAAGAAACAATAGAGATTTTAGATAATAATCTTAGACACTTTGGAGAGATGGTTAAAGTATTTATAGGAAAAGACATAATGAATATTTCAGGATCAGGTGCAGCAGGAGGTTTAGGAGGAGGGCTTATAGGATTTTGTAATGCTATTATTTATTCAGGAATAGATAAGGTTTTAGATATTATAGGTATTGATAGGTATTTAAAAGATGTAGATTTAGTAATTACAGGAGAAGGAAAGATAGATGGTCAATCTATATTTGGCAAAGTTCCAATTGGAGTAGCTAAAAGAGCTAAGAATTATGGAATTCCAGTGATAGCTATAGTGGGGGGCGTTGGAGAGGGAGCATATAAGGTATATGATCATGGGATAGACTTGGTCTTAGACATTATAGATAGACCTATGACATTAGAAGAGTCTATGGAAAATGTGGCAGAATTAATTGAAAGGACAGCTACCAATGCTATGAGAATTCTAAAATTGTCGGAGAAGTATGTTAAGTAGAAAAGAAGGAGGTTTTATTGATGTTACAAGGTCCAATATTATTGGTGATCTTATTATTGGGTATTATATTTATCATCTTAGCTACATCTAAATATAAACTTCATCCATTTATTGCATTATTAGTAGCAGCTTATGGTATAGCGTTTGCTGCAGGAATGGACTCTAAGGAAATTGGAGATGTAATAAGTCAAGGTTTTGGAGGTACATTGACAAGTATTGGATTGGTGATTATTTTAGGGACAATTATAGGTACCATCTTAGAAAAGTCTGGTGCAGCAGTAACTATGGCAGATTCTGTATTGAAACTTGTAGGAGAAAAACATCCAGGCATTGCTATGAGTATTATAGGATATATAGTATCTATACCAGTTTTTTGTGATTCTGGGTTTGTAATTTTATCTTCCTTAAAGGACTCTTTGGCAAAGAGGAGTAGAGTGTCATCTGTAATGATGTCTGTAGCATTAGCAACTGGATTATATGCAACTCATACATTAGTGCCACCAACACCTGGACCTATTGCAGCAGCGGGAAATCTTGGTTTAGAAGATCAATTAGGTTTGGTTATCTTGATGGGAATAGTTGTGTCAATAGTACCTACTATAACTGGATATTTATGGGCAGTTAGATCAGGTAAGAGATACAAGACTATAGATGAGATGGGGAATATAGAATTAGATAAAAATACAGTTGAGAAAAAATATGATAGTTTGCCTAGTCCATTTAAGGCATTTGCTCCAATTGTTGTTCCTATATTACTTATAACCCTAGGTTCAATAGCTGCATTTCCATCAAGGCCATTTGGAGAAGATGGAGTATTTAATCTATTTATTTTTCTAGGGAAGCCTATTAATTCTCTATTTATAGGACTACTATTTGCAACACGACTATTTCCTAAATGGAATGAAGAAACACTATCTAATTGGATAGGTGAAGGACTAAAAGAAGCAGCAATCATAATTATGATAACAGGAGCTGGAGGTTCATTAGGTAAGGTATTGAGTTCTACTCCAATTGGAGAATATTTGGGAAATACATTGGCAAATTGGAATTTAGGAATATTTTTACCATTTATTATATCTGCAGCACTAAAAACAGCTCAAGGTTCTTCTACTGTAGCACTAGTAACGACTTCCACTTTAGTAGCACCATTGCTTCCAGTACTAGGTCTTTCCTCAACATTAGGAGGAGTTCTTACAGTAATGGCTATAGGTGCAGGAGCTATGACAGTTTCCCATGCAAATGATAGTTTCTTCTGGGTAGTAACAGAATTTAGTGATATGGATGTAAGTACAGCTTATAAATCTCAAACTATGGCAACTCTAGTGCAAGGAGTTTCTACGATTATAGTTGTAGGATTGATTTCTTTAATTTTGCTATAGATTTTGATGAATATCTCTTAAAAATGGAGAAAGAAAAATGATATATTTCATTAAACCAAAAGAGGTTTTTTAACCAATCAAATTGTACCGTATCAACTGGTAATCATTATTTTATTCCCATACTTGGAGTTGGGGGAAGTATTTGGTTAAAATAATGTTTAAGATAGTGAGTAATCAATATTAGGTTGTTCCTCCTAGTTCTAGGGTATATAATTAATATTAGTAAATAGAATTAGGAGGAGTTTTTATGGATTTTAGAATTGAACATGATACCATGGGAGAAGTAAAGGTACCTGCTGACAGGTATTGGGGTGCACAGACTCAGAGAAGTTATCAAAACTTTAGAATAGGTATAGAAAAGATGCCTATTGAAATTGTCAAGGCTTTTAGCATATTGAAGAAGGCGGCAGCTATTACAAATAATAAATTAAATAAATTAGATGAAAAGAGAAAAGATGTTATAGCTAAAGCTTGTGATGAGATCTACGAAGGAAAATTAGATGAGAACTTTCCATTGGTAGTATGGCAAACAGGAAGCGGTACTCAGAGCAATATGAATGTCAATGAAGTTGTAGCTAATAGGGCAAATGAAATAGCCGGTGAAAAGATAATACATCCTAATGATCATGTAAATATGTCTCAAAGCTCCAATGACACATTTCCAACTGCAATAAGCATTTCAGCAGTCATGACAATTGAAGATAATCTATTGCCAGCCATTAAGAGATTGAGAGAGACCTTTGAAAGACTAGAAAAAGAGAATGAAGGGATAATCAAGACAGGTAGAACTCATTTACAAGATGCAGTTCCACTATCATTTTCACAAGAGATCAGTGCATGGACTCAAATGTTAAGGAAAGCAGAACATAATGTCAAAGAATCAGTAGAAGGATTAAGAGAATTAGCCCTAGGTGGAACAGCAGTAGGTACGGGATTAAATGCTCATAGGGATTTTGGAAGAATGGTTGCAGAGGAGATATCTAATCTTACAGAAAAGAAGTTTATTACAGCAGAAAATAAATTTTATTCATTGACAAGTAAGAGTAACTTAGTCTATGCTCATGGTGGGTTAAAGTCTCTTGCTGCAGATTTAATGAAGATTGCCAATGACGTAAGATGGTTAGCTAGTGGTCCAAGATGTGGTATCGGAGAGATAATTATACCTGAAAATGAACCGGGAAGTTCTATCATGCCAGGTAAAGTAAATCCAACACAATGTGAAGCATTGACAATGGTAGCAGTACAGGTAATGGGTAATGATGCTGCTATTGGATTTGGAGCATCTCAAGGAAATTTCCAACTTAATGTGTTCATGCCTATGATGATCTATAACTTTTTACAATCAGTGAGATTATTAAGTGATGGAATCAATTCATTTAACGATCATTGTGCTTTTGGTATCAAGGCAAATAGAGAAAAGATGAAGGAAAATCTAGATAAATCCCTAATGTTAGTAACTGCTTTGAATCCTCATATTGGATATGAAAAGGCAGCTAGTGTTGCAAAGACAGCTCATAAGAAAGGTATCTCTTTAAAAGAGGCAGCAGTAGAATTAGGATATCTGACAGAAGAAGAGTTTGATGAATATATTAAACCAGAGGAAATGGTTTAATAGAAGTCACATAATAGGTAGTTAAATAGTGGATAAGGTTATTGTTAATTGTAATAATATCCACAGATCTAGTTAAAATAAGTAGAATAGCCCTTTTTGATATAATAAGTCTATTAGAAAAGGGGCTATTTTTTTATAAAAAATAGGAAAGTTCATGCTTTTTATCTGATGACTTATACCCACTAGGGCACAGATAATTTCAACGCTCTCACTTCTATAAATGATTTAAAAATAATAATTAGATAATACTAAATATAAAAAAGATTATTGAAATATATTTCCTGTATGATATAATATTAATACGGAAAACGTTTACTCTATTTTAGATTGTTAGGGGCAATTTTTTTAGAGGGATAGAAAACGTTTACTATAATAAATAACTTAAATATACCTAAATTATCTTCAAAATACTTAAGCTTATGAAATATATGGAATTAAAGAGTGTTAAAGGAAGTGATAGATATGAAATGACATAGATTAAATTTCCTAGATTCTTTTAGATTAGGTTTAAAATGAAGTTAGAAGTAATTTAATATAGGATTTAGGTTATTTATAATTCTATAGTATTATGACACTTTACAATGAGTAAGGAGATCCATAATAAATAAGGGGGATTAGAATGAAAAAGAGTTTAGTAGTATTACTTACAATTGCCATGTTAGCTACACTAATTACAGGGTGTTCACAAGAGACATCAGGCTCATCTGATAAATTACAAATTGGAGTATTAATCTATAAATATGATGATACTTATATATCTACAGTTAGGCAAGCTTTAGAGGCAGAAGCTAAAGGTGATACTGAAGTAGAACTTCTTATGAATGATGGTCAGGGAGATCAGGCTACACAAAATGATCAAATAGATATATTGATAGAGAAAAAAGTAGATGCATTAGCAGTAAATATTGTAGATATTGGGGCAGCTAAATCAGCAATAGAAAAAGCAGAAGCAGCAGGAATTCCAGTCGTATTTTTCAATAGAGAGCCAGATACAGATGTAATTAAATCCTATGATAAAGCTAGATTTGTTGGTACAAGGCCAGAAGAAGCTGGAATTATTCAAGGTGAAATGATGGCAGAGATATGGAACGAAGGTGGATATGATAGAAATGATGATAATATCATGCAATATGTAATGCTTAAAGGTGATGCAGATAATCCAGAAGCAATAGCTAGAACAGAATATTCCATTAAGATATTAAATGCAGCAGGAATAGAAACAGAAGAACTAGGATTACAGGTTGCAAACTGGGATAATGACAAGGCAAATCAAGCAATGGAAGCATGGCTAGCAAAAGATGGAGATAGGATTGAATTTGTAATAGCTAATAATGATGGAATGGCTTCAGGTGCAATATCTGCTCTACAAAATGCAGGATATAATACAGGGGATCCAGAGAAATATATACCAGTATTTGGTGTAGATGCTACAGAAGAGGCCGTAAGTCTAATTGATAAAGGTGAAATGACAGGTACAGTAAAACAAGATGGTGAAGGTATGGCAAAAGCTGTATTTGCATTAGCTAAAAATGCAGCGCAAGGTAAAGACTTCTTAGAGGGTACATCCTATGAGTATGATGAGACAGGAGTTGCAGTGAGAATTCCTTATCAAGCATATAAATAAAGTTTAATAGTGATGAAGGAATCGCACATAGATTTATGTTTTCTTGTGCGATTCCTTTTAAATAAAAGTACCAAAAAAGGGGTGAATGTATATGGCCAAAGAAAAATATCTGTTAGAAATGAAGAATATATCTAAAGAATTTCCAGGAGTTAAGGCTTTAGACAATGTAAGTTTTAAAGTGAAAAAGGGTACTGTACACGCCTTAATGGGAGAGAATGGTGCTGGAAAATCAACATTGATGAAAGTCCTCTTTGGAATATATAGAGAAGATGCTGGTGAAATATATATTGAAGGTCAAGAAACTAAATTTCCTGATCCTAAAACAGCTTTGGAGAATGGTGTATCTATGGTACATCAAGAATTGAACCAAGTACTTCAAAGAGATGTAATGGATAATATATTGTTAGGACGATATCCTCAAAGAGGAATATTTGTAGATCAAAGAGCCATGTATAAATTTACTAAAGATATATTTGATGATTTAGGTATAGATATAGATCCAAGATCTAAATTGGCAAATCTTTCTGTATCAGAAAGACAGATGGTTGAAATTGCTAAAGCAGTTTCTTACGAAGCTAAAATATTGGTACTAGATGAACCTACATCATCTTTGACTAGGCAAGAGGTAGAACATCTATTTAAAATTATAAATTTACTTAGAGATAGGGGCTGTGGAATAATCTATATTTCTCATAAGATGGAAGAGATACTTGAAATATCTGATGAGGTTACCATAATGAGAGATGGAAAATGGATAGCGACAGAGGAAGCGAAGAACTTAACTACAGATAAGATTATAAGTTTAATGGTAGGTAGAAATTTAACTAATAGATTTCCTCCTAAGACTAATAAACCTGGAGAGGTGATATTAGAAGTAAAAAACTTAACGGGAAAATACCAACCTTCAATAAAGGATGTGTCTTTTCAACTGAGAAAGGGAGAGATTTTAGGAGTATCTGGATTAGTAGGTTCTAGAAGGACGGAACTTTTAGAAACTATATTTGGAATAGCTTCTCATTCAGAAGGAGAGATATATCTTCATGGAAAATTAGTAGATAATAGGGATTCTGCTACTGCCATAGAAAATGGGTTTGCATTGTTAACAGAGGAAAGAAGAGCTACGGGAATATTTAGTGGACTAAATATAAGGTTCAACTCTGTAATAGCCAATATAGATAATTATTCAAAGTATGGAATAGTAAATGGCAAAAAGACAAAAGAGGATACAAATTGGGTTATAGATAGTTTAAACGTAAAGACCCCTAGTCAAAATACTCTAATTAAATCATTATCAGGAGGGAATCAACAAAAAGTCATAATAGGAAGATGGTTGCTTACAGATCCAGAAGTTCTTCTCTTAGATGAACCAACTAGAGGAGTAGATGTAGGGGCAAAATATGAGATATATCAGCTTATAATAGATTTAGCAAATAGAGGTAAAGGAGTAATCTTTGTATCTTCAGAGATGCCAGAACTATTGGGAATTTGTGACAGGATATTAGTCATGTCCAATGGTAGGATAAGTGGAGTCGAAGATACTGGGAATTTAGATCAAGAGAAGATCATGACCTTAGCAGCAGAATATTTATAAATGTAAGGGGTGTATTAAATGGAAAGTACAAATAGAAACAAAAAAGAGGTAGTAGAGGGGTTATTAAACTATGCCCTTTATATCATATTAGGAATCATGATATTAGGAGTAATAATAATAGACCCATCTTTTGTATCTATACGAAACTTTACAAATATTTTAAGCCAAGCATCGACTAGGGCTATATTGGGAATGGGAGTAGCAGGATTGATAGTCCTTCAAGGGACAGATCTATCTGCAGGGAGGATATTAGGACTTTCAGGTATCGTAGCAGCATCTCTATTGCAAGAGTTGACATATGCAGCTAGAATGTATCCAAACTTACAAGAACTTCCTTTAATAGTACCACTATTGGTTGCCATAGCTATAGGAGTAACTATATCAGCTATAAATGGATTTGGAGTAGCAAAATTAAAACTCCATGCATTTATAGTTACTTTAGGTACACAGCTTATAGCCTATGGATTAGCACTTATATATATAGATAGGCCACCATTAGGAGCACAGCCAATTGCAGGACTAGATAAAAGGTATACTGACTTTGTAAAGGGAGCTTTTAATATTGGAATAGGAGCAAAGAAATTTCAATTGCCATATCTAATAATCTATGCAGCAATTATAGCAGTTATAATGTGGGTTATATGGAATAAGACAAAGCTAGGTAAAAACATGTTTGCCATAGGAGGAAATCCAGAGGCTGCAGCAGTATCAGGAGTAAATATTGTAAAGAATATAATGTATGTCTATATGATAGCTGGAGTATTGTATGGGATAGCAGGATTTTTAGAGGTGGCAAGGATAGGATCAGCTACTAGTATCACAGGACAAAACTATGAGTTAGATGCTATAGCAGCATGCGTAGTAGGAGGAGTATCCTTCTCTGGAGGAGTAGGAACTATTCCTGGAGTATTAATAGGAGCAGTATTACTGCAATTTATTAACTACGGACTAAACTTTATAGGCGTAAATCCATATCTACAGATAATAATTAAAGGTATTATCATTATTGTGGCTGTTTCCATAGACGTTAGAAAATATATAGAGAAGAAATAAGAGGAGTGAGCTGTGATAATAACTATACATGATGTAGCAAAAGAGGCAGGAGTTTCTATTGCTACTGTATCTAGAGTGATAAATAATAATTACCCAGTAAAAGAAGAAACAAGAGAAAAGATAGAAAAGACCATTGAAAAACTAGGATATGTACCTAATGAAATAGCACGAAGTCTAATACTAAAAAGTACATCTAGTATTGGAATAGTCGTGCCTGGTATTACTAATCTTTTCTTTCCTACGATAGTTGAAGAGATAAATAGAGTATTGATAGATAAGGGATTTACAATGTCTCTATATAGTACAGAAGGGGATCCCAATATGGAGAAGATAGTAATAGATAGCATTATATCTAGAAATATGGATGGAATAATAGCTATTGACCCTTCAATAGAGAATCTAGAGAATAATTATTTTCAAGATCTATGTAGAAAAATTCCCACTATTATCATCAATGGCAACACAAATAAATACGAATGTAATTTTATTTCTTATGATGAGGAAGCTGGAACTAGGAGAGCTTTTCAATATCTATTGGAGTTAGGACATAGAAAGATAAGCTTTATCCGTGGAGATAGGAGTTTGTCATATGATTTAAAGGAAAACTTATATAGAGAGTTTATAAGAGATAATGAATTAGATTATGAAAATATAATATCTGTAGGGATGGGAAATAGTTTAGAGGTAATTGAAAAAACAGGAGAGATATATGAAGAACTTTTAAATTCTAAAGATATGGGAACTGCCGTATTTGCATGTAATGATCTAATGGCAGTAGGAGTGATAAATGCCTGTAACAGAGCAAAAATTAGAGTGCCTGAAGATATGTCTGTAATAGGATTTGACAATACATTACTTTCGAGTATTACTCATCCTAGAATTACAACTGTAGATTTGAAGATGAAAAAGATAGGAAAAACTGCGGCTACAGAATTAGTTGATATGATAAAGGGAAAGTACACCAAAATAAGGAAGATAGTATATGATACTAAATTGGTGGTTAGGGAAAGTTGTAGTGAAATAAAAGAAGTAGGTGAATGAGAATATGACCCAGATAGAAATAAAGAAACATTTAAATATGGATGCAATAGTAATGAAGAATAAATGTTTAGAAATCAAGGTGTTACCTAGATTAGGATTCAAAATGGCTTCTATACTATATAGACCTAAGAATAAGGAATTTTTATTTCAACCTACTGAGGGTAAATACCAGATGCCCAATTATGGAGATGATTTTGAAAAATATGATACATCTGGATTAGATGAGATGATTCCCACTATTGAGAAATGTGAATATCCAGTTGGAGATCTAAAAGGAAATATATTACCAGATCATGGAGATGTATGGAGTGTTCCATGGAATATACAGATCTTGGAAGATAGAATTGTAGGAAATATAAAACTTAGGAGTTTACCTCTAGAATTTATTAAGACTATAAGTTTTCAAGGGGACAGCACTATAAAAATGGATTATAAGGTAAAAAATTTAAGTGATAGGGAAATATACTATATCTGGGCTCTTCACGGATTGAACGTCTTTGATGATGATACAGAATTTATATTTCAAGATGATATGAAAAATGTAATCAATATTCATAGCAATGAAGATTTAGATAAAATAGATTTAAAATATCTAAAGAATTATAGAAACGATAGATCATATAAGTATTATTTTTGGGGGAAGTTTAAAACAGGAGAAGTAGGCTTGGATTATACTAGGGATAGGATCCAGTATATGATCAAATATGATACAGATATACATCCATATCTTGGAGTATGGATTACAAAAGGTGGATTTAAAGGAGAATATAATTGTGCTTTAGAACCTTCTAATGGATTTTATGATTCTGTCAGTTTAGCTTATGAAAATAAAATGGTTCCTCTATTAAGTTCATATGGAGAAGATAGATGGACCATATATATAGATATAAGAAAATATTGATAATTAACAAACTTTTCTGTAGTTGGTATATTATATAAGAGATTATTGAGGAGAGGATTACATGAAGATAAGAAGGGCAGTCATACCAGCTGCAGGTTTAGGAATTAGATTTTTACCAGCTACTAAATCCCAGCCAAAGGAAATGTTGACCATAGTAGATAAACCTGCACTACACTATATAGTAGAAGAAGCAGTAAATGCTGGAATAGAAGAAATTTTAATTGTAACGAGAAGAGATAAGGGATCCATAGAGAATTATTTTGACAGGTCTATAGAGTTGGAATTGGAACTTGAAAATATTGGAGAATTTAAACTCTTGGAAGAGATTCAGAAGATTTCCAATATGGCGAAGATCTACTATACTAGGCAAAGTGAGCCTCTAGGTCTAGGTCATGCTATATATTGTGCAAAGACTTTTGTTGGAGATGAGGCTTTTGCAGTACTTCTAGGAGATGACATCATATATTCACATAAACCCTGTATAGGACAGATGATGGAGATATATGAAAGATATGAAACTAGTATTTTAGGAGTAAGAAAGATGGAAAGAGATGAGCTACATAGATATGGTAATCTGCAAGGAGACATGGTGGAAGATAGGATATACGGTGTAAAGAAGTTAATTGAAAAACCTAGAAAAGAAGAGATCTACTCCAATATTGCAGTATTGGGAAGATATATTATCACGCCTGGTATTTTTGACGTTTTAGAACATCTAAAGCCCGGCAGAGATGGAGAAATACAATTGACAGATGGGTTAAATGAATTAGCTCAAAGGGAAATGATGTATGCTTATGAATTTGAAGGTACTAGGTATGATATAGGAGATAAACAGGGATTTTTGGAGGCAAATATAGGATTTGCTCTAAGGGATAGGAATATAAGAGAGGGAGTCATAGAGTATTTAAGAAAGGTTACAGGGGAGTATGGAAAGAAAGAAAACTAAGTCTAGTTGTCAAAACACCCAAACTTATCCATATAATTCTTAAATATTACGATTTTAATAATTGTGAACTGTGAATCATGAATTGAAATATAGTATAAGGGGGTAAGATTATGGCAATTTTGATTACAGGTGGTGCTGGATATATTGGATCTCATACGGTTAGATATTTTTTAGAACAGGGAAAAGAGATTGTAATAGTGGACAATCTACAGAGCGGGCATAGGGAATCTATAGGAGATAATATATTTTATAATGTGGATATTAGAGATAAAGAAGAAATGGGGAAAATATTTAAGAGACATAGTATAGAGGGAGTCATACATTTTGCAGCAAATTCTCTTGTGGGAGAGAGTATGAAAAAACCTTATGAATATTATCATAACAATGTATATGGTATGTTGTGTCTATTAGATGTCATGAAAGAAAATCATGTAGATAAAATTGTATTTTCATCTACGGCAGCAGTCTATGGAGAACCTAGCAATATTCCTATTTTAGAAGGAGATACTACATCTCCAACTAATGCCTATGGAGAAACTAAACTGACTATGGAGAATATGATGAAATGGTTTGATATTGCCTATGGTATAAAATATGTTTCCCTTAGGTATTTTAATGCTGCTGGAGCATACGAAGATGGAAGTATTGGAGAAATTCACAATCCAGAGACACATCTAATACCATTGATACTTCAAGTACCACTTGGCAAGAGAGATAGAATATATATATTTGGTGATGACTATTCAACGAAGGATGGCACTTGTATTAGGGATTATATACATGTTATGGACTTGGCTTCAGCTCATTATTTAGCTTTTGAATATCTGCGAGAAGGAAACTATAGTGATATATTCAATCTAGGTAATGGAAATGGATATTCAGTAAAAGAGGTAATTCAAGTAGCAAGAGATGTTACAGGGCATCCAATACCTGCAGAAATAGCAGAAAGAAGACCTGGGGATCCAGCAATTTTAGTTGCTTCATCTGAAAAGATCAAGACTATTTTAAAATGGGATCCTAAGTTTGAATCTCTAGAGAAGATAATAGGAGATGCTTGGAAGTTCCATAAGAATAGACCTAAAGGTTACTAATGACAGGGGGTATGAAGTATGGCAGAGTTAAGATGGAATCCATTACTCAGGGATTGGACTATGGTGGCAGCCAATAGACAAAATAGGCCAGATATGCCTAAAGATTTTTGTCCATTTTGTCCAGATTCAGGAAAAGTTCCAGAAGACTATGATGTATATAAATATGATAATGATTTTCCAGTATTATCACAAAATCCACCAAAACCAGATGATGTAGGAAGTGAATTCTATAGGGTAAGGGAGTCCTACGGAAAATGTGAGGTGATCTTATATTCACCAGATCACAATGCATCCCTATGTGAATTAGAAGTGGAGCATATTAAGAAGTTAGTAGAGCTATGGCTAGAAAGATTTAATGAACTATCTAGAGATGAAAAGATAAAATATATACTTATATTTGAAAATAGAGGAAAAGAAGTGGGAGTTACCATGCCTCATCCTCATGGTCAGATATATGGATATCCTTTTATACCTTTAAAGATTAAGACAGAACTGGACTCGGCAAGGGAATATTTTCATGAAAATAGTGAATGCCTATTCTGTAAGATGAATCAAGAAGAGATGACTTTTAAAGATAGAGTAATCATAGAGAATGAAGACTTTATAGCTTATTTACCATTTTTTACTGACTATCCCTATGGTATGTATATATCCTCTAAGAGACATATACCTAATCTCTTACAATTTACAGAGGGAGAGAGGGTTAATTTTGCAAAGATATTAAAAGATGTGACTGGTACTTTTGATTCTCTATTCAACAAGAGGTTCCCATATATGATGGCTATACATCAAAGTCCAGTAAATTCTCTAGAGTATGGTAATTATGAAGAATATTATCATTTTCATGTAGAATTTTATCCTCCTTTAAGAGGGGAAAATAGTATAAAATATAATGCGTCTTCAGAGACGGGAGCATGGGCAGCTGCAAATCCAAGGAGTTTGGAGGATACTGCAGTTGAACTCAAGAGAGCCTATGAGAGATTTAAAGGGGAATAGGGAGATGGTACTTTGAACTTAGGTGAACTTAGGACTAAATTTTATAATTTATATGGGCCTGGTAAGATAGAAACTTTTTTTTCTCCAAGTAGGATTAATCTAATAGGTGAACACATTGACTACAATGGGGGGAATGTCTTACCTGGAGCTATTGAAATGGGAACTTATGGATTGGTAAGAAAAAGGGATGATAGTAAGATATTCCTATGTTCTGAAAATATAGATTTAAAAGTGAAAACAGATCTAGATAGTTTAAGATTTGAAAGGGAACATGGATGGGGTAATTATCCAAAGGGAGTACTATATTTTATAAGAGAGGCTGGATATAGAATCGGAGGCATGGATATTCTAGTCAAGGGAAATATTCCCAATGGAGCAGGTCTATCTTCATCAGCTTCTTTAGAACTTTTAATAGGTGAAATGACAAATATCCTATTTAATGATGGACAGATATCCATGCTTGAACTAGTGAAGATATGTCAAAGAGCTGAAAATGAATTCGTTGGAGTGAAGTGTGGAATAATGGATCAGTTTGCCATAGGAATGGGAATGAAAGACAAGGTTATTTTACTAGACACTAATACATTGGAATATGAATATGTAGATATGGATTTAGGTGAAAATATCTTAGTGATAATGAACACAAATAAGAGAAGAGAATTAAGTGATTCAAAATATAATGAGAGAAGAGCAGAATGTGAAGAGGGATTGAAGATAATAAAGAGATATAGAGATATAGATCATCTGTGTGATTTAAATATAGAGGAGTTTGAGATATTAAAGGGCTATATTCTACAGGAGAAGATAAGAAATAGAGTTGAACATGTAGTCTATGAGAACTATAGGGTGAACAAGGCCAATAAGGCTCTGAGTAGAGGTGATATTCAAGATGTAGGAAGATTGCTTATAGAATCTCACAATTCACTGCGTGATCTATATGAGGTGACAGGTAGAGAGTTGGACTGTATAGTCGATAGTGCCAATAAATATCCATATTGTCTAGGGGGAAGAATGACGGGGGCAGGTTTTGGAGGTTGTGCCATAGCTATAGTAAAAAAGGATAGAGTAGACGAGTTTATGAATTTTGTAGGAAATAGGTATAGTAAAGAGATTGGATATGATGGAGAATTCTATATAACAAGTATAGGAGATGGAACGAGACAAATTTAAATCCATGCATATGCATGGATTTAAATTTTGAGTATATCTTCAATATTTACGTATTCCATATTAAAGGCATCTGCAACTGCCTTATATGTTATCTTTCCATCTATGACATTTCCGCTCTTTGCTAAGACAGGATTATCTCTTAGTGCATCTTTCCAACCCTTATTGGCAATTTGAAGTACATATGGAAATGTAACATTTGTTAGAGCTAGAGTAGATGTATGAGGTACTACACTAGGTATATTAGCCACAGCGTAGTGAGTTACTCCATGTTTTACAAATACAGGATTTTCGTGAGTAGTAGGTCTATCTACGGTTTCTATACAGCCACCTTGATCTATGGTAACATCTACTATAACACTGCCTGGTTCCATCTGTTTGACCATTTCCTCAGTGATTATTTTAGAAGTTTTAGCTCCAGGGATAAGTACAGCTCCTATGACTAAATCTGCAGTTTTTACAGCTTCCATTATATTATAATTGTTGGAGTATAGGGTTTCTACTTTACTCATAAATACTTCACTTAGATATCGAAGCCTATCAATATTTATATCTAATACAGTAACTCTAGCACCTAGGCCAACAGCTCTTCTAATGGCACTAGTTCCTACAATACCTCCACCAACAACTACTATATGAGCAGGAGGTACACCAGGAACTCCATCGATTAATATTCCCTTACCACCATGAAGTTTTTCTAAATAGATAGACCCTTGTTGGACTGCCATCCTTCCAGCAATTTCGCTCATAGGTGTCAATAGAGGTAGAACTCCGTTGGGAAGTTGCACTGTTTCATATGCTAGAGCTGTAGTTTTAGAATCTTTTAATGCTTTCACAAGCTCAGGTTCATTGGCTAGATGTAGAAAAGTAAATATAATCAAATCTTCCCTGAAATATCCATATTCTGAAGGTAGAGGTTCTTTTACCTTTAGAATCATATCTGATTGTTGCCATATTTTAGCAGGATCATCTATTATTGTTGCACCTAATTTCCTATATAGCTCGTCAGGAAATCCAGAACCTATACCTGCATCTTTTTCTACTAATACTCTGTGTCCAGCTCTGATCAAGACATCTGCTCCCCCGGGAGTCAAAGATACTCGATTTTCTTGAGGTTTAATTTCCTTTGGTATTCCGATAATCATATGCATAATCTCCTTATTTATGATAATTATTCCTATTCTATCACAAATGAGGAATATTTACACCAATAATTTTTAAATTATTCCACTTTTAAAGTTTTAATTTCTGTTTTTCCGCTATCTCCCTCAAATCTATACTCGTAGCTTCCCTTTTCCATATCTTTAATAACATGGACAAATTCTCCATCATTATTGATAAATACATCTTCTAATTTTTCACCTTGAGAGACTCCCTGAGATGTAGGTCTGATATATAGTTTTAATGATTTAGAACCTCGTACCTTTCCTTCAAAGAAGACCATGTTTTCATTTATAGTTATCTTTGAATCTACTATCTCAAATGATCCTGGAACATCTAGAGATAGAACTTCACCTAGGGTTATACTTTGGCCTCTTTTATTTTCCTTTAATGTATTTAAAATCATTGCAGACATTTGGCCTCTAGATAGTTTATCACTAGGCTTAAGGTCTAGATCTTTCATTATACCTATACTCTTTGCAAGTTCAGGTATATTATTCCAGTCTTTTGCTTCCTCTTTATAGTCTAGAGCTCGTAGTAGTACTGCTTGGAATTCTTGTACTGTAGTGTCATTATTAAATCCAAATACATCCTTTTCCATACCTTGAATTAGTCCTTCGTCTTTTGCCCATGTAATATATGGTACATAAAATTTTCTATCAGAGGTTAAATCTTTAAATACATTTTTACCTACATAGTTTTTTGCTGTATCTTCCTTTTTATATAGTCTAGAGATCATTACTACCATATCTTGGCGTTTTAGTACATTATTTAACATTAAATTTCCACCATCGCCTTGTAGTACTCCAAGTTGGTTTAAGGTTTTTCCTGCCTTTTCATAGTCAGATGATGCAATTACTGGGGCTAATACAGATAGCAATATAATAAAAACCAATGCTGCTGCTAATACCCGTTTCATTTTAATTCTCCTTTCATATTTTGCTAATTCAATTATACTATATAAATATGTATTTTAATATTACAAGATTGTTACACTATACTTATAGACAATTAGTCAATGATTTTTGATTGACTTATTTTTTTCAATGATATAAAATAGTGTAGTTAATGGATAGAGAAGGAGAGGGGTTATAAGATGCCAACTAAATATATTTTTGTTACAGGCGGTGTAGTTTCTTCACTAGGTAAAGGTATAACTGCTGCTAGTTTAGGTCAATTACTAAAAAGCAGGGGACTTAAGGTTACCATACAAAAATTTGACCCTTATATAAATGTGGACCCAGGAACCATGAGCCCATATCAACATGGGGAAGTATTTGTAACTGATGATGGTGCAGAAGCTGACTTGGATTTAGGACACTATGAGAGATTTATTGATGTGAATTTAAATAAAAATAGCAATATCACTACAGGTAAAATCTATTGGACTGTGTTAAACAAGGAAAGAAAAAGGGAGTATGATGGAGGAACAGTACAGGTTATTCCACATATTACAAATGAAATCAAAGAGAGAATCATAAGAGCTTCAAAAGAAAGAGAAGTAGATGTAGTCATTACTGAAATTGGTGGTACTGTAGGAGATATTGAATCTCTACCATTTTTAGAGGCGATTAGACAGATTAAATATGATGTAGGTAAGGAAAATGTAATGTATATTCATGTTACATTAGTACCATATTTAACTAAGAGTGGAGAATTAAAGACAAAACCGACTCAACATAGTGTTAAGGAATTAAGAAGTCTTGGTATACAACCAGATTTACTTATTTGTAGAACGGAAAGAACTTTAACAGATGATTTAAAGGAAAAAATTGCATTGTTCTGTGACTTAAACTCAGAAGAAGTCATAGAAAATGCTGATGCAGACTCTATATATGAGATACCAGTTATGTTGGAAAGACAGGGTCTAGCAAAACTAGTTATAGAACATTTAAATATTAAATGCGGTAAACTAGATTTAAGCCATTGGGAAGAACTTCTAGAGAAGATGCACAATATCGATGGCAAAGTAGAGATTGGATTAGTAGGAAAATATGTGGAATTGAGAGATGCATATATATCTGTAGCAGAATCTTTGACACATGCTGGAATAGAAAATGGAGTAGATGTAAATATCCATTGGATACAAGCTGAAGACGTAACAGACGAAAATGTAGAAGAGATATTTGAAGATATAGATGGTATTCTAGTTCCAGGAGGATTTGGAGACAGAGGATTAGAAGGAAAGATGTCTGCAATTAAGTATGCTAGGGAAAATAGAATTCCATTCTTTGGAATTTCATTGGGAATGCAGTTGGCAGTCATTGAGTACGCAAGGAATGTATTGGGATTAGAAGATGCAAATGGAACTGAATGGGATCCAGATACAAAATACCCAATAATAGATTTAATGCCAGAGCAAAAGGATTTAGAAGCTCTGAATGGTAAGATGAGACTAGGTCTTTATCCATGTAAGATAAGCGAAAATACATTAGCTAGAGAGATCTATAATGAAGAGATAATCTATGAAAGACATAGACATAGATATGAAGTGAACAATCAATACAGGGATAAATTAGAAGAAAAAGGTTTGAATATATCAGGAGTTTCACCAGATGAGAGAATGATAGAGATCGTAGAAATGAAAGATCATCCATGGTTTATAGGAGTCAACTTCCATCCAGAGTTTAAGTCAAGACCTACAAAGGCTCATCCGTTATTTAGGGAATTTATTAGAGCAACAAAGAAATAGAAAAATAAAAAACATTACTCTAAAAGTAGAGTAATGTTTTTTATTCGGATTTTATAGCTTCTAGTGCAGAAAGATTCATAGCTCGTCTTGCTGGAAAGTATCCTGATGCAATGCCTATAAGTCCTGAAAATGCCATTGCAGCCAATACTAACCATGGAGGTATAAGAGATATCTCCGTGGCGCCATAGGCACCAAAGGCTTCAGCAAATTGGCTAGTTCCAAATTTATTTATCAAGAAGGACAAGAGGTATGAAAATCCTACTCCGAAGATTCCACCAGTAACTCCTATGAGGGCAGATTCAAAGAGAAATAATCTCTTTATATCTTTAAGAGAAGCCCCTATGACCTTCATGACTCCTATTTCTCTAGTTCTTTCATATATGCTCATTATCATAGTATTAGTAATTCCAATGGCTGCAACTAGTAGGGATACAGCCCCAATACCACCAAGGACTGCTTGAATAAGTGAAGCTTGTTTTTTTGCATACTCTAACTGATCATTCCAGCTATATGCTTCAAATCCCATATCTTTTACTATTTTTTGAACATCCTGTACATTTTTTGCCTCATTTACCTTTATATTTACTTGATCATATCCAGAGTCTTTTTTAGAACCACGTTGTGGTTTTTGATTTTCAGCTTTTTCTCTATCCTTAATCAACTTTTGCACTTCGGCAATGGGCATATACACTCCATAACTAGTTTCCCAATCTCCTTCTGTCAATATACCGGCTACTTTGATCTTATATTCCTTATAGTTGACTTTATTATCACTGGAATCTCGATATCCATAATCAGGATCTAAGGTAAGGGACATTCTATCTCTCATTAAGTTTATCTTAGGTTCTCTCCAGACCCTTGATTTAGGGTCGTAAAAGTTATCTGCCATTCCACTACCAAATACTATAGTCAAATCATCTGAGCCATTTAGAAGTCTACCTTCAGCTGCACTAAATCCAAAGGCCTCCATAGATTCAGGGTCGATTCCTCTAATGGGGGAATTAGAGATATATCTTCCGTTGATTATGGCACCACGGGTTTCTAGAATTGGACTTACAGCTACAACATTATTCAGTGCTTTAAACTCCATGACTGCTTGGTCATTTAGCTCTGGAATTTTTTTACCGGGAGTCAGTCCATCATCTCCCCAGCTTTTATGGACATTTATAATCGTTAAATTACCCCATTGAGCAAGTTGTTCTTCAGAGGAACGACTAAGTCCAAAGCCAAGGCTAAGCATTACAATAATAGAGCTTGTACCTATGATTACTCCTAATACAGTTAGAAAGGTCCTCAATTTTCTTCTCCACAGGTTTTTAGTCCCCATTCGAATTAGATCAATACTATTCATCTATTGACAGTTCCTTTTGTTTTTTCTTTTTTCTATATATGATTATCCCACCAGCAGTAAGTGCAATAGCTATTACGATTCCCCAAAAGACTTTACTCTTTAGAATTCCGCTTTTTTCCTCTTCCATAGGAGGGAATTCTCCGCCAAATTCATCATCCATTGGAGGCATGTCCATAACATTTAAAGTGAAGTCTTTTCTTACTTCTTGCATTTGACCTGTGGAGTCTTCATAGGTAAATACTACTTCTCCTTGTAATTCTCCTTCTGAAGAGGGAATTACATAGCCTTCAAAGTATTCACTAGTACCACTACTGAAATTACCTACATAGTATTGGCCGTTTTCTACTTGAAAATCGCCTTCTAACTTTACCATCATATTATATAGAGTGACCTTACCAGTATTATAGAATTCTAAGGATATAGGAGTAGATTGTCCTACATAAGCTTCAGGCATATAGGCTATTTCTCCTACATCTAGTTTAGATTGTTGGACTACAGGCACTCCTATTAATTCAGTTGCAGTATATGGCTCTCCCTTACTATCTTCATATTCAAAATTAGCTGTGATTATATGCGTCCTTGCTAATGCATCTGGAACTGTAAACATCTTGATAGCTTTTTGAACTCTGCCTTTAGGGGGAATAGAGTCAATATAAAAAGTGTTTGAACTATCTACTGGTGTGAATACAGATGAACCAGCAGTCTGATCATTTTTAGGATCAGTACCAGTTTCAGAAGTTAAGAAGATCTTTATATTTTTTACAGTTTTGATACTATTTGTATTAAAAAAGGATAAATTCATCTGAAATGTTTCTCCTGCTCTTATAAGCTGAGGTTCAAAATTGTATTTATCTATTATCAATTTAGGTACTGACTTATTGTCACCTGAAGGATCTTCAGAAAATATTCCAACATATTGATTTAAGGTATGGGGTTCTTCATCATCACCTAATAATTCATCTTCATACTGTACCTTGATCTCTATAGGATAATTCTTGGTTTCTGCAGACTTAGTAGTCAAAAATTTAAAATTCACTTCTTGGCTTTCACCAGGAGGAAGTGTATCTATTTTTATTGTACTTACAGATTTTGGAACTAATCCTTCTATATCCGTACTTTCCGCTTTGATGACTATATTTTCTGCATCTACTTGTCCTTGATTTCTAATCTCAAAATCTATATTTACTTCCTTATTCTGTCCAATTGGACCTTCAGGGTATTGAATATTTTCTATTATCAAGTTAGAATTTCTATTCTTGTTGGAATTGATGTTTATAAAGAATTTGCTAGCATCTTTATACTCAAATTCCTCATCTTTCTCATCCTTGTAGTTTAAGTGTAGCTCTAGTTCGTGACTTCCAGATTTGATTTTATCTGAAGACTTTAGCTCGAAGTATACAAAGACAATGTCTTTTTTATCTAATTTGCTGAGAATCTTATTGCTTAATCCATTACTTAGAAAAAAACTATCTCCAGATAAACCATCTATGGATATCTTTATATCTTTGGCAGTATTTTCTCCTTCATTTTCCAATTGAAATCCAACTAACACATCATCCCCAGGATTTACATAACTATTGGGGATAATCTCCACGTGTTTTACGACTACCTGTGGAGAATCTGTTTTATTACTTACACGTATAAATATCTTTTCAGAAGTTTCGAATTTTTTAGGATAATAAGAGTCATCATTTTCATAGCTTATATTTATTTGCATTACAAAACTTCCTTTTTTAGCACTCTCATCTATTTTGACTCTAAAAGATGCTTCTTTAGATTTTCCAGCAGATATATAGGATATACTATCATAGCCTGAACCGTCTATGTATACATCAGTGGAGCCTTCTATTTCTGCTTTAACGCTGATATTATTTGCATCAAAGTCACTATTGTTTTTTATCTTTACTGGTATCTTTATAGAATCGCCAGGATCTCCAGTAAAGGTTTTTTTGCTAGTTACATATAGTCTAGGTTCTTCAATTTCATCATCATTGGCAGCCCATCCTATATTAGGTATTAGATTTATGACTAATAATAATGTCAAAATACTACAAACAATTCTCTTCATTGTGTACATTTCCCTCCTCTAAAAGTTCCTCATTTATAGCTATCTTTTCGATATTTCCATCCCTAATATAAACAACTCTATGGGCATAGATTGAGATTTCTGTATCGTGTGTTACTATGATGAGGGTTTGATTCCATTCCTTTGCCATCCCCGTGATTAGATCCATTATTTCAAAGGTAGTTTTAGTATCTAGATTTCCTGTAGGCTCATCAGCAAAGACTATTTTAGGTCTATCTACAAAGGCTCTAGCAATACTTACCCTTTGTTGTTGACCACCACTCATTTCTGATGGTTTATGATGGAGTCTTTTACTTAGACCTACATTTTTCAACATATCAGTTGCCATCTTATCTCTCTTTGCCTTTGGAACACCTTTGAATGTGAGACCTAGACTTACATTTTCTAAAGCAGATAGTGTGGGAATTAGATTATAAGATTGGAAGACAAATCCAACGTTTAATTGACGAAATTTGGTTAGGTCTCTTTCATTCATCTTTTCTAGATGATGATTTCGGATAACTATCTCTCCCTTAGTGGGTTTCTCTAAGCCTGCCATCATATTTAATAAGGTACTCTTCCCAGAACCAGATGTACCCAATAGACATATAAATTCTCTATCTTTAATGGAAAGATTTATATCGTTTAACGCAACTATTTTTTCATCGCCCATTCTATATACTTTTCTTAGATTTTTTAATACTATTAAATCCTTCAATGACAACACACCTCCCATTAGGATTACACTATCATTCTAACACATAAGCATAAATCAAATGGTTACAATATTATTAAGATTTTAAAGCTCTGATATATGTAGATTAAAGTAATTGTACCATAATAACATGGTCTAAATAATTACAATTTAGTAAGTTTGATTCAATGGTCTATAACTTTATAAGTAATAGATGTATTACAGATAACCTTGACTTTAGTTTCGCGGAACAGATCAAGGTTAAAAGCTGATAAGCCTTTAATAAGTGGAAGTTAAGAAAATAAAATTTATGATTTTATGCTAGTCTATGATACATAGTGAAATGTGACCTAGAGTGTCAAACTCCAAGGATATAAGTATTCTTTACAAAAATTTATTATGGAGAATAGACGATTTCTGTGTTATAATAGGGTCAATAATAGCAGAAAGAGTTATGCTAGGGAAATTTTTCATATAGAAATCTATGGAACATTTGATTTTTATGTAGGATAATAGTGGTATAATATGATTAATAATAAAACTGGAAGGTGATTAGATGTTATTAACAGGTAAAGAATTGTTATTAGATGCACAAAAGAACAAATATGCAGTAGGTGCTTTTAATATCAATAATATGGAGATTATACAAGCTATAGTAAGTGCAGCAGAAGAATTAAATTCTCCAGTTATTATTCAAGCAAGTCAAGGAGGACTTAAATACGCAGGAGTTGAATATATTGCAGCTCTTGGGAAATTAGCAGGAAGAAATAGTAGAGTTCCAGTAGCGCTTCATTTAGATCATGGTACAGATTTTGATCAGGTAATGCAATGTATTAGAAATGGATTTACATCAGTAATGATCGATGGTTCTAGATTCCCATTAGAGGAAAATATTGAATTTACAAAGAAAGTAGTAGATATAGCTCATTCAGTTGGAGTTACAGTAGAAGCTGAATTAGGGAAAATAGGAGGTACAGAAGACCATATTACTGTAAGTGAAAGAGATGCCACATTTACAGATCCTGAAGAGGCTAGGATGTTTGTAGAGCAAACTGGTGTAGACTATTTAGCAATAGCAGTAGGTACAGCTCACGGTGTATACAAAGGTGAACCTAAATTAGATTATGATAGGATTAAAGCTATTAGAGAAGTAGTAGATGTACCATTGGTATTACATGGTTCAAGTGGAGTGCCTTCAGAGAGTTTACAAAAAGCTATTCCTCTTGGAATCTGTAAGATAAATATAGATACAGATATTAGAGCTTCTTTTGCTAAGGCTGTTAACGAGTTTGTAAAAGAGAATCCAGATGAAATAGATCCAAGAAAGATATTGTCACCAGCTACAAAAGCTATGAAAGAAGTAATAATGGAGAAGATGAATATATTCGGTTCAGCGGGAAAGGCTTGGAGATAGAATTCTAAATTTTGAATTACAAAAGGGGTGTGCGGATGAAGTTATTTATTGATACTGCTAATATCCAAGAGATAAAAGAGGTTAATGATTGGGGGGTTATCTGTGGTGTAACTACTAACCCCAGCTTAATTGCTAAAGAGGGAAGAGATTTTAAAGAAGTAATAAGGGAAATTGCAGATATAGTAGATGGACCTATTAGTGCTGAAGTTATTTCTCTTGAAAGAGAAGGGATGATTCAGGAAGCTAGAGAGTTGGCGAAGATACATCCCAATATAGTCATCAAGATTCCCATGACTAAAGAAGGTCTAAAGGCTGTGAAGGTATTATCACAGGAGGGAATAAAGACTAATGTGACTTTGATATTCTCACCTAATCAAGCTCTATTAGCTGCTCGAGCTGGAGCATCTTATGTAAGTCCTTTTGTAGGGAGAATGGATGATATAGGAAATGAAGGATTATATATCATAGAAGATATAGTTCAGATTTTTGACATGCATAATATAGACACAGAGATAATAGCTGCTAGTATTAGACATCCTATCCACGTTTTAGATGCTGCCAAGGCTGGCTCCCATATAGCTACCATACCATATAGTATATTCATACAGATGTTGGGGCATCCTCTTACTGATATAGGAATAGAAAAATTCTTAAAAGATTGGAATAGTCTATAGGGATATTCCCTATAGCTATTTCTATACCTATATGATCTAATCCCCTTATCCCATAGAAGTGTTTTAATGGTTTTTCTTATGACTAATAGGGAAGTTCTACTTATGTAATATAAACTAACAGGAACTTTTCATCAGTAAATTTTAAAAAGGCTATATTACTGTGTTTTGTTACCTTTTTTATTAACGAAGAGGAAAGTTCTCATTTTAAAATATAAATCGATATGAACTTTCCGCTATGAGTTTCAAAAAGTTATCTTAAAATGTTTTGATAGAATTTTTTTTATTTTAGAGGGATTTCCTTATAAAAAACCGGAGGTGTTGTTTAATGGATAGAAATTTGCCCGTAAATTTAGGACGAGTAACAGAGGCAGCTGCTTTAGCCAGCGCAAAGTTTTTAGGTAGAGGAGATAAGAACCAAGCAGATCAAGCTGCAGTCGATGCCATGAGAAGAATGTTTGATACAATAGATATTGATGGAACTGTAGTAATAGGTGAGGGAGAATTAGATGAGGCACCTATGTTATATATAGGAGAGCAGATTGGAACAGCAGGATCAGATGATTTAAAAGTAGATATTGCAGTTGATCCATTAGATGGCACTTTATCTGTAGCTAATGGACTTCCAAATGCAATTTCCGTAGTAGCAGTTGCACCAAAGGGATGTCTATTACATGCTCCAGATACTTATATGAAGAAAATTGCAGTAGGTCCTAGGGCAAAAGGGGTTATAGATATACATAACTCTGTAGAGACAAATATTAAAAATGTAGCTAAGGCTTTAAAAAAAGATATAAGTGATATAACTGTAGTAGTTATAGATAGACCAAGGCATAAGGGATTAGTAGAGCAAATTCGTGAAGCTGGTGCTAGAATCAAGATGATCAGTGATGGCGATGTATTAGGAGCTATATCTACTTGCTTTGAATATACAGGTGTAGACATATTGATGGGAATAGGGGGTGCTCCTGAAGGAGTTATTGCAGCAGCAGCTCTTAAATGCATAGGTGGAGAGTTGCAGGGACAACTTATGCCAGCTACAGAGGAGCAAAGACAGAGATGTATCGATATGGGATCTGATATAGATAAGGTCTATTATATAGATGATTTGGCAAAGGGAAATGAAATGGCTTTTGCAGCAACAGGAGTATCCTATGGTGAACTATTACAAGGTGTTAAATATATGGAGAATAATACAGCTACAACCCATACTTTAGTTTTGAGAATGGAGACAGGCACAATTAGATTTATAAACTCTATACATCAATTAGATAGAAAACCAGAATATGCAAAATAAACAGATGTAAAAAGCAGAGAATAGATAATTGGGAATAGATGATGTTTTATCTATTATCTCTCATCTACGATCTGTTATCTATAAAAAGAGGGGTGTCGTTTTGAATTTCGGTGAATTACAAGGTAAAAGAATTATGGAACTAAGAGAAATAGCAAAGAATAGAGGTATACCTAGTCCATATAGATATAAGAAGGATGAGTTGATAAATTTGATATTAAAAGAGGATAAGGGAGAATCTGAGAAGATAGATATATCAGATATAAATATAGATGATCTATCAGATAAGGCAACAGAAGAGATAGAACAATTGGAAGATATAGATATGGCCGAAGGCATTTTAGAGATTCATACAGATGGATATGGATTTTTAAGGAGAGACAATTATCAGTCTGGAGATGATGATATATATATATCACCTTCTCAGATTAGAAGATTTAAACTTCAAACTGGGGATAAGGTATCAGGGGTTACTAGACCTCCTAAGTCTGGAGAAAAGTTTAAGGCTTTATTATATGTGAAATCTGTAAATGATATGAATCCTGAAACAGCTACTAGAAGACCTAATTTTGATACTCTAACTCCAATATATCCAAGAGAAAGACTTGAATTAGAGACAGTTCCTAGTGAATTTGCCATGAGAATGATAGACTTAGTTGCTCCAATAGGAAAAGGGCAAAGAGGAATGATAGTATCTCCTCCAAAAGCAGGGAAGACCACTTTACTTAAGATGATTGCAAATTCAATAGCAACTAATCATCCAGAGGTAGAAATCATTATATTATTAATAGACGAACGTCCCGAAGAGGTAACAGATATGAAGAGATCCGTAAAAGGAGATGTAATCTATTCTACATTTGATGAGTTACCTAAAAATCATACGAAAGTAGCAGAAATAGTCTTTGAAAGGGCAAAGAGACTTGTGGAGCATGGAAAGGATGTAGTAATATTATTAGATAGTATTACTAGACTTGCAAGGGCATATAACTTGACTATACCTGCATCTGGAAGGACACTTTCGGGAGGATTAGATCCAGGAGCACTTCACAAGCCTAAGAGGTTTTTCGGGGCAGCTAGAAATTTAGAAGAAGGTGGAAGCCTTACTATACTTGCTACGGCTTTAGTAGAGACAGGTAGTAGAATGGATGATGTAATATTTGAAGAGTTTAAAGGAACTGGAAATATGGAAATTCATCTAGATAGGAAATTATCAGAGAAGAGAATATTCCCAGCAATAGACATAAATAAATCAGGGACTAGAAGAGAAGAGTTATTACTTACTCAGAGAGAATTGGAAACTGTATGGGCTATGAGAAAGGCCATGGGAAATGCATCAACTCTAGAGGTTACAGAGGCCTTTATTGACCAATTAGTGCAGACAAAGACAAATGACGAGTTTATAAATGACATGAGAAATAAAATTTGGATTTAGTTGATATAAGAAAATTTTTATGCTATAATCTAATGGTTGAAATTGATAATATGTCTTTGTGATATATAGGATTCAGAAAGAGGTGAAATTAGTGAAACAAGGTATTCATCCAAAATATGTAGAAGCTACAGTAACATGCGCTTGTGGCAATACATTTAAAACTGGTTCAACAAAGGAAAACCTAAAGGTAGAAATTTGTTCAGAATGTCACCCATTCTTTACAGGTAGACAAAAATTTGCTGAACGTGGTGGTCGTGTGGAAAAATTCAAAAAGAAATACAATATGGACTAATTTCTTCAAAAAACTTAGGTTAGTTGCAAGAGCATCTAACCTTTTTTTGAAGGTTTTTTGAGGAGAGTAGAGTAAAGGTTGTGAAATAATTGAGTAAAAAGAATTCTGAACTCAATCCAAAACATAAAACCAGCATAGGCGGTCAGGCTCTCATTGAGGGAATAATGATGAGAGGACCTAAGAAGATATCTATTGCCGTGAGAAAACCAGATGATGATATCGAAGTAAAGGTAGACGATTTAAATACGCTTGCTATGAGACATAAGATATTTGGACTTCCATTCATAAGGGGAGTGGTAGGTTTAATTGAAGCTATGATCATTGGGACTAAGGCTTTGACATATTCAGCTGAATTTTATGAAGAGGAAGAAATAGAGGAAGGGAAAGAGAGCTGGACTAAGAAGATATTCAAGGATAAGGCAGAAGATGTAGAGATGTTTATTACAGTAATGGTATCTATTATATTATCCTTTGGTATTTTTATGCTCTTACCTAGTTTTTTGACAAATCTTTTTAAAGACAATATAGATAATCATATACTTTTAAATCTAATAGAGGGCTTGACTAGGGTAATTATATTCTTTATATATGTAATATGGATTTCCAGATTAGATGATATTAAGAGAGTATTTGAATATCATGGAGCAGAACATAAATCCATACATTGCTATGAAAATGAAAGAGAATTGACAGTAGAGAATGTAAAGAAGTATCCAATATTACATCCAAGATGTGGTACTAGTTTTCTATTCATGGTTATGATAGTCAGCATATTCGTATTGTCTTTCTTTGGATGGCCTAATCCTATACAGAGGGTGCTAATAAGGCTAATCATGTTTCCAGTTATAGCTGGAATATCCTACGAAATAAATAGAATAATTGGAAGAAGCAATTCAAAATTCTGTTATTTATTATCATATCCTGGGCTTATGGTACAGAAGTTAGCAACTGTAAAAGAGCCAGATGATGAACAGATACAGGTAGCCATTGAAGCCCTAAAAGCTGTAATACCAGAAAACAGGGAGGAAGATGTGTGGTAATAGGTGAGTTGCTTAAAATAGGTATGACTCTAATTGAAGGGAAGGAATATACAGACCCGATTTTAGAGTCTATACTAGTTTTATCTAGATTATTAGATGTAGATAAGAGTTATGTATATGTTCATCTAGATGATGAAGTGGGTGAGGATATAGAACATAGATTTATTTGTATTATGAAAAAACGAAAAGAAGGATATCCTCTACAATATATCTTTAAGGAAAGAGAATTTATGGGACTTGATTTCTATGTGGAAGAGGGAGTACTTATTCCTAGACCAGAAACGGAATTAATGGTAGAGTATATTATAGAATATATAGATAAGAATTATAAGGATCAGAATATCAAGGTATTGGATATAGGGTCAGGAAGTGGTGCAATATCCATAAGTATTGGAAAATATTGTCCAAATGCAAGGGTATATGGAGTAGATATTGGAGATGTACCCATTAAGGTATCCAATATAAATAGGGATAATTATGGATTATCAAATGTAAGTTTTCACAAGGGCAATATATTTGAACCTTTGGAGAAATTAGACATAGATGATGAGTTTCAGATTATAGCCTCAAATCCACCTTATATTAGAAGTCGAGATATAGAGACATTACAAGTAGATGTAAGAGAGTTTGAGCCTAGATTGGCATTAGATGGTGGAGCAGATGGACTAATATTTTATAGAGAGATTAGCAGCAAAGGGAAAAGATACCTTAAACATGGAGGAATGTTAATCTATGAAATTGGCTATGATCAAGGAAATGATATAAGGGAAATATTGTTAGAACAAGGATTTTCTAATATATCTATACTGAAAGATTTCCAAGGACATGATAGGGTTATTATTGGATTTCTAGATAAAGGAGCGCCTATATGAATATATTAACTGAACTTTTTATATCTTTTTTTAAGATAGGAGCTTTTAGTTTTGGCGGAGGATATGCAATGCTGCCCTTATTAGAAAAGGAAGTAATCAAGACACATCATTGGATGACAAAGACTGAATTTATAGATATATTCGCTATTTCTGAGATGACTCCAGGACCAATAGCAGTAAATGCGGCTACATTTTTAGGATATAAGGTAGGGGGTATAATAGGTGCAGTTACAGCTACTTTAGCAGTTATACTACCTTCTTTTATAGTGGTTAGCTTGATATTTGTTTTTATAGTTAAGTTTAAAAATTCTCCTTATGTAGATTGGATATTTAAGGGAATTAGACCTGTTGTATTTGGGCTTATATTGGCTGCTGGGATTACAGTAGCTAGGACTAGTATTGTAGACATTAAATCTTTTTTAGTTGGAGTTCTATTGTTTTACTTAGTTACCTTTAGGAAATTTAATCCAATATGGGGTATAATATTGGCAGGAACTCTAGGCGTGATTTTCTTCTGAGGAGGTGGCGATCTATGTTGTGGGAAATGTTTTTGACTTTCTTTAAAATAGGAGCTTTTACCTTTGGTGGAGGATTTGCTATGATTCCCATTATTCAACAGGAGATTGTAGAGAAAAAGGGCTGGATAAAAGAAGAGGATTTTATAGATACTATTTCTATAGCTCAATCTGCACCGGGACCAGTGGCAGTAAATTCAAGTATATTTGTAGGATATAAGATAAAGGGATTTTCTGGCGCATTGATTTGCACACTAGGGACAGTATTGCCTTCTTTTATCACCATTTTATTGATTGCAAAATTTTTCTATCAATTTAAAGATAATCATATTGTAGAAAAAATTTTTTTAGGAATTAGGCCTGCAGTTGTAGCACTTATATTCTCTGCTGTATATAGATTGTCATATAAGTCACACTTTAACTATATAGGACTATCTATTGCATTTATTACGACATTGGTAATAGTATTTTTTAATATAAATCCAGTATATGCAGTGATATGTGGTGGATTAGGATCAGTATTGTTCAATCGATATAATAAGAGTAAAGGTAATGAAGGACAGTGAAAGGGGTTTTCTTATGTTAGAGAAATTAGATTTTATTGAAAAAAAATATAAAGAACTGACAGATAGGATGATGGATCCAGATCTTATAAATGATCTACTAGAATGGCAGAATGTAATGAAAGAGCATGCAGAGATAGAACCTATTGTCATGAAATATCGAGAATATACTAATGTCAGTGAAGAACTTGAAGATGCAAAGGAAATGCTCTATGAAAAGTTGGAAGATGACATGAGAGAAATGGTAAAAGAAGAGGTAAAAGACTTAGAGGAATCTTTGGCATCTATAGAAGAAGAGTTAAAAATACTATTACTTCCAAAGGACCCTAATGATCATAAAAATGTTATCGTAGAGATCCGTGCAGGAGCAGGTGGAGATGAAGCAGCTTTATTTGCAGGAGTATTGTTTAGAATGTATTCTATGTATGCAGAATCCAAGAACTGGAAGATAGAAGTTATGAATACCAATGCCATAGGCATAGGTGGATATAAGGAAGTAATCTTTATGATAAAGGGTAAAGGTGCATATAGTAGATTAAAATACGAATCTGGAGTTCACAGAGTTCAAAGGGTGCCAGAAACAGAGTCAAGTGGTAGAATTCACACTTCAACAGCTACAGTTGCAGTTTTACCAGAGGCAGAAGATGTGGACATAGATATTCAAGAAAAGGACATTAAGATAGATACCTATAGATCTTCTGGGGCTGGAGGACAGCACGTCAACACTACGGACTCTGCTATTAGAATAACTCACTTACCTACTGGGATCGTAGTATCATGTCAAGATGAAAAGAGTCAGATTAAAAATAGAGAAAGAGCCATGACTATATTAAAGACTAGACTATATGATAAGATGATTAGTGATCAGGCGGCAGAAATAGCTGAGGAGAGAAGAGGGCAAGTAGGCACCGGAGACAGATCAGAGAGGATAAGAACTTACAATTATCCTCAAGGTAGAGTCACAGATCATAGGATAAATTTAACTCTTCACAAATTAGGAAATATAGTAGATGGAGACTTAGATGAAATAATTGAAGCATTAGTAACTACAGATCAAGCGGAAAAACTTAGACAATAGATTAAGGGGAGGATTTCCTCTCTATTTTCATATAAAAGAGGGTTGAGTATGAATACTAAGATATTGAAGATAGATAAAGATAATATAGATAGAGAAATGATTTTAGAATCTGCTAATGTCATAAGAGAAGGTGAATTAGTAGCATTTCCTACAGAGACGGTTTATGGTTTAGGGGCCAATGGATTAGATGAAGATGCAGTTAAAAAGATATATATAGCAAAGGGAAGGCCAAGTGACAATCCTCTAATATTGCATATTAGTTCTAGGGAAGAATTACAGCCATTGGTAAAGGATATTCCACCTATAGCTTATAAGTGTATGGAGAGATTTTGGCCAGGTCCTCTTACGATGATATTCAAGAAAAGTGAAATAATACCAAGTATCATAACTGGGGGATTGGATACTGTGGCAATTAGGATGCCAAGTCATCCTATTGCGTCTGCTCTTATTTCAGCATCTGGAGTGCCTATAGCTGCGCCATCAGCTAATACTTCAGGAAGGCCTAGTCCTACTAATGCAGAACATGTAATGGAGGATATGAAGGGGAAAATTCCAATAATAATAGATGGTGGAGATACTGGTAT
The DNA here is from genome assembly GCA_052067355.1 of Tissierellaceae bacterium HCP3S3_D8. Lineage (GTDB taxonomy): Bacteria > Bacillota > Clostridia > Tissierellales > Tissierellaceae > CABMKH01. Next base: position 184,501 of record JBQHQH010000003.1, read on the forward strand.
AGGATTAGAATCTACAGTCTTAGATCTATCAGTGGAAAATCCTATGATACTAAGACCAGGTGGTATAACTCTTGAAGACTTAAGGGAAATTATACCTAATGTTACTCAAGATAGGAGTATAGTGCAAAAGAATGTAGTACCTAAGTCACCTGGACAGAAATATCGCCACTATGCACCTAAGGCTGAAATGATATTGTTTACTGGAAGAGTAGATGACATGGTAGAAGAGATAAATAATCGTGTAGATAAATTAATATTTCAGGGGAAAAAAGTAGGGATTATAGCTACAGATGAGACTAAAAATAGATATAATAGGGGATTAGTAGTAGTATCTGGTTCTAGGAAAGAACCTGAAACTATAGCTGCCAATTTATTTTCAGTAATAAGAGGATTCGATAAAGAGGATATAGAAATAATATTAGCAGAAGGAGTGGCTGTAGATAATATAGGTATGGCCATAATGAATAGAATGATTAAGGCTGCTGGTGGAAAGGTAATCAATCTTTAAGGAGTGAACGTAGTATGAATATATTATTTATCTGTACGGGGAATACCTGCAGAAGTCCTATGGCTGAAGGTATACTTAGAGAATTAGCAAAGAAGAAGGGCTTAGATATTAAAGTGAAGTCTGCTGGATTAGTTGCTACAGAAGATGGAGATATCTCTAGAGATGCAATTTCAACTTTAAAGGATATAGGAATAGATATATCAGATATAAGGTCAAAATCAGTCAATGAAGATTTAATTAAGGAAGCAGATTTAATACTTACCATGTCACAAAGACATAAGGGAAATTTGACGCTAAAATATCCATACATAAGAGAAAAAATATTTTTGCTCAATGAATATGCCTTTGATATGAATAAAGATGTAGTGGATCCTTTTGGAATGGGTAGAAAATATTATGAAGAGACAAGAAATGAGATATATAGAGCAATAGAAGAGATTTTGGATAGTAAATATTAGGAATTATATATTTAATTATTAATTGTAAATTGTGCATTGTGAATTGAATAAGAAAGGATGATTATATGAAGATAGGTATTGGAAGTGACCATGGGGGATTTGAACTAAAGGAACATATAAAGCAATATTTGGAAGAAGAAGGCGTAGAATATATAGATTATGGGACTAATTCCACTGAATCAGTAGACTATCCTGATTTTGGAAAAAGAGTGGCAGAGGCTGTCATATCTGATGAAGTAGATAGAGGAATTGTAATATGTGGAACAGGGATAGGTATATCTATAGCTGCAAACAAGGTGAAGGGAATTAGATGTGCATTATGTGGAGATACTTTTTCAGCTAGAATGAGTAGAGCTCACAATGATGCTAACGTACTTGCATTGGGAGGCAGAGTATTGGGAGTAGGTCTGGCTTTGGATATAGTTAAGGAATTTTTGCAAGGTGAATTCGAAGGAGGAAGACACGCAAAAAGGATAAATAAAATTAATGAAATTTAATGCTGATTTGTGATATAATCTTAAATGGTAAAATTTATTAAGGAGGGAGTTTTAATATGGGTAAAGTTGTTGTTTTGGATCATCCTCTAATTAAACATAAACTAACTTATATTAGAGATAAAAATACTGGTTCAAAGGAATTTAAGGAACTGGTTTCAGAAGTCTCTATGTTGATGGGATATGAGGTTACTAGGGATATGGAATTAGAGGAGATTGAGATAGAAACTCCTATAACTAAGATGAAATCACAAGTTATAGCAGGAAAAAAAGTTGGACTAGTACCTATTTTAAGGGCTGGATTAGGTATGGTAGAGGGTATGTTGAGTCTACTACCAGCTGCAAAAGTTGGTCATATTGGTCTTTATAGAGATCCAGAGACTCTTAAGCCTGTAGAATATTATTGCAAATTGCCTACAGATATAGAGGAGAGAAAGTTAATAGTATTGGATCCTATGTTAGCTACAGGAGGTTCTGCATCTGCAGCTATTCAATTCTTAAAAGATAGAGGAGCACAAAATATTAAATTAGTATGTTTAATAGCAGCTCCAGAAGGATTAAAAGCAGTACAAGATGCACATCCAGATGTAGATATCTATCTAGCACATATTGATGAAAAACTCAATGAAGATGCATATATAGTTCCAGGGTTGGGAGATGCTGGAGATAGATTATTTGGTACAAAATAGTAGAGGGGCAGTATTTGCTGCCCCTTATAATTAATTAGAAGGAGAGAGATTTACTATGGAGAGCTATATTCTACCATTTTTTGTAGCAGCATTCATATCTCTTATAATGACACCTTTAGTAAGGAGATTGGCTATTAAAATAGGGGCTTTAGATATACCCAAAGATGATCGGCGTGTACACAATAAGCCTATGCCTTTAATAGGAGGACTAGCCATATATATTGCAGTAATAGTTGCATCATTACTATTCTTACCTATAGATAAGTCTCTTACATCCATAATAGTAGGGGGAACTATTATAGTATGTTCTGGAATCATAGATGATATGAAGGGTATGAGCCCAAAGGTAAAACTTATCTTTCAGATATTAGCTGGATTAATCCTTATATTTGGAGATGTAAAGGTGGATTTTATAACTAATCCGTTTTCTTCCAATAACATATTACTAGATTTGAAGTGGTTTTCTATACCTATTACCTTATTTTGGATAGTAGGAATTACAAATACATTGAATTTAATAGATGGATTAGATGGATTATCAGCAGGAGTAGCTATGATTTCAAGTCTTTCACTTATGTTAGTAGCAGGAAAATTTGAAAATATTAATGTTACAATTTTATCTGGGATAGTAGGAGGAGCATGTCTAGGATTTTTACCTTATAATTTCAATCCTGCAAAGATATTTATGGGAGATACAGGGGCATTGTTCTTAGGGTTTATGTTGGCAGCTATATCAATAGAAGGGGTAATGAAGAGTGTAGCTACCATAGCTATTATAGTACCTATATTGATATTAGGTGTGCCTATATTCGATACTACCTTTGCTATATTTAGGAGATTATTAAGTGGTCAATCTATTGTGTCAGCGGACAAGGGGCATCTTCATCATAGATTGTTAAATAAGGGATTTTCACAGAGACAAACTGTATTGATACTATATGGGATATCTGCAGTATTTGGAATCTTTGCAGTTATTGTAGCTAAGGCAAATAGCAAACAAGCTGTATATCTATCTGTAATATTATTCTTAGTGACTATTTTAGTCTCAGCAAAGTTAGGACTATTCCAAAAGAATACAAAAAAATAAGAGGTGAATTAATTGAAAAATATAAAGGTCATGACTGTATTTGGTACTAGACCAGAGGGGATCAAGATGGCACCTATAATAAAGGAGATGGAAAAGAGAGAGGAGATACAGAGTGTAATATGTATCACTGCTCAACATAGGGACATGTTAGATCAAGTGCTCAATATATTTAAGATAACTCCAGATTACGATTTAAATATATTTGAACCTGGACAAAGTCTCACTAAGATAACCACTAGGGCACTAGAGGGGTTAGAACAAGTAATCATCAAAGAGATGCCAGATGTTCTATTAGTTCAAGGTGATACAACTACAGTATTTGCTGGAGCTTTGGCGGGTTTTTACCAAAAGGTAAAAGTTGGTCACGTGGAAGCTGGGCTTAGATCTGGAAATATATTTTCTCCATATCCAGAAGAGGCAAATAGAATGCTTACTGGAATACTTACAGAATATCATTTTGCACCTACAGAGAGGAATAGGGAAAATCTTATAAAAGAAAACTATCCAGAGAGCAAGATATTTATCACTGGGAATACAGTTATAGATGCCTTAAAATATGTAATCAAAGATGACTATGATTTTGATAATGAGTTGTTAAATGATCTAGACTATAAAGATAAGAGGATTATACTACTGACATCACATAGAAGAGAAAATATTGGTAAGCCTATGGAAAACATTTTTACTGCTATAAGAGATGTAGTAAATAAGTATACAGATGTGGAAGTAGTATTCCCAGTACATCTAAATCCAAAAGTAAGGGAAATTGCCAATAGGATTTTAGGAGATAATTCTAAAGTACATCTAATAGATCCATTGGACTATGAACCTTTTACAAATCTAATGGCTAGGGTTCATCTAGTGGTTACAGATTCAGGTGGTTTACAGGAGGAGGCTCCTACTTTAGGAAAGCCAGTATTAGTAGTAAGAGAAGAGACAGAGAGACCTGAAGGTGTGGAAGCTGGAACTGCGAAATTAGTAGGGACAAGATATGAAAATATATACAAGAACTTGAATCTATTGTTGTCAGATAGGACTGAATATGAAAAGATGGCTAAGGCTGTGAATCCATATGGAGATGGAAGGGCAGCTAAGCGAATAGTAGATATTATAGTGGAAGATAATAGATAATTTTATTTAGAAAGAAGGGTCAAAGCTTGAAAATAGTCATAGCTTTAGGAGGAAATGCTCTGGGAAATAACCCCAAGGAACAATTAGAGTTAGTGAGAAAAAGTGCAAAATCTATAGTAGATCTCATTGAAGATGGTCATGATGTGGTTTTAACCCATGGAAATGGACCTCAGGTTGGAATGATAAACAATGGTCTATCTCAGGTTCCGTTTGCAGAATGTAATGCAATGAGTCAAGGTTACATAGGTTATCATTTGCAAAATGGAATAAGAGAAGAGATGTTAAAGAGAAACATAGATAGATCTATTGCAACAATAGTTACTCAAGTATTAGTTGATAAAGATGACCCAGCTTTTAAAAGACCTACTAAACCAATAGGTGGATTTTATAGTAGAGAAGAGGCGGAAAGATTAGCTAAAGAAACTTCTTATACATTTGTTGAAGATTCAGGAAGAGGATATCGTAGAGTAGTATCTTCTCCTAGACCAATAGATATAGTAGAATTGGATATGGTCTCCACTCTAGTAGAAAACAATTATATTGTAATTACTGTAGGTGGTGGTGGAATACCAGTATATAGAGAAGGAAACAGATTGATAGGTATCGATGCTGTCATAGATAAGGATTTTGCCTCTGCCAAACTAGCAGAAAAATTAGATGCGGATTATTTAATAATATTAACTGCCGTAGAGAAAGTCGCCATAAATTATGGTAAAGAAGACGAAAAGTGGATTTCTAGATTAGATATAGAGTCGGCAAATAGGTATATAGATGAAGGACATTTTGCTTCTGGCTCTATGTTACCAAAGGTAGAAGCAACTATGGAATTTGTTCAATCAAAGAAAGGAAGAAAAGCTTTAATAACATCTTTGGAGAAAGCAGCATTAGGAATAAAAGGAAAAGCAGGTACAATTATTGAGTATAGATAATTAATATCTCAAGTTGAAGAGATATTAATTATTTTATAATATACAGTGAAATATCAGCTGGAGCATAGAACTCCATCTGATATAATTTTTTTATAACGAATAGGAAAGTTTACACTTTAAAAAATAAATTAATATGAACTTTCCGTTAATGAGTTTTAGAAAAAACTACCTTTTAATGCGTTGTAGATGCTTTTTTTATTATGACAAGGTTTAAATTTAGCGGTTAATTTATTGTCAATATATCCGAAATAGTACATATAAGTAAATTTAAATATCTATTTTCTTAAATATATTTAATCACAATTATAGTGTAACTTTTTGTTAGAAAGTAGTATCATATGGGGTATATATTACTATGGGAAAAATCATATAAGATAGTTCCTAAGGTTTTAAATGGTTGTTTCTTTTTTTAAGATTTATGGTAAAACCTTTACATGCACTTTTACATTACAGAATTTTGCAACATTAAATTATCTATAGTATATATAGTTCTGTATTATAGTTATGCTTATTTAGAGCTATATGGTTTTATAATGGATGAGAAAGTTCATACTTATAGAGAAACTTATATCAGGTGGAATTTTCTTTGTTTTAGGTCATAAGATATTAGACTTAGAATTTATCTTGTAAATATCTTAATGTTTTGATAAGATAAAATATAATTACATTACCATAATAAAAAAAAGAGCTCTTATGATGGAGTGATTATTATGAAAAAGGATAGAGACTATGGAGATATCCTGAAAAATATTAGCCTGATTTCACAGCTTGGGATTTCTATAATAACTCCTATACTTCTTGGAGTTTTTATTGGACAGTTAATAGATAAATGGGTTGGTACTCAGGGTATTTTTGTTATTGTATTCATTATTCTAGGTGCTGGTGCAGGATTTCTAAATATATTTAAACTCACTGGTACCAAGGGGAATAAGAGGAAGTGAACAGATGAATAAAGACATAATTATAAAGATTTATAAGAGGACCTTGATAGCTAGTTTTTTTATTGTTGGAATTTGCTTTTTCTTATTTAAGGAACCTAAGCCTATAATCTTGGGATATATATTTGGCGTAATTATTAGTATGCTTGGATTTAAATTATTGGATAATACCATAAATAGAGCTGTAAAGATGGCCCCAAATAGGGCAAATGCCTATACGGTAATGCACTATGTACTTAGAAATACCATATATTTTATAGTTCTATCTATTTCTGCTATTGCAGGTTATCTGAATTTTCCAGCAACTATCTTGGGATTATTGATGATAAAATTTGTCATAATTATCTCTTCTATTGTGGATAAGAATTTTACCAAATAATTTCAAGATGTTATACTAATGACATAAATTATTAAGGAAGGAGGAGTATTTTGGAAATATTATTGACAATAGGCGGTAAAGAGATATTGATCCACGATACTATTGTAAATCTTTGGCTTGTAACTATAGCATTATGTATATTTTCTATTGTTGTAAATAAGAAAATACAAAAAGCTAAGGTAGATGAAGCACCATCTGGTTTTTTAAATGTAATAGAGATATTGGTAGAAGCGATTAATAGTCTAGTTGTATCTACTATGGGAGCTAGAAATATGAAATTTGCCCCCTATATATTTACATTGATGTGCTTTTTAGGTGTATCTAATCTCTTGGGGTTAATAGGTCTTACGCCACCTACTTCAGATTACAGTGTTACTTTTTCTTTAGCTCTTATTACATTTACAATAACTCAGATTATGTCGATAAAGACACAGAAGGGGTTAGGAGGGTATTTAAAGGGATTTACAGAACCAATGGCTTTTTTAACACCTTTAAATGTAATAGGAGAGTTGGCAAATCCGATATCACTATCTTTTCGTCTATTTGGAAATGTGATGAGTGGTGGTATAATTATGACATTATTGTATAATGCATTAGGGTATTTTGCACCATTAGTTACACCAGCTTTGCATGGATATTTTGATGTTTTTTCAGGTTTATTACAAACCTTTATCTTCGGTATGCTGACTATGATATTTATAGGTGGAGCGACTGAAGAGTAAAATATTAATATTTGTAAGGAGGAAAAAAATATGTTACAAGGAATTACAAGTGAAGCTTTTATATTAGGATGTTCAGCAATAGGGGCAGGATTAGCTATGATAGCAGGTATAGGACCTGGTATAGGTCAAGGTCATGCAGCTGGTCATGCAGCATCAGCAGTAGGTAGACAACCAGAGGCTCAAGCAGATATCACTAGAACAATGCTTTTAGGTCAAGCAGTTGCAGAGACAACAGGTATCTATGGTCTAGTAATAGCTATAATCCTATTATTTGTTAGACCATTATTAACTGCTTATATAAGCTTAGGATTATAAATTAGAGTAGAGGATTTTTATTATAATTTCCTATACTAAGGAGGTTGGTGTATGAATATTCAAGTATTAGCCCTTCCTGAAATAGTATCTATGATCCTTACATGGATTGCTGTATTGATTCTCTATTTAGTTCTAAGAAAAAAACTATATATTCCAGTTATGGAATTTTTAGAGACTAGAAAGGCCAAAGTCCAATTTGAAATAGATCAGTCCAAGATCATAAAAGATGAAGCTATGAATTTAAAAGATGAATATGAAGAGAAGATTAAGAAGGCTAAGATAGAGGGACAAGAGATAATTGAAAACTCAAGACGTCGTGGTACTGAGATTAGAGAAGATATCCTAGGAGAAGCTAGACAAGAAGCTCAAGATATAGTTGAAAGAGCAAAGAGAGATATAGCTAGGGAAAAGGCGAAAGCCTATGAGGATATAAAAGAATCTACAGGAGAAATGGCCGTTTTAATAGCTTCAAAGATCATGGAAGAGAATATTACAATGGACAGTCAAAAGCAGTTGATTGACAAATTTATTGATGAGGTAGGTACTTCAAAATGGCAAAATTAGTTGCTAATAGATATGCCTCATCTCTATTTGAAGCAGGCCTAGAATTAGAAAAGATAGAGGATTTTTATGGAGAGTTGGAATCAGTTGGGAAGGTATTTCACAATGAGAATAAGTTATTTCAAATATTGACTCATCCTAGGGTTTCCAAAAATGAAAAGAAGTCCTTAATAGAGACGATATTTGAGAAAAAAATTTCTAAAGAGATGATAAATTTTTTATATATCATTATTGATAAGAGAAGAGAGAGTTATCTATTTGAAATAATTCAGGAATACAAAGCTATTTTTAATGAATTTAAAGAGATAGTAGATGTTGTTGCTATAACAGCTGTTCCAATGGATGAACAAGCTAAGAATAAGTTAAGTATAGTATTAAAAAATAAATTGAATAAGAATATTCAGCTTTCAAATGAAGTGGATAAATCCATAATTGGAGGCGTATTACTTAAGATGAACGATAAGGTAGTGGATTCTACTTTGACTAGTCAATTAAAATCCATGGAAGCTGTATTGAAAAGTGTATCATTATAGAGAAGCTGAGGTGAAAAGATTTGGAGTTAAGGCCAGAAGAAATAAGCTCAATAATTAAAGAGCAAATTAAAAAATATGAAAAAAAATTAGACCTTGTGGATGTAGGTACTATTCTACAAGTTGGAGATGGTATAGCTAGGCTACATGGTCTAGAAGGATGTATGGCTGGAGAACTTATAGAGTTTCCTGATGGGGTATTTGGTATGGTTTTAAACTTGGAGGAAGATAATGTAGGATGTGTTCTTCTAGGTTCTGATAAGAATATCAAAGAGGGAGACACTGTGAAGAGAACTGGAAGAATAGTAGAAGTTCCAGTTGGAGAAGAGATGGTAGGAAGAGTAGTAAATGCTCTTGGACAGCCTATAGATGGCAAGGGAAGTATCAATGCCGATAAATTTAGACCTATAGAGAGGATTGCACCTGGGGTTATTACTAGAAAGAGTGTAGATGAGCCGTTACAAACAGGTATAAAATCCATTGACGCCCTTTTCCCAATCGGTAGAGGACAAAGGGAATTGATAATAGGAGATAGGCAGACAGGTAAGACTGCTATTGCTATAGACACTATCATAAATCAAAAAGAAGAAGATGTAATCTGTATCTATGTAGCTATAGGTCAAAAGAGATCTACAGTAGCACAGATAGTTGATGTATTACAAAGGCATGGAGCTATGGACTATTCCATAGTAGTATCTGCTACTGCTAGTGAACTAGCACCTTTACAATATATAGCTCCATATGCTGGAGTTGCAATGGCAGAGGAGTTTATGGAAAAAGGCAAGGATGTTCTGATCATATATGATGATCTATCTAAACATGCTGTAGCCTATAGAGCAATGTCTTTATTGTTAAGAAGACCACCAGGAAGAGAAGCATTCCCTGGAGATGTATTCTATCTTCATTCAAGACTGCTTGAAAGATCAGCTAAACTAGATGACAAATATGGTGGAGGTTCTATAACTGCTCTACCTATAATTGAAACATTAGAGGGTGATATATCTGCATATATTCCTACTAATGTTATATCTATTACTGACGGTCAGATATTTTTAGAGACAGACCTTTTCTTTGCAGGACAGAGACCAGCTATAAATACTGGACTTTCTGTATCGAGAGTAGGGGGAGCTGCTCAGATAAAGGCAATTAAGAAGATAGCTGGGAAGCTTAAATTAGAGTTGGCACAATATAGGGAATTAGCGGCTTTTGCTCAATTTGGTTCAGAATTAGACCCGGAGACCAAGGAAAGATTGGATCAAGGGGAAAGAATGATGGAGACATTAAAACAGCCTCAATATAGTCCAGTGTCTGTAGAGCATCAAGTTATAATCCTATATATAGTTGTAAATAAACATCTTATGGATATACCTGTAAATAAGATAGGGTTATTTGAAAAAGAATTCTTAAATTATATAGACAATAATCATCCTGAGATAGTTGAGGATATTAAGAGTACAAAGGACTTAACTGATGCTAATATGGCGAAGATAAGTTCAGCAGTAGAAGAGTTTAAAAAGAGCTTCTAGGTTAAGGAAATCGGAGGTGAGAATTTGGCACAATCAACCCGGGATATAAAAAGGCGTATAAAGGGAATTGGAAATACTATGCAGATAACCAAAGCCATGGAGCTTGTATCAACGGCAAAGATGAGAAAAGCTAGAATAAGGTTAGAGAAATCTAGACCATATTATCTAACTGTGTTAGATAGTATAAGTGATGTTATAAGTAATGTAAATATAAATCACCCATTACTTCAACCGCGTGAGATAAAGAAATCCCTTTATATAGTTATAACTGCTGATAGGGGATTAGCTGGTGGTTATAATGCCAATATCAATAGATTAATAGATTCAAAGTTTCGTAAAGATAAGGACTCCATTTCTTTGATTACTATAGGCTTAAAAAGTAGGGACTTTTTTAAGAGTAGGGGCTACAATATTATAGGTGAATTCACAGGAATCTCTGAAGAGCCAAATTTTTCTGATGCTAAGAAGATTGGAAATCTTGCTATAGATTTATTTTTAAAGGGAGAAGTAGATGAAATAAATCTAGTATATACTAGATTTATAAGTACTCTTTCACATGAACCTATAGTTGTAAAGCTTTTACCTACTGAAGAAATTGGAAAGACTCAAACCAAGATAAATAAAGTAATAGAGTTCGAACCTTCTCCTGAGGAGGTACTGGATTATCTAATACCTAAATATATTGAAAGTAGCATATTTGGAGGGTTAATCGAAGCATCTTCTAGTGAACAAGCAGCTAGAAGAGTTGCCATGGAATCTGCTACTGATAATGCTGAAGAGATGATAGAAGATTTGAATATGAGTTATAATCGGGCTAGGCAGGCAGCAATTACTATGGAAATATCTGAAATAGTAGCTGGAGCGGAAGCCTTAAAGTAACATAGAGAGGAGTGGGCAAATGGAAAAGAACATAGGTAAGATTGTTCAGGTTATTGGCCCTGTCGTTGACATTCGTTTTGGCGAAGAAAATTTACCTAAGCTTTTAAATGCTATTAAAATAAAAAAAGGCGAAGATATATTGACTGTGGAAGTAGCACAACATATTGGTGACGATACTGTTAGATGCGTATCTATGGATTCCACAGATGGACTTGTTAGAGGTATGGAAGCGGTAGATACAGGAGAACCTATATCTGTACCTGTGGGTAAAGAGACATTGGGAAGATTATTTAATGTATTGGGAGATACTATAGATGGTAAAGAAAAATTAAATACGAAATTAAAGTCGCCAATACATAAATCTGCACCAACCTTTGAAGAACAGGATACATCTCAAGAGATATTCGAAACGGGAATAAAGGTAGTAGACTTAATAGCGCCTTATTCCAAAGGCGGTAAAGTCGGACTATTTGGTGGTGCAGGAGTTGGTAAAACAGTATTGATTCAAGAATTGATAAACAATATAGCTACCCATCATGGTGGTATTTCCGTATTCGCAGGAGTAGGAGAGAGAACTAGAGAGGGAAATGACCTGTATTATGAGATGATAGAGTCTGGTGTAATAGATAAGACAGCTTTAGTATTTGGACAGATGAATGAACCACCGGGAGCAAGGATGAGAGTAGCCCTTACAGGACTTACTATGGCAGAACATTTTAGAGATGAGGAAGGGCAAGATGTTTTGTTATTTATAGATAATATATTTAGATTTACTCAGGCTGGTTCAGAAGTATCAGCTCTATTAGGTAGGATGCCTTCTGCAGTAGGATATCAACCTACATTGGCTACAGAGATGGGGCAGCTTCAAGAGAGAATAACTTCTACAAAGAAAGGCTCTATCACTAGTGTTCAGGCAGTATATGTACCAGCAGATGACTTGACTGACCCAGCACCAGCAACTACTTTTGCGCATTTGGATGCTACAACAGTACTTTCTCGTTCCATAGCAGAGTTAGGAATCTATCCAGCAGTGGATCCATTGGATTCTTCTTCTAGGATATTAGCACCAGATATAGTAGGGCAAGAACACTATGAAGTAGCTAGGGGAGTCCAAGAGCTATTACAAAGATATAAAGATTTACAGGATATAATAGCTATACTAGGTATAGATGAACTTTCTGATGAAGATAGACTTGTAGTAGCTAGAGCTAGGAAAGTTCAAAGATTCTTATCACAGCCATTCTTTGTAGCTGAACAGTTTACAAGCTTAGAAGGTAAATATGTTCCTATAAGCGAAACTGTAAGAGGGTTTAAGGAAATCTTAGAAGGAAAACATGATGATATTCCTGAAACTGCATTCTTTATGGCTGGTACTATAGACGAGGTAGTAGAAAGAGCTAAAAAGGTGGAGGATTAAAATGACTGTACTTCATCTTGAGATAGTAACTCCGGATAGAGCATTTTTTAGAGGAGAAATAGATAAGGTAATAGTAAGGGGAGCTGAAGGAGATTTAGCTGTTTTAAGACATCGATCTCCGATTGCTACACCTTTGCAGATTGGAAAAGTAAGAATCTTTCAAGATAATAAAGAGAGAGTAGCAGCTATAGTAGATGGTTATATGACAGTATTGGAAGACAGGGTGACCATAGTTACAGACGCTGCAGAATGGCCAGACGAGATAGATGTAGAAAGAGCTCAGAAAGCAAAAGAAAGGGCAGAGTCTAGATTAAAACAGAAACAATCTGAAATAGATATCGTTAGAGCCGAGACAGCTTTGAAAAAAGCAATTAATAGATTAGAAGTTTCAAATTTTAAAAAAAATGATTGAAATTTAGGTATAAAAAGTACCCATCCTTGGTAATACTTTTACCATAGGGAAAGGGTACTTTTTTATTATAATGTTTTGTCCCCCTTTACATTGGTAAAAAAGACCTTTTCCTTAATTCAATTAAGGAGGGCTTTAAGATGAAAAAGATTATCTTATTCGGAATTATTCTATCTCTATTATTACCAACTATGACTATAGGTGAAAACAAATATAATGAACAAGAGCTATTATGTAATATGGTTAAGGATTTAGGTGGAGAATGTGTAGAACTAGATTCAGTATTTAATAGTGTAATCCTAAATCGATTTTTAGAGGAAGAAGAGATGGTTTTATTAGCTGAAGATATAAAATCTAAACTAGGTATAATTGGCACAGAAATAGACCCATTAATAGTTTATGAGAAATTGCCTGAGAAATATTATGCAAAGGAAATCATCTTTGATGAGGACTTCAGTCAGATAACATATTATGGAAGTGATATATATAAAAATTCTATAACTATGATAATAAGCTCATATTTCGATAAAGATATATCCAAAGGAGAAACTTATCTTTGTATAAATATAGTTAAAGATAGTGATTTTTTAAAAAATAATGATATAATAGAAAGCATAGCAAAGATATTTAAATCCTATGATAATCCCGTAGAGGTTTCTACAAATTTAGTTGGAGAAATTCAAGGGGATTATAGCTATAATATTATGAAAAACAAGCTTAATAAAACATTGAAAAAGTATAGAGGAAATGTTATAGAAGAGTATACAGATGAATCCTTATTATCTTTAACTGCATATACCCCACTAATTGAAGAGTATCTATTAGTAGGTGAAAAAAAGATTAACTTAAATCTTGCAATAAGGTATAATAAATATGAGGATAAGATGTATATTTTTATAGGTACACCTATAATTACAAATGGATATTGAAGTAGGAGGAGATATTTTGGAGATAATCGTGGTGGAGAAGAGCCCTCCATTAAAGGGGAATGTCAGAGTAAATGGGGCAAAAAATTCAGCTCTTCCAATATTGGCGGCTTCTTTGTTGGGAACTGAAGATATAATATTAGAAGATGTGCCAAATCTGAAAGATGTAGAGATAATGTGTGAGGTTCTTACTTCATTGGGAGCAGAGGTTGAGATCTTAGATAAGGGAATTATTAAAATCAATTCTAAAAATGTGGAAAATTATGTAACTAGATATGATCTTATGAACAAGATGAGGGCATCTCTATTGGTAATGGGACCTCTATTGACTAGATTGGGAAAGACAATAAATTCTATGCCAGGAGGGTGTGCAATAGGTACAAGGCCTATAGATTTACATCTTAAGGGATTTAAAGCTTTAGGAGCTACTGTAGATACGGAGCATGGGAATATATCTGCTTATTCAGATAGACTAGTTGGAGATAAGATATATTTAGACTTTCCATCTGTGGGAGCCACAGAAAATATCATGATGGCTGCAGCTATGGCAGAGGGAGAGACTATTATAGATAATGCTGCTATGGAGCCTGAGATTACAGATTTACAAAACTTTTTAAATAAATTAGGTGCTGATATTAAGGGAGCGGGTACATCTACTATCAAGGTTAAAGGTGTTAAAAAATTAGGTGGAACATCTCATCAGATTATACCTGATAGAATAGAAGCAGGTACGTTTTTAGTAGCGGCTGCTATCACAGGTGGAGATGTAGTTGTAGATAATGTAATAACCAGCCATATTAAGCCAGTAATTGCAAAGCTTAAAGAGGCTGGAGTAGAGGTAATGGAAAATGGAGATAGTGTAAGGGTTATAGGCAATGGAAGTATAAAGCCTATAGATATTAAGACCTTACCATATCCAGGTTTTCCAACAGATATGCAAGCACAATTTATGGCAATGATGACGATCTGTGAAGGTACAAGTGTTGCTATAGAGACTGTATTTGAAAATAGATTTATGCATGTAGATGAATTGAAGAGAATGGGCGCAGATATCAAGATAGATGGAAAATCTGCGATTATTCGTGGCGTCAAGAGTTTAACTGGAGCACCAGTGAAGGCTTCAGATTTAAGAGCAGGTG
This sequence comes from Tissierellaceae bacterium HCP3S3_D8, assembly GCA_052067355.1. Taxonomy (GTDB): domain Bacteria; phylum Bacillota; class Clostridia; order Tissierellales; family Tissierellaceae; genus CABMKH01. Next base: position 199,538 of record JBQHQH010000003.1, read on the forward strand.
CAGCCTTAGTTTTAGCAGGTCTTGTGGCAGATGGTGTCACTGAAATAGAAAACGTATATCATATAGATAGAGGATATGATGGTATAGAAGAGAGATTTGCAAATTTAGGAGCAAGGATATATAGAAAGACAGTAGATAGATAGCTAAAAAAGGGGATTCTTAAGTGAATCTCCTTTTTATAACGAATAGGAAAGTTTTCACTTTGAAAGATAAATTAATATAAATTTTTCTTATTGATGCGTCGATAGACGCTTTTTTTATTTTTTGGAATATATTCTTCTTAACTTGAATAAGTATATCTATATACTAATGAGATGAGGGTGAGGAGATGAAAAAAATTGGCGTGTATATGTTTACGGTCTTAATAATAACTATATTTATCCCTACGGTTATTGTTAAGACTATTAAATTTGTACCTAGACCTAATTCTGTAGAGGGAAAGGGTTTTGAAAATAAAAAGTTGCCAATTATAAAGGAAAATCAGCAGAGTAACGTACAGGAGAAGGAGATAGAATATATCAAAGTATTCAACAATAATACTAAGGAAGTAGAGAATTTACCATTAGAAGAATATGTAAAGGGAGTAGTGGCAGCAGAGATGCCAGCAAGATTTCATATAGAGGCATTAAAAGCTCAAGCCATTGCTGCAAGGACTTATGCCGTAAGTAGAAATATAAAATACAAAGACGGTCATCCAGATCATAAAGATGCACCTCTATGTTCAGGAGTACATTGCCAAGCATATCTATCTTTAAAAGAGCTAGAGGATATTCATGGGAAGGATTGGATTACTAATTATTGGGGGAAGATTGAAGATGCAGTAGAGACTACTAAGAATATGGTGATTTACTATGAAGGAGAGATAATAGAGCCACTTTACCACTCTAGTAGTGGAGGTATGACCGAGGATGCAGTAAATGTATTTGCCGTAGATTCTCCATATCTTAAATCAGTAGAAAGTCCATATGAAGAAGAGTCTCCTAAATATAGAGAAACTAAGACCTTGACAGTAGAAGAATTTATAGAAAAATTGAATAAAAAGTTCCCTAAGGTCAAGATGTCCAGGGATAATTTTCTAGATAAAATCAAGTTAGTGGAGAAGACTTCTAGTGGAAGAATAAAGAGAATTGCCATAGGTGAGGATATCGTAGATGGTAGGGAGATAAGAGAGTTATTTGGATTAAATTCCACCAACTTTAAGATAACCTACGATAAGAGTATAAACTTAATAGAGATAGAGACATATGGAAATGGTCATGGAGTAGGTATGAGCCAATGGGGAGCTAATGGTATGGCCAAGAATGGCAAAACTTTTGAAGAGATATTAAAACACTATTATAGTGGAATAGATATTAAATGATGTAACTTCTGAAGAAGTTACATTTTTTATCCATTTTATGTATTAATTCCAATAGAGTGGAAATAATACAAAATGGAGGTGGAGTTATGAGAGATAGACTCTTAAAGACTATTAAGGAGAATGGATTTTTAATATTTCTATTTATTTGCGTATGTTTAGTAGCGGCTAGTACCATATTTATAGCAACCAAAGAAGTGGATAAGCCAAAGGATAAAAAAGATTTGGTGATTCTCGATGATGAAAATAAGAAAAATATATCTTTAAATATGGTATCAAAAGAAGAAGAGAAGGATACTATAGAAGCCAATACTATTGAAAATGCAGATATAGAAGAAAAATTAGAAGAAGAAAATCTAGAAGCAAATCTAGAAGCAAATCCAGAGGAAAGTAAATTAGAAGATGGAGAATCAGAAGAAGTATTTCGTGAAGATACTGATATCCAAGATTCAGATGAGATTGAATTTATTGATGATAGAAACTATGAGTCAGTAGAAAAAGTCAATAGGTTTATCATGCCAGCAGATGGTGAAATAATCACTGAATTTACTGAAGACAGTCTCATATATTCTAAGACGCTAGATGAGTGGAGAGGCCATTCAGGAATAGATATAAAATTGGATATCGGTACAAAAGTAAAAGCTATTGGTGATGGAGTAGTAAAAGATGTATATGAAGATAGCTTGTGGGGCAATGTAATAGTTATAGACCATGGAGATGGCATTGAGAGTAAGTATTCTAATCTTGGGACTAGAGATATGGTGAATGTAGGAGTGAAAGTTAAGCAGGGAGACCATATAAGTACAGTTGGGAATTCAGCGGGAATAGAGATGTTGATGGATAGTCATTTGCATTTTGAAATCATAAAAGACGGAAAAATAGTGGATCCACGTTCTATTATGAGGTGAGAAGGCATAAATATTAAGTAAAATACCCAAAAATTCGGAGGGGGTTATTAAGTGAAAGATTATATAGAAGAGAGAACTCTAGAAATAGCAAAGTACATATTAAGTGAAGGTGCTACTGTTAGGCAGGCAGCCAGTATTTTTGGTGTTAGCAAGAGTACTGTTCACAAAGATGTTACTGAGCGCTTACCTAAGATAAACCCTCTTATCGCAGATATGGTTAAGGAAATACTAGAGACTAATAAAGCTGAAAGACATATCAGAGGCGGGGAAGCAACAAAACAAAAATATAAGGCGATGAACGAATAAAAAAAGTCCTAAATCTAGGACTTTTTTAATTGGAAAAATATTTTGTGAAAAAAGAAGGATTTTTAGGACTTATGTCGAATACTATAGTATAATATATGAAAAAAATGGAAGGAGAATCGTGGTGTCTTTAAGATCAGATGTAGGGATAGATTTAGGAACATCCAGTATTTTAGTATATGTAAAGGGTAGAGGCGTAGTACTTCAGGAACCTTCCGTAGTAGCTATAGATCAATATACCAATAAGTTTCTAGCTGTAGGGGAAGAGGCTAGACGAATGTTAGGACGCACACCTGGAAATATAATAGCAACGAGACCATTAAAAAATGGGGTTATATCTGATTATGATATAACTGAAAGAATGTTAAGATATTTTATGCAAAAATCTTTAAATAGGTCAATATTTAAACCACGAGTAGTAATATGTGTGCCAAGTGGTATTACTGAAGTGGAAAAAAGAGCAGTAGTAGAAGCAAGTAATCATGCAGGTGCAGTTAAGACCTATATAATAGAAGAGCCAATAGCTGCTGCAATTGGAGCAGATATAGATATTACTGAACCAGACGGAAATATGGTAATAGATATAGGCGGGGGTACTACAGATGTGGCAGTAATATCCCTAGGAGGAATAGTAGTAAATACATCCATAAAAGTAGCTGGAGATGACTGTGATGATGCAATAGCTAGGTTTATAAGAAAAAAATATAATATGATGATTGGAGAGAGGACAGCAGAAGATTTAAAACAAAAGATAGGATGCGTATATCCTGTAGAAGAAGAACAGTATGAGGACATAAAGGGAAGGAATCTCATGACTGGACTTCCGATGAATATAAAGGTAAGCAGTAGTGATATGTTAGAAGCTTTACAAGACACTGTACACGAGATCATTGAGGCAGTGCATTCAGTATTAGAAAAAACTCCACCAGAATTAGCAGCAGATATAGGAAATAAAGGAATTGTAATGACAGGCGGGGGAGCATTGCTTCAGGGAATGGACAAGTTGATTCAAAATAAAACTGGAATATCAGTTAGAATAGCAGAAAACGCAGTGGAATGTGTGGCAATTGGAACAGGCAGGTCTTTAGACTGGCTAAAAAATCTAGAGGAAGGCTATAATAATAGATAAAAAAAGTATTTAGGAGAAACTCCTAAATACTTTTTTGTTATTGAAATATTTTATTTATCTGATATGAGATTTCATCTCCATTTACTACAAATTCAACTAAAGATAATCTCTTCATATCTTCAGGAGCTTTTAAATCTCTAGTATCTAATCCTATATACCTAACACCATCTTTAAGTTCTGATGTGTTTGAACTTCCACCATGTACTACAAAGATATTTTTTCCATCTTCTTTGGATTTTGCCAATATATCATGGAACAGTTCTGCTTCTAGACTGTCACTAAATCCATTTGAACCAAATACAGGAGTCGGTAACAACAAGATGATATTTGATTCTTCTATTGTCTCTATATCTTTTTTAAGCTTTATCCATTGTTCTGCATTGGCAGCTCTTATACCACCATTTTTGGAGTTTAGACTTATGAACAATGTATCTTGATGCTTATTTGTCTTGTAAGCTGTAGATGCATCTATATAGGTATATGTCTTGAGTCCAGATTTAAATCCGTCTGAAATTCCGTTTAAAAATACAGCAATTTTATTTTCGTTTATCTTAGATCTTACTACTTTACTTGCTTCATATCCTGCTATATTGTCAATTCCCTTAGGTTCATGTGCTACGACAAATGTAAATCCATTTTCTTCAACAGTAGATTTTTTATTTGCCTCGTCTACAAGTTTAGTAGGAGTAGGTAATTCTATATTACCTATAGTAGATGGATAACTAGCAGTTAGATTATCTACTAATATTTCACCAGTATATTTTTTAAGACTGTCAGTTTCAGCTACATATATCCTCTGTAAAGTTATAGGATAGGATATATTGTTAGGGATATTTGCCTCTACATATCTCCAATCGGACCAGTCTATAGTTTTGGCGAAGTCTATCAGATGTTCCTTTCCAGAAGCATCTTTTATGCTTGTTCTTAACCAACTTCCACTACTATCTCCTTTTACCCATAATCCAAGTTTCTTAGGCTTGTCTTTTAGTTTTAGACCGGAACTTTCAGGATTTAGATTTAGATAAGCTACTCTTGTACCGTCTCCTTGAGAGAAATCATACTTAAGGGCAATACTGTGATTTCCATCTTTGGCATCATCATTAAGAGCTATACTTCCAGTTACAGAGCTTGGATAAGGACTAAAGGCATAATTGTCAAGAGTTTCAAAGCTATCTATTAGAACACTCTTTGTACCCATGGATACCATTATATTTTCTATTCCATCTCCAGCTTCAGCTATTATGGCTCCACCTTGACCACTATCGTTGCTGTAGAATATTCCATCTTCAATATACCCTATATCTCCTACTACATGGAATTTTATATCTTCAGGATATATTCTAGCTTCAGTACCATTTATATTTTTTCCGTAGAAAGAAGGAAGTTTATATTCACTATTTATATCTATATAGAAGTCTTTAATATCAGTGGTTATATCTTTTATATCACCTAATACTTTTAACTCTCCTTCACCTTCTATACCATTATAATTGGCTATTATCTTTGCATTTCCTGAAGTAGTAGCTGTAAACTTGTTTCCGTTAAATGTACCTTCTACTCCTTCGACTCTAAATTCAGCTAGAGAGCGATCTATTTCCATAGGATTATAGTTTTCATCATATCCTTTGATTGCAATATTTCTAGTTGTATTTACAAACATCTTTGGTTCAGCTATTGAAACTTCAATATGAGCTAGTTCACCTTTTGGAGCATTAGAAAAGATTCCAACACTATTTACTACACTTCTTTCGCTACCCTCAGAAGGTTTATTTACAAGTTTAGACTTGCTTTCACCAAGTGGTTTTATAGCCATAGCTGTAGAACCACCACCATCTAAATTCATTGCATTATATGCACCTAGTTCTTTTAGAATGGCTCCAAACATCTCTTGACTGACACCTTTAAATGAAGTATCTCTTCCATCAATAGTTACTAAGATTAACTCCGTACTATCTTTATTGATTCCTATACCTGTTCTAGGCTGATTGCCTTTACTGTTTATATTTGTAAGGGATAGTTCTCCATCTTTTAAGATGATGCTTCCGCCACCTATAGCAAATTTGATACCTTCAACATCTGGAACAGTTTGGACTTCCAAATTGACAACATCATTTTTTGAGAAATTACGAAGAGCTTCAGCATTTTTTCCTCTACCTGCTATGACATAGCCATTTTCTTGAGGAATATCAAATGCAGCTTGTCCCACTCTTACTTCTTGTACCATATTATCTTTTACTAGGACTTCCACTAGATCATTGTGGAATCTATTACCTATGGATTTACTTCCCCAGTTTTTATTTAACACAGTTAGAGTATCAAATTCTGGTGTTACCTTGTTTAAGGTATTTATAACTACTGCAGTTCCCTTAGTTAAATTAGTAGCGTTGATACGTCTATCTAAATATCCTACATTTCCCTGATTTGAATTAGTTAGATAGAAACTAGGTAGAGCATAGCTCAATTCAATAGGAGAGGATATGACTTCTCCATCATTGATCAATGTTCCCATAGCCGATGGAAGTGGACTATAGTTAAAATAATCTCCGTTGACAGCTGCTAGTGCATTATGCTTGTCTACCATAACACTAACCCTATCCCTATTAGGTATTCCGTTTTCATTGAAGAGTCCCTTTAGCTCTGTATATTCATCACTAAGATCTACTCTAAGTACGTTTATATTCCACCAACCAGATACTGTAAATCTTTTGATATTCTCATAGGTAACTCCTGAAGACAATTTCTGGATATCTTTAGTTTCATATATAGAATATGGCATATTTACTGTAATTTTATTAGCGTATACAGGGGTTATAGTAGTCATAATTGTAGTAGCTGCTACTATAGTGAGAAATACCTTTTTTACTGTTTTTTTCATCCAATCACCTCTTATAATTTCTTCTTTCTATATTGTTGATAGTTGTATTATATAATTTTTATATATCAATTTGATTACAATTATATTAAATCTATCTAACAAATTTGAAATAGGGTGATAAATACAAAGATTATTTCCAAAAATGACGATTTAATGACGATTATAAAGTATAATTAGAATTATCACAATAGTAAGAATAGTGAAAAGGGAGTGAAGTATCTTGCAGAAAAAGAGCGGGGTAAATGGAGCTAAGTTTATAGCTTTTAGTATGTTGGGAATATTTATGTTCTTTGTGAGCGTAGATATAGGTGGAAAGTCTACGATTCCTTTAGATCATATGGTATCATGGATTCAACGTATTCCACATTATGTCAAAGTATACGGTATAACTCTAGTGACGATTGGAGCACTATTTCCTTTTATCAAAGGAACGTGGAATAAGGATTTGACCTCTACTATATTTTCTTTTTGTAAACTATTTGGAATTATTTGTGTAGTAATGGTAGTATTCAATATTGGACCTGAGGGACTACTTGAGGGAAGTATGTTGCCATTTATATTTAACAAAATAGTAGTACCTGTTACTACAATCATTCCAGTAGGTTCAGTATTTTTAGCTTTTATAACTGGATATGGACTTATGGAGTTTATAGGAGTTTTTATGAGACCAATAATGAAGCCAATATGGAAAACTCCTGGTAGATCTGCTATAGATGCAGTTGCATCTTTTGTTGGTAGTTATTCTATCGCTCTACTTATTACGAATCGTGTGTATACTGAAGGGAAATATACAGATAAAGAGGCAGCAATTATAGCAACTGGATTTTCAACTGTCTCAGCTACATTTATGATTATAGTTGCTGATACATTAGATATAATGGATTATTGGCTTAAATATTTTTGGTTTACAGTAATAGTTACTTTCCTAGTTACTGCAATAACTGCTCGTATATATCCATTATCCAAGAAGAGAGATAGGTATTATAATAATGGAAAAGGTGATATTGAACAAGATGTGTATGGAAATAGATTTAGTGTAGCATGGGAAGCAGCCATGGATACATGCTCCAATGCACCTAGATTATTAGAAAATATAGCTATAAACTTTAAAGATGGATTTACCTTAGCCGTTAATATGGCGCCTACTCTAATGGGAATAGGAGCTATTGGACTTATATTAGCTAATTATACACCTCTATTTGATATTATAGGGTATATTTTTTATCCTGTAACTCTACTTATGAGGATTCCAGAACCATTACTTGCAGCAAAGGCGGTAGCAGTAAGTATAGCAGAGATGTTGCTTCCAGCTATTGTAGTTGCTAATTCTCCACTTAGCACTAGATTTATAATAGCCATAGTAAGTGTTTCTGAAATTCTGTTTTTCTCTGCATCTATTCCATGTATGATGGCAACAGAAATACCTCTTACTATGTTAGACTATATAATCATATGGATAGAGAGGATTATATTGTCTTTAATCATTGCAGCACCTCTAGTGTATTTATTTATCTGATTAAAGATAGAAGATAGACATGAAAGATAGATTTGCATTATTTTGATTGCAAGTCTATCTTTGTATAATGGATATTTCAATTCATAGTTCAGAATTTACGATGCACAATTTATGGTTTTGTGTTGGTGGATATAAGTTTTCCTTATGCAATAATCTTTTTTATTTCCCTCATACTTTTAAAGATGGTATAATAAAGTAGATGAGAGGGGGCTTTAGATGGATGTATATGTTAAATTCCTAGGAATCCCAAAGATATATATAGACAATCAGTGGATTAAGATTAGTAAGAATAAACTGAATTTAATAATATTATATATTCTATACAATGAGAATTGTACCAGAGATGAGCTATCCGGTATATTTTGGCCAGATAGTGAAGAAATAAGAGCTAAATCCAATCTTAGAAATGCTATCTATCAGATGAAAAAATTTATAGGTGATGATGTAATACATACAGAGGGGCATTCTTTTGTAAGAGTATCAGATGAGGTAAAATTAAAGAAAGATATAGATATCTTTTTAGATTTAGATAATGGTAAAAAGATTTTAGAAATTCCTCAACTATCCTTTATGGATAAGATGTATTTAAAAGATAACAATGAATTTAATGAATGGGTATATAGTGTGAGGACGGCCTATGAAAAGATTGCTCTTAACATATTAAATATGGGACTAGATAAGAGTATTAAGATAAGAGATATTAAATCTATAGAAAGATATGCAAACAAGATCATTGAAATAGATTCATATAATGAAAATGCCTATAGGGAATTAATCAAGATAAGTATCTCAAATCATGATTTTAACAAGGGAATAAAGATATTCAAAGAGATACAGAGAAAGATTGAAAAAGAGCTAGAGGTTCCTCTAGAAGATGAGACCATAGAACTATATGAGTTCATGATAAATAATAAAAATAATATAGATGACAGTCAAATAAGGGAGTACTTTGAAAGGACATCCTTAAGTCTTTTAATAGATAGGGAATTTGATAAGTTTATACAAGATAGAGAATTTAAACATATAATTGTAAAGGGAGAAATAGGTGTTGGAAAGAGTAAATTAATAGAGAAGTTTTTAAGCGATGGAAGATATTCTAGTCATATATTAGAATTAAATCAAGTTGTAACAGATATGGAATTTTTAGCATTAAAGAAGATGTTTAATCTATTTGGTATAGAATATGGAGATAGTAAAGATGGTTTTATGCAACTACTTATGAAAGCTGTAAATAGAGAAAAAAAGACAATATTATATATCAAAAATGCAGAATTTTTAGATATAGGTAGCTTAGATTATTTTTCAGAGATACTATTTCATGATAATCAGAAAAATATATTTGTCATATTAGAATATTCAAAGTCATTGACCAGGGACTTTGCCATAGGTAAGAGATTGCAACTACTAGAAAATACTATCAGTATAGATGTGCCTCTATTGAATATCCATGAAATCGTAGACTATATCAAGTTTAAAAATAGAGGAGGAAATGAAGAGGTATTGGATTACGAGGAGATATATGATATAACATCTGGCAATATAATGTTTATAGATGAATATCTCAATCCTCAAGAGGATAAAGGCAGTATAATAGAGAGCTTAATAAATAGTTTTAGTGAATCTGAATTGGACATTGTAAAAAAGGCATCTATATTTGAAGGATACTTTGAGTTTGAATATCTAAGGCAATTGATAGATAAAGATGAATTAGTACTATTAAAGGAAATAGAAAAACTCTTCAACAAGGGAATATTACAAGAACGAGATCATATGATGAGGATTAAGTATTCTTTTCTCAAGTCAATGATATATGATTCTATGCCAAAGATATATAGGGATAGATTACATGGAATAGTGGCAGAGATATATGAGAAACAGAAGGAGTTGGATTATGAAAATTGTAAATCATTAAGCTATCACTATGGTAGATGTAATAACTACTATAAAGAGTATTTTTATCATCTTAAATCTTTGGAATTAAGACTTGACTATTATGACCAATTTTTCCCAACCATTAGTAATCTACGTGATAAGCCAAAAGACTTATATAAGGATAGAGAAGGATATTATAGGGAATTTAATAGTCTATATGAAGATATCAAGAAGAAAAGATATCAAACTGAGGGGGAAAACTACCATAGACTTATAATGATATTGGAATTTCTAATAGGCAGGACCATGATAGGAGGAGGGAAGAGGGAAGAGGGGATATTACATATAGATAAAGCTATAGACATGGCTAAGAAGGCAGATAATAGAGAATATCTTATAAAGTCCTATATAGAATATATCCATTATGGAATACATAGAGGAGAAAACTCTATAATGAAAAGATATATAGATTTAGCTAGAAAACTAATAGACATGGAAGATTTCTATATAGAATATGCAGAAGTTACAAGACTAGAGGGATTATATCAATTAAGATGTAATAATTTAGATATTGCAGAAAAATTACTTAAAGAGTCCATACATATATATGATATACCTGCACTATATAATCGCAATATATTTCCAATGGTAGCTGCAAATAATTATTTAGGTAATCTATATGGACTTAGGAAAGAATATGATAGAGCAGAAGAGTATTATAAGAAGTCTATAGATATATGTTTAAGTTATGACGTAAAGAAGTCATTAGATATTCTATATGCAGATTATGGGTATATGCTATTTGTCATGGGGAAATATGAAAAGGCAGAGAAGATATTAAATGAAGCCATCACTATCTATGATACTTTAGGTACTCACTGGAAGAGGACTATTGTGGAAAGTGTCTTAGGTCACATATGTCTACTAAGAGGAGATTATAAGGGAGCAATAGCCCATGTTAGAAGTGGAGAGATATTTTCCAAAAAAGATCAGAAGATAGAAGAGTTAGAACTATTGAATAGTTTAAAAAAAGAGATTGAGGATTCAGTGAGAAATGGAGAGACATCAGTTGTAGATTGACCTGATTGCTTGTAATTTTAATTCACAATTATTAAAGATAAAGTATTAAAATAATGACTGAATCTAAAGGATTTGCTATACTTTATCTACTCACAATCTATGATTTTGTATTGGTGGATAAGATATTGTGAAATATTAGCTAAAGCATAGGATTACATCTGATATAAGTTTTCTTTATGACGATAGAATGATAATAATAGACGATTAATTGGGGAAACCTTTTTATATGGAGGAAAAGTATTGAGGAAATAGACGATAAAAAGATGGTTAATCTATATAATAAGAATTAGATAAAGTAAAATAGAAAATTTGAGGAGGTCTGTGTTGTGAAACTTAATTTAGAGATGAAAAATGCTATGACCATTAGATTAGACGATGAATTGCCAGAATATCCAGAATTTGTAGAGGGAATTAGGAGAGCACCTAAGAGAAAGGCAAAGCTATCTAAACAGGATATAGGTCTTGCTGTAAGAAATGCTCTAAGGTATATTCCAGAACAATACCATGAGCAAATGGCGGAGGAATTTTTGGAAGAACTTTTAACTCATGGAAAGATCTATGGATATAGATTTAGACCTGAGGGAAGGTTAACAGGAAAGCCAATAGATGAATACAAAGGAAATTGCATAGAGGGAAAAGCTTTTCAAGTTATGATAGACAATAATTTAGACTTTGATATAGCTCTATATCCATATGAATTGGTTACCTATGGAGAAACAGGTTCAGTTTGTCAAAATTGGATGCAATATAGGCTTATTAAGAAATATCTAGAGGTTTTGACAGATGAACAGACACTTGTACTGTATTCTGGTCATCCAGTGGGACTATTTCATTCTAAGCCAGAAGCACCTAGGGTAATTATCACAAATGGACTCATGATCGGTATGTTTGATGATTTGGAGAATTTCAATAGGGCAAATGCTTTAGGTGTTGCAAACTATGGACAGATGACAGCAGGAGGGTGGATGTATATAGGACCTCAAGGGATAGTTCATGGAACATATAATACCCTATTAAATGCTGGTAGACTAGTGCTAGGTATACCTAATAATGGGGATCTTGCTGGTAAGTTATTTGTAACTTCAGGTCTTGGTGGTATGAGTGGAGCCCAAGGAAAAGCAGTGGAAATCGCTAGAGGAGTAGGTATTATTGCAGAAGTAGATATCTCTAGAATCCAAACTAGATATGACCAAGGATGGATAGGACATATATGTAAGTCATGCGAAGAAGCATTTAAATTAGCAAAGGAAGCTATGGAAAAGAAAGAGCCATGTTCCATAGCATATCATGGAAATATAGTAGATTTACTACAATATGCAGTAGATAAAGATATCCATATAGACTTATTATCAGATCAGACTTCATGCCACGAGCCATATACTGGTGGATATTGCCCAAGGGGCATTACTTTTGAAGAGAGAACTGAACTACTAGATAAGGATCCAGAGAAATTTAAAGACATGGTAAATGAGACACTAAAAGAACATTTCCATCTTATAGAGAAATTGACTTCTAAGGGAACATACTTCTTTGACTATGGAAATTCATTTATGAAAGCTATCTATGACGCTGGAGTAAAAGAGATATCTAAAAATGGTAGAGATGAAAAAGATGGGTTTATATGGCCTTCATATGTAGAAGATATTTTAGGGCCTAGACTATTTGATTATGGATATGGACCATTTAGATGGGTATGCCTAAGTAGAAAAGATGAAGATCTACACAAGACAGATATAGCTGCAATGGAGTGTATAGATCCGGATAGAAGATATCAAGATAGGGATAATTGGATTTGGATAAGAGATGCAGAAAAGAATAAATTAGTAGTAGGTACAAAGGCAAGAATATTGTATTCAGATGCCTTTGGAAGGTTGAGTATAGCTCTTAAATTCAATGAAATGGTTAGAAATGGAGAAATAGGTCCTGTAATGCTTGGAAGAGACCATCACGATACTGGTGGAACAGATTCACCATTTAGGGAAACTTCCAATATCAAGGATGGAAGTAATATAATGGCAGATCAAGCTACTCAAATATTTGCAGGAAATGCAGCAAGAGGTATGAGTCTAGTAGCTCTTCACAATGGTGGTGGAGTTGGAATTGGAAAATCTATAAATGGCGGATTTGGTATGGTATTAGACGGAAGTGAAAGAGTAGATCAAATCTTAAAGTCAGCTATGCCTTGGGATGTCATGGGTGGAGTAGCAAGACGCGCTTGGGCAAGAAATGAAAATGCTATTTCAACATCTATAGAATATAACAAGGTCATGAAAGGCAAGGATCATATCACTCTTCCTTATATTGTAGATGACAAGATAATAGAAGATATCGTAAGACAAATAGATTAAGATAAAGGGGCTGTAAGTACATGGAAGAAAGAAAAATAGTAGAGTGTGTTCCAAACTTTAGTGAAGGACGAGATCTAGAGAAGGTTGAAAAGATAGTGGAACCACTAAGAGGAAAAGAAGGGGTAAAGCTATTAAACTATGAGCCAGATAAGGATTACAATAGAGTAGTAGTAACAGTAATGGGAGAACCAAATGCCGTTAGGGATGCAGTTGTAGAAGCTATCGGAATAGCTACAGAACTAATTGATTTAAATCATCATACTGGAGAGCACTCTAGAATGGGAGCAACAGATGTAGTTCCATTTATTCCTATAAAGGGTATGACAGTAGAAGAAACTATAGAGCTTTCAAAGGAAACAGCAAAGCTTATAAATGAAAAGTATAATATTCCAGTATTCCTATATGAAGACTCTGCTACTAGGCCTGAAAGAAGAAATCTAGCTAAGATTCGTAAAGGACAATTTGAGGGAATGGCAGAGAAATTGAAACAGGAAGAATGGCAACCAGATTATGGAAAGAGAGAGATACATCCAACTGCAGGGGTAGTAGCAGTAGGTGCTCGTCTACCTCTAGTAGCTTATAATATAGATTTGGATACAGATGATGTTAAAATAGCTAATGCTATAGCAAGAGCCATTCGTCAGTCTAGTGGCGGATTCCAATATATCAAGGCCGGAGGAGTAGAGATAAAGGAAAGAGGGATAACTCAAGTTACTATGAATATCACTGATTATCGTAAAAACCCAATCTACAGAGTGCTTGAAACTGTAAAGATGGAAGCTAAAAGATATGGAGTCAATGTACTAGGCAGTGAAATAGTTGGGCTTGTACCTATGGCAGCTTTAGTAGATTCAGCTTCCTATTATCTTGGACTATATGGATTTGACAATGACAAGATAATAGAGACTAATTTAATGGAGTAGATAAGATGAGAAATATTGTTATAAAGAATGCTAAGGAGATAGTCACTTCTACTGGTTTTAATAAAAAGGCCGGAGAAGAGATGAAAAACATTGGCATAATAGAAGATGGTTCCATAATTATAACTGATGGAATAATAGAGAAGGTAGGAAAGACCAAAGATATATTTAAGGATTTTGATACAGAGGATTATGAGATAATAGATGCATCTGGTAGATCTGTACTTCCAGGTTTTGTAGATTCTCATACTCACTTTATATTTGCGGGGTATAGGGAAGAAGAGTTCAATTTAAGGCTTCAAGGTGCTACCTATATGGAGATAATGAATAGTGGTGGAGGAATATCTGGTACAGTTCAAGCTACTAGAGATGCCACGAGAGAAGAACTCTTTGAACTAGGTAAAAAGAGACTTAACTCCATGATGGAATTTGGAGTTACCACTGTTGAAGGTAAATCTGGATATGGCCTTGAGACAGCCACAGAACTTAAACAGTTAGAGGTAATGAGAGAATTAGACCAGAAACATCCAGTAGATGTAGTTAGAACATACATGGGAGCCCACGATATTCCAAAAGAATATAAGGGGAGGACAGATGATTTTATAGATTATTTAATTAAAGATGGTCTACCACAGGTAAAGGAAAGAGAACTAGCTGAATTCTGCGATATATTTACAGAGGAAAATGTATTTAGTATTGAGCAGTCTAGAAAACTTTTATTAAAAGCACGAGATATGGGATTTAAGTTAAAAATGCATGCAGATGAAATAGTTCAACTAGGAGGATCAGAGTTAGCTGCAGAATTAGAAGTGGTATCAGCAGACCATCTACTTCAAGCTTCAGATAGAGGACTATCAGCTATGAAGGACAAAGGAGTTATAGCTACTTTACTTCCATGTACGGCTTTTAGTTTAAAGGAGGACTATGCTAGGGCAAGATATATTATAGACAATGGTGGTGCGGTAGCATTGGCCACAGACTATAATCCTGGAAGTTCATATACAAATTCTATTCCCCTTCTTATTGCATTAGCAACTATATATATGGGTATGAGTATAGAAGAAGTTATCACAGCTCTCACTATAAATGGTGCTGCAGCAGTAGATAGAGTAGATACTATAGGGAGTATAGACATTGGTAAGAAAGGTGATATAATCATATTAGACGCTCCAAGCTATAAGTTTTTATCCTATAATATTGCTGTAAATTTGGTTAAAACTGTTATAAAGGACGGAAAGGTAGTACTAAATAGGGATTAATTATTAGGAAAAGACTAACCTGTAGAAAATGTGTCCGTATTAAGTCAAAATTTAATCTACAGGTTAGCTCTATAATCCATCTGATATTTCATGGTGTGTAGTGACCAATATAAGATATTTTTGTCATTATGAAATAGATAGTAATAGATTTACTCTTTTAGTTGGAAAACATTACAAATCTTTCAGAGTGGGTTTTTACTTTAATGCTTTATCATTAATAATCGTGAACTGTGATCTGTGAATTGAAATTGTAAGCTATTATATTAAAAAATATAGAGGGGGAATGGAAGTGAAGACAGACGTACAAATAGCCCAAGAGGCAAAGATGTTGCACATTGGTAAAATAGCAGAAAAGTTAGGGATAGGAGAAGACGATCTAATTCAGTATGGAAAATATAAGGCCAAGGTATCCCTAGACGTCTTAGAGAGAAACAAGGACAAAGAAGATGGCAAATTGGTATTAGTAACAGCTATAAGTCCAACTCCTGCAGGAGAGGGAAAGACTACCACTAATATAGGCTTATCTATGGGGTTAAACAAGATAGGTAAGACAGCTCTAACAGCTATAAGAGAACCATCCCTAGGGCCTAGTTTTGGAATAAAAGGTGGAGCAGCAGGTGGAGGATATGCCCAAGTAGTGCCTATGGAAGATATAAATCTTCATTTTACAGGAGATTTCCATGCTATAACTACAGCTCACAACCTAATATCAGCATTATTGGATAATCACATTCAACAAGGCAATGAATTAGGTATTGACCCAAGGAGAATAGTTTGGAAAAGGGTATTGGATATGAATGATAGGGCTCTAAGGAACATAGTAGTAGGTCTTGGTGGTAGGACAAATGGAGTGCCTAGAGAAGATGGATTTGATATAACAGTAGCATCAGAAATAATGGCAATATTCTGTTTAGCTAAAGACCTAGAGGATTTGAAAGAAAGAGTTAGTAGAATACTTATAGCATATAAATATGACGGAAGCCCAGTATTTGTAGAGGATATAAAAGCTCAAGGGGCAGTAGCCTTGATAATGAAAGATGCCATGGCTCCAAACCTAGTTCAAACTCTAGAAAATACACCAGCATTGATACATGGTGGACCATTTGCCAATATAGCTCATGGATGTAATTCTATAATAGCTACTAAAATGTCACTAAAATTAGCTGAATACACCATAACAGAAGCTGGTTTTGGTGCAGATTTAGGAGCGGAAAAGTTCTTCGATATAAAATCTAGATTAGGGAATTTAAAGCCAGATGCAGCTGTGATAGTAGGTACTGTAAGGGCATTAAAACATCATGGTGGAGCTAAGAAAGAAGAGTTAGGAATAGAGAACTTAGAACAGTTGGCAAATGGATTTGAAAATCTAGAGAAACATATAGAGAATATAAATAAATTTGGAGTTCCAGCTATAGTAGCCATAAATAAATTTCCTACAGATACAGATGCAGAATTAAACTACGTACTAGAAAGATGTAGAGAACTAGGTGCAGAAGCCGTACTATCAGAAGTATGGGGAAAAGGTGGAGACGGTGGAGTAGAAATGGCAAAGGCAGTAGTAAGAGTATGTGAAACCAAAGAATCTAAATTTAAACCTATATATGATGTAGAAGAAAGTATAGAAGAGAAGATAGAGAAAATAGCCAAGGAAGTATATGGTGCAGATGGAGTAGACTTTACAAAATCCTGTAAGAAACAGATAAAGAATATAGAGAATATGGGACTTGATAAGATGCCTATCTGTATGGCAAAGACACAATACTCATTCTCAGATGATCCTACACTATTAGGGAGACCAAAGGGATTTAAAATTACAGTTAGGGATATAAGAGTATCCAATGGAGCAGGATTTTTAGTAGCATTAACTGGAGATATAATGACTATGCCGGGGCTTCCAAAGGTTCCAGCAGCTAATAATATAGATATATTGCCTAGTGGTGAAATCATAGGATTATTTTAGGAATATGGCAAGATAAAAGGAGGATATTATGTTAGTTGAAAAGACTGTAAGGGAATTTATCAAAGAAGCTGGAAGCGATAGTCCAACACCTGGAGGAGGTAGTGTTTCTGCACTAGCAGGAAGCTTAGGTGCAGCATTGACTACTATGGTAGCTAATTTGTCTTTTGACAAAAAGGCATATAAAGAGTTAGATGCGGATATTAAAGAAGAGTTCGATAAAAATTATGATATCCTTTTAGAATTGACAGAAAAATTAAAAGATATAGTAGATGAAGATTCTACAGCTTTTGATGGAGTTATGTTGGCATTTAAACTACCCAAAGAGACAGAAGAACAGAAAAGCATTAGAAGGGATGCCATTCAAAAGGGATATATAAAGGCCATGGAAGTTCCAAATAGATGTGCAGATCTATGTTTAGAGACATTGAAGTTGCAAAAGATATTTGCAGACTATGGAAATATCAATGCAATAACTGATGTAGGAGTAGGTTCTCTTTTATCATATTCTGGACTAGAAGGAGCTCTATTAAATGTAAAGATAAATCTATTGAGCATAAAAGATGAAGCATATAGAAAAGGTATAGAAGATAAGATGATAAAGTCTCTAGAAGAGGGTAAAGCTTTAAAAGAAGAAATACTTTCCATAGTATATAGAAGATTGGAAGAATAGAAATAGAGAGGGGGCCGTTTCATAACTAATTAGTTATGAAACGGTCCCTTCTAGTGTTGTATTTAGGAAATAATTAAATATTGATAAAATAAAAAAATCTCTTATATACATGAATAAGAACCTCCTTGATTATGGTTTTGGCGATAATTCCATTAAACCAAAAGAGGTTCTTTTTTCATTACTTAAATCTTATCATCTCAACTAGTAATTATTATTTTGAGGTAACACTAGAAGTAGAGATGTCCTACTTTTTTTATTCTATAGTAACACTTTAGCTAGTCCACAATATACTAGTATTGGGAAAGCTTTTTCTCAAAACAAAATAAGAAAGGTGAAAATAATGGGCTACGAAAAAATAGTGGATTACGAACAAGTAATTGGGAGAAAACTAACATGCAATGGTCCAATAGAAATAGGTGCAACATGCGTAACACAAATAGATGGAAGATTTTTCTTACTTGTAGAAATAGAAATTGGAGTTGTGGACAATGAGAGAGAAGAAGTAATTATATTTGAAATAACAGCAGCAGAAGCAGCAGCACTAATAGCAGCGGGAGTTATGCGTTGCCAAATAGTTACTACAATTCCTACTCCAGGTTCAGGTGAGGAAGTAAACCTTATTTGTGTGTTTGTAGTAGGTCAAAATGCATTCTTGGTGTTTAATGTTGAAAATGCAACTGACCGCCTAGTTCTAGTTAGAGTGCCTTTATGTACTATCGCTTAATATAGTGAGAGTTTACACCTATGGAGTAATTAGGCCAGGATTATTATTCCTGGCCTTTTTTATAAATATAACATATTGTCCCCTTCTTATTTAGCCATATACAAGCTTAAAATGATGTATTAATATAATTGGATAGTATAATATGAAAGTCGCTTTAAAATGGAATACGTGGCTTAGAGGTACACATTACTATTTTGATGGTAGATTTTATATTCTGACCTTGTTTTTATACCGATTTATCGAAAAAAGGTTGAAAAACTATTTTAAAACAAATAAAATAGGTATTACCACCAAAGGTAATCTTAAAAAACACGTGCCACTCTGCATGCTATTCGTGTCATTTTAGTAAATTGTACAGAAATATATACACTTTCAAAAAATAAAAAAGGCTGATTTTCAAAGTTATCAGCCTTTGTCGTCTTATAAAATGGTCGGGGTGAGAGGATTTGAACCCCCGGCCCCATGGTCCCAAACCACGTGCGCTACCAAACTGCGCTACACCCCGTTGTTTTTGACGACTATTATAGTATATGGGATAATGTGATTTATTGCAATACAATATAATAGTGAATATAAGGATTAAATAGCTAGTTTAGGAGTTTATATCAATATACATAGATAATACAAAGTTTATCTTTAAATATCTCGTTATTAATATGTATTTTAAAGATTAAGCATAAAATATAGATTAAATATGCTTAAAAAACTAAAAAAATGTGGAGGGTTTTGGAAAAAATCATGTTTTTAAGGCTAAATCATTGCTGAAATTTAATAATTTTCTTAGAGGGAGATAGGATTATTTGTCGAATATATAAATGATCTCAAACTATAAAAGATAAAATTGAAGGGGGAGTAATATGCTTATAAGTAGAATTACACTTTTTATATCAACATTGACCATTTTGTTGATACTTTGGAAAGGATTGAATTTAAGTTATCTGATGTCTGCTTTGATTACTTTAGCCATTATAATGATAGGATATATAATCATAGGCTTAAGAAGAAGTAATAAGAGGATAAATCTTTTAGATAAGGATTTAGATCCAGAGGCCTTTATTGAGGCTATTGAAAAGCAAAGGAAGATAACCGGCAAGAATAGACGAATTAATACATATTTGGATTATGATCTAGTAGCAGGACTCATAAGTATGGGTAGATACGAAGAAGCAAAGGATATAATTGACAATATGAATATAAAGTATATACCTAAATGGAATGGAGCATTGCTAGGATATTATAATAATAAAATGATCCTATTATATAATCTAGGAAAGAAAGATGAAGCTGATGAAATATTTGAAAAATACGTAAAGGCTTTTCCATTAAAAACTCCCACGCTAAAATACTTCATGAAAATTATATTGGCTGTAAAGAACTTTGAAGAGGGTAATTTTGAAGAATGCAAAGAACTATGTAATGAGTATTTGAGCATCAATAAAAATAAACGAATAGAGTTAGAACTCTTATATATGTTGGCAGAGATAGATGAAGAACAAGGGGATATAGAGTCAGCTAGGGAAAAGTATAATAAGATTGCAAAGGAAGGTAATAAGCTATATACTGCATTTAAGGCAAGGGAAAAGATTAGTGAGTGATATATTATGATAATGAGAGGGATAATATGTGTACAGGTATAAAAATAAATTATGAAGATGGTTGTGTCATGGGAAGGACTATGGATTATGAGGTTCCTTTAAATTATAATGTGTTATATTTACCAAGAAATTATAATTTTTGCAATGATTTAATTGGTGATTCATTATATTCAAAATATAAGACATTAGGAATATGCTTTGAAAATCAAGACCCATTAAAAGACGGTATAAATGAACATGGATTAATGGGCATTACTAATATCTTTTCAGGATTTAATCTTTATTCTAATCAGGTGAAACTAGAAAAGTTCAATATTTCTAGTTTGGATTATTTCACTTACGCACTTACAAACTATAAATCTGTAGAGGAATTAATTGAAGACCTACCTAATATTCATATATCTAAAAAAGATCATAGGGGAGAAAATGTAATATCCCCAGATTTTCATTTTATGTTTGCTGATTCTACTAAAAGATGCATCATTATTGAACCTAAAAGAGGAGAATTGATGTATTATGAAAATACATATGATGTAATGACCAATTCACCAGGCTTTAAATCACATGTTAGAAGATTAAATCAAATTTTAGATTTAGATAATCTTGAAGGTTTTAACTCTGCTAAAAACTTGCCAGGAGGATATGACCCTGTTTCTAGGTTTATTAAGGCCTTTTATTTGACTAAAATGAATATTAAGCCCAACAATTCTAAAGAAGCACTTTCATATTTTTATAATATAATGGGTGCCATGACTATGCCAAATGGATTTGTCAGAAACAAAAAGTATAATTATACTACTTATACTAGATATATTTGTTCCTACGATTCAAAACATAAGCTACTAACTGTAAAATCCCATACAAATCCAACAGTCTATCAATTAGGATTTGAAGACATAGAAGATGAAAATAAAAGACAAGCATTTTTCCTAGATACAGATTTTGTCGCAGAGAAGTTAAGATAATTAGGGATTTTGTAGAAATTGAGGATGATGGATATAATGAAAAAAACAATTAGGAAAAGTATTTTTGAAGTAATTTTAACTATGCTTATACTTTCCATTATTTATTATGGGATAGATGGTATTCCTTTAGCTGGACTTCCTAAGGAGAAGGATGTTTCTTATATCGAAATATATAGTGCTAGTTTGGATGAGATGCGGATATGCACCGAATCAGAAGATATCGAAAAGTGTGTTAAGATCGTACATCTTTTAAATTATAAATTTGGAACTTCTAAACAAGGGCCACCTCTAATAACCATTACATACCATTTAAAAGATGGGGAAAAGTTAAGTATTTCTGCTAACGATAATACTGTATATTGGAAAGGTAAAGCCCATACCATTAAAGATGATAATGGGGATTTTTTTGTGAGTGTAATTGAAGGTATGTTTTTTTGATGGATGATATAATTGAAAAAATGATGATTAGAGTATAGTAATTGAAATTAATGAGTAGATGATTAACATCTATTCATTTTTTAAGTATTTTATAAAGACTTGTAACGAAATCATAATTTCATACACTTATTAATAGGAGGTGATGACGTGCAGGATCTTGAGGAACTTTATAACGAGTATTTTCAAACAGTTTATAAATATCTATTTTGTCTTACATATAATGCTGATTTATCTGAGGAATTGACTCAAGAAACCTTTTATCAAGCTATGAAAACCTATGATAAATTTAGAGGTGATTCTAAAGTTTCAGTTTGGCTTTGTCAGATTGCAAAATATTTATGGTATAAGGAGTATAGAAAAAGAAACCGGCAAAGTTTAAAACCAATAGATGAGATTTCAGATAGTTTACCAGCGAAAGAAAATATTGAAATAGATATTCTGGCAACCGAATCCAAGATTGAACTGTATCAAATGATTCAGACATTAGATGAAAAGACTAGAGAGGTCATACATTTAAGACTTACTGGAGAATTAAGCTTTAAAGAAATAGGTGAGATCTTAAATAGAAATGAGACATGGGCACGCGTTACCTTTTATAGAGGGAAACAGAAACTTGCAAAGGAGGTTATGAAATGAATAATAAATTGACATGTAATATCATTCAAGATTTATTTCCAAATTATATAGAAAAACTGACCAGTGATGAAACAAATCATGCAATAGAATATCATCTGAGTACTTGTACAACATGCAAAGAAGTATATGAACATATGACTTTAGATATTGATGTGGAAAAAGCACCAACAATAGAGCTAAAGTTTCTCAAAAAAATAAAAAGAACTAGAATACTTGCAGCTGTGTTGACTATAGTCCTTACTTTGTTTTTAGCCTACTTTATTTATAACTCAGAATATAAGTATACAAATGCAAAAAGCAGTCTAGCAATGGCAATTACAGATTTCACTTCACCATTTAAAAGTGCAGTAGATGCATATGTATTGGAGACACAAGAAATAGATGGAGCCTTAATTTCATCATTTAAAGATAGAACTAAATCAAATGTAAATGGTGTAGCTGTTCTAAAGAAGGGATTCAATCAAAGATATAGAATAATTAATGCTAAAATAAGTCCTGCTAAATATTCTTCAGTTGTACAAATTCATCAAATTAGAATTAAAGATGAGCCATATTATGTAATTAATGGCTATAATCTTTCTGATGAAATCAAGTACTATGGACTTGATTATAATGTATATTTACAACCAGGAAATCTAGCTAAAGATAGAGTTAGAGAAACCATTAAATTTAATATTGAAAATCAACAGTTCATGGATATTTTTAGCATAGGAGAAATAGAAAGTCTTTTAAAAAATACTGTAGATTATACATTTTATGATGCACGCATTTGGCAGACTTCTTTGTATGATGCAGAAGGAAATGAAATCACTGAAGATTTTATAATTGAAGATAATATCAATGGTCCAAAAGGTACGATTGGAAAAGCAGAGTTATCGATACTTTACTGGGTTATAGGCATTATTTTAGGTATAGGTCTTATAATTACAAGATATTTTTTGACCATGTAAGCCTATGAAATATGATAGATGTTTTAAAGGTGAATAGTTGTAGAATTATATGTAGTAATTAGAAATAGATTAATAGAAGTGAAAATATTGGTTAAAGAAATATATAAACTTAAGAAGAAACAGAAAATTGGAGATAAAGAAGGTATTTCAGTACAATTTAGTGATATACTTAAGGATAATGTTTAAGATGGAAATAAAAAATGGATTAGATGTTTAATTCTACATATTTAAGACAATTAATATGATATAAATTTTATGGTAAAAGGAGCTGATATCATGGAAATAACAGTGAGGGCAATACCAGATGGAATGTCAACAATGGCTACAATATTATCATTTCTTGTGCTTGGAGTAGGCATATATTTAATATTTTTACTTATAAAAGCGCTACAAGTATATATAAAAAAGAATTCTTAAGTTATAATGTATTATATTTACCTAGAAATTATAATTTCTGTAATGGTGTAATAAACAATATATTATATTCAAAATATAAGGCAATGGGGATACGATTTTTAAATCAGAAAAGTTCAATATTTCTAGTTTGGATTACTTTACATATGCAATTGCAAACTACAAGTTAGTATAGGAATTAGGGGATTACTAATATTATTATAAGTGTTTATATTGTTGATTAAGAAAATTGGGCAGCAGATTTGATATTAAAAGTTGGCTTATTCATATAATCTAAAAGGGAAGGGATTTGGATTGAATAATTTTATTGAGTTTATTATAAAAATAATTGATGATACAGGGAAAGGTATTATAGGTTATATTAAGTCTCAGATAATACTAATGATAATAACATTTATTTCTTTTAGCGTTGGATTATATATTATAGGAGCTCCCCTACCTATACTTATTGGGTTAGGTATAGCTATTCTGGATATTGTCCCTGTACTAGGCAGTGGACTTGTTATGATACCTTGGTCTCTAATCAATTTTATATCTGGAAATACAGATATGGGAACTAAATTAGCAATACTTTATGTTGCCCTGACTATTTTTAGACAGGTAATAGAACCCAAAATTACAGGAGACCAGATTGGTCTAAGGCCACTCTACACCTTTGCTGCAACAGTATTAGGATCTTTAATACTAGGTCCCATAGGGGTAATCGGAGGTCCTATTATTGCTATAATTATAAACTCAATATATAAGGCAAAAAAAGAAGGGAAATAAATAAAATATGTTTATATAGGAAAATTAAACTTAAACATTCTATAATATATTTTTTTATAACTAATAGGAAAGTTCGCATTTATATTTGAAATGGATATTTTTATATGTTATAATAAGCTCGTAAAAGATTAAATATTGGAAAGATACAAGGGAGAGAATTTGATGTCCGCATTTGTTTTTAACTAAATCAACTAAGTAAATAGTTGCATCTTAAAAAGTTTTAAGCCTATATTATAGGTTTATTTGTTGACGACTTTTTAAGGTATAAGTTAGAAACATGGATATCATTAAACCCCATAAAATATTAAAATAATTGTCATATATTGAGATTGTTTTATATCAAATATGAAATATTATACCCTATATTAGAATTATAAATAAATCTAATATAGGGCATTATTTGACATATAATGTAAATGGTAAAAGGTTATGGTGACTTCGTGTTACTATGACCTTTTTTGTTTTTGTTCATGTTTCTTTTTACTTTCAAATACCAAGATGAACTATGTAGTAGAATGCAAGACTAAAAATATGGAGGATAATAGATAATGCTTAATTATATAGAAGAAGTAAACCAAAAAGTAAGTATAGAAGAAGGTAAGAAGGCCATAGAGAACATATTAATAACAATATATCTTAAAGAAGGAATTTCTACCAAAGAAATAGCAAGAAATAATTTGTTGCCTATTCCCATAGTTGCAGCTATAAAAAGAGAGTTTATAAAAAAAGAGTTAATTATTCAAGATAGAGGAACTAGGCTTACAATAAAGGGCAGATATTTCATAGAAGAAGGATTAGGATTTAAAAGGATAAATAGGAATCTATATATAAAGTTATATATGGAACCTTGGAAGGAACATAGAGAAATCATTGAAATAAAAGAAAAATTGCAGGAGATCTTTAACAACCGTCCACAGGTAGACGTCACTATAGATCAATCAAAATCTAGTATAGATACATCTTTAAAAAGGGCAATATTATGTCTTAGAAATCATAATTTAGTGGGAAAGAGAATTTTATGTTTGGGAGATGATGATTTAGTAAGTGTAGCTTTGGGCTTCTTGTTAAAAAAACTTTTTAATGGCAATATCCATCATGCCACTAGAATAGCAGTAATGGATATAGATAAGAGGATTATAGATTCTATAAGTAATATAGCTAAAAAAGAATCTCTTCCAATCAAGTGTCAACACGTAGATTTTAGAAGACCATTAGCCGATGACTTAAAAAATCAATTTGATTGTTTCTTTACTGATCCACCTTATACAGTTGAAGGAATGAATCTATTTCTTTCAAGGGGAATAGAAGCTTTAAAAGATGATATAGGGCTTAATATTTACTTTTCCTATGCTCATAAGTCACCAGACTTTCAATTAATTATGCAAGAATATTTTTTAAGTATGGGACTTACAGTTTCAGAGGTAATACCGAGGTTTAATATCTATGAAGGAGCTAGCATAATTGGAAACACAGGACAGATGATCGTCCTCAAGACTACTAATATGACCAAAGGATTAATAAAGGCCCACTATAAAGGAGCCATATATACTGGAGAACTTAGGGAAACAATACGTTCTTATAGATGTAGACAATGTGGTGAAATTATAAAGGTAGGACGTTCTAAAAAAGTTGATAATATAGAGGCGTTGAAGTCAAAAGGCTGTCACAGATGTAATGGTAAAATATTTGATTTAATTGAAAGAAAAAATATGAAATAGATAAACATAGAATAAGAATAAAAAAGGAGAAATCATGATTGAACAGAGACAATTAGGAAAACATCTTTTAATTGAGTACTATAATTGTGATGATGAGATATTAAAGGACACATCCTTAATAGAAAGATATATGATAGAAGCTGCTAAAATAGCTCAAGCTACAATAATAGAGAGTGTATTTCATACATTTAGCCCTTGGGGAGTCAGTGGGGTTATAGTTATAAAAGAATCACATTTAGCTATTCATACTTGGCCAGAATATAGATATGCAGCTGTAGATCTATTTACTTGTGGAAATACAATAAAGCTTTGGATTGCCTTTAAGTTTCTAGAAGAAAAATTAAAGGCAAAGAGATTTGATTTAATGGAGGTATCTAGGGGAATGCTAGATCGTGTTTTAAAAGATAAGGAAAGTTTTCTGTAAAGAAAGCTTATATCGGATAAATATAGGCAGATAGGATAGAGTTCAAGTTTAGAAAATCTGTAGGGTCAATATATGAGGCCCTACAGATTTTCATTATATCTGATTGAGATAGATAGTATGAATATGAATTGTAGTGGAAAACAGGGAAGTAAAGAGGGTATTCCTATACTCATAAAAGAATATCTAGATCTTGAAAGAGAGTACAGCAAAGAAATATGTTATGAAAATGCACTTTTGATAAAAATGCATGTGATGGATGCAATAGAGAGGATAAAGTATCATAATTTAATATAGAAGTTGTATTATATATGAGGAGTTTGGTCATCTAAGACACTTACTAATGTTGTTGTGATTTCGACTGCACTCCGAGCTTAATATTGGTGAGCAATGTCGAGAATTACCTCTTTTAATTGTGAATTGTGGAGTGTGAGCTGTGAATTGAAATTGTAGCCATCAGATAAAAACCTATTGATAAAATTCATCTTGGGGCATATAATTAAATTAATATCAATGAGAGGGTGTCGGAATGCTAGATATAATTGAAGGTCTAAAAAAGGAATTAATAGTCTTGTTTTTTTCTATGACCCCTATATTTGAACTTCGTGGTGCAATACCCTTGGGTATATCCTTAGGCTTAAATCCTATACATAGCGGTATAATAAGCATAATAGGTAATATATTGATTCTTGGTATCTTACTTAAGGTGTTGAGACCTTTGATGGTATTCTTCGAAGGAACATATTTATTTAAAAATACTATAGGATGGGTTAAAAGACGAGCCATGAAAAAGGCTGGAATAATCAAGCGTTATAGTATAGTTGGTCTATTTTTTTTTGTAGCCATACCTATTCCAACTACTGGAGCTTGGACTGGGGCTGTAATAGCAACTCTACTAAAGTTAGACTATAAGAAGTCATTTATATCCATGTCAATGGGTATTATCACTGCAGCTATGCTTGTATTAAGTGTCTATTATGGTATAATAAACTTGAATGAATTGACCTTAGTGTAAAATAATTGTTGGACAAAAAAGCAAAAAATATAGAGAATTAACCTCCATTTGATATAATGTAATCGACGAAAAGCACATTAAAGGAGGAATTCTCTATGAATAATATTATACAACTAATTACAGAAAAAGTTAAGGATACAATTGAAGAAAGTGTAATTAAAGTACTTGAAGGTAACACAAAGCTTGATACTATCGTGGACTTAGTAGGTGAAATGGTAAATAATATTGGGCTAGATACTCTCAATACCATAATTGATGAATTAGATGATATCGTTAAAAAGTCTCCTGAAAGAAGTGGGATTTATCATGTTCATAAAAGCAAAGTATCAAGAACTTTAGTTACTAAATTTGGAGAATTAGAATTTAAGAGAGCATATTACAAAAACATAAGAGATAAAAACTATGTATACATTCTAGATGAACTTTTAGGAATAGAGAAATATGAGAGAGTAGAAGGAAATCTAAAAGGAGATATACTTGATAAAGCCGTTGATATGAGCTATC
>JBQHQH010000004.1:0-193051 GCA_052067355.1 Tissierellaceae bacterium HCP3S3_D8
ATTCATAGAGAATTCCTCCTTTAATGTGCTTTTCGTCGATTACATTATATCAAATGGAGGTTAATTCTCTATATTTTTTGCTTTTTTGTCCAACAATTATTTTACACTAAGCATAACATAATTTATCTTTTATTCTTATACCCATATTCTATACAATAAAAACTAAATATCTTCTAATAGACTTTTCCTATACCAAGGATAGTCTTATGAATAATTACTATACACTGAATAAGCAATAAAGAAAGATTATAGAAGTCCGATATCATGAGCCATGAAAATAACTCTGGAATTTTTTGTCGAAAATCTAACTCTTTTATCCTTTAATCTATTGATTTTCTCACTGTTACCACGTATGATATATTTAAAGGCATTTTGAGTAGCAAGATATCTAATATTAAAGTTCCAAACACAATTCAGAAAAGGGGATAATTTAATGTTTAAAGCAAAGAAAATAGTAATGATCTTATTAAGTATACTTTTAATAAGTACAATTACAGGATGTGGTAATAAAGAACCTAGATTTAAACCACTACATATAAGTATAGATGGTACTGAGATTTTATTGGGAGAATCAACATTACAGACTTTTATTGATGCAGGATATAATGTGACATTCGATAGGAGCTTAGAACAAGATATTACAGGAGAAACAATGCCACCTATGAGTTATGATATAGCAGCTTACATAAGTAAAGATAATGACATAGTAGGTATGGTAAGCTATTTAAATAATACCAAAAGTATTATTCCTATGGAAGAATGTATCGTGAATGAATATATAATAAAATATAAAGATCCTTCAAGTAGTGCAAGTTATAACACAGATAATATTTTAATAGACGGTATTGAGATAAAAGGAATGACAGCAGAAGATGTAAAAAAGACATTTGAAGGAAAAGTAGAAGATTTCGAGGAATTTCCTCACGAAGATGGAACTGTTGTCTGCACAAGTTTTTATATAGATAAGGTCTCTATAAGTGTAAGTTTTGATTATTACACCAAGGAAGCTTGGAAAGTTGAAACAAAAGTTTTCACATCATATTTTGAATAAATCAAAAGTAATAAATAGTTAATATGATATATAACATTAATTTTTAGTTATTTTAAGCTCTCGAAATGGTAATTATAAATGAATTTAATCTTAAATAATTTTATTAGTATAAAAAAAGACTGTTCCTACAGTTCTTTTTTTGTACCACATTTTCCCTATACAATTTCTGGTATATCCTTCTTTTAGGTTTACATAATAATAATCTTTTTATATAATATCTTTATTGCATGCAATATAAGTGC
The DNA here is from genome assembly GCA_052067355.1 of Tissierellaceae bacterium HCP3S3_D8. Taxonomy (GTDB): domain Bacteria; phylum Bacillota; class Clostridia; order Tissierellales; family Tissierellaceae; genus CABMKH01. Next base: position 1,294 of record JBQHQH010000004.1, read on the forward strand.
TGAATCCTAGATATTATTAGGTACGGAGAAACCATTTAAGGGGTTAATCCACATCTTGTGGTAGGGAGCCTTCTATCCCGAGCCCGTCAGCTAACTTCGGAAGCACAATTATGGAAGGAGTGTATGACAATAAAAGTCAAAAGAGGATTATCAATCTTAATAGTTTTAATATTGCTATTGGTACCAATAAGTGGAGCATTTGCAGGTGAAAATTATACAACATTGAAGTTTTGTAGTGAAGGAAATGAAGTTTCCAAGCTTCAACAAAAATTAAAAAATCAGGGATATTATACTATCGCTGTAGATGGTATCTATGGTAAAGCCACAGAAAAAGCTGTTATTGATTTTCAAAAAGATCATAAATTAGCTATAGATGGTATTGCAGGAAAAGAAACTCAATCAGCATTAGACAAAAAAATCACTGCAGGCTCAGAAGGGACAAGCTCCTCTAAGAGCTATAACGAAGATGATATATTTTGGCTAGCTAGAATTATTGAGGCAGAAGCAAGTGGAGAATCATATAAGGGAAAAGTAGCTGTTGGAAGTGTAATTCTCAATAGAGTTAACTCTAAAGAATTTCCCAACACTGTATATGGTGTAATCTTTGAGTATTATGGTAAAATTCCTCAATTTAGTCCAGTTGCTGAAGGAACAATCTATAATACCCCATCAAAAGAAAGTATAAAAGCAGCTAAAGATGCTATAAATGGAGCAAAACCAGTAAGAAATTCAACATATTTCTTCAATCCAGCCAAAGCAGCAGGAAGTTGGATTGTAAAGAATAAAGCCTATATAACAAAGATAGGTGGACATAGTTTTTACGCATAACAATCTTAAAGGTGTAGACAATTGGTCTACACCTTTTTTATCTCTATAAAGTAAACTCACGTTCCCCATTATAAAGAGGAAAGATAATCTCAAAGCAAGTTGTTTTTTTCGTGTCCACAAGTCTTATTTTTCCCCCTTGGCTTTCAACAAGTCTCTTAACCAATGAAAGTCCAAGACCCGTACCTGAAAAATCTTTAGTTCTATTTTTATCTACAATGTAAAATGGCTCAAATATCTTATCTCTATATTCTTTTTCTATACCAATACCTGTATCTTCAACTTGAATATAGTTATCATTTTCTGTAATATAACTTCTTACATATATACGTCCATTTCTTAAATTATATTTTATTGCATTATCTATAATATTTATAAATATCTGCATAAAACTTTCAGTATCTATGAAAATATAAGCATCTTGAAGATTTTCTATTATTTTAATGCCAAATTTAGAGGCTTTTCCTTCCATTCTCATACAAATATCTTTAAGAAGTTTTTTTGTATTAATCTTATCTTTCTTAAATTCAAATTCATACTTTTCAACTCTAGATAGAGAAAGAATATTTTCAACCATATTGTCTAATCGCTTCAATTCTTTCTCTGCTATTAATTTTGACCTACAGCACATTTCTTCATCATCTCTATACATGCTAATCAAATCTATCTGAGCTTTTAATACTGTTAAAGGAGTTTTAAACTCATGGGTAATATTGCCTATAAATTCTTTTTGCTGTCTTTCAAGTTTCTCAAGCTTTTTAATTGCTAATTCCAATTTTTCTTTTTCAGTAGTTATATCTTGAACATTTTTCTTTATTGTTTTCGCCATACTAGATATTCCCAGACTAAGGCTTTCTAGTTCATCATTAGAGTCTAACTTCACAATAGAATCATAATCTTCTTGTTTTATTGCTTCAACAGAATACTTTAATTTTAAGATATTCACTGCTATCTTTGAAAAATATATAATTCCAACTAAAGAAGCAATAGATATAGATATAATGCCTATTCTATAAAACAACAGTTTAATATCTCTATACAGAATACTTTCCCTTGTAGTATTATACAGGATTTCAAGTACACCAATTTGCTTATTAAAATCATATATAGGTGCAAGATAAACTATCTTATCTCCATGTCTTTCATAAATGCTCTGATCTTTTAATGCATTTGTTATAATATCTGGAGGTTTTCTGTCTATAGATATATTATCTCCCCTACATAACACTTGTCCTTCTATATCATATAAGGCTATAGGCAAGTTTATTATTCTCTTCAAATTTAGCATCAAATTTTCTGCCTCTGTCACATAATATTCTTCAAAATTATCAGAATCAGAAGATATATAGCTTTCTCTAATATATAAATTGGCATTTTTACTATTCTCTTGAAGGAATTCTTCATAATATATCCTTTGATTATATGAGATCCCCTTTAGCATAAAAAAACCTGTAAATATTATACTTATTGCTAAAAGTAATACTATAAATAATGTCCATTTTATCTTTATACTAGATCTCATCAAAATCTCCTACCGCCTTATATCCTACTCTAGCTATGGTCTTTATCAACTCGCCATATCTTCCTAATTTTTTTCTAATTCTTTGAACATGTACATCTATTGTTCGAGTTCCCCCTAAATAATCCATCTCCCATACCTTCTCTAGAATTTCATCCCTAGAAAATACATGCCTAGGATTTTCAAAGAGGAAAACCAATAGATCAAATTCTTTAGGTTTAAGTTCGACTAGTCTTCCATCTACATAGACAGTTCGTTCAATTAAATCTATACTTAGTCCTTCCACATTGATTGTCGAAGTATTATTTGAATTTAATTCAGATGAAGTTTTCTTAATTCTTCTACACAGTGATTTAACTCTGGCTAAAAGCTCTATCATCTCAAATGGTTTAGTCAAATAGTCATCTGCTCCTAATTCTAGACCTATGACTTTATCCACTAGATCATTTTTTGCCGTAAGCATAAGAATTCCTATCTGGCTATTCTTTTCAATTCTCTTACATACTTCATATCCATCATATTTAGGTATCATAATATCTAAAACAACTACATCTGGATTAAAACTCTTTATCTTGTACAATGCTTCTTCACCGTCATATGCCACATCCACATTGTAGTATTCTCTCTTTAGTGCATATGCTACTGAATCAGCAATAGCTCTTTCATCATCTACAACTAAGACTTTAAATATTGAATCATTTGCAATAATTAGCTCACCACCTATACAATCTATTGACTGTATTTTATCATCAACTTAATAAATATCAATCATTTAATTTTACTATGCTGGTAACATCATAGGAAGTTTTATTCTCATCTACTTTACGAGAAGTCATAAAAAATTCTTTTGATGAATGATTCCAGTAAGCATGTCCTATTACTTCAGGAAATATCTTTATCTTTTCATCTGTATTTAAATCGTAAACATATACACTGTCTGCACTTGTTGTCTTTCCATCAAAATAATATATAACTTTGCTTTTATCCGGTGATTCTTTCCTTGATAAATAAGGTTTACCTTCTTCTATTATCTTTACTTCCTCACCATTTTCATCCGTCAACCATAAAACCATATTTCCCTCTTTACTTACTTCTACTTTAGTCCTATTTAAACTGTCAGAAACCCATGTCTTGAGTTCTTCCCTACCTGTCTTATATGTTTTTTCATCCATATCATAGGTAAAATATGTGGCATTTTCACTACTTAAAATAAGTTTATTTCCTTTTAGAAACATCGATTTAATAGCATTGTGTTCCTTCCTATAATTATAATCTGACTCAATTAATTTTCTTCTTTTCCCTTCTACTACTTCATCCTTGTAATAAGTCTCTAAATAATCTTCAAAACTAAAAGAACTAAAATCACTTAATTTATCTATTAACTCTTTTGGTAAAAATATCTCCTCAATATTACCTTCTACATCACAACGATAAACCTTCATACCTGATGCTAGAATCACTTGATTGTTTTCTAGGTTACTAGATCCTGTCACCTTTTCTGCTAGTTTTGTTGTAGCCTTTGATTCCAAATCTAACACATAATAATCAATATCTGGTCTATAATCATCATTTAATCCCACACTATAAAAAACATACTTTTTATCCTTAGATATATGTTCTACAGATATCCATTCTTTTTTATTAGCTGTCGCCAATTCTTCAAATCTCTTGTCTGTTGGATTATAGATACAAAGTTTAGCATTAGATTCACTCTCACCATTACCAGGCTGATCCTTTACACCTAAAATCTTTCCTTCATCTATCCAATAGACACCTTCAAAAAACTTAATATTATTCATAGATTTAATAGCTAACTGACTATCTATTTCAGCTTTTTGATTATCTAATACAACTACTGTATTGTCCTCTCCTTTGATACCATATACCAATACTCCTCCTATTAATGTGACAATAGCTACTGACATTAATAATATTTTTTTAGTCTTTTTCATTTTACCTCTCCTCCAATTTCATTTATTAACATCAGTATATATGCTTATCTTATCTAAACAATAATCAATATGTTTCTAATTTGTAAACTTTAATAAAGAAAACTTACATCCTCCATCCTATTTATTAGAAAAAATCTGTTACGCTTTCCAACAAAATTCAAAGTCTTCTTTATTTCAATGAAATAGGCAATATTGAATAATTACCACTTCTAACTATCTCATTAAATTTAAAGTTCACAGGTTCCTTAAAAAGTGGCCCATCATATACAAAAGTGTGGTATTCACCATCTTCTCCACAGATATCTGCACCTTCAGCCACAATTTCTTCCATAAGTTCTTTTGTTAAAGTTCTTCCCAAAAACTTCTCACTAAGCCTAGATGAATCCACAATAGTTATAGCAGCTTTAAAACCACTCTCTATAAATTCATAAACCAATTCTCTTCTGCTTTCATTCCAAAGGGGAAATATACTTTCAATCTTAGCAAGATTACAACGAGAATCACACCAATCATAATGAGCCTGTATATCAATATCGCCAAAGACACAGGCATTGATCCCCTTATCTTTAAGTCTTATCAATGCCCTTTCAAAGTCTTTAGCATAATCATCTCCATCTCCTGTCTTTACAAGTTCTAAAGGAATATCTATAAGTTGTGATACTTTATTTAACACATCTACTGGTACCCCATGAAACCAAGAACGACCAGCACTGTCGTTATAAGTAGTCAGCAAGCTTATCGGCTCATACCCACTGTTTATAGCCCGATATAATGCAAGTGCGCCATCCTTTCCACCACTATAAGATGATACAAACTTTACCTTCTTAATCATATTCACTTCTCCTTATTTCTACTATCTTTTACTCAACTTTACGAATATCTCAATGTTCATCAGCCTTGTCTTATTTCCATCTTCATTATATCTACCTACAATGACTTTTTCAACAATGCTTTCAAATGCATCAAGATTAAATTTATCTAAAATCTCATTCTGCTCTAACTTTTTGACCCCCATAAATGAGTTAGAACTTTACTATAAGAAATAAAGGAAAACGGCGGCTTTGATTGTTATTTCAAAACCACCGTTAAGCTTTTCATATTTGATTAGGCGCATAAAAACTTTGCCGGCAAACAACAGTTTTTTTATTTTCCGTTGGGTGGGCAGTCGATTTTATTTATTTTCGCACTGGTCTAATATACTTAAAAAACCGTTCTGGATCAAAATAAAAGTAAATTATTCTACCGGGGGAAGTATCAAAGCAGTAACCAGTGCCTGCAAAATCAAAAGTTGCCATTGCCTTTTCAATTTTTTCCTCTACACTACGATTTTCCTGCTCATAATCGAATGACCCATGTTCAAAAACAATATACTCAGCTTCGGGAACATCAATCATAAGCATTTGTGGTGGTACTTCACCTTTATAATCAAAAGGAAGTCGTGCACCATAACACTCTGTACGTGGAATACCCCAATCGCAGAGTCTGCCGTCTGGATCGTTAATGTACCCCATAATCTGACCGCTGCCGCCATTAGGTTCGCTCCCACCATCGTCATCCAATTTGCCCTTGATACTATCGAGTAAGCCACAAATTGTTTCGTAGTCCTGTCCCGGGATAAGACTTTGCTTTTGCCAAAAATCCCAATACCCATTACTCTCATAGTTTTTAATGTGCAAAAATTTGTGTGCAGGAATGGTTATAAAATAAATTTTAACATCATCTGTAGATTTCATCATACCTATCTCTCCCAATCCTAAAAAGTAGCGGTCGAAAGGGTTTATTTTTGTACGGAGAACGACAGGCTTAGGATTTTTTCGGTATTCACTTGGAGTTAGACCATATGTTCCTTTAAAAGCTCTGGTAAAAGCCTCATGTGATGAAAAACCATAATCAAAAGCAATATCCAAAAGGCTTTTTTCACTATCCCGAACCTCTTTTAGTGCAAAGGCTAATTTTCTATGCCGCAGATAATCCCTAAATTGCATACCCGATATTTCTTTGAATTTTCTTGTTGTATAAAATTCGGAATAACTCAACTTGCGAGAAAGAAAGCGTAGTGTCAAGGCTTCATCATTATAATTTTTAATACATTTGTCAATTTCATCAACGATTATTTGAATTTGCTTCTGCCACTCGTACATTTGTCTGTTCACCTCGTTTCAACCACCCTACATTTATTATAAAGAAATAAAGAGGTTACTGCTTGATTTTACTTGCTGTTATTTCATTTTTCTATTCTAGGTTCTGCATCTTTGTGTCTATCTTGCAATATTGTATCACATAAACATGACATCATAAAGTCGTATTAAGCTATATACAAGGAATATTTTAATCAAGCATATGATATTTATAATCATATCTACGAAAGAAGGGTGAACGATAAAATGTAAGAGGAAAGGGATAAATCCACTCTCTATAAAGACTTATGAGAAGTTATAAGACGATTTTCGTCTATCAAATCAATAAAAATAACAAAAAAGCAGAGGATTAGACCTCTACTTTTTTATTCCCATTCAAAATATTTAATTGAAATTGTACTACATACAAATGTGATAACTACCATTAAGATAATCGGAAAAATCATGTTGTCAATAGAAAGTCCTAATGACGTAGCTTTTAATAATCTAATACCGTGTGTAAGTGGTAAAAAATCAGCAATATTTTGTAACATTTTAGGCATTATTTCATAAGGTAAAGTTGCACCAGAAAAAATTAACATTGGAAAATATAAAACACTTGCTATTATACTTGCAACTTTAATATTGGGTGCAATACCACCAACCATCATACCGATACTAAACATGGAAACCATGACTAATAGAAATGTAATAATAAATAGTGGCATAGACCCACTAAAAGTAAAATTAAAAAATAGTGTAGCGATTACTGTAATTAAAGCAAGAGAAGCAAATGAATACAGAGAATAAATGGTCATCTGCACTAGCAAAATCAACATGGAGCTTATAGGTGTAATTTTAAATCTCTTTAATATTTTTCTATTTCGATAATCAGATACTACAAGTGGCAATCCCATAAGGCCTCCTGCACAAATTGCAATCGTTGATACAGCCCCAAAGGATTGTTCCAGAAAAGTATAATTAGCACCTTCAAAAGCAGGTTTATTTCCATAAATAATGCCAAGTAGTACCAAAACCACAGCAGGCATACATATAGCAAAGATAAACATGTCCATACCCCTTAAAGATAATTTTAGTTCTATTTTTAACATAGTTCTAAATGTTTTCATCAAGCTTTTCCTCCTCTGCATACCAAAGATATACATCTTCAAAATTTTCATATGGACTACTTTTAATAGCTTCTTCCACCGTTCCAGTAAACGCCACATTGCCTTTTTTCAAAATCATAATTCTATCACATAGAGCTTCAACTTCATCCATAAAATGAGAAGTCAAAAAAATCGTCAATCCCCCTTGTTTTAAATCAGACAAGCATTTCCAGACATCACGTCTTGCCTTTGTATCAAGTCCAGTTGTCAATTCATCCAAAAATACAACTTTAGGATTAGGAATAAGAGCTAAGATGATAAATAGTTTTTGTCTCTGTCCTCCAGATAATTCAGAAACAGGGCTATTGATTTTTTCTGCTAATCCAAAATCCTTCAAAAGTTCATTATAATCAGTAATTTCTTTGTAAAGGCACTGTGTTTCTTCACATAATTCTGATACTAGTATCTTATCTTGATAATTTGATTCTTGAAATTGAACTCCAACATATTCAAATAATTTATTTCTATCAATTTGTGGATTCATTCCAAGAATTGATATTGTACCATTATCAGGTTTGCGAGTACCTAGAATACATTCCATAATAGTACTCTTTCCAGCACCATTTGCTCCGAGAAGTCCAAAGACTTCTCCCCTTTTTACAGAAATATCTATGTTATTTACAACCGTAGTATTTCCGTAGGATTTTTTGAGCTTCTCAACTCTAATTGTTGTTTCCAATCTACATACCTCCTCGTATATCTATATCTGGATTATTCGATAAAGCATTTAACATCCTCAATATAGATGCTAAAGAATAATTGGCACATCGCAATACGCGAATAATCTTTAAACGACGTAAATCTTCATCCGTATATACACGGTAACCATTGGATTTACGCTTTATTGTTAACAAACCATTAAGCTCCCAATTTCTCAGTGTATCCATTGAAATGTTTAGATAATCAGATACTTCTTTTCTTTTTAAGAGCAATTCATTGGAATTACACTTACCAGATAACAGATCTTTGACTATATGAATTGCTTCCTCTGCATTGTTTTCTTGTTGTTCTAGCTGCTTTAAATAGTCATCCGTTAAAGCTATAGCCTTATCAAAGTTGCCCGTTGCAGAAGTTTTAATTATATTCATCGCCATTTTTCTAAGTCCATTTTGTAAAATCTCCACTTTTAATGCGGCACGTGTTAATCTAAATTGTTCAATATGAAAATCATTAAAAATACGATAACCATTTTCTTGTCTTTTAACCTTTGGTATTAACTTCAATCTTTCATATAATCTTACAGTATTAGGATGTATACCTATAATCTTTGCTACTTCTGCTGTTCGATATGTATTCATCAATAGACCTCCTATTCTATTATAATTATAGCATTTAGAAAAAAGTCTGGTGTTCTAATGGAGGGTTTTAATTATATTTCAAATGTAAGAAATATGCTAAATATCAAAAATAGGATAGTTAAAGGCCTCATCTCTTTGAATTTATATAAAAAGAGCAGAGTCCATACACTCTTTTTGCACTATACAGCTAAGGATATGGCTCTGCTCTATAAATTCCATGATTCTAAAAATAAAATATATTAATTTTTAATTCCCTGATTCATAAAACACACATCTGGGTATCACGCTCTCCATTTTATTTATCTTTAACTAGAAGATAGCTTAATTCTTGAATTATATAAATACAAAGACATCAAGATTTGCTGTCCTGATGCCTTTAGATTCTTTGTATTAAATTTCAACTTTCAGATGAATTTTATAGTTCCCATCCACTGGATTCAGTTTGAATGGTCCATAGTTTTTTATAAAGACCATTTTCAGCTATAAGTTCATCATGTGTACCTTGTTCCGCCACTCTTCCATCTTCCATAACAACTATATTATCTGCATCCTTAATAGTTTTTAGACGATGGGCAATTACTATAACCGTTCTTCCTGCTATTAATTCATTAATCGCCTTCTGCACTTCTACTTCATTTTCAGGATCAAGAGAAGCCGTTGCTTCATCAAGTAAAACAACAGGAGCATCCTTTAACATGGCACGAGCAATGGAAATCCTCTGTTTTTCTCCTCCAGAAAGAGTGCACCCTCCTTCTCCAACCATAGTGTCAAACCCCTTTGGAAGTTTCATAATAAAGTCATAGCAGCAGGCCTTTTTAGCCACCTCAATCATTTCTTCATCTGTAGCATTCTCTTTTCCAAATCGAATATTATTCCCTATGGTATCTTGGAATAAATATACATCTTGAAATACCATGGAGATTTTTCTCATTAATTTTTCAGGATCGATAGTTGATTCATCAATTCCCCCAAAGATTATCTTACCAGTACTAGGGTCATAGAATCTTGCACAAAGTTTTAATATTGTACTCTTACCGCTTCCCGATGGTCCTACAAGTGCTGTCAACGTCCCTTGTTTCATCTTCAGAGAAACATCATGCAAAACAGTTTTGTCCCCATATCCAAAGGAAACATCTTCAAATACAATATCAGTACTACTATTAGGTTCTCTATCTCCACTCATTTCTTCTTCATTCATTAAGTTCAAAATACGCTCTCCTGCTCTTTCATCATAGCGAAGCTCTGCATATTTCATCAAAGCTGAAGTAAGGGGATCATATACCCTAGAACCTATGACTAAAAACATTACAAAAGTCAATACATCTAAAGATCCCCCTATTAATAAATACGTTCCTGTCAAGATCATTAAAGTCAATCCTGCTCGAATAAAAGTAATAGAAGTAAGAATAATAGGTCCTGATAGAGCTTCAAAACGAATACATTCTTTCATTAACTTTCTAAAAGAATTCTCAAGGCGAGTAAACTTTTCACCTACAAGATTATAAGCCTTCATAACACGTATTCCTAATAGATATTCCTGTAGACGATTACCTGCGTCTAGCTTGGACTTCATCTGTCTATCTGCCATGCGTTTTTGAACCTTAGAACAAGCCCACAATAAAAATATGGTAACAGGTAATGCGATAAACATGGCAACAGACATACGCCAGTCAATCCACAAAAGAGAAATAAAAGCCATAAATGGCATGACTAATGCACCAAATAATTGTGGGACAATATGCGATACTCCAGTTTCAATCAAGGTAAAGTCCCCCATTATCATATTGGCCAAATCCCCTGGATCTCTACTTGTAATATAGCCTAATGGAAGTTTACGAAGATGTTCTGCAAGACTTGCTCTTCCATCTGCTGAAAGTACGTAGGCATCACGATAACTATGACGATATGCAGGTTTTTCAGCAATAAACATTACTATCATATAGGCAAATAATATACCAATAATCCTCCAAAGTCTAGCTGTATCCAGTCCTGTACCAGAACCATCAAAAGCACTAAATATAATTTTTATCACTTCAATAGAAAACATAAATGGAACTACATTGATTAAGTTAGCCAAAATAGTAAATCCAATAGGTTTTATAAGTTTCTTTGGCTGTCCTACTGTAATATTTTGAAAAATTTTCATGCCTTTACACCTCCACTCTTCAATGTCCAGTCATAAGCACTAGTATAAGCTTCCCACATTCGTTGATATAGACCTTCTTCAGCTACTAAACTATTGTGAGTGCCAGACTGTTCTATTCTTCCATCTTTTAGTACAATTATTTGGTTAGCAGTCTTTATAGAAGACAACCTATGTGCAATAACTATAACAGTTTTATCTTTAATAAGCTCTTTTAATGCAATCTGCATCTTATACTCATTTTCAGGGTCAGCAAAGGCTGTTGCTTCGTCAAGGACAAGAATAGGGGCATTCTTTAAAATAGCACGAGCAACGGAAACACGCTGTTCTTCTCCTCCCGAAAGAAATACTCCACCTTCGCCAATTAGTGTATTGTAACCATCTGGCAACTCTTCAATAAACTCGTGACATTGTGCTGCCCTTGCTGCAGCATAGACTTCCTCATCAGTAGCATCTGGTCTACCCACCCTAATATTCTCAAATAAAGTGTCATAGAAAAGAAATGTGTCTTGGAATACAAAAGATACTATATTCATAAGTTCTTCTGTAGGAATATCTTTTATATTCACTCCACCGATTTTTATTTCACCAGTCTTAATATCCCAAAAACGAGGAATCAAGTTAGCCACAGTAGATTTTCCTGAACCTGATGGTCCTACTAAGGCAGTAATCTCTCCAGCTTTAGCAGTAAAATTGATATCAGCTAAAGCTTCAACTCTCGTAGCCTCTGCTTTGTTCTCATAAGCAAAAGATACATTTTCAAATATAATATCATGCCCATTAGGATGCTTTGGCTTTAATGTTTCTTTAATTGGTTCCTCAGCATATATGGCATCAATACGGGAAACACCTTCAAATATCTCCCTTGTACCTGATGCAAGTAAAGTCAATTTATACAGTGGAGAAGATACACCAGGTGCCATTATGATGAAGAATAGATATACAAGAGCAAAGGAAATATTATTTGGGTCCCCACTCATAATCAACAGACCAACAGGTAGGATAAAAGTTAAAAAGGAATTCAAAACTACAGTAAAAATAGCCATACCATTTTCAAATTTATCACAATAAGCAACTGCCCAGTCTCTATAGGCAATTAAATCCTGATGAAATTTTTTAAAAGAAAATACTGTTTGTCCAAATATTTTAACTACTGGTATCCCTCGTACATATTGTATAGCTGAAGAATGAATACGCTCCTGTGCATCAAAATAAGCCTTCATTGTATCCTGTGCTTTCTTACCAAACATCATTGAAGCCTGCATAGCCATACTAATAATAAATGCAACTATGCAAATCAATGTCATCCACCCATTAAGACTAAAAAATATAGCAAACATAACAATAACTGTTGCTGCTGCATTTACAAGATCTGGTATCGTATGAGCTACAAATAACTCAATTCGTTCTACATCCTGCTCTAAATTCTTCTTTATAGCACCTGTTGCAGTACTATTTAAATATCCAAGAGGCAATCTACCAATATGTCTTGCTAATCCCATACGCATGCCATATAAAATACGAAATGCTGCCACATGAGAACAAATAATTGCAGCATATAAAAGTAGTAGACTTGCAATTAATCCAGCAAATGCAATCCATCCCCATCTAATCATCATAGTACTATCTACTAGAGAAATCTTACCTCCGCTTCTCAGCAATTCTCCCAGTATCTGATAGACAGATACAAAGGGTACTAACATACAAATCGCACTAATAGCCGATAAAATTCCAGATATTATCAGCAATATTTTCTTCTCACCAGCTATTTCAAACAGGCGGGAAAGCCCATGCTTTTTCTTAACTTCTTGCTTCATATCAATACTCCTTTCCAAAATAGAAATAGGTTAGCCCAAACTAACCATCATCTATTATAATTATTATTATTTTTCTGTTCTACTCCATAAAGTTGATTTGGCTCCAATTAGACGAATATTTATTTCTCTTTCAGCAGTAGCAGGATCAATAAGGGAAAGACTCATTAACAAAAAACTATGTTGTATACTGTCTATCTTCATGAATCATCCTAATTAATATAGATAACACTCAGTTAGTTATCGCTAACTACCTCGCCAAAAAATATGCCCTTCGGCATATGAGATAATATCATCAAAGAAAATTATAACTACTTCTCAATTCCTTTTCTACTCCAAATGGTCAGATAATGCTCCATTTAGATGATTTGTTTTCCTATATTCTAATGGTGCCATACCTATAATATCTTTAAATGCAGAGGCAAATTTACTGGAATTACTGTATCCTACTTTTCCAGCAATAATAGCAACACTATCATTTCCTTGTCTAAGCATTACAGCAGCAGCTTGCATTCTATATGAACGCATATAGGCATAGATGGAAGTACCGTAGACTTCTTTAAAGCAAAGTTTCATAGCTGTTATAGGTATTTTAAAGTTTCTAGATAACTCCTCAAGGGTACTATGCTGCTCCAAATTCTGTGTCATATATCCCTTGATTGCCTTTATAATATCCACTTGACTTTTTTGAAAATATTTTCTTTCTTCTCTTTGCTCTTCAATATCCACAATACTGAGAAACAATAAAAGTTCCAATACTTTTAGTTTAAAATACCCATGCTTCACTTCATCTGGTACTGTATATAATTCGAAGAAGATATGTTCTATTGAGTTTTTAGCACGCATGATAAAACATCTATCTTTATAGCACAACTTGTCACGTAAAGAATATAAGTCAATAGATATATTATCCAATACACAAGAAATTGCACTTTGGGCTTCATTAAGGCATATTATAACAGATACACCATGATAATGCTCCAAAGGAAAACAGGATTTTGCAGTTCTGTTGCTTAACATATTTACTGCAAGATCCCCTTCCCCCAAATATGCATATTCTCCATCTAGGAATTCACATTCAAATCTTCCTTCACGACAATGATTGATTTCCATAATATCAGCATGAGGTTGTTTATTGTGAAAACAGTCACCCATATGAAAATCATTATAAATCAATTCAATACCTGGAAATACCTGATAACTAGTCATAACACCCTCTCCGTCATGACTTTTCATTTTATATATTACACAGTCATTAGAATGTTTAATCATCTCTACTTCAGAACCATATATACCTTTATCTTTTGATAAAATACTCATTTTTCAATCTCCTTACACTATAATCTATCTACTATGATTCTTATCATTATCACTAATAATTCTACTCTAAACTTATAAGTTAGTTGAAACTAACTTAATAATAACAGAATCGGTTGTTTTGAAAAAATTTCTTAATATACAACTCTATATGCTATTTATGAGTAAAAATTTTATCACCCGATAGAAACTATCCTCGGGTGATTGTTTTATTTCATGTTCATTTGGTCGCCTTATAATTATTTCCTCAAAAAAGATATATAAATTATAATTCTTATGTATCTAAAACTTTACTCTTTACTTTTTAAGCATTTATCATGATTAAGAATTCTTTCATCAATTCTTCTAGCGTAACTATATGTATAGTTATCAAAATATTTGTTCCAAAATCTCAAAGCCGTAGGGTTTAATGTCTCACAATCAACTCCTAGATATTCTATTCCTTCATTTTCAGAAATTCCACAGAGATACTCTAATAATTGTTGTGCTATACCTTTACTTCGATATTCTCTATCAACATATGCCCCATTAATATTATAGATATTATCACTGTCAGAAACAAATGTTTCTGCTTCTGTTTCTGTATCTAATGACATATATCCAATAATTCTATTTTTTTCTTTTGCTACAAATACTCGCATTTTATCATTTTCAAGCCAATTATCATCTTGGGTTACATTTGTAGGAAGAAATATTGGCGCGCTACTCAAATGTTTTATTAATTCTTGCCTCAATCTTAATATTTCTCTTTTGTCATCTTTCACTAGTTCTTCAAATCTAATATCTGTATTCAATTCACTTATTTTTGTACGAGTACTCAGTTTCATAATAGCATCACTACATCTGATACCAAATCCATTCATAACAAAAGATCTACCAACTTCTTCATCATGGGCATATCTACTTAATGCCAAACTAAATATCCCGTCAGATACCAAGTCTGCTGTAACTTCTTGCAGTAATTTGGATGCAAGCATACTTCTATTACTACCTGTAAATGCACTCCCTCCTAATGGTGAAAATACACCTCTTGCATTTCCATGAAATTCATCCTGCGGCTCTTTAAATGCTATATATCCTATAACTTTTCCGTTTTCAATAGCCACTTTTCCATATTTATTTTTAAACAATCTTTGAATAAGAATTTCTAATTCTTGTTTAAAACTTCTCTTCATCAATTGTGGACATTTCGTACACTCCATATTATATTCTTCAATCGCTAATGTAAGAGCTTCTTTTATATATTTTTGTTCCATATTTTGAATTTTCATCTTCTACTTTTCCCCTTTTTCCCCTTTTCATCCTATTTTTCAAATTTCCTTTTCTTATACATATTAATTTATCCGATGGCTTATAATTTATCACTAGACCCTTTATTAGTGCTGATATATTTCTCCATACTTTTTAAAGTCATTCTAATAACTCCTGCTGTTGTTTATTGTTACTTTAATCTTGATTTTACTTTGTAATAATCATGGCAAAATTAAGACAGAAACCATAATAAAAACGAAATAGATTGTTGAAACTAAATATACAATCTGCGTTGGAATCTGTTGATATGTTAAACTGAAATTTATGAAAGAATTTCTATAATATCCTTCAAACTGTTGAAGTCAACAAAATCCACTTTTTGATTATAAGTATCAATCATTGCTTTCGTTTCTGCTGTTTGCTTCTCCAGTGGAATTTTTTTAACCTTATTATATAAAAGTTTCATCATAATCTTATGCTTTAAATTTAACTTTTGATAATCTATACCACCTCTTAAATGAAATTTCTTTGCTTTGTCATAGATATCCTTTGGAATTTGTTTTCGAATAGATGATTTTATTTTATCAGTATTCACACTATCTTTAGTATCTGCCAAACCTACTGTAACTATGATAACAGTCTGTTTACTATTTTCAGGTAATAACTTTATTGTTTTAGACAATCCTAAAACGCCACCTGCATAAAGTCCACCTAAGTACACAATGGTATCATATGTAGAAAGGTCTCTGGCTTTATCATAGCTGATTACTTTGATCCCTGTCTTATTAGATAATTCAATGGCATAACGCTTTGTTGTTCCATATTTACTTCCATAAACAATAATTTTTTTCATAATAACCTCGCTGTAATTTATATTTATTGGTACTTAAAATTGAAACAATACAAGTAAAAGTAATGATGTGGCATTCTTTCTATGTAAGCTGGAGATGGTTTATTCTACCATTTTCTATGACTGCTTCAACTCTTCGGCGATGATGCATATTGCTAGCAGGATTATAGCAGATTAATAAAATTATATTTTTAAAAGCATTTCATACTGATCGACACTATGTTCAAATCCTAGCCTAAGTAAGAAATCTTTAGTAGATTTAGATTCTTTATCTACATTAAGAACACTAATTTTATGTGATTCTGTATTCTCTATTAAATCAGTGATTATACTTTTTGCAATTCCTTTACATCTAGAATGTCTATTTACTGCTATTTGAGGAATATCTCCTGTTCTTTTATCTATAATGCCATACCCAACAATGTTATTATCAAAACGTACAATAGAATACAGGAATTCTTCTGGTACAGCATTGATTGAATCAATAGAATTCTGCCATGAAGGTTCAAAGTCCCAAAATTCTTTTAAATTTTCCCAGTCTATTCTGTTAACATGCTCAACCTTATAAGTTGTTACTGGATTATATTTACTTTTATCTAGCTGAAAGCATTTGAGTTCTCTCTGAATCTCGAACCCTTGTTTTTTGTATAGCTGAACTGCAGATGTATTAGATTTAATTACTTCAAGTAAATATTGCTCTACTTGTTTTTGCTTAAGCACTTCTTTGATATTCAGAAGCATATTACTTGTGACACCTTGCCTTCTATATTCAACTATAACGCCTGTTCCAAGGTCATATACAGTTGGTTTTCCATTCCAATTTCGAAATCCATTTAAAACGAATCCAATTAACATCTGATTTTTAAATGCACCAATGGATAATTCAGAGACATAACCTCTTCTTTGAAGCATTTGTCTGAATTTCCAAAGGGGTAAATCTAAATTAACTTGATAATCAGAAAATGCATCTGTAAATGCTTTATGAAGTATTTCAATGTTAGTTTCATCTAAAGTTTTGTAGCTAAACATCTTGTTTTCCCCTTTCCATTATATAATATTTTATATCTATTGCTATTCGTCCATTTAATTGTTGTAAAATAAATTTTGTGTTATTTGTTATTTTTTATCTATAAACCTATAGACAATATTAAAATCCTCTAACTAATATATTATTTTTTCCATAACAATAACTTCTCTTTCAATATCTTCCATCAAATTTATTTTACCCTTTTCACCTTCAACAAATTCTATTAATATCAAAAATGTATGTACTGTTAATAGCACTAAAATTAAGAATATATCTAAAGGATTTTCTCTTTCTGTTCTCTGGAAGCAAAAATAACTGTTTCTTTTGCCTCCTAAGTTTTTATTATATTATAATAATGTACTTAACTTTTCACCTTTTAAAACTTCAGTTACTTTATTGTCTTTAAGCTTAGACAACAGCTCCTTAACTGATTCTGGTACATCTCCTTGTGCTTGTACTATTTCCTTATTATAGCTTTGGGGAGATTCAAGTAATAATAGTGTATGCCATGTAGGTGCTGTATCAATATGACCATTTTTTCACGGCAAACTCTTCCTTAAAATTAATTGCTAGAAACATTATCTTTACATTTTCTACAAATACAATCTTCTGTTTCACTTGTTATGCATATAAGAAAACTTAATACTGCCTCTACTCTTTCTTTATTAAGTGTGTATCTCATCCACGTTCCGTCACGCTCTCCATTTACAAGTCCACTATCTGTAAGAGTTTTCATATGATAACTAAGTGTTGATTGTGATATGCTTAATCCCTTTAAAATATCACATGCACACATTTCTCCACAAGATAACATATCAATTATTCTCAACCGTGTTTCATCTGATATAGCTTTAAAAACTGGAGTATACTCTGCATATGCTTGCGTCATAAAATTACCTCCTTGATATATCTATATGTTTCAATGACATCGATTGTTATCAATATTATAAAATAATTTTAACGACAATATCTATAGTTGTCAATGTAGTTCTTTGAAATAACTGTTATCTTCTAAATTTCTCTATCAAAACCTCTTGTAAAAATATATCTACAAAAGCCTGCTACAACCTAAATATATTATCCTTCCTCTTTTAATTTTCTTACTTCATATAATAGATCACTTGCATAATAAGCAAGAGGTCTTATATTGATAATACAAAATCATCCCAAGCTAAAGGTAAAAATAAATTTTAATAAGTCAGCAAAAAATTCAACAATAAAAAAACTGACCAAGAATTTAATCCTAGTCAACTTTTCTTTTTTTCAATAATTGTTCTCTCTCCATCAAAAGATATTTTTAATTGTTATGTCGAAAAAATTTACTACAATCCGATATTAATCGAGCAAATAGGTATGTTACAATGTTTTCATACACCCAGGACACATGGGTAGAAAGAGGACAAGTTATTATGACACCTTTTGAATTAATCTCAATAGTCTATCTTGGTTTAACATTTAGCGTCACATTTGCTATGTTAATAATAAAAATATACCGTAGATAATTCAGTATATTAAAAGTCTGGTCATATTATACTAAATATATACACTAATTCTGGATGGTGCTATTATTACGACAACAAGGGCAAGTTGTTCCAAATTGAAATCCCATGTGGGTAATAGGTGGGGTCCAATAATACTATGCTATTAAATATGCATTTTGTGACCAGACTACCTAATAAATACGTCACTATAGTATTGACTTCAATAATTTAGAATGTTAATATAAATATACCAAGTAGACTAGTGTCATAAGGGCAAGTGTTCACTTTCTATTTTTTATACATGCAATATGCCCAATTGCTAAGTATTTAAAATAAGGAGGTTGAAGAAATATCGGAAATATGAACCTATTTTGAACAACTTACCAAGACACAGTCCGAAGTATGGAAAGCACCTAAAAGGTGCTTTCTTTCTTTTTTCATAAGTTCAGATTCTTTAAATTCAAGACTCTCTCTTTATTCGTGTTGTTATAATCTCCATAAGTTCTTATAATATTTGCATTTATCTTTGCTATAACTATATTCAGGGAAAAGGCTTGACAATATAATCTTTATAACCATGATTTTATATATAATATGTCTCCATATTTATTAATCTATAAAGACATTTTTTATTTTCTGGGATATTCATAATCTTCTGGTTGTCTAGCATATTTTTTCAAATTTGATAATACAGCACCAAACTGCTGATAATTTTTTCTTCCTTCAGATAACTTTAATCCATGATTTAAATCACTTGTCTCATCATCACTTTGAATAAATAAATCTATTTCCCATTTAAGCTATTTATTTATATTATATCAAATTTATATAAAATATAAAAAAATATAAAAAATCCATATAACTTTCAGGATATATCTATTCAAATGTATAGATCCCTTTGTTATACTAAAATTTAAGATTAGTTATACAAGACTAACAATATCATAATGGAGGATTCAATTGAAAAAAATTATATTATTAATCTTATCTTTAACCTTACTTACTGAGGTTTTAGTTGGTTGCAGCAGGACTCCAACAAATAAAAACAACACAAATATATCTGAAAACACATCAAGTGCAGATGATGTAAATCAAGAACCAACTGATGAAGCAGTTTGGCCTAAAACTATTATAGATGCAGCTGGAAAAGAGATTGTTTTGGAAAAACAACCAGAAAGAATTACTCTCCTTCATATAGTCTACATGGAATATCTACTATTATTAGATACGCCTCCTACGGCAGCAGCTATAGGAAATGCATTGGGAGAAACTGAAGGACTTGATAAATCAGAGTTGTTTGCACCATATCTTAAAGATGTGGACATGATGGTAGTAGGTAGTTCAAGAGATATGAACCTTGAAGCAATATTAGAATCAAATCCTGATTTATTGATGACCTTCTATAACCCTACTGGCATAAAAATGTATGATCAGCTTATCGAGATAGCACCAATATTACAGCTTGACTTTAATGCAACATGGCAAGAACAGCTTTTAATGATTGGAGAGATATTAGGTAAGGAAGAAGAAGCTAAAGGTCATATTACAGGAATTGAACAGAAAATTTCTGATACAAAAGATGAACTAGCACAATATAGAGATAGGACTTTTGGACTTTTCCGTACTGATGGAAAAAGTTTCATCCCTCAAGGAAATTCAAAGTACTATGATATCTTTGGAATTACTAGGCCAAATGGATTCCCATTAACTGCAAGCCCTACAGATACTACTTCATTGGAAGCTATAGCTGAAATGAACCCATATTATATTGTGTTCCAGCATAATTATGATTTATCTAAAGCTTTTGTTGAAAGTTTAGAATCTTCTTCTGTATGGCAATCCATGGACGCAGTTAAAAATGGACGGATTTACTATTTTGATGAGAATATGAATAGTTATGGACCACTTGCATTAAAACTTGCGGCAGAGAAGTTATTAGGAATATATTCTAACTAATAATAATTTATTACTTCTACAAAACAAAAATCTCTTTTCTGATAAGAATCAAATATGATTTAAGCAGAAAAGAGATTTCTTGTTTTTATATGGATTAATCTTCTTGATCTAATATGGCGTTAAGCCATAGATCAATTAAATTGAGAGCTCCTCTAAATCCTACAAATGGTGAAAGATAGGGATTTAATCTCCACTTTATATCTGGATTAGATATCTGAAGTGATAAATTCCCTTCACCCCACTCAAGAGCCTCACCACTAGCCATTAATAAGCTCTTTTTATTGGATTTTATTATAGTTGTCCACTCTTCCTCTGTTAAATATGGAATCTCTTCACTGGACATATCAGGTGAATCGCACCAACAAGGCCCCCTATTAAACATCATTTCTTTTGTAGCGAAGTCTAGTATACCTTTAATTACATCTGCATGTCCACCTAAACAAATTGTACCTTCCTCTGGATGAGAACGGAGTATATGAGCAAAAATTGGCATGGTAGGAATTATTTGATTCCTTATTATTTCTTCTTCTGATTTTATAAATTCTACATTCATAGGAATATTCAAAATGACTTCTATATCTTCGATCCATTTGATTGTCCCTTTAGTACCATATGGCCGACCTAATATATAGGGAATACCAAATCTTTCTTGCAAATATTTAGCAGCAGGAACTCCTTCTCGTCTAATGACTAAATTTATAGTTGCACTCCCCATATTATATATATTATCAACACTGGTATTAGAAGTCATGACACATGTAGGTTTCATTCCAAAGGCTCCCTCCATGATTCTAATAATCTCATTAGCATCAGCTTCAAAACGAAAGAGATCTGCACAAGAGCCAATAATATTAAAGGTTTTTTGCTTGGATTTTTCTACATCTCTAGGTAAAGTCTTAGCTAAAAGTAAAAGAGCTTCTTGAACTCCCTTATATCCAAAGACATCAAATCCACCATATCTAAAGGGAATTAATGGAATATCTGGGTATTCTGGTTGAAGTTCTCTGCATATAGCTGATAAGTCTGTACCTATTACTTCTGGAACGGAGGATGGAAGTAAGAAAATTGCTTTTGGCTTATCTTTTTCTACGATTTCAGCAATAGTACGATTAATCCTAGTTGTATCTCCTAACGAAATATCAGTCTCATCAATATGAGTTGAATATGTTTTAGCTGCACGAGATACTCCAGCTCTATTTAGAAACATTCTTCCATACATCATATGTCCCATACATCCATATTCTATTACCACCGAATCACGTATTGATGCAAGTGTTCTTAAAATTCCCATTCTTCCTGACATGGGCGGATTAAATCTATGAAGTCCCATCTTAATCCCTCCTCGTATTTTTGTTATTTTCTAAAGTATTTATAATTCTATTTAATAAAGAATTTGTTCTTTCATACCCTATTTGACCAGACAATTCATATAAATAGGGTACACAAGGTATCTTTCCTGTCCCTTCAAATACTTCTCCAAGAGATAGATCTGGTTCTAACTCTTCTAACACTGGTGCATCTGTTTTATTATTCACCATATGACAGACAAAAGGATTTATATCCACGTTCTCTAATTTTTTTGCCCATTGGCGATTCTCTGGATAAAATTCTTCCATGTGAAGAAGAATTGGTTTCATATTAAATTTATTCAAATACAAAGCAAGAGCCAATGGTGGAATTGAGTTTCTACTCGTTGTAATATATCTTAATCCATCTAACTTTTTTTCTGCTTCTTTTTCTGTCATTAAAGCCTTTTTTCTTAACTCCTCAAATTTATTACTCAAAGATATATCTAATATCTCTTCTATTTCTTTATATACTTCATCAATTTCTAAAACATCATAAACTTCATGTAGGCTTATATATGGAATATTAAATTGTTTCTCCATCATGTCTGCCAAAGGATTCATATTTGGAGAGATTACTAAATTTAGTTTTGCATCTGTGGCTTCCATAAAATCTTTGATATCTGATTTTGGTGCAAGCATACGTAGATTGAATCCTAATTTTTCAAGTTGTAATATAAATTCTGGTATTGGAGTATGCTCTTCATCCCTGCTACGACCAAGTATATTGACTGTCTCTGGGTTTACATCTCTTTTTTCCATCATACTTCCAAATGCCAACAATGTCTTCCAATATCCTGAAGGATGGCTATTGCAGCGAAAATGTCCCATCAACACTGAACTAAGGCGAGATTTTACTTGAGGCTGAACTTCATGAATAATTCCATCAATATCTTCTCCTATTACTTCTGGTACGCAGGTCAAAATCACCATAATGGCTTCTGCGCCTTCCTTGTCCATTTTTTTAATAGTATCTATTACTCCTTTTCTGCATCCAAACACTACCTCATTAGAATCTAATACATACATCCAATGCAGAGCCTCATCTGAATACTTGGATTTTTTCACTACATTCCTACTATAGATACTACATTCACCAGTTCCTACTACCAAAGTAGACATACCTCTAATATTTGCACATAAAGCTAAAGAGGTATGTAATGGGCAGTGGCTTCCTGGAAAAGCAGCTGGTGTTAAAAATTGCACCCCAGAATTTGACTTGATAGACGTTATCTTTCTTAGATGTTGTATTTTTTTCATATATTATCGCCTCCGTCTAACAATAACTTAGCCAACTTTCTATAGTGCTTTGCCATATCTGAATCTGGAAATGCTTCAACTACAGTCTTTCCCTGTTCTTCAGCTTTTTGTACTAAAGGATTTCGCGGCATACTATATATGACAGAAGTTTCAATTTCTCTTGCTGCATTATCTACTAATTCATCTTCTCCTTCAATATTTTTAGCATTCAATATGAGCCCTTTCAAAGACGCATATCCCCTATTTCCAAAACTTTTAACTGCATATGCTATGTTAGAAGCTGCATATAATGACATCATCTCTCCAGAAGTTACAATACATACTTCTTCAGCATAGCCACCCCTAATGGGCATTGCAAATCCTCCACATACAACATCTCCCAAAACATCATAGAGAACAACGTCAGGATTATATTTTTCATATGCATCTAATTCCTCTAACTTCTCAAAAGCTGTAATTATTCCTCTACCAGCACAGCCAACACCCGGAACTGGTCCCCCTGCTTCAACACATAAAACTCCTGTTGTGCTTTCATACACCAATTCTTCTAAATCAGCATCTCCATTTTCACGAAGTATATCTAACACAGTAGGAATATTTTTTCCACCAGTTAAATTCCTAGTTGAATCTGCTTTAGGGTCACACCCTATTTGTAATACAACTAATCCCATAGACGCTAGTGCAGCTGACATATTGGATACAGTTGTAGATTTTCCTATACCGCCTTTCCCATAAATAGCAATTTTTTTCATAGTATACCTCCACATATTTCTGTATATTTATTATCTTTGTTTTTATCTTTAATCAAATCATAAGAAATACAGCTGAGACAACCTTTCCGTGGATCTCTAACTATATTAGCATCAATATTAAATACTTCCCTTAGAACTTCAGGTGTCATTACCTTTTCAGGACTCCCATGAGATATAATTTCTCCACAACGAATCGCCACCATATAGTCTGCAAATCTAGATGCCAAATTCAAATCATGTAGTACCATTACAATTGTTCTATTTTGTTCTCTATTGAGCTTATATAAAAGCTCCAACACCTCTAGCTGATAGGACAAATCTAAATAAGTGGTTGGTTCATCTAATAAAATAAGCTCTGTTCCCTGTGCTAATGCCATAGCTATCCATACTCTTTGTCTCTGACCACCTGAAAGATTATCTACTATTGTTGTTTCAAATTCTAATATCTTTGTAACCTCTAATGCCCAATGAATGATTTTTTTATCTTCTTCCTTTAGCTTTCCAAATCCTTTTTGATGGGGAAATCGTCCATATGCTACTAATTCTCCAACAGTGAGCCCCAATGGTGCCTGAGGTGATTGGGGAAGTATTGCCATTTTCTGAGCAATTTCCCTTGTAGTCAATCTTTGAATATCCTCACCATTTATGTAAACAGTGCCTCCTTTTGGCTTTAAAATACGTCCTATTGCTTTTAACAAAGTAGATTTACCACATCCATTAGGTCCAATAATTGTGGTTATTTTCCCTTTTGGTATATGTATATCTAGTTCTTTAACTATAAGTCTATCTTCATAGGCAATGCTCAATTTTTCTGCATTAATACTATTCATCTATTTTCAACTCCTTCTTTGCTATTTATTTCTAGACAATAAGTATAGAAAATATGGTGCTCCTACTATCGCTACTATAATTCCTGTTGGAATCTCTGAAGGCTGTACTATTACCCTAGCTATGGTATCAGATATAGATACCAACACGGCACCTAACAAAGCACAAGTAGGAATCAATATGCTATGCTTTGGCCCTACTAATCTCCTAGCAAGATGAGGAACTATCAATCCTACAAACCCAATACTTCCACTTACCGATACAGAAGAAGCAGCCAAGGCTACCGCTACTCCTAATAACCGCCGTCTTTCCCTTTCTATGTCGGCCCCTAAACTATAACCTAGTTCATCTCCCAGATTTAATATATCTAATACTCTTGATTTCATCACAATATATGGAATAAGTATTACTATCCATGGCAATAGAGCCAAAACAAAATTCCAATTACTGGCCCACATACTACCAGTCTGCCAATTGACAACAAAATCAAATTGTGTTTCATCTAATTTTATAACAAGTATGTTTGTTAACGCGAATATCCCAGCCTGGACAGCTATTCCTATTAATATCAATCTTAAAGGTGCTACTCCTTCTCCTTTTTTATATGCTAACAGATATATCAAAATAGCGGTAATACCAGCTCCAATTAAAGCTAAGAATGGCAGTGTAAATATTGATAAAAAGGATTTAACATCAAAAAATAGCACATATAATATGACCATTAATCCTGCCCCAGTATTTATACCTAATATTCCTGGCTCTGCCAATGGATTTCTAGATATTCCTTGTATTATACACCCAGATAATGATAATCCTATACCCACGAGAATTGAAACCACTATTCTCGGAAGTCTAAATTTAAATAGTATAAGATTTTCATTATGACTTCCTCTTCCAAATAAAATTCTCAAAGTATCATTAGGAGATAATCTTGTATATCCTGTATTCATGCTAATAACAAAAGACAATATCAATAGTATTAGACAAATTATAAGTATAGTTATATTACGTCTTGCCATCCTCTTTTTATAAGCTTCATTTTTTAATTTAATTTCTTGTATCATTGTGCTCTCCTCTCTTTGCGTGCTAAATATAGAAGAAACGGCACTCCAACTAAGGCTATTAAAGAACCTATAGGCGTTTCAATTGGAGGATTCAAGGTCCTAGCACCTAAGTCTGCAACTACAACTAATATTCCACCTAGTACTGCTGATACTGGAATAATCCACTTATAATCAACACCAACAAGGTATCGTGATAAATGTGGTATTACAAGCCCCACAAATCCTACTGCTCCCACTACAGATACAGAAGCTCCTGCTAATACAAGTACTATTATTGATGAAAGGAGATTGACTATGGTTGTATTCATCCCAAGTCCCTTAGCCACATCTTCTCCTAAACTTGCAATAGAAATGGATCTAGATAAAATAACTGCTCCTACTAATGCCACCATAATGAATGGAAATATAATCCTTATCTGGTCCCAATTCGATCCTGCAACTCCTCCTACTGTCCAAAACAAAATATCTTGTGCCACGTCAAAATGCAAAGCTATGCCTTGACTTAAAGATGATAACAAGGCACTTACAGCCGCCCCTGCCAATACGAGTCTCATAGAAGTAGCTCCTCCTCGTCTCAGGGAAGCTATGCTATTAACAAGCATTGCTCCAAATGCAGCCCCTAAAAATGAGAATAAAATAATTTGCATATATTTCATACTAGGAAAAAATGCAAAACATATAGATAAAGCAAATCCCGCTCCAGCATTCAGACCAAGAAGTCCTGAATCAGCCATTGGATTTCTTGTAATTCCTTGCATA
The DNA here is from genome assembly GCA_052067355.1 of Tissierellaceae bacterium HCP3S3_D8. Lineage (GTDB taxonomy): Bacteria > Bacillota > Clostridia > Tissierellales > Tissierellaceae > CABMKH01. The sequence continues at coordinate 28,022 of JBQHQH010000004.1, forward strand.
ATAGCTCCTGAAACGGCAAAAGCAGAACCTACTAAAGCACTTGCTATGACCCTAGGAATTCGAATATCTATAATAATTAGATGATGAGTATTACTCTCATCAAATCTAAATAATGCATCCCATACGGAAGAAAAAGGTATATCAACAACGCCCTTAGTTACGGAAAAAGCCATAAGGAAAAACAAAAGTCCTAATCCGAATAGTATAATAAATACGGCCACCCCTGCTCTACTATTCTGAATATCTTCTATATCTTTAACTTCAATCTTTGGTCTATTTATATTTTCCAATTATATTTCTTGCCTCCTTCATTGATTAATTTAATTTCCATATACATAATAAAACCAAGTGCAGACTATCAAATCAGCTTGCACTTGGTTCATTATGTATATTATTCAAATTCTCAGTTACTTTATTTGTTAAAATATACATATCTAAGGTCCAAAGGTAATTAGTTATGATTAACATAATACTACAATCCTTTTATAATTATGCTCATTGATAATCATTCTCAATTTGTATGATTCAGTATATCATATGAGAAGTGATAATAGAATAAAGTAATCTTAAATTGCATATGGACTATTCCTGAATTTCTCCCTATATATACTAGGTGCCACCCCAAAATTCTTTTTAAATATTCTACTAAAATAAAGTGGATCCGTATATCCTACACTTTCTGCAATTATACAAATTGTATTTTCACTATTAATCAATAGTTGCTTTGCACAGTTTAATCTATATTTTATTATGTATTCCCCAGTTCCCATTCCTGCATATTTATTAAATGCATAAAATAATTGATTTTCATTTACTTCATTTTTTTCGGCTAGTTCCTTTACTGTTATGTCATCCATATAATGGTTATGAATATATGAAGATACCTGCTCAAACAATGAATCTATTCCTTTATCTTGTGGCTGTTGAACACTTGTGAAAACTTCTTCTAATATGGATCTGAAGATATTCTCTGTCTGAAATCTTCCTATTTCATGTTTCTCTTTTGAAACATCTTTTAACCTCCACAAAAGAGATGTCAACTTAGGATTCCCTCCTATATTTAACTTAAAATGCATGTTGTGTAAATCAAGTTCATTTTTGTTTGAATAACTAGTATCATATAAAACCACGATAAATTCCCAATTGCTACTTCCTATAACTTGTTTGTCTAAATCCATATTGGCTCCACCATGAACTATGCTTCCAATTTCTGAAATATAAGGAATTTTGTTAAAAGAATATTGCGACCTTCCTCTAATGGGAAAGATGAATCCTGGCAATGGAGCAGTTTTTTCAAAGCCTTTATTTCCCGGACTAATTTTATTATAAAATACGGCTTGTACCATAAAGTGATTATTTGCAAAATGACTTATCAATTTATTTAAATCAACTTCCATTTTATATTCTCCTTTATATCTTTGTGATTTGTAACTTAATAATATAACCAGTATTGATATTGATTATCAATACTGGTTATATTATACATATAAAATTAACTTAAGTAAATTAAAATATTTGGCTTAAGACTTCATCTATTCAAGTATCTATATTTAAAGTTTTTAAGTTTATTTAACCTCCAACATATGGTAAACTTATATTACAAGAATAAAATTAGATAAATGATATATCCACAATATATCTTTAGATACATTTATAAATAATGGCGACAATAGAACATATCAAATCCATGTTTTTGAGCAAAGCAATCATAAAGACATTTACAGACATCTTGTAGTGAGAGAGTATTGCCACACACATCCAGATATCACCGCGAAATATGGAAAGTTGAAAATGGAATTAGTTGACAAGTTCCCGGAGAATATTGAAGGCTATTGTGATGGAAAGTATACTTTTGTGAAGCAAATGGAAATTGATGCATTGCTATGGTATCAGAGTATAAAACGGTGATAGATTATAAAGTTGTTTTGATCTTATAAAACCAAGTCTCTGGAATCTCCAAAATCTTGATCTCCCTCTCTATCAAGATTATCCCAACAATCAAACCATTTAGCATATTTATCAATTAACCCAACAGCAGCTCAATATTATGAACATTTGGCCCCCAATCATAATAACGAACAGTCACCCTTTCTGTATCCGTATTATAGATTAGTTTAAAGACATAATCAACATATAGCTGTATTTTTTGATGGTATAGTCCATTAGTTGTAGGATTACATCAATCATTATTATATCAACTAACTTCTCTCTACTTCCATTTGAACGAACATAGCCAGAAATAGCATAAGGGCCTCTACCTTCTTCTACTACATTCTGCCATCCATTATTGGTAATTGCATATCTATCGACACGATGGTCATCTAAGTAAGCATATCCGTCTCTATCTAATTCCCTAAAGAAGTCCATCCAATTACTATATGGCACAGCTAAGGGCGAAATCGATGAATCTGTTATATTATTATCAACTTCAGCTTCGATTGAGATATTATCACCTTCACCATTAACAAATGCTTCGATTTTGGAATAAGTACTATCCCCTACGCCTTTAACTGTGAGCGTACTTTTCTCAACAGGATTGATTAAGTTTTTTTCCACCTCATAAAGTTCAGTAAAAGCTTCTTTATCAGCAGAAACAGCAATATCTGCTATTTCAGCTAAAAATTGATTATCTATAACAGTTTCAAAATGCAATAGTTCTTCAGTAAGAATATTCTGAATGATTATTGAGATAAATTGGTATTCTTTTTCACTTGCGTCAATTCTCATTTGTACAAAATGGTACTCATCGCTATCCTCCATATCTATTAAGAATACTTTATCTCGTAACATACCTTCATCAGCAGTATAAACTCTACCAGTAGAAGAAAGCTCATAAATATTAGTTTCATCAAAAACTAATTCACCGTCGAAAACGATTTCACTATCATTAAGTATCATGAAAGAAGCATTTTTAAGTTTGGGAAATCCGTTAGGATCTATCTTTCTTTTTTTAGAATTTGATTCAGCATTATGGAATAGATTTTCCAAATTAGAATCACTTAAAACACCTGTTATCTCTTCTGCTATAGGGGTGTCATATTTGTCTTTCTCTAAATCAGATGAAATACTTGTTATGTCTCTTGCTTTTGATATACATTCTTTATTGTTATTATATGTAGGTTGTGCATATACATATAATCCTGTAGTTAAGGTCATTGTTAAAGCTAACATTAATGCCACAATTGATCTTCGTTTCATTTTTTTTAACATATCAAACCCTCCCCTGAATATTTTTATCTTCTGTTCAGAAGACAAATTAACGATTTATATATATATCAATCGTTAATATTAACTATTATATATATAATGATATTATTAGTCAATAAATAAAAATATAATAGTTGTAAAAAAGCAAGATAAATAATATACTATAAAATAGTAAATATAATAATAAGTACATAATACTTTGAAGGGATACATTGGAATGATAGTTCAACAACTTACAATAAAAGAAACTGAGGTTATGGAAATACTATGGAAAGAGCAACAGGCTTTAACAAGTTCTGAAATCGTTGAATTATCACAGAATTCAACATGGAAGAAAAGTTCAATTCACATATTATTAAATTCATTACTAAAGAAAGGTGTAGTAGAAGTAGACGGGTTTATAAAAAATAATAAGACATATGCCAGAACTTTCAAACCGACAATTTCTTTTGAAGAATACACTGTAGCACAAATTCAACAAAACAAATCATTTTCAAATAAATCTGTACCCAAAATCATAGCAGCGTTAATAAATAGCCAAGTAAGTCTTGAGGAACAAAATGAATTGAAAAGAGAATTGCAAAAAATTATAGATGAAAAATCCAATGACGATGTGGAGTAGGATAATTAGGTTTACAAGCCTTTCAGTATAAGTAAGAAGGATTTAATATTAATAATCCATTTATAATTTTATAATGGGATTCAACTGAATATAAATCGAGATAAATATGATTATCGTCGTAAGTGGTAAACTGCAAATTTACCACTCCAATAATAGGTTGGGACGAAGATATAATATTAATACACCATCATAGTCATAAATATACTGATGATAATTAAGGAAGGACAGAGACCCTGTCCTTCCTTTTTACTAAAAATACATCTATATCAATGTCGACTTATCCCACTATATTTCAGTATGCTAAAATCACTGTTAAAACTATAATTCTTTTGGCTTGAAATATAAATCTCTATATACTCTCATAAGTCCAACACAAAGAAAAAATGTCATTATCTCTGCAAATGGTAGTGTTGCCCAAACACCATTTATTCCAAAGAAATAAGGTAAAACAGTTATCCCTATGCTGGCAAAAACAATACCTCTGCTTGCAGCAATACAAAAAGATGCCAAAGCATTTCCTACTGACGTGTGATACCCTGATTGAATTATATTGAAACCACTAAAGAAAAAACTAAGTGCATATATTTTTGCTCCCTTAATTGCGGTTTGTAAAATTTCTGGTTCATTCTTAAGGAAAATTTTTATAAGCTCTTCAGCATGCAGTTTTAACACTAAAATTAGTAATACTCCCCAAAGGAAGTTAATAGCAACTGAAGAGAAAAATGTCTTCCTTACTCTTTCCAATTTACCTGCCCCGTAGTTATAACTTACTATGGAACTAATACCATCCGATACACCAAACATAATTAACGTAACGAAATTTCCCAAATAATTTATTACTGTAAAAGCGGCAACCCCTTTTTCACCTGCAAAACTCATGAATGCACGGTTAAACAAAAGCATGGTTAGAGCAGCTGATACATAAGTTGCTCCTTCTGAAGAACCATTAAAAGCAGAATGGCTAAAAATCTTCCAGCAAAATTTGCCTTCAAAAATGTTCACAATTCCTTTTCGAGATAAAACCGGCCTAATAACAATCATCAAGCCTACTAAGTAAGAAACTCCAGTCGCAATAGCGGCACCAATGACCCCCAATTCTAAAATCTTAACTGCTATAAAATCCATAACGATATTAGTTATCAAACAAAATACAGTGGCTATTGGATATAGATTTGGTTTTCCCATAAGCCTATCAGTAAATCCAAAGAAAATCATAAAAGAGATTACTGGAGTAAAAAAAGCTATGCTCGCAATATATTGGCTAGCTGAAGTCAACAAAACATCATTTGCCCCCAATAGTACTGCAATGCCTTTATGAAACAATACACCTAATAATAGGATAATAATAGATAGAACTAGAAGAGCAATCACTGAAGATTTAAATATATCTTTCGCTTTCTTTCTGTTATTTTCTCCTAAAGTACGACCAAGATAACTCAAAGTTCCAGTACAGACAATCATAGTCGCTCCAACAATCACCTGCATATATGGATTGGCAATATTGACACTTGCCATTGCGTTTGCATCTACAAAATTACCCAAAAAAATCCCATCAATCATTCCCTGTATTCCTGAAATAACCATAGCAATAACCGAGGGAATTACAAACTGCAAATAAAGGGTTGATAATCGCCCTTCCGACAATATATTATTATTCAACTTGATACCTCCTCTATAGCTAGCTTTTTATACATAAGATATCCCGATACATCTACTTATACGATTTTTCTATACCTCTTTTCCATAATTCTAACCATCTCTGCATCAGGAATAACTCTACTGTTCTTTACATTCATATTATCCATCCATAATACACAATATCTGAAATCGAACCCTTACAGTATAAATTCAATTTCAGATATTGTCAAGCAAATTATTTCCATATATTCACACTATATATTGCATCTACTTAAACCTATATTTTATCAAAATATAGCCCTATGACAGAATAAAATAAATCACGCCAACCGTTGAAGTACGGTTGGCATGAAATAATTTTTGTTTTTTTATGTGTCTACTCTAAGGGAAGCGTGTCATCAAGTTATAAAACAACTCCTTTATATTATCCCCTTTCTTTTATCAAAACATTTTCATAATTTATTATACCTAAAGGACTGAGTCTTGCTCCAACTATATTTTTCTTTGAGGCTAATGCTGTCCTAGGATGGTAAATAGGAACCAATGGACAATCATCTATTATGATATTTTGTATATCCTTATATATTTCCATTTTTTTATTAGGATTGATTATTTCCTTTGCCCTATTCATAAGTTCTACAACATCATGATTATTGTATCTTGTAGCATTAGTTTGATTATTATAATTGAACAAAGGTTGTAGATAATTATCTGGATCTCCTGTATCAGCTATCCATCTACCTACGAATATATGACATTTTGCAATATTATTTGCCTTTAGATAATCTTTATTAGGAATTCTGCTAATCTCAAGCTTAATCCCTAGTCCTTCTAAATCATCAATTATATATTGACTAATTCTATGAAACAAGGTACTTTCAGGCTCATCTCTTATAATTAGTTTTATAGTATCTCGTGATTTATACAATCCTTCCTTATTTAAAATATCCTTAGCCATAGAAGGGTTATATGGAACTTCTTGTAAATAAGTATTATTAACAATTCTAGGAGGTATGGGTCCCTTAGCTTCCTCTCCTAAATCTCCTAATATCTCACCTATTATTCTCTTTTTGTTAATTCCCATATTTAATGCTCGTCTTGCATCCTTACTCTTTGCAAATATGGAATTTCCTTCTAGGTTAAATCCAAGATAGTAAGTTCCCATTACATCATTTAAACTTGTATTTATATTTGGTAGTTTTTTTATCCTTTCGAAGTCTTCTTTGTTGTTAAAAGTAGCAAAATCATATTTACCTTCAATAAATTTCTGAGCTAAATCTTCGTTCTTATAATTAACGACTATCTTATCCAGATAAGGAGCACCCCCATAATAATTTTCGAATGCTTTAAGAACACAATACTCATCAGTTATTTCATCTAAAATATATGGACCACATCCTGTGATTTTTCCCTTTTCTAAATCTTCCTTAGCCAAAATACTAGTACTAAATTGGCCTAAATTTAATAAAAATCCACTATAAGGACTCACTAATCTAATAGCAAGTCTATATCTATCAAGTACCTTAATTCCTATTATTTCTTTTGCTCTGCCATTTACATAATCCTCCGCCCCTTCAATATGCCCTAAAAACCATGTATTAGGAGAGTGAAGTTTTGGGGACATCATCATTTCATAAGAATATTTAATATCATCTGCCTTTATTTCCCTACCATTATGAAACTTTGCTCCCCGTCTTATATTAAACACCCAAGTAACTCCGTCATCCTCCACATACCAGCTCTTAGCTACTCCAGGAGAAATTTCTCCAGTATCTCCAATATAGAGAAGAGTTCCATGGACATTAAATAAAACTTGAGCACTATCTTGGTCTTTTGACAGCTGGGGATTAAACTCTAAAGGCTTAGAATTTAGAGATATATTTAAAATTGTTTCCTCTACCTTATCCGTTTCAATATTTTCTAGCAATTTGTCTGATATAATCTTTAGATCCTTAGATACTCCTGATAGCATATCTAAAGATGTTTGAGCATATTTTGTATTTAAAGATGCAATATCTACAAGAGAAGTTACCTTGTTTGAATTATTACTCATATCAGAAGTTAAATTAATCATATTTTCCAAGCTTTCAGTTTGCTTAGATATGGCATCATTTATTTCTTCAGTAACTTTTGATGTATTGTTGATTGCACCTATTATTTCATTGAAAACCACCATAGTATTATTGGCAATATCCATTCCTTCTTCTATCTTAGTCATACTGTCATTCATTGCTTTTATAGTATTAGAAATTTCATTATTAATTTCTTTAATAACCTCTGCTATTTGACTTGTTGAATTAGCACTATTTTCAGCAAGTTTCTTTACTTCATTAGCTACAACTGAAAATCCACGACCAGCATCTCCTGCTCTCGCTGCCTCTATAGATGCATTTAATGCAAGTAAATTTGTATTATAGGAGATATTATTTATTACCTCTAGCATATCATCAATACGTTTTGATTTTTGATTTAAATCATTTACTACATTCTTAGCATAAACTACGGATTCTTCTATTTCTTTCATAGCGTTAATAGAATTATTTACAGCATCATTACCAGTATAGGCGATATTCAATGTATCCGCTGCAATTTGCTTAGAATTCTCTGTACTAGCATAAACTTCTTCTGCTAACGCTGAATAATTCTCAATTTCGTCTATAACATTATGAATGGAACACATCTGAACTTCTACATGATCTGCCAAATCATATGTAATTTGTATCAAATTATCTGTTGCAAAGGCTGTTTCATCAATTTTCATAGCAAGTCTTTCTACTATATGTTTTTGATTGTTCTTCAAAATTCCTGTACTCTTCGATAATCCTTCCATTTTTATCCTATTATTATTTTCATTATATACTGTTATCTCTTGTCTTTGACCCTTCTTTATAAACTTAAGCATCTCTTCCCTCCTATTATAACTAAGAACATAAATTATCTCATTCTTTGTATTCTACAAAAGTTTTCAAAATCCTTCTTTTTGGATTAATTTTACAAAAATAGACATCTAAATTATAGATGTCTTCAACATATGTTTACAATAAAACCATATACTTATATATTCTAAAAACAATCCTTCATTTATTTCAAAATGAAGGATTGTTTTATAACCATTTTTTATTAACTTGTTTTACATTATAGTCCCTATTGCTCACTTTACAATAAGGACATCTTTTAACTCCCAGTTTTTTATCTCTTATAAATATAACAGGCTTTGAGCAATAAGGACACCAAAGTTCTTTTTCCTTTAGCTTAACTCCTTCTGGAATATTTGTATCTGGTTCTTTATTTTTTATATTTATTATGCTAAACATATCTTCTTGTTTATTCATTTTATCACCTAGTTACATAATATTGATGTCAGAATTTATGTTTATCATTCTACTATGGATTATGACTTTTGTCAAAAAGATTTAGATTTTTCTTCATTCAGAGCATTTCATAAAATGAAACTCTCATATACTTACCCTTTTATTTACTTTCCCATCATGCAATCAATTCTATTAAATATAAAACAATAAAATGTAATGGATAGAATAAGTAATAGCCATATTTAAATACATTTTTTTGTTTTAGAGAAAAATTCTCTTTATTCGTAAGATTATTATTAAACATTCCCAGCAGTAATATTATAATCACTCCTATTAAAAAATTAGAATATCTAGTTATGTAAATTAAATAACATATGATAAGCTTCGTAATAAGATTATCTCTAAAGAAGAAAAAGTTAAATGCCAAAATTATAGTAAAAAAGCCATAATCTACCTGTAATATCCCTGTTAAAATGATCATTGAAATGTTAGTAGACCTATAGCAATTTTATTGCCATATATGCTGCTCCTTTATTTTCCCCTCTATTTTATTCTTCTTCAAACCTTACCCCAGGTCCCATAATCTCACTTTGGATGAATAGTACAATACATACAATAGTGGTAATTAGTTCTGCTACAAGAAATGACCACCAAATACCTGAAATACCCATGATTCTAGACAAAAGCCACATAAATGGTATCAGTAGAACTAACTGCCTAAGCAAATTTATTATGATACTATAATACACTCTTCCTGTAGCCTGAAAAAATGAGGCAAACATGAATCCAAAAGCTGCTAGGATAAAACTAGAACTCATAATACGTAAAGCTGGTATTCCAAATTCTAACATTTCATTGGAAGCTCTGAAGAGACCAAGTGCATTTTCTGAGAAGGTCCATAATATCACCGTTCCTACCCCCATCATTATAACTGCTATGGTGAGTCCCGCTTTAAAAGTTTCCATTAATCTTGGCTTATTGTGTGCACCGTAGTTATAAGACATTACTGGCATACATCCCTGAATAAGTCCGTTCACCGTCATGGTAATCAGTTGTTGTATCTTAAAATATATTCCAAAGAACGCAACTGCTGTCATAGAATAAGCCATTAAAAATATGTTTGAGAGAACAACCACAAAGCCACCTAATGCATTCATGACCAATGATGGAAGACCTATAATTATAATTTCTTTAAATATTTTCCATTCCAAATGAAATCCCTTTGTTTTTATCCTTACTTTCTGTTTCGTGAAAATTAGTACATAAAAAGCTAGAATCATTGAGAAAAAATAGCCTAAAACTGTTGCAACTGCAGCACCCTTTACACCCATTGCTGGCATTCCAAACCAACCAAAAATTAAGATAGGATCAAGGATAAAATTTAATATAACCCCCGCCATCTGAAACAACATTGGTGAAATCATATTACCTGTAGCTTGTATAACTTTTTGAATTGAAATATGTACCATATTTCCAAATACCATAAAAGCTACAATATAGGTATAATCAATACCCAGTTGGTAAATTGCCGAGTTATCTGTAAATGCACTAAAAAATGGTTTTACAATAAGTAATGTAATAATTGTTAAAATAATACCTAAAATAGAAGATAGAATCAGGCTATGGCTAACTATGTTATTCGCCTCCTCTTGATCTTTACCTCCTAAGCATCTCGCTATCAATGCATTGGTACCCACACCTAACCCAATAGAAATAGATAAAATTAGTGTTGTAATGGGAAAGGCTAAGGAAACAGCGGTCAAAGCATTTTCACTTATCCATGATACAAACATACAGTCCACAAAATTGTATGTATACTGCATAAACATAGACGACATTGGTGGCAAAGACATAGAAATAAGAAGCGGAACTATTGGCTTTGTCCCCATTTTGTTTTCTCCTATGTATTCTTCACCACCTTGTTCTTTTTTTATAAGCATTATAAAATTACCTCCTAATAAATTTCATCATTTTCTTATATCACAAATCTTCGTTTAGCGATAGTAGATATTTAGTAAAGTTACAATTAAAATGAGATTTACACCACATTTTATAAACATTCTTAGCTTACTATTCTTTGAGGAGCGAGAAAAACTCAAATATGCTAGTAATTAAAAATTCAACTCCCCTTATCAATACATATAAATAAAAGAGGAAGGATTTCATCCCCGTATTTCAAAACTGACCCATTCGTTTTTCTGTAGATATAGAGAAAAAGATGGCTAAAAAGCCTTAAGATTTACAGCTGATTTTTCATATTGAATTCTTCTTTTCTGTATTTTGTATAAAAAAAGAGGCTAAGTCTATAGATAATTAAAATCGATCTAAGAACTTAGCCTCTTGATTTCTCTTAAATCAAAATCATTTCTCACTTATTCCATACCATATAATATTCTACTTCTCCCGTATTTTTATCAATCTGCTCTTGTTGAATTACGAATTGTTCCCTCTGATAAAAATTGACAGCTTTTATGTTCTTTTTATAAACTGTTAAACTAAGTTCAGAATAAAGTTCCTTTAATTTATCAAGTAATTGCTTTCCAATTCCTTTCGATTGCATTTCAGCAGATACGAATATTCCAGCTATATATCCATTATCCGTTCCTACAAAAGCCTGAATTTTATCTCCTGATTCATAAATATATATTTCTGCATCTGGAAGTATACTCTTAACTAAATCAAAATTATTTTTCCAATAATCCTCAGAGATAAAGTCATGAGCTTGTATGTTAGCATTAAACCATATTTCCATTATTGTTTCTAGATCTTTGTTTTTAAATTTTCTAATCATTTTTACCTCAATCCAATTTTTATTTTTCATGATCTCACCATAGGAAAAACCCCATGTCATCTATATTTTTACTGTTTTTAGGAGATTGAAAACGGCACTTTTTTGCCTTGTTTTTAGTCTCAAAATCACTCAAAAACCACAATATATTGCTGCCAAGCCTTGATTTTATCCTCAGAACTACAATACGTCATCAGAATTATACTCTCAATGTGACTTGAACGGTCAAAAGAGATGCTGTTTGGACCTGGTAGTGACTTGGCAGAAAGGTTTATTTATAGAAACAGCGATATAAAATAAACTTAGACAATAAGACTATTTTCTTTTATTGTGCTCCATTTTGTATTCTTAAATATATCGCTAATTTGATGGCGCTAATAGGCTAATATTTCATAGCCATTATTAGTAACCAAAACCATAACTTCCCATTGGGCTGATGGCATTCCATCCGCTGTATAAATTGTCCAGCCATCATTATCATCTACAAAAATTTCATCAGTTCCCATGTTAACTATTGGCTCAATAGTAAATACTATGCCCGGCACTAAAAGCATTCCTGTTCCTTTTTTTGAAACATAGCTCACCCACGGTTCCTCATGAAATTGCAAACCAATACCGTGTCCGCCTATTTCCTGTACAACCGTATATCCATTACTCATAGCATGTTCATGCACAGCTTGCCCCATATTACCTAAAAATCCCCACGGCTTTATTTGTGCTAATCCTAATTCAATGCATTCCTTAGCCACATCCACTAGTTTCTTTTTTTCAGAACTTACATTTCCGATGCAAAACATTCTTGATGAATCCGAAAAAAAACCATTATATATTGTAGAAACATCAATATTTATAATATCACCATCTTTCAGCAAAACATTACTTGATGGTATACCATGACATGCTTGATTATTGATTGATGTACATACGCTTTTAGGAAAACCTTCAAAATTTAGTGTTGCTGGAATTCCACCTAAAGCCACCGTTTTTTCATAGATTAAAAGATCAATTTGTTCTGTTGACATTCCTATATGTAGCTGTTCAGATATGAAATCTAAAACTGCTATATTGATTTCTCCACTTTTTCTAATTTCAATAATTTGTTCTGCGTTTTTTATAATTTTTCTTGGTGGAATAATACACCCTTGGGTTTTGTACCATAATAGCTTTTCATCAAAAGACTCATGACATTTTTTATACTTAATTCCGCTTCCACACCAACACAAATTATTTCGTCCAACTTTTTTTAACATTAAAAACACTCCTTATATCTACTGTGGCATGTTCAAAAATCTATTTTAGCTCTATCGAAAATTAAGATTTCTGGCAACAATTTACGATATTGAAAGGGTGTATAGCCATAAACACGCACAAAAGCCCTTGTAAATGCTTCATGTGATGAAAATCCATATTGTATAGCAATGTCAATAATTCGATAATTCGTTTTCTGTAATGCCACCGCTGCCATACTTAGCTGTCGCTTCTGAATGTAATCTTTGAATGAAATACCGACATATTCGTGGAACTTAGTAGAGCAATAACAAGGTGAATACCCTATAAAATTAGACATTTCTTCTAAAGTTGGATATTTTTCTAAATTTTCTTCAACCCAATTTACCATATTTTCAATTGTTTTAATAGACAAACCTATTTACTCCCCGCCATTATATTATATCCCTTTTTATATTTCAAAACTTGATTACAGTTTCAATTTTTATATATCATATAAATTGCACTCACTTGTGCCTGAATCCTGTTTACAAAGATTACAATTTTTACAATATTATATCATCTACCATTCAGTAAGTCATCAGGAATCTATAACTATGAAAAGCTCCTACCCACGGCATCATCATCTCAAGTTTCCCTAACCTCATGCTATACATAAATAATCTTGACATTTTTATCTTTTCTTTTTGTTTTTAGGCATAAAAAAGACTAAGTCTGTAGATTGTTTAAGTTAATCTAAGACTTAGGATATTTAATTGTTAATCAAATAAAGTTCACAATTCAAACCACATAACGAAAACATTAAGTCTTTTCTTTGAAATTTTTTCACATTTACCCTCCTTGCACAGGATATAAGCTATCTCTAATATATAGAAAGAAATTCATTTATTTGCCACTTTAATATCCTTCACTTTTTTGCCTATTTTAAAGGTTCAAAATCACTGGAAAACCACTGCATGTTGTGGTCGAATCCTATTGTCTCTCCCGAACCACAATATGACATCATTATTATCGTCTCAACATGCCTTGAGGAGACGATTATGATGCTGCAGGTAGATATTACCCCCTTGGTGGTAGGGTATATTTCTTAATTTTCACCTATTTATTATTAGTTTTTAAGTTTTACATTTTCATTATTATTGATACTGCTGCTCGCTTACAACATTTTAATAGTTACCGTTTACAAATATATAATACCATCCTTTGTATTAAAACTGTAAACAACAAAACCCTGAAACAACTTATTCTTTGAAGGCTTTGTTCATTACAATTTATTTTTTCTTAATACTTTTCCATAAGGATGTGATGAATTTTTATTTTAATAATTAGTTTATCATCTTATTGATAACCCTTTTCTTTCCAGGCTTTTATCAAAAAAATTGCTGTGAATTTTCTTCTATTGTTTTAAACAAATTCTCTTCTCTTAATTTAGAGATTCCTTTAATGGTTTGGTATAGCTCTTCATAAATATCACGTCCAAAGTTTATTTCTTTAATAAATGGTGCATCCGTTTCAACCAATAATTTACTTTTTGGAATCCTTCTTATAACACCCTTACCTCTTTCAATATCAAGCATTTTTCTATTAATAGAAAAATAGCATCCTAGTTCTATTGCTCTTATGAGTTGTTTTTCACTACCTGTAAACCAATGTAATATACAGTGATTATTTTTTGTAACATTAAATGTTTCTAAAATATTTAATATATATTCCGCTGACTTGACACTATGAATCGATATTACTTTTCCACCTAATTCACTACACATTCTTATAATCTTAGAAAACACTTCAATTTGCTTTTCTTTAGAAGCATAATATTGCTTATTAAAATCCAACCCTATTTTCCCGATGTATTTTGCATTAAAAATATTACTAATTATTATTGAAAGTTCATCATATCTATCTTTTACCAGTTGTGGATGTAATCCTAATGCAACTTTGATATTAGGATTATCCTTGCAATATTCAATTTCTTTCTTATATGCTTTAGGCGTTGTTGTTACAGCTATAATTCCTAATTCTTCTTTTAATGATTCTTCTATAATATCCTTCATATGAGTTCATTCGTGAACAACGATTTGATAAAGCTTTCTCTCTACTTGAAGATGGAGAGCATAATGTAAGCGAAACCGCTTTTGCTGTGGGATATACAAATGTAAGTCACTTTTCAAAAACTTTCAAAGAAAGATTTGGAATTACTCCACGGGACTTATGCAAATAGGAAAATCCCAACTCTATGTAAAGTAAAGGGCAGCTTTGAAATAAAATCAAAGTCGCCCTTTTAACCATTCAGTTCAGATGAAATATATTAAACTTCATCTAGAAAAACAAAAGTAGGGATTCGCATTCCTTCATAAGTCGTATACAGTGTTTGTGAACAAACAGAAAAATACTTTTTGATATTTGTATCCGTCATTATCTCTTGTGCGGCTCCTTCTTGATAATAATCATCCCCTAACAAGAAGCATTTGTCTGCTATCCTAATCGCATGATTGGGATAATGGGTATTGATAATGCAAGATATGTTTTGTTCTGACACAAGATTCTTTATCAGTTTTAACAGCCTTAATTGATTGCGAAAGTCTAAATGTGCCTCTGGCTCATCTAATATTAGAAGCTGTGGTGAGTTTACCAATGCCCTTGCGATAAAAACAAGCTGTAGTTGACCACCACTTAATTCATTGCAACGTTTATTACGTAAATCATAAATGCCAATACGATCTAAAATTTCATCTGATTTTTGATAATCTTCATTACGAGGAGCTGCAAAATACGAGTTATGACCTACCTTCCCAAATACAACCATATCCCGTACAGAATATGAAAAGGAGGCTTTATGTGCTTGAGGAACATATCCGATTTCTCTAATGGGTTTGTTACTGTTATTTTTCTGTCCGTTAATAATGGAATAGCCGCTTTTCCATTTCAATATTCCGGCAATACATTTAATCAATGTTGTCTTTCCAACCCCATTTCGTCCCATAACAGCCATTGTTTCACCTGCATCCATTTTAAAATTAATATTCTCTAATATGGGCTTTTTTATGTTGTAATAAAAGGTTCCATCTTTGACCTCTAATAGCATCTATATCCCTCCTTTGGATTGCCTATAAATTATTGCAAAGAAAGGGGCACCAATTAATGCAGTTAAAATTCCAATGGGTATTTCAGCTGTTGTCAGATTTCTTGCTATACTATCAACTAGTATCATAAATACTGCACCCATCAGGCAAGATACTGGTAGCAGCCTACCATGATTGACGCCTACAATTCTCCTGCATATATGGGGAATAACAAGACCAATCCAACCGATAATACCTGATACAGTTACACAGGCTGCAGTTACCAATGTGGAAAAGATAATTATATACCAGCGTGTACGCTCTGGATTGATACCCATTGTATAAGCATCCTCATCTCCAAGAGATAGTAGATTGATTTTCCAACGTAAAATCAGTAATCCTATGATGCCTATTGACGCTGGAATAATTGCAATCTTTATATGAGTGTATGTGGTATTAGAGAAACTACCCATAAGCCAAAAGGTTATTGCAGGTAGTTTATCTCCTGTATCAGCCACATATTTTATAAGTGATGTAAGTGCATTGAAAATTGAGGATACTATAATGCCAGATAGTACAAGAGATAGGGTTTCACTCCTGCTCTGTCCATTTGCAAGAAAAAAGACTAAAAGAATACTGGAAATTCCAAATACAAAGGGAAGCAGGGAGGAAAGCATACTGTCATCAGAAAAAAGTAGAATTCCCAAAGCTGCCCCAAAGCCAGCCCCTGCACATACCCCTAATAAGTCAGGGCTTACCAATGGGTTTTGAAATGTCCCCTGTAAGGCTGCACCGGATATAGATAATCCGGCACCCACCAATCCAGCCAACAATATTCTAGGTAGACGTACATTTATCAATACATGATCCATGATTTTAAGTGCATCATCATAGGTTCCATTGATACGATTTTTGATTACATTACTAATATCTGATAAGCTCATTTCATATCTGCCAAAAATCATGGAACTAACTATTATTAGCACTAGCAAAATACTAAGTAGAATTATAGTTATTAAGTACTGATTTTTTTCACTTCTATCCATATCTATCTGAGATCCCTTAAGCTTAAAATTGAGTCCATATCTTCCTCTATCAATGTGACATTATGCAACCTTTCATAATATCCTTCTAATTCAGTATAGAATTCTTCTTCATTGTACAGTTCGGGATATGCTTTTGAGATTAACCACAATGGCATCAATGGAGAATCCGCACAAGGAGCACCCCATGAATAGGCTGTCTGTGGAATATCATAGATCTCTTGATCTTTCCAAGCTTTAAGGAGCGACCAGTCTTGTCCTTCAATGGTATTATTTAAATATGCTTGTGCCGATACATTATGGAATACAAAGATTGTATCTGGATTCCATTCATAGATTTGTTCCATATCAACCTCGGCTGTTCCCTGTATATCTGTTGCCACATTGACTATACCAGCCTTTTCAAAGAAACTTTCTGCATAAGCATCAAAGGAGCTGCTACCAGCAACAACCAATTTTCCGCTGACATTACTAAATACCCACAAAGCACGTTTTGCTTCTCCTGTCTGCCTTGCCAAAATTTCTTCAACCTTTGCATCGAAATACTTCCATTCCTTTTCCAGACTTTCACTGTCTTCTACCTCAAATATCTCACGTAGTAAATTGTCCCAAGCAACTGTTACATCCTTAGGGTCAGTTAAGCTAGGTGAAAAGAAGTTGATAATAGGAAGTCCAATATTTTCAAGATCTTTTCTCTGTATCTCACCATAATAAAGAATAATATCCGGGTCTAAGGCTAAAAGTGCTTCCGTATTAATAGAAAAGTCATCTCCAACAAATGTGGTTTCAACATCCCTGTAATTTGGGAACAGCTTATTCATTACATCTTCATTAGAATATACAAAGGCCTTTGAACTAAGACCTACAATCATATCAGTACTAGGTATGGTTTCGAGCAAAACTGAAGTAACCGGCGGAGTAATAACAACCACATGCTCAATTTCTGATACTGGAGGAATTTCAATTTCATGGCCTCCTAAATCTGTTATCGTCCTTGCCTGTGATTGTATATCTTTATCTGATTCTTTATTTGTCTGCTCAGCATTGACTTCAGGCTGATTATTTTCTTGATATTTATCATTATTACTGCAACCAGTCAATGACATAGCTAGTAATAAAAAAGTAATTTGTCTTTTCATCTTTTTCCTCCTATTTTATGCATTTTTCACACATGATTTTGAATTAAGTTATTAGCGTGTTCTAAAAATCCCTTAATTGATTCTAATTGATCACTCGGTAATCCATCTAAATAATCAAATAGAGCTTTATCATGCTGATTGTGATATTCTTCGTGATATTTATAGGCCAACTGTCCCTTTTTTGTCAAAAACAGATTATGCCTCTTTCTATCTTCATCATCCTGCTCTTTTATTACAAGCTCTCGTTCTTCCAATTTGAGTAGAGTTTTATAGACAACAGCACGTGTAATGCCAAAACGCCTGGCAATCTCTGAGCTAAAAATACCAGGATAATCGCCAATCATCTTTATAATGTGAATTTCACCACGATAAAAAGTCATATCCTCGCTCCCAAAATTCAATACATTGGTTCTGCTATTTGCAATATTCTCCGTAAGAGTAATAAAAGAATTTATAACTTCATTTCCTAACCTCTCCATTTATACCATCACCTTCTTATATAGATAGCCTTGAAATCGACCAGATTCAATTGAACAAACAATTTGAAGTTGTGCCTTCTTAAGGGCTGTTTCAACCCTGCTTCTTGTTGGAGGTGGCTTGATTCCATTCATATAACCTGAAAGCCAAGCTAATATATTGTCCTGTGTATAGCCCTCTGTTTCTGAATATCGTCCTATTAAAAGGAGATATCCATCCTCCAATAGAGCTTCTGAAATCTTTGCCATGAAACCTTCCAAATCATCTGTGGCAAAATCCAATATACCAGAAGCGATAATCATATCATAAGAGTCCCCTATATCATCAGTGTTAAAATCACCAGCCAAAGTTGAAACGCTCTGACCCATATTGTGTTTAGTAATAATCTTCTTAGTTGTAACTGCTACATCGGGAAATTCAAATACATAGGCTTGACTATTAGGAAAATTTTTGACAAATTCAATGGCCAATATTCCAGAGCCTCCACCTAAATCAAGAATTTTATACTGCCTAGTTGTATCTGTAAAGATAGTTTTGATTTCCGTGACAAAATTTTCCACCCGACCAGTAGCATACATTTCAGGAACAGTAACTTCTGCTAATGTAGCAAAATCATATCCAATGCCTAACTGTTTTTCAGAACCATGTATAACTTTATTTCCAATATCAGAAAGTGAAGTCATGGTTTCTCGAAATAAAATTGTATGTCCAATATAATGAGGACTTTTTTTAGACAAATATTCTTGCCCCGTCTTAGTATTGCAATAACTATTGTTCACCTTATCAATATAGCTGCATGATGAAAGCGCAAGTAAGAGTAGCTCTATATTTTTCTCATCATATCCTGTCTTATTGGCAATCTCCATTGCCGTTGTTGGACTATCCAAATGAGAAAAAACATCTAACTTTATTGCTTCAAATAAAAGCTGTGCAGTTTGATATTGATTGAGAATTTGATAATATACATTTGGAGTAATATATTCACCCAATTTGACACCCTCTTTCTTTTAGTTAGCTCTCGCTAACTTTTATAGTATGTCAAGCATACAATAAAATCAATCGTATGTCAAGCATACAATAAATTTATAGATATTTTTAGCAATCTTGCTCCCCTTCTCTGTTAGTTCAATATAACCACTATCATCTACTAATATATAGCTATCGTCCTTTAAAATTCCTATTGCACGACTTACACTAGGTTTGCTAAAGTTTAATTCCCTTGCTATATCTATAGATCTGACTTATCCATTACGCTTCCCCAAAACCAAAATGGTTTCTAAATACATCTCTCCCGATTCATACATATTTTTACCTCCACCTACTTTTATACGTTTTGTAAACTTAAATGAAAATTGAGGACTCCAACCTCTGTATGGTACAATGTTTTTGCTAGAAAACAAATACCTCCCAGAAAGGATGAGGTAATTAAATGATAATTGACGGGCATCCAAAAGAGAAAGAAGCAATGGAGGAATTTCACCGAGGTAATAGAAGAGAGGGCTTGAAAATTCAAGACGAGTTTATCAAAGATTTACGTGATGCTATGAAAACACAAGACCATTGTTCATGTAAAAAGGCCTGCAAGTTCCATGGGAAATGTATAGAGTGTGTAGCAATACATAGGGCACATCAGGATCATCTTCCAAACTGTTTCCGAGTTATGGTGAATCAAAAAATTTTAAAAATATCTGAACTAACAGAACATACGATAATTGATGATTTAAAGAAGTAGTACTTTCTTAGACAAAGAAACTGAAAGGATTTACATTATTATTAGATATCAGCATAATGGGAAGCAGAGATATTTTTAGCTCACCGCTTCCCATTTGACATACCATCCTTCACAGCTTTCATCGTCTATAAATTACAGATAGGATATTCCCGGTATACTTTTTATCTGTATTCAAAAGACTGTTGATTAAACTAGCTAACCTTTTGCAACATGACTTTTTTGTACATATAAAATCCTAACAAGTCTGACAAAAACCATCCCACAACAATAGCCCAGCAAACACCCGAAAAGCCCCTGATAGGTGCGAATGAATAGGCTAACAATACTCTTAATCCTTGTGACACTATGGTCATCAAGATTGATATTTTAATGGCTCCAAGCCCCCTAAAAAATCCATAAAACATAACGATAAAGCCGAGCAATATATAAAATAGGGAAACAATTCTAAGATAACCAACACCGACAACTATTACCTCTGTTGCATCTTTATTTACAAAAAGAGTGATTAGGTTCGGAGCGAAAATAAATGCGACAATGCTGACTACTGCCGATAGGATTATGATAATCATTGAAGTTGCACGAAATCCCTCCCGAATTCTTTCTGTTTCTCCAGCGCCTTTATTCTGTGCAGTATACGTAGAAAAAGAATTACCTAGATCTTGCAAAGGGACATTGGCAACAGAGTCGATTTTGGAACAAGCTGCAAATGCAGCCATAACTGTTGAGCCAAAGGTATTCACCAATCCTTGAATAAGCATCATTCCGAAGCTGGAAATTGACTGTTGTAGTGCTGTCAATACGGAAAAAGTAGCGATCTTATTGAAAGCAGACGTGCTAAATATTAAATCTTTCCGTTCAAAATTCAGAAATTGTATTCGTTTTATTGTATAAATCCCACAGCCTACAGCAGCAAAACACTGTGTAAGTAGCGTAGCAATCGCTGCACCTGCAGTCCCCATGTGAAACACCACCACAAAGAGCAAGTCTAAAATGAGATTTAATATGCAAGAGGCAATTAAAAAATATAATGGTGTTTTTGAATCTCCGAATGCCCTTAATAGAAAGGAAAATGCATTATACATACCGATAAAAACAAAACCATAAAAAACATATTTTAAATAATCTGTAGCATAGACGGCGGTTTCCTTCGGCATTTGATAAAGATTGATAATCTGCGGTAAAAAGACTGATGTTACAACCGTAATCAATACGCTTACACAAAATAAAAATATTAAGGCAGTAGAAATCATTTTTTTCAGTTCATCGTACTGCTTGCCACCATAGAGTTGAGAAAAAATTGCCGAAGCACCCATAGCAAGTCCTAGTAAAATAGAAGTTATAAACATAGTTACAGCACTTGAGGAACCAACTGCTGCAAATGCATCTGTGCCTACAAATTTCCCTATTACAATTGCATCAATAATACTATAAAATTGTTGCAATAAATCTCCGATAAACAATGGAATGAAAAATTTTAGAATAATCCGTGAAGGATTTCCTTTAGTCATATCAAGTTCCATTTTTTTATTCCCTCCTAGTTCCCATTATTAGAGGACAGATATGTGATTGCTAAATCACCAGTAATGGGATTAGAGTAAATCTCACAATCTATTTCATAAACCTGTCTTATAAGTTCTTTCGTTAGCACTGCCTTTGGATTTCCTGAAGCTATGACCTGTCCGTCTTTAACTACGTAAAGAATATCGCAGTAAACAGATGCCATAGAAAGATCATGTAAAGCTACAAGAACGCCAATATTTAATGATTTGACAACAGATAAAATCTGAAGTTGATATTTAATATCCAAATGATTGGTCGGTTCATCGAGGATTAGAAATTTAGGCTCTTGAGCAATTGCTCTGGCCAATATTACTCGTTGTTTTTCACCGCCAGATAATGTTAAATAGCTTCTGTCCGCATACTCCCCCAAGTCAACTCTTTCTAACGCATCAGCTACAATTCTATAATCCTCTATATTGTCAGATTCCATTAAGTGTTTGTGCGGTGTTCTCCCCATCATCACCATCTCGTGGACAGTAAAATCAAAGCTCAATTCATTAAATTGTCCTACCACACCCATATCTTTTGAGATAACACGGGCAGATGATTTTAAAACATCCTTATCTCCTAGAAAGACAATGCCTTTCTGCGGTTTGATAACTTTATAAATACTTTTCAGCAAGGTAGATTTTCCACACCCATTTGGTCCAATGATTCCAACAAACTGTTTATTATCCACTTTAATGCTGATGTCTTTTACAATATCTACACCCGCTAAGGTGACTGATATGTGATCTGCTTTTAAATTCAATTTATCTCCCTCCAAACCCATAGCTTTTTTTAACCAGCATATACATAAACACAGGTGCGCCAAGAAGTGAAGTAACGATGCCAATTGGCAGTTCTCCATTTGGAATTACTGTTCTGGCAAAAACATCTGTCCACATCATAAATAAAGATCCGAAAAGAATTGCTGTAGGAACTAGTCGTTTATGATCCGACCCCACAACACTTCTTACAATATGAGGAATGATAAGGCCTACAAACCCAATAATTCCGCAGGTGGAAACTAAAACACCTGTTACCACAGAGGAAATCACCATGTACAACCGTCTATAAAAATTTAAATTAACACCCAAGGTGATTGCGGTTTCTTCTCCCATTAGCATAGTGTTCATTACTCTTGATTGGAACAGGAAAAAGACTATTGCTGCAATTACCACCGCAGACACAAGAGGCAAAGTATCCCATTCTGCTGATGCCAGACTTCCCATTGTCCAAAAGGATACGGAACGTATGCCCTCTGAGTTTTTGGCGAAATAAATGATAAAGTTTGAAGAAGCACTGCATAGGGCATTAATTACAGTTCCCGCTAAAACTAGCTTGACAGAAGATGTTTTTCCTCCGATACTGGCAAGGCCCAAGACAAGTGCTGCTGCACCCAGCGCGCCAATAAATGACCATGATGCAACCCCGAATTCTCCGAGTATTCCTCCAGCTCCAAACCCAAGCATAATAGAGAAGGTTGCTCCTAAGACCCCTCCAGATGAAATTCCTAATATATAGGGGTCCGCCAAAGGGTTTTGTACGGAAGCCTGCATTACTACTCCACAAAGTGCCAGCCCAGCCCCCATAATCATTGCCAACAAAACCCTAGGAAATCGGATTTGCCAAATAATATCCACAAACATACCGTTTATCAACTCACTAACATTACCAATTTGACACCCAGTCAGTTGATGTATCAATATTTTAAAGGATTGCTGAAAGGGTATAGATAGCTTGTCCAATGGATACTGAAATTACGACCGATACAACGACAGCAGCGAGTAAAATTATAAAAATTATTGAGAATGCAGACCGGTTTTGTAAACTATCTTTAAAAGTTTTCCGGGTATTCTTTTGTTCTCCTTTTTGTGTTGAAACCATCCTTATTCCTCCTTAAATAATTCAGGATGAACAAACTCGGCAACATCCTCATATAAATCCGCAAGACCAAGGCTTCCGCGAATAGCGTTCGTATAATCAACCACCATTATACTCCCTTTTTTGATAGCAGTAACATTTTTTAAGCTTGAATTGTCAAGTAATAAATGCTTTACTGCGTCACTGTCGGATTTTTGGAACTCAGTGACAATAATTTTATCAGGATTAATAGAAAGGATAGATTCGGCGGACATTTCCACATAGGTATCCTTTGATACTTTTATGTACTCGCCGCCTGCGCCTTCTACCATTTCATCAATGACACAGAGGGTAGGACCATAATAGTAATAAGTATCATTTTGACTGCCAACAAAAAGCAAAACCCGTGGCTTATTAGTAGCCTGTGAGGCTTTGTCCTGAATAGCTTTGATTCGCGTTTTCTGATCCTCTACAAAGGTATCTGTTTTATCTTTAATATTTAGTACCACTCCCAAATTGTTGATGTCGTCAAAAAAGCTATCAATTGTACGTCCCATGGTATAGTTAATACCTGAAAGAACAGGAATTCCTCTTTCATTCCAAAACGAAATGTTGCCAAGGCGTTCGTCGGTAAATGCCGAAGACATAGCAACAATTAAATCCGGCTTTAGAGCGATAATAGATTCCTTAGAAGGCCACGTATCCGTGATCAGCGGAAGCTGTCCGACCTGTTCCTCATATTTGGAATAGGATTTGTCTAGATAGGCCAGTCCTACAATCCTGTCTTTTTCTCCAAAGTGAATCATCAACTCTGCAAGGCCCTGCCCAATTACGACAATTCTCTTTGGCTCCTCATTAACGGTCTGCTGAACTTCGTTTCCTTTATCGTCATAAATAGTAAATTTGAAAGGATAGTAACTGTCCTGTTGTGGAGTACTGGTCTGGTTGGTTGATACTGGATTGGAAGCTTCATTTTCTTTTTTTGACTGTTGTGAGCAAGCCGCCAATGCGGTACAAAAGATAATTGCCAATAAAATAGATGTTGTTTTTTTAAGCATGTATATCCCTCCTGTATTAAAATTAGTTAGTTTTAGCTAACTCATGGTATATTGTACAGCATAAATGCTTATGGACTATACTGCTTACGATGCCGTTTTATGTTGAGCGAAAGACTATATTTAAATGAATGTGGAAAAAATAAAAAACCACAAGTATAGACCTGTGGTTAAAGTAGGACGTTTTTAAATCATTTTACGAGTAAAACTTATTCTGCATTGCGCAGTAAGGAGGATTCCCGATATTTTAATGGGGTAATACCATATTGCTTTTTAAATGCTGCACAGAAATTGCTAGAGCTTGAATAGCCAATTTCATAGGCAATTTCACTAATTGATTTCTCTGTGTTCAATAGCATCGAAGAAGCCCGTTGTAAAGAAAATTTCCTGTGATAGCTAAAAATAGTATCTCCATAAACAAGCTTGAAACCCTTAGTTAGTTTTTTAGGATTAATGACCAACTTCTTAGATAGTGAAAGAATGCTTGGTAATTCAAACGGCTGCTCAAGCAGAATTTGAGGAATTTCCTTGATTTTTTGTAATTCATAAGGGGTGAGTGCTGTTAACTCATATTTTTCATACTTCATAACTTCGTTAGATACGATCATTGATAATGTTTCCATAACCTTACTTTCATAAAACAAAGTGCGGGTTTTTTCAGGGAGGCGGCAATTAAATATTTGTAGAAAAGCAGCAGCTATTTCGGGAGGAGTGTTTAAACCTAAATAATACTCCGAGCGAAGCTGATCTTCCAGTTTTTCTATCGTATCATTCCATACACCGACTCCGGTACTTCCAAAATAAGAGGAAAGTGCATGCTTGTTGGCTGTTATCGAAACTCCCTGATACTTTTGACCTGCACAACGCTTGATTGTGCCTTTCATATCCTGTGATAAAGAGAGGGATAAATTGTTTGGGCCAAAACAAGTATCTCCTACTTTTTCTTCTTCTATATACATGCATCCATCTATACAGTATTCAATTTCAAAATAATTGTCAGTTAAATCAAATGCCGTTACGACATCCTCATAAAACACAAAATTATAGATGAGCAACATAACATTGCCGAGCAAGTTATATATTTGTATGGTTCCCTTGCCATACTCCGGTTTTATATCATAAACGATACCCTTCCTCATATCGTGGTTAGGCAAGAAACGAGCATCCCCAATTTGCTCATGCATGACTCTATATTGCTCTAGCATAGCGACATACCCATTTCTTGAATTGATATAGAATTTATGCTCCATTTACAAGCTCCTTTCTTGTCTTAGTACTATTAAAAAACTATATTTAAGCAATCTGTTAGTATAAGCTAACCATATTAATTATACTATACTGCCCTATTTATTTCTAATCAAATTTAAAATACACCAAGAAAGCGCACTGCTCCCTTAGTGGCTTGGTATGCTTTTTCGTACTTTCACTATAAAGAGTACACTCCTTTCTTCTAATTTTCAGGCATAAAAATAGGATAAGTCTATAGGTCGGTTAAATTGACCTATAAACTTATCCTATTTCAGCTTTGATATCACCTACTTCATTAAAGAATCTGCTAGCATTTAAATGATAATTGAATCAATATACTTCTAATTTTCCATCAAAATTGTCTGCTTTTTCTAATAGTGGTCCTTTTGCACCCATGCAAAATGCAATATCACTATTTCTAATTGATAAAAGTTCTGTTCCTATTAAATATCAAGAACTTTTAACATATCTTCTGTTAATTGAATAATTCCATTATCTAATATAGATACCCAACAATATACTTTTCCTTTATACTTAACAAATTGTCCTTGTTCCAATTTGTATTCACATAGTTCTGGTGTATCTTTTAATATATTTCCTATTCTTGAGGGATATAAAAGTCCTTTTCTAGTCACAATAAACCCACCTGTTTTCTTACTTCCAGAGATTAAATACACCTTCTTTTCTGACGTTATATCATACTCTGAAATTGCTTGCGTAGGTAGATGAACACTTAAATCATCTTTTTCCAAATACAATCTTTCCACCTTTATTCATTTGAGGCATTATAGCACTTCCTTTCTAATTGATATTTATACTCTATGTCAGCTATATTTCCGCTCATTTTAGACCCCAAAAACGATAGTTTTTCGCCCTGATTTTTACCCATTTTCAGCTTCAGAAACATAACTATTATGATCAAAACCTAATTCTTACCCCCTGAACTACAATACGTCACCATTATTATACTATCAACATGTATTGAGATGGTAATAATGTAAATTTCTACGTGTTCTATTAAATCTTGTTCTATCACAGAACTCAGGAAACAAATTCCTTAATTTTTTTACAGAAGTTAAGCCTGACTTTTTCAGACTCAATAGTCATATATTAACTATCAAATTTAATATAATAAAAAATATTATTATCTGAATCTATTATTCCTAAACTAAAATTCTGAGAATACCTATTACTATCCAATAACTCTTCCCCATTAGTATATTCTTTTTTATTACCCCATCTATCTAAAAATATCCAATACCCACTTTTTATATCTTCTATATTTAAATCTTTAGCTAAATCATAACTATAATTTATATTATTTTCAACTCCACCATATATCCTTAAATTTATCTCTTTTGACATAGGTATCTTATTCCATTCTGCTTTAGATTTATTTAGTATGTATTGTATATTATCCTGTGTAATATTTGACTTAGCTAAAGTTATGCCATCACCATGAAATCCTCCATGAGTATCTTTATATTGAAATTCTAAAGATTTAGGAATCTTAATTCCTAAATCTTTAGATATATTCCTATTTATTTCAGTGCTATGTCTATAAAACAGAATAATTAATATTATTATTATAATGATAATTATTTGTTTTTTATATTTTATAATTCCTTCTTTTACTAGATGATTGTTAATAATCAAATATATTATATTAATTATATTGATTAATATCCCTATCCCAATCAATATAAATGAAAAAAGAATTCCAAGTATAGCTGCTCCATCACATACACCTGGCGGGATATCTTTAGTCAACAGAAATATGCTTAAATATAATATACCTCCTAATATGAAAGGCCCCAGCAAAACCATGTATTTATGTCTTTTATTATTCATATCTATATTTTTCATAGGTATAATAGCTAAAAATATAGTTACTACCATTCCAATTAACATTAACACTCAAATCATTCCTATCTATTAATCTTCTTCCACATACTCTAAAATATCACCTGGCTGACAATTTAGAACCTTACATATTCCTGCCAATGTTGAAAACCTTATGGCTTTTGCCTTTCCATTTTTAAGTATAGATATATTTGATATAGTAATCCCTACTTTTTCTGACAGTTCTGTGACACTCATTCCTCTTTTTGCTAACATGATATCTATATTCACCTTTATATTCATAATATCACCCTATATTGTAAGTTCATTTTCAGCTTTTATTTCTACAGCTTTTAACAATAATTCTTTTAATATTTCTATAAACACATATATTATAAATGCAGTAAACATAATCAACACCCCTAAAAGTATCTTAGGATGCATTACTCCATTAACATATAAGTAAATTATTCCTACGAAATATAAAATTATTTCGGAAATTGAACATTTACTTATAATACTTAAATAATTTATAGAATTCATACTAAATACTGCATCTTTCTCTATTAACTTTAAAAGTTTAAATACATTAAATACAGCTATAAGAAATGGAATTCCCGTAAAATACATTCCTATTAATAGTGGTAATTTCATATGGGCAAATTCTAGTGCTGATTTTTCAAAAGGGTTGGCTATATTTGGTAACCAAAATACAAGTACACACAAAATAATAATTAAAATCAGAATTACAGATATTCTAAGAATATTTAGTTTCCATGATTGCATATTAACTTCTTCTCCTTTTATTATATATTTTACTACACCTATATTATACTACTCTTTTATTATAATTCAATAACATTTTATTGATATTCGATAAAACATTATTGTTTATCAATTAATATCGTAAAATTGTAGTTTTATTTTTTAATTATATTCTAATATTAATGCTTATATCCTTTATTAACTAACCCATATCTAATGATCTTAATGTATCTAATTAATTTAAGCATAAAAAATACCTCCAAGTAGATAATCTAATTTTAATTAATTAGACTGTCTACTTTGGAAGTATCATATCACTATATTTTCATCTGCTTTTTTATGCTTAAATATTACATTAACTCGTTATGCTATTTAAAATTTGCAAATAAGTAACTACATTTGCTATATGTTGTTCATACTCTCGCCAATAAATTGGATATTATCCTTTTCTATATGGTTGGTTCATGGAGATATTTAGAAGTTGTTCCATAATTTCTAAATATTCTTTTCTTGTTATTTCAAATGACTCCCATTCAGCTAGCCTTCCAAACCCTCCACTAAGTAAGATAACATTTAATTGTTCAAAATCAGGAATAATCTTATCAAAACCGTATCCCCATAACATTGAACTATCGTGTATCATATCTGCGACAGAACCTTTTTTTACTAAATAATGTGCTTCTTTTCTATCATATTCCCCATGATAGTTTGCTTCCGGCATTAAGTAATATTCTATAATTCTCATTTTTCACTCCAAATTTCGATTTGCTGTTCAATAGGATTATATAAATTTTCTGCAGCTTTATTCTAATTTGCCTACGGGAGCGAATGCTCATAATCTCCGTTCATTCTATTTCCTGTAATAAAATGCTGGTGCACTTTCAAAGTCTATTCCATCGTCTTGGCATAACTTGTAAAAATCTTTGGTGTTTCCGCTTTCTCCATACTCATAAAAACATTTGTATAATTTTTCAAAATACATCAGTTCGTTAATTTGACAGCTGCTGATACTTCTATGCGCTAATATCTCATGGCACTCACACAATGTCTTTTCATAAGTCGAACGTTCTATAATACAGCCCTGTGGAAAATGATGGGCACCCCAGTCTAATATAGAAAGAAGATGCTCAAAGTATAGGTCTATAGTTTTTTGGTCACAGTCTTTATGGCAAAAAGCTTTTTTTAACATTTCAAAACTGTTAAATTTTCGGTCAAAAGGATTGTACGAATATAACTCATAAGTCCACCGTAATTGTGGTATAGTCTCAAGCTTACATTGCTCCCTCAAATATTCCCATATTAATTTATCCAACGAATAGGGGAGCCTCCCATTGCCGCGCTGTTTTAACTTATGCATATCTCCACTATCACATACATCATAACATAATTTGTATAAAAATTCTCTTTGTGTTTCTTTTGGTAATATTGTTTGAAATTCCGAAATAAATTTGTTTATCTGTTTATTAGCCTCTTTTTTTAATCCTCTTTCATACAAATCATAATATTCCTTGATATTTTCAATAAAAACTTCATAAATCTCTTCAATACTATCTCTAGACATTATATAGTCTATGACATTACTTAAAGGTAGAGACTTATGAAGTAATTCTATATAGTAACCCGCTTTATTATCTTCGCCGCTTTCAAAGCTGTCTTTTATCATCGTTATTAAGATTATTATTTCACTTCTCTCTAAGCCTTTGATACAAGGCGGTTCTGGAATCATTGCAGTCATTGCTAAGTTGTCTAAATCAGTCCATCCCCAATATTCAGCAAACTCCATTTCATTATGTTCTTTTCCCGTAATTTTACTAAGTTCAGCTAATTCCTTGCTGCAATCTCCACTTCCTTTATCAACAATATGATTAATTATTTTCGTCACCATTTCAAGCTTACTTTCATCTATTTGAGGAAATTCCAATTCTTTTCTCATATGATTACAACTCCAATCCATATTTATAATTTAGCCAAACAACCTGCACTTCAAATTTAAACTTGCCAACTCCCGATTATGCTCATAATCTATGAGAATTATAAATTGCCACATGGAATTTTAGATGACCGATATGAATGTATCAATTTATCTAACCAAGATGTTGTAACACCAAGCTGCATACTATCAAAAATTAGCCCGAAATCATCCGATATGCAAGTACCAAATCACTGTTTTTAGATAAATTATACACCTGCGAAAAAGCTTTTTTTCTATACTCATCAGAAAAGTGTTTTGATTCTTCTGAATACTCCTTTTAATAATAGTTCTTTAAGTTCTTCAACATACTTTATAAGCTCTTCTTCACTTCTTTTCTCGTAGTATGGACCATTAAATTTATGGAATTCACGTGAAGGATGATTCCAATACAAGTAATCCTCTAAATCTTTAATTTCTAATTCTCTCAAGATTATGTTTATTTGTTTAGACATAATATTCCCTTATTAATTTTAAAATTTATTATTTTTATGTAACGCATTTTCTTACAATCCTGTCTTATCATCCAAATTAAATTATATATCTTGTTTACATGCAATTCAAACTAATTTTCAACATATTAAGAAATACTTAATTTTATTTCCTTAATTCATAATAATATTGAATATAAACCCTTGCATAAAAGTTTACCTATCTTAACCAAAAAGTCCCCCAAATCTAAAGTCTGAGGGACATATAACACTCTTCAATATTTAATTAAAAATCTTCAAGATCTTTAAAATGGACTATTTCTTTACTCAAATAGATATTTTGAACTAACATCATAATTCATTTTTATAATACAACTGTCCGCAAGCAGCACTAATTTCAGAACCAAATTGTGTTCTAAGAGTTACACTAATACCAGCTTTCTTTAGTGTATTGCAAAATTGCTTGATAGCACTTGAAGATTGAAATTTAAAAGTTGTTTTGTCTGTAGAATTATAAGGTATCAAGTCAATGTGATATAAATACTCCCATGAACCGCGATTTTTCAATAAACCTATAACTGCCTCTGCATGCTCTTTCGAATCATTAATTCCTTCAAGCATAATATAGGCGATAAACACTCGTCGTCGCGTATGAATAATATGTTCATCTAATGTCTTCATTACCTCATTCAATGGAAATCTTTTATTTATAGGCATTAAATCGCTTCGTTGACTTTCAAATGGTGAATGAAGTGAAAAAGCCAAATTCACTTGTGGAAATTCTTTGGTCAATCTTTGAATTCCCGGTATAATGCCAATTGTTGAAATAGTAATTCTTCGTTGACTTAATCCAAATAAATTTTGATCAGTTAAAATTTCTACTGCATCAAATAACTCCGGATTTGCAAAAGCCTCACCCATTCCCATAAATGAAATACTATTCAGTCTATGGTCATTAAAATAGAAATAAAGTAATTGGTCAGTTATCTCATCAGCAGTAAGATTGCGTTTAAATCCAGCACTTCCTGTTGCACAAAAACGACATCCAAAACCACAACCACATTGGGAAGAAATACAAAACGATTCCCATCCTTGTTTATACTTTAGTCCAATAGCTTCTATTCTTTCTCCATCAGTCAATTTGAATAACAGTTTTTGAGCTTGTTTAGAATCTTGTGAAAAAACAGGTATTACACTAGATACATTATTTCCAAACTCATTCACTAAAGCTATCCTTAACTCTTTTGGTAGTATATGCATATCATCAAAATTATCTATTCTTTGATGAAAAATAGCTTTTATAAGCTGCTCGTATCTATAATCAGGTAATTTTAGATTTGATACTATTTGTTTCATTTTTCCATATTTCGTTTTTGTCTGTTTCATGTAGGCTTCCTCCCCACTATTAATAGTTAGGAAGCAAAGCCAGTATAATTAGCGACTTAGACTACTCCATGCAAGCGTCGCCCAAAACATCTGGCTTTGCATGGAGCCAATTGTGTGTTACTTTTATATTCCAATTAAACATATTAATCACCATTTCTGCCTTTATAATTTTATTATTTTTGTTGCAACATTTTCACAAAATACACTATCATGTTCAACAAACAAAATTGTAGGTTCATGTTCAATTAACAATTTTTCAATCTGCATACGAGAAATGACATCAATAAAGTTCAATGGTTCATCCCAAATATACAAATGTGCCTGTTCACACAAACTTTTAGCAAGCAATACCTTTTTCTTCTGTCCTCCACTAAAATCCTCTATATTCTTTTCAAACTGTTCTCTTGAAAAATCAAGTTTTCTAAGCATTGATTTAAAGAAA
Organism: Tissierellaceae bacterium HCP3S3_D8; assembly: GCA_052067355.1. GTDB lineage: Bacteria > Bacillota > Clostridia > Tissierellales > Tissierellaceae > CABMKH01. The sequence continues at coordinate 60,811 of JBQHQH010000004.1, forward strand.
CTCTCCTCAATACAGTGTTTATCTGCATATTCAGATAAGTTATCATATAAATCTGAAGTATCTTGTGAAACATATGAAATGATTAACTTATTATTCTTTCTTATGATTCCACTATGGGGGATGTCTTCTCCATAAATTAATTTCAATATACTTGATTTTCCGCTGCCATTCTTTCCTTGAATAGCAATTCTTTCACCTTGCTCTATAGTTAGGTTTACTCCTTCACAAACAATTCTGTCATCATATTTAATTCCAATATCTGTAAGTTCTACAAGCTTTTTATCATGGAAGGTAAGTGGTACTATTTTTAAACTTTCATTAGATTCAATATTTTTGAGAAGCTTTGATTTTTCCTCAATCATGTTTCGGTGTCTAGCTTCTATATTTTTAGCACGCTTCATCATTTTTGCAGCTTTATGTCCAACATATCCTTTATCTAATTTACTCCCAGAATTAGTAGTTCCATACTTACTGCTTTCAACACTATCTGACCACGTAGATGTACGTTTTGCCGATCTAGAAAGTCTGTTAATATCCTTTTTCAATTTTTCGTTTTCTGCTAGTTCAAAACCATCTTGTAATTCTTTGTTTCTCAACCATGAAGAAAAATTTCCTTTTTGTATTTCAATATTAGTTTTATTAATAGACAAGATATGGTCAACACAATTATCCAAAAAAGACCTATCATGTGAAATCAGAATAAATCCTTTCTTTTTTTTCAAGTAATTGCCTAGTTTTTGCCTAGCTTCAGCATCCAAATGATTGGTAGGCTCATCAATAAGCAAGAAGGAGTTCTCCTTCAAAAACATAGCAGCCAACAACGCTTTGGTCTGCTCTCCTTTAGATAGTGTATAAAACTGTCTATATAAAGTATCATAGTCCATATCTAACAAAGATAATTCTTTCACTATTTCCCAATCCATTGAATTTGGACTAATCTCCCTTATGATATCTATGGTAAAATTGCTTTGATCCTGCACCTCATAAGGAAAATATTCAAAAGTCACATCAGCTGAAATGTTTCCATTATATTCATATTTCCCAAGCAAAAGATTTAGAAAAGTGGTCTTTCCTCTTCCGTTTCTTCCAGTAAATCCTAATTTCCAATCGGTATCAATTTGAAAACTTACATTTTCAAAAATATTATCATAGCTACCTTCATAAGCGAAGGTTAGGTTTGTAACATTTATTAAAGACATATTTTGTCCTCCTCTGTATTTAATAGTATAAATAACAAAGTCGGAACAATAGGCGACCTTGTTATTACTCCATATAGGTGTCGCCTGCAATATCCGACTCTATATGGAGATTATCATGTGTTAGTAAAGTGTCTTTATTTATCATAATATTATTTATCCTCCTTCTTCGAATTATTTATAAAAAAATAAGAGCCGCAAGAATTAATTATTCTTACAGCTCATAGATATACTTAGTTAAGCTAATCATTATAGCATAGCACAAGTGTATATATTAAGAGAAAAAAGAATAACTTTCTTGCATGAGTACAACAAAACAAACAGAACACACCTGTTTATCTCTGTATTAAATGTACTTTAAAAATTAGCAAGAAAAATTAATCATTTTTTCACCTCAAATTTCATTTTTTATCATTATACTATTATACGCCCCAAAAGTCAATAAAGAGTGAATCAGGAAAATCTAATCCCAGCGTTAGTAGGATACACAAATTCATAAAATTCTATTCGTCTGTTTAAGTATTCAATAAATATATACCCTTTTACTTTTCATATTAACAAAGTCTTCTTCTCTATTAATATTCATTTTAAATGCTAATTCATAGCTTGAGATTTACTATAAATGAACTTTATTATACAATATAATTGATTGATGTATCTTTACTTAATAATTAAAGGGGTGTTACATTGGACATAGTATATTATTATCCTGATGATGTTAAAAGGAATATAAATCAAGATAATTCAATTACATATATACTCTCTAATAATACAGGGAAAGGTTTTGTTAAACAATATAACGTGTTTTCAGGAATTGAAATCTTCTATCATAGTATGCATTTAGAAAGATGCGATTATGATAAAATTCCTATAAAAGATACTATTGAGATTAATTTTTGTACAGAAGGAAGAATTGAATCTGAACTTAATGATGGAAAATACATATATATTGGAAAAGGTGATCTATCTATTTTTGAACTATATCACAAAGCTATTAATTCTACTTTTCCATTAAATCATTATCACGGGATATCTATTTTAATAAATATTCCAAAGGCAAATATAAGTTTAAATAATATTGCTAAATCTATGGACCTTACCAATATAGATTTGTATGAGATTAGGGATAATTTGAAGAATGATAACTCACAGATTAGACTTATTATAAGAAATGCTAAAGAAATAAATCATATTTTTGAAGAATTAAATTCTGCTCCTAAAGAGCTTTTAGAATACTATTTTAAATTAAAGGTACTAGAAATTATATTATTCTTAAGTAAAATTGACGGTAAATCCATTCTTGATACTCCTAAATACTATTATAAAAATCAAGTTAACACTATTAAAAATATAAAAGAGTTTTTGATAGAAAACATCTCTAGGAATTACACTATTAAAGAATTGTCATCTATTTTTAATATATCAGAATCCTCTTTAAAAGAATGTTTTAAAGATGTGTATGGAACTACTATCTATAGTTTTACTAGGTCTTATAGAATGGATTTAGCAGCAAAATTACTATCAACTACAAATGATACAATTTTAGATATTGCTCTAAAATCTGGATATAAAAGTCCAGGTAAATTTTCATCAAATTTTAAAGCAGAGTTTAATCTACTACCTTCTGATTATAGAAAAATCAAGAAACAAAATAATCAAAAATAAATTTATTAAAAATAGCTTTAAACCATGTGGTTTAAAGCTATTTCTTTTAGTTATTTGGAACTACTCCAAAAATATTAAAGAATTGTGGCACACTTGAAAAATTATAGGATTTTATCTTATCTCCATTATATACTACTAAATCTTTTGCATAACTGATAGGTAAATCTATTACATTATTGTTATTTTCATTTAATAATACTTTAAAGATTTCTTTAACTCTTTCTTCATCTTTTGTATTAGAGAATTCCTCAATTTGCCCTTTTATATCTTTATAGTTATCTAAACCTTGGTATGATATATTATGAGGATCTGCTCCCATAGACTCTGTAAAGAATTTATTTGGTTCAGTATAGGAACCTTCTGTATTCCAAGTAGTTATATCATATTTTCCTTCTACTCCATCTACCCACCAAGTCATTTGGTCCTTTCCTTCAGTTATAACCTCTATACCTATTTTCCCTAAATCTGCTTTCACAGCTTGAGCTATTTCATTTGATAATGATAAGTCTGTCCAATAAGTATATAAAATGCTAAGTTTCTTACCATCTTTTTCATAAATATTTGTGCTTTCGTTTAAAGTCCATCCTGACTTTTCAATATATTCTTTGGCTTTATCTATATTATAATCATATACTTCATCTATTTCTATATCAGTGTAAGGTGTTCCTTTTCTAAAAAGTCTTTCCGCAACTTTTTCATTTCCTAAAGTTAATCCTTCTGCAATAGCTTTTTTATTTACTCCATGAGCTATAGCTCTTCTAATATTTATATCTGATAAAGTTTCAGAAGATGCATTTAATATTAAATTTCTTGTAAGAGTTGGCTTTTCGTTAACTTGTCCTTTTATATCTTTTAATGATATCGCTTGAGTAAAATCATCATATGTTATTAAATCTGCTCCATATACTAAATCTACTTCTCCAGAATTTAAAGCTTGTATTCTAGATGAGTTTTCTGGTATATATTTTACTATAATTTTTTCATAATATGGCTTTTCTCCCCAATAGTTTTCATTTCTAACTAATATAGTTGAATCTCCAGATATAAAACGCTCTCTTACATAAGGACCTGTTCCGATTACATCAGTAAAAGTTTGATAATTTCCTTCTTCTATAACATTAGGACTCATCATAGACATGACATTTTGGAAACAAAAATCATTTATATAAAATAAAGATGGTTGAGGAAAAGTTACAGCAACTATATATTCATCTATAACCTCTACTTTTTCTAATTCTGCTACTACTTTTATACCACTGAAGTTAGGGTTTAAGTGATTAAAGTCTAAAACCTTTTTTACAGATTCAGCATTAAAATCTTCCCCATCATGATATTTTATTCCTTCTTGTAATTTAAAAGTTAAAACTGTTCCTTCATCATTCCATTCCCATTCTTTAGCTAAATTAGGAACAATCTTATCATTTTCATATTTAACTAATGGCTCATAAACAAGTCCACAAGCTATGTTGTTTTCTTTATTCATAGTCAGTGTAGTTAAATTAGTAAGTTCTTTTGCAGTACATATTACTAATTCTTTAGATCCTTCTTTTGTAACTTCTTCTTTTAAAACTTCATCTACTGTTACCTCTTCTTTTTTAATACATCCAGTTAATATATTTACTACTAACATTAAAGCTAAAGCAAGTACACCTATTTTTTTAATTTTCATATTATCATCCTTTCCTCTTTTGAAGTTTTTTCATATATTATCTTTCCCTTATCCATATATATAAGCCTATTAGAAATCCTTTTAGCACTTTCTTCATCATGGGTTACAAATATTACTGTCATGTTAAAATCTCTTATGGAATCACTTATCATACCTAAAACCATATCTTCAGAGATTAAATCTAATCCACTAGTGATTTCATCCAATACTAAAAAACTAGGATTTGTTGCTAATGCTCTAATTAAAGATACTCTTCTAACTTCTCCACCAGATAATTTTCTAACAGGGGTATTTAAAATCTCTTCTTTCATATTTAACTTTTTCATAAGCTCTAAAAGGATTTCTTTCCTTTTAGCTTTATTATAATTAGTTAGATTTACTAGGCCTTCTTCCATATTTCTTAAAACACTTAATTTAGGATTTAGTGTACCTGATGTATCTTGAAATACTGTTTGAATGTTTTTTCTAAAATTTAGTAGTTTTTTTCCTTTTAAATTTGTAATATTTTCTCTATCAAAAAATATTTCTCCAGATGTAGGATCTTCTATTTTAGAAATTATTTTAGCAAGTGTACTCTTTCCCGAGCCACTTTCACCTAATATAGATATACTTTCTCCAAACCTTATTTTTAAATCTATACTATCTAAAGCATGAAATTCACCTTTATTAGTCATATAAGTTTTATTTATGCCTCGAAGCAATATTTCGCTGTATTCCATGTTCTATCATCCTTTAACTTTCTCATCTTCTTAATCTGTTTCATAAACTCACTTTTAGGTTCTGACAATATAGAACTTATAGACCCATTTTCTACTATTTCTCCATCTTCCATTACATAGACTTGTTCACATATCTCTTCAAGAACATCTATATTGTGAGATATTAATAAAACACCTGAAGATTCTTTGAACTTTTTTAATTCATTGACCAATATTTTAGTATTTTCAAGATCTAATGCAGAAGTAGGCTCATCAGCCAATATATAATCTGTATTTAGACCAGTTAATATTGCACAAGTTATTCTCTGCAACTGCCCTCCTGATAATTCATTGGAATTTGAATTTAAAATTCTATCTGTATCATTTAGTCCTAGTTGTTTTAGCTTTTCTACTGCTATGGGTTTCGCATCTTTTTTAGATATATTTAATCTATCTGTAAAAATTTCAATCATTAATTTTTCAGTAGTATATCTAGTATCAAAAGCTGACATTGGATTTTGTGGAATATAACCTATTTTTCTTCCACCTATTTTTCGTATTTCCTTATTAGACAAATCAGTTATATTTAAATCGTCTATAAAAATATCTCCATTATATTTTTGAAAATTAGAATTATTTATTCCAAAAATAGTCTTTAAAAGAGTACTTTTACCTGAACCACTTTTTCCTGTTAATCCTACTATCTCTCCTTTAGATATATTTAAATTTATATCTTTAATAATCTTCTTTTCATTTGTTCCTACTGTTAGATTTTCAATTTGAATCATTGTTATTCAATCCTCCTACACTACTTCCCATAATATTAAAAGTTAAAGAGGATATTATTACAGCAAGTATTGGATATATAATTAGTTTAGGATTTACTAGTCCATAATTTCTAGCTTCTAAAATCATAGTTCCCCAGTCAACAACATTATCACCAAGACTTAATCCTATAAAGGAAAATCCTGTTATTGTAAGTATCATGTCTGCTGAAGATAATGAAATAAACTCAATCATATCATTGAATATATTTGGTAGAATATGAATAAATAGTATTCTAAATTTTGAAGCTCCTGATGACCTAGCACATAATACATATGCTTTTTTTAGTTCTAAATCTGTCTTTGTCTTTACAAGCTTCATATATCTTAGAGAATAAGAAACTGTCATAGCTAAAATCATAGTTCTAATTCCATTTCCCCAAGCACCTATGAAAACTATTAAATATGCAATTGGCGGAATAGAAGTTATTGCATTTATAGCTCCATCTACTATTGAGTAAGTCCCTATTATAGATTTAGAGAGCATCATTCCTAATAAAGTTCCTACTATAAATATAATTAGTCCACCAAATAGAATAATTCCTAATGTAGTTTTTCCTCCGTATAATAATCTAGATAAAACACATCTTCCTAAATGGTCTGTACCTAGTAGATATTTATCAGAAGAACTTTGAAATCTATTCATAAGATCTGCTTCTTTTGGATCATTTGGTGCAAATAAAAAACTCATAAACATTAAAATAATTAATATTATAGAAATTCCTATAGTTATATACCTCTTATTCATAGCTAACTCCTTCCTAGTTCTATTCTTTCATTTATAATATCCGCCATAATATTCATTAAAGCTATGAAAAAAGCCAAGAAAAACACTGCTGAATGTATCATAGGAGCATCTCTTTCTATAACACTATTTACAATCAAATATCCAAAACCTGGTACTGAAAACACTCTCTCTATTACAGTAGCCCCTGCTATGGATAAACCTATACTCTGTAGAAAATTTGGAATAATTCCTAGTATTCCATTTGGAATTAAATGATTTATAAGTATTTTAAACTCAGGCAAACCTTGACATCTTAAGTACATAGAATAATCTTCATTACTTTCTTTAATTAATCCATTATAAAATAAGGGTACATAAAAACATATTATAAAAACTGCTAAACATATAGCTGGAGGAATTGAACCTTTAAACCCAATATTATTAGTAACAGAAATTAAATTATATTTAACACCAAAAATATCTAAAAATAAAGTAGATACATAAAATGATGGTACTGATATTCCAACTATACATGATATTTTAAATAATCTTCTTATGAATTTATTTTTTATAATAAACATAAGTGAACCAATAACTATGATTAATACAAATTGTATAATTGATGATATTCCTACAATTAATAATGTTTTAGGAAATGCCTTCCATATTTCATCCCAAACACTATAGCCACTTACTAGGGATTTTCCTAGATCCATTTGAAATAATCCTTTTAGCCAAGAAAAATATTGTACAAGTAATGGTTTATCAAAACCCATACTGATTCTAATATTTTCTATTTGGAGTTCTGTCGGATTTCCTATCGACCTTTTTGCATAAGCAGTTGCAGGATCAACTTTTGAAACTCTCATTAATATAAATGAAAGTAAAGTTACAAATAATAAAGTGAAAAAAAGTTCACTTAATCTTTTTATAATCTTTTTTACATCTAATTTTATAATACATCACCCACTCTCTTGATTGATTTTCATACAAATAAATATACACTAATTGATAATGATTATCTTTCCCATTTGGACTTTTCTTTTCCCTTTTAGATATTTTTTGTTAATTAAGATCAATCGAGTAGGAGATAATTAACTACCTCCTACTCGATCAATCTTATATTCTAAATTTTTTATAATTCTATTTTTATAGTTTTTAATCTTTTATATTCTTTTTTCTGTAATGCTAGTCCTACTATAATCATGGTGAAATCTACAATTGGTTGGGCAAACCAAACTCCATTGATTCCAAATATTTTTGAAAACAATAGTAAGCTAGGAACAAATAATATTAGTTGTCTTAGTAAAACTATTCTACTGGCAATGTTACCTTTACCTATAGATTGGAAAAATGTTATATTCATTATCATTATTCCATAAAAAATAAATACGATATAGAAACTTCTAAAATATCCTATTCCTAAAGCTATTATTTCGCTATTTATATTAAAAAGGCTTAAAATAAAATCTGGTTTTAACATAATTGGTAGATAAAAAATTCCAGCAAGGATAGTACCCCCCTTCATAAATATTTTTACTGCTTCCATTACTCTATGATATTTTTGGGCACCATAGTTTGTTCCCACAATAGGTTGAAGTCCTTGGCTCATTCCCCATATAGGTATAAAAGAAAATGCATAAAGACTTAGAGCTGCTGACATTAAAATCCCATGGATTTCTCCTCCATATTTAAAAGACTGTCTATATAGAAGAGTCTGTTGAATCATCATAAGTACTTGCATTATCATTGCAGAGATTCCCACTTCAAACATCTCTAAGTAGATGCTTTTTTCAAATTTTATTTTTGTTATCTTTATATTTTTGCTTTTGTTTTTAAAGTAGTTCCAAGTTACTATTGCCTGAATTATTTGCGCTACTACAGTAGCTATTGCAGCCCCTTCTATTCCATAGTTTCCCATGTTCTTCATTAAGATTGGGTCTAGCACTATGTTTATAAAAGCTCCAAGTCCCATAATCTTCATAGCATCTTTCATAAGACCTTCTCCACGTATTAACATATTAGCACTTTGAGTGAAGTTTACGAATAATGATCCTATATATGCAATTCTTAGATATCTAACTCCTAAATCTAATATTTCTCCAGTTGCACCGGACATCGCTATTAGTTTTCTTGAAAAAGCAATTCCGAAAATAGTTATTATCGTTGAAAAAAGAATTATCCATGCCATTAAATTTCCCATGATCTTGTCTACAGTTTTTTTATCATTTCTTCCTAAGGCACGAGAAAGTATGGAAACTGAGCCTACTCCTACTAGTGTGGCTATTCCATTGTTAAGCATGGTAAAGGGTGTTGCTATACTTATGGCACTCATAGCCTTTTCTCCTAATATCTGTCCTCCAAAAACCCTATCCATAAAAGGATATAGGCCTATTATTACCATTCCTATAATTGCTGGAATAGATAATTTTAACATAAGTTTTTTTATATCTTGATTTAATATTTCATCTTTTATACTCATTTCGCTCTCCTTTTAATTACTTTTATCTGCTAAATACATTGAGTAATATCTTCCTTCTCTTAATTTTATAATATCTTAAATCTTCTATTGATCTCTATCATATTATCCTCCTTGTAAAAGTATTTATATTATGTTATATTGTTGATAATCATTATCAATGATATAGTCTTTTAATTTCTAAAACAATAGTTTAAGAGTTAGTACGACTTAAATAGATAATTAAAAGTTCAAAATGTATAGGTGATATTATGAATTATAGTAAAATTAGAAAAGAACAATTAAAAGGTTTTGGATTTATAAAAAAAGAAAATCCCTGTTATAGAAATGGTGAATATTTTAATTTAAATAAAAAAATAGGTAAAGGTGGTTATTGGCTATATGATTATAGGAGCCTTTTTGCCATAAGTATTCATGATTTTTATTTCTTTAATGATTTTTATTTTTCAACAGATATGTATGTAGATGAAGATCCTAAGTATTTGAGCATTTCATATAATATAGATATTACAGGTGATTTTTTAGATTCTAAGTTGAATCTAAAAAACAATTCTATAAATGGATTTTTATATGGAGAAAATAAAATACATGCACTTATAAAAAACAATACTCCTGTATATTCTATTTCAATAGAAATCTATCCCAAATATTATGAAGAACTTACTAAGAGATTTAGTTTGGAAAAAAACTATTTAAAAAATGCCCTTTTAACCTTTAGAGGTGATACAGATTTCTATGAAATGATGATACTTCTTCAAGAAATAATAAGCTTTAAAGGAATAGGACTTTCTGCAGAACTTTTTTACGAAAGTAAAGTTACTGAAGCCGTAGCACTACTTTTAGCTAAAGTAGAAGAAGAAAATATATATGTATCTAATAAAGAATATCAAGAAATTAAAGACATAAATAAATATATATTAAATAATTTAGATAGAAATATATCTCAAAAGGAACTCTGTGAAAAATTCTTTATGGGAAAAACTAAACTACAGACACAGTTTAAAAAAGTAAATAATCTAACTATTTCTGAATTTATTAAATTAAATAAAATAGAAAAATCTAAAACTTTATTAAAAGATAATACTCTGAGTATCAAAGATATATCAAAACAACTAGGATATACTAGCCAAAGTAGATTTACAGAAGTCTTTAAAGAAAGTACAAATATATTGCCTAGTGAATATAGAAATATATATTACTTATAATGTTTTTTAGACAGATATAAAGATGGTCCTAAAGTTCCAGAATCTATGGAACTTTAGGACCATCTTTTAGTTAAAACCTATAAAGTTTCTTAATTCTATTTTTATTTTAATCTCTACAATAGAATTCCTTATCTTTTTAATATCACAAAACTGTATATTTAAAATAAGGTTCTAATATTTCATAAATATAGTTTTGAATGAAACCATAATGATCGGTGAATACATACAAAATAAACTTAATCTTTGCCATATTCCCTCATTAGAAATTATGGTATTTTCAAACCTTGCCTTATTAGCCATTGTAATATTTTTTTATCTTTTAATATTTTCTATTGGTACTTCTTAGTATTATCAAACTTTCCTCCATGGTAACAATAATAATTATCTGCATTCATAGATATCAATTTTTCCAATGATTTTTTAGCTAGATCAAGATCAAGAGCAAATTGTGGATTTGCAATTACTAATTTATTATTTTCTATAACAGCTGCATCACCTGTTATTACAGAGTTAGTCTCTTTCAAATATAAAGAAATATGACCTGGCATATGACCAGGTGTAGATATCACTTGACATCCTCCGCCCCAATCAAAATAGTCTCCATCCTTAACCAGTATATCTACATTAACAGGTTTTATTTTTCTTAGAGTCTCACAAAATTCTATTCCAAATTGTTTTTGCTCTTCTGGTAAATCCTTCAGGACTTTCTCTGCTTGTTCCAGCCTAAGAGATTTCTTTTTACCAGAAATATATTCACTATCAATTTCACTAGAAACTACTTTGATGTTTGGATATTTTTCTTTTAGTTCTGATAGAGAACCCATATGGTCGTCATCATGATGTGTAACTAGTACTTTGGTTAATGAGTTGGGATCTATACCTTTTGATTTCATTTCATCTTCTAATAAAGATAAAAAATTAGGGTAGCCACAATCAACTAAAACAACATCATTTTTATCTATTAATAAAACAGGATTTATAGTTTGCATTTCATCTCCATACTCAAAGTTAATATCTAGCATTACTATTTTATTCATTTAATTTCAATTCCTTTCTATAAAAACAAGTCTAATTTTTCATTATAATCCTATTGTCTCTCTTCCAAAACATAATATGTCATCAGAATTATAATCTCCGTCGTAGAGAAATATTATCCCCTTGGTGATAAACTACCTTTCTGAAACCAAAATCAAGTGCTTTATCTCCTCTATACTGCCCTTTCACTTATCCTGAAATTGTTTCAATTTTTCTATGTCAGAAATGATATATCCTTTTCCCTTTTCTTTTGTTAATATCCCCAACTCACAGAATTTCTTAATGACGTACAGCACATGACGATAACTAACATTCATGTATTCAGAGACATCTGTATGTGGAATATTATATATACCCTTCTGCTGATGTTGAAGAACAAAGGAAGCAAGTCTGATATCCAAAGAATAATTCAAGCTCTCGCTCATTCTATAGCTTCTTGCTAATAATTTATTTGAGATATACGATGCAAAATAAAATGAAACTTTTGCATCTTCTTTGCATAATTTTCGTAATTCACCCATATCAAATTCCAAACATTCGACATCCTGAAGAACCTTATTTTCTTTTATGTCTGATTCATTACAGAATAAAGAAAGCTCACCCAACCAGCCATTACTTCCAACAAAATCAAGGATTGAGCGCCGGCCGTTTTTATGATCAATATAAATTTTAACGGTACCCGATAAAAGGAAATAGCAATGTGTTACACTACTGTTTATCTTATAAATATTACTGTCTTTGATAAAAGTCTTTTTCATTCCATTTTCAAATATTATTGAGGGTATTTCATTATCAAAACTCATTTCTTTTATCTCCCATATATGATATTTCTCATATCAAATTCTCTTTTTTTATCATAACATTTTTATAGTAAAAAGAAAACATATTATCCGAGTTGAAATATAATTCCACAATATATGAAAAAACTTTATACTCAGTATCAGCATTCCTGATGCTTGGCTTAGGCATTTCTCTGCAAATCAAAGCTGGAATTGGTCAAAATATGCCTAATGCATTCGCTTTGATTTTAGCAAAATTATTTAATTTAGAGATTGGAACTGTGCTTAACTTATTAAAATAGAAGGAGTTAAAAATTATGTATAATATTATTTTAATCGATTTAGACAATACTATTTTAGATTTTGATGCTGCTGAAAAAGATAGCTTCAAAAAAATCACTGAAAAAATAGGACTAAAATATAATGATGAGTTATTGCAGCAATATAAAAAGATAAACAAATCTTTATGGGATAGCCTCGAACAAGGAAAGATTTCCAAAGAAATTGTTCTTAATACGCGTTTCAGTGAGTTTTTTAAACTTTATGATATAAATGTTGATGGTAGAGAAATAGAAAAAACATATAGATCTTACCTTGATAATTCTTCTGATCTCATTCCCAATGCAAAATACACATTAACAGAACTGAAAAACAAGGGTAAAAGAATTTATTCAGCATCTAACGGTGTATATTCAACACAAATAAAGCGCCTTTCAAATGCTGGAATAATAGACTTATTTGATGGACATTTTATATCTGACAGAATAAAATATGAAAAACCTTCACCCTGTTTCTTTGACTTCTGCATCAAAAACATACATGGAGTCCATAATCCATCGATAATCATGGTAGGTGATAGTCCTACTTCTGATATACAGGGAGCCGTTAATGCAGGAATTGATTCCTGTTTCTATCAACATAACAAAAACGTTATATGTACCTATGCAAAATACACCATACATGACATTTCCAAACTCTTGGATATAGTTTAATTGATTTGAATAAGAAATGATTGTAACACAATTTATAATACTTCTTGATGCAAAAGCCCTTGGGTATTATATATACTCGAGGACTTAAATCTGTGATATTTTTTATGTTTTCTTGCTTTTTAAGTTTCGCCATCGTCTCAACTTAGTTGATGTGACAATAAAGATGTCGTAAGTATCTAGTACTCTCTTAGTGACAATTTTTTTAAAATGGTATAACGCAATATTAGATGATACAGCCAAAACGAGTATTTCTGTGAAATCATTAAATCTGAAGGGCTATGCTACGGTTATTATAAAATAACTGTAATATCAAGAAAAAATTCTAACTAATCATAAATAAAAAGAAAGTATTAGTGAAGTTTTATCCAATATTAAGTGGTCCATCTGCTATTACGAAAAAGTAAATCCACAGACTTAAACAACAGTCTTATAATAATATGCAGAACTAAAGTGATAAATAATATTGAGGTAATTACAGATCTAAAAACATTTAAAATATTTTTTCATCTGGATCTATATCATTTACATTTTATTAATTATGTACACCAAATCATATTATAAGCATTTTGCATTTATACACTATCTTATATTTAAAATTTCGTCCTTGATTCTATCCATTCCGTCCTTTAAATGTGTTATTATTATTTTAGAGTAGTATATTAACAACATGAATTTATTTTGCAAAGTCTATCAAAGTCGGAATAATAAACTTTATAATAGATAAACAAGCCACGCTTGCAAATAGAATTGTTAGATAGCGGTGAGATAGTACAAAGAATAACGTGGATCCAATCATATGAAACAAGTACCACTATTAAAGCATAAAAACTAAGCTTATTCTAGATAGTCTTGATAAAGGGAGGTTCACAGTATGAATAAAATAAGGTTTAAAACGCTAGTAATTTTTCTTTTGATTTGTATAGTTATTATTTGGTATATTTTTACACAACACCGCTTTACTAAAGAGATAGACAAGGAAATTGCAGCAGCTGTATATATCAATGACGAAGTAGTAGAACAAACCACTATTACAATTAAAGGCAAAAAGCACAAAACATATCTTTCAGACAAAGAGTTTTACGACGGGCTATTTGCCATTGGTTACTATAAGATTACCTACAGAGATGGTGTAACAGCAAGAATAACATGGAATAATGCCCCAGGTATAGAAACGCAACGACTAAGCTATTATCATGTCGGAGATTTTACATCCTTTGATTTAACTGGACTTATAATAATTGATGAAGAAATGAACGAAATAGCATTGGGATTTAAAGATGGTACAATCATCGCAACTTCTGATGCTCTTTATCTTAAATATAAAAAGTAATCAGTAATATTCCAAATGCTATTGTAATAAGGCATACTGAAACTATCTACTGTTCTGTTGTCAAACTCGAATTTAATATTTCCAACTTTATAAGCTCGTTGTATAATTGTGGAATGATTCCCACAATATATTCATCAATAACATCGCCCTTAACAAAGTGATCTATCAGACCTCCACCACTTTTACAATGCTCGCCTTTAACTATGTTATCTATTTTTGGTACAACATTTCAATATGCTCTATCCCATCCTCTAAATAGATACCAGATATTGGCTTAAATCCAAAACTCCTATAAAACTTTTGCAGATATGCCTGTGCAGAAATCTTAATTTCTTTTTCCTCCAAAATATCTATAATAAAATCTATTGCCTTTTGAACCATTTCTTTCGACAGCCCTTTTTTTCTATAGCTAGCTTTTGTTAACACTCTTCCAATTGATGTTTCTGGATATGATATACCTTTTGGCAGAATCCTTAAATAGGCTATTATCTCACTATTATCTTCTAAAAACAAATGATAAGATACCTCATCTTTTGAATCCAAATCTTGATATACACAATTTTGCTCTACAACAAAAACTTCTGCTCTCACTTTTAATATTTCATATAGTTCTTTCGTTGTTAATTCATTAAATTTTTTTATTTTATAATTCATCTTTCTTAAATCTCCTCCATAAATTTCTGTTTATAGTAGCATAAACTTATTCTTACCTCACTATTTTTTCTCCAGCACATAAACCGTCTCAACGTGCTTATCTTTATATGGAATTATATAAATAACCTTTAGCCTAAAACTTCTCGATAAATTCTTGTTTATCTGACCAACAAAATTTATTCACACTTGCTCTTATCAGTTCTGTTCTTTGTCCCAAACTTTCACTATGTAATGTTCCAAATAATTTTATTTTTCATCATTATAATAAAATTTATCGTGCTAGATAATAGAAAAAGAGTTATACTTTTCTGTACATAAAATACATGTCTTCTAAATTTTTTTACTTGATAGCGAAATAATTCTGCCATATTGATTTTATGAAAACAAAGATACCACAATTTTCCCACCTCAACACAATGCATCATCAGAATTATACTCTTGGACAACTTTAAATATAATAGAGACCACTGAAAAACATTAGTTGTTAATGGCCCCACCACAACTCCGGTCTTTTTATTACCGCAGTCGTGGCAGCACTCCTTTGTAATTTACATTACTTCTATAGAATAGATTCTATATTTTCAATGTCTAAATCTCCTTTCAGGACAATCGCAAATCGCTTGAACTAGATGTTTTTGATTTTATATCAAGTCAATGTCAATTTTAAATCAAATTATATCATCCCGAAGCGCGTCAATAATATTTTCTCTTTTTATCTTGTTAGTGGCATACAGCATTGTAACAAACACAATAAAGAGCACGCTGAACACGCTGATTGCCATACTGCCCCACGGGAATACAAACTCCAAGTTGTCCATCCCTTCTGCGGTAACCATCCCTTTGTAAATCAACCACGAAGAAATTGCCGCTATAGGAAGCCCGAATAGTAACGTCCTCATGCCATAAAAAACACACTCGAAATTCATCATCTTATTGAAATCACGGTCCGACATCCCCACAGAGCGGAGCATGGCAAGTTCTCGCCTGCGCAGCCTGATATTCGTGGAAATGGTATTGAACACATTGGCAACCGCAATCAACGAGATCATGATGACAAAAACATAGGTAAATACATCAATAACAAATGTCATACTGTGAAATTGTTCAAGTATCTCGTAGGCATTGTATATCTTATACGCAGACGAAATCCCTGTGCCCTGAATCATCGCTTCCATTTCAGCCACCGATTGGGAAGGATTCTTTGACAGAAACCCTAAACTTATATGCCCATGGATATTATCTGGAATTTCAAACTTCTCTTTGAGCGAATATGGAATCGACACCATAAAAACGTCTGGATTCTGCTGATTATGCTCGGAAGATGAGTTTGGGGGCGGATCCAACGGGTACGTGTCAGCAAAGGTAATGTTTATACTTTGCCCCTGTTCCATCCTTAACTTGTCATTTGTTTCAGGAGCGATACTAAGCGTCATAGAAGGATTCGCAAATATATCAAACACTTCGGTCGCCCCGTCTCTCTTGTCAAGTCGTTTTTTGGCAAAGGCAATTATTTTTGCGTCCTGCCCAGTATATTCTTCTACGGACAAACCCAATTCTTTGATAAAACGCAGATATTCGCTGTCCTCAATAAACTGGACGTCCACTGGCAGATGAACCGTTTCGTCCGTTGCAGCATAACTCATGTATTCCCGGTAACGGTCTGAAAAATCACTTGTCTTAACGGCGCATGAATATGCAAAAACTGACTGATACGAGCTTTCGTAAACTCCGTCTGCGGTTTTAAGTTTGCCATAAAGCGGGAGCATTTCGCTGTCATCCATGTTCTGCGTGGTAAAAAAGATGTCATAGTCCATGTCCACTACATACTGTTCTGAAAGCCGTTTCAAAGTTGTTCCAAAAGCACTTCCTGATATAAACAGCACGACACTTAAAGTAAGCGATAACACGATGCTGCGATAGCGTTTCTTGTTTCTCTTAAAATTCTTCAGTGCAAGAGTACCTTCCAAGCCGTAAATACGCTGTGCGAGCTTAGAAGTTTTCACAGCTTTCGACTCGATTTTGACCTCGTTGGTCTGGCGAATATTCTCCATCACGGGAGTGTTTGCGCCCTTTCGAGCAGGGATATAGGCCGAAATCAAAATGGTAACCATGCTGATCACTGCTGAGACGACAATCACGGGGACAGACACCGACAAGGTTAAAGGCACGGTGCTGTAGAGAATGTTCCCGAATTTCCCAGCAACAATAGGAATTACAAGTCTGATACTACCAATGCCAACCATAACGCCAATAGGTATACCAATTGCTCCAATGCAAAGTCCCTCAAATAATACCGAATTTCGCAGTTGCCTTGCCGTTGCACCCACTGACGAGAGAATCCCAAATTGACGTGTCCGTTCGTTCAGTGAGATGTTGAATGAGTTATAAATTAGAAAAATCGAGCCTACCATTATTATGGCAACCAAAATGCCACCAACCGTGTACAGAAGTGCGTTGAACAGTTTATTATCTGAAACACCCATAAAGCGTAGCACATAATCATTAAAGACATATGCCCCTGCTCCAGTTGTGCTGCTTGCGTAAGCCTTTACTTGGCGCGGGTTTTTAAGCGTGACAAATATGCTGAAACTGTCCGCTTGGCCTTGTGCATCTGCTTTCGTTATCAAGGTATATCCCGGTGCAGAATGTTCCTCAAAACCAGGTCTTTCGCAGGTACCCACAACCATATAGGTTCTCTCTGTTTTTTGCACAAGAGTTTCTCCCCCGGATATATAAGGGTCGTGTTGACCAAGATTCTTATTTCCATCAATGCGACTTCCAACAGCAAGTGAAAGCGTATCTCCCACTGTGAATCTAACGCCGCCCTTTGCCGCGACGTGGGCTGGGATAAGAATCTCTCCACTGTTTTCCGGCAGTCTGCCTGAAATCAGAGTTATAGGCAAGGTATCAAAGGCTTCCTCACTGAATCCAGCGATAAAAAAATAGGGCTTTTCAGGACTTTGCCCCCCATCAAGCGTTGCATATCCGATATTTTCAAACGCTGCAGTATTTGAAACTCCATTGTCGTGGGCTCGCTCCTGCACGAAAGAGGAATCAATATCCAAAAACTCAACATGCCAATCACCGTATTTCGCAATAGAACCGTTTACCAGAAAATTTAACAGCGAAGTGCCAAAGGTAGCTACTGCCGTAATCATGGCGGCAGACAGAACAACTCCGATAACTGTTACAATCGTTCGGGTACGGCTTTTTTTCATGATTTGTAGGGTGACTTTATTGAAAATATTCATGGTCTCACCCTCTCATCTCGCACTACTTTTCCATCTGATATGCTGATAATGCGGTCTGCTTGCAGTGCGATATTTTCGTCATGGGTGACGAGGAGCAAAGTCTGCCCATATTTTTTATTGCTTTCTTTCAGCAGTTTGATAATCTCATGTCCATTTCGGCTATCCAAACTGCCTGTTGGTTCGTCGGCAAGCATGACCGCCGGGGCGTTCATCAAAGCGCGTCCTATGGCAACCCGCTGTTGCTGACCGCCCGAAAGCTGATTGGGTAAATGCGTTTTGCGTTCTTTTAGACCAATCATTTCAAGCAGGTCATTCAGTCGTTCCTCGTTGACCTTCCTCTTATCCATCAGTATAGGCAAAGTGATGTTTTCCACCACATTCAGAGTGGGAATGAGGTTGTGAAACTGGTAAATCAGCCCGACCTGTCGCCTACGGAAAATGGCGAGTTTTTCATTGCTTTGGGCATATACATCCTGCCCGTCCAAATATACCTTTCCGCTTGTTGGTACGTCCACGCCTCCGATGATGTGAAGCAATGTAGATTTGCCGGAACCGGAGGAGCCGATGATTACAGTAAATTCTCCCTTTTCGATTATAAGCGAAACATGGTCAAGAGCGATAACTTGGTTTTCACCCTTGCCGTAAACCTTGCATAGATTTTCAACTTTTAAAAACTCCATTATGTGAGTCTCCTTTCTCATGGTTTACCTATATAATAGAACCTTCAACTTACATCTCTGTGACTTTTAGGTGAGAGATTAGTCACTTTGGGAAACGAATGGCAAATATCGCACCGCCCTGTAGATGATTTTTTGCGGTAATCATCCCTCCCTGCCGTGTTATAATCATCTTGCAGAGAGCTAATCCAATTCCGTATCCTGTAGCGCCTACATTTTTCCCGCGATGGAACCTGTCAAACAAGCAGGGTAAATCTTCTTTTTCAAAGCCCGCGCCGCTGTCGTGGATGGAAATCTCAGTAAACAGTGGGTTATCTGTGCAGACAATCTGAATCTTCCCGTTATCACCTACGTTCTCTATGCAATTTTTGAAGATGTTTTGAATTGCTTCCGAAAGCCAACCTGAATCGCCCTGAATGATCATCCCTTTTGGTGCATCTATTTGCAGATCTATATCGTGCAGTTCCATTGGGATTAGGAATGGACGAAGCGCGGCGCATACAAGAGCATTTACATCTATCTGCTCGCTTTGGAACACCACAATGCCCGCATCCAGGCGGGATAATTTCAATAGGGAAGTAAGCAGCCAATCCATCTGTACAAGCAATTCCTCTGTTTCCCGTATCAATGCTTTCCGTTCATTTTCGTCAGGGTTATTCTTTAACAATGACAGAATAAGATTCACGGATGTGAGAGGGGTGCGAAGTTGATGGGCTATATCAGCCAGCGAATCGGCAAGATGTTCCTTTTCTTTTTTCAGGGCGTCATTTTGCTCCCGAATACGCAGCGTCATCTTTGTTATCTCGCTTTGCAAAATGGAAAGTTCGCCCTCGTCCGATTCACCAATATACAGATGGTCAGCATTATGAAGCACAAGATCGATTTGATTTGAAATCTGCGCAATACTTTTATATCGAGCTTTGGTAAACACGAAAAATACTGTTCCAAAGGCGGTAGCAGAAGCAATGGCAAGAATTCCAGCTGCCGTATTGATTGCAAATCCCAGCGTCACAGTGGCAGCAGCTATTAAGGAGAACAAAATAGCAAGCTGCCGAATCTCTCTATTCCGAAACATACCCGCCCCCCAATCTATACCCTGTACCGCGAACAGTCAGAATTATTTGCGGGCTTGCTGGGTCGTTCTCTATCTTCTCCCTCAGGCGTTTGATGTACACGGTCAATGTATTGTCATTGACAAACTCACCCGCCGCGTCCCACAATTCATCAAGCAGACTGCTCCTTGTGATAATACTTTTAGGGTTGTTAATAAACACCAACAACAAGCGGTATTCTAAGGCTGAAAGAAAAACTTCGATGCCGTCCTTTTTCACGATGCCTCTTGCCATATCGACATGTAGTCCACAGATTTCAAAAGCCGATGGAGAACGTCCGCTTTTTCGCAGGGCTGTTCTAATTCGTGCGACTAGTTCACGGGGACGAAAAGGTTTGGTGATATAGTCGTCCGCACCCATGTTCAGCCCGGTAACAACGCTCGCCTCATCACCGGAAGCCGTCAGAAAGATAACTGGAATATCTTGCGTTTCTTTTATTGCCGTGCAAACCGTAAATCCATTTCCATCAGGCAAAGAAATATCAATCAATGCTAAGTCAAATTTATTCCCGGCAAGGGAGGCAATGGCTTCACCTCGCGTAGGGGCGTGGGTGACTGTAAATCCCTCCGAATGGAGCAAAAACATAAGGTTTTTAGCGATTGTCTTATCATCCTCAACCAAAAATATCCTTTTCATTTATTTTCACCATCCTTTACTTTACTGCTCCTATATCGTCTATCAACTGGTTTTTCAGCGTCAGCCAGAACAAGCCATGTATTTCCCATTTTTTTAGCTCCCTTAATCCGCCCAGCAGAGCAATGGTACACTACCATTCTGTCTGTGATTCCCCAACTTTTCGCTGTTTCTTTTGTCGTTATATACTCCACGCATAACACCTCCATCATTTTATTATATTTATTTTAATGGAAATATACAAGCTGAGGTATAAAAGCAAGTCAAGACCACCGGCTAAGCTTATGGTCTTGACTTGCAAGTATATTTATATAATATGCTCTATTACAGCCAACAATATGATATGTGTACTCATATCCAAGTAGATATTGATGAAATCTCTTTATTAGCGTATATGTTTTATTAATGTTATTACTCTATCAATACTTTTTTTCATAAATGTTCTTTTATCTGGTAAAAGAGTTACTCCACTTCTTTTTGCAATTTCTTCAACGACATAGTCAATACTTCTATTATCTGTTATAATTTTTTCTTCAGTAATTTCAGTATTAAAAACTTCAATACAACGATCAATTTGAGATTTTGCCCAAGTTTCACCTCGTTCAAGTCGTTTGTTCAATCGTTTTAATATGGTTTCTTTATTAGCATATAAAATATAATGTTTTAAAATTATGCCGTCATCTATAAGCCTTTGGATTATTTCCTCATAGTATTGATGATTATTGATGGTCATGGGTACAATAATTATACCTAAATATTCCCCGGCAATATATTTTAGCATTTCATAATTAAATGATCGCCATTGTCCATGATCTTGAAAATCAGACTTTTGAATCTCCTTCGGTGTATTATTACGAATAAAATATCCAATATTCTCAGGATCATAGACAAAGGAATTAGGAAGTCTTCTATTTAATTCAAAAGCACATGTCGTTTTTCCAGAACCAAATGCACCATTTAACCAAATAATCATTTCTATATCCTCCTTCAGATACAATTTTACTTCACATAAAATTACTTATATTCATTGTATACTCTCTCTATTAACCCATCAGGTTATTACTAAATATATCTCCTCAACTTTTTCTATTTCTTTTCTTCAACATTTTATGAATTTATCCCCCAGAAATTCATAATGGTGCTCTATATTATTAGAGCATTCTCTGGAGAATTTTTATTATTGCTATAATTAGGTATATTCTCCAATCTCAACATTTGACCTTTTAGGCAGATTACTTATATAGCAAACCATTTTTATATTTTCATTTGGATAAAGTTCATTCTTATCTGGTTCAATAATAAGATCATGTGGCTCTGAACCTATTGTGAGAATTTGATATTCGATTATCTCGCCACATGATTTAAGCCTACCAATCTGGTTATTTCTCCATTTAGAGGATAATAATGATGTCGCTCTAGGACACTAGCTCCTTGACAGAATAACTTGGTCTTGAAATTTCTCTCAGAAGTACATTTTGGCATAGCTAAAAATATTTCATTAGTAACAATTCACTCCTCATCCACATAAATATAGGGAATGCAATTCTCTAGAAATTTAGATATTTTGGTTTAGCTAATTACTCTTCTGATACATCCCTAAACTTTTAATATCTTCTTGAGTACACACAAAATACTCCAATATTTCGATATTAATATAGATAGTCTTATCAGCATCTTTAGTAGGTTTTGATGTAAAAATCAAATCCATAAACATACCTCTGTGTTTAATGCTATTAACATTTGATTTGTTCTATCCAATTAATCATAGTATCTAAAGTAAGCTTTGTGTTTCCCATATTACAGTGATTACAAGCACTTTCTTTTTCAGTAAAAAGTCTAAAAGTTAAGGATCTTACATTACTTAAACAATTCAACTCATCCTTAAAAAGTTTATAATTAATAAAATGATCTTTATTTGCTCCTATAATCAATACATCTTGATCAATTAAATGTCCAATATCTTCTATTTGAAATTCATTTAACTTTACTGCATATTCATAAGGAGACTTTGCATTATAAGCATAAATACCATGCCTGATTCCCCAATCTACTGCAGCATTACTTTTAGCACCTAAATTGAACATTAAATTAATTATAGGTGCCGCATGAAGCTTCATTAATAACTTTACCAATTTTTGCTCAACAGAAGGCATAGTGCTTAATATAACAGAAAAGAAATTAGGAAAAATAGACCATGCTATGACTCTTTTAATCCTTTTTTCATAAGCTGCTGCTCTAGGTGCTAACATTCCACCAAGTGATGCACCTATAATAGTAACCTCATTTAGTTTAAAATAATCAATAACTGCAGTTACTGGTTTTTCCCACTTATAAGTAAAATGCTTTCCTTGAATTCGCATAACATTACCTTGCCCAGGCCCTTCAAAAAGATATACATCAAAGCCATTTTCAGCAAAATAAAGCATTGCAAAAAATAACTCCTCCATATAAGAATCATTTCCACCATGAAATAAAATGGTATCTTTCCTTTTTCCAACAGCTTTTGTATACAATACTGGTAATCTTATATCTTCATAAATCACTTCATATTTAATTACAGTTCCATCTTCAAAATATTCTTTATAATATTCATAAAACATATCTACAGCTAATTTATAATACTTTACTTTATCTGGATCATGGTCATACATGAAAAATTCACTCATCCTATAATAGGCAATAGCTTCTTTTATTCTTCCTTCATTTTTAGCTTTATCACCTATTCCTATTAATTCTTTTTTCCATGTTGCACTGTCTTTTATTCTATGAGAAATTTCTTTTAAATCCTCTAAATTACCTTCATTCCACATTATTATACGATTTAATTGAAAATTAAAATTAGGTTCTTCATTTAAAGAATATAATCCTTTTTGAAAAGTAATTTTATCCTTCTTCATTTTATCCTCTCCTCTATTATAACCTTTAAAGGTATAGTCCTTATTTGTTTCACTATGCCTTCATTATAATTGGGAATAGGACATAAAACTTCTAAATAATAGCTAAGTTTTAAATACTTTAGCTGCTATTAATTGATTCTTAGATTCAAATGGAACTTAATTTATATTTTTAACTTTTATATTTGTACAACTTTTACATCTTTTCTAAATTCATTTGCTGATATTCCAAACATATTTTTATTAGTAGTAGCAAAATGAGAAGGGCTATGAAAACCTGCTTTTATAGAAGCTTCTGTAATGTTTTCTCCTGCTAAGATATAGTCATACGCCTTTGCTATCTTCATAATAACTAAAAAGCTACTTAAAGATATCTTCGTTTCTTCCTTAAATAAATGGGAAAGTCTACTCTTAGATAAAAACACCCTCTCAGCCACTTCATCTATAATACCTTCTGTAATTTCTTCCCTCTCTTGAAGCAAAAACAATACTTTTTTAATTCTTTCATCTGTAATATAAGGTTTTTTTGTATCCAACTTACAAACTTTTAATATTCTTTCATAAGTATTAGAATACTTATTTTCTATTGAATTGTCATCTGTTATATTTACCATATTTTCATTCCAAATCTTTTTAATTTTTTGTACGGTATTTAAAGTCAGATTATGATAAAACTTCCCCTTTAAATATTTTTCTTCTATCTCCTTAGCTATATCTGTAGTTTCATCAAATAAATATACTAAAACATCATTTCCATTGTTTTCAATAGTATGAAATACATTAGAAGAAATAATAATTCCCCAGCAATTGATTTCTTCATCTTTAACAAAACACTTCATTTCTCCACCTAAGCTAATTAACAAATGCTTTGCCCAATGCTTGTGTTTCTCCGGCTCATTATAATCAGCTACCAAAAGTACATGATCCATAGAATAAAAAATTTCTGTCATAATTTCACCCATTTTAACTCTATAATTTATATTTTGAAAAGATTATTAATTAAATTATACCATAGGTAAATAAAATGAACTTCTTCTTTTTAAATTTACAAAGTTAATAACTACAACTATTATTGTCTTAACTAAATAAGATATCTCATTAGTAAAACTGTTTCTCCTTTAAAAACAAGCACCTCAAAAGTAATTATATCTCCAGAATTTAATTGATACTTGCCAAATTTAAAATAATTTGTCTTAGTTTCACATACTATGCTGAATAAATATCCTTCTTGTTTTAAATCCAATAAAGCTCTTTCTAAGAGCCAATTACCATACCCTTTGCCAAATTATTCAGACAATAGATAAATAGAGACTATTTTACCAATTTGACATAGATTTATCCTTGGACTTTCCATAATCAAGGCAGCCAACAGAGCTACTATTATATCATATAGCCCATCCAAGCGGATAGCCGTGTTATGCAACTTTCTATCAGAGAAAACTTATAGCCTAAATTTACTATGAAATTATGTACTATATTTGTTCTAGAGATTAGCAATCTGTTTATAATTGATTTCATAGAATAGAATTCCCTCCTAAACCACATATAACCTTCTAATAATTCTTGCTCTGTCATGTTTTTAGGCCTAAATGCTACTCTTGTTTTCCCATTGTAATATTTCCAATCCTCAGATATCAGTCTATTTTCTTTTTTAAATTGTTCATACAGTGGAGTTCTTGGTAGAGGTGTCAATATGCTCACAGTAACTCCGTCTATTCCCAATTTATTACATGCCTCAAGTGTCTCCTTAAATACATCCTTTGTATCAGTATCAAAACCAAATATTATTCCTGCTTGAACACAGATCCCATTTCTATGAATCAAATCTATTACTTCTTTGTATCTCTTCACATTATTGATAGATTTATTGGCACTTCTTAAACTTGCTTCTGAAAATGACTCCAATCCTACAAAAAGATATACACATCCTGATCTTTTAGCTAATTTTAAAAGTTCTTCATCTTCACATCTCTCAAGTGTAACTTATGCCGCCCACTTTTTATTGGTTTTAGCTAGTTCTTTCATCAATTTCTTTGCATATTCTATATCTCCAAAGAAGTTATCATCCCAAAACACAAAATATCTTGTATTCATACTCTTTATATCTTCTATAACTTCTCTTATGGGCCGCATCCTAAAACAATCATCATATATCTGTTTCAGATTACAGTAACTACACCTATAAGGACATCCTCTTGTAGCAAAAACTGCACCTTTCGTGAAATATCTACCTCTTACAAGCTCTCTTCTTGGGATAGGAATTCCTTCCAATGAAACTATGCGTTCTCCTTTATATTTTTTCTTAGCTTTATCATTGTAAAAGTCTTCTAAAAATCGAGGCCATATGTCTTCAGCTTCTCCTAATATAATATAGTCACAATAATCTAATGCCTCATCTGGCATTAATGTGGGGTGAGGACCACCTAAAACTACCTTGCATCCCTTATTTCTAAACTTAGTTGCTATATTATAACAATGTGAAGCATTTGGGGTATTTACTGTTATAGCTACTAAGTCAAATTTATAACTAAATGGTATCTTCTGATTATATTCATCTACAAGCATAATCTCATATTTAGACTCATCTATAAATCCTGCTAAATAAGGCATAGTAATCTGAATAAAATTATTAAACTGTCTCTTCCTAAATCTATTTATTTCCTGACTTTCTGGCGTGATCAGTAATATCTTTTTCTTAATTAATTCCTTATCATCTTTAAATTTTTTCTCTTTATAACTTCTTATATTTCCAATACTTCTCATTAAGGCATAGATTAATATTATTAATATAATTATGCTAATAACAGTTAATATTCTTGTCATTATTTATTAACTCCTTTACTTATCATCCTCTACATACTCCAATATATCTCCCGGCTGACATTCTAATACTCTGCATATAGCTTCTAACGTAGTAAATCTAATTGCCTTAGCTTTTCCATTTTTAAGTATAGATATATTTGACATAGTTATACCTACTTTTTCTGATAGCTCTGTTACACTCATCTTTCTTTTAGCCAACATTATATCTATATTTACTCTTATACTCATATCATCACCCTATATCGTAAGTTCATTTTCTTTTTTCATTTCCACTGCCTTTAACAACAATTCCTTTAATATAGTCACAAAAACAGCAATTAAAAATGCTATAAATATAATCAATAATCCCATAATTAAAAAACCAGGATGTAATGCATTATTCAACAATAAATAGATCATACCTAGAAAATATAGAATTATTTCTCCTATAGAACATAAAACTATGTATTCTAAATATCTTATGGAATCTAAACTAAATGCCACATCAATTTCTATTAATTTCAAAAGTTTAAATACACTATATACTGCGATAAAGAAAGGAATTCCCGTAATATAAATACCTACTATCAATGGTCTATTTAGGTGACTATATTCTGGATATATGTTTTCAAAATAATTTGCCTGTTTTGGCAGCCAATATACACATAGTAGCAAGACAAATATTGAAATAAGTGTCACCGAAATTCTCAATACATTTAAAGTCCATCTCTTCATTATTTAAATCACCTCTATATTATTTTACATATATGATATATCTTTATTTATCATAAGTCAATGTATATTTATTGATAATCGATAAATACACATTGACTTTCATGACATAAGTTCAAAGATGAAATAATTTTATTAAATAAAAAAGGCTCTATCCTAGCATTATTAAAATAATTTTTTTGAAACTACAAATAAAAGCTCAAATTAATTTAATTAACATACATAAATATGCTATAATAGAGAAATAACCTATGGGATTATCAAGATATTGAGGAGGATTATTTTTGAAAGAAAGACTAAATTTTAAACAAAATCTATTAATAGGTTCTTTGTTATTTGGACTGTTCTTTGGTGCAGGCAATTTGATTTTTCCTGTACACATGGGACAAATAGCAGGAAATCATACTCTGTTGGCTACAATTGGATTTCTGATTACAGGTGTAGGACTACCTATATTAGGCATTATTGCATCAGCACTTTCAGAAAGTGAAAGTCTATTTGATATGGCAAGACCAGTTAGCTCCACTTATGCAATTCTGTTGACCTGCCTATTATATTTAACTATTGGTCCATTGTTTGCAATTCCTCGTACTGCTACAGTTGCATTTGAAGTTGGGATGAATCCTTTCATTGCTAAAGAACATTTAAAGTTGGGATTACTTGCTTTTTCATTTATATTTTTTGCTTTGACACTTTATTTTTCATTACGACCGGGTCAAATTTTAGATTGGGTAGGCAGATACTTGACTCCTGTTTTTCTAATGCTTCTATCCATTTTATTGATTGCTACATATATAATCCCAATGGGACAAGTAAGTGCATATCCAGCTAATGGAGACTACATTGCTCGACCACTGTTTACTGGTTTATTAGATGGATATAATACCATGGATGCTTTAGCATCTTTAGCCTTTGCTATTATCATTATTTCTAATATAAAAGAATTTGGCATTAAAAGCCCTTCTTCAATTGCCATTGAAACTTTTAAATCAGGTATGGTCAGTGTTGTTGGCATGACTATTATCTATGCATCATTGGCATATATGGGAGCAACAAGTTTGGGCAGCATAAATAGTGCAGATAATGGGGGAGTAATCCTATCAATGGTAAGTGCCCACTATTTTGGTTCCATTGGAAAGGTACTACTAGCAGCTATTGTAGGAGTTGCATGTTTAAAGACGGCTATTGGTCTAATAACTTCTTGTTCTAAGATGTTTAGTGAGATGTTTCCAAATTCTATTTCTTATAGAAATTATGCTATTTTATTTACGTTTTTCTCTTTTATAATTGCTAATTTTGGATTAGACAATATTATTCAACTATCTATACCTGTACTTATGTTTCTATATCCTTTAGCAATTACTTTAATCCTATTATCCCTATTAGCTCCTTTTATTCACAAGCAAGAGGATGTCTATAGATGGACAACTGGACTAACTATTATTGCAGCATTCTTTGATCTATGTAAAGCACTGCCTAAACCTATGCAGAAAAACATAATAATACAACGTATCATTCACTTTGCTAATCTATATTTACCTGGATTTGACTATGGATTTGGTTGGATAATACCATCCTTTTGTGGCTTTATTATGGGATTGATGATCTGGTATATCCGTACAAGAAAACATCATTCATTTAGATAAATGTAAGTATACTATGGGCAATCCCTGTCTTATAAATTAAAACTACCTTTAAGTTAAAGTAATTTCACCTAACTTAAAGGTAGTTTATATATTACTATCTTTTTAATAATAACAAATTCCTATCATCTTTGGCCCTAAATGCGAACCAACTACAGGTCCAAGCTCATCAATACTGATCTCTATATTAGGAAATCTCTCCATCAAGATATCCCTTATCTTCAATGCCTCTTCCATATTTAGAATATGACATATCCCTATTCTATTTACATCATTGTCAATAAAAGACAGTATCTTAGAGATAGCTTTATTTTTTCCCCTAATCTTTTCTACTAACTCTAACTCTCCATCCCTCAACTGAATAATAGGTTTGATATTTAGTATATTTCCAACAGTTGACTGTATGGAAGATAGTCTTCCACCCCTTCTCAAATATTCTAGAGTATCAGTAGTCAAAGATATATGCATATTCTGCTTTTTATTATTTATAAACTCTACTATATCTTCAGACTTCTCTCCGGACTTAGCCATTTCTACTGCATCTTCAACTAAAAATCTTAAATTAGATGCTGCAGTTTGAGAATCTATAATAGTAATCCTTTTATCCTCTAACATATTGCTAGCCAACACTGCACTATTATACGTTCCACTTAATTTAGAAGATAAAAGTATCGCTATTATTTCATCATAGTCCCTTAAAGCTTCTTCAAAGACATTATAAAAATCTCCTGTGGAAGGTTGAGAGGTAGTTGGAAATAGATTGGAGTTTGATAATTTTATAAAAAATTCATCATATTCTCCTTTAAATCCCTCCTTAAACGTCAATCCATCAAATATATAATTCAAGGGTACTACAGAAACATCTTCTCTATCTACATAGTCCTTTGAAATATAACTGGTACTATCTGTAACTATTTTAATCCTCGTCATATTAGACCCCCTTAATATAATAATAGTACTGTTAATTACAACAGTACTATTATCACACATATATATCTATTTGACAACTATATTATAGATTTTCCCTTGAATAAATATCTCTTTTACTATATTCTTTCCTTCAATAAACTTCATTATATTGTCATCCTTTAATGCCTTTTCTCTTATGATATCTTGACTATCGTCTACATTTACCTCTATAGTTCCTCTCACTTTTCCATTTACCTGAATAGGCATATCTATGACTTCATCTTTGGTCTTTGCCTCGTCATATTTTGGCCATGCAGTATCATGTAAATATCCCTCAAATCCCATACTACTCCATAACTCTTCAGTGATATGAGGAGCTACAGGATGTAATAGTATCAAGTAGGTCTCAAAATCCTTTTTAGTTATCTTACCATGATCATTAAAGTCATTTAGTAGAGACATAAGAGCTGCAATACCCGTATTAAATTTCAAAGTCTCATAGTCTTCTGATACTTTTTTAATAGTCTTATGGATATTGCTTTCTAGTTCTTTAGTGTATTCATCTCCATCTACTACAATATCCTGAAGTCTCCAAACTCTATCTAGATATCTTCTACAACCTCTAACACCACTTTCTGACCAAGGAGCTGATTTTTCAAAATCTCCTACAAACATTTCATATGTCCTCAATGTATCTGCTCCAAATTCATTTACAATATCATCTGGATTGATTACATTTCCTCTAGATTTAGACATCTTCTCATTGTTATTCCCTAAGATCATTCCATGGGAAGTTCTCTTTGCAAATGGTTCAGGTGTAGATACCAATCCTAAATCATAAAGGAATTTATGCCAAAACCTTGAATAGAGAAGGTGTAGAGTAGTATGTTCCATACCGCCATTGTACCAATCTATTGGTAGCCAATAATCCAATTCTTCTCTTGATGCAAATTCCTCATTATTATGAGGATCAATATATCTTAGGAAATACCAAGATGATCCTGCCCAGTTTGGCATTGTATCTGTTTCCCTCTTAGCTTCTCCACCGCATTTTGGACATGTAGTATTTACCCATTCCTCTATTTTAGCTAAAGGAGACTCTCCAGTATCAGTTGGCTCATAGTTCTCCACTTCTGGCAACATCACTGGTAAATCTGATTCTGGAACTGGTACCCAACCACATTTTTCACAGTATACCAATGGAATTGGCTCTCCCCAATATCTCTGTCTAGAAAATACCCAGTCTCTAAGCTTGAAATTCACTTTCTTAGTGCCAAGCCCCTTATCTTCTAACCACTTTATCATATATTTTATAGCATCTTTAACTTCCATATCATTTAAGAATTCTGAATTTACAAGAATTCCTGAATCAGTATCTGTATAAGCTTCTTTTTTTACATCTCCACCTTTGATTACTTCTACAACTGGAAGATTGAATTTAGTTGCAAACTCCCAGTCTCTTTCGTCATGACCTGGTACAGCCATTATTGCTCCTGTTCCATAGCTCATTAAAACATAGTCAGATATCCAGATGGGGATTTCTTTACCATTTGCAGGATTGATTGCTTTCAATCCCTTTAATTCTACTCCAGTCTTATCCTTAGATAATTCTGTTCTTTCAAAATCTGACTTCTTACTTACCATATCTCTATATTCTAAGACTTCATCCAAATTCTGAATATCATCTTTGTACTTTTCAATTAAAGGATGTTCAACAGCTATGACCATGTATGTGGAACCAAAGATAGTATCAGGTCTTGTAGTAAATATCCTCAATACATCTTCTTTATCTGCTACTTTAAAGTCTACTTCTGCACCTTCAGATCTGCCTATCCAGTGTTTTTGCTGAGTCTTCACTCGATCGATAAAGTCTACTTTGTCTAAATCATCTATTAACCTATCTGCATATTCTGTAATCTTTAACATCCATTGATTTTTAACTTTTTGTACTACTTCTCCTCCACATCTTTCACATGCTCCATTTACTACTTCTTCATTTGCCAATCCTATTTTACAAGATGTACACCAGTTTATAGGCATCTCTTTTTTATAAGCTAGACCTTTTTCATAGAATTTCAAAAATAACCACTGTGTCCATTTATAGTAATTAGGGTCTGTAGTATTTACTTCTCTAGACCAATCAAAGGAAAATCCTATGGATTTTAACTGAGATTTAAATCTTGCAATATTCCTTTCAGTTACTTCTACTGGATGTATTTTATGCTTAATAGCAAAGTTTTCAGTTGGTAATCCAAAAGCATCCCATCCCATTGGAAATAATACATTATACCCTTCAAGTCTTCTCTTTCTAGAGACTATATCTAAAGCAGTATATGGTCTTGCATGACCTACATGTAGTCCATCTCCTGAAGGATATGGGAATTCTACTAATGCATAGAATTTTGGCTTATCCTTATCTGTCTTTGTCATATATACTTGTTTTTCATCCCAAATATCCTGCCACTTTTTTTCAATCTCACTTGGGTTATATTCCCTCATCTTTTGCCCTCCTTAAAATTAAAAAAACCTCATCTCTAGAAAGAGACGAAGTTTAAATTCGCGGTACCACTCTTATTGATAGATATTCCTATCCACTCAAAGATATAACGGCTCTACCGGCCATGGTTCTCATTCATGGCAACTCCGAGACAAGTTCAATCTAAATCAATGCCATTTTGCACCTTCCAACAGCTCTCTAAAATTGACTATAGACTTACTACTCCTCTTCAAAGTTATTGCAATTAAAAAATATTATAGCAAACTAATCACAATAAAGCAATATAATTTATCTATTTTTATGATATAAGTCCTCTAATCTACCTTTAATAATCTTTTCATAGCCATTTTCAGTAGGTCTATAATATGATTCTCTCTCAATATTAGAAGGAAGATATTGTTGCTCTACAAATCCTCCTTCATAGTCATGGGGATATTTATATCCTTTGCCATGATCCAATCTATCAGCTCCTCTATAATGTGAATCCTTTAAATGCAATGGAATGTCTCCTATCTCCTTATTCCTTATATCATCTAAAGCCTTATCTATTCCCATATAACAAGCATTACTCTTAGGTGCTGTAGCTACATATAGGGCAGCCTGTGCCAAGATAATCCTACCTTCAGGCATTCCTATATTGTTAACAGCATTAAATGCTGCATTGGCTACTATAAGGGCATTTGGATCTGCATTTCCCACATCTTCAGAAGCAGCGATGATTATCCTTCTAGCTATAAACTTAGAATCTTCTCCTGCATTTATCATCTTAGCAAGCCAATATAGAGTTGCATCTGGATCAGAACCTCTCATACTCTTTATAAAGGCAGATATAGTATTATAGTGCTCGTCCCCACCCTTGTCATATTTGGCAGCTTTAACTAATATAGACTCTCTAATAGCTTCCAAATCAATTGCCCTTATTCCCTTACTATTTTCTGGAGTAGATAAAACACCAATCTCAAGAGAATTAAGCAATGTTCTACCATCACCTTCAGCTATGGTTATAAGATAGTCTATTGCATCTTTATCTATTTCTACTTTTAAATTTCCTAATCCTCTTTCCTTATCAGACAATGCCCTGTCTATGAGCTTCAAGAGTTCCTCTCTTTTTAATGGCTCCAGAACTAGAACCATAGCTCTAGACAATAAAGCCTTATTTACTTCAAAATAGGGATTTTCAGTAGTTGCCCCTATTAAGATTATAATTCCTCTTTCTACAAATGGGAGCAAGGCATCTTGTTGAGCTTTATTAAACCTATGAATCTCATCGATAAATAATATAGTTCTCTTATTATATATCTTTAAATTCTCCTCTGCTCTATCAATAACCTGACGTATATCCTTTACTCCAGAGGTAACAGCAGACAATTTTTCGAAGAGCATATCAGTAGAATTTGCAATAATCGTGGCTAAAGTGGTCTTTCCAGTACCTGGTGGTCCATAAAAGATCATAGAGGTCAATCTATCTGCTCTTATAGCCCTATTTAAAAATTTGTTTTCTCCTAATAAATGGTTTTGTCCTACAAATTCATCAATTGATTTAGGTCTCATCCTATCAGCTAGAGGTGCATTTTTTTTCAACTTTTCTTCCATGGATAAAGTAAATAGGTCCATCAATTACTCCCCTCATCTAATATCTTCTTCAACTCATCCATAAATGAATTTACATCTTTAAACTGTCTATAGACAGATGCAAATCTAACATATGAAACCTCATCAACTTCCTTTAATCTACTCATAACCATCTCTCCAATTTCTATAGATGTTATCTCCTTTTCAAGTGAATTAGATAACTTTCTCTCAATATCATCTACTATAGACTCTATTTCATTCATTGAAACTGGTCTTTTTTCACAGGACTTTATAATACCATTTAATAATTTATTTCTATTGTATACCTGCCTATTTCCGTCTTTTTTCACAACTATAATGGGTATCTCTTCAACCTTTTCGTAAGTTGTAAATCTCCTACCACAATCTATACACTCTCTTCTCCTTCTTATTGCCTGTCCCTCATCTGTAGGCCTAGAGTCAACTACTTTGGATTCCATATAATTACAATAAGGACATCTCATATCTCCACCTCTTTATACTTTATAATCCCATTATAATATATAATATTACCATTGTCTAATTGGAATTGCCTCTAGTCTTCTCTAAAGTCTACTAGGATGATATCACTTCCTATTCTAACTATATCTTCCCAGTCTATTAAAATATCATAGGATTTAGAAAAAAAGCTTAAACCTTTGCTATTCCCTGGAACAACCATTGCAGTTATAGTGCCTCTTTCTAAATCCAACTCAAAATCATATACATATCCTAGTCTTTCACCATTTGAAATATTTATGACTTCCTTCATCTTTACTTCTGAAACCTTTAGCATTATCCCACCTCACTATAATATACTTTGTATATCTATATTTATTTGAGGGGAAAATTATTACTATAAAGAAAACTTATATCAGATGGGTTTTTATAATCCAGCTGATATTTTGCTGTACTTATCTTTAATCTTTCCGATTTCAGCAACATTAACTGTGAATTGTGAATTGAAGTTATGTGCCTATATGAGTATAGACCATAAGATAAATTGAGAATGAGATCTTATATGAATTTTCTCATCTGTTTTAAAGCATTTTTCTCTAATCGTGAAACCTGTGCTTGAGATATTCCTATTTCTTCTGCAACTTCCATCTGGGTCTTTCCTTCGAAAAACCTTAGATTTAAAATCTCTCTTTCACGGGTATTTAATTTTTTCAGTGCTTCTTTTAAAGAGATATCTCGCAGCCAATGATCATCTTTTTCTTTTTCATCTCTCACCTGATCCATTACAAAGATAGCATCTCCACTATCATGGAAAATAGGTTCAAAGAGTGAAATAGGTTCCTGAATAGCTTCCAATGCAAAGACTACTTCTTCCTTTGGCAAATCTAATACCTCAGATATCTCTATAATGGTCGGTTCTCTCGAGTTCTTATATATAAGCTGATCTCTGACCTGTAATGCTCTATATGCTATATCTCTTAGTGATCTACTTACTCGTATAGAATTATTATCCCTTAGATATCTTCTTATCTCACCAATTATCATGGGAACAGCATAGGTGGAAAATCTTACATTATGACTTAAGTCAAAATTATCAATAGCTTTAATAAGTCCAATACACCCCACCTGAAATAGATCATCAACTGGCTCTCCTCGTCTGTTAAACCTCTGTATTATACTCAATACAAGCCTTAAATTTCCCTGTATAAATTCTTCTCTAGCGCTCATATCTCCTGCCTTTATCTTTACGAATAAAGCTTGCATTTCTTCATTTGTTAAAACTGGTAACTTGGCAGTATTTACACCACAAATCTCGACTTTAGATACATGCATTTAAGTTTCATCCTTTCACGGTGATTTGCCCCTTTCAAATTAAATTATTACCTTTAGATGCTTTTTTATTCATCCATATCTAGTCAAATATAAATACTTAATGAAGGCTTATATGAGAAGAAATGCTGAAATTTCAAACTATAACAAGCTATAAGATAAAAAAATATTATTGAAGATATCTCCAATAATATTTTATATCATGCGACTCATTTCTTTTCTCAATCGCTTTATGATTCTCTTTTCTAATCTGGATATGTACGATTGAGAGATTCCGAGTAGATCTGCTACTTCTTTTTGAGTTTTCTCCATACCATTTGTTAATCCAAATCTGAGTTTTACAATTACCTTTTCTCTATTAGATAATTTTTCAATAGCCTCATTTAGAAGCTTTCTATCGACTTCATTTTCAATATATTTATATATTATATCTCCTTCTGTACCAAGAATATCAGATAATAGTAATTCATTTCCATCCCAATCTATATTCAATGGTTCATCAAGAGAAATCTCATTCTTTATCTTGCTAGTCTTTCTTAGATACATCAATATCTCATTTTCTATACACTTTGAAGCATAAGTAGCTAATTTTATCTTTTTATCTGGATCAAAAGTATTTACTGCCTTTATAAGTCCAATTGTTCCAATTGAAATTAGATCCTCCATTGCAATCTTAGTATTATCAAACTTCCTTGCAATATATACTACTAGCCTTAAATTTCTCTCTATCAATATGGACTTTATAGATTCATCTTTTTTTAAATTACTTAAATAAAACTCTTCTTCTTCTGGTGTCAAAGGAGGCGGCAATATCTCTCCTGTACCAATATAATCAACTCGTTTCAAAACACCTAATTTGCTTAGCAGTTTAAATAATATAAGTTTTATTCTATTCTTTATTATATTCATGCTTCATCCCCCTGTAATATAGTATTATAATGAAGTAGTCCTCTATAATTTAAATCACTAGAGAGCTGTCCATCATATATTCCAACTATCATACTCTTTTCTAATATCTCATCTCTATCAGGCAACCTAATCACTAAATAGTCTGGTTTAAATCCCAATAATATCCCACTTTCACTTCCTACTGATTTAAAAGGAATAAGTCTAATAGCCATAGTTCCACCTATCTCTTTCAGTATCTCCTCTATATTGTAAAAATCCTTGCATATATCTCTTTTCATATAAAATTCTCTCAATGTCAAGGGAAGTATATCTTTAATTTCATCAAATTCTACTATAAATACTGGATTATTTGTAAAAGGTTCTACTAGAGAATTCCCTGTATCAACTAGGGCTTTTGTGGGTATCTTATCTCCTTTATATACAATGTCTACATCTGCTATATAACTCTCTTGAGCAAGTTTATTATGATAATAGTTAAATATCTTATAAGATATAAATATCCCTATTGATAACCCAATAAAAATATACTTAGGCTTAAATAGATTTATTAGTTTGGATTCTTTAAATAATAGTTTAGATATATCATTATAATTAAAGGATATACCTACAATTGCCCCAGCAAATATAAAGGATATAATATAAAACCCCATCAATTGATAAAAAAATGACTTTAAACTCTTACTACGGAAAGTAAACTTTATTATAAAGATAGATATGATTATCTTCATATATGCTCTAGTTAAAAATAATAATCTAGGACTAAAAAACACTAAAGAATATATTGAACATAATATAGAACCTAAAATAATATTCTTTATAACAATATTGGATTTTGTAACTACCCTAGTTAAAGATAATATTAAAAAATTTATTATAAAATTTTCTAATAGATAATATTCAAGAACTATATACAATAATTACCTCCCGCTTTCATTATTTACTTGTTCCACTCCACTAACTATATCTATTATAGAATAAAATCCATAAAAAATTTGTCTATATTTAAGGATAAAAAAAAACGTATCTCCTTATTTAGATACGCTTTTCAACAAAATATTATTATTTTCTATCTCGTCTCTTTAGAAAAATAGGTATATCCAGCTCATCAATGGAATCGTCAAAATTCTCCTCTTCTTGACTCTTATGTGTATCTGGTGTATCATTGGACTCTTTTGAACTCTTTGGACTTACTTCATTAAAACCAGTAGCTATTACAGTAATTTTAATCTCATCATTTAGACTATCATCAATTCCTGCACCAAATATAATATTAGCATCCTGATCTACAGATTGTCTTATTAAGTCAGCCGCTTCATTTACTTCAAATATTCCTAGATCTGAACCACCAGTGATATTTAACAACACAGATTTTGCACCTTCAATAGAGGTTTCAAGTAATGGACTTTTAATAGCTTGTTTAGCCGCCTCTGTAGCTCTGCTATCTCCACCAGCTTGTCCTATACCCATATGGGCGATTCCCTTATCGTACATAATAGTCTGCACGTCTGCAAAGTCCAAGTTGATTAAATTTGGTATAGAAATCAAATCAGAAATGCCCTGTATACCTTGTTTCAATATTTCATCTGCCATTACAAAGGCATCTGCCATAGTAGTTTTCTTATCGGCAATTTGCAAAAGTCTATCATTGGGAATAGTTACCAATGTGTCTACCTTTATCTTTAGATTTTCAATACCGCTTTCTGCCTGTAAAAGTCTCTTTCTTCCTTCAAAGGTGAATGGTTTAGTCACTACTCCTACAGTTAAAATTCCCATTTCCTTTGCTATTTCAGCTACAACTGGGGCTGCCCCTGTGCCAGTTCCACCACCCATACCAGCTGTTATGAAGATCATATCTGAGCCTTTAATCATCTCTGATATTTCATTTCTATTTTCTTCTGCTGCTTTAGCACCAATTTCAGGATTTGCACCTGCACCTAATCCTTTCGTAATCTTTTCCCCTATTTGTAGTTTAAACTCTGCCCTTGATGCATGTAGAGATTGTCTATCTGTATTCATAGCAATAAAATCAACCCCTCGAACCCCATGATCTATCATTCTATTGACAGCATTATTTCCACCGCCACCAACCCCGATAACTTTAATTTTTGCAAACTGTTCAACATCAATATCAAAATCAAACATCACTTTCATCCCCCTTGTTTAATAGTTGCTGGAACTATATCCTTAATATTATAATTTACTCTGTTTATTATATTGATTTATTTCTGAATAATAGTAATCTTCTTATTGCAGCAAAATTATCAAATAGTCTACCACCAAATGTAAAGATTGCAGCATAATATAATGGTACCCCTAACCTATCCCCAATATATGCCAAAAATGCGGCCAATATTGAATTTCCAAAAAATCCTGATAAAAACACTTTTATGTTAAATTCATTTTTAAGGTTTGCCCTTATACCTCCAAATACTGAATCTAAACAAGCTAAAATAGCTATTGTTATATATAGAGAGTATGCAGTATTATAAGTATATGGTAATAAAAAACCAATTACTCCACCAATTAAAATTCCAATAAGTGCAAAAACCATCATATATCACCTTCTCCCTTTGGTTTAGCATATTTAAAAGAAAATCTGCCTGTATAAGCTGGTATGACTATTTTATCCTTACTCTTTATCTCAAACCCAATGGCGTATACATTTTTTAAAGTATCCCCATAGGTACCTGGAGCATTGACAGAAGCCATCAACAGTTTAGGATCCCCTATAGCCTCTATTATGAATGGAGTAGCAAGGCTTTTCCCATTAATTCTAATAATAGGACCACCACATTTTATTTCAGAATTTGAAATCACTCTCTCTCCATTTATACTTATTGCCTCGGCACCAGCTATCTTCAAATCATTTAATATATTTAATATATCAACATCATGTATTACATCATCATCTATATCAAATCCAACTATCTGGGTATCAGAATTATCTTGCATTCTTATGGAAATTCCCGGCCCTTCTAGCTGTGTACTTCCAGCTATAGAACGATTATATTTTAAATCTCCTGCTAGGATATCTATAATATCCTGATCTCCTTGAGATACATTTTTCATCGTCTCTAATTCCTTCTGTTTTTCTTCTATAACTGTATTCAATTCAGCTATTTCATTTTTTATTACGCTTATTTCATTTTGTGTATTCTGTAGAGATTTTATAGTTACTGGTACATAATACTCCACATTTGCCTTCATAAGAGTTGATATAATGATCCCCAAAATCACACTGGACATAGTTAAAATAATTCTAGGATTGTATCTCTTCATCTTCATCCCTCGCATCAATTAACGATTTCTTCCGATGGTGTACCATATATAAAATCTTTTATCTTTCTGTATTTAGGGATTACAATATTCTTATCTTTCTTTACATGAACTATATAATCATAATTTCTCAATTGCCATATAATCCCTCGTTTAATTGCTAAAGCAGATTCTAATGTATCTGGATTACCTATAGCCTTTATTACAATTGGTGAACTTGTAGATACACCATTGATTTCAATATGGTCTCCTGCTCTAACAATCTCCGTATATGATGTATATCTTTGATCATTAATGGAGATTGCCTCTGCATCTGCTGCATTTAAAATGCTGACTATCTGCAATATCAAGTCTAACTCATCTACAATACTATAGCCTTCTCCATATTGTAAGTCTACAGGTGGATCATTAATCTCTAAAATAACACCTGCTCCTTCTAATTCTACGTAACCAGCTAGCATCCTATATTTCATAGCATCCTTGTATAGATTTTCAGCATAGACATTTTTGTCAACTTCACTTTTTTCATATTGCTCTATTTTAGCCTCTAGTTCTGCAATGAGATTTAATTGAGTTTCTTTTTCCGACTGTAATTTTTTAAATTCAGCGGCTAACTGTTGAGACCTTTGAACAGGCAATACGCCTTCACCTACAGTTTTATTGACAGTCTTAAAGTGGATGGATAAAATTACACCTAAAAATATAGAAACTAATATCAATGCTAGTGATTCTCCTGTTTTTTTCATCTTATCCCCCCATCTAATCATCGATAATAATGATAGGATGACTCCCCCTATTCATAATTATCTTACTACTCTTTATTTCTTTCTTTTCTAAATCCTTTAAAATCTCTTCTAGCATACTTAACTTATATTTTACATTATCTAGGCTACCAAATGCAATATCAATACTATTATTTAATCTTATTTTGACTTCATTCAATTCTTCTACGTCTATTTCTTTAATCAATTTTAATAAATTTAGCCTATATCCTTCCTCTATAAAGTCTACCAATACTTCTACCTTTGGAATAGAAAATATATTGCTTCCCAGCTGCATATTCCCAGTTTTTAGTCCTAAAACAATAGGCAACTGTACATCTATATCTTCTACTTGTTTAAGTATATATCCTTCATTATCTATAATCAAATATGAAGATATATTTTTGACAGCTAAAGTTTCTTCTCTCTCTATTATATCTATAATAACTGTATCTGGCAGCTTTATCTTTATATTAGCTTCTTTCACATAAGGCAATTCCTCTACTTTTTCCCTGATCGATTTAGTATCTATCTTGAATATATTTTCTCCCTTGCCAATATTTGAAAACTCTACTATCTTATTCACATTTAAAATCTTATTTCCAAATACTTCAATTTTTTCCACTCTAAAGAAATCAGATTTTAAAATAAAACCTATTATCAGTGAAATGATAGTCATAAGTAAGAATAGTTTAAATACTATTTGTCTTTTTTTTCTTCTTCTCTCTATTCTAGTAAGCTTTTGCAATAGTTTCACCCCATGGTTGTCCCATATTTAACAGCAGCAAAAGCTGCATTAAACCAGTTGTATATCAGCCCCCAATTTTTGAAGAGTTTCATGAAAGTTTTCATATCCTCTTTCTATATGATAGATATTTCTCACTTCAGTTGTACCCTTTGCTGCTAATCCTCCTAATACGAGAGCCGCTCCTCCCCTAAGGTCTTTGGCATATACCTTAGCCCCAGTTAGCTCTTCAACGCCTCTTACAACTGCAACTTTTCCAAAGGTCTTGATATTAGCACCCATTCTAGCTAATTCTTCCCCATGTTTAAATCTATTTTCAAAGACAGTCTCATTTATTATGCTAGTGCCCTTAGCTATTGACAACAATGTCATGAACTGTGCCTGCATATCAGTTGGAAACCCAGGAAATGGAAGAGTCTGTAACATATCTATAGATTTAATATTTTCAGTTCCTATTACTTTAATATTTTTATCTTCAATCTGTATATAAGTACCTGTCTCTCTTAATTTGGCAATTATACTCTGTAAGTGTTCTACTATTATATTATTTAGAACTATTTCTCCTTTAGTTATAGCTGCAGCTACCATAAATGTTCCTGCTACAATTCTATCTGGAATTATATTATGGGTACATTCATGGAGACTTTCAACTCCTTCTATTACAATAATATTAGTACCACTACCTCTAATTTTAGCCCCAGCCATATTTAGGTAATTTTGTAAATCCATAATCTCAGGCTCTCTAGCAGCATTTCTTATTATTGTAGTTCCACTTGCTGTTACTGCAGCTAACATAATATTCTCTGTAGCACCTACAGATGGATAGTCCAATTGTATATCTGTACCTTTTAGTCCTGTAGTTTTACAATATAAATATCCATGGGATTCTTCAATAATAGCTCCCATCTGCCTTAAAGACTTTAAATGTAAATCGATGGGTCTTGGACCAATCTCACATCCACCAGGATAGCTCAATCTCGCTTCCCCAAATCTTGCTAAAAGCGCTCCCATTAAAATAATAGAAGACCTCATTTCCCTTACCAATTCCTCAGGCAATAAAACTGAATCTATAGTACTTGAATCTATTGTAAGACTATTCTTTCCCAAATCTATCTTTACCCCTAGTGATGTCAATATCTCTATCATGACCTCTACATCTCTAAGCATGGGAATATTTGATATAAAACTAGTCTTGCCACTTATTACAGTAGCCGCTAAAATTGGAAGTACAGAATTCTTAGCTCCTGATATGGATATCTCTCCAGATAAAGGATACCCGCCATTGATAATATATTTTCCCACCATTACACCTCCATAATAATGCATTTAAATCCTATATAACTTATCTTATGCATAAATATGGAGTGGGTTACTATTTTGAAATCAATTCCTCAATAATATCCACTATTTTGGCTGTTGCATCTATATCCCCTAACTTCTTACTATTATTTGCCATTTCCTTCAACCTTCTTTTATCATCTATTAGGTCAGATATGGTCTTATTTAACAACTTACCATTGAGATCTTTCTCTAATATCACAATAGCAGCATTTTTATTTTCAAAAGCTCTTGCATTGTATTCTTGATGATTTTCAGCAGTATAGGACTTCGGTATTAAGATACTAGGTACTCCTATAGCTGAAATTTCAGCCAATGTTATTGCGCCAGAACTAGCTATAACTATATCTGCAATATTTAAAGCCTGTGGCATCTCATATAGATATGGTAAAATC
Source organism: Tissierellaceae bacterium HCP3S3_D8 (assembly GCA_052067355.1). Taxonomy (GTDB): domain Bacteria; phylum Bacillota; class Clostridia; order Tissierellales; family Tissierellaceae; genus CABMKH01. The sequence goes on from JBQHQH010000004.1 coordinate 104,016, forward strand.
CTTATATTGTCTTTTAATTTTATCTTCTTTTTTTCTAATTCAGACATGAAGTCACGATACCATCTCTTACCAGTTATGTGAATTAGTTGTATATCTTCATTGTCACTAACCTTATCTATCATCTCCATTATAGCAGTGTTAAGCTTTTTTTGCCCTCCACTTCCCCCAAAGGAAAGTATAAATGGAATTTTTTTATCTATATTTAATTTGCTATAGGCACTTTCTCTATCAATATCTACTATCTCCCTACGTATAGGATTTCCAGTAAGTACCACCTTTTCTGGATGTTTAAAATACTTAATAGCTTCTTCAAAAGTAACAGCCACTCTATCTACATAGCGAGATAAGATTTTATTAGTTATGCCAGGGAAGGCGTTTTGTTCATGTATAATAGCAGGTATCTTCTTTTTCTTTGCTCTATATACTATGGGTCCACTGACATATCCTCCTGTGCCTATGACAACATCTGGCTTAAATTCTTTTAATATCCTGTTAGAATCCCTTAGTCCATTAAATAATGCCTTTAAAGCAATAAATGAATCCTTATTCAACTTTCTCGGCATTCCCTCTACTCTTATTGTTTTAAACTTAATCCCTTCTTTAGGTACTAATTCAGATTCCATACCTTTTTTTGTTCCAACATATAATATATCGGCATCTCTATCATTTAATTTTATTTCCTTGGCAATAGCTAATGCAGGATAGATATGCCCACCTGTACCTCCACCTGATATTAAATATTTCATTTGTTCAGCTCCTCTCCATCTTCGCATGTCTAGAAATATTTAATAATATTCCTACAGCTGCCATATTTATAATCAATGATGTCCCACCATAACTTACAAAAGGCAATGTAATCCCTGTAGTAGGTATGGAGGATGTAACTACCCCTATGTGTATAAGGGATTGAATCGCAATCAATGCTGTAATTCCAGTTGCTAAAAAATATCCAAATACGTCCTCTGTCTTTAAACCTATTATGATGCCTCTCCATATAACTACCATAAACAACAATGTCACTGTAGTAGCTCCTAAAAAACCAAGTTCTTCTCCTATAATTGCAAATATAAAATCATTATAGGACTCAGATATATAGAAAAACTTCTGTCTACTCTTGCCAAGCCCCAATCCAAATATTCCGCCAGAACCTAAAGCATATAGAGATTGAACTGCTTGCCATCCCTTGCCCAGCTTATCTGCAAATGGATCTTTAAATGCCATAATCCTATTCATTCTGTGAGGATTATCTGGATCTGTAATCGCCATCCAAAATAACCCACCAGCACCAATTCCTAATGGAACTAGATGCAATATCTTCATCCCTGCTACAAAGAACATAGACATCAATGTTCCAGCTAGTGTAACAGTAGTTCCCAAGTCTTGAGTGACTATTAATCCACATGAAATTCCAATTATAAGCAATGCCGGAATAGTTCCCTGAGTCAATGAAGTTATTCTATCTTTCTTATTGGATAAAAATGATGCAAAGAATATTATGGAAGCAATCTTAAGTGTATCTGAGGGCATAAAAAGTATAGGTCCAAGTTTTAGCCATCTTCTAGCTCCCTTTAACTCTATACCTAATGGTGAAAAGACCAAGAGCCCTAAGATGATTGCAATTATATATATTGGTACTGCCAGTTTTTTAAAATATCTATAATCAAAATTCATAAAAAACAATAGAGTTAAAAATCCTAAAAAAGAAGAGAATAATTGCTTTCTTAGAAAAAAATAACCATTATCATACTTCATCATGGCTTCAGGCCAACTTGCACTAAATACCATTATTATGCCAATGATGACTAAAATTGTTACGGATAAAAACAAAGTGAAATCTGGAGCTTTCTTTATTTCCTTTTTATTGTTTTTAGCCATACTATTCCTCCTTAAGACCATAGACTATTTCTTTGAAATCCTCGCCTCTTTCTTCAAAGCTGTTATACATATCCCAACTTGCACAAGCTGGGGATAATAGTACGCTATCTCCTTTTTCTGATAATCTATATGCTAGATTTACTGCTTCATTCATATTATTTACCAAGTAATAATCTTTAAATCCATATTTTAAAGCAGTATCTCTAATCTTATCTTTAGTTTCTCCTAAGAGGATTAAATATCTAATCTTATTATTAAATGCTCTAATAAATTCATCAAATTCTACACCCTTGTCATACCCTCCTGCTATCAATACAATTGAACCCTCTATAGCTTCAATTGCTTTGATACTAGCATCTGGATTGGTTCCTTTTGAATCATTATAAAAACATATACCTCTTTTTTCCAACACATATTCTAATCTATGCTCTACACCATTAAACTCCTTAATTCCATTACAAATGATTTCATTATCTATTCCCATAGCATGACAGACTCCTATACTCCCCAGTATATTCTCCAGATTATGCTTTCCTAGAATCTTTATATCAGAAATAGACATTACCTTTGTTTCTCCTAATTCATCTCTTATAATTATATCTTCCCCATCAAGATAGATGCCTCTATCTAATTTTTCCAATAGACTAAACCAAATTATATTGGTATTAAGCTCTCTTTCAAAAGTTCTGATCATCTTATCATCATAATTTAATACTGCATAGTCTTCTCTATCTTGATTTCTACATATATTTTTCTTCGCATTTATATAGTTTTCATATGAACCATGCCAATCTATATGATCAGGAGAAAGATTTAATATAAGGCTTACCTTAGGCTTAAATAATTTAGTATCTTCCAGTTGAAAACTACTGGCTTCTATAACAAATACATCATCTGATTTTGCACCTACTATTCTCTCAAGAATACCTACACCTATATTACCTACTACATATGTACTAGGCTTGACTCTTTTCAATATCTCTCCAGTCAAAGTAGTAGCTGTTGTCTTCCCATTTGTACCAGTTATTGCTACTATTTTATCTGTAGGAGACAACCGAAAACCAAGTTCAATATCTGTCACAATTTCAATACCCTTCTTTCTTCCATCTCGTATCACCTTAGCATACGGTGGTACGCCTGGACTTTTGACAATTAAATGAACTCCTTCTAAATCTATATCATCTGTACCAAAGTACTTTTTTATTGGTATATCTTCTATTGCCTTTAAAATATCTTTAAATTCATCTTCAGACTTAGTATCTGTTACCTGTATGTTGGCGCCTAATTTACTTAAACCCTTTATTGTAGATAATCCAGATATTCCTAAGCCAACTACTAATACTTCCTTATTTCTTACATCCACACTATCACCTTCTAAATTAATTTAATGCTACAATTCCTATTAAACATAGTATTACAGTACTAAGCCAAAACACTGCTACTACCTTTGTCTCTTTCCATCCTTTATACTCAAAATGATGGTGAAGTGGGGCCATCAAGAATACCCTTTTTCCAGTAAATTTAAAGGATAATACCTGTATTATTACAGATAGGGCCTCTGCAAAGTATATGCCTCCTACTATAGGTATGATTAGAGGAAGATTCAATAATATGGCTATTGCCGAAACTGCTCCTCCTAAAGCCAGAGAGCCTGTATCTCCCATGAATACTTTAGCTGGATAGGCATTGTGAATTAAAAATCCTAGACAGGCTCCCGATAGAGCAGATGAAAATATAGATATACTATCCATCCCCCAGTATAATGATATCAGTCCAAAGAAAGACAGCACTATTAGAGTTACCCCAGAGGCAAGCCCATCTAAACCATCTGTAAGATTGACACTATTTACTGTTCCTACTACTACAAATGCTATAAATGGTACATAGAACATCCCCAGATCTAAATATTGATATTTCACAAATGGAATTATGATCTTTGTACCTAGTATTGATGTATTTGATTGATATACAGCCAATATTATAGCCAATATTATCTGACCTATTAATTTCTGATAGGCCTTTAATCCCAAATTTCTCTTCTTTACTACCTTTATATAATCATCTATAAAACCTATAAATCCAAATCCAAAAGTAGATAACACTAACACATACATATCCTTTGTCAATACTCCTGAAGAGAAAACTGTTATCACTAGTGCTATAAATATTATAATTCCTCCCATAGTAGGTGTTCCAGATTTTGAAAAATGTGACTTAGGTCCTTCTTCCCTTACACTTTGCCCAATATTTAAACGCTTTAACAGCGGAATAGTAATAGGACCTAAAATCAAAGTTATTAAAAATGCAATACTTATTGTTCTAATTATATCCATATAATGTATCATTTATTTTTCCTCCTGAGTAAATTTCCTGCACCGTTACTAAAAACCTATAAAAATTCTAATGTATGGTTTTGATACTTCAAAAGCCGATTCCCTACTAATATAGACATAAAATCTATAAATCTTTAAGTACAGTTATTATTTGTATCATATCTTTAATACTAAAAATAATCAAATAGACCTAATAATTATTTAATCCCTTTAATTATATCTTCTACTATTTTCCTCTCACTAAAAGGATAATATCTATCATCTATAATAGTGTATTCCTCATGTCCCTTTCCAGCCAATAATATTGTATCTCCAGCTCTATAGTTCTTTATTGCATACTCTATTGCCTCTTTTCTATCTACTATCTTTATGTATTTTCCACTAGTCATCTTGACTCCATCTATTATATCATTAATTATCTTTTCTGGATCTTCAAATCTAGGATTATCCGATGTTATTATAGAAAGATCCGCATAATTGCCTACGATTCTTCCCATCTCTGGCCTCTTTAATCTATCTCTATTGCCTCCAGCTCCGATAACTACAATTATTCTTCCTTTTGTAAAACTTGACACAGTCTTTAAAGCTTGCTCTACTGCTTTAGGAGTATGAGCAAAATCTATTATTATATTATATCCCTTATGGTTTTCAATTAATTCCAATCTTCCCTTTATTCCTTTTAAATTTTCCAATCCTCTTTTTATAATATCCAAATCTAATGAAAGAGCATATCCACATGCTGCTGCAGTCAAAGCATTATAGACACTGAACTCACCTAATGTAGCAAGTTGTATATTTCTATTTCCCATAGGGGTAATTAGATCGAATGAGGTAAAATTTGGATTATAGTCTATATTGGAAGCATATACCATTGCACTTTCCTTAATCCCATAAGTTATAATAGGTATTCTATCTTTTACCATATCCATAAGTCTTTTACCATATGGATCATCTATATTTATGATATTATTTCTAGTTGTCTTATAAAATAGTTTTGACTTGGACTTTAAATAATTGTCCATGGTCTTATGAAAATCTAGATGTTCTTCAGAGAGATTTGTAAAAATACCAATGTGGAAATCCATATATTTTACCCGTTTTAAATCCAAAGCATGGGAAGAGACTTCCATGACACAGTATTCAATTTCTTTCTGATTCATCTTATGTAATGCTCTTTGAATCTCTAAAGAATCTGGTGTAGTATTTATTATATCTATATACTTATCGCCAAAGTTAGCTCCCAATGTGCCCAATATACCTACACTACATTTATTTTCATTTAGAATACTCTTTATATAATGGGCAACACTAGTCTTCCCATTTGTACCAGTTATACCAATTATTTTCATCATCTTCCAAGGCAATCCGTAATAATTTCCTGCAAGATAACCTAATGCATCTACGGAATCTCTTACCCTTATCATGGTAGTGCTTTCATTGTCATCTAGAGCCTTTTCTTGAACAACAGCTACAGCTCCACTTTCAATTGCCTCATCTATATAATCATGACCATCATGTGTAAATCCTCTTTGAGCTATAAATAGATTTTTATCAGTAATCTTCTTTGAATTATGTTCTACTCCTTTTATATCTATATCCATTGAACCTCTTATATCTCGTATAGGATATTTTCTAGTTATATATGATAATTTCAAGATCCATTACCCCCTCTAATAATATGTAATTAATTATAAGGCAACTCAATTTGGTTGCCTTATATTAAATCATCTATTAGTTATTTAAATTCGACTACTACTTTAGTCTCATAGTCTAATTCTTCACCTGGTAAAGGATTCTGTGTTACTGCATTTCCCTGTCCCTCTAAAGTATATTGAATATTCATATCATCTAAGATACTAATGATTTCTTCCTTGCTCTTTCCTATTAAATAAGGCATCTTAACCTTGGTTTCAGGTTTTGAATCTAAATATAGATCGATTATAGAGCCCTTCTGAACTTCTACTCCTGCTGAAGGGAACTGTCCTATGACCTTTAACTCCTCTGTAAGTTCCAAATACTCTGTAGTATATTTTAAACCTAAATCTGCAAAGATCTTTCCAGCCTCACCTATATTCTTCCCTTTAACATCTGGAACTTGAACTATCTGCGTTACCTTTTCTTTATCTTCCTCACTGAGATTAGGTGGTATTTCCAGATAATTAAATACCTCTTCTAATATATTTCTAGCAACTGGTGCTGCTACTGAACTACCATAATAAGTTCCAGCACTTGGTTCATCTACTACAACCAACATGGCAATTTGAGGATCTTCAATAGGTGCAACAGCAACAAAGGAAGCTATGTATTTTCCTTTTGCATATCTACCATCTTTAATTTTTTCTGCTGTTCCAGTCTTTCCACCTATTCTATACCCTGGAATAATAGCTCTTGATCCTGATCCTTCAGAGACGACACCTTCCATTAATTTAAGCATAGTATCAGAAGTCTGTTTGGATATTACCTGTCTTTTTACCTCAGGTGGAAAGCTCTTGACTATATTTCCTTCATTGTCAATTACCTCTTTTACCAATCTGGGTTTCATCAGATTTCCACCATTTGAAATAGCTGATAATGCTGTTGTAAGTTGTATTGGTGTAATTGCTATACCATGCCCATAAGACATAGTAGCCAGATTTACTTCTTTTATCATATCTAGATTTCCAGGTATGATTCCAGGCTGTTCTCCTAATAGGTCTATATTGGTCTTCTCTCCAAAGCCAAACCCCTTTATATATTTATAGAATTTTTCTTTTCCAAGTTCTCTTGCTATGTTTACAAAGGCAACGTTACACGAATTATTTAGACTCTCACTAAGAGTCTGATCTCCATGAGGATTATAATATCTTACACATTTTAATAGAGCGCCTTTTATGTCTCTTATATATCCATTACAATAGTAATGAGAATTAAGGCTTGTAGTACCTTCTTCTAAAGCCGCTGCTGTTGTTATTATCTTAAATGTTGACCCAGGTTCATATATATCACTTACTGCAAAGTTCCTCCACAATTCATACCATTTATTTGTCAATTGGTCTACTGGTAAATTACTCCATTCCTTTTTAAGATTCTCATCCATAGGCTGTCGTGGATTGTTGGGATCAAAGTCTGGTTTAGAGGCCATTGCAATTATATCTCCAGTTTTTGGTTCCATCATTATGATAGAAACATTTTTAGCCTTATTGTCTAATAAGGCTTGTTGTGCAGCTTTTTCTGCAAAATACTGAATGGTCTCATCTATAGTCAAGATCAACGATGTTCCATCACTTGGTTCATACACCTTTTCTCCATCATATGGAAGTTGTCTATTACCTGCATCTGTCATCTTCATCCACTTCCCTGGGGTTCCAGTCAAATACTCATTATAGGTTTTCTCTATACCGTCTAAGCCATTGTTGTCAATATCAGTAAAACCTAAGATATAAGAAGCAAAATTTCCATTTGGATAATATCTCTTATTGTCATCTACTACACTTATTCCCTTCAATCCCAGTTTTCTTATCTCATTAGCTTCTTCCTTTGTAACCCACTGCTTGATTCTTTCAGAACTCTGTCTCTTAGTGACCTTTTCATAGACCACTTCCTCATCCATATCTAATATCGATGCTAATTTTTTAGCAGTTTCATGAGCATCTTCTACATCTGCTGGGTTTGCCCATATTGTAAACGCATTTACACTTACTGCTAGCTTTTTACCTCTCCTATCATAGATTATTCCCCTTTTAGATTTTATATCTATGGATTTGGTCCACTGCTCTAAAGCACCTTTTCTCAAATCCTCACTTATTACTATCTGCAAATAAGCTAATCTAGATATTAAAAGTATTACCAAGACTATACTTATAATCAAGGTTATCTTCAATCTATTTCTAGATGATTTATTAGGTGTATACAAAATTAAAACCTCCTAGAACAAACTTGAAAATAAACTTACCACCTTCCCTAATTGTTTTGAAATACTAAAGTCATTTTCTGCTACGTCAGTTGTATCATCAATAGACACATAGACAATTTGACCTTCCTCTGGATAAGACATTCCAAGTTTATAAATTGCATCTTCATTGATCTTTAGAGAACTTTTAATTCCCTCCAGATCAGCTACTAAATTCGCCTTGTTCTTCTCTAACTCTACCTTTCTTCGCTCCAAACTTGTTACGTCCATTCTCATCTTAGTTATATTGGCATATCTCAACAGAATAAACAGATTAGTAACCATAATAATTCCAACACCAAATAGACATACTATCTTTACTAAGATCTTACTATTAGATCTCTGTTTTACCTTTTTTCTCTTCTTGTTATTTTTAGGACTATCTATATACGGTTTCTCCAAAACTTCTTCAGGATAATAATTCAATTCAGCCTTTGCTAACAATTTATTCTCCCCCTTATCCTTTTAGAACCTTAAACTTTCTCTGCTATTCTCAACTTTGCAGATCTAGATCTTGGATTTCTCTTTAGCTCTTCCTCACTTGCAACTATAGGTTTTCTAGTTATAATCTCTATCTCTCTCTTTTTGTCACACATGCATTGAGGTATATCTGGTGGACATATACACTCCCTATATAATTCCTTAAATGCATCCTTTACAATTCTATCCTCAAGGGAATGAAAACTTATTATTGCAATTCTCCCACCTGGGTTTACAAACCCACACACCTTTTCTATAAAATCTCTCAATACATCTAATTCTCCATTTACTTCGATTCTAATAGCTTGAAATGTCTTTTTAGCAGGATGCCCCCCATCCATTCTTACTTTTTTGGGTATGGCTTTTTTAATTACAGATACTAGTTCTAAAGTAGTATCTATGGGCTTTTCTTTTCTTTCATTTACTATAAATTTAGCAATCCTCTTTGCCCATCTATCTTCTCCATACTCCCAAATGATTCTCTCTAAATCCTTTTCAGAATAATTATTTACTACATCCCACGCTGAAAACTTCTTTGTCCTATCCATTCTCATATCTAAAACAGCATCTTTGTTGTGAGAAAATCCCCTTTCCCCTTCATCTAATTGATGAGATGATACACCTAAATCTAATAAAATACCATCTACTTTTTCAATTCCTAAATCCTTTAAAATAATGTCTATATTCTTGTAGTTATCATGGACCAATATAGCCTTATCTTCATATGGTTCTAGGACTTGCCTAGCCTTTTTTAATGCTCTATGATCCTGATCTATTCCTATAAGCTTTCCATTATCCAATCTCTTTATTATTTCAAGTGAATGACCTGCCCCACCTAGTGTTCCATCTACATAAATTCCATTTTCTCTTATCTTCAATCCCTCTATTACTTCATCTAACATTATTGGTACATGTTTAAATTCCACTATGACCCCTCCAATTAAATCCCAAGTTCCGCCATCTTTTCAGCAATACTGTCATAGCTAAGATTATCATCATCAGTATAAAGCTCCCATTGCTCCTTACTCCATATCTCTAATCTAGTTGCGACTCCAATTATAACTGCATCTTTCTCCAATTTAGAATGTTCTCTTAAATTATTGGGAATTAATACCCTTCCCTGTTTATCTAAATTACATTCACTGGCTCCTGAAAAGAAAAATCTTATAAAAGCCCTTGCATCTCTGTTAGTAAGTGGTAGTGATTTTAGCTTGTCTTCAACTTTTTTCCACTCATCTTTTCCATATATAAAAAGACAACTATCTAGACCTTTAGTGATGACAAACTCATCACCAAGATCTTCTCTAAATTTTGATGGTATAATCATTCTTCCTTTACTATCTATAGTGTGTTGATATTCACCAATAAGCATATATCTCTACCACCTTTGAGAATTATCTACCACTTCTCACCACTTTCTCCCACATTAATTATATTCTATACTATTTTTAAAAATCCTTCTACACTTTCTGAAATATTGCTATTTTTTTAGGACCTTAGTCCTATTTTAAGATAATTAATTTTAAAAATTTTATCTAATAACCCATATTCATTAGATCACAGGCAATTTCAATTCACAGGTCACGATTCACAATTATTAAAACCATAACATATCAGTATTTAGTAATTTAAGTATAGAGGAATTCGAATATTTTTGGTAACTATACATATCTTTGAGTGAAAAAAATAGACAAATGCTTTACACCCTCAAAAGATAGACTGGATATTCAACTTGTAAATAAAAAAAACAGGAATTATCTCCTGTTCTCTTAAATAAAACTATTCAATATCTATATTTGCCTTCTCTTATTATATAAGATCAATGCTGGAATTATTATTCCTATTAAACTGATCAATTGAGCTACTCTAATAGGTCCCCACATTAAGCTATCTGTTCTGAGCCCCTCTATAAAAACTCTAGCTGTTGAATATAATATTAGATATAATAAAAATACTTCTCCATCTATTTTCGACTTATTTCTACTATACCAAGTCAAGAATAGAAAGACTAAAAAGTTCCAAATAGATTCATATAAAAAGGTTGGATGTACTTTTACTCCACCTACCATTATACCCCAAGGTAAATCAGTTGGTCCTCCATGTGCCTCTCCATTAATATAATTTCCCCATCTTCCTATAGCTTGGCCTAGAATTAGACTAGGAGCTGCAATATCTGCCAGCATCCAAAAATTCTGCTTTCTCACCTTGGAAAATATGATTCCAACAATAGTCGCAGCTATAATAGCTCCATGGATAGCCAATCCTCCACCCCTAAAATTTAGGATCTGTATGGGATTGTCACGATAAAAGTCCCAACTGAAGATAACATAATGTATTCTAGCTCCTATTAATGCTGCTGGGACTGCAAATAGAATTAAATCCAATAGTATTTCTTCATCTATTCCCTTTCTTCTAGCCTCTTTCATAGCTATCAATGTACCTATCAATACTCCTGATGCAATGAGTATTCCATACCATCTTATTTCAAGATTGAATATTTTAAAAGCAACTGGATTCATCAAAAAACCACCTTTCTAAAGAAATCAATCAATTTAGTATATCATATTTTATAATATTTTAAAGTGGTTTTATTATAGATAAAACTGAATTTTCATCTTGAAAATGAGACTTATATCTATCTATTATATCTGAGTATTGGATTTCTTCTAATAACTCAAAGAGATCCGTAAATAAAAAATCATTGAAATATAAATCTATAAAGTTATATGCTATGGATTCAATAGAGTTTAAGCTAAGTAAAACTCCACCTAGTTCTTTTTTCTTTATTCTATTGAAGCTCTCTTCACTTAGTACTTCTTCTGCTGGTTTTTTTATAAGAGACATTACCCTGTTATATACCTCTTCTGGTTCATTAGCTTGCCCAACTATAAGTGAATGTCCATATGTTTCCTTTCCAGTATAGTATGCACCAAAGCTAGTATCTATAAGACCTTCTTCATAAAGTTCATTATAAAATTCTGAACTTGAGCCAAATAATATATCTAAGATAATATTAGTTACCATGTCTTTCTTGACACTTTCTTTTCCCCTATATCCTAGATCACTGTCCTTAAACCCTATATGAAATAAAGGAGTAGAAGTCACCATCTTCTCTTCTATAAATCTCTCTTTAATTTCTTTAGGTTCTTTTGGTTGTATTCTATTTATTTTACCTTTAAAGTCCGAAAAGTCTTTTTCAGATTTATTTACTACCTCGATGATTTCATCAAAGGATAGATCTCCAACTATAAATAAAACCATATTAGATGGATGATAAAATGTATTATAGCATCTATATAAAAATTCTTTATCAATGGTCTGAATACTATCTACTGTTCCAGCAATATCTATTTTTACAGGATGATCTATATACATACTCTTCAAAAGATTAAAAAACACCTTCCAATTAGGACTATCCTCATACATCTTTATTTCTTGAGCTATTATTCCCTTTTCCTTTTCTACATTTTCATCTGTGAAATATGGGTTTTGCACAAATTTTATTAACAGCTCTAAATTCTCATAGAAATGATCTGTTGATGTGAATAGATATGATGTTTGATTGAAATTTGTAAAGGCATTTACATCTGCTCCCATCTGGGAAAATCTTTCAAAGATATTCGCGTCTGGTTCTTCAAATAACTTATGTTCTAAAAAGTGAGCTATTCCTTCTGGCACCTCTATAGGGCTACTTTCTCCTATTGGAACAAATATATTATCTATAGAACCATAATTTGTTGAAAAAATTGCAAATTTCTTCGTATATCCCCTTTTAGGCATAAAATACACCTTTAATCCATTTGGTGTCTCTGTATGCAATATCCTTTCCTTTATCTTTTCATTAAATATATCTTTAGTATCCATATCATCACTCCCAATTATCTGATTTTATCCCTCATAAAGTAAATCGTATCTATGGCTATTTTGTTGGCTGCTTCTACTATTTCTTCCCTTGTCACCTTTTCTAAATCGTCTAAAATCTCTTCTAAGGTTCTAAAATCCTGAGATATCAATTGACTAAAGAAAAACTCTGATATTAAAAATATACTATCTCTTATGGATTCTGTAGAAGACTGTAAGGATTTTATTGAAATTCTTATATCTTCATCAGTAAAGTCTCCACTCTTTACCTTTTCCAACTCTTGCCTTACAATATCAATTGTTTTATCAAATTTATCCGATTCAATTCCTCCATCTACTAACAATAGAGATTTATATTTATATACTGAAGAACTTACATAGTAAGCAAGACTCTCTTTTTCTCTTACATTTTTAAATAGTTTAGAATTTGGCCCTCCCCCTAATATGTCATTGGCTACTAATAATGCATTATACAATCTATCCTTGTAATGAATGCCAGCTCTATGACCAATTACAAATTTTGATTGACTTATATCTAATTCTTCTTTTATCATATTCTTGGTTTGAGAAGATGCAATTATAGTATCCTCTGGAATTGAAACTATCTTTTCTCTATCTATAATATTATTCTCTTTAAGATATCTTAGTATTTCCTCATCATAATATCCTACATAGAATATTTCAATAGGGCTAGTATCTAAAAGTGTTCTATAATGAGAATAGAGATTAGCTTCATCTATATCTTCTAAATCCTCAACATATCCCAATTGTTCGATACTAAACCTTTCATTTTTACACATTTCTTCAATACATCTATCAATTGCATATGCTCTTTTATTATTTATCTTTCCTTCTATAATCTTTCTCAAATTTTCTTTTTCTTGTTCTACATAATTAGAATCAAATGCTCCATCTTCTAAATATGGATCATATATAATTGATCTCAATATGTCCATTACTTCATAATCGGCGCCTTTTTCTCCAAGATATTCTCCAGAAGCCCACTCCATAGTATATCTGATTACTTGTCTTTCTCCTCTTTTATTCACTGCAGCGCTTAGATTAGCTCCATACATCTCTTCCAATTTCTTTTCAATCTCTAAATTATTGGGATATTTCTTTGTACCTCTCTTTAATACTAATGGCAATAAGGCATTTTTAGTTACTTCTCTTCTCTTTAATGGTCTAATAAAATAATAGCTCAGTAAATTAGATTTGAATTTATCAGTTTTAATAAGATTCAAATATATACCATTCCCTAATTCTATTCTTTCTGATTTCAGTGCCATATAATCCCTCCCTAATACATATAATTTTAATATACCCAATTTTATTCTTGTTACTTACATTAATATTACCAATAATAATATCTTATACTATTAAATAAAACCCATAAAATATGGGTCTTATTTCTCCTTTTTAACTTTATCCATTATTTTATTTATATTCGGCACATATTTATCATATGATTTACCTTGTAATATTTCCACAACTATATTATCAATCTGTTTAAATAGTTTAGCATCAGATGTTATATACACATTCTCTATTGAAGGCTCATTTTTATTGACTAAATTTACAATAGTATCCAATGTATCTTGAGATAATTCCTGATCATAGGATAGAATTATACCTATGATTACATTTTCATTAAAAATTATAGCCGTAGCATCGTCTATACCAAATAACTCTACTACAGAATCTGCTATGTTTTCAGACCTATTTATTATCTCTTTATCCTCACCTGATACTTCTAGAAGATTTACATCATCAGCCTTTCCTTCTAGCTTAACCTCATCTCTATTAGTACATCCCATCTGTATGATAATACTCAATATAATGGTAATTATCAATATACTCTTTTTCATAAAATCCCTCCCATCTATAGTTTTACATTATTTCAGGATTTTATAACAAAAAATATATCTTTAATGATGAATATACAAAAAAGGGGCGTAACCCCTTTTAAGCTAAATATCTTTGATTATCTTTACCCCAGAACTAGTCCCAAGCCTAGTAGCTCCAGCATCCACCATGGATTTTGCTGTATCCACATCTCTAATTCCTCCTGAAGCCTTTACTTCTAATCTATCTCCTACTATAGACTTCATCAATTTTACATCCTCTATAGTGGCTCCACCAGTACTAAAACCTGTAGACGTCTTGACAAAATCTGCATTGGCTTCCATTGCTAACTGACATGCTTTGATTTTTTCTTCTTTGGTTAAAAGAGATGTTTCAATAATTACTTTCACTATAGCTCTATTATCAGCAGCCTTAACTATAGATAAAATATCATCTCTTACTCTATCATAGTCTCCATCTTTTAAAGCTCCAATATTGATTACCATATCTATTTCATTGGCACCTTTATTTATAGCATCTAGAGTTTCAAACACCTTGACTTCCTTGGTATTAGCTCCCAATGGAAATCCTACTACAGTGGCAATTTTTACATTAGACCCTCTCAACTCTTCTCTACAAAGCTCTATATAACTTGGGTTTACACAAACTGCTGCAAAATTATATTCTTTAGCTTCTCTACATAATTTAACTATTAGTTCTTTGGTGGCATCAGCTTTTAATAGGGTATGATCTATCATAGATGCAATATTATCCATATTGACCTCCTACTTAATTAACTCTACCAAATCACCGTTTTTGACTCCACATGCGTTTCCTTCTTCAATGTCTACGTGCATTTCTAGATTGAACTTTTCACTTGCTCTAACTAATACTTCATTAAATATAAGTCCTCTTGGGCCTCCAACTTTAACACTCACTACATCATTATCTTTAACACCAAATTTTTCAGCGTCAGATGTATGCATGTGAATATGTCTAGCTGCAACAATAACACCCTTTGATACTTCAACTTCTCCTTCTGGACCAACCAATTTAATACCTGGTGTACCTTCAATATCACCTGAATTTTTAATTACAGGTTGTACGCCTAATTTGAAAGCATCAGAAATTGAAACTTCAAATTGAGTTTCACTTCTAACTGGTCCTAATACTCTTACTCCTTTTATAGTACCCTTTGGACCAACAGCATCTACTCTTTCTTCACAAGCATATTGTCCTGGTTGAGATAAGTCTTTAAATCTTGTTAATTCGTGTCCTTTTCCAAATAATATATCTAAATCATTTTGACTTAGATGAATATGTCTATTTGATAAAGCAATTGGTAATGTCTTTTCCATTAAAATCTCCTCCTATATAATTTGACATTTTTTTCTACTTATTTTTGCGTATATATTAATTATATACGTAATTCACATAAAATCAAATAATTAAAGCCTAAATAACTTAATAAATAAAACTTATATCAAAATAATTCTATGCTCTAGCTGATATTTTACAGTGTGTTGAAATTATGAGTGTACTATTACTTTAATAACTATAAATAGATAAAGTATAAGATACTTTATCCATATATATTATATATTCAAGTTTTTCCTTAGACTCTTTAATATGCTTATTAGTATTATACTTTGAACTGGTATATTGACTATTGATGATAGAACCCTTTCAGGTAATACTATAAAAAAACCTCTACCATATAGTTGAGATAGCCAATAGGTATTTAAAACCAAAGAGATAGATAAGAAGCATATTGAAACTACAACTATGATATTAAAGCTAGAATATGGATTATCCACTTTTACCTTTTTTAAAATATTAGTAAATATTCCAGGTATCATTCCCCAAAGCATGGAACTAATAGTAAATCCAAGATGAGGTGTCCCCTGTGCATTTATAGCTAATCCAACAAAATCTGCTGCTATCCCAGTAATGCCACCAGTCATAGGGCCAAATAAGAATCCAGATAACATAATTGGTACCTCTCCAAACCCTAATCTCAAAGTACTTGTTGGCATAAATGCTAAGAATCTAGTAAGCACAATAGATAGAGCTACTAATACACCCGATATAGCTATGGTCTTTATGCTCATTCTATTTCTTGTTTTCATAAAAATCCTCCTTTCTCTATAATGACAGTCAACTGCCATAAAAGAAAAGAGAATCTTTAATGGTCAGCGGATGCGGTAAAAAATCGCAGAAAATTTCTTTCGTTTAAAGGCAACTTCCCATCCTTTAACACTTAACGCTTTTTACCTACTCTGTCTTCCAATAACAATATTACACTATTTGTCGTACTATTTCAAAGGAAATCTATCCTTCATTCTAATATATTCAGATATCTTATACCCCGAAATAGTAGATGCTATCACAAAAGATATAATAGCCATAATTTTATAATACTTGGGATAATTTATAAAATATGACAGACTATAAAATATCACAAAAATTCCATAGAGTTGAAATATTTTTTTCTTATCCATGGTTTTAATTCCTTCCTTTACACTATTTCTCTTGTCTAAAAATCTGTCTACTATATAATTTTCCACATCTTCATCTGTAGGATATCTGTTCAATTTCTTTAATATCTCTACTATATTATCAAAATCATATAAAAAAACCTTGGCATTTTCTCTAATATCTTCCCTAAAATATGAATTTGTAATCAGTATTCCATCACTAAATCCTAAGCTACGCAAGTCGCGATAGAAGTTTTCTAAATCCCTCAATCCTACTCTATCTTCCATACCTATCTTAATACATTTAATTCCATATGTTTCTTTTTCAATTACTCCTTTTAAATCCATTAAAGGACCTTCTTTTGTTATCTCAATGTTATAATATTCTTCTAATAACTTCTTAATATAATCTATAAAATCTTCCCTATTAAAGTTTGAAAACTCTTTAATCAATTTCCTCTTCTTAATGTCTTCATTGATCTCTTTAATCTTGTTTTTCTTTTTTCTCTTTAGATAAATTCCAGATATGCTGGTAAATAAAATCATTGTGAAAGCAGATAGATAAAAAGATAGGATGAGTTTACCAGTTTTTATAGATAATATGACGATTAAAAGGATAAACAAGATAATATAGAAAAAAAACTTGTCTATAAATGAAGCTCTATATGTCTTTCCTCTTCTCATCTCCTTAGAATAATAGTTCTTCAATATTCTAGTATTGTTATTCTTTATAGAATATTTTTTAATGCTTTCTAATATTTTTTTCATAAGCAATCCCTCTCTTTATATATAGATAAGCTAATATTTGTATTATTGACAAATATATAAAGAAAGATAATACTATATTTTTAGCCATTCCTATAAAAAATTCTTCTGGGAGCATCTGTATCATTAAATCCGTATTAGGATCTAAAATCCACAGTGTATTTCTAAAGAATATTAGATGAAAATAGGTAAAATACTTATTGAAATTAGAATGTATTAAAAATACTAATATAGATAGCACAATATAATTTGCAGATAAGCCATAAGACAATATTTTAGATAAAAAAATACTATCTTTCTTCTTTATTAAATAGATAGATATATATATACTTACTAGAAATCCTATATACTTTATATATCGAGCTAATTTAAAAAGTCCCTGCACATCTTGCATATGAAGGATTTCCCTTTCATTAAAATATGGAGTTAGTAGTCCCTCTCCACCTTTTGCCTTTAAATATAGGATTATATTGTCTACTATATTTGATAACTCATCCGTAGATCTATGAGATACCCTTTCAATATTCTGCTTTTTAAAAAAATCTTTGTAATACTTTTTATTATAAGAGTTTTGTTCTATACTTATAATTATGAGAACTAAAGACAGACAGATAATCAGTATAATTGGACCTAATCTTCTCATTCTAATCCACCATCGAATCCTGTATTAGCATATATGGTTTAAAAAAAAGGATGAAATAGTTCATCCTCTTATCCCATAGCCTGTTCTAATTTTCCTAAATGCTTAATAGGAAAATATTTTAAAAGTTCTTTATATTGTTCTACTGATAGACCTCGAACTGTAGTATATATTTCAATTTTTTGTTCTAAATCTGCCTGTTGAAATCTCTCTAAAACATGTTGAAAATTCTCCTTGCCTTCCATAATAATCCTCCCAACAATAGATATTCATCTATTATTATGTAGATTATAGAATTAATTATTCAAGGATAATTACTCTTCTTCCATTTCCCAGTTGTGATATACTTCCTGAACATCGTCACTATCTTCAAGCATATCAATTAGCTTTTCCATATTCTTGATATCATCTTCACTAGCTAAGGATACTGTGCTTTGTGGAATATATGTTATCTCTGCCACTGCAAATTCATAACCTTCAGATTTCAAGCCTTCTTTTACACTATTAAAGTCCTCTGGACTTGTAATTATTTCAAATCCATCTTCTGATGATTCGAAATCCTCTGCACCTAGTTCTATTGCTAACATAGTTAACTCATCTTCATCTATGGAATCATCTCTTTCAATAGCAACTAAACCCTTTCTATCAAACATAAAAGTTACTGAGCCAGATTGCCCAAGATTTCCACCACATTTATCAAATGCATGCCTTACATCTGAAGCAGTTCTATTTCTATTGTCTGTTAAACAAGTAGCAAATACTGCAATTCCTGATGGTCCATATCCTTCATATATTATTTCCTCAAAATTATCTGCACCTAGTTCTCCTGCACCTCGTTTTATTGCCCTATCGATATTGTCATTTGGCATATTTTCAGCTTTTGCCTTATCAATAGCCGCCTTTAGGGCAGGATTATATTCTGGATCTGATCCACCTTCTTTTGCAGCAACCATTATATATCTACCTAATTTTGTAAATACTTTTGCTCTTTTAGCGTCTTCTTTACCCTTTTTATTTTTAATATTATTCCATTTGGAATGACCAGCCATTAAATTCACTCTCCTTAAAATTTTCCCTCTAATATTCTAACATAATCCCATAATTATTTCATTATTTTTTAAGCCATAGATCTATAATTCTTCTACTCTGTTGGATGAAAATATTTATTATATTCATATATAGGTGGAAACTGTCTTTTATGATGACTTATCCTATTCATATTGTCTATTCTCTCCACTATAGCTCTAGGTCCCTTTCCAGTTTTAATATAACTATCTAACACATCATATCCAAATCCCATCTCATCCTCATCAGTCTGATTATCCCATAGTCCTGCACTTGGCTTTTTATCTATAATTATATCTGGTATATTTAAAGCTCTAGCTAATTGCCAGATCTCATCTTTCACAAAATCAGCCAATGGTAATATATCTGCTCCGCTATCCCCATGTTTAGTAAAATAACCTATTGTAAATTCAGACTTGTTACTAGAACCTGCTACTAGATAATTATAACTCTGAGCAAAGTAATATAGAGTAGTCATCCTCAATCTAGGTTTTATATTTGCCATTGCCATATCATGTTGAATATCTAAATTAGAAGCATTAATCAAGGAGTCAAATGTATATGTCAAATCTATCTTTTTAACTTCTAAATTTAAAGCCTTTGCCACTAACAACCCATGTTCCTCATCTATGGGATTACTATGACATGGCATGATTAGTCCCAATGATGTATCTGGAAAAGCTAATTTTGAAATTCCTGCCATTACTGCAGAATCTACACCTCCACTTAATCCAAATACCAAGCCTTCAGCTTGTGCATCATTTACCTTCTCACGTAGCCATAAGACTAAATCTTCGATTATATCTTGAATATTATCCATTTACACAAAACCTCCGCACTATTATATGTATATCTTATACTATATATGGTGAAATTAATATAGAATCTTCCTTTAAAATTATACCATAAAGGAGATATATATGAATAAAATTAATTTACAATTGATAATGATTGGTGTTATTGCCGGACTAGTTAATGGAATCTTTGGCTCTGGAGGTGGAACTATTGTGGTTCCTTCCCTAGTATTCCTGATTAAAATGGAGGACTATAAAGCCCATGCTACTGCTATATCCATTATATTACCTCTGTCTATAGTAAGCACCATAGTATATCTATTAAACAATACAATTCCATTAAAATTAAGTTTAATCACCATGACTGGTGGAGTTTTAGGCAGTTATGTAGGAGCAAAGTTCTTAAGGAAGATTCCAATTAATTATTTAAGAAAATTTTTTGGCGGTATAATCATATATACTGCTATAAGGATGATTTGGAAATGAAATTGATTATGATAGGATTTTTATCTGGAATAATAAGCGGCATGGGAATAGGAGGAGGGACTATATTGATCCCTTCACTAGTCCTAATAAACCATCTATCTCAAATAGAGGCTCAAGGAATAAATCTAATAGTCTTTATTCCCATATCTATAGTTGCCATAATAACCCATGCTAAACGTGGTGATATAGAATTTAAATATACAAAATATGTAGTCATGGGAGGAATAGTAAGTGCTATAATCGGTTCTCTATTAGCTACAAAAATTGAACCAGAAAGATTAAGGCAGTACTTTGGCATATTCTTATTGTTTATTGGAATATATGAATTCTTTAAGAAAAAAAAATAGGACTAAGCCTATTTTATTCCATGTTTTTCAAGGTTGCATATATACAATCATCTATTAGATATTTAAATCCTAATTTTGAAGCCTTGTCTATTACTTCAGAATTATATGTTCCAGGTTGAAAAAATATATATTCTACCCCCAATTCTTTTATCTCATCTAATACATCTATACTCAATTTAGGTGAAACCACCATGTCTACTACATCTATCTTATCTGGAATATCCTTTATACTATGGTATATCTTTTCTCCTTCTATTTCTTCATAATTAGGATTTGTTCCATATACTTTATATCCATGTTCCTTTAATTTTTTCCATATCTTATATCCATATCTGTCTTTTTTAGCAGTTACACCTATTACTGCCCAATTCTTTTTATCTAACATCTCTTCTTTTATCTTTTTAAAATCCATACTGTAGTCACCTCACATGTTATTATATGCTTTATATACCCTCTTTCACCTCTAAAAAACTAATTATAGAATTCTTTTCCCATCTAACACTGGTAGATGTATATCATCTAATTCTTCTATAATGGCATCTCCATTGGTTAAATCAGTTATTGATTTTTTAAACTCTTCTAATTCTTCAATTGATATATAGAGAGATATATTTACTAAACTTTCAAAAGTAATATTATTTGTTGCATATTCATTTGTCATAAGAAAATTTTCGATCTTTCCATATTGACTATAATCCACCTGAAAACTCAGTTCTCTATGCAATACCATATCTACAATAGTACCTGCATCTACAGCTATTTTAGCTCCCTTGGTATAGGCCCTAATAAGTCCTCCACCACCTAATTTTATACCACCAAAATACCTAGTAACTACTACTACCACATTTCTAAGCTCTTCTTTTTTCAAGACCTCTAATGCTGGTATTCCTGCAGTACCAGATGGCTCTCCGTCATCACTAAACCTCTGTATGTTGGAATTTTCTCCAAATACATAAGCATATACATTATGAGTAGCATCTCTATGTTTTGTCTTGATCTCTTCAATAAACTCTAAAGCTTCTTCTTCACTGTTAATAGGCTTAGCATATCCAATAAATCTAGACTTATTTATTATAATTTCATCTTCTCCATAGGAAAAAATGGTCCGATATCTTTCCTTCATCTATAAATCTTCCTTTCAAACTAGATCCCCCTACTAAAAAAAGGGGACTTCCCCTTTTTAAGCAAACTCTAATTTTTCTTCATAATCTTTAAATTCCAAATACTTCTTATATGACAGCGATACTAAAGACTTGTCTTGACTATATGTGATCATCTCTATTGCTTCTTCAATTGGATAAAAACCACCTTCTAAAAACCCTTCATCCCTATTGATCTCATAGTTTTCATCTTTTGATTCCATTATATACCATGTAATTTTATTGCATACAGGTTGTTCTCTTGTAATAGAATAGAATTCATAAGCAGTATCACCAGCTGGAGAAACTATCTTCGCATCTACGCCAGTTTCATATTCTACTCTATTTATAGCAGTTTCAGTCGATAGTCCATCTTCTTTTATTTTACCCTTTGGAAGTACCCACTCTTTTTTCTCATTCTTCAAGATTAAAACCTTATCATCTTTAAATACTACTCCACCTGCACAATTTCTGATTATCATCGCTATCATCTCCCCATTTCTTTAATTAAATAGATCTATATAATAAATTCTCTATATCTATTAAAATCTAAAGAATTTATAGTCAAATTTATATAAGTTCCATCTTCCTCATGAGTTAGATTCTCAACTTCATAATTATCCATAAAATAATTTAATACGGATTGTCTATCATAGGGAATTTTTAGGGATACATATCTATATTCATGGGGCAATTTTTCTTCTACTAATTTCATCAGTTCTTCTAAATTAGTACCCATTTTAGCAGAGATGAATATCTTATCCCCTATATATCTATTATCATATATCAGGTTAGAGATATCTACCTTATCTATCTTGTTAAAAACTGTGATTATAGGCTTATTTAAGACATTTAAATCCTTTAAGATATCCAATGTAGTTTTTATCTGTATATCTATGTCCTTATTAGATGCATCTACTACATGAAGTAATATATCGGCATATATTACTTCTTCTAAAGTTCCTTTAAATGCTTCTATTAAATTGGTAGGTAGCTTAGACACAAAACCTACAGTATCTGTCAATAGATATCTTTGTCCATTTGGAAGTCTACCGCGCCTTAGAGATGTATCTAATGTAGCAAATAACATGTCTTTAACATATACAGACTTAATATCGCCGTCATCATTATTGATCTCTATCAATTTATTTAATAAAGTTGATTTTCCAGCATTAGTATATCCAATTAAGGCTACTATAGGAAGATTGGAATCTATTCTTCTTTTCCTCTTTATATCCCTATTAGCCTCTACTTCCTTAAGCTGTTCTTCTATATTATTAATCTCTCTTAAAATATGTCGTCTATCAGTTTCTAGTTTCTGCTCTCCTGGGCCTCTTGTTCCTATGCCGCCACCTTCTCTAGATAGATAGTCTCTAAATCCTACGAGTCTAGGCAAACGATATTTTAATTGAGCCAACTTCACTTGTAGTTTTCCCTCTTTAGATATGGCTCTATTTGCAAATATATCTAGGATTAAATTTGTCCTATCTACTATCTTTCTATCAATTATCTTCTCCAAATTTCTAAGCTGTGCCCCAGATAATTCATCATTAAATACTACAATACTAATATCTAATTCTTCACAATAGGATTTTATCTCTTCTGCCTTTCCCTTTCCTATAAAATAAGCGGGATTTATAGTATCTTTTCTCTGTATTACTTCTGATATAACAGTTCCTCCTGCTGCAACAACTAATTCTTTTAGTTCATCTAAGGATGCCTCTATATCTATCTTATCAGAGTCTAGTTCTACTCCTATTACTAATGCCCTTTCCATATGAGCTTTGTCTTTATACAATCTTTCACTTCCATTTCCTTATATTCTATTTGTCCTTATTATATCATTTTTCCCCATTATTATCTAATATATATTTAAGTAAATAGTATGAACCCTTGATAAAAAGTGCTATCTTGTTAAATTGTAATATTTAGTATAAATTAAGCTTGTTAACATTCTAATATAATTATGTTATAATGAATTTATTCTAAGCTCTTTAATGTTAAGGAGGAAAACATGTCTGAAAATAACGATAAAAAAACAAGAAAAAAGAAAGAAAAGAAATCTTCTAGGCCACTAAAGATAGTTTCTATTATTCTACTAGTATTAATAGTTATATCAGGTGGAGCAGTTGTCGGTATGGTTCTATCTAGTATTAAAGATGCACCTGACATCGATCTAACAGAAATCAATTCTTCTTTAAATCATACATCATTTATATATGATAGTGAAGGAGAACTCTTGGAAAAAATAGATGCTGCAGAATTTAGAACCTTTGTAACTCTTGACAAGATGCCTCAACATCTAATAGATGCTTTCATATCTATTGAAGATGAAAGATTCTACGATCATCATGGTGTCGATCCTAGAGGTATTATAAGTGCAGCTCTTGAAAACCTTAAGTCTGGCAGAACTGTTCGTGGAGCTAGTACTATTACACAACAGTTAGTCAAAAACATAACTCAAATGAAGGATAAGACCTTATCTAGAAAGATTACAGAGGCTTATCTAGCATTGCAGATGGAAAGGGTTCTACATAAAGATCAAATTCTAGAAGCATATTTAAATAGAAACTTCTTTGGTCAAAATGCATATGGAGTCCAAGAAGCAGCACAAACCTATTTTTCTAAAGATGTAGGGGAGCTGACTATAGCAGAATCTGCTGTCTTAGCTGGAATTGTAAAGAGTACAAGCCAATTTCAACCTTATATAAGGGTGAAACCTGAGAACTTTGACAGTACTAAACAATATCAAGTTGGAGAAGCAGATATACTTGGCGAAAGATATATATTGGTCTTTAATGAAGATTCCATAGCTAGACAAAAATTAGTTTTAAAGAAGATGTTAGACCTAGGTAAAATCAACAACTCTGAATATGAACAAGCATTGAATGAAGATATCAAAGAGAATTTAAAACCTGGACAGAAAAAGATGTCAGATATTACCTCTTATTTTTCTGACTATGTAAAATCACAGGTAATAGAGACTCTAGTAAATAAATTGGGATATTCAAAAGAAAAAGCTGAAGAGCAACTCTTTACTGGAGGTTTAAAGATATATTCTACTATAGATATTTCTCTTCAAAAACAGCTGGAAGATGTATATGAAAACTTTACTGAGATATTAGTTGGAAATACAAGCAAAGTAAGAGGTCCAGTATTGATAGACTGGCGATTAAATAATGCTGGAAATATAATCGATGAGTCAGGAAATATAATATATTATCGTCAGGATAATATATTGAATGAAAATTTTGATTTAGTCATTGAAAATGGAACATATAATATAGATGGAAATGGAAATATCATAATCAACAATAAGAAGCTTACTATATATCCAAAGCATATAGATATTGCTGACTACTATAGAATTGACGATAGAAAGAACCTTGTAACTCATACTGTTGGTTCAATAGTTATTCCAGAAGATGAGTTTAAATTAGGTGAAAAACGTGAATTGATTATCACAAAAAAATACCTAGATAAGACAGAAGGATTTTATAGTATTGATAAAAGTAATAACTTGATTATAAGTGGAAAATATTTTTACAGATCAAAAGATGGAATTGTCCAACCTCAATCTGCTTCAGTTATAATGGACTATAGGACTGGACATATCAAAGCTATAATGGGTGGTAGAGATGTAGATGGTAATAGAATATTAAACAGAGCTACTAATTCTCAAAGACAACCTGGTTCTGTTATTAAACCTCTTGCTGTCTATCTTCCAGCCTTAGACAATGGATTTACAGCAGCATCAGCCTTTGACGATAGTCCATATTATGTCAATGGCAAATTATGGCCAAGAAATGTGTATACTGGTTATAGAGGTATTCATACTTTAAGAAGAGCTGTAGAACAATCAGTAAATGTTATCTCAGTAAAAACACTTGAAGCTGTAGGTATTAAGACCTCAATGTCCTATTTAGAAAAGATGGGCATTATAAATAGCGAGCATCCAGAAAGAGATAATATTATAACTAGCTTAGAAAATCGAAGTGTAAATGATGAAAATCTATCTGCTCTAGCACTAGGAGGTATGACCAAGGGGCTTACACCATTGGAGATTACTGCTGCATATGGTGCTATAGCTAATGAGGGTGTATTTGTAGAACCTATTGCCTTTACAAAAATTCTCGATAAAGATGGAAATCTACTTGTAGACAATACACCTAAGGAAACTATAGTAGTTTCCCCTCAAGTAGCATATATAATGAAAGATATCTTAAGAACTACTATTACAAATGGGTTTGCTGGAAAAGCAAAATTATCTAATATGGTAGTTGCAGGTAAGACGGGAACTACGCAAAATAAGGCTGATATTTGGTTTGTTGGTTTTACACCTTATTATGTATCTGGAGTATGGATTGGAAATGATTCTCCAAAGATTACATTGACTCAAAGCAGTCTTACTGCTGCCCAGTTATGGCAGCATATAATGACTAGAGCACATGAAGGCTTGGAAAGTGTAACTAGCTTTACTAGACCTGAAGGTATTGTTACTGCAAATATATGTACTCAATCTGGTCTATTACCTACTGAGCTATGTGCTAGAGATTCAAGAGGTGTAATCAAGCCTGAGATATTTGCTCAAGGAACTGTACCTAAAACCTATTGTGATGCTCATGTGGAAGTTACTATAGATAAAGTAACTGGCAAGATTGCAAATGAATATTGTCCTAGTGAAAATATTGAAACAAGAGTATTTATACAACGTACTCCTCCATACATTCCTAGTGAGCATAATGGAATAGTACCTTCTGACTTCCAACATAACGCCCCTACAGCAGTCTGTGATGAACATGATCCATCTACAGTAACTGAATGGCCAGGGATTGAGTGGCCAGGAGAAAATGGCGAATGGTTTGATGATGATTGGGAAGACATCATTCCACTCGACCCAACTAAAGAACATCATCGTGAATAATCACTTTCAATATTAAAGCAATATTAAAGACTAAGGATATATCCTTAGTCTTTTGTTTTTGGATTAAAGATTATAGCCATTATATATCCGAAGATTATAGCGGCACCAATCCCTCCTGCTGTAGCTTCTAATCCACCTGTAAATGCTCCAAGTACCCCATTAGTCCTTGCTCCTCTAATAGCACCTTGAGATAGAGCATATCCAAATCCTGAAATTGGAACCTTTGCACCCGCTCCTCCAAATTCAACTAAAGGCTTATAGAGACCTAATCCTCCTAATATAACACCTAAAGTAAGAAATGAAACTAAAATATGTGCAGGAGTTAGTTTTGTCCTATCTAAAATTATCTGTCCTATTACACATATTGCTCCGCCTACTAAAAAAGCTTTTAAATATTCCATAAGCATATCTCCTATACATTATTTATATCAATAGTAATAGCATGCCCTATTCCTGGAATAGATTCACCTTGATCTATTATAGTTGTAGAATGTAATGCACCAGTAGACATGAAGAGCACTCTCTTGTACCTACCTTGCATCATCTCCTTGATTATATATCCATTGAGGACTACTGCAGAACATGCACAACCACTTCCTCCTGCATGTGTATCTTGAGCCTTAGGGTTAAATATCTTAACTCCACAGTCTGTATATATTCCAGTTAAATCATATCCCTCTTTTTCCATCATATCTAAAACTATAGACTTTCCTACAGAGCCTAAATCTCCAGTGATGATCAAATCATAATCACTTGGACTGAATCCAGTATCTTTAAAATGATTAATCAGAGTATCTATTGCAGCCGGTGCCATTGCAGCTCCCATATTAGATACATCCTTAATCTCTGGATCTACAATCCTTCCAGGTGTAATATGAGTTATATATGGACCTGTTCCACTGGATGATAATACTGTAGCCCCTGCTCCAGTTACAGTCCATTGTGAAGAAAATTTCCTCTGTGCAGCATATTCTAGTGGAAATCTAAACTGCCTTTCTGCGGTACTAAAATGACTAGAAGTAGCACATACTACTTTATCAGCAAAACCTCCGTCTATTATCATACTTCCTAGAGCTAAAGACTCTGACATAGTAGAGCATGCACCATATAGCCCAAAGAATGGTATCTCTAACTGCCTTGCAGAATAACCTGATGCTATTATTTGATTTAATAGATCTCCTGATACCAAATAGTCTATATCCTGTAAACTCAAATTTGCTTTATCTATTGCTGATCTTATAACTGATTCTTGCATCTTACTCTCAGCCTTTTCCCAAGACTCTTGGCCCCATAGATCATCTTCAAGTATCTCATCAAAATAATCTTTTAAAGGTCCATCTCCCTCCTTTGCTCCCACAATAGTATGTGTACTTAATATAGAAGGAGGATTTAATAATTTAATAGTTTGTTTTCCTAGTTTCTTTAAAGCCATATCATCACCTACTTTTTAAATAATATACTCAATAATCCAACTATAATAGAGCTGCCTACACCATAGACCAATACAGGCCCTGCTATAGTAAACATCTTAGCAGCAACTCCAAATATAAAACCTTCTCTCTTATATTCCATGGCAGGTGCCACTATTGAATTGGCAAAACCAGTGATTGGAACTGCTGCCCCTGCCCCACCTACTTTACCTATCTTGTCATATATTCCAAGTCCAGTTAATAGTGAACCTAGAAACACTAATATTATGGAAGTTCCAGCTGCTACTGATTCTTGATTATATCCTAACCTAGCTAAATAGTTGCCGATAAACTCTCCAATAGTGCAGATTATTCCACCAATTATAAAGGCGAATATTATATTTTTAATATAAGTAGGTTTAGGAATCTTTCTCTCTGCATATTCTCTATACTCTTTTTTATTAAAATTTTCCATCAGTATA
This sequence comes from Tissierellaceae bacterium HCP3S3_D8, assembly GCA_052067355.1. Lineage (GTDB taxonomy): Bacteria > Bacillota > Clostridia > Tissierellales > Tissierellaceae > CABMKH01. Next base: position 132,866 of record JBQHQH010000004.1, read on the forward strand.
CCCCCATATACAAATTAATAATATATCCAAAAATAAAATGATCCACATACCTTTCCAAGCATTAAAGCATATATTATATATTTGAGTTCATTCTTTATCTTTAATTTCTTGGACATTGCTGGGATTACATTTAATACTTCAGCCAAGGCTGAAGAAAATAACCCTATAAATATACCTATTATTGCCCCTATTGGGGCTGCACATATATTTGGTAATGCAAAGTTAAAATCACCAAAATATAAAATGGTAAATACAATACTTCCCAATGCAAATACATTTTCATATAACTTTACAAAGTTTTCTGTTGCTGTTAACTCTAAAAGTCTAGGAATCAACTTTATTAGAGTGATAAAAGCTGCCAAGGCGCCACCAGCGGCTATACCACCACCAAAGACTGTTATTATGGTCAATACTTGCCTCATCATAACTTCCCACTCCTAACCATCAGAATCTTCTATCTTCTTTATATCATTTAATATATAATCTTCCATATCTGAATCATATAGATACAATTCCAATTCCATTGGTCCTGGTTCCTTTTTTCTTCTCTTGCTAGAGCTTACAACTCTATTGAAAAATGTCATGACCCCAACTCCCAGACCTAGTGAATATGGTATAGTCATAATAAGAGGTTTTGTATCACTAATTCCAGTAAATGTATAGTATATCTTATTTAAAGACGCCACCATATTCACGTCCTCATAGAAATTGACAATAGCCATACCAGCACCAAAAAACAATACAATGGAGATAAAAAGCACTTTTAGAAATTGAAGTACTCCATTTTTATCTTCCCTAGATTTTATCTCTATAAGTACTTCATACTCCCCTAACATGGTAATATTTAATTGGGGATCATATTCTAAAATCTTATTTAAAACATCTGTAGATTCTATATAGTCCCAATTTTCACTCTTGCTACTCTTCTTTACTTTTAAGTCTTCTATCTTTTTTTGTATATCTTTATCATTACAACATACCTTCCCTATATCTTTGATAAGGATATTTTGGTCCACATCTACTGTATATTTTTTATCCAATAGTACAAATACATTTTCCTTGCTCATTATAGGATCCTTTCTTCTATAGTATTTAATACAAAGGTAGCTTTCTTAGGAGATTCTTTATTAGTAGATTCCTCTTTTAAATATATCAATATACAAATAGATACTAAGACTACAAAAGTAAATGCCAATTTTCCTATATTAGATTTATATATTCTCATAGTATCACCTCATTCTAGTCTTATTATTTACATCATTTAAATTTTAATACACATAAAAAAAGGCATATATCATGCCTTTTCCATAATCAGTCTCATATCTTCAATTATTCGCTTTTCAATTCTAGATACTTGAACTTGAGATATCCCTAGTTCACTTGCAACTTCAACCTGAGTTTTATCCTTAAAATATCTGAGGATGATCACTTGTCTATCTCTTGGTTTTAATTGATTTAAAATATCTTTTAAGAAAATATTATCTACAATATCCTCATGCTCATTATTATCTATACTTATCTTATCTATTAAATGTAATGGTGAACCATCATCTTGATGAATTACACTATATAGGTATTCTGGCTGATAAGACGATTCTAAAGCCATAACTACTTCTTCACTTTCTACACCAATTTCATCAGAAATCTCCTGTATAGTTGGTTCTCTACCTAGTTCCTTATACAATCTTTCCTCTGCTTTCTTTGCCTGTCCTGCAACTTGTTTTAATGACCTACTTACTTTTATAATGCCATCATCTCTTAAAAATCTCTTTATTTCTCCCATAATCATAGGAACTGCATATGTGGAGAATTTTACATTAAAAGAATTATCAAACTTATCTATTGCCTTTAATAGGCCAATACTTCCAATCTGAAATAGATCTTCCACTTCATATCCTCGGTTTGCAAAACCTCTAAGTACAGAACGAATCAATCCAATATTGCTTTCCACAAGCTTTTCCTTTGCATCCCTATTTCCCTCCTGAGCTTCTGCAATAAGTGCCATCGTCTCCTCATGGGACAATAAGGCGTTTCTACCCCTTCCTATATCCATATCTATCTCTCCTCATCTGGGAGATTTTTAATTCTTTTAGTCATCTTTACAACAGTACCCTTCCCTTCTATGCTTTCAACTATCAAGGAATCCATAAATGTTTCCATTACAGTAAAACCCATTCCTGAACGTTCTAGATTAGGCTTAGATGTGAAGAATGGTTCCATTGCTTCTTCTAAATCTCCTATTCCTTTTCCATTATCTGACACCCTTATCTCTATTTCAGACTCTTCTATTGTACATTCAATAGTAATTAAACCCTCTCCATATTCGTATCCATGTATTATAGAATTTGTAACTGCCTCTGATACAGCAGTCTTTATATCAGATAACTCTTCTAATGTAGGATCTAATTGTGCAGCAAATGCTGCTACTACTACCCTTGAAAAAGATTCATTATTTGATTTACTTGTAAATTCTAATTTCATATAATTTTTTTCCATGTTTTTCACCTCATTATAGTTTTTCAACAGCTTGTTCTATAGTAGGATATAGCTCTATTATTTTCAAAAGTCCAGACATGTTCAATATTCGTTCTATATTCCTATTATCACTGACGATCATCATCTTTCCTCTCTTTTCCGTAACTTTCTTATATCGACCCATTACAAGACCAATTCCTGAACTATCCATAAAAGTTAGTTTACTTAAATCTAAAATAATCTTGTTTAGATTCTTCTCTGATATATACTTGTCTATCTTTTCTCTAGTTGACTCTGAGCTATGGTGATCTAATTCTCCTTCTAGTCTTGCAATTAAATAATTATTCTTTGATTCTAATTTTAATAACAAAGATACCCCTCCTTTAGAAAATACTAATTATACTATTCTACAAGGATTTGATATTTCCTTCAAAGAATTATGACTATTTTTGTACAAAAACAAAGAAAAGGGTCTAAATGACCCTTTATTTACAAGCAGACACGACTTGAGATAACAAAATGCTAGTGGTAACTGCTCCCACTCCCCCTGGAACAGGAGTAACCATATTTACGAAATCTTGAACATCTTCAAAATCTACATCTCCACTTACCTTTCCTCTATCATCTAGACTAACCCCTACGTCTATGACAATAGAATCTTTATTAAAATATTTTCTATCGAAGAATTTAGCCTTTCCTAGAGCTGTTATTACTATATCTGCATCTCTAGTTATGGAATCCAAGTTCTTTGTTCTTGAATGACAGATTGTAACAGTAGCATTTTTCTCTAGTAACATCATAGCTAATGGCTTACCAACTACCATGGATCTATTGATTATGGCTATATTTTTACCTTCTAGTGGAATATCATAATATGACAATATTTCCACTGCCGCCTTAGGTGTACATGGTGCAAATCCAGTGATATCTCCTTCAAAGATCTTCTCTAGGTTTAGTGGATGCATACAATCTACATCCTTATCTACATTAATCTTATTTCTAATAAGCTCTTCATCTATATGTGATGGAAGAGGTCTGAACAATAGAATACCAGAAATTAAATCATCACCATTTAGAAGCTCTATCTCTTCTATAAGATCCTCAGTACTAATCTCACTATCTAACTCCACTACCTTAGTCTTTATACCTAAAGCATCACAATTCTTAAGGATGCTCTTTTCATAGGATATATCCCCAGGATTTTTACCTAATCTAATTATGCCTAGGGTTGGATATTTATTTACCTTCTCTAAACTAGAGACCTTCTCTCTAATTCTCTCCTTAATATCCTTTGAAACTGACTTTCCACTTAATATACCTGTCATCCCAATCCCTCCATAATATTCATTTATACCATAGCTTACAACTTCAATATTTTCGTCTATATAAGTAAAAGATACCAACAATAGATACTCCTGTTTCTATTACTGTGAAGCAAACTAATATTGAAAATTGGCAAGCCCATGGACAAGTGCAAGTTAATCTTTAAATTATACTTCTCCTTGAAAAGGTTCAATATGGACCATACAATGCTTGATTTCATCCATCTCCCTCTCTAAACTGTCATGGACATCTTCAGAGATATCGTGACCTTCTTTTACAGTAATATGAGAATCTACAAAGATCTCTAAGTCTACATAGATTCTATTTCCAAAAGTCCTAGTCTTTAATGTTTTAATTCCCTTTACTCCCTTGGTCTTTAAAGTTATACTTCTTATCTTATTCTTAACTTTATCATCTGCAGACTCATCTACTAGTTCTCTTACAGATTTTATATATAGATCTACTCCTACCTTGATAACCAATATTGATACGATTATTCCTGCAATAGGGTCTAAAGAAATAAGTCCTAAACGTGCTCCTAATATCCCTATAAAAGTACCTAAAGATGAAAAGGCATCAGATCTGTGATGCCATGCATCAGCTTCCATAGATAGAGATTTAATTCTTCTAGCTATTTTTATCGTATACCAGTACATTGCTTCTTTAATCACTATTGAAATAAATGCAGCAATCAATGCTATAATTCCAGGCTTAGTCATATCTCCTCTTATAAGACTTTGTAGAGATTCATATCCTATAAACAAACCAGTCAATAGTAATAATATACTGAGCAGCTTTGCAAAGACAGACTCATATTTCTCATGACCATATGGATGCTGGTCATCAGCTTCTTTTGAGGATATTTTAAGCCCAAATAAGACTACAAATGTAGTCAATACATCTGATAAGGTGTGAAGCCCATCTGCTATCATAGCCTTACTCTTTCCAATTATACCAGCAACTATCTTTACAATTGCCAATAATATGTTTAGAACAATTGTCATCCATGAAGCCTTAACACCTAGTTTATAGTTGTCCATAGATACCTCCATATATTTTGACTCTTTAAATATATTATATAGATTTAATTGCAAATATACAATCATTACCAGCAAATTGAAATGATTATCAATTAATAAGCATTATCCCTTATAACTTACTATGCTTATAAAACCTTGTCTTATTCTTTAAGCCTTAAAATCTTATTGAGTAAAACTTCATTAATATTTCACAAATACTGGAACTAATCATTCTTAAGAAATATCGCATACATTCTATAAAATATTATTTATTGCCTATTATTTCGTTATATTGATATTATAATCTTTCTATCAAATTTCTTGATTTTCTACAATGTCCAAGTATTCTATAGTTAAATTATAGTTAGAAATAGCAATGTAATAACTGACTATTTTCCAGTGACTACATTGCTTTTTTCTTCCTATTGCTTCTATAGCAATTTATATATATTTTAATAATATATCTTTCTATCCAATAGTCAAATATTGTTATATAATGTAACTAGTAAATTATAGTAATTTCCATAGAAAGAAGTAGTATATGAATATCAAACTAGATAAAGTTCAAAAATACTTAGATTGGTTAAAAATGAAAATGTATTTAGATATTAAAGCATCTACAGCAAAGCAAGGCTAGGGGACTATATTACAGATCTCCCACCTTTAGAAATGAAAAAGATAGATAAATCAATTGCCATTTCGGTTGATATTTACAGACACTATAAAAAATTAGAAGATCAACTCAAGGGCAAGTTAGAATATATAGTCAGTATAAAATCTCAAAGAAATGAGGCACAAGATGACTTGAAAGAATTGCTAGATCTGTTAGATAGTAAGAATATTAATGAAGCAAAATCTAAAATAGAATCATTTCTCAGGGAAACATCTAGTTAAGTTCTCTCTTTAAATAAAATCTATTTTAGTGTTGACAAGCATACAATTTTAATATAAACTATAAGTACAAAAATATTTGCTTACGGAGTGAGGCAAATATTATATCTTTTTAAAAGTAAGGAATCTCGGATAGATTCCTTTTTACTTGCAACTTTTATAAATAATTTGAATAATATATAGATAATAAGTCATATAATATAATACAAAACATCTTAGATAAGATATCTAAGATATTATTATCATTAAAAGCAGGGAACCTTGGATAGGTTCCCTTTTATTGTTTAGAGAATACCCCCAGTTAGACTGGGGGTATTCTCTAAATAAAAAAACCTTGCATTTCACAAGGTTTTCATTGTATGTATTATAAGAGTAAGTCTATAAGCCGTGTTCTGTTTATATGGCCATCTATCTAAGACCTATTGTTACCAATAGGTTCATGCGACCTACCATTGAAACGATGACGAGCAGCCATCTTTTTTGTTTCTTTTTGGTCTTGCTCCAGATGGGGTTTACATAGCCACTTAGTCACCTAAGCGCTGGTGAGCTCTTACCTCACCTTTCCAGCCTTACCAGATAGCTACCATCTTTCAGTTATTTCATCGGCTATTTCACTACAAACCTAGATATAATATACCTTATACCCAAGCAAGAGTTCTGGCGGTATCTCTCTGTTGCACTATCCTTAGGGTTGCCCCCACTGGACGTTATCCAGCATCTTGCTCTATGGAGCACGGACTTTCCTCATGCTAAAAAGCACGCGACCAAACAACTTACTCCAAATCTATTAAGATTATAACATATAAAACTCTAAATTTCAAATTATTTTTGTCTGTAGACTTCTATACTACATAGCTTAATCCTCTGTATAATACAATATACTGCCGCAGTTCTCACATCGAATAATCTCTTTCCCATTTTTTAACATATCCATAAGATATTTAGGTATACTCATATTACACCCATTACATATATCGTTATTTATAGCTACGATTCCCCTACCTCTTCTTTTCTTTATCTCTCTATAAAGTTTCAAAATATCCGTATCAATATCAGCCTCTATTTTATCTATGATATCTTGTTCCTCAGATATTTGATCTTCAATCTCAGTAAATCTCTCTTTATATTCAACCTCATTGTCCTCTAATTCACATCTATATATATCTAACTTGTGATTATCTCCTCTATAGAGACTTTCCAAATCATCAACTTCATCCATTAAACTCAATATTTCCAATTCTACTTCATCCATTAGACCTACTATACTATCTTTTTCTTGACTTAAATACTCCAGTTGTTTTATATCTGATATATGTCCTTTATATAAATCTAGATCTATTTCTTTAGACTTATACATATATTCCTTTAGTCTCTTTTCTTTTTCTTTAATTTCTCTCTTTCTCTCATCTAGATCTATTTCAATCTTTGCCACTCTAGACTTAAATTCCTCAATCCTTCCTTTAATGGAACTTATCTTAAGCTTTTGATTGACTATATTCAGTTCCTTTTTATACTTATCTAATCTTTGACTATGAGCTTCCAACTTCCATATTAAATCTAATTGGTCCATGGTTTAACCCCCAATATTATCAATATACCATCATAGGTAAACTTGATTCCATTATGACTTCTGTAGAGACTTCTCCATTTAATTTTTCATCTAGCCTTTTCTTTATAGCTGGTAAGACTATCTTCTCTGTATTAAAATGTCCTGCATCTACTATGGTTAGTCCCAATTCATATCCTAGTTGTGCATCATGATATTTTATATCGCCTGTAATATATATATCTGCTCCACTAGCATATGCATCATATATAAAATCACTTCCACTTCCTCCACATACTGCTACTCTATTTATTTCTATATCCTTATCTCCATATACTATTATACTATCTACTTCAAGTTTTTTCTTGACTATATTTAGATACTCAGTCAATGGCATGTGTTCTACCATGCCAATTCTTCCATATCCATAAGTATTATCATCCTGAGTAACTACTCTTTTTAAAGTTTCTGTATCCCTTAAGCCTAGAATATCTGCCAATTGGTGGCTTACCCCTTCTTCTGCCATATCTAAATTAGAATGAGCATTATATACCACTATATTATTTTTTATTATATCTAGTACTAATCTCCCCTTATAACTTTCAGATGTAATACTCTTTAATGGTTTAAATATCGTTGGATGATGGGTGATTATCATATCATAATCATATTTAATTGCCATATCCAATATATTTCTATCTAGATCCAATGCTATTAATATCTTAGCTATATCTCTTTTAAGATCTCCTATTTGAAATCCAGTATTATCCCAAGCATCTACTAGATATGGCTTTGCCCACTCTTCCATTATTTCAATAATATCAGCTACCTTCAATACTTAATAACACCTCCTGAAACTCTTCTTTTAATCTATGAATCTGCAAGTATCTAGCTCTACTCTTTGATGACTCCTTTCCTTCTAACTCTCTTAAGACTTTTTCTAAAATATCTATTTTATATCTTAAAAATTCTACCAATAGAGGATGTCTCTTTTCTATTAATCTTTCTCCTATTTCATAGTTTATATTCTTACCTATTGAGCTCTTTCCCCTCTTTGCATATATTATCTCATAAAATTTGTCATCTTCTCTAGCTAGTCCTTCGTCTATGATCTGAAAATCATTCTCCACTAGATATCTTCTCAATTCACTACTTGCCACCATTGGCTGAAATATAAAATGGGCTATAGAATCTCTTATATCTTTATCTTTTTCTAATATATCTCTTATTAGGATTCCTCCCATGCCAGCCATAATCACTGTATCTACTTCATTTAATCCTATCGGTCTTAATCCGTCTCCCAATCTAGTTTCTATATAATTTACCAGATCTAATTCTTCTACATATGCTATGGTCTTGTCCAAAGAATTTTTACTTATATCTGTAGCTATGACTTTCTTAGATATTCCACTCTTTATTAAATGAATTGGTATATATCCATGATCTGTACCAACATCTGCTACTATGGAGTTCTTTGGCACAAAATTTACTATTTCCAATAAGCGATTGGAAAGTCTCACATAATCGCCCCCTCTTTTCATATAATTAAAGATTCGCAATTCTGCGAATCCTTAATTATTCTAAGAAATCTTTTAATTTTTTACTTCTACTTGGATGTCTCAATTTTCTCAATGCCTTAGCTTCTATTTGTCTTATTCTTTCACGAGTAACTTCAAATTCTTTTCCCACTTCTTCAAGAGTCCTAGTTCTTCCATCATCTAAACCAAATCTCAATCTCAAGACCTTTTGCTCTCTCGGTGTCAATGTATCTAGTACGTCTATTAACTGTTCTCTTAGCATGGTAAAAGTTGCAGCTTCAGCAGGCGCTAATACATCGTCATCTGGAATAAAATCCCCTAAATGACTATCTTCTTCTTCTCCTATAGGAGTTTCTAAAGATACTGGCTCTTGAGCTATTTTCATGATCTCCCTTACTCTTTCTACATCTAAGTCCATTTCTTTTCCAATTTCTTCAGGAGTAGGATCTCTTCCCAATTCCTGTACTAATTGTCTTTGAACTCTAACTAATTTGTTGATAGTCTCTACCATATGAACTGGTATCCTAATGGTCCTTGCTTGATCTGCTATAGCTCTAGTTATAGCTTGCCTAATCCACCAAGTTGCATAAGTACTAAATTTAAATCCCTTTCTATATTCAAACTTCTCTACAGCTTTCATAAGCCCTAGATTTCCCTCTTGAATCAGATCTAAAAATAGCATCCCTCTACCTACATATCGTTTTGCAATACTTACTACTAGTCTAAGATTGGCCTCAGCTAATTGTTTCTTTGCCACCTCATCTCCAGACTCCATTCTCTTCGCTAGTTCTACCTCTTCATTTCCTGTCAACAAAGGTATTTTCCCTATTTCCTTCAAGTACATCCTTACTGGATCATCTACATTGATTCCCTTGGGAACAGATAAATCATCAATTTTCGTCTCATCATCACTGTCATCGTCTATATCTTCATTATCTAATAGTATATCTTCATCCTTATCACCTAATACCTCTATACCTATATCTTCAAATTTTTGATATATATCATCTATTTCATCACTTTCTAAATCTATCTCTTCAAGAGCATCCATTATCTCCTTATAGGACAGTGACCCAAGCTTTTTACCTTTGGAAATCAACTTTTTTATAGACTCTTGTTTTTCACTTAGACTCTTTTTGTCGTCTTTCCTATTTTGATCCAACTATGCTACCTCCCTTACTCATGCCTAATTAATTTTATTTCGTTATTTAATCTTGTTAGCTCTAAACACAGATCGATAAAGTATCTATTTTCTTCTTCATCTTTTTCTTGTTTTTTCTCTAATACTTCTATACTATTAAGGACTTCTTGTCTCTGTTTTTCTAGATTATTATGAATCACAGTATTTATTAAATCTCTTATGATATCTTCCATAATAGTTGTCTCATACTTTACTTCATTTTTAGCTATAAAATTAATCAAATCTATATCTATATCACTATCCTTAGCAAATTCTACTATATTATCTATCCTAAGTAAATTAGATGCATTATATTCCTCATCTATTAATCTATATATTTTTTTGCATTCAACAGATGAAAAATCATCTATTGATAATTTATCACTTATTAAGTTAAAATAATCTCTATCATCTATCATCAATCTAATCAAGTCTAATTCAGCCTTTAAGTATCCTGATGTTATCTTATATCTAACCGGCTCAATATCTGGTGCTTTATTCTTAAAAGTCTTACTGTCCTTTCCAGACCCTGTATTATCCATATTCAGCATTATCTCTTTTTTTATAGCCTCTTTAGATATTCCAGTTTCTTCAGATACTTTCTCTATATATACATCCTGTTTCACGGGACTATTGAGAGATCTAATTATGGCCGCAACTTCAATTGTAAATTTAATTTTATCCTCTGTATTATCTATATTGTATTTATCTTTGAGAATATAAATTCTATAATCTACATAATTATATGAATTAGCATATAATTTTTCAAATTCTAACATTCCATATTTATTAATATATTCATCTGGATCCATGCCATCAGGTAATATTATTATCCTAGGATGTATATTATCTTCTAAAAGGATATTTATTGCCCTAAGAGTAGCTTTTATTCCTGCAGCATCAGAATCATAACATATATATACCTCTTTTCCATACCTTTTTAAGAGTTTAGACTGTCTCTGAGTTAAGCTAGTTCCTAAACTAGCAACAGCATAGTTAATTCCCTTAGAATGGAGAGATATCACATCCATATAACCTTCTACTAGGAGTATCCTCTGTCTATTTGAATGTTTGCTTACTAAATTTAGTCCATAGAGATGCTCCCCTTTATTGAATATAATGCTCTCTTTAGAATTTAAGTATTTTGGCATGGTTTGGTCCATCACCCTACCACCAAACCCAATTACTCTAGAATTTGTATCTATGATTGGAAATATTATTCTATTTCTAAACCTATCATAATAGCCATTATTCCCATTTCTCTTAGCAATCAATCCTATTTTCTCTATTTCTTCATCTTTATACCCAATATTGTTCAAATATTTGTATATACTATCCCAGCTATTAGGCGAATAACCTAGTCCAAATCTTTGAATTACCTTAGGCCCTATCTGCCTCCTCCGTAAATATTCTAATGCCCTAGAATTACTTATTAGGTTTTTATAAAAAAATCTCGCCGCTTCCCTATTGATCTTATATAGCCTTTCCTTTTCATCAGTATATCTATCTTTTACTTGTCCCTCTTTTATCTCTATTCCATATTTATTTGCTAAAAACTTTACTGCTTCTACAAAATCCATATTTTCCTTCTTCATTATGAAGGAGATACTATCTCCCCCTTCTCCACAGCCAAAGCAATGATAGAACTGTCTTGTATCAGAAACAGTAAAAGAAGGAGTTTTTTCATTATGAAAAGGACAAAGCCCTAGATAATTAGCACCAGATTTTTTTAACGGAACATAATCAGATACTATTTCAAGAATATCACATCTATCCTTCACCTTTTCAATTGTTTCATCACTAATATAACTTGCCATATTATCACCTAAATTCACCTGCTATCTTATATCTCTTTAATAACAATATTCGACATAAAAATTGAAAATCCTTCTTTTTTAATAATTTTCCCAAGGTTTTGGAATAAATAAATTAGAAAATACATTAACTGCATATCTATCTGTCATCCCTGCTATGTAGTCACATATTCTATCCTCTATAGATGACTTATATCCAGTATATTCCTTTTGGTATTCTAATGGTAGTTTATCCATATTCTTCAAATAATAATTATAAAGTTCTGTAATTATATATTCAGTTTTATCATCTTCAGACTTAGCTTTCTTATTAAAGTATACATTTTCAAACATAAACTGTCGTAATTTGTCTGTACTCTCACCTATTTCATCACTCATAGATATAACTTTTTTATCCTGACTGTTTTTTATTACATCTATAATCATGGTGTTTATTCTCTTACCATGTGTTTTGCCTATTGTTCTAAGACAATCCCTTGGTAAATCTCCTATTTCTATAATTCCTGCTCTTATGGCATCATCTATATCATGATTGATATATGCTATTCTATCTGCAACTCTGACTACTTGCCCTTCTAAGGTCTTGCTTATATTTTTTCCAGAATGATTTATTATACCCTCCCTGACTTCATATGTCAAATTAAGTCCAATTCTGTCTCTATTATGTTCTAATATATCTACAATCCTAAGACTTTGCCTATTATGTTCAAATCCATTAGGATGTAGAGCATTAAGTACTCTTTCCCCTGTATGCCCAAAAGGAGTATGTCCTAAATCATGCCCTAATGCTATAGCCTCTACTAGATCTTCATTTAATCTTAAGGCCCTAGCCAATGTCCTACTAATTTGAGCTACTTCAAGAGTATGGGTTAATCTAGTGCGAAAATGATCTCCCTCAGGTGCCACGAAAACTTGAGTTTTATGTTTCAATCTTCTAAAGGCTTTAGAATGAATGATCCTATCTCTATCTCTCTGAAATTCAGTCCTTACATCACATTTCTCTTCAAAGAATTTACGCCCTTTTGAGTTTTCACTTAGTACTGCCAATGATGATAGTCTTTCCCTTTCATTCTTTTCAATTTGAGTTCGTATTATCATTTACTCTTTACCCCATTTCACATAAAGGAAACTTTCATTGACTATAGTCAACAAATCATCTCATATATTATATATACAACATAAAACCAAAAAATCCTTCTTTATTATATAAATTTTTAAAAATATATAATAAGAATAATAGAAGTGTTGAATTCAACACTTCTATTCTAGCATTTTCTCTCCAAAAGACTTTTTCATATAATCCATTACTATGCCTGCTGTTTCTTCTATAGCTTTATTTGATACATCGATTATTATACAGCCAAGTTTTTCCATTATTTCCTTTGAATATTCCAATTCCATATTTATTCTATCTAAATTTGCATAATTAGCCGTAAAATCTAATCCCAAGGATTTAAGTCGTTCTTGTCTTATTTCATTTAGCTTAGCTGGATTAGCTACTAGACCTATTACTCTTCTCTTATCTTTCTGAAATAATTCATTTGGAGGTGGTACTTCTGGAACTAATGGTACATTTGCTACTTTAAAGTTCTTATGAGCTAAGTACATACTTAATGGTGTCTTAGATGTTCTAGAAATCCCTACTAGACAGATATCTGCTTTTTTAACTCCTCTCGGATCTTTACCATCATCATATTTAACTGCAAATTCAACAGCTTCAACTTTTTTAAAATAGTTATCATCTAATCTCCTTATGATGCCAGACTCTCTCTTTGGTGGATAACCAAGTACCTTTTCCAATCCTTCTAAGGGTGGTGTCATAACATCAATAGTAGGAATACCCAATTTTTTTCCACATTCTTCAATATAATCCCTAGTTTCTTTTGATACAGTTGTATATACGACTATACTCTTCTTAGTTGCCGCGTCTTCAAATATATCCTTTGTCTGTTCTTTATTGACTATAAATGGATATCTCTTTATTTCAAATCCCTCTGGAACAAATTGTCTAACTGCAGCTCTAGCTATTAATTCTCCAGTCTCACCTATGGAATCTGATACTACATAAACTGTAATCAATTTTTCCATCTAATCACCCCTAATCATTACTACCTAATTCAACAAACAACCTTGTTATGGTGGTCTTTGTGATCCTGCCTATTACCTGATACTCACCTTTATTCTCTGAAATTATCTCTACAACTGGTAGGCTATCTATTTCATGCTCCATAAGTTTTTTAGCAGCACTTAATATACTATCTTTAGGTCTTATATATACAATATTAGGCATTCTAGTCATTATAACGCCTATTGGCACTTTATATAGATCTACCCCTCCCATGATGGATCTTATAATATCCTTCCTTGAAATTACTCCAGAAAGAATTCCTTCGTTTGTAATATATATCGATCCTACATTTTCTAAGAACATAAAAACTATAGCATCATATATTGAGGTAGATTCGTCTAATACTACAGGCATAGATTTAATATCCTCTACTAATATGGTCTTAATCTTATCTGCTATATAACTTAAGCTAGTCTTTCCAGTATAAAAATATCCAACTCTTGGTCTTGCATCTAATATTCCTATCATGGTTAATATAGATAGATCCGGCCTAATGGTAGATCGGGTTAAATCCAATTCTCCTGCTATGTCATCACCAGTGATAGGTTGATGCTTTTTTACAATCTCTATAATCTTTTCTTGCCTTTTGCTAAAGCGTATCTCCATCACACCCTATCTGCTTAACAAAGTTTAGATCTACTTATTTACTATCTTTGACAAATCACATACCAACATCATAGTATCATATATCTTCTTCAATAGTCCCAATCTATTATTTTTTAACTTTTCATCTTCAACCATTACCATTACATTCTCAAAGAAGTTATCTATAGGTTCTTTTAAAGTTACAAATAGATCTAATGCCTTATCATACTCTTTCTTGTCTATTAGATTTAAGACTTTATCTTCTATATTGTTATAGCTATCATATAGTGCTATTTCATCTTCTGTAAGTAAGTCTCTCATGATTTCATTAGACTCTGCATTTTTAGCTAATGTAGATACTCTATTGAAAGCCATCAATATCTCAGATAAGCCATCTTTCTCCAACCATTCATTTAGCTTATTTGCCTTGATCTTCATATCATAGATATCATCAGTTTCAGTACTGATAACAGCTTCTATAATATCATATCTTATACCCATGTCAGAAAACATATTCTTTATCCTACCTACAAAGAATTCCTTGATCTCATTCTTTACTTTATTATAATCAAAGGCAAGCCCGTTTTCTTCTACATATATATATAATGCAAAATCAATTAACTCCATCAATGATATACTCAACTTTTTATCCAATATGATATTGATTATCCCCAGAGCACTTCTTCTAAGCCCAAATGGGTCTTGAGATCCTGTAGGATGAATTCCAATGGCAAATAATCCAGCTATTGAATCAAGTTTATCTGCAATACTTAAGACTGCTCCTGCAGTAGTTGATGGCAATTGATCCCCTGAAAATCGAGGTAAGTATTGTTCAAATATAGCTAAGCTTACTATCTCATTTTCTCCAGATTCCTTTGCATATTCCATACCTATCTTACCCTGTAATTCTGTAAACTCTGTTACCATCTTAGTCACTAAATCAGCCTTAGATAAATAACTAGCTCTGGAAATATTCTTTTCTGTCTCTTCTCCTACTTCTAAGTAATTTGCTATCTTTTCCCCTAGTTTCTGAATTCTAATAGTCTTATCATATAATGTTCCTAATTTTTCTTGGAAGGTTATTCCCTTTAAAGATTCTATATAACTATCCAACGGGCTGCTAATATCATCATTATAGAAGAATTTAGCATCCTCTAATCTTGCTCCCAACACTTTTTCATTTCCCTTAACTACAGTGTCTACATAGTCGTCATTTCCATTTCTAACAGTAATAAAATATGGTAATAATCTATTAGTCTTGTCATCAAATACTGGGAAATATCTTAAATGTTCTTTCATAGGTGTAATGACTACATCCCTTGGCAGACCTAGATATTCATCCTTGATTCTCCCAATTATTGGAGTAGGATATTCTACTAGATTAGTTACTTCATCTAGTAATCCTCCATCACATATCAACTTTCCGCCCTTTTCTCTTGCAAGTCTTTCTGAGCTATATTTGATGATTTCTTTTCTCTCATTTTGATCTAATATAACATAGTTTTCTCTTAATTTTTCTATATACTCGTCTACATTTTCTATTACTATATTAGAACTTCCTAAGAATCTATGCCCCTTAGTAGTATTGGAAACCTTAATGCCTTCTAACTCAAATTGTACAATCTTATCTTCCAGTATAGATACAATCCATCTAATGGGTCTAGCAAATCTAATGTTCTTTCCTCCCCATTTCATAGACTTAGGAAATATTATAGATCTTATGATGTCAGGAACTTTTTCTGTTAAAATCTCTTCAACTTCTTTTCCAGTCTTTAATATATTAGCATATATATATTCTTCTCCATTATATTCTCTAATAAATGTATTATCTAGTTGAATTTTTTGTCCCTTCATAAATCCTAATAATGCCTTTGTTGGATTGCCTTCTTCATCAAAAGATATCCTCTTCGATGGTCCTTTTACGCTTTCCCTAATATCTTCTTGTCTTTCATCTAACCCAGTTATTATAGTTGTCAATCTTCTTGGAGTAGAATATATGTCCATCTTCTCATAGTTTATATCTTCTTTTTTTAGAACTGTATCAAAGCCTTCTCTAATCTGTCTTATTGTATCTTTAACATATCTTGCAGGAATTTCCTCTACTCCTATTTCAAGTAAATACTTTTTACTCATTTAACTCACCTTCTTTTTTTATTAGGGGAAAGCCCATTTCTTTTCTCTGTTCTAAATATGCCGCCGCAACTGTTCTAGCTAGATTTCTAACTCTACTTATATAGTTAGTCCTCTCTGACACTGATATTGCCCCTCTAGCGTCTAATACATTAAAAGTATGGGAGCATTTTAGAACATAATCATAGCTTGGCAATACTAGTTTATCTTGGATAACTTCCTGTGCCTGTGCCTCATAGGTATTAAATAATTCCTTTAGAGTTTCTATATTTGCTTTCTCAAAGCTATATACAGAATGTTCATATTCTGCCATATTAAATATCTCTCCATACCTTATATCCTCATTCCATTTTATATCAAATATATTGTCTACATCTTGTAAATACATGGCAATTCTCTCTAAGCCATAGGTCAATTCTGCAGATTCTAAATCACAGTTGATACTCCCGACCTGTTGAAAGTATGTAAATTGAGTTATCTCCATCCCATCTAGCCAGACTTCCCATCCAAGTCCCCAAGCACCTAATGTTGGAGCTTCCCAGTTATCTTCAACAAACCTTATATCATGTTTTAGAGGATCTATTCCAATAGCTCTTAGACTATCTAGATATAGATCTTGGACATTTTCTGCTGATGGCTTTAGAATAACCTGTAATTGATGATGCTGATATACCCTATTTGGATTCTCACCATATCTTGCATCTGCAGGCCTTCTAGAAGGCTCTACATATACTACCTTCCAAGGCTCTGGCCCCAAAGCTCTTAAAAAAGTATGAGGACTCATGGTTCCTGCTCCTTTTTCTATATCATAAGGTTCTAAAATAGTGCATCCCTTTTCTCCCCAGTAGTTCAGCAACTTCATCATTAAATCCTGAAAAAACATAAAAAAACCTCCCTAATATTAATAATGAATACAAAAAAACCTTTATCCCCTATAGGGACGAAAGGTTAGTTCCGCGGTTCCACCCTATTTAATACCTTGAAACCAAGGTATTCACTTTATACAATACACTCCGAAGTGCCCTTTACTCTATGAATCTATATCTAGTTTCCACCATACTAGACTCTCTATAATAAAGCCATAAAGAATTTTCTTCATCATCGTATACTTATAAAACTTTATACCATAATAATTTAGCAGACAATCCATCTAATGTCAATAGACACATGGGGGTAAAATTAAATATTGATTATACTTTTTAATAGATTTAGAGAATTAAAATCTGATCTATCAATATTATATAAAATATAGTCCTCCAAGATATCCTGTATACCTATAAGTGATTCTCTTGGTATATTCACACTAGATAATTTATCAAGTTCTATATACAATAACTGGCATATCCCTATATACATATCCCTATCTATTTTCTTTGCCTTGCTATCTACGGTGAAACAATTATCACATATTATGCCTCCTTCAGAAATGCTAAACTTGATGTTTGAAAGCTCTTTACTTCCACAGGATACACATCTTTCAATATATGGTCTATATCCTAAAAAAGATATATATTTTAATTCAAAAGCAATTATGAATTTTAAGAAATCGTCATTTAATCCTGACAAAATTGTTAGACTCTTTTCTAAAAGTAAAAATAATACTTCATTTGGCTCTTCTTCTGGCGTAGACCTATTAAGAAGTTCAAGTATATAGAATCCACAAACCACTCTCTCTATTCTCTCACGTATATCATAGAAAGATTCTATTACAGATGCCTCATTGATATAGTAAAAACTTCTTCCCTTATAGAGTTGATACTCACTATAGGAAAAGGGTTGAGTATGAGCTATTAACTTAGATTTTGCCCTATAGGCTCCCTTTGCCATCACACTAATTCTTCCAAATTTTTTAGTATATATATTCAATATCTTGCTAGTTTCCTTAAACCTCATCTCGTTCAATACTATTCCTTCAGTGCGCAATATTCCAGACTCCAATCTATTTGTAACCAAAATATTTCAATTTGTTTTCCCTTTCTCTCCAATTTTTCTCAACTTTCACCCATAGCTGAAGATTTACTTTGCTACCCAATAGCTTTTCAATATCCTCTCTTGATGACTTGCCTATTTGTTTTAACATCTTTCCATTTTTCCCTATTACTATACCCTTATGGGATTCTTTCTCACAATATATATTTGCATATACATCTATTAAATCCTTATTCTCTCTGCTTTTTATACCATCTATATTTACAAATATACCATGGGGAACTTCTTCATCAAGGTTTTCCAAAGCTTTTTCTCTTATTATCTCTGAAATAATAAATCTTTCTGGTTGATCCGTTATCATGTCATCTGGAAAGTATTTAGGTCCTTCTGGCAATAATCTCTTTATAGCCTGAATATATTCATCGACATTTGATTCGTTCAATGCAGATATAGGTATAATCTCCTTAAACATTCTCATATCTTCAAATTTTTTAATTAATGCAGAAACCTGTTCATCATCCAGCATATCAATCTTATTTATTAGCAACACAATAGGAGTTGATATAGTCTTTAATTCCTCTATTATATACTTATCTAAATTCCCAATTTCTATACTTTCATCTACCATAAAAGTTATGACATCCACTTCTTCTAATGCACTTTTAGAGACATCTAGCATATATTCTCCTAATTTATTTTTAGGCATTTGTATGCCTGGAGTATCTAAAAATACAATTTGAAAATCCTCTTCTGTAAATACAAGCTGTATCTTGTTCCTCGTAGTCTGAGGTTTATCTGATATAATTGAAATCTTCTCTCCAATTATCTTATTTAACAATGTTGATTTCCCCACATTTGGCCTTCCTACAATGCTTACAAATCCTGACTTATACATATAATCCAACCCTTCTATCTATTCTCTTCTAAATCTTCAGGTCCAAAGCTATGGGGCAATAGATCATCTATTGTATATTCCCTATATCTATCTACTGAACTTGCAATTATGATCTTTGCATCCCTACCAAATTCTCTAATCACCTGTCTACATACTCCACATGGATATGTAGGATCTGCATCTCCCACTATGACTATAGTGTCTATTTCTCTACTACCTTCAGATACAGCTTTAAAGATAGCCGTTCTCTCAGCACATATCGTAGGTGAATAAGATGATACTTCAATATTGCATCCCGTATATATACTTCCGTCCTTCATCAAGACAGTAGCTCCTACATGGAAATTAGAATATGGCACATATGCCTTTTTCTGTGCCTTTAGAGCCATCTCTATAAGTTGTGTTTTATTCATTTCCTCACTCCAATCTATCCAATTACCTGAAAAACTAATATACCTATTAATATACCCAATAATCCTCCTAAAACAACTTCTATTGAAGTATGTATCTTTCCTTCAATTCTGCTTTCAGCTACTAGTAATGCTAGTCCAAAAGTCAAAGTGATTATCAATATATTCTCCACTAGAAATGCTACTATTGTAGCTATACAAAATGCAAGTGCTGAATGGCCGCTAACTACACCACCTTGAAAATGTGTTCCTCTGCCTTTATAATACTTTGCCTTTAATCCAATAGTCAATAAAATTACAAGCATTAAGGAAACGAATGTAAGATGAATTGGAGAGTTTTTAATCTTAAATATTATCACTTCTGAAAAATTGCTTAATCTATCAAAAAATAATAAATAGCCAACGATAATTGCATTTACGGAGCCAATAAGTACAGCACCAGCTGCTATATCCTTCGCCAATCTAGCATAAGGGTGATAGTCTTTAGTGATCATATCTATGGTCTTTTCTATAGCAGTATTTATCATCTCTAATACCAATACTAGAGTAATTGCAAACAATAGGATTAAAAACTCAGTTCTAGTAAAATTAAAGAATAGACTTAAACCTAAAACCCCTACAGCAATAATATAATGCACTAACATATTTCTCTCCATCTTTATAGAGACGATTATTCCCGATACTGCATAATTAAAACTATCAATTATGCTTCTCTTCATTGCTTACTCTCCTTTATTATTTTTAAATATCTCAAGTCTTCTCATTACCTGTTTTTCTCTATCTCTCATTTCTTTTTTATCATCTTCCTCCATATGATCATATCCCATTAAATGAAACATACTATGAGCTGTTAAATATGCTAATTCTCTCTGAAGGCTGTGTCCATATTCTTCTGATTGCTCTATTGCCTTTTCCATAGATATGATAATATCACCAAGTAGAGGAATTGGAACTATTAGATCTTCATCTATTGGAAAAGACAACACATCTGTTTCTCTATCAACTCCTCTATATTGACTATTTAACTGTCTAATCTCCTCATTATCTACAAAAGAAATAGATATTTCATATTCTAAACCTATTCCCTCTACTAATAAAGATTCTCTTACTACTTTCTCCAATAGATTATAGATATCTTCATCTATATCTACCTTGGATTGTCTATTGTCTACATAGATCTCCATATTTTTTCCCCCTTAGTTTATATATACCCTATAATCTTTAATTGGCATATAGAATTATATATTCTTGTATTCGAACTTCTCATATGCTTCAATAATTCTCTGAACTAATGGATGCCTTACAATGTCAAATTTTGATAGATACACCATCTCTATTCCCTTAACATTATCTAAAATCTTTGATACCGTTCTAAGTCCTGACTGTTTACCTTTAGGTAGGTCAACCTGTGTTATATCACCAGTTATTATGGCCTTTGACCCAAATCCCAATCTAGTTAAAAACATCTTCATCTGTTCATTTGTTGTATTTTGAGCCTCATCTAAGATAATATACGCAGAATCCAAAGTTCTCCCTCTCATATATGCTAGAGGTGCTACCTCAATTAATCCCTTTTCCATATATCTTACATAATTATCTGAGCCTAAAATCTCAAATAATGCATCATATACAGGTCTCAAGTATGGATCTACTTTCTCTTGCAAATCTCCAGGCAAAAATCCCAGACTTTCACCTGCTTCAACTGCAGGTCTAGTCAAGATTATTCTATTTACTTGTTTGTTTTTAAAAGCCTGAACTGCCATAGCCATAGCTAAATATGTCTTACCTGTTCCTGCTGGTCCTATTCCAAAGACTATATCATTTTCCTTAATAGCATCTATATATCTCTTCTGGCCCAATGTCTTGGGTTTTATACTCTTTCCACTTGCACTTATACATATGACTTCATTTAATAGTTCCTTTAGCTTATGGTCTTCTCCTTTTAGTATAGACTGAATAGCATATCTTAAATCCTGTTGGTCTAATTTTTTTTGCGCCTTGATGATATCAATCAAATTATAGATCAACTTTTCTCCTAGTTCTATATCATCTGAGTTTCCATATACTTCAAGATTTCCATCTCCTATAGTCACTTTAATATTCAACGTATTTTCTATTAAATTAATATTCTCATCTAATTCACCAAATAATTCACTGATGATACCATTATTGTCTATAGGTATTTTCTTTTCCCTAATATTTTCTGTCAATTCTTCTCCTCCTAATTTGATATTATCTGTATTTTAGATATATCCTCTATGGTTTCAATTACTATCTGTGTTTTTAATATATTGCCCTTTATAGTATATAGAGCATCCTTAGATACCACTTCCACATTATCTGGCAATTGCTCATTTATCTCTTTTATAGCCTTTAATTGAGAAGATTTTTTTAGAAAATCAATATCCCTTTTTACCTCTTTTACTTCTACTTCTCTAAATGTATAGTTAACTAATTTAAATGGAATCTTTAATTTATTCCATTTGAAATCTAATAAATCTCTTTCAGTAATCTCCTCAGTATAGTTTTCATAGGGAATATCTCCTGATAAAAATCTTATTCCTTTATCCTTAAATTTCAATCCTCTTTGTTTATACACTTTCCCTGTCTCTACTTCATCTACTTTTACTATTGGTTCCTCAACTGTAGCAGTGTATCTCGTCTGAGCCAACACTTCCCCTTCTGCATGGACTAAATAACTATCGAGATCGGGATCAAGTTCACTTTCTATAATACCTGATATTAACACATCTCCTGGCTCTACAATCTCACCCTTCTCCACTAAAGCAATTCCGTTTTTAGCTATGATCTTAGTTATAACACCTTTTTTCTTTGCCACTAGATTACATGGATATGATTTATCTACTTTTTCAGGCGGTATATCTAACTCTCTAAGTTCAATTATAAGTTTTACTCCGTTGATCTTAACATCTAAAAACGAAATATATTCAAATTTATTTAATAGAATCTCCTTTACACGATTCACCTGAATGTTTTGCTTGAATTTACCTACCTTTATATTATTTACTTCTAATACGCTAAATATTTCATCTAGAGGAATTTGTTCTGCTCCTTTTATATCTATTTCCCATATGATAGATGATAACAATATAATAAGGCAGACAAAAATTATTGCCCCAAATCCTAACATCTTCCTCTTCTTTAATCTTTCCATTATAAATGGCAAACCAGACCTATAAAGGATCTCCATCTTACAACCTATCTTGCCTACTATGCTCTCCAAGCTTCTATATCCTAGTAGTGATACTGTTGCTTCTATCTCCGTATTGTTTACTCTCTTCACATCCCAAAGATATATATCGTTAGTCAAGGCAAGATTAAGCAGTCTTTCCAAACTCAACCCATTAATTTTAATGATAACATATCCTTTTAAATAATTCCATAATTTTATCGCTAGCATATCTACACCCCTAGCCTATTATTTCAACCTTTTCTATATTTCCATCTATATTAATCTCCTCCAGGAGAATATTCTTAATGGTCATAGAATTTCCACTGATCTTTATTATTCCTATTTTACTATTTATCCTAATTAGTTCCTCAGTATATTCTATTATCCCTTTATGGTTGGATATATCCACCTTCTTATTGCCTAAAATAGTTATCTTAGGCAAATCCAGGGCTATATCTAGAGGCAATTCAAGGGCATCAGTAAGAGTCATCTTTAAATCATCCATATTTTTTTTCATATAAATCCCTCCTACTAATAATATGCTATATATAAAATTACTATTACATATGAAAAGAAGCATGTATTTACATGCTTCTCTTCATATGTTGTCTGCTCTTAGGTTCTGACAATATCTCAGAAAATATAATCCCTCTCACTATATCTTTTCTAATATCTATTTCAGAATTATCCATACTTTTGCTCTTTTCCACTTCTCTATTATTATCTTCAGCTGGCTTCTCTTCTATAGTATTTTCCTCATTAGCTTCTATTAAATCTAGATTATTCTTCTCTACCCTTTTTATCTTATTAGCTCTATTTTCTTTTACAGTATTTCTATTTCCTAAATTTTTTTCGATTTCCTCATTTAAAACAGTTATGAGATCTCTCTTCTTTTCTGTAAATTGCCTCTTATACCCTTCATTTCTCTTTTTTCTGACTTCTTCAATCTTTTTCTTGTCTTTAGAGCTCTTTAAAATCAAATCTATTACTATGATAATGACAAAAAAAACTAAAGGACTCATTTAATCACATCCTATTTTTTCTTCTCTTCATCTGTCAGCTTAGATATAGATGTTCTCATATCTGTATCCGCTAAAACATTTCTCATATTATAATAATCCATAACTCCCATCTTTCCATCTCTTAAAGCTGTAGCTAATGCCAATGGAACTTCTGCTTCAGCCTCTACTACTTTGGCTCTCATGGATTGTACTTCGGCCTTCATCTCTTGCTCCTTAGCAACAGCCATTGCTCTTCTCTCTTCAGCTCTAGCTTCTGCAATACGCTTATCTGCTTCTGCCTGATCCATTTGTAATCTAGCTCCTATATTTCTACCTATATCCACATCTGCTATATCTATAGATAGTATTTCAAAAGCAGTTCCAGAATCTAATCCCTTACTCAATACTGTCTTAGATATACTATCTGGATTTTCCAAAACATCTTTATGAGATACAGAACTACCTACAGTAGTGACAATTCCCTCTCCTACTCTAGCTATAATTGTCTCTTCACCAGCTCCACCTACTAACCTTTCAATATTAGCTCTTACAGTGACTCTAGCTTTTACTACTACCTCTATACCATCTTTAGATACTGCAGCAATCTGTGGCGTCTCAATTACCTTTGGATTGACACTTACCTGTACTGCTTCTAAGACATTTCTACCTGCTAAGTCTATAGCTGCTGCTCTTTCAAATTCTAGAGGTATATTTGCTCTTTGAGCAGCTATTAGAGCATCTACTACTGTGTTTATATTACCTCCTGCTAGATAATGTGCTTCTAATTCATCTACATGTAAGTTTAAGCCTGCTTTTGTAGCCTTAATCATAGGATTTACTATTCTACTTGGAGCTACTCTTCTAAGCCTCATACCCATCAATGTGGAAAATCTTATCCTAACTCCTGAAAAATATGCAGTTACCCATAATCCCACTGGAACAAATGTAAAGAATAGCATCACAAATATTATTATAATCAATGCAATAGCAAAAGTGAAAACCGTTGATAAACTTGAACCCATATTCTAAACCCTCCTAACAAATATTTTTGAACCTTCAACTCTAACTACTTGAACTAATGTATCTACAGGTATATAACCTTCATCGGATAATACATCAATTCTTTCTCCATCTATATCCATAAATCCACTTGGCCTAAGTCCTGATACTGTCTTTCCCTCTTTATTCAGATATTCTCTTTTATTATCTGTACTTACATATCCTTTTTGTTCTTCATGTTTAGTTGTCAATATTATAGAATTCAGTATATTACTTCTAAAACCTAATTTGAACAAGATCATAGTTACTATTGTAGTTATGATTATCGCTATACTCATAGATAATAGAGCTACACCAAAGGAGTTCATGGCTAAAATTATACCTACCAGTACAAATATAATACCACTTATGCCTGGTAAGCCAAAGCCTGGAACTATTCCTTCAATGACTAACAATATAAGTCCAGTTACAAATAGAGCTAAAGATGTCCAATGGGAATGTCCTGCTAGTATATTTCCTCCAAAATATAATCCAAATCCTATAATACTTATGGTTCCGCCTATTCCAAATCCTGGAGTCATAATTTCTACTATTAACCCTACAAAAGCTATAGTCAATAACATGCTACTGACATATGGACTTGAAATATACTTTGATAATTTCATCTGAAATCCTTCTTGCCTATGGATTATATTTGCATTATCAAACCCAAAATTATTCAATATATCATCATAATCATTAGAGATATAGTCTGCTATTCCAAGATTTAATGCCTCTTGGGAAGTTAGATTTACTAACTTACCTCTTGTTGTAATTCCATCTATTTCCATATCCCTATCTGCCATTGCTTCTACTATGTTTTCATCTCTATTTCTATATTGGGCAGTGTCTCTCAATATTGCTCTCCACATAGATAGAACTTTTTCTGTATTGGGAATAGTCTCAGCTGAGCCTATAGTTGCATTAGGTGCCATGACTACCTTCTCACCCGATATGCTAATCAGAACTCCAGCAGATTCAGCTTTATTATTTACAAAGGATATAGTAGGAATATTTGTTGCTAAAATAGCATCTTTTATCCTTATGGCTTCATCAATTAGACCTCCATAAGTATTTATCTCCAATATTATAGCTTCTACATCCTTCTTATTTAATTCATCTATAGCCCCAACTACAAAGTTTCTCGTTGCTCTATTGATTTCTCCCTCAATAGGTATTACATAGATGTTTCCACTAGATTCTCCATAGGCAAAACCACTAAATAATATAAATAGAACAAGTAAAATCAATGTAATCCTAAATTTTTTCAATCTAACACCTCCATTTCATATTATATTCACTAATAACTTCTATTCTTACTATATAATAATACCCAATAATATAGAATATAATTATTAAAAAAGGCTTCTATTAGAGCATTGCAATATAGCCTTTTTAAAACTTCTAAATGGAAAGTTCGTGTTAATTAATATTTCATCATATAACGGAAAGTTCATATTAGTTTGTATCTTAAATCGAGAACTTTCCTATATGTTATAAAAAACCTGGGTTATTACCCAGGTTAATTTAATATATCTTTTACAATGCTACTTACTATATTGCCATCTGTTTTGCCCTTTACCTTGGGCATTACAGCTTTCATTACTAATCCAATATCCTTCATGGAAGTAGCATTTATTTCTTTTATAGTTTCAATGACTATCTTTTCAACTTCTTCTCTTGTAAGTTGTTTGGGAAGGTATTCCAAAAGTATGTCAATTTCCTTATTGGTCAAATCTACTAAATCTTCTCTTCCACCTTTTTCAAAATCTCCAATTACATTTCTTTTTTCCTTCAATTGTTTAGATATAATTTCAATTATTTCTTCATCTGTTAGTTCTTTTCTTTCATCTACTTCTATTTGTTTAATTGCAGCTCTAACCATAGTTATAGTATTTTTTCTAATAGTATCTTTGTTTTTCATGGAAGTCTTCAAATCTTCCATAAGCTTATTTTTAAGGGACATCGTTTCACCTTCTTATTTAATATCTTGAATGATTCTTTCTTCTTGCAGCTTCAGATTTTTTCTTTTTTCTTACACTTGGTTTTTCGTAGTGTTTTCTCTTTCTAACTTCTCCTAAAACGCCAGAACGCGCACATTGTCTTTTAAACCTTTTAAGTGCATTGTCAAGAGATTCATTTTCGCCTACTTTTATTTCTGACATGTATTTCTCCCTCCCCTCTCAACTACTAGAGTACTACATACTATAAATATTGGTTAAAATTTCTCACTAAATCATTATACATTATTATAAGCATTATTTCAACTGGTTTTTAGCCTGCTGGCCATAACAATTGTCTTCCACCTAATAGATGAAAATGTATGTGATTTACACTTTGCCCACCATGTTCTTTACAGTTGGTGACTATTCTATAACCCTTATCAAGTCCCATTTCCTTGGCAAGTTTACTAGCAATCTCAAACACATATCCTACTAAATGTGAATTGTTCTCATCTATATCATCTATTGATTCAATATGCTCTTTAGGGATGATAAGCAGATGAACTGGAGCTTGAGGATTAATATCTTTAAATGCTACTACCTTTTCATCTTCATAGATAAATTCGCTTGGAATACTTCCATTGATTATCTTACAAAATATACACTCGTCCATTATTTCACCCCCTAATTTCTCCAATTAAAAATCCATCTTTTTTATCTATGACTTTTGTTTCTACTATATCACCTATTATATCATGTTTAGATAAAGCTTTCATCCTAATATAATTTGTGGTATATCCTTCATAAAATCCATCTACATTTTCTTCATATAATACATCCATAGATTTGCCTAAAAACTTCTCATTAAATTCTTCTGTCAGAGTTTCTCCTAAGGCGATCAATAAACTGCTTCTTTGATTTTTAATCTTGCCATGAACCTGATCTTTATATCTGGCTGCAGGTGTACCCTTCCTTGGAGAATATTTAAAAACGTGAATTTTTGAAAATCCAATTTCTCTTGCAAATTCCATGGTTTCATTAAAATCTGATTCTGTTTCTCCTGGAAATCCAACTATAATATCAGTGGTAATTCCAGCATCTGGCATATACTTTCTTATTAGGTCTACTTTATCTTTATATTCTTCTCTTGTATACTTTCTATTCATCTTTTTCAATATATTGTTAGAACCACTTTGAAGTGATAGGTGAAAATGATGGCAGACCTTGTTTGTCTTCATCAATATCTCCATAAACTCATTGGTTATTAAATTTGCTTCCACTGAACTTAGTCTAATCCTCTCAATACCTTGAATCTTTGAAATCTGCCATATCAATTTACCTAGATCCATATCTCCTAAGTCCTTACCATAGGACGCAACATGTATACCAGTCAAGACAAGTTCCTTAAATCCTGACTTGGCAAATGTCTCCGCTTCACATATGATATCCTCAACATCTCTACTTCTAATCGGCCCTCTTGCATATGGAATTATGCAATAAGAACAGAATTGATTACATCCATCTTGAACTTTTATATATGCCCTTGTCTTAGATTTGATGTCATCCACTTCTATCTTCTCAAAACTCTTATAGGTCTTTATATCTCTTACTATATTAAACTTCTTATTTTCAACTTTAGACTTTTCACATAACTCAACTATTCTATTTCTATCACTTGTGCCTATTACTACATCTACGTCTTCTATTTCTTCGACTTCATCAGGAGCTACTTGAGAATAACAGCCTACTACTGCTACAATAGCCTCATCATTTACCTTTTTTACCTTTCTGATAAATTGCCTAGACTTTCTATCAGATAGATTTGTAACAGTACAAGTATTTATCACATATATATCTGCTAACTCATTTTCGTCAACTACTTCATAGCCACTTTCTTCAAATAGTCTTTCCATGGCTTCCGTTTCATATTGATTTACTTTACATCCTAGTGTGTGAAATGCTACTTTCTTCACAGTATCGCCCCCAAATCTCCCACTTCATATAGTATCATAGTAGATGCCACTATTCCAGCAGTTTCAGTCCTCAATATCCTAGGTCCTAAGCTTACTATCTTTGCACCGATCTCTCTTAGTCTCTCTATTTCATATGATTCAAAGCCACCTTCAGGACCGATTATTAAATTTATCCTGTTACCTTTAATATCTCCTAATGCCTCTTTCATCCCTAGATTATCTTCATCTTCATATGCTACTATGATATTATCTTCATCTTTCAATATCTCTAGTATATCCTCGAAACTAAATATTCCCTTTACCTTTGGAATATAATCTCTCTTAGATTGTTTAGCTGCCTCTTCGGCAATAGATGATAGACGTTCAATACGTGTTTTCTCTTTCTTTTTATCTGAAATCTTTACTATGGATCTATTAGTGGATATAACACTAAATTCTCTTACTCCAACTTCTGTTCCCTTCTGTATTATAAGATCCATCTTGCTTCCCTTAGCAATTCCTTGATACAACAAAATCTCTATAGGAGGTTCATGTTTTCCTACTGTTGAAGTTAAGACATCGACTACTATGCTATCTTTAAGTATCTTTTCTATACTACATATATAGCTTACTCCATTTGAAGAGATTTCTATCCTATGATTTTCTGCAAGTCTAAGGACGTCCCTTATATGTTTTACATCTTTCCCCGATATATATATCTTTTTATCTTCTATCTGATCTGTATCTACAAAAAACTTATGCATCCCATCACCTTATTTTCTAGCAACTATACATGCCCATTCTCCTAGTTTCCTTATCTCTAGTATTTCAAATCCATTTTCTACTAAAGAGTCTTCCACTAGTTTAATCTTCTCTAATATTATTCCCGAGGCAATAAATATTCCATTATCTACTAGATATTCTCTTAAATCCTTAGACATCTTTACAATAATCTCGGCAATTATATTAGATACTATTACATCTGCTTTATCTTCTACTACATCCAATAGATTTCCTTGAATTGCCTGAATCTTATCTTCTACTTTATTTTTTAATATATTTTCATTTGAAACCTTTATACAGTCAGGGTCCAAATCTACAGCTACTATATCAGACGCTCCCAATTTAGCTGCTGCTATACTAAGTATTCCACTTCCACAACCTATATCATAGACCTTGTCTCCATTATTCATAAACTTTTCTAAGGATTCTATGCACATCATAGTAGTTTCATGAGTTCCTGTTCCAAAGGCCATCCCTGGATCTAGTTCTATTACTAAATCTCCTTCTTTTTCATCTATAGATTCCCATGTAGGCTTTATGACTATATTTGTGCCAATCCTTCTAGGTTTATAATATTTTTTCCAAGATTCAGCCCAATCTTTTTCGTCTATTTCACTAAATACAATTTCTCCCTGTACTTTCTCCATCTCTTTTTTTACAAAATCTATAACACTATTTAGTTTCTGAGATTCTGAAAAGTATGCTTTGATAGATATCTTGTCTAAATCTATCTTTATTAGACTAGGATCCACAAAATCCCAATCTGTACTATCTTTTGACAGCTCCATGATATCTCTTGGATCTTCAATTGCTAATCCCGTTGCACCTGCATCATATAGAATATCTGATACTATATCCTCATTTTCTGGTGAAGTTATCACCATAATCTCTGTCCACTTCATTTAATATACACATCCTTATAATTAAATCTCTAATAATTATATCTTAATATGCATCTAATTGCCACTACAAAAAAGACAACCACTTTATGAAGTGATTGCCTTTAATTAAATACATCCTTTATCTTCTGATAAAATCCCTTCTTATGTTCCTTATATACTTCTCCAGATTCCTTTGAGAATTCAAGAAGTAATTTCTTTTGTCTTTCATTTAAGTTAGAAGGGACCTCAATATTTACAGTAAAGAATAGATTTCCTCTGCCAACACCTCTTAAATTAGGTACACCTTTGTTTTTTAGCTTAAACTCTGTACCTGTTTGAGTACCAGCTGGAATATTATAACTTTCTACTCCTTCAAGAGTAGGTACTTCTATTATTGCACCCAGTGCAGCTTCAGTAAATGATATAGGTATATCTAAATATAGATTATTTCCCTGCCTCTTAAATACTGAATCTTCCTTTACTCTTATATATACATAGAGATCTCCAGATGGGCCACCTCTCTGTCCTCCCTCACCTTCACCTCTAAGGGATATTATAGAACCATTATCTACTCCTGATGGAACCTTTACTATTATCCTCTTATTCTTTGCCTCTCTTCCTGCTCCATTACAAGTAGGACACTTTTCTTTTATAACCTCTCCTGTGCCTTGGCATTCATCACAAGTCCCCACTCTCACAAACTGTCCTAGTGGAGTCTGTTGAGCGTATCTTACCTCTCCTGTACCATTACATTTAGAGCATGTCTCTTTATGAGTTCCAGGCTTTGCACCTGTCCCACTACATGTAGAACATTCTTCCATTCTTCTGATCTGAATTTCCTTTTCTGTACCAAATACAGCCTCTTTAAATTCTATATTTAAATCATATCTTAAATCTGCACCTTTAACTGGGCCAGTTCTCCTACTCTTTTGGGAAAATCCTCCAGTTCTTCCAAATCCACCACCAAATATGTCAAATATATCTCCAAATATATCTTCAAAGCCACCATAGCCATAGCCATTTCCTCCTGCTTGTGGATCTACTCCAGCAGGACCAAATCTATCATATCTCTCCCTTTTCTCTGGGTCACTTAATATCTCATATGCACCATTTACTTCTTTAAATTTTTGTTCTGCTTCTGAATCATTAGGATTTAAATCTGGATGGTATTTCTTTGCCAGATTTCTATATGCTTTTTTTATCTCATCTTGCGTGGCGTCCTTATTTACATTCAATATCTCATATAGGTCCTTCAAATATTTTCACCTGCCTTAAATTATATGTAATTACAAAATTCAAAGCTAAATCTATAGATTTAGCTTTGAATTTAAACTAATCTTCATCTACCACTTCATAATCTCCATCTACCACATCGTCTCCGCCATCATTTCCATCTCCTGGAGTTCCTTGGTTCACATCTTTATATAGTTTTTCGGAAATCTTGTAGAATTCTTGAGTTAATTCTTCAGTCTTATTCTTTATTGCATCCATATCGTCACCTTCAAGAGCCTTTTTCAACTCTTCTAACTTAGACTCTATTTGTGCCTTTTCATCTCCTGAGATCTTATCTCCTAATTCTCCAAGTGTCTTTTCAGTTTGATATACTATGGAATCCCCATTATTTCTTATTTCAATAGCTTCCTTCTTCTTCTTGTCTTCTTCAGCAAATCTTTCTGCTTCTTTGACTTTCTTTTCTATTTCTTCATCTGATAATTTACTAGATGCTGTTATAGTAATCCTCTGTTCTTTCCCTGTTCCTAAATCCTTAGCACTTACATTTACTATACCATTGGCATCTATATCAAAAGTTACTTCGATTTGTGGCACTCCCCTTGGTGCTGGTGGTATTCCAGTTAATTGGAATCTTCCAAGAGTTGTATTGTCACTGGACATCTGTCTTTCACCTTGTAATACGTGAATATCTACTGATGTCTGTTGATCTGCTGCAGTAGTAAACACTTGAGATTTCTTAGTAGGTATTGTAGTATTTCTTTCAATTAACCTTGTAGTTACTCCACCAAGTGTTTCAATTCCTAAAGAAAGTGGTGTAACGTCTAATAATAGTAGGTCCTTAACTTCTCCACTTAAAACTCCACCTTGAATAGCAGCCCCTAAAGCTACACATTCATCTGGATTTATATCCTTTTGTGGGTCTTTTCCAACTATCCTTTTAACTGCTTCTTGTACTGCTGGAATTCTAGTAGAACCTCCTACTAGTATTACCTTTTCTATGTCTGATGGTTGTAAGTTTGCATCCTTAATAGCTGCCTTTACAGGCTCTATAGTCTTTTCTACTAGATGAGCACTTAATTCTTCAAACTTAGCTCTTGTAATATCCATATTTAAATGTAATGGTCCTGCCTGTGTTGCTGTTATAAATGGTAAATTGATATTAGTAGACATAGTTGTAGACAATTCTTTCTTTGCCTTTTCTGCAGCTTCTTTTAATCTCTGCAAACTCATCTTGTCACTAGTTAAGTCTACTCCATTTTCTTTTTTAAACTCATTATTTATATATTCAATTAATACATTATCAAAATCGTCTCCACCTAGATTGTTATTTCCTCTAGTTGATAGTACTTCAAATACTCCATCCCCTAATTCCAATATGGATACGTCAAAAGTACCGCCACCTAAGTCAAATACCATTATCTTGTGTTGCCCTTCTTCTTTGTCCATTCCATAGGCTAAAGCTGCTGCAGTAGGCTCGTTTATTATTCTCTTGACCTCTAAGCCAGCTATCTTCCCTGCATCTTTAGTAGCCTGTCTTTGACTATCAGTAAAATATGCTGGAACTGTTATTACTACTTCTGTAACAGTCTCACCTAAATAACTTTCTGCATCCATCTTTATCTTTTGTAATACCATAGCTGATAATTCCTGTGGTGAAAAGTTCTTTCCATCTATATCTTTTTTATAATCACTACCCATCTTTCTCTTTATGGATTGAATAGTTCTATCTGGATTAGTGATTGCCTGTCTCTTTGCAGTTTCTCCTACTAGCCTTTCACCGTCTTTTGTAAATGCAATTACTGATGGAGTAGTTCTATTACCTTCCACATTTGGTATGATTATAGGCTCTCCACCTTCCATAACTGCTACGGCTGAGTTAGTAGTTCCTAGGTCAATTCCTATTATTTTTCCCATTTAAATTCCTCCCTAATTATTATTGTGCGACCCTAACCATGGATGGTCGTATGACTTTTCCTTTTAGTGTGTATCCTTTTTGAAGAACACCTATTATAGTACCTTCTTCAGCATCCTCAGATTTCTCCATAAGAACTGCATGATGAAAGTTAGGATCAAATGGTGTATTTAATGCATCTATTTCTTCTATGCCATTGTCCTTTAAGAGTTCAATTAGCTGATTTTGGATCATTTCAACTCCCTTATAGAAACCATCTTCTTTATCGACTTCACTATCAAGAGCCCTCTCAAAATTATCTAGAATAGACAAAAGTCCACAGGCAATAGTCTCTATGCCATAGTTTATCAGCCCTTCTTTTTCCTTTTCGGTTCTCTTACGATAATTGATAAAATCTGCCTGAAGCCTCAACAGCTTTGAACTTAATTCTTCAAATTCCTCCTCTTTCTTGGAGATAATCTCATTTAAATCTTCAACTGTTAATTCAGTTTCTTCTTTTATGTTCTCCTTTTCATTTCCAATATCCTTATTCGCTTCCATCCTTTCACCTCATATACACTTATTTAGTATCTTTCTGATCTTTTATCAACAGATTCAAAATTTCCGTTATATTTGCAGAAAAACCCTTAATGGTCTTAATTAAATTTAAATAATCCATTCTAGTAGGTCCTACTAATCCTACCTTTCCAATTGTCTTACCCCTAATCTTATACGTTGCAGTAATAATACTTATATCCTTAATTGGAGCATATATGTTCTCACTTCCTATAATAATATCTATATCATTAGAAGTAGAAGTATTGGATAGGATATCTAATATTAAATCTTTATCTTCCACAAAGGATATGAACTCCTTAGCTTTGTCTATATCTCTATATTCTGGGAAGTTTAAGATCTTAGTTATACCTTCAAAATATAGATCTACAGATACTAAATCCTCTATGGAACTGTTTATTATAGGAATCAAATCTATCATAATATCCCTTAATTCATATATTTCATTAAAGTCATCATTATCTAGTTGCATCAATATCTCATCAATAGATAATCCTCTAAATTTATGATTTAGAAAATTAGAAATTAAATTTAATTGTCCTAAAGAAATTGGCTCTTCTGGTTTATATATGGAATTTTTAACTATACCAGTATCACATATCATCACCATCAATATACCTAAGTCATCTATAGGCACCAATTGAATATGCTTAACTCTACTAGCTTTCATCTTTGGTGAAGCTACCAATGATGTATAACTAGTTATAGCCGACAAAAGTTTTGCAGAGTTTTGAATCAACTCTTCTATTTCCCATTGCTCTCTAGCTAATATCTCCCTTATCTGATTATTCAAATTTATATCCAATTGAGATTTCTCCCATTTCAATAGTTCATCTACATAGAGCCTATAAGCCTTATCTGACGGAACTCTACCTGCTGATGAATGAGGTTTACTCAAATATCCTAACTCCTCTAAATCGGACATCTCATTTCTGATTGTAGCCGAACTAACTCCTAAGTCACAATGTTTAGAAATAGTTCTAGAGCCAATAGGCTCTGCGCTATTTATATAACCATTTATTATGGCATATAAGACCTTTAATTTCCTTTCATCCAACATGATCTTCACCTCGAATATCCATCTTTTGGATGCTTGTTAGCACTCTTTAGCATTGAGTGCTAAATATCATACTTATAAATTACCACTTGTTACTACTTTTGTCAATACCTCAAACTTAAAAGTTTTATGGCAGAAAATCCATCTCCACTAAATTAGCTAAATCTAAACCTTTATCCGTAAGTATTATACTTTGTTTTTCTTCTTTCAGCAACCCATCTTCTATATGCTTTGAAATTTCATTTTCATATATATCTAATATATCAACATGGAATCTTTTCTCAAACTCCAATCTATTTATCCCATCTATGAGTCTCAAGCCTAATATACAGTATTCCGCCATTTCCATATTTTTATTAATTATCTCTTCACTAGAAATAGGCAACATTCCTTCTTCTATACTGCTAATATACCTATCTAGATTATCTACATTCCAAAATCTCTTATTATTAAAATTAGAGTGACTAGCAAGTCCTACACCTATATATGGTTCTACTCTCCAATATATCATATTATGCAGACATTCATATCCTTTTTTTGCAAAATTCGAAATCTCATAGTGAATATATCCTCTATCTCTTAGAAACTCTATCCCTCTATGATACATCTGTCTCTCCACTTCTTCATCTGGCAAATGTATTCTTCCTTCTTCATTCCATTTATACATAATAGTCCCAGGTTCAACTATGAGACTATAATAAGATATATGATCTATATCCAAATTAGTAACAATATCTAAGTCCTCAATTACATCTTCCAAAGTTTGATCTGGAAGTCCAAAGATTAGATCTACATTTATATTATTAAACCCAAACTCTCTTAATATATTATAAGATCTATAGAAATCATCTATTCTATGAATTCTACCAATCTTTTTTAACATCTCATCATTAGTAGTCTGTAGTCCTAAGCTTACTCTATTTATCCCAACTTCTTTATATATCTGAACTTTTTCTAACGTCAAAGTCCCCGGATTTACTTCTATAGTAGTCTCCAATAGATTAGATACATTGAAATTTTCATATATATATTCTAATATTTTTCGAATATATTTACCTTCTATGGCTGATGGAGTACCACCACCAATAAAAATTGTCCTTATGACACAATCCTTTAACCTATCTCTATATAGGGATAATTCATTTATTAAACAATTAACATACTTTTCTATTATATCATGTCTATCTGGAAAAGATATGAAATCACAATAAAAACACTTTCTCTTACAAAACGGAATATGAATATATAGACCTAATTCTTTCATCTTTCCTCCTAATATCGGACAAAATGCACACTAATGTGTGCATTTATTTCTCATCATATTTTAAAACAGTTAAAAATGCCTCTTGTGGAACCTCCACTGCACCTATCTGTCTCATTCTCTTTTTACCTTCTTTTTGTTTTTCCAATAGCTTTTTCTTTCTAGAGATATCTCCACCATAACACTTAGCCAAGACATCTTTTCTTAAGGCCTTGATAGTCTCTCTAGCGATTATCTTGGAACCTATAGCTGCTTGGATTGGAACTGCAAATTGGTGTCTAGGAATTACTTCTCTTAGCCTTTCAACTATATTTCTGCCTCTCTCATATGCTTTTTCCTCATGTACTATTAAAGAAAAGGCATCTACAGATTCTCCATTGATCAGGATATCCATCTTGACCAACTCAGATTGAACATATCCTTTGAGTTCATAGTCAAAGGATGCATATCCTCTAGTCTTGGATTTTAGTGCATCAAAGAAGTCATATATTACTTCATTTAATGGCAACTCGTAATGCATAACTACCCTTGTTTCCTCCAGATATTCCATATTTATAAAGCTTCCTCTTTTATTTTGACATAATTCCATTATAGTACCTACATACTCTGTAGGAGTCATTATAGATGCAGTTACAATAGGCTCTTCCATATGTTCTATCTCAGTTACAGGTGGCATATTCGTAGGATTTTGTATCTCTACAGTTTCCCCATTTTTAAGATGAACCTTATAGATAACACTAGGTGCCGTAGCTATTATGTTTAAATCAAATTCCCTATCCAATCTCTCCTGTATTATCTCCATATGAAGAAGTCCTAAAAATCCACATCTAAAACCAAATCCAAGTGCTGCTGATGACTCTGCCTCAAATACTAATGCTGCATCATTTACCTGCAACTTTTCTAAAGCTTCTCTAACAGAATTAAAATCCTCTCCTTCTGCTGGATAGATTCCACAGTAAACCATGGGAATTACTTCTTTATATCCAGGCAAAGGAGTATCCGTAGGATTCTCATAGTCAGTAATTGTATCTCCAACAGTAGCTTCCTTTACATTCTTTATACTAGCCGTTACAAAGCCAACATCTCCAGCTTGAAGTTTGTCTAATACTATATGCTTTGAAGTATTTATACCAACCTCTACTACTTCAAAGACCTTTCCAGTTGCCATCATCTTTATCTGCATACCTGGCCTTATAGTACCTTCAAAGACTCTAATATAGCATATTACACCTTTATAGCTATCATAATATGAATCAAATATCAAAGCTTTAAGCGGAGCATTTGGATCTCCTGTTGGTGCAGGAACCTTGCTAACTATATCCTCTAATACATGTTCAATATTTAATCCTTCCTTTGCAGATATCAATGGTACATCTTCACAGTCGATACCTATAACATCTTCAACTTCTCTCTTTACTTCTTCAGGTCTGGCACTAGGTAAGTCAATTTTATTTATTACTGGAAGTATCTCTAAATCCTGATCCAATGCTAAATACACATTAGCCAACGTCTGGGCCTCTATTCCCTGAGATGCATCTACTATGAGTATGGCCCCTTCGCATGCTGCAAGGGATCTTGAGACTTCATAATTAAAATCCACATGGCCTGGAGTATCTATTAGATTTAATATGTATTCTTCTCCATTTTTTGCCTTATATATCAATCTAACAGCCTTTAATTTTATGGTAATTCCTCTCTCTCTTTCCAAATCCATATTATCTAAAACCTGAGATTGCATCTCTCTAGATGTTAGCATCCCTGTCTTTTCAATAAGCCTATCTGCTAGTGTGGATTTACCATGATCTATATGTGCTATTATGGAAAAGTTCCTAATATTCTTTTGAGCTATATTATACATGTATATATCACTTTCCTCCTTTGAAGATTCAAACTATAGCTAATTATAACAAAAAAATCAATTTATGTAAAACAAAAGACCAGTTATTCTGGCCTTTAAAATACTTTTCAATATCTTAAAATCAATAATATAGGTTTTCCCCAAAAAATCTAAGAGATTGTTCTCATAATCAAAATGGATTATTTCAGTATTTTCTAAAATATCCAGATCGTTCATAGTGCTGTTTACTATATTTAATCCATATCCCATTAGAATAAATAGAAATAGTACAACTATGAATTTAAGTTTCCTCAATCTCCTATGTCTCTTTTCTCTTCTATATCTTTCCATCCTTGTTTCCATTTCTCTCACCATAATTAGGATGTCCAAATATATGGAAATTTATTCTATTTAATCTTTCCAAATCTCTTATTTATTGGAAAATATCTAAAACCTGTAATTCCTTTTATAGAATCTAAAGATACACATCCAAAATATCTACTGTCCTTGCTTGCACCTTCTGCTCTATTGTCTCCTAGGACAAATAGCTCTCCTTCAGGCACTATCCAAGTATCTATATCATATACATGGGTATAGCTATTCTCTTCTATATAGTCTTCTTGTAACAATACATCATTGAGATATACATTTCCATCAATAATCTGAACCTTGTCTCCTGCTATACCTATAACTCGCTTTATATAGTCCTTCTTATCATCATCAGGGGCTTCCAATACTACTACATCTCCCCTTGAAGGGCCTTTAAAATATAATGGTACCTTTACTGCAAACAATCTATCTTTCTCATACAATGTAGGATACATAGAGTTACCCAACACATATGTGGAATTAAAAATAAATGTCTTTATAAAAATTGCCACTACTATAGCTATTACTATACTCTTTATCCATTCCATAGTCTCATTTGAACCTTTTTCTTTATCTTTGTCTTCCAAGTCAAAAACCTCCTACTTATCTCCTGTTAGTTTATTATAACACTTCTTGTTTTTATTTTAAAGATTATTCTTCCAAGCTCCTTATTACAATATCTAAAATTTCACCAACTAATTTCCCACATTCATTTGCTTCATCAACTGTATTTACATTACTGCCTATTTCAACTAGAGATGCATAATCAGATATAAATAAGTTATATTTTCCTATAGGTTTTACTATTATACCTTTGCATAAACCTGGATATAATGTATCTGAAACAGCCTTTATATATTTTGCAAAAGCCAATACTTGATCATAGTTAGGAGTATTAGGTCCTACTACCATGGAAAAAGTAGCCACATCTACTCCATTGATTTTTACCTTAGATTTAGATAAAAATGTCTCATAATAAGCCGAGTCTTTTTCAATACCATCTCTATGAATATCAAAAAAGAATCTTAAATTCTGTTCTTCTCCTTTGACCTTATTCAATGTATTCAAAGAACGAGAATATGACTGGTTAAATGACGGCCTATCATGATGCATAGTCTCATGTCTCACCTTGTGTCCATTTGCCTCTAAAACCTTGGACATGGTATTACCTACATTGACTACATTCTTACTATTATTAGTAGTATAGTAGGAGTTGTCGTCAAAGGGTTTGTATCCTTCTGTAGCATGGGTATGATATATAAATATATAGGGCTTTTCTCTATTGAATTTAGCCTTAACTATATTTAAAGGAGGGGGTACATTTTCTATAGAACCCTTTCCCTTAGAATCTTTGACTATTATTAGATTTTCATATTCTTCAATAGTATCTATGATGATGAATTCCTTTGTATTTTCCATATCACAGTCTTCTTCATCTATTATCTCATCTCTACTTGTATTAGAATCTGAACTATCCTTAGATAATATACTAAATACTTCTAATACGAGATCTTTAATGCTTGACCTAGGAGATGCCTGAAATAAAGAACTACCCCTACTAAATTGAATAGTTGCAGATCCTAGATTAAATAGTATAAGACATATCAAAGCCAAGATTAAATATGTGCTTTTATTATCTCTTCGCATATTTTACACTCCCTATTGTTACTCCTAATAGACGGAAATTCCGTACCAGTTCTCTTTATAAGTGAAAACTTTTCTATTCGTTATAAAAATATATATTCAATAGGGATAAAATATATGATATCTTATGGACTTATCTTATATACCTATTTACATCTTTTAGATCTATTCCAGGATGTAATGCAATGTTTAAGCCATTTGCAATAATTATCGATAGATCGTCAATTATCACATCTATATCCTTAGGAGTCACAACTACATTTCCCATAAAAGGATTTAAAACCTCCTCTATTAAAGTATATTTCTCTTCATTAGAGAGTTTTTCTAATAATTCATAGAATTCCTTTCCTACATCTGCTTCTTTCTTTAATGAATCAATTATCAAGTCTATAGTATCACTTGCCAATGTTGCAGCATTTACAACAGTAGGAATACCAATGGCTATTACTGGTACTCCAAGGGTTTCCTCTGACAACGCCCTTCTGTTATTTCCAATCCCGCTACCTGGATTTATCCCTGAATCTGATATTTGAATAGTAGTACTTATACGACTCATCTTTCTAGAAGATAGAGCATCTACTGCTATTACTAAGTCTGGTCTGATCTTATCTACTATTCCCTTGACTATATCTCCTGTTTCTATACCAGTTATTCCCATTACCCCTGGGGACATTGCAGCTACATTGGCCATACTTTCATCAGATTCTTTATTATAGCTTATAAAAAATTGTCTAGTTACCAAGACACGATCTATGACCTTTGGTCCCAATGAATCTGAACTTATATTCCAATTCCCAAGACCTATTATCAAGACCTTATCCCTTTTATAGATTTCAGTTATGGATTTTAACTCTTTAGATAATACTATACTTATCTCATCCTTTAAGTCTTCATCTGTCTTATCTAGATTTGGAACATCTATTGTTATATATTTGCCAATTGGTTTTTGAATTATCTTGCTACCATGGTCATCTAATACATCTACAACAGTTACAGTATAATTCTGTTCTTCTTTAATATCTACTGATACACCTTCTACTTCTCTTTTTGAATCTTCCCTATAGATTTCTCTGTTCTCAACAGCTAAATCTGTAAAGATATTATCCATGTAATCACCTCTTAATTTTTTGATCTTCATGCTCTATTTAATAATTTTAACCATTTATATTGTTATTTATCCCTTGCATTATAGACATCATCATGGTAAAATATCTTTTGTTAGACTAATAGGAGGTGAACGCATTGGCTAATATAAAAGCTGCTAAAAAGAGTATTAGAACTACTAAATATAGAACTATTGCAAACAAACATAAGAAATCAGAAATTAAGACATATATTAAAAAGTTTGATAATGCTGTAGATGCTGGAAATATTGAAGAAGCTAGAGAATTAATTAAAGTTATTGATAAAAAGCTTAAGAAAGCTGAACATAGAAATATTGTTCATAAGAATGCTGTATCAAGAAAAGTTAGCAAATTAACTAAGAAATTAAATAATGCAATGTAAATAAAACTTCGGATATCCGAAGTTTTATTTATATTAAAATTTATGCTTTTAAATAATTCATCAAATATGTTGCATGTTTTACCATATTTTCTTTTACTGGATAATTTTCTTCCCTCTTAATCCATTCTAAAAGATATCCCCTGATTATTACAAATATCATTGTAGTAAGTTCACTAGGTTCAATCTCAACTCTAAAATCTCCCTTTTCAATACCTTCTTGAATTATCTCTTCTAATATCTTATATATTTCTCTTTTTGACTTATATATTTTTTTAGTGGTATTTTGTATTGATGAACGCATTATAAATAGATTGGCATAAAATCCCCATTCTTCTACATACATTCCAAAATGATTTACAAAATCAATTACTTTTTCTGCCGTAGACAAATGATTCTTTATTGTGGATTTATTTACCATAAAAAATTCATCCATCAAACAATACATATCATCGGCAATAGAATCTTTAGATTTAAAATAGTGATAAAAAGCACCAATGGATATATTAGTAGCTTCACAGATTTCCTTAATTGTAATATTTTTAAGTCCATCTTCATCCATTAAATTGACTATTATATCTACTATTTCTTTTTTCTTTTTTGTATATTTGCCCATTTCATAATCCATATAAATATCACCACCTGAAAAAATTATATCATAAAAAAAAATAATTCCCAATAATATAGGAATTATTTTTTCTTTTATCTATTTTCCCAAAGCTGCAGATTTTCCTGCAATTTTTCCATAAACTACTGTATCTGGTATCGCATTTCCTCCAAGTCTATTGGCACCATGAATACCACCTGTTACTTCACCAGCAGCATATAGACCTGGAATAACTGTACCATCTACGCCTATCACCTGTGCATCTGTATTGATTTCGATTCCTCCCATAGTGTGGTGAATAGTAGGAACACGAACTGAAGCATAGAATGGTGCTTTATCAAAGGTATCTTGCATCAGATTTTTTCCAAATGGATCTGCAATCTCACCCTTTACAGCTTTATTATAGGTATCTACTGTTTCCTTTAGTACAGCAGGATCTACATTCATATTCTTTGCAAGTTCTTCTATTGTATCACCTTTTACTGCAACTCCACTTTTAACTAATTGACCTATAGTTTCATTAAAATCATTTTTAACATCTTCATTATAATATTCGTGAGCATCATGTAATATCCACATAACTTGATCTGGTTGCTCCAATAGACCTTTTGTAAGGGTATCTCTCCTTGAATCCTCTGCTACAAATCGTTCTCCATTTTTATTTATAAATAACTGATTAGCAGCATTAATACTTATATTTCCTGCCATACCTCCTGTTTCAGGATGTCCTACTGGCAATAGTTGAATATATTCCATGCCAACAAGGTTTGCTCCCACATCTTCAGCCATTATTATACCATCACCTGTTGCACTTACACTATTTGTTGAGTTAAGATTGGAAAGATTGTCCCAATGCTTATTATATTTAGCAACAAGTTCTTTATTTCTAGCAAAACCACCAGTTGCTATAACTACCCCTTTATTAGCCTTAACAATAACCTCTGTATTGCCTTGTTTTGCCTTAACTCCTACTGCTCTTCCATCTTCCATAATTATATCTGTAACCTTTGTATCTAAGATAATTTCTGCATCGTTACCTTTTTTCTCAATAAACTCAATATATGCCTCTATAGGTCCTGTAGTAAGAGGTTTTTCAAATTGATGTGTTCTTTGCCATAATGCTCCTGTAACAGTTACTACATCATCTTGAAATTTAACTCCTAAATTTTCTAACCAGTCAATAGACTCTTCTGATCCATATGCAAGTTTTTCTATTAACTCAAGATTTCCTTTTTTATCTCCACCTTCAAAAGCCTGTAAAGCATGTAATTGTGGAGAATCAAATACATAGGTACTTCCTGAGTTTTTATATTCTTTTACTTGATTAGCTAGCTCGTCCATCAGCCTCTTATGTATATCATTTACAGGCTTCTCCTTAGTATATGATTCTATCTGTTGAATCAACTCTGGACGCATTGTGTAATTTTTTTGTCTCTTACTGTCCACTGCATTATATTGTCCACCAGCTATTATTGTAGACCCCCCTAATGTAGGCATCTTTTCCAATACAACTACTGTTGCATTGTTTTCTAAAGCTGAAACAGCTGCAGCTAATCCTGCTCCTCCACCACCAATAACTACTACATCTGCAGTTTTTTCTATGGTTTCTCCTGCTTCATCACTTTTGTCTACTTCCTTTAATAACTCTTCCATATTTGC
Source organism: Tissierellaceae bacterium HCP3S3_D8 (assembly GCA_052067355.1). GTDB lineage: Bacteria > Bacillota > Clostridia > Tissierellales > Tissierellaceae > CABMKH01. Next base: position 177,157 of record JBQHQH010000004.1, read on the forward strand.
TCCAGATTTTTCTAAAGCATTTTTTACAGCTTCTAAAATTGCCGTACTTGAAACAGTAGCTCCAGACACTGCATCAATACTTAAACTCTGATATTTGACAATTTCTTCAGGAATGCGTTCTATTGCAACATCTGATATTCCTGGTGTTTCATTATGCTCAAGAATCTCTACACTTAGAATATTATTTTCATCTACCTTAACTTCTACGGTCATAGGGTCAGTAATACCTTTAGCCTCTCCCGTATATGTGCCAGGATTAAATTTGTTAGATTCTTTTCCAGATATTCCAGTTTCATCTGCTTTGTTTGTACAACCGACTACAGAAAATACCATAGTCAATGCTAAAAATAGTGCAAAATACTTCTTCATTAACTTAAACATCTATAATCCTCCTTTATTTTTAGAATATTTGATTGGAATATTCTATTTCTATATTCTAATATACTATATGTTTTAAAATTGTCAATAGATATTTAGTTAAAGAAGTTTTACTTATTACACAATTTTATCAATAGCATCTCTACTAATAATTTCTGATCTGTTGTAGTAGTCTTAGTCTGAATATCAATATTCAATAGATATTCCATTATATCTTCTAATTCCTTTATTTGAAATTTACTGGACTGAGACTTTATTTTTCCAAACTCATAATTCTTTATCTGAAGTTTTTCCTGCACCTTATTATCGCCATAACCTTTATCCTTATAGAGTTTATAACTTAATATCAATCTAAATTGCCTAGTAATCATGTATAATATCCTTAACACTGGCTCATTTGCCATGTACATGTCATCAAAGATTTCAATGGCACTTTCAGAATCTCTTCTATTTATAGCATTTAACAGCTCAAATATATTGGTATCTATAGACTTTACTAATACCTGATCTATATCCTCTCTAGATAATTCTCTGTCCTTAGAATGATCCACGACCTTCAATAGTTCATTCTCTAGGTCAAAGAGTCTTATATCTATATTTCTACTTCTATAGGAACTTCTTTCAATGAAATAATTTATATTAGAAAGAGACATCTTCTTATCATGTTTCTTTAATATTCTCTCTATCCAACGATTTAAATCTTGTCCTTCTAATTTAGAAAAATCTACAACTCTATTATCTTTGTTAAGATGCTTATATATCTTGCTATTTTTCCTTATAGATGAAGTATTGTCCATGAAAATCAGACATAAAAAATCTCCAAGCCTGTCTATATAATCATAAAATTCCTTTTCAAATCTATCTTTAATATTGTCCATAAATGCAGATATATCATTGACTAATACAATCTTCTTTTCAGACATAAATGGCAATGTTTCACAGGCATTTATTAGAGTCTGAAGATCACAATTTTTGCCTTCAATCTTTACATAATTTATGGTTTCAAAACTCTCCTCTATGTATTTTTTCTTTAACTCATCTATTGCCATGTCCATCAGATATTCCTCTTGTCCAAAGAATAGATATGCAGATCCTATTTTATTTTCTCTTATCTTTTTCTTAAATTCACCATAATTCAAACTGATTTCCCTCCCAATTCGATGTAATCTTTAACATAATATATATTAACATATAATAGACTAAATAGAACATAATCATAAAAATATTGTCATATATAAATACATGTAAACTTGGTTTAGTTCTATCTCTATCTTCTAGAAATGTTTGGACCTCATAATCATTTTCATTAAATATTACTTTTATTAAACCCATATCATCAGTTCTATATAATCTAGTCTTAAAATCATCATATCTATTCAATACTTCCTCACTTGGATGCCCATATATATTATTTCTACCTGCAGATATAATTCCAACTCTAGGTCTAGTCCTTTTAAGAAACATCTCTGTTGAAGATGTATTGCTGCCATGATGAGGAACTTTGAGAATATCCACCTTCATATTAAATCTATTGGCAATTAGGGATTCTGCATCTCTCTCTATATCTCCAGTAAATAATATTCCATGTCTACCTATACTCAATAGAGATACCAGAGATGAATCATTTGGACTATAATTGCCTCCGATGTCATTAAATGGCCATATTATTCTTATCTTCATTTTTTTACTTAGATTTAGACAATCTCCTTCCTTTAAAACTGTAAAAGGTATTGAATCTTCAATAATCTTCTCATATACTCTACTTTCAGCAGGAATATAGCTACTCAATACCATATCTATTGGAATATTATCTATTATAGCTTCTAATCCCTGGCAATGATCCTCATCAAAGTGAGTTATAAAGACTGCGTCTAATCTCCTTATCCCTAGTTTTTCTAAATATGGTAGGGTTATATTCTTCCCAATATCAAAATCTCCAAATATACTTCCACCGGTATCCATCAGATAATCTCTACCTTTTGTCCTAATTAAAATAGCATCTCCTTGTCCAACATCTATAAAATGTATTTCAGAATTATTTTTAAATGTAAATATACAGATACTATATACTATCAAAAGTGAAAAATATACTATACTCATCTTGATTATAGGCTTTTTTAACTTCCTTATATCTATTATCTTAAATATAATGGCCAACATTATATAGAATAATATAATCGTCACAAGTTCTGGAGAAGGAAATTTCACAATGTTAAAGTTTACCATGTCCCATTTTTTAAGTATGCTAAACTGTAAGCTTAATACAAAATCAACTATTGGACCTATAAAACTATTCATATATCCAAATATGAATCTAAAGATTATCATTAAAAATCCAAGAACCAAGGATATAGATAATATAGGTATTATTATCATATTAGCCAAGATTCCCATAATACTTATTCTGTTAAAATAGTATACTTGAATTGGGAATATTCCAATCTGAACTCCCAAAATAGCAGATAGACTTCTAGTAATATAATTTTTATATGGATAGAATATATGCTCTATTCTAGGGCTTAAAACCAATATGACAAGAGATGCTAAAAAAGATAGTTGAAATCCAATATTAAAGAGATAATATGGATTTATAAGTAAAAGTAAAAATATAGCAAAACTCAATATATTTATGGAATCATATGGCTTATGAATTAGTTGCGAATAAATTAATAAAGAGAGCATTATATTTGCCCTTAAAATAGAAGGCGGAAATCCTATTAAATAGCCATAGGTCCATAGTATAAGCAGTGTAAATATCACATTTTTTCTTTTCTTTATACCTAGATGTGAAAATATAAACATAAAAAAAACAGATATGATCCCAATGTGAAGACCAGATACAGCCAATATATGAGCTAGTCCCATATTCCGATATAGGGATATATCCTCATCTTCTAAATATACAGCTCTACCTAATATGATACTCTTTATCAACGAGCTGTTTTTATCTTTTAGATATTCATCAAATAGTTCCTCTATGGCAGTGATAAATTCTCTCTTAATCTTATGCCTAAAGTTCAGATTTTCCCCATCTACATCTAATATAGAATCTTCTCTAATGACCATAGTAGTAAATATCCTTTCAGTCATCAAGTTTAATCTATAGTTAAAGAGTTTGGGATTAGTGTTTATCATGGGAAGTCTTAGCTTTCCCACGAATTCTATATTATCACCTATTTCCAAACCACTATCTCCAATTACCTTTAATAAGAGTTTTTCTCTCTTTATCTCCCTATTATCTAGCTCTCCTACCGAGACTATATATCTTTCTTGACTGCTGTCTCTATTTAAAACCTCTACTATGGTACCCTTGCATTTTACCTGATTATTTACCTCAAGCTTTAGTATGCTGTTATCATTCGCATTATATATAAAGATGCCTAATATAAAAAAGAGGATAACTATTGTGATTAAATCTAGTCTTCCCCTCCTTACGCTACAAAATATACTTAAAATAAGTACGCAAAACAATATAATAGATATAATAAATAGATCTATATCAAAGTAAAACGAGAGCAAAATCCCAATTATTAAAGCTATTGCTAATACGACAAATGGTCTCTTCATAATACTCACCTAATATATTTATTATTTATATAATGGAAAATATGTTTAATTTTTGGTATCATCTTAATTATAGCATATATTATAGCTATCAATTTTTAGATTTAATAAAGTTTTTAGAATATACATTTAATAGGACGAAAGGCTTGGTGATGTAATTGACTTTTAAATCTTATATTGAAAACTCCTATTTAAAAGAAACCGAAGCTAATATAGTTGAAAAAGAATTTAAAAATAATAAATATTACCTGAATTTAGATAGAACTATTTTTTATCCCCATTTATCTGGAGGACAACTTAGGGACAAAGGAACTATAAATCAAATAGAAGTTTTAGATGTCTTCCAAGATGGAGACCATATAATTCATGTAGTGGACAAAGATATCAATACCAATAATGTCATACTGTCCATAGATTGGAACAATAGATTTGATCTAATGCAGCAGCACTCAGGTCAACATCTACTTTCCTCTTGCTTTTATAACTTATTTAATGCTGAAACTATTGGATTTCATATGGGAAAAGACTATACATATATAGATGTCTCAAAACCACAAATCACAGAGGATGAAATTGGAAAGGTAGAATTCCTAGCTAATAAGATAATACAATCTAACTTCAGAATACTCTCATATATAGTCAGTAGAGACAGTCTACCTAAGTTTTCTACAATAAAAGTACCTGAAAAACATGAAGATATACGTATTGTGGAAATAGATGGATTAGATTACTCACCTTGCTGTGGAACTCATGTCTGTCACACTGGGGAAATAGGTCTTTTAAAGATAGTTGGTTGGGAGAGATATAAAGGAAATACTCGTGTAAAATTTTTGTGTGGCTCTAGAGCCATTGGAGACTATAATTGGAAAGATTCATATATACGAAAAATAAGTCTCATGTTTTCATCAAAAGATAGAGATGTACTAAATAAAGTAAAAGATCTAATGCAAGATAAAGAGGACATAGAGAAAGAAAATAGAGATCTAAGAAAGGAATTATATCAATATAAAGGAGAACTATATCTAACTGAATCAAAGAGTTATGACGGTATTAGATATATTGTAAAAGAGCTTGAAGATACTTCTATTAAAGAGATAAATCTCATCGCCTCTAATTTAAATCATAAAGACAATCTAATTCAAATCTATAGTATTCCTAATGCTGGAACAGGTCAATTTTTAGTCAGCAGGAGTCATGACTTAGATATAGATGTCCATAAAATACTAGATAGTATATCTGAGAAGATAATAGTAAAGGGAGGTGGCAATTCCCAAATGGTACAAGGCTCCTCCTCCCTAATCCTTTTAGACACTTTAATCAAGATGTTCTACAGTGAAGTAAGAAATTATTTTAAAGGTTAGAAATCTAACCTTTAAAAATATGTCTTTATTTCCTTCCAGATTTCCTCTCTTATATCACTTATGCTCTCATAATCTACTGTCTGTTTATATGCTCGTTCTAAAGCTAGGTGATTTTTTTTGGCTCTTTTTAACCCTTCTATTCCTCTCTCAATTAGAGTCTCGTATATCCTATAATCTTTTTCATCTATATAGGAAGTATCAAAATAATCGTTGAGATTAATAGATATATGAGGGAACTTTTCTATAGCTCTATTTGCAGAAATTATTGTATCTATTTCAAATATCAAGATAGATTCTATTCTATCTGGCATCATTGAATTATAATAAATTTCTGCATGATAGTCTCTTAGTTTTACTTCTTCTAATATCCTATTGAATATTTTCGACTTGCCAGTACCTATATCTCCTTGGATATAATATCTATTGGATATATCTGATAAGATAAATTCTGTATAGTCCACATATCCATCAGGAGTATAGGCATTGGAAAATAGATGTCTAAGTTTAAATCCTCTATCTGACAAGATTTTTTTTTCTTCTTTAAATATCTCTTCAATGATATCTCTAATTTCTCTATTGACTTTCATGACATCTACATGAGAACTATTACTTGTCTCAATCTCATCATAGATACATTTTGCTCCTTTAAAATAGTTAAATGCTTTTCTATAGGCCTGCTTATTATTGGCTTTAGCCTCAATAATTTGTTCCCTGTATTTTTTCAACTCTTCTCTATCTATAAACCTAGCTAAATCTACTATCTTATCTATCAAGCCTGGATAGATAGGATCCACTGTATGTGGAGGAGTTCCATCTATTATCCCTATCCCTAAGCCATTTATGACAATGCCATCTATAGAATCAGGATCTGATGGACAATGATGATATTCTATATCATATCCACTATTTAAAGCTCTTTCGCCTATCTCTCTCATCATAGAGGACTTTCCTCCACCGGGCATCCCCTTTAATATATATAGCATATTTCTATCTTTACCTATTATATTGTCATGAAAAGAAAAAAATCCTTGTGAGGTATTTCCTCCTGGAAACATTCGTCGAATTTTAGCCATAGTAACCCTCCTAAAAAAGATTATATAGTATATAATTTATTCTTATACTATCATTGTGTGCATGGAGAGGATAAAAAATTCTTCAAATAAATCTTAGTCTCTAATATTATCACTTTTCTTAGAGCTATAAGAGCTATAAGATTTGGAATAGCCATCAATCCATTTACAATATCTGCTAAAATCCAAATAGTGTCTAACTTTAACAATGGGCTCATACCAACTAATGCAATAAATATATATCTATATGGCTTTATAGCCTTTATCCCAAATAGATACTCTACACACCTTTCTCCATAATAATTCCATCCCAATATAGTTGTAAATGCAAACAACATCAATCCTATAGTTATAATCAATGAACCACCTACAGGTAGGGCTTGATTAAAAGCTAGTGTAGTCATATCAGCTCCTTCAAATTCTCCTTGCCATGCTCCAGTAAGTATCAAAATTATCCCTGTCATAGTACATACAATAATAGTATCAAAAAATGTACCTGTCATAGATATAAGTCCTTGTTCTACACAAGAGTTAGTCTTTGCTGCTGCTGTTGCAATTGGTGCACTTCCCAATCCAGATTCATTAGAAAATACTCCCCTTGCTACTCCATTCTTAATGGCATACATAACACTAGCACCTATAAATCCTCCTGTAGCAGCAGTCGGAGTAAATGCACTTTTAAATATCAATGCTACTGCACTAGGTAGTAGTTTTATATTTAAACCTAAAATAAGTAGTGATCCTAAGATATATAATATGACCATAAAAGGAACCAATATCTCTGCTATCTTAGCTATACTCTTTATACCCTTTAAAGTCACTAAAGCTACTAATAGAGTTATAATTATTGCAGTAACTAGTATGGGAATATTGAAAGTAGATTTAGCAGAAGCTGCTATGGCATTGACTTGGGGAAAAGTACCTATTCCAAAAAAGGCTACTCCAATTCCAAATAATGCAAACATCTTAGCCAACAACTTATTGCCAATTCCTCTCTCTATATAATACATTGGCCCTCCTGACATCTGTCCATTGTCATCTACTACTCTATATTTTACTGCCAATAGACACTCTCCATATTTAGTTGCCATTCCAAAAAAACCTGCAATCCACATCCAAAATAGAGCTCCTGGACCCCCTGCTTTAATAGCAGTAGCTACTCCTACAATATTTCCAGTACCTATAGTAGCTGCCAAAGCTGTACACAATGCTCCAAAACTAGAGACATCTCCTTCAGATTCATCATCTTTACCCTTAGTAAATAGATATCTCAACGCTAAAGGCAGCTTAAATATCTGTATCATATTCAAACTAAAAGTAAAGTAAATTCCAGTTCCCACCAATAATACCAATAGAGGTGGTCCCCATACCCAATCATTAATCCTTTGTAAAATCTGTACAATGCTTTCCATGTAAATTCCTCCCTTTAATTAATCTGTCGATTCTTAAAAACTGAAAAGGAAGGCCTTCAATAAATAGACAAAGGCTAAATCCAATTGGATTTAGCCTCGAGTAATTCAAAAAATATAGTTTTCTTTATGAATTATGCTCTGTCCTTTTACCTGAGAGTTTGGCTAAATAATAAAAAATATTTAGCTTGCTCCTTCGGTGCTCACATTGAGGCTCTCCAGAGGTTCGTCCAATAGCGGTCCTTTTGCCTGAAAGCATAACTCCTTCGGCGGATCTAAAGATCTCTCTCCCACTACCTTCATCCGATAATTTTCAATTGTTAAAAAATCCTTATATTACCTAATCAATAATACCACTATATGATATTATTATCAACAACTTTTTAAACCTATATTATTCTTCTATTGTATCCTTGAAAAGATTGTTTGTTATATTATGTTCCTTATACTTCTCTTCATACCATTTATGATAAGCTTCAGGAATCTTACTTTCCATTAACATTCTCTCTATATCATCTCTATGTTCTTCTAAACTTGCAGCTTTTGCTTCTTTTTTGTCTTCTACTTGAATTATGTGATAGCCAAAATCAGTCTTTACTGGTTCACTTATTTCACCTTTTTCTAGAGAAAATGCTGCATCATCAAAACTTTGTACATTCTTTCCTCTACTAAAATATCCTAAGCTGCCTCCCACAATTTTAGTTCCTTCATCAAGGGAATATTCCTTTGCAAGTTCAGCAAAATCTCCACCCTCTAATAGTTTCTTTCTGATATCTTCTGCTTCTTCTTCTGTCTCAACTAATATATGTCTAGCACTGACCTGCTCACCTTGAGCTAAACTTTCCTTGTTTTCCTCAAAGAAGTCTGTTATTTCCTCTTCACTTACCTCTATATCAGATTCTAGAAGCTTCTTAATCTGCATGTTGATTTCTATGCTCTTTTTCATATCATCCATAGTATAACCTTGATATTTTAAAGCTTCATTAAATCGTTCTTCTCCCCCATAATATTCTATAAGCTGATCTATCTCTTTTTGAATATCTTCTTCTTTAATCTCAATATTTTGTTTTTCAATTTCTAATTGAACTACTTTTTCTCCAATTAAAGAATTTAAAACTTGTTCACCATACTCTTGAACCAATAGATCATATAACTCATCTTTAGTTATCTTTACATCATCTACCTTTGCCACAACTTCCTCATTTTTACATCCAGTCATACCTACTATAAGTAGTATACTAATTCCTAACACCATAAATTTATTTATCTTACTCTTTAATAGTCCCTTTACCAATTTTATCTCATCTCCTTCATTTTTAAAAAAACAGCTTAAGCTGCTAATCTACTATGCCGAGAGTCTGTGAGAATCGAATTCACTCAGGATGATCCTAACACCCTGCTCTGGTTTTGAGATTACTCAATAGCATATTTAAAATCATATAAAATTTATTGATATCTAGCTATCTATAACTAATTATAGTTATTAATATATTCAAAACCTAAGCTTGTCTTTATAATATGGTTGTAGTTATCTCACATTTTAAAAGCTAAAATGTTCCCCACTTTTAACTCCGTTGTACCTATACTAATATACACTAAATTTTAAGAATTGTAAACAGGCTATATGTATTGTGTATTATATATGTGATAATCTTACCTTGTATTCTCTAATATATTATCAAGTGGCACGCAAAGTGGCACGCAAAACGAAAAAATGAGAGTTGTGAGATGAAAAAATGCAATAAAAAAAGACCATAGAAAACTCTACAGTCCTTGATTTTGTTGAATGGCGGGAGTATGTGAGAATCGAACTCACCCAGGACGCTCCTAACGCCCCGCGCTGGTTTTGAAGACCAGAGGGCCCACCAGAACCCATCTACCCCCTTATATTGACAACAAATCTAATTATATGATATTTTTAGAATGATTTCAAGTAATATTAAAAATCTATTATATATTATTAAAATAATATCCTACTCCCCATTTTGTCATTATGTATTGAGTATTTTTAGAATACTTGCTTATCTTTTCTCTGATTCTTCTAATATGCACATCTATTGTCCTTAAATCTCCAAAATAAGCATATCCCCATACCTTTTCCAGCAATTCTTCCCTAGTAAATATCTTTCCAGGATTTGAGGATAGGGCATAAAATAAATCAAACTCTTTTCCTGTCAAATCAATATCCTTGTCCTCTATGGTTATTCTTCGCCTCAAAGTATTTATAGTAAAGTCTTTGAATTTTAATATATGCTTATTTTTATCAGCAATTCTATAATTTATCCTTCTAAGGATTGTCTTTATCCTAGCTTTTAACTCCAAAATATTAAAAGGCTTGACCATATAATCATCTGCACCATATTCTAATGCCAATATCTTTGTCATGTCTTCATTATTTTTTGTAGCCACAATTATGGGAACAAAGGATATATTTCTTATATCTTTACATATCTCTAATCCATCCATATCAGGCATTTCTAATTCAAGTATTATCAGGTCATAGGATTTATTCATTATCCTATCTATAACAATCTTCCCAGCCCCAATGATCTCTGTAACAAAATCATCCTGTTCCAGACTATATTTTAACCCTTCTGCAAATGTCTTATCTTTATCAATAATCAATATTTTGCTCTTCATTTCATCACCCCAAAAACTATCAATCCTTGTTCAAAACTCTTTTATCAATCTCTCGTTTGGTTATCTTATTTTGATCAAAATATTCCAATAATGCTAAAGAAAGTTTCCTATTGATATTTAACAGATCTCTATATTCCGCAACTGAAACAGAACCATTTTTAAGAATATATTCCCTTAACTTCTCTAAAGCTCTATTGTAGTATTCTTTTCCTATGAATAATTCTTCATTTAATTTAATTATCTCTCCTGTATTTACCAGAGAATTAAACACCTCATTGAAGATTTCCTGTTGAACTTTCAACATTTCACATAATTCATCTCTCTTAGGTGGTAAAGCTGAGATCTCTCCTAATATCTTAAGTATATTAGTCTTTATACTAGACTGCTCTTCGTCGTAGGAGATTTCAAATCCACTTAATTTGAGATTTTCATTATCTCTTTCTAAATGGCCTTCCTTGACTAATCCTTCAATAAATATTTCCCCAACCCTCGGCTTTACATTTTTCAAAAATTTACTCCTGATCTCTTCCTTAGCTATTCCAGACCTAAGAGGATATTTCCTATGGTAATCCTCTAATTCTTTCATTATACTATCTCTAAGATAATCATAATAGCTATTATGAATGACATATATGTCCTTTGTCAAGGAAAAAAGTACTACTCTCTTATCTGTGGCTAATTCTCGTATCTCCTCCATCAATCCCTCTTCAGATAGAGAAGTATAGGACATAATATCCCTTATAGATGGAAAATCTCTGCTCTTTGACTCTATTATCCTCTCTATGATATCCTTTGAACTTCCTTTATCTTTTATCTCCAACTCTTTTAAAGTCTTTTCGTCATATCTCTTCTTCTTTTTAGGATTTGAATCTAATACCTCTCCTCCTCCAATAGTAAACATAGGAGAATAGAATCTTATAATAAATCTATCCTTCATCTTAGCCACAACTTCCTCTTCAAGTCTCAGCTGGACAAAAGCCTCTTCTCCTGGCTTTAACTCTTCCCTATCTAGTAGGACCATTCTACATAATACCTCTTTTGTTCCTATATAGAGTCTAACTCTAGTCCTATTTTTAATAGCCTTATCAAATGATTTTAAAAGTCTGACCTTGGCATCTAGCATCATGGTACCTTCCATAGAACCTATTGGAGCTATTACATGTCCTCTATCTACATCTTCCTTCTTTACCCCTGCTAGATTGACTGCCACTCTCTGTCCTGCATATGCCATATCTGAATCTCTATCATGAACTTGTATAGATCTAATTCTAGCAGTATTTTGACTTGGGTATATCTGCACCTCATCACCAATATTTAACTTTCCCGACAACAATGTACCTGTCACTATAGTGCCAAATCCCGATATGGTAAAAGCTCTATCAACAGGCAAACGTGGTAATTCATCTGAATTTATATCTTCCATCTCTTCTGTATATTCTTCCAATAGGTTGATAACATCCTCTAAACCTTGCTTTGTAACTGAAGACGCTCTAATAATGGGGCTATCTTCTAAAAAAGTCCCTCTTACTTCTTCTCTTATCTCTTCTTCAACAAGATCCATCCAATCTTCATCTACCATATCTATCTTAGTCATAGCTATAAATCCCTTTTTGATACCCAATAAATCCAATATAGCTAGGTGTTCTAGAGTTTGAGGCATAATTCCCTCATCCGCAGCTACGATTAAAATCACTATATCAATACCTATTACACCAGCCAACATATTCTTAACAAACTTTTCATGACCTGGAACATCTATTATTCCAGCCCTTTGTCCACTAGGTAAATCAAAATATGTAAACCCCAACTCTATAGATATACCTCGTTTTTTCTCCTCTTCAAGTCTATCTGTATTTCTCCCTGTCAGCGCCCTTATAAGGCTAGTCTTCCCGTGGTCAATATGACCTGCAGTACCTACTATTATATGTTTCATATACTACACTCCTCAAGATTTTCCACTGCAAACTTTATACCCTCAAGTATAATAGTAAATTCCTCTCTCTTTAAGGTTCTCATATCCATATATATCTTGTCTTTATACAATCTAGTTATTATTGGAACAGAGTATCTTCTCAATTGATTTTCAAAAGCTTGAGTACTTATACCATCTAAATTCAACACTACACATATTGTAGGTAATTGTTCTAGTGGAAGTGAACCACCACCAACTTCTGAATAACTTTCCTCTAAATGAACTTTGATCTTTGAACCAAAACCTAGATTATCTATTTCATATGATAGCTCCTTTGCCATAGAGTTTATTTCTTCTATAGACATAGTGAGCATTTTCAAAGTAGGAATCTTGTTTATGGCAAATCTCTCATCTAAATAATATCGTAATATAACCTCTAAAGCTGAAATTGTAAACTTATCAATTCTAAAAGCTCTAGTTAAAGGATGTCTCTTCATAGCATCTATATATTTCTTTTTGCCAACTATGATCCCTGCCTGGGGACCACCTAATAGCTTATCTCCACTAAATGTGACTACATCTACACCCTTTTTTATGGACTCCTGAACAGTCGGCTCATACTCCAATCCATATTTTGATAAGTCTACTAAAACCCCACTTCCCAAATCTTCGACAATGGGGATACTATACTCTTTCTTCAGTTTTGTCAATTCATCTATTTCTATTGAAGATGTGAATCCAAGAATTCTATAATTAGATGTATGAACCTTTAATAAAACCCCAGTATCTTCATTTATGGCATTTTCATAATCCCATAGATGAGTCTTGTTAGTTGTACCAACTTCAACTAATCTTGCGCCGCTTTGCTCCATTACCTCTGGAATTCTAAAGGATCCACCTATCTCGATTAATTCTCCTCTAGATACTATAACCTCTCTATCTTTAGCCAATGCACTCAATGCCAATAGCACTGCTGCTGCATTATTATTTACTACCATAGCAGCCTCTGCACCTGTAATCTCCACTAATATATCTTCTAAATGAGAATATCTAGATCCTCTAGTCCCACTTTCTAAATCGTATTCCAAATTTGAATAATTGACAACTGTCTCCTCTATATTTTCCATTATCTCTTTATTTAACAAAGACCTACCTAAATTAGTGTGAATCACTACTCCTGTTGCATTTATCACTCTTCTCAGACTAAGCCTTTCTCTCTCCGCAACTCTGCGGTGTATATTTTTATTTAAATATGATAGTTTTTCTAATATGTCATCTTCATTTAGGCGTCCACCTTTTATCGTATCTCTCAATATATCTATCTCTTCTCTAATAGAATCCAAGACTATCTTTCTAGGTACTATGCTCAGCATCTCTTTTATTTTTTTATCTTCCAGTATCTCATTTACATTTGGAATAAGGGTAAATAAATTTTTCTTCATTATAGGCCCTCCTAATTCATTATTCAACAACCAAATGATGCTCTCCTTTAGAATAAACCTCCCCTATTATAGCATATTTCGTGGGGGAATTTTCCAATGTTTTTAGAAGTTTTTCGGATTTTTCTCTTTCAACAGAAATCAACAGCCCTCCCGAAGTCTGTGGATCATAGAGAATATCTCTATATTCTGTAGGAACATCATTAGCAAAATATACCTTATCTCCTATAAATCTCTCATTTGAATAAGTTCCAGCAGGAACTAATCCCATCTTTGCATATTCAATAGCCTTTGAAATAATAGGCACATTCCTATGATATATCTTCATTGTAACTGAACTTCCCTCAGCCATTTCAAGTGCATGACCTAATAGTCCAAATCCAGTTATATCTGTTATACTATTTACGCCTCCTACTTTATCTATCGCATCTTTTCCAAATTTATTTAATGTCGTCATCACTTTAACTGCCTCATCATAACTCTTTTCATCTGCTAATTCCCCTTTTATAGCAGTATTTATAATACCCAGGCCTAAGGGTTTAGTCAATATCAATACATCTCCTGGTTTTGCTTTACTATTACTTAAGACCTTATCTGGATGAACAAATCCTGTTACAGATAGTCCGTACTTTGGCTCATCATCAGATACACTATGTCCTCCTACTAATATAGCTCCTGCCTCTATTACCTTGTCATGTCCACCCCTTAATATTTCAGTCAGTACAGAAGGATTTAGACAATCTGGAAAACACACTATATTCATAGCTAGTTTTGGTTCTCCTCCCATAGCATATATATCACTTAGGGAGTTAGTAGCTGCAATCTGACCAAAAGTATATGGATCATCTACTACAGGAGTAAAAAAGTCCAATGTTTGAATTATTGCCATATCATCACTAATCTTATAAACAGCTGCATCATCTGAAGTCTCTAATCCAACTACCAATCTATCATCATAACTCTTTGGTAAGTGGCACAGAACCTGTGCCAATATATCGGGACCGATTTTAGCCGCTCACCCTGAAGTCTTTGTAAGTTGAGTCAATCTTTTATCCAATACAATACCTCCTAATCTGTAGTTATTAAATCCTTTAATCCATCAAATTTCTTAGCTCCTATTCCAGAGACATTCATCAAATCTTCAATCTTTTCAAATCTATTAGAATCTCTATATTCTATTATCCTTCCAGCAATAACTTCTCCTATACCAGGTAGGGTAATCAATTCTTCTTTACTACATCTATTTATATTTATCTTTCCATCTATTGTAGTAGCCCCTTCTTGAGAATCTATATCTATTCCCTGCAGGTCTTCTTCGCCTATTTTGGGTACATATATCTTCTCTTCATCTGATAACTTTCTTGCTAAATTAATTCTATCTATATCTGCGTCTTTTTTCAAGCCTCCAGCCGATTCTACTGCATCAATAACTCTTGCCCCTAATTCTAGTTCAATTATACCAGGGTTGTAGACTTGTCCACTAATATGTACCATAATAATTGTATCCTGTATCTCATCTTCCTCATGGGAAATATCGTCTATCTCTTTTTTTTCATCATCTATTAAAAGATCTATTGTTTCTTCTCTATTTCCTATTATACCATTAATTGTCATCTTTAGACCTACAAATAAAACTACACTAAAGGCAATTATCAATATGATCATTTGCTCTTTCTTTGTAAAATAATCCCTCATGATTTACCTCCTGAACTTTATAATCGTTTTGTAAACTTAAATGAAAATTGAGGACTCCAACCTCTGTATGGTACAATGTTTTTGCCGAAAACAAATACCTCCCAGAAAGGATGAAGTCCTCATGCAAAAAATTGTATCAATAAAGTGCCCAAAGTGCAACAATAATCATTTATTTTATCGTTATGGCAAAGATAAAGATGGTTACCAAAAGTACCTTTGCCGTAACTGCAATCATCAATTTGCTCCTGAGAAACCAGTGTCTAGACAATTGCAAAATTATCCTCGTTGCCCTGTTTGTGGTAAGGCAACTTTTCTTCACCACGATTATGATTTTTATTCTAATTTTAGATGCTGTGATAAAATATGTAATCACTCTATGTTTGTTCCTAAATCAACTGCTATATTACCTGCATCTATGTCTAAACTT
>JBQHQH010000005.1:0-110067 GCA_052067355.1 Tissierellaceae bacterium HCP3S3_D8
TGTTGTAAGCACTTCGCTCGACTTGCATGTGTTAGGCACGCCGCCAGCGTTCGTCCTGAGCCAGGATCAAACTCTCATTTAAAAGTTTGATTTAACTAGCTCTTTATCTTTAAAAAATTGATTGTGTGTTTCTAATTCAAAGTATCTCACACTATTTAATTATCTAAGTTCTGTGTCCCTCACTTGAGGCGACTTATACAGTATAGCAAATCTGTTTCTTTTTGTCAACTGTTTTTTTAGGATTTTTTTAAAGAGTTTTTTAAGATTTAATCTCTTGCTTTTGTCTTTGTTCCCCAGCCGACTTTTATTATGATACACGTTTTTCTCACTAAAGTCAACACTTATTTCAAAAAAACTTTTAAAAACTTAGATATTTTTTTCATCAATATGGATAAATCCCCATTTTTCGCCATTTGTGCTTTCTAACAATACATGGATTTAAGTGATTCTTTCTGCAATCTTATATTTTCATCTTCTGGATTTAATAGAAATGCCCTATCCACATCTTTCATTCCAGACTCATATTCCTTTAATTGAATATAGGATAATCCTCTATTGAAGTAGAGCTTATAGTCTTCTGAACAATTATCAATACCTAAGGAAAATATCTCTATGGCTTTGTTCACATCTCCATTATTGAAATGTATAATTCCCAATTCATTATATATATCTGGCTCCTTGTCATTTAACTCTATAGCCTTATTTAAATAATCAATAGCCAATATATATTCTCCTAATTTACTATATACAGATCCTATAAGGTAATTTATATTCCAATCATCCTTATACTTAGGCATCAACTTTAAAAGATAATCTAATGATTTATCAAAATCATCATAAGCTAAATAAGTCAATGCTGTTTCAATTACTACATCATCTTCTATCTTGTTCATCTCTTCTCTGACTTCTTGCAACAATAATTCATCATTACTTAGATGAAGAAACTTTTCCCATGTTAAATTAGCTTTTAAGTATTTCTCAGAATGCCTATAATGAAAGCCTAATTTATAATAAACCGGTGGAAAGTTCTTATCCATATCTAATACCAATTCTAATTTATCTGTAGAATGGTCTAGGAATTCCTTTCCCTCTTCTACTTTTCCATCTTCCATAAACTTCTTTGCAATCTCTTCTAAGACTATTGCATAATTAAACAGTCCAAGTGCATTGTCTGGTTGTAAAGTCATAAGTGTTCGAAGTTTTATAGCACTATTATCATAATCCTTATCTTGCATATTCTTAATAGCATTATAGAATATATAATCTCCAATATCCTTATTATAGGCTATTAATATGTTTTTATATTCATCAATATATGGAAATTCTATGTCTACTCCTACTATATATATAATTCCATCTATTATATTCTTTATTCTAATCTCATCTTCTAGACTTCCATTTTGAATCTCTTCTATTAAATTAGATGTCAATATAGGTAATGGTACATCATCTCTTACCGCATATTCTCCAATGTGAATATATGAATCCTCTTTAAGTTCTATAAAACTAATATCTTTAGCTTTGTCTTTAAAATACTTTTCTATACAATTCATCCGTCATCTTCACCTTTTAACTAAAATTTATTCATAAACATTCTCTTTCTTCTAGTGCTATTGCTCAATAACTTATATAGATGTCCCCTATATATCATTATAATCGAAAATAAAGTCTGACCAAGTAAATAGATAGAGATACTTCCAACTGTCATACTCATATTAAATGATATATGAGTATTGAATACTCCAGCTAAGATTGCTCCACTAGTTACATATAATAATATATAAAATATTATATTAGGTAATAGCCAGTTAAACCAATTTTCTTGCATAAACTCTACTGCCTTAAGAATACTGTCCCAAGGACTATATGCTTTTAGATATATGGTTTCAGGTAATGAGTTCATAATAACCAGTAATATTAGATACCAAATTATATTTAGTATTAAAGCCATATCTCCAAGTGCATTATATAGAATGCCTAATAGAAGATTTGCTAAATATCCAATAAAAAGCACCCCATATATCTTCCATATAAAATAGGTAAATCCATCTTTAAAATCTTGAAATGTGATTCTATCATAATTTATCACATTATATAGAAGATATAAAAAATTAGAGATGAAGGCACTAGATACTATTGCCATTACCATTCCAGCTACTATATACAATGGCCCTACAAAGATGCTTCCTATCAAGCTATAAATCAACGGATTTAATATAGCATATATTATACCTGCAAATACAATAGGCCAATTCTTTATAAAACTCTTGTATGTCTTCTGTGCTGTCTGCTTATTTATATAGATAATATCCTTGAATATATCCACTAAATCATCTCCTCGACTATTTTAGTTACATTACTGACAATACATCTGTTTATGGTACCATCCCTATGATCAAATAAAATATAAGTCCTATTACTATCTATTGGTCTATAATCTCCTTGTATAAGCTGTAATATATCTACATCAAAACTTTCCACTGAAACCATATTCATGAGCTTCTTAGTAGGGATATCTCTATATTCAAATAGATAATCTGACAATATCCTCTCATCTTTTAAGATACTATGAATGTTCTTTTGTACTGCATGTTCTGTACTTATCTGAAGACTAGCAGGTAATTTAGGTCTTTTATTGTTAAAAATATAATCGTATTTCAAGAGATTGTAGATTATCAGTTCATGATTATAATCCATATATTCAACAAAGTCTTTTAATATATTATAGAGATTATTTCTACTATGAGCTACCTTATGGTAATTATTTTTTTCCCAATAAACTAAGAAATCTTCGTAAAATTCAAATGCACCTTTATAATAGTTCCCTATTATAAATTCCAATGTATGTTGAAAATATCCTTCATTATAGTATTTTTCTACTAAATCCTCGATTCCCTTTAACCTGATTATATCCCTATAATCTATATATTTGTTTTCTAGTACTTCATAGGGAGGTTCATCTATATATTTATAACCATATTTTTCTTCGTTAGACCTCAAACTAGAACCTTTTAATAATTTTAGAAACCCTAATTGAAGCTTTTCTGGTCTTAAATCATATACATCGTTAAATGAATTTTTAAATATATCATAGTCTTCATATGGCAATCCTGCAATTAAATCTAGATGTTGATGTATGTTTTTATTAGACTTAATTCTATTCACTACTTTAGAAAGCTTTTTAAAATCCGTAGTTCTACCTACTGCTTCTATAGTTCTATCATTTGTAGACTGAACTCCTATCTCAAACTGAAATAGCCCTTCTCTTGCTCCTTCCAAAAAGTTTAACATATCTTCATCTAATAGATGGGCCGTTACTTCAAAATGAAAGTTTATATCTAAAGGATTTTTATCCATGATGAAATTCATGATCTCTATTGCATATCTCTTATTTGCATTAAATGTCCTATCTACAAATTTCACCTGTTTAACCTTTCCATCTATCAGGCTAGACAACTCCTTCTTTACCCTATCTATATCAAAATACCGAACCCCTTTAATACTAGATGATAAACAAAACTTGCAATTAAAAGGACAACCTCTCGAGCTTTCATAATATACTATTCTATCTCTAAATTCATCTTTTATATCTGTATATGGTGATGGTATAGTATTTAAATTCCTTATTAGTTCTCGTTCCTTATTTTGAATTACCCTTTCCCTATCTCGAAATATCAAGCCAGGTATATTGTTAAAGTCATCTCTATGGCTAAGCATATTCTGGATAAATTCTTTAAATGTTTCCTCTCCTTCTCCATAGATGATAAAATCTATATATGTGTTTTTCTCCATCAATTCTTTTCCATCAAATGAAACCTCAGGGCCTCCTAATAGTATTTTAATATCTGGATTTACCTTTTTTAATATATTACATATATTTAATGTCTCTCTTAAATTCCATATATAAGTAGAAAACCCTACGATATCTGGATTTAACCTATATATCTCTGATGCTATAAAATCTATATTTTGATTTATGGTGAACTCATAGGTTTCAACTCTAGATATATCCTTAACATAGCTTGATAGATATCTTATAGCTAGATTAGAGTGTATAAATTTGGAATTTAAAGTTGTCAATATTATTTTCATTCCATCAATCTCCTCTTTTGTCAAATGTTCTTCCCTCCATACTCTTAGTATTGATTGTTTGCTCTAAAAGATGTAGAATATATAATAGAATTATAGGAAAGGGGTCGAATAATGCAGAATTTTGATAAAATAACCATACAGGAAATGTCCAAATATGATATGTTCTTAATTATACAAGCCCTAGAATATACGGGAAAACACACACAGATCCATGATTTTATTGCCTTGAAAGACAACTTTATTCAGGAATTATCCTATCTAGCTGATGTTTCAGAAAATGATTTCTTAGAACTTTTAGAAGAGGAGTCTAGTCTCTCTAAATAGGATTTTTTCTGAACATATACATACCAGTCTTTGTTCCAATTAGA
The DNA here is from genome assembly GCA_052067355.1 of Tissierellaceae bacterium HCP3S3_D8. Classification (GTDB taxonomy): domain Bacteria; phylum Bacillota; class Clostridia; order Tissierellales; family Tissierellaceae; genus CABMKH01. The sequence goes on from JBQHQH010000005.1 coordinate 4,461, forward strand.
GAGATTAGAGTACCATTTCTAATCTCTTTTTTCATTACTTTACTATTTCTCAATAGAGAGTGAAAAAAAGCCTCCCCTTCATCAAAGCTGAATATATCTGGCAATATATATTCAGCAATCTTCAAATCTTTTGGATTAATCCTACTCTTTCTAAGTTTAAATATATAATCATTCATACTCGTATAAAAGCCATTTAGCTTGTACTCTTTATCCCGTTCTCTCATAGAGTCATATATTATATTTCCAAAGGAAGTCTTCGGCATATCTCCTTTTAATACGTCTAGTAAGTCTTTCAGTACCCTATATCTATTTATATTAATTCCATTTAACAAATTCAATTGATTTAGCCTTTCTCTCTCAAAATCAACTGCATAATTTCCTGGGTATTTATCTAAACTTAGCCTATATATGCTCCTATATCTATTTAAAAAATCCATCTGGGATATATTGATTACATATTCCTTTAATGCCTCTTCTATATCCTCTTCTTTTTCTATTATAAGGAAAAGTACCCTCCCTATTAATAACCATTCAAATAGAGTTTCCATGTTTCCAGTGGAATATATTATATTCTTAATGATCTCATCTTCTATAATCGTATATTCACTATTTGATAATACAATTGGAATTATCCTAGAGTAAAGTGTATCATCTTTAATATTAAAATATACATCTTCATTTATCTCCCCTAAAATATTTAGGAGAGATAAATTCTCTCCTACTCTATAATACTTCCATAACTTTAGCTCTTCGCCAAATCTTTTATAATCTATCCTATTTCCTATTTCATTACTGCTTGGCATTAGAGATTTTATAGTCAATATAGCAATTTGAGCTATGACATTATCTGATTCCTTTCCACTCTGAAATATATTGAGTAGAATATTTTCCATTTTAAAGTCTATCATAGTCAACACCTACATCTTATTTGGTGCTTCTATACCCAATAATCCCAAACCTATTTTTATTACTTCTTTAGTTGCATAAGTCAACATAAGTCTAGATTTTTTAAGTTCTATATCCTCTACTATTATTGGAGAACTATTGTAGAATTTATTAAAGGCCTTAGCTATCTCCACAATTTGTCTAGTGATAAAATATGGTTCGTTTTTATCCATTGCATTTAATACTATATTTGGAAAATCATATAATAATCTAGCTATATTGACTTCATCTTCAGAACTTAAAAGTTCATAATTTACCTTATCTTCTATATTGAAATCACCTTTTTCAAGTAGTGAATTAGCCCTAGCATGTGTATATTGTACATACGGACCTGTTTCTCCTTCAAAGCTAAGTGTTCTATCCCAAGAAAATACATAGTCCTTAATCCTTTGATTAAACAACTCTTGGAATATAACTGCTCCTATTCCAACCTGTTTTGCTATTTCATTCTTGTCTTCTAAGTTTGGATTTCTAGCATCAATTATCTCTAAAGTGCTTTCTATTGCCTTATTTAACACATCTTCTAAGAATACAACTCTTCCCTTTCTAGTAGATAGTGTCCCATCTTCAAGACTTACCATGCCAAAAGGAATATGTATACAGTCCTTTGCCCACTCATATCCCATAAGTTCAATAACCTTTATCCATTGTTTGAAATGAAGATTCTGCTGTGATGCTACTACATAGATATTCTTATAGAAATCATATGTCTTATTTCTATAGAAGGCAGCAGCAATATCTCTTGTCGTGTATAGAGTAGAGCCATCACTTTTCATAATCAATGCTGGAGGCATATCATATTCCTCTAAATCTACAAGATATGCACCTTCTGATTCCTTCATTAAATTCTTTTCTTTTAACTCATCTATTACTGCAGGCATCTTATCAGAATAGAAACTCTCTCCTGCATATGAATCAAATTCGATATTTAGCATATCATATACCTTCTTAAATTCTTTAAGGCTTATTTCTCTTATCCACTTCCATAGATCTACAGCTTCCTCATTGCCATCTTCTAATTCTTTAAACCAATATCTAGCTTCTTCCCTCAACTCTTCATGTTCTTCTGCCTCTGAGTTAAATCTAACATATAATTTTAAAAGTTCATTGATTGGATCATTTTCAATGACCTCTTTATCTCCCCATTTTTTATAAGCTGAAATCAACATACCAAATTGAGTTCCATAATCTCCTAGATGGTTGATACCTATTGTATTAAACCCAAGGAATTTATATATCTTATATAGAGCACTTCCTATTACGGTAGTCCTTATATGTCCTATATGAAATGGCTTTGCAATATTAGGGGATGAGTATTCTACTATTACAGTCTTTCCTTCTCCTATATTAGAAGAACCATATTTAGATCCCCTATCCTTGATTTCCTCCATTACGGTCTCTATTAATTTTGATCTATTGATAAAGAAGTTCACATATGGTCCTGCACTTTCAATTCTCTCAAAGTTTTCGTTCTCTCCAAACTTTTCAACTAACTCCTGTGATATTAAATTTGGAGCCTTTCTAAACACTTTACTAAGCCTAAATACTGGGAAAGCATAATCACCCATATCATAAGAAGGTGGTATTTCTATTAATGATATTATTTCTTCCCTATTTAATGAGTCTACCTCACTAGCAATTAAATCCACTATTTTTTCTTTAAAGTTTAACATTGTTTCAGCCTCCTTAAATTAAAAAGCTCTCATCTCTATATAAGAGACGAGAACTTTCCCGTGATACCACTCTTGTTGGCAAATACCTACTCGAAATTTTAACGCTACTAGCGTAATATCCTACTGAGTTCAGATATATTCTCCTAAGTTCTCTTCAAATATTTCCTATATACTGACTTCCACCATCCCAGCTCGCTTTAACATGGTTAAATATTCTACTCTCTTAATCTGCGAATTATATATAATTATTACTTTATAATATACAATATTCTCTATATAAATACAAGGATTATTATTTACACCCATTATTAATATACTGTTTTAATATTAATTTTCTCCACTTATCTCCAAAAATAATACCTTTTTCTTATTTAAAATTATTATATTGCTAAGAACTAGAAGTGTGCCTCCTATTGTTGTTATAAAATAAGCTGGTATTCTGTTTAACAAAAATCCAGACAATATTAATCCCAATGGCAATATGATTTTAACAACACTCATAATTATACTTAAAACTCGCCCCCTATATTCATCAGCTATTAATTTTTGTAATATATACATAATTGGTATATCTATAAAAGAAATAGCAATTCCAAAAACAATCATTATTCCACAATAATATAAAGTATATATAGTATTAGTAAATAATAAGTTTTTAAACAATATTGGAACTCCCAATAAATTTGTACATATGCCTAATCCTAGACTAGCAAATATTAAAATCTTTTTATAAGAAGTTCTTTGCATAATTCTTTTAATTAGCAATGCACCAATTGCCATTCCTATTGGGAATGCACTCTGAATTATTCCTAAACTCTTAGAATCTAATACCAATACATTATTAATTATATATGGTAAAGGTATGGTGATTGATAGCCCCATAAAAAAATTCAAACTAATAAACACACTAAAAATCCCTATTATATCCTTTCTCTCTATAATATATTCCAATCCCTTTTTCATATCTTCTATAAAACTAATGCTATTTTCTTGCTCATTATTCCTATTATAATTATATTTAAAATCTATAAATATTTCAGATATTCCTGAAAATATATAGGATATTCCATTGAATAAAATAAAATATCTAATATCTATGAAAGCAAATATTATTCCTCCAACCATCGGCCCCAGTACTGATGACATTGAATCTATAATCTTACTAGCAGAATTAATATTCATCAACATATTTTCTGATACAATATTAGGAATAGCTGCTTCCATGGATATACCAAATATAGTAGTAAAAATTGAAGTAATAAGGGTACTTATATATATCATTTGTACTCTCAAACCATATATGCCGCTAACTATATATAATAATACAAGAAATATTCCATTTACTATATCCATAGCAACGACTATCTTCTTTTTATCAAATTTATCAGCTATAACCCCTGCAAAAGGATTTATAATTACTATTGGTATTATACTAACTATAATGCTTAGAGCAAAGGTCATCCCTGAGCCTGTAATCTTTAATACATGAAGTCCTGTGGCAAATGAATAAATAGATGCACCAAAAATAGATACAAACTTTCCCAATGAAAATAATATAAAATTTATTCTCTGTCTTTTATCTTTCATATTGACTCCTCCTATCTTAACTACATTCTAAATAGTAGTCTTTAGCCGATGTCAATATGTTTTTAATATTTTTTTACTAATGGGAATAACTAAAGATAGGGTTAACCCTATCTTTTCCCGTAATATAAATAATAATATATTTCCTCTCCTTCTATAAAATAGTTCTCATATTTTCCTCCCTTACTAACAGGCTGTGATATATCATCATAAATAATATTATAATCTAACTTTTCTATTTCTTTCTTTACATTGTTTATATTAAAGTTCTCTCTATATTTACTATCTATTTTACTATTTACATTGAAGTTTTTAAACATTATATATGTCCCTATTAACCAAGCAGATTCTTTAATATAATTATCAATTTTATTTAACAAAAACTGTTCATTTGAAAACCCGTAATTACTGCTTCCTGAAAAATCCACAAGAACATCTATGGATTTATTTCCTATAGGAATTTCAGTAAAATCAGAACATATAAATATTATATTTTTATTACAATTTATAAGCTCTAGTATTCCCTTCAAAAATTTATGTCTTCCTAAATCATTATCAACAGCTATATAAGTGGAATCCTCCGATAATCCATCATAAATATGCCTAAAAAAAAATCCCATACCAGAACCTAATTCTAGTATTATCTTATTTTTAAAATTATCATAATCTATTCTTTTATGCATTAATTCTAAACCTTTATATATATTATCTAAATATCCTATATCCGTTGAACTTATATATTCTCCTATATAGTTATTGTCAAAATTTAACCTATGTTCTATATCTTTACCGTTACTTACTAATATTCCATCATCAATTTTATATTCTACTCCACAATTGCATCTTAACTTTCCACTAATTATCTGGTTGTTATCTATATCACCCTTGGAAATCATTAAATCTCCGTTACACTTTGAGCATTTAAATATACTTAAATTTTTAAGATTAATACCTATTTTATTTTTAATTTCTTTATTATAACTCTGTAATTCATCTATTTTTTTCTTGAGATTATTTCTAACTTTTTTGAGATTTTTTATTTCTTTTTCTATACTCTCATATTTACTTTCAAAAAATGTTTTATAGTATTGATTTTGTTCATATGGAGTAAGGCTTCCTAGTCTTTTAAATATAAATATTGATTTAATTTCATTTAATGTGAATCCCATCCTCTTTAAACTTAAAATATCTTCTAAGTCTGATTTACATCTATTATCAAAATAATAATGTCCTCCTTGCATTTCAGGTATAATCAATCCTAAATTCATATAATGTCTGACAGTATCAATGGTAAGATTGTTACTCTTGGCAAATTTCCCTATTCTCACTAACTCACCACCTAATATTATTAATATCATAAGATGAATATCTACATCCTTCAACTTTCATTATAAGAAAAACATCTATGAACGCCTTAAAGGTAGCTTTTCTTGAAACTCATTGACGGAAAGTTCTTAAAGTGAAAAATTAAAAGGTAGAACTTTCCTATTCGTTATAAAAAAGATACTTATCTACAGTAAAACAAGTATCCTTTCTATAATCCTAAATACAATTTTTTATTTTATCTCCAATACTGTAACTCCTGCTCCCCCTTCTCCATATTTACCAATCCTAAAAGATTTCACAGTCCTATGCTTTCTAAAATAAGATTGTAGACCTTCCCTTAATGCACCAGTGCCCTTACCATGAATTACAAAGACCTCTTTTAAACCAGAAATATATACATCATCTAAATACTTATCTAACTCCAATATAGCTTCTTCTATATTCTTACCTCTTAGATCTATTTCATTTTTTATGGTCTGTGACTTTGAACTCATTATAGTCTTCGATTTAAAATGAGATCTTTTTCTTTCTTCTGAAGCAGTTCTCCTTAGAGTACTGATATGGACATTGACTTTCATTATACCTATTTGAATATTAACATTTCCACTCTCATCTGGCAATGATAAAACCTGCCCTATTTGATTTAAGGATAATACTTCCACTGTTTCGCCAACTTTTAACTTTTTCGGAGGTTTATTGGATTTTACATTGAGGATATCTTCAGATAGAGATTCATCTACATCATTTATCCTATCTTTTAGCATACTTTGTGCCTCATGTATTCTTCGATTTTTTTCTCTATCTATTTCAAAAGAAATATCTCTTAGTTCTGAAACTACTAAATCCGCTTCCTCTTTTGCACTTCTAAGTATATCCTTAGCCTCTTCATTAGCCTTTTGGATTATCTTATCTCTCATTTCTTTAGTCTTATCCTTCTCTAAGGCTAAATCTTGTCTTAGCTTCTCTATTTCTAAATTCAATCTCTCTGCCTCATATCTCTTCTCTTCAGCTTCTATTCTATCTTTTTCAATAGACTTTAAAACATCTTCAAACTCTATATTTTCCTGAGAGATTAAATCCCTGGCATAATCTATGATATAATCCTGTAATCCTAATCTCTTAGATATCTCAAAGGCATTAGATTTGCCAGGTACCCCTATAGATAATCTATATGTAGGCCTTAAGGTTTCCACATCAAATTCTACAGATGCGTTCTTAACTCCTTCTGTAGTCAATGCATATAATTTCAGCTGACTATAATGAGTTGTAGCTATAGTCCTTACATCTAATTTTAACAGATTATCTAATATAGACATTGCCAATGCTGCCCCTTCTGTTGGATCCGTTCCAGCTCCTAGTTCATCAAACAAGATCAAGCTATTTTTATCTACATTGTTTAATATGTCTACTATATTTGTCATGTGAGAAGAAAAAGTAGATAGACTTTGCTCTATACTCTGCTCATCTCCTATATCTGCAAATACCTGATCAAATACAGCAACTTCTGAATTAAAATCCACAGGAATATGTAAACCTGATTGAGCCATCAATGTCAACAATCCCACAGTCTTTAGAGTTACTGTCTTACCTCCAGTATTAGGTCCTGTAATTATCAAAGATGTAAACTCATCACCTAAATAGACACTAATAGGTATTACCTTTTGAGAATCCAATAGAGGATGTCTTGCCTTTTTCATATTTATATATCCTCTATCGTTTAAAATAGGCTTTGTAGCATTCATATCTAGGGCAAGTTTACCCTTGGCAAATATAAAATCTAGGTCTTGCAATATACTTTGATTGCTCATTATACTTTCAGACACTTCTCCTACCATATTAGAAAGTTCTGCAAGTATCCGCTCTATCTCTTCCCTTTCTTTAATTTCTAACTCTCTTAACTCATTGTTAAGCTCAACTACTGCCATAGGTTCTATAAAGGCAGTAGCTCCGCTTGAACTGATGTCATGGACTAACCCAGGAACCTTGCTGCGATTTTCCTGTTTAACAGGTATGACATATCTTCCCTCTCTCATAGTGACTATACTATCTTGTAAATATTTCTTGTTGGATTGAGAGTTTATAATAGAGTTAAGCTTATCCTTTACAGCATCATTTTTTCCTATAATCTGTCTTCTTATATTACGAAGAGTAGAACTAGCATTATCTGATACTTCATTTTCATTTATTATAGCATTGTTAATCTCATCCTCAATATTTTTAAAAGTCATGAGATTACTGACTAAACCTTCTATAATTGAATAATTTGAGCTTTTATCAGATTCATTTTCTTTGATATATTTTTTTAATCCCCTTGACACTCTAAGAGAATCTGAAACTTTTAAAAGTCCTCTTGGAGTTAGAGAGCCTCCCATTTTTACTCTTTTTAGTTCATGCTTTATGCTATGAATCCCATACAAAGGCGGATTCCCTCTTTTTATCAATAAGGATAATGCCTCATCTGTTTCTCTCAATAGATGTTCTACTTTCTCTTTATTGGCAATAGGTTTAATCTGCCTTACTTTTTCTTTTCCCAGTTCAGATTCAGCTTTTTCTAATAACAAATTGATTATCTTGTTGTATTCAAGAACTTTTAAGGTCTTACTATTCAAGTGATTTCACCTCGCCTATATTATTCCCCTATAATAGTGTCCTTTAGTAATATTTGTATGTTTTTTATAATCATCTATAAATCTTGCAATATCGGCTCTATTAGCTGCCCCATTTATATAATCATAATAAATGGACTGTATTTCATATATATATCTATCCTCTATAGTAAAATCAAGTCTAGCCATAGACACACCAGAGTCAAGTATCTGCCCTATACTATCTAAAACCATTAATGGAACAGAGTTATATATAGTAGAAAATCCATTTCCTCTAGTCATATAAAATATCATATCCATTCTATCTTTTAAGCCATATCCCTTTGCAAAATTACAATTCTTACAATTACTATCATCCTTGCAGCCTTTAGCCAACGCCATCGGACAGGTCTTAGTAATCATAGCCGGTAAATATCCATAGACTATGGCTTCTAAACTACCTCCAACTCCTCTACTTATTCCCTTTATCTGTTCTAGATTCAATTCTGGTGATAGAGTTAATGTATCAAGACCTAAGGAATATAGATATTCAACTGTATAGCTATTGAATATATTTAATCCTATATCTCCATGAACTTTTAAATCATATCTATCTCTTATATATTTTAATGTGCCTATATTAGATACAGATACTCCATCTAGCTTATCCTTTAAACGATCTATAACTCTATCTATACCTTCTAAATCTTTCATATATAGAATCTTATCTGTCCAAATAAATACTTCTTTATCTTTTCTCTTTAACTCATCTATTATATCATCTAGACCTTCATAAAATCCTAGATATATTCTATCTAGCTTATCTATATTTAATTGTCTATACTGTTGTGGACTGCTGATTTTGACACTTAACTTTCTTCCTATACTAGAATCTCTATCTTTAATATTCAATAGAGTATTCTTCACAACATTATATTCTCTATTATCTATAGGCTTTCTATTGTTGAAATTTCCGATTATAGCTTCAAGCCTATCTATAGCATTTCTTCTAAGCTCATTTAATACACTTAAAGGTAAGAATGCTCCTTCTTCAATATGCATTTCAATATTAGCTAGATAATAGCTAGTATCTCCCAACTTTGAAAGTTGTTCCCTTACCTTTTCTTCTCCTATTGTAAGCTTTTTGCCTCTTTCAACGATAAAATCTCCCATTACATCCACTATATATTCTCTATGCTTTAATTTTAGCTCAGGTTTTTCGTCGATTTTAACATATATCTCCATATCTACAGGATACATCTTCTTGTTCTCTTCATAGGACTTCCTCGCACTATTTAATAGACTTTCACTTGAAGTCTTATATACTAGAGAATCTTTTGAAATAAATCCCAACTTATCCAATATCAATATACAGCCCTTTTTCCCATCTTGTGGAGATTTCATGCCCTTATATTTTCCATTGGCAAGTAAAAATTCTATTCCATCACCCTTTTCTATATCTTCTTCTAACAGAATAGATACCTTGTATTTATCTACTTTCACAACTTTTCCAAGCAAAGTACCTCTATTATCTGGCCTATTGAAGGATATATATTCTCCACCAAAGTCTCCAAAGGTAAGTCCCCTAGTAAACCCTCTATTGAATATCTGCTCTACATCCTTTTTATCTTCATCTCTAACAGATATATCACCTTCATCTAAGGCTTTTCTATAGTTCTTAACTATAGTAGCTACATATTCTGGTCTCTTCATCCTGCCTTCTATTTTAAAAGAAGATATACCTATATCTTTAAGCCTATCAATATAGCCTAAAGTATTTAAATCTCTAGTACTTAAAACATGTTTTTTATCCCAATCTCCCACTAGTAGTCCCTGTTTATCTACTATGGAATAAGCCATTCTACAAGGTTGGGCACATCGTCCTCTATTGCCACTCCTTCCTCCTATTAAGCTGCTCATTAGACATTGTCCAGAGTATGAAACACACAGTGCTCCATGTACAAACACTTCAAGTTCTATATCTGAATTGCCTTTTATACGTATTATTTCATCTAGAGGTACTTCTCTAGCCAAAACTACCCTAGAGAACCCCATATCCTGTAAAAATTTAGCTCCTTCTAAATTGTTTATTGTCATCTGAGTGCTTCCATGAATTTTAAAATCTGGAAATGTCTTTCTAACTAGATTGGCAATCCCTAAATCTTGAACTATAATAGCATCAATATCTGCTTCATACAAAAACTTAATATAGTCCATAATCTCTGAAACTTCTCTATCTTCTATTAGGATATTTACTGTTACATAGACCTTTACTCCATTTAGATGGGAATACTTTATGGCCTCTCTCAATTCTTCATAGTCAAAATTAGAAGCATATTGTCTTGCATTAAATAATTTGCCACCTAGATATACTGCATCTGCTCCATTTTGAACTGCAGCATACAGTGATTCCATACTTCCCACTGGAGCTAATAATTCCACTTTATCTCTCACTATATCCATTTTCCTTCCTTAATTAAAATGTACTTGTTTCTTTATCTAACAATCTAACATATTCAGTCAGCTCTTTTTTCACTTCTACCAACTCTACTTGGTTTTTAAAATTCCTATCCTGTAGCCCTTCTATCTCTTCTTTTAAAGTTTCGACCTCTTTATTCTTTGACTCTAATTCTATTTCAAGCCCTTTAATTTTGTCTATAAATTCTTCTTTTTCTTTGCTATATATCTCTATTAAATCTGTATATTCCTTACACTTTCCTCTTAACTCTTGAACTTTTTCTTTAGATTCTTCCAATTCAACACATAGAGAATCATACTCTTCAAGAGGACCTTTGGCCTTATCCTTTAATTTTTTCAATTCAGAATTGGTCTTGTGAAGTTCATCGGCTATATTTAAAGCAGCAAGTGTAGCTGCCATAGTTTGGCTAAGTCTCTCATTTTTAGAAGTTAGATTTCTAATCTTCTTATCTATATAATAAGCCAAATTTCTAACATATTCCTCATCTTCTCCACCAACTACTGTAAAGTTACGACCATCTATCATTACTTCTATTTTTTTATTTGCCGTCATAACTTCCATCCTCCCCTTTGATTATATACATATTATACTACAAAGGCCTTGATATTCTCTACACATTTTAAGAAAAGCTTTCTAACTAATGATTAAAACTACAATACGGACTTCCCATTACTTATAAAAAAGAGGTAGATCTCTCTACCCCTTTAACTTCTTAATTTGGCCTTTAGATTATCCTCTAAGTCATGAATAATTAACTCCTGAATATTGTTAATCTCTTTATCCTTTAGGGTTCTCTCATGGGATCTATAGATTATGGAAAATGCAATACTCTTCTTATTCTCTGGTATTTGATCTCCCCTATAGATATCGAAGAGTTCTATATCCTCTATAAGATCGCCACCATGTTTTAATATAATTTTCTCTATATCTCCCACCATTATATCTTCGTCTACTACTACTGCAATATCTCTAGTCATAGATGGATATTTAGGAAGAGGTTTAAATCTCTTTTCAAAATCTGTTAATTCTATTACCCTATCGAAATCTATTTGACCCATATAAACTCTAGTATCCATACCATAATTTTCACATACATCTATATGGATTTCTCCTATAGTTCCCAATACTTCTCCATCCAATATTAGATTTGCTGTTCTTCCTGGGTGAAATGTAGAATTCTTTTCTTCTCTAATACATTCAACACCAGAGATACCCAATCTTTCCAATAGCTTGATAACAGATTCTTTTAAATAATAGAAATCCTTGCTACCATAAAAACCTATGGAAAGAACTTTATGTTCTTCTGGAAGTCTTTCAACAGGCAACTCCTTTGGAATAAATATATTTCCAATTTCAAAGGCAAATGTAGATTCAACATCTCTATTATAATTTCTACTTAACAATTCCATCATAGTAGGTATCAATGTAGTACGCATGACACTATAATCTTCTCCAAGTGGATTTAATAGTCTTATATACTTTCTAAGGTGACTATCACTATTTAACATTATCTTATCATATGCCTTTGGACTTATAAAGGAATATGTCATGACTTCATTATACCCTAAGCTTTGTAAGATCTCTTTGGCCTTGTCTTCTATCATCTTCTTATCTGGTTTTTTACCTCTAGTAAGTCTACCAACTAAAGGCTTGCTTTCTATATTGTGAAATCCATATAGTCTACCAATCTCTTCTATTAGATCTGCCTCTATGGATATATCCAGCCTATAAGTAGGTACTGTAGACCAAATCAAATTTCCATCATATTCAGATTCTAGTCCCAGAGAGTTTAAATAGCCTAACATGGACTCAATACTAATATCTGTTCCTAAAAGCATATTTACTCTTTCTGGTCTCAAACTAATACGCTTTTCTTCTTTTACTTCTTTATATCTATCGATACTAGACTTTACTACAGTTCCAGAACCTGTAATCTCAATAAGTTGACATACTCTATCTACAGCCTTACTACATAGATTAGGATCTATTCCCTTTTCAAACCTATTAGATGCCTCTGTTCTTAAGCCTAATTTCTTAGCAGTAATTCTAACACTCTTTTGATCAAAGTTTGCTCCTTCTAGTAAGACTACCTTAGTATCTTCACCTATTTCAGAGTCAAATCCTCCCATTACTCCTGCAATGGCTATAGGTCTTTCTTCATCTGCTATAACTAGATCTGAGCTATCTAGTTTTCTTTGTATATCATCTAACGTCTTTATCTCTTCGGAATCTTCAGCCTGTCTGACTATTATAGTCTTACCTTTTAATTTATTTAAGTCGAAGGCATGTAAAGGCTCTCCATATTCAAGCATTACATAGTTAGTTATATCTACAATATTATTTATAGGCCTTACTCCTGCTTCCATAAGTCTTATTTGCATCCATAATGGAGATTCTTTTATCTCTACATCCTTAACTACCTTAGCATAATATCTAAAGCAATTATCACTTAAAATTTTGATATCATCTACATAGTTGGAAATATCATCATCTTCTTCGTGAATATCTATTACAGGTTCTTCCAATGGAACATTGAATGTGGCAGAAGTCTCTCTAGCCATTCCGACTATACTCAAACAATCTGGTCTATTTGGTGTTATCTCAAATTCTATTACTTCATCATTCAAACCAAGGATATCTACAATATCTGTACCAAGTGGATACTTCTCATTTAAAACAAATATCCCATCTCTCATATCTTTGGATATTACATTATCACTATATCCCAATTCTTTTAGAGAACAAAGCATTCCATAGGATTCTACTCCCCTGAAATCCGTCTTTTCAATAAGTATATCTCCTGGAAGTTTTGAACCAACAACTGCTACAGGCACATAGTCACCAATAGTTAAATTTTGTGCACCTGTAACTATTTGAAGTTCTCTATCTCCTATATCTACTGTACAAATCAATAATTTATCTGCATTGGGATGCTTTTTTATATCTAATATATTACCAAGGACTACCCCCTCGATTCCCTTGTTTAATGGATTTATAGACTCCACATGGGAACCAGATAGTGTAAGTCCATCTGCCAATTCTCTACTTTCTTTATCTATTTTCACATAATCTTTCAGCCACTTTATAGGTAATAACATACTATCATCTCCTTCCTCATCTAGAATTGTTCTAAAAATCTATTGTCATTTTCAAACAATAGTCTTATATCATTAATTCCGTGTTTAACCATAGTAATCCTATCTATTCCCATACCGAAGGCAAATCCAGTGTATTTTTCAGGATCGATGCCACAGTTTTCTAGTACTTTTGGATGTACCATACCACAGCCTAGAAGTTCCATACTCCATCCTGTATAATTACATACTGGGCAACCCTTACCTTTACATTTTATACATGAGACATCTACTTCTGCACTAGGTTCTGTAAATGGAAAATGATGAGGTCTATATCTAGTTTTCATATCCTTTCCAAACAATTCTTTTATGAATATATCTAAAGTATGAATTAAGTTTGCCATAGATATCTTTTCATCTACTACAAGCCCTTCTAGTTGGTGAAACATAGGTGAATGTGTATCATCTACATCATCAAATCTAAATGTCCTACCTGCTGATATAATCTTTAAAGGAGCTCCCAATTCTTTCATAGCTCTAATCTGCACAGGAGACGTGTGTGTTCTCAATAATATATCATCTGTAATATAAAATGTATCTGAAAAGTCCCTAGAAGGATGGTTTTCTGGAGAATTTAAAGAATCAAAATTATTTTCTACTGTCTCTATTTCTGGTCCTATTACTACAGTAAATCCCATACTAATAAATAGATCTTCTAACTCATCAATAGTTGCCAACAGTGGATGTCTATGTCCTATTCTCTCCTTATTAGTAGATATGGTTATATCAATTTTCTCTTTTTCCAGTTTGATTTTTTTCTCTTCAGCCTTTAAAACAGCCTTAGCTTTAGAAATGGACTCCTCTATTTCACTTCTGACTTCATTAGCTATCTGTCCAATTACAGGTCTTTCTTCTGGTGATAGTTTCCCCATATCTCTTAATACAGCAGTAAGTTCTCCTTTTTTCCCCAAATACTTAACCCTTAAGCTATCTAATTCAGCTAAATTAGTAACATCTTCTATACTCTTTAGAGCTAAATTCCGAATTTCTTTTAGCTTTTCTTTCATATCTTCATCTCCTCCATATAGTTGATCAAATCCTCCATTTCATGGTTTCATACATAATAATCGAAGCAGCAACTCCTGCGTTTAAGGATTCAGCTCTCCCAGGCATTGGTATCTTAATCTTTCTATCTGCCATGGACATGATTTCAGGATCTACTCCCTTAGATTCATTGCCTATAACACATACAAAGGCTTCTTCAAATCTCTCATTATAGATGAAATTTCCATCTAGTGAAGTGGCTAATATCCTTATCCCCAATTCTCTAATCTTTAAAAGTGAATTCATTGTATCATCACAAACATATATAGGAACTCTAAATATAGAACCCATAGTAGAACGTACAACTTTAGGATTGTATGGGTCTACGCAACCTTCTCCCAACAGAATTCCACCTATGTTAAATGCATCTCCTGTTCTGATAATCGTTCCCATATTACCCGGATCTTGAATTCTATCTAGAAATAAAAGAGATGGCCGCTCTCTATTCACCATATCCTGAAAGGTTCTTTCAATAAATTCAGCTATCGCCAATATTCCTTGAGGATTGTCTGTATCAGAAATTTCATCAAATAGATTCGTGGATATTTTGATAACATTACCCATGTCCTTGATCTGCTCAAAGAACTGTTGACCTTCCTCAGTGGATAATAATTTTTCTGAATAGATTATATGTTCAAGTTTTTTGTCATTAGATATGGCTTCTTCAATTATCTTTATTCCTTCAATTATAAACTGTCGTTTTTTCCATCTGTTTTTTCTTTTATATAGTCCCTTGATCTCTTTGATCAAGGGGTTATTTCTTGAGCTGATTTCTAACATATTATTCACCTGCTCTAAGTTCAATCTTCTTTACATCTTCAGAACTTCCAATTATAACTATTATATCATAGTTATTTAGCACAAAGTCTGGAGAAGGAGAGGCTATGATTTCTGCACCTCTTTTAACTGCAATCACATTTATTCCGTATTTATTTCTAATCCTTAACTCTGCTAAAGATTTTTGATGCCAACTTTCTAAAACTGCAATTTCCAACACTGAAAAATCTGGAGATAATTGGATATAATCCAAGATATTACTTGAAGTTAAGTTATGGGCTACTCTTATTCCCATATCCATCTCTGGGAATATCACTTTATCTGCTCCAATCTTCTTTAATAGTCTACCATGTAGTTCTGATTGGGCCTGTGATATGATATTTTTAGCTCCTAACTCCTTAGCTATTAGAGTGGCTACGATAGAAGCTTCCATATCTGAACCAATACTTATTATGACTACATCGAATCTATCTATATTTAATTCCTTTAAAGCCAATTCCTGTGTTGCATCTGCTTCTACAGCTTGGCTTACATACTCAGATATTTCTTGTATTGTATTAGGATTTTTATCTATAGCTAATACTTCATTTTCTAATTCAAATAATGTCTTAGCTAAAGAAGAACCAAATCTACCGCAACCTATCACTGCAAATGACTTCATATACTTACCTCCTGTCGTGATAAAAAGAAAAAAAGTTCCTATCAGGAACTTTCATATTAATTATTCTTTGCAATTTCAACTAATTTAGCGAAACCTTCTGCGTCATGAATTGCCATCTCTGATAGCATCTTTCTATTAACATCTATATTAGCCTTTTTAAGACCACTTATAAATTTGCTATAGCTCATACCATTAGCTCTAGCAGCTGCATTGATTCTGGTAATCCATAATTTTCTAAAATCTCTTTTTCTTTGTTTTCTTCCTATATATGCATAATTTAATGATTTCATTACAGCTTGATTAGCAGGTCTAAATAACTTACTCTTTGCACCATAATAACCCTTAGCTTGTTTTAACACTTTTTTATGTCTTTTCTTGGCATTTACGCCTCTTTTTACTCTTGCCATTTGATGTAATCCTCCTATACTATATATAAATTAGTCTTATCTTGGTAACATTGTATCTATTCTTCTTTGGTCACCTTTACTTACTAAAGCACCTTTTCTTAAGTTCCTAATTCTCTTAGGTGATTTTTTACCAGTTAAGTGACTCTTATATGCTTTATATCTTCTTAACTTTCCTGTCCCAGTTCTTTTAAATCTCTTTGCTGAACCTCTATGAGTTTTCATCTTTGCCATAATATATCCTCCTAAGCTTACTCTGTTTTTGGAGTTAGAAACATAACCATATTTCTACCTTCCATCTTTGCTGGTTTTTCTATAACGCCTAATTCCTTAGTCAATTCTGCAAAATCATTTAAGACAACCCTGCCTATATTGGTGTGACCCATTTCTCTACCTCTAAATCTTACAGATACCTTGACCTTATCTCCTGACTTCAAAAATTCATTTGCTCTTCTAGCCTTTACGTTTAAGTCATGAATTTCTATATTAGGAGTCAATCGTATCTCCTTTACATTTATAACTTTTTGATTTTTCCTAGCTTCTTTTTCTTTTTTAGCCAGTTCATATTTATACTTTCCATAGTCCATAATCCTACATACTGGCGGCTTGGCATTTGGAGCTACATTTACCAAATCTAGTTTTCTATCATAGGCAATATCTAACGCTTTTTTTATAGATACAATACCTAATTGGTCACCGTCTACGTCGATTAACCTGACTTCTCTCTCCCTAATCTCCTCATTGATTTGAAGCTCTTTAATAATACAGCACCTCCTATAAATTTTTACATAAATAAAAGCGGGTATAGATTACCCGCTTAACATACATGATCATGACACAATAATCTTAATAGACTTAAGATTATATCAAAATTTCTTAACCCTATGAGCCAAAGCTATAAGGTGAGAAGCGGACACTTCTACTTAAATATAAAATATTCAATTCACCATAACATTATATGATAGATTATAATTTTTGTCAAATATTATTACAAATTTTTTATATTAGGAGATCCCTCCACATTGGTCGGGATGACAAAATAGAAGACTTCTTCTGTCATCCTGAGCGTAGTCGAAGGATCTACTCTTTTTAATATTCCAAATGAGGGGAGCAAAGCTCTCCACTACTGAATTAATGTATTATCTAGTATTATTTTTTATATAGTCTATCTAAATCACTTTAATACTCCTGTTTTTAGTAAGATATTTAATCTAGAGAATAAATAATAATAATTGATAATAATCTTTTTTTCTTCTCTGTAATATTGACAGACATGTGTTAGAGCTTCTAATATATCAATTGATTTTTCTTTTGCAAATGATACCAAGACTTCATCAAAAAATTCATCTGGAACTGTCCTTATAGTATTGTCTATATACATTCTCAATTCACCACTTTCAGATTGTAACAGTTCCCACTTTTTACAATACTCTATCTTTTCCTCTAAAGTAATCCTTTCTCCTAAAGATAAGAGCGTTTGAACTCCTTCAAAACCTATTTCTACAACAAATGAATATCCATATTGACTTACATTTAATAGATTAATATTCACTTCTCTTTCCTTCAAAAGCCATAATGTATACAACATTCCACAATACTCAAAAGGACTATTTGAATACCATATCAGAATTTCTTCATGTGATGGTATGCATTGTATATCCTTGTAAAAGTTATCATAAATAGATATTTCTGATTTCCTACCTTCATTATGATCATGATAATTTTTTATATTATAACTAGCATAATAAATCATCTGATCCACTCTACTACTAGCATCAAGATTATTTATATTGCCAATAGATAGATCATCATTTAAATATATAATCTTGTTATCTAAACTCAAGATATGCAACATAGCAGCTGCTGAAGATGAAAAACAGATATTTATCATGGTATTCACCGACCTTTTTGTTTGCTATAACTTACAATTAACATACCATATTAAAAAATGATACGCAACTTTCTGAAATAATATAAAGGGAGAGCAAAGCTCTCCCCTACATTACCAGGCTATATACTTTTCAATTGCCTTAGCTACACCATCTTCATCATTAGATGAAGATATATAGTCGGCTATGAGTTTAATCTCATCACTTGCATTTCCCATAGCAACCCCTAGCCCTGCTGACTTTAACATAGATTGGAATATCTCTTTATTCTTCACAAAATCAAGTAGATCAAATCCCTTATTGTAGTAAATACCAAGAGATTGTTCTTGAATAAACACATTAGGACTACAAGAATCAAATTGGGTTCTGATCTTTACTTTTCTATTATATTTTTACACTTTCATATCATATCTTACTCTGCTGCCATCAACTCAATCTTCTTCACATCTTCAGTTGTCCCTATTATAACTAAAATATTTCCTTCTCTTACAATTTGTTCAGAGTCTAATGAAATACTTATATTATTCTTATCTTTAATGGCAATTACATTTACTCCATATCTATTTCTGAACTTTAGCTCTTCTAAAGATTTATTGTACCAACTCTTAATAGCCGCTATCTCTAGGATTGAAAAATCAGGAGATAATTCTATATAGTCTAAAATATTATTAGATGTTAATTTATGGGCAACCCTAACTCCCATATCTCTCTCTGGAAACACCACTTTATCTGCTCCTATTTTAGCTAATAGCTTTCCATGCAATTCTGATTGTGCTTTGGCTACTACTTTTTTAACTCCAAACTCTTTGACAATTAAAGTGGCCATAATAGAAGCTTCAAGGCTAGAACCGATACTTATAATTACAACATCGAAATTACTTAAACCTAGTTCCTTTAACACACTTTCATCCATAACATCTGCTTCTACGGCATATGTTACATGCTCCGAAATTTCCTTCACTAATTCTGGATTTTTATCTACTGCCAAAACCTCATTACCTATATCAAAAAGTGTCTTAGCTATGGAAGAACCAAATCTACCACAGCCAATAACAGCAAAAGATTTCAATATTATTCACTCCTTCTATCCTACAATTATATTTCCCTCTGAATATCTAAATTTTCTTTGTTTACTCTTTCTTCCTAGAGCAAAGGCCATGGTCAATGGTCCTACCCGTCCTATATACATGGTTATCAATACTATAGTCTTTCCTATATTCGATAGAGTAGATGTAATTCCTCTGCTCAAACCAACTGTGGCAAAAGCAGATGTAGTCTCAAATAGTAAATCTAAAAAGCCAGCTTCTTCTGTTATGGTCAGTATAAACGATACAATAATGACTAAAACCATACTTATAAATACTATGGATATGGATTTTTTTATTACTCCTTCTGAAATACGCTTTTTAAATATAACTACATCCTCATCACCTCTAATAGTAGATATTGAAGTAATAGCTATGACTCCAAATGTAGTAGTCTTAATTCCTCCTGCAGTGGAACCAGGAGATCCTCCTATGAACATCAATATAATCAATAAAAATGTAGACGTATCCCTAATCTGGCTTAAATCTACAGAATTAAAACCTGCTGTTCTGGCAATTACGGATTGAAAAATGGAAGCAGATACCTTTGCTCCACCATTTAAATTACCTAGAGTAGCAGGATTACTATATTCAATGCCAAAGAATAATATGGCACCTAATATCAATAATATAACAGTCATGGTGATGACTAGTTTCCCATGGACACTCAGTCTATTAAATCTCTTATGTCTAAACAGATCTATATATACGGCAAATCCTAATCCCCCTAATATAACTAATGAATCAATAGTAAAATTTATAATACCGTCGTCTACAAAGGGAACTATACTATTTCCAAGAATATCAAATCCTGCATTACAAAATGCTGATATGGAATGAAAAACTGAATATCCTATTCCCTTTTCCCAACCATATAATGGAATAAATCTAGTAGATAACAATAACGCACCTATAAACTCAATTAGAAATGTTAGGTATATAACATATTTTGTCAATCTCACTAGCCCCGACATGGTCTCCTGATTTAACTGCTCTTTTATTATAAGTCTTTCTCTTAAACTTATCTTTTTTCCAAGTATTAAAGCTACTATTGTAGCCATAGTCATAAACCCTAGTCCTCCTATTTGAATTAACAAGATTATGACTATTTTACCAAATAGAGACCAAAATTCAGCAGTATTTACTACTACTAATCCCGTTACACAAACTGCTGAAGCTGATGTAAATAAGGCATTTATATATCCTACTCTTTCTCCACTATTACTTGCAATAGGTAGATTAAGCAAAATAGAACCTAAGAGGATTAAACTGCCAAATCCAATAGCCAGCACTGTTGCAGGATTAAATTGAATATGCAAAAAACTTCTATTCGTGTTATCCAAATATTGAACTTCCTTTCCAAATCTTTATATTTTACATAAAACATACAACTAGAAAATTTGACATCCCTAGTTGTTCAATAGCTTATATAATGTATGATGCTCAAATTTTCATTAAATATAAATAGAGGTAGGGTATCCCTACTCTCTATTTTGCTAACTCATATAATGCCTTGGCATATATTCTAGTAATCTTCATCAGATGTTCAATACCTATATACTCATTTTTTTGATGAGCTACATCTTGTTGTCCTGGAAACATAGGCCCAAATGCAACTGCATTATCCATAGCTCTTGCATAAGTTCCCCCTCCTATAGTTATAGGCTCTGAATTTTGGTCCCCTGTCTCATCCCTATATACATCCATAAGCTTCTTTACTAAAAAATTATCCTTTGGAATATATAGAGGTCTTTGATCTGATTTGCCCTCTACAAGTCTTATTCCCGTACCCTTTAGGTTTTCTCTTATTCCATCATAGACCTTAGGAGCACTACTCTTAATAGGATATCTAACATTTATAGTCAATATGATCTTTCCATCTTCCATTTTTATAACACCTGGATTGAAATTCAACTTACCAGATACATCATCTTCAAGACCACATCCTATTTTTTCTCCAAAATGTGAAAATCCAATTCTCTCATTATATATATTTACAAATTGCCCAAAGGAACTATCCTCAGAAAATATCTCCTGTAAAAATTTCATCAAATATGAAATAGCACTTTTCCCTTTTTCTGGAGTACTTCCATGACTAGATACCCCCTTCGCCCTTATTGTAGCTATATCTCCATCATAGTCTATTTTTATAGGATAATCATATCTATCCATAAAAACATCATATCTTTGCTTTAGAATTTTTAAATCTCTAGGTCTTACTTTAATTTCACAGGAATCTGGCACCATATTTGGAGCTGAACCACCTTTGAGATCTATTAGCTCCATGTCATTATCCTCTATTTCTATATCCTTTTCCAAGTGAAATACTATGATCCCCTTTTCACCATATATAGCTGGAAAATCTGCATCTGGAGTAAATGCCATAGTTGGAGGTTCTTCAACATTGAAGTAGTGTTTCATACATCCCCATCCACTTTCTTCATTAGTTCCAAATATGATCCTTATCTTTCTGTTTAATTCCACTCCAGATTCCTTTAATGCCTTCATAGCATATAGGGAAGCTATGGCTGGTCCTTTATCGTCTACAGTACCTCTTCCATATATTTTTCCATCGTATATCTCACCATTATATGGCCCATAGTCCCATCCTTCTCCTTCTGGGACAACATCTAAATGAACCAAGATTCCTACAGATTCCTCTGCTTCTCCTAAATCAGCATGTGCAGCATATCCATCAAATTCCTTTACTTTAAATCCCATATTCCTTGATAGATCAACAGCATATTGTAAAGCCCTATATGGCCCTTCACCAAAAGGCATACCATCTCTTGGAGATTCTTCTACAGACTTAATCCTGACAATCTCTTGAGTCGATTTTATAATATCTTCCTCATAAGTTTCAATCAATTTTAAAAAATCCAATCTATTCATCTCCCCTTTCTCTCATAAATAGATTATACTCCAAATTTTATTTATGACAAGGAAATTATTATCTTATATAAAAAAATAAAATGGTTAAACTAAAATTAGAAAAGTTTAGGAGGGATAAATTGAAAAACAAAAGAATTATTCTCTTTTTCCTAGTATTGGGAATGATTGCATCTTTTATGCTGATTTTCCAATACTTTTTATCCATTGAAGGATTGGAAAATATAAAAATGAGTACGCGAATTATCGTTTGGGGAATTACAGTAACCCTGTTGATATATTATATCAAGATAGAATCAAATCTCCAACTGGTCCCATCTATACTTTCAGTAGAAAAAGAAAATAATAGAGATAAGGACAAACCAAATGTATCCTTTAAAGATGTCGCTGGATTAGAAGAGATAAAAGAAGAATTACAGGAGACTATAGATTTCATAAACAACTCCCATAAATACAAAAACATGGGAGCAAAGATTCCAAAGGGTATACTATTTCATGGACCTCCAGGTACAGGAAAGACTCTATTGGCAAAAGCCGTAGCTGGAGAAACCAACTCTAACTTCCTATATGCAAGTGGTTCTGAATTTGTGGAAAAATATGTGGGAGTAGGAGCAAAGAGAGTACGGACACTGTTTGAAAAGGCAAAGAAAGATTCTCCTAGTATTATATTTATAGATGAAATAGATGCAATTGGTACAAAGAGAAATCTAGAATCCAACAATGAAAAGGATCAAACCCTAAACCAGCTTCTAGTGGAATTAGATGGATTTAATACAGATGAAACAGTGATTATCATTGGTGCAACTAATAGAATTGATCTCCTAGATGAAGCTCTTTTAAGACCTGGTAGATTTGACAGACATATCTATATAGGCAATCCAAATACATCTGCTAGAGAAAAGATACTAGAAGTTCACACCAACAATAAACCATTAGATAAAAATATAAATATTCCAGAATTAGCTAAGAAAACTACTGGATTATCTGGGGCACAACTGGCAAATATAGCCAATGAAGCTGCTATTATTGCTGTAAGAAAGAATAAACATGTTATCTCTATCTCTGAATTTGACGCAGCTATTGAAAGGGTAATAGCAGGTCTAGAATTAAAAAATCCAAGTGTATTACTTAAAGAAAAACGTACTGTTGCCATTCATGAAGCAGGTCATGCACTGGTGTCTAAGATATTGAATATAGATGTAGTTCAAAAGATATCTATAGTTCCTCGCGGGCAAGCTCTAGGATATGTATTGAAGTTTCCAGATGAGGAAAGATATCTCATGACTAGGAAAGAATTAGAATACAAGATAATATGTCTATTGGCTGGAAGAGCAGCAGAAGAAGTAGTATTTAAAGAAATAACTACAGGAGCAAAGGACGATTTAGTTAAGGCTACTAATATAGCTATGGAAATGGTATGTAGTTATGGAATGAGTTCTATGGGAACTCTAGCTCTAGATGAAACTTATATAAGATACAACTATGATAAGATTCGATTAGAAATAAAAAACATAACGGATAAAGCCTATGAAGATAGCATAAAGATCATCCAAGATAATCTTGGATTGCTACACAAAATTGCTAAAAGATTGA
Source organism: Tissierellaceae bacterium HCP3S3_D8 (assembly GCA_052067355.1). GTDB lineage: Bacteria > Bacillota > Clostridia > Tissierellales > Tissierellaceae > CABMKH01. The sequence goes on from JBQHQH010000005.1 coordinate 28,529, forward strand.
TTGAAAATGAGACTATAAACAGTGAAGAATTAGATGTAATATTTAAAGAAAATGAACGTCCAACTAATTATGCTCTATAAAAATGGAAGAGTAAAAACTCTTCCATTTTTTATTAATTTATTTTACTTTATTTTCAATTTCTTCTACTATTGTAGAGATGAAATCTTCAACATTCATTTGTCCTAAATCTCCATGATCTCTCTTTCTTACGGAGACTAGATTATCCGCAACTTCTTTTTCTCCTACTATTAACATATATGGGATTCTTTGAAGTTGAGCTTCTCTTATCTTATATCCTATCTTTTCAGCTCTACCATCTAATTCCACTCTGATTCCCTTGCCTTTTAACTTATCCTTAAGTTCATATGCATAGTCATTAAACTTATCAGATATTGGAAGTATTGATACTTGAACTGGAGCCAACCATACTGGGAATTTTCCTGCATAATGTTCTATCAATATTCCCATGAATCTCTCCATACTTCCAAATATAGTCCTATGAATCATTACTGGTCTTTTCTTTTCATTATCCTTATCTACATAGGATATATCAAATCTTTCTGGCATCTGGAAGTCTAACTGAATAGTACCACATTGCCATGTTCTACCTATTGCATCTTCTAATTGGAAGTCAATCTTTGGACCATAAAATGCCCCGTCTCCTTCATTAATTATATATTTTATGCCCTTTTCTTCCAATGCTTCTTTCAATCCATTTGTTGCAACTTCCCATTGTTCTTCAGTCCCCATGAAATCTTCTGGTCTAGTAGATAGTTCAATATGATATTTAAAACCAAATATACTATACATATAGTCTGCTAGATCTATAATATCTATTAACTCTTTTTTAATTTGAGATGGTAATATATATAGATGAGCATCATCTTGTGTAAAGCTTCTAACTCTCATTAGACCATGTAATGCTCCTGAAAGTTCATGTCTATGAACTAATCCCAATTCACCCCACCTTACAGGTAAATCTCTATAACTATACATCTTTGACTTGTATACTAAAATTGAACCAGGACAGTTCATAGGTTTTATAGCATAATCCTCTTCATCTATCTTTGTGAAATACATGTTTTCCTTGTAGTGATCCCAGTGTCCAGATTGATGCCATAGAGATTCATTCAATATAATTGGAGTTTTTATCTCATCATAACCTCTTTTAGCGTGTTCTTCCCTCCAGAAGTTCTCTAAGATATTTCGGATGATCATTCCCTTTGGATGGAAAAATGGAAATCCAGGTCCTTCTTCTTGAATAGTAAATAGATCTAGTTCTCTTCCTAATTTTCTATGGTCTCTCTTCTTAGCTTCTTCTAGTCTATTAAGATATTCTTCCAAGTCTTTCTTCTTTTCATAAGTTGTTCCATATATTCTCTGTAACATCTTGTTATTTTCATCGCCTCGCCAGTATGCTCCAGCAATGCTCAAAAGCTTAACTGCCTTGACTTTTTTAGTCTCATATAGATGTGGCCCTGCACATAGATCTGTAAACTCTCCTAATTTATAGAATGATATTTCTTCATCTTCTGGTAAATTCTCAATTAAATCTACTTTGTATATCTCATCTTTTTTCTTAAAATAATCTAGAGCTTCATCTCTAGACATTACGAATCTCTCTACAGTGTAATTCTCTTTGGCAATTTTCTTCATTTCAGCTTCAATCTTTTCTAAATCTTCAGGTACAAATCTATGCTCAGTATCAAAGTCATAATAAAATCCATTGTCTATTGCTGGACCTATGGCAAACTTAACTCCAGGAAATAGATTTTGAACTGCTAATGCCATTATATGTGCAGAAGTATGCCAAAATATTTCCTTTCCTTCCTTATCTTCAAATTTAACTACTTTAAATGTGGAGTCTTCATTTACTTCCTCTTGCATTCCCATTGTTTTACCATTAACTACTGCACCTAATGCTACTCTAGCTAATCCCTCAGATATATCCTTAGTAATATCATATACACTTATTCCCTTAGAATATTCTCTAACGGAGCCATCTGGCAAAGTGATCTTTATCATTTTCATATTTAATCCTCCTAATCAATTTTTTCATTAAAAAAACCCTTCATTCCTACAAAAAATTGTAGGGACGAAAGGTTATATTCCGTGGTTCCACCCTAATTACTTCTCAACTTAAATAACGCCGCTATAGGCGAAAGTCCTTTGCTCATGCTATTGACTTAGCTCAGGGGTGGTCTTCAACTACCTCTATCCTAAGAAGATTTTCAGCTAATCTCTTCTCTCTCTGTAAGTTTTAGTAATTTACTCTTCCCTTCAACGCCTTTATTATTAAATTATATCTATTGTATATACTTTTAGAAATTTTGTCAAGATATATCTTTATTTTAAACGGTTTAATACTTCATCCATAGATAGGCTTTCTTGTTCACCAGTCTTCATATCTCTAAGGGAATATACATCATTCTTTGCCTCTTCTTCTCCTATTACTATTGTATATGGAATATTAAGCTTATCTGCGTAATTGAACTTTTTACCCATCTTACCTGACTCTATATATATCTGAGTATAGATACCTTCTCTTCTCAATCTATTGCCTACTTCTACACCTTTATCCATATATCCTTCCATAGGTATAATCAAAACAGTCGTTAGAGAATTATCTATAGCCTTGATTATCTTTGCCTCATTAAGTTGATAAAACAATCTAGTAAGCCCTATGGATATACCCACTCCTGGTAGCTTTTGACTTGTATAGTGTGAAGCTAGATTATCATATCTTCCACCTGAACAGACACTTCCAATCTCTGGATAATCATTTAAAAAAGTCTCATACACAGTTCCAGTATAATAGTCTAATCCCCTAGCTATAGTTAAATCTATGGCATAATTATCTTGAGGTACTCCAAATATCCCTATATATTCTGTAACTGTTTTCAGTTCGTCTAATCCCTCTTTAAATATTTCATTTTCAATCTCTAATGCCTTTAATTCCTCTAATACTTTATTATTATCTCCACTTATATCTATAAATTCAAGGACTTTTTGAATCTTATCATCACTTAATCCTATTTCTATCAATTCTTTCTTTACATTTTCTATACCTATCTTATCTAATTTATCTATGGTTCTAAGTACAAAAGTAGAGTCTTCTATCTCTAAGCTGTGAAAAAATCCCTTTAGGACCTTTCTATTGTTTATCTTTATAGTAAAGGACTCAAACCCTAAATCCTTGAAAGTAGAATATATAACTGCTGGTATCTCAGCATCGTTGATTATGTCCAATTTCCCATTTCCAATTATATCTATATCGCATTGATAAAACTCTCTAAATCTTCCCCTCTGATTTCTCTCTCCTCTATATACCTTACCAATATGATATCTCCTAAAAGGGAAGTTTAAATCTGAATAATGTTGACTTACATATCTTGCCAATGGTACAGTTAAATCAAATCTAAGGGACATATCTGTAGACCCTTTTTGAAATCTATAGATCTGTTTTTCAGTTTCTCCTCCACCCTTTGCCAATAAGACCTCTGTCTTCTCTATTGCAGGTGTATCAATTGGTAAAAATCCAAATTTCTCATAGTTTTCTCTAATTGTATCCATCATCTTATTAAATAAGATTTGTTCCGTAGGAATCAACTCCATAAATCCTGGCAATATAGACGGTTTAACTATATTTGTACTCATTTTATAATTACCTCCAATACTATCTTTCCTATAATAATATCATTTATTATTGAATTGTCAAAGAAAAAAAGAGCTGATTTCTCAACTCTTATCTATATTTTCCTCCATGATATATGCATTACATAGACTACATCCATGGCATATTCTGATTCTATCCCTAAATACCTTTTTTAATACTGATATAAGTTCCTCTTCTTTTCCATCTTCAATATGAATTACTATATTTGATGGAGACATAGCCAATAGAGAACTAAGCAATATATCAGATTGACTAATGTCGTCATAGAAGAGCTCCTTTAATATCATCTCTATATAGTCATTATTTATCTTCTCATTATTAGAATCAAATAGTTGAACTTCACCTTCATCTATTATAACATTTACTAAATTCATTTTAGGATATTGATTATCTACAAATTCCTGCAGTGTATATATAAACTCATTATATTCCATTTCTAATTGTATTCCTGACAATACCTCTTCAATAACTTTATCTACTAAAAAATTAAATGTTCTAGGTCTAAATGTCAAGTATCCATCTATTATTAGAGTATTATTTTCAATTAGATAATTTAACAATTCATTTTTTAATATATCTTTTTCAATCACATAGCTTTTCTCATCTATTAAAAGTTCATAGACCCGTTTATCTATATCATATCCTTCTAATTTACCTATCTTCCTTGAAATTTTCTTAACTTTCTCTTCTATTATTTCTCTAGAATAAAAAACTAAGATTATATCTTTAACAAAATCAGCTAATATATTATATAAGGCAATTTCCTCATCTGATTTTTTTTTGCTTAAAGAAAAGGAATATATGAAATTTTCTTTATAATCTTCATAGTTAATATCTATTTGTTTTTTTAATGGAAATCTTTCAATTATATGATGTACCTTTTCTGCAGGTACTGTACTACCAATTTTAATAGGATCCATAATATCACTTCCTCTTTATTAGTATGTACCCTTAAAAACACCATATACCTTATAAAATTTGACACTAATTACAGTTAAGACTAATTATAGTTCCAATGTCTGTTATGGTTTTCTTTGACAAATAAATAATTTTTTTATTTTTTTTATGGATAAATTTCTGGATTTCATTTCTATCAGGATGACTATCTAAAATTCCAGAAAAGAACATCTTATCCTTTGAAAAATTTCCTGTAGACCCTCCTATAAAACCGTAATCTTGTTTTTCCAGATGAATATATCCTGGCTTTATCAATAATACATCATATCCTAAATTCTTTAAAATATTGTATATGGGGACATCTGCAGTTATTATACTATTTTCATCTACAATAGCCATAGAGCACTTAGTATATCCTTGATTTATATTTATAAACTCTAAGCCTTCTTTTTTTAAATAAAATTTTAAAACTTCATCAGTATATTTAAAATTGTGTATTGCTCTCCCATATATCCTTCCTACATTGTATGCAATATCAAGAGGATACTTTCCTACTAGTTTCTTTTCTCCTTTGATTAATTTAAAATTAAATCTCTCCAGCCTATCTTCATAATAATCAAATACATTTGGAGCTATTACCAATGTATTATAGTTTATAGGATGAATAACTATATCAGGATGATAGGCAATTGAATCATCTACATCTATACATTTAACTGTAGATATAGTATGCATTCCAAGTCTATTTAGTGAATTTATAATTTCACTATTTGCATTTCCTGCAATTATAGCTACATTTCCATCTTTAATTGGAATAAAAGGATTGAATTTCATATCGTAACTCTCCTAGACTCTTATTATGAACATATGATTCACATATTTAAAACTCATATTAAACCTATCAGGGCAGATAGACAAAAAATCATGTCTAACTCTACTGCCATATATCAGCTTATCAAAAACTTCCATTGATACATAATAACATATTTATATATCGTTTACAATTTACTAAAGTTCAACTCCAAAGCTCATATTTAAGTTTTTAGAGGTCTCTATTTATTAGTAAGTAATTTATATTGGCATGTGTTTTTTAATTCGTCTATGGCTAAATAAATAGGGGATAATACGTTCTCTTTATATTTAGTTTTAAAATACTATTCAATTTTGTTTTTTTGCTTTAGAATCTGTAGAAAATTTCACATCCACCTATGACAGTACCTTCGATTTTTATTAATCAGTATAACTTATGTACCAATATAAACCCTTCTATATTATTTTCATACTATATTATATAAGTTTTTTAACTATTGGAATTCTAATATAGAAAGGAGATTTTATATGTCGTGTTACACCTATTATGATTATTGGACTATATCAAAATATAATCCGTGTAAAAAAGAAAATAACTGTCATAGATGTAAAATCATTATAAAATGTCAACCTGTTCCAACGAGGGCTACAAGCTCAATACCTATAACATGTGATATTTATGTTACGAATAGAGGAGATAGTACGGTATCTGTAATAGATGGAACTACAAATTCAGTCATTAATACTATCCCTGTTGGTATTGCTCCTAATGGAATGGAAACAAACCACAACACTAAATTAATTTATGTAAGTAATGAATTTAGCAATACAGTATCAGTAATAGACGGTAATACAAATACAGTAATAGCAACTATACCTGTTGGTAATCATCCTGTAAGAATTGCTACAAATCCAAATACTAATTTCATATACACTACTAATACAGGTGATAATACTGTATCAGTAATAGACGGCAATACAAATACAGTAGTAGCAACTATACCTGTTGGTAATGAGCCTTTTGGTATCAGTACAAATCCAAACACTAACTTAATATACATTGCTCATCAAGCCTCCAATACAGTATCTGTAATAAATGGAGCTACTAACTCTGTTATCACAACTATTCCTGTAAGAAACAATCCAAGAATACCAAGTGTAAATCCAGATACAAATTTAATATATGTTCCTAATACAAATGACAATACGGTATCTGTAATTGATGGTAATACTAATTCAGTAGTGGCAACTGTGCCAGTCGGCCCTTCTCCAGAATCAGTATCTATAAATCCAAATACCAATTTAATTTATGTTCCTAATGGCGGGAACAATACGGTGTCAGTAATAAATGGAGCTACTAATTCAGTTATCGCTACTATTCCTGTTGGAAGTTTTCCCACTGATATTAATGTAGATCCAAATAACTGTTTAATTTATGTAACAAATGGCATTGATGACACTGTTTCAGTTATAGATGGTGCTACAAATACAGTAATTAACACCATTCCAGTTGGAGATACACCTTTTGGCGTTTCATTATTATTTTCATAAAAAAATATTAAACAAAAGTGCAAAAAATAAAAGAAGGCCAGGATTTTTAGTCCTGGTCCTCTTCAACTCTCTTTCTTGTAGATTGTATAGTCAACTGATGCACATATACTGCCATCCCTGCTGCTAATATACCCTGCAATATCCCATTCAAAATAACTTGTCCTACAAAGCCATTTTCAAACCCAAGGATTAATATAGCAAGCAAAATCCCTATTACTCCAAGGATAATTAAAACCGGGATTAATATGAGTATTTCTGGTTGAATAAAACTTAATATTTCTTCTCCCGTCATATTATTTTACCTCCTTGGATCTTCTTATCATAGAGATAACCTCTTCCCTTGTAGCTACATCTTTAGGATTAGATCCATCTGTAATCTTATTCTTAATCCCCCAATTCCAATCATCTTTAGCCCAATTACTAGGCTCATAATTTTGGGACTTTTCTCCAGCTTTCAATCTATTCAACTCCCTTTCCACACTAATTATAAATCTTCTCCAACCTTCCCAGTTATTATAGTTCATTATCCTAGGACAATTTTTACCACTCCAATCAAAGTGTCTTTTAAGCTTATCTGCTCCCCAACCTCTTTCATGTAGCATTTTAGCGACTAATTCTACTGTATTTTGTAAAGTCTTAACCCTATCTCCACTCTCACACATTTCTATAGATATAGATGTATTGTTTCCCTCTCTATTTCCTGCATGGTAGGTTATTTCATTTAGAGGAATACATTCTATGGCCTCTTTATCATCAACGACAATATGAAATGATGCGGCCCTTGTGTTACCTTCTCTAGCTAAGTTGTCCCTTTCGTTCTTAGCCGTAGACTTTTCATTAGCTGTGGAATGGATGGTAATGGAGGTAGCCGTTATTTTAATACTAGGTCTTTTATGTCTACTTTTAGGTATATGATCTATTTTATATTTCATTTTTTCATCTTCCTATCTGTTGTACATACCAAATAAAAAAACCTACTAGTACAGTAATAGAAAATCCCATAAACCACTTCATTGTAGCTACAAGATTCTTTATTTGTTCTATTAGGTTTTTTATTTCAGTTTCTGTACTTGATTTGAATTGTTCTAACTTATCTAGTCTTTCACTATGAATATTCAATCTACGTTCGTGTACATTAAATTTTTCATCTATTCTCTTATGCTTTTCGTCATATACTGATTTCTCCATCTTACACCTCCAAGTTTGATAAGAAGGGCAATAAAAAAAGACTATCTCTAGTCTATTGCCCTTTTAATGTTATTCTGCTGTATTAACTTTTTCTAATAGTTCTTGATATTCATCTACAGTGATTTGATTAAATGTAAAAAATACATTCAGCTTATTAGTCATATCCTCTTGCTCATATTTCTTAGCATTGATTAAATTGTTTAATAGATTATACAACATTTTACATACCTCCTCGTATAATAAAGTCATAGTTTAAAACTATATTTTCTTTCCTATCTCATAAGTCTTATGAGATAATATTTGTACAGATAGAGGTCGTAGTATCCCTCCTTGAAGTGTTGTCTTCCTAATTAAGAGTTACGCCTCTTCTTTACATCCATATGCGAATGAGCTGGATAGTACCTAGTTACTGAATATCTAACGAGGTTGTATTGTATAAAGTAGAGAGGTCCTAGACTTTATCTATAAATATTTTAAAAGCTGGTGATTTTATGTTTTATGTCGGTATTGATATTGCTAAGAAAAACCACGAAGCTTCTATCATTAATTCTACTGCTAAGCTTCTTGACAGAAGTATTTCCTTTTCAAATTCTCAAGCAGGTTGTGCTAAATTAGTTTCTTTGCTTGATAAATTTGAGGCTGATTCCTCCAATGTTACCATTGGTATGGAAGCAACTGGTCACTACTGGGTTAGTCTTTATTCCTATCTAATTGATCTAGGATTTACCGTTTATGTGATTAATCCTATTCAATCAGATGCATTTAGAAAGATGTATATTAGACAAACCAAGAATGACTCCAAAGATTCTTTTGTTATTGCTCAAATTATGCGTTTCGGTGAATTCTCATCTACATCTTTAGCAGATGAAGATATTATGACATTACGTCAGCTATCTCGTTACCGACTTGCTTTAGTAGACGAATGCTCTGATTGGAAACGCAAGTGTATTGCTCTTTTGGACCAAGTTTTCCCTGAATACTCCAAACTTTTTTCAGATACCTTTGGAGTAACTTCTAGAGAACTTCTTTCAAAATATCCTACTCCAGAAGATATGTTATCTATAGATACAGACACTCTCACAGAACTTTTATCCAAAGCGAGTAAGGGGCGGTTTGGTGTCTTAAAAGCTAATGAAATACAAGAGTCTGCCTCTAGTACATTTGGAGTAAGTTTTGCAAAGAATGCCTTTGCATTTCAAATTAAACAAATTATTGCTCAAATTAACTTTATCGAAGATCAACTTGAAGAACTAGAAATTGAAATTTCAACCTTACTTCATAAGACCAATGCAGTAATCACAACTATTACAGGTATTGGTGATGTTCTTGGAGCCATAATCATTGGAGAAATTGCTGATATTTCTCGTTTTGAATCTGCCCCACAGCTAGTTGCGTATGCTGGTCTTGATGTAGCTGTAAAGCAATCCGGAGATTTTGTTAGTACTCAAACTAAAATTTCAAAACGTGGTTCTCCTTATCTTCGTAGAGCAATTTGGTTAGCTGCTACTGTAGCAGCTTTTAAAGATCCAGCATTATCTGTATATTATCAGTCACTAAAAGCACGTGGGAAGCACCACTTAACGGCTATAGGCGCAGTTGCTCGCAAGATGTGCAACATTATTTTTGCAGTCCTCCGTGACAATGAACCTTATGTTCCTCACTTTTAAGCTGATTCTTTAGCATTGCTTAATTCTAGCCTAAATTTATTAGTCTTAGTTTAGGTTTATTTGTTTTGCCTATTTTACATAGGAATTTGTAGCAGGTTCTGTCAAGGACGAATTTCCCCTTGACGGGTTCTGATAGGAATTCTAAAATCATCAAGGCAAAACAAATTAAATTATTTCTTGACATTTAATAGCTGGTCTTAGTTTCCATAACTCAATCTATTATATTTCTTGATTATATCTATATCTTCACATGTAAAGCTTACTTCTTGTTCTAGTGAGTCTGCTTCTGCATCTAACATAGCAAGTGTGGCACTATCAATGTTACAATCTCTTACAATAGTCTGCTTATTCCCTGCTTCTGATGTAGGATCATCATTTTCTATTAACAGCTCAAAATATATATCTTGTCCAGTTCTTATATATTCAATCACCATTTCTGTAAAGATATCTTCTGGTTGAAGAATTGTCATTTCTCCTTTGAGAGAAAAGCCTGTGGCCTTATGACCTGTCGCCCTTCTACCAATTGTCTTTATTTCTGATTTCTGTTTTTCAAAGTCTATTTTTATCTTTTTAGCACAAAAAAGAAGGTGCCTTCTACCATTTATAACTAGGTAGGCTTGACCTTCTTTTCCGGATACAACATCTTTTGATTTAAGTTCAATTCTACTCATTATTTAATCACCCTTTCGATATAAATCTTGTCTATGCTATCAACAGGCTGCACAGTATATTTTATAAATACTGAATCTATATCATCACCTTCAAAGATTTCAAAGTCTTCTAAATTGATATTTTGAAATGCTCCTAATTCTTCATATTTTTTAGCTAGTTTATAGATTTCATTTTTAAGAATTGCTCTACCTGATTCGTCATTGTCTACTTTTCCAATATAGTAAGTATAATAGACCCTATCTATATCTCTATCAAAATTATCTAATGCTCTCGATGGCCTACCTTTTCTCAATGCCTTTGGTTTCTCTTTAGAAAATGAATTTAAAGTAGTCACATCTTGCTCTATCACCACGTCTCCATCTCTAGATTTTGTGAATACAATCTCCCCATTTAAAAGAGCTTCCTTAATATCTTCATCTTGTAAATCTCCTGTTACATTAGTTGCCCCAATGTACTTATGATATGTCAACGATTCATTTATTTTTGCACCTGCTACGGCCCCAAGTACATAAGGAACACATTCATTAGATTTTAATTCTATTGAATCCATCAAAATCCCATTTTTAACAGAGTAAACAGCAGGATTATCGCCTTCTGGATATTGAGATAATACACATTGAATTTTATAGCCAACAATATCTCTAATTCGATTGACAAAGCTTGTAAATAACTCTTTTATGGCTTTCTCCTCTCCAGGATAACCAATGGTATTAATATCGCCTATTTCCCTCTCCACAGCTTCAAGAAAGCTAATATAACCTTCATTAGTTACTTTACCAGTTTCTCCACCTTCCAATTTGATTCCTGCTACTTCTTTTAAAGTCCCAGAAAGAGTTATAAAATCACTTTTTAAATCATCAATAGATATTATTATTTGCTTTTCAACCTCTAAGGTTCCGAGAATTGTTGTTATTTCATGGCTATTGTCCAAATTTTTTTCTATAACAACTGTAATATCATTTCCTCTTATCCCTTCATGTTTTGCCTCTATAGTTAATTCTCCTTCTGTGGCGTTAGCCTTCTTTCCCTGGCCTGCTATATTATATAGATAAACTATTCTAGCATTCTTGAATACTTCTTTAACTGGAAATATTTCTTTGTCAGTAATTGAATATCCTATCTTTTTAAGAAGATTTTCTCCATTCACTAATCTTATTAAACCTTTTTCTCCCCAATCTAATTTTAAAGGTAAAGCACATACTCCTCTATCAGACATCTTAGATAGATTCATATCTTCTGATGTGTTTCTACTATATACACCTGGTCTTACTTTGTCTTGAGTCTCCCAATTAATACTCATTACTTCACTTCCTTTTTCTTAAATTTTTTTAATTTGTTTTCTACTTCTTCCTTTGAATATCTTCTGTCATCATCCAAAATAATTCTTAATACATCTCTGTATGTGGCAGTATACATATCTGATTGAATAAACTGTCTTTTGGAATATCTAAGTTCTTCTGCCACTCCTTCATTTTTTTGGCTTTATTCATTTTTAACACCCCCTTTCTTTTCTAAGCTATTCATTTTTGTATTTTTGATAACTTCTATTAATCTAATATTTACATCAAATAAACAATGTAATATATTATCAACTTTTTTTATTCTCCTATTTTCTAATCTAACTACTTTTCCATCTTCAAGTTGTACATATTCTATATATCTTAATAGACTATTTTGTACTTTCATAAAATCACTACTACTATCTTCTAGATCACTTACATATTGAACATCAAAGGATATCTTCTCTGTATATGTCCTACATAGCCCTTTTTCAGTAGTTACATTTAAAACAGTAACAAAAAAACAAGGTGGACCAATACCTTGTTTAATAGTTTCATTGTATATTTTAATATTTGGAAAATGCTCTTCTAGTGCATTATTTATGGCAATTACTATCTTATCTATAGTCACCATCCTATCACCTCACTTTATATTTAGAATTTTTTCCAACAATTTAACAGCCTTTTTGTTCCATTAATCACATAAGGATTAAATAGTTCGGATACAATTACATCTGATAATTTAATAGCACCATATGCCAATAATTGAAGCTTTATTTTTTTACAACATTCAACTTCTTTGTTTCATCCTTCTATTTTCTCTTTTGAAACTATCATTCTGCATACATTCCTTTACATAATCATATGCACCTACTACTATAATTTGCTTATGTCCTCCATACGGGCAAGCAATATAATCACCTCTGCTTTCATTAATTCTAACATATTGTTTTGGCAATATAAATTCACACCCACATATTTTGCATCTATATATTATATAATTCTTCATAATATCAATCCTTTATTAATTTATTATCTATAAGTAAATCTGTTATGAGCACAAGAAAACTCACCTAAAAAAGGTGAGCTCTTAGTATTCCTATTCTTATTTATCTTTTATGAGATACATGATCTTGAGAGTTTTTCCATAATAACATATTAACATGTCCTTTTTGTATTGTCAGTAGGTTACTAGTAGGTAATTTTACTCCTCGCTGATACTTCTTTAATATACTGATAAGAATATCCTAGTTCATCAGCAATTTCCTTTAAACTCTTCCCTTCTATATCTCTCATATATGCAACTTCCTTATCTAACCCCTTTAGTTCTTTTAATTTTCCTTTTATCTTCTCCTTTGTCTTAGTCATATTTTTTATAGCATCTTCATGTAAATATATATGATCTTCTAATTGTCTTAATCTAAATAAATAATCTTCAAAGGCTATCTGGTTTGTCCCTTTGACTCTTGGTTGACTATAATCTATTGCTGATATATCCCTTGGACCATATATCTTAGCTAACTTATTTAAAGCCTTTATTTCATCTTTATAGGCTTCTACTCTCCACTCCAAAACCTCTATCTCATTACATAAATCCCTATATGATTTTATAGTATCCATTTCTACTCTATTCTCCTCTCCTGTTTGCTTAAATCTACTTTCCCATATCAAATATAATTTTCATTTATCCTAACATTATTTCTATATCTGCAGTTTCTACTTTCAATAGCTTGTACATATATTTTCTCATTTTACATACCCATACCTCCTAAATTTCATTTCAATATAGAAGTACCATATTATTTATTTTTTAAAGTACAATCTCAACATCTGCTATAATTGCCTACATAGCTCCAATATTATAATCAAAATCTATCTTTATCACCTCTTCTACTGCAGGGCTATTTGCTTTTTTAGTCATATGATTCTCTCCCGTTTCAATCTCTCTTGTTTGATTTTATTGATGCTTGATTCCTTTTTTCACTCCCTCATGTTCTGTAAGGATATGATATCATGTTCTATCAGAATACAAAAGTTCCATAATTAGTGTTTATCTTCTATATGTTCTGTCAGAATATGATTGTATGAAGATACCATGTTCTTCCAGAATATATCTTTGAATTTCTTCTATTTTCTATTGACTTTATGTTCTGATAGGATATAATGTATTCTAAGAGAATATATAGTACAGTATTAAAAGATTAGGAAGTGTTATAATGATTGGAGAAAATCTTAAAAAAATACGATTAGAGAACAAATTGGGTATAAATGAATTATCTAGAATTTCTGGAGTTAACGCTAGTTATATAAGTGCTATTGAAAGAGGGGTTAAAAACAATCCATCACAAGATATCCTTAAAAAGTTGGGCAATGCTTTAAACGTTTCTGTAGATGAATTCTTCAAAGAAGATGAAGAAATTAAAAAAGAAAAAATAAAAGAATTAGTAAATAAAGAAATAACATCTGTAGAAGATGCTTTAGAGATTATAAGATTTCAAGATGGATTAATGTTCAATGGGGAAGTTTTAACAGATGAGGATAAATTACTCCTAGCAAATGCTTTACAATTGGGAATGAAGTATGTGCTAGAAAAGAAAAAAGAAAGTAAATAACTTGATACAGGAGGGGGACATATGTATCAATATCAATCTATAAAGGAGATATCAGATGGATTAAAAGAACTATATGAGACTAGAGATCCTTTTTATCTTTGTAAACAACTAGATGTAAAAATCATAGAAACTAATCTGGGTGAAAATATCTTAGGTTTTTTCCAAAGAATACTTGAAGAAGAAATCATATATTTAAATAACAATATATCTAGTGAAAAAGAAAGAGAATATGTATGTTTTCATGAATTAGGACATATTATCTGCCACCCAGAACTATCAATGTGTTTTCTTGAGAAAACTTTATATATTCCAGATAAATATGAAATGGAAGCAGATGCATTCGCCGCATATCTTCTAATTCCAGATGATATAGATTTATTTGAAATAGAAAACATGACGATAAGTCAAATTAGTCGTTACTTGAAAGTTCCTGAAAAATTAATTGAATTGAGATTTAAAAAGCATTTAGATATGCAACATATATATTTTGAAAATAAAACAAATATGGTTGCTGAGTCTATGATTAATTATTTATAAGAAAAGCATATATCACCACATTAAAAGGTATCTTTTCTTGAAACTCATTAACGGAAAATTCATATCAATTTATTTTCAAAAGTCAGAATTTTCCTATTCGTCATAAAAATAAATTGATTTTGTTAAAAAGCCTTAAGTAAGGCATTTAATAATATAAAGGGAGAGTGTTAATATGACTGAACAAGTAACTAAAAAGAAAAGGAGTAAATTAGCATTGATTTCTTGGGTGCTTACACTGATATACCTAATCTATCTGATATCTCACTTCGGTGGAGGTATAGGTAGTACTACAGGTGCTGAACAAGCAGGAGCTGCTATAGCGACAGCGTTGGTATTTCCTCATATGGTATGTGTTGGTATTGGATTAATTTTTAATTTGCTAGGATATTTTCTAAATAACAGAGCATTTGTATTGGTTGGTGCAATTCTTTATACTGTATCAATTCTACTCTTTATGTTGTATTTTATGTTTGTTATAGTTCAAATGATTTTGTCATATGTAGCATTCGCAAAAATGAAGAAAGCCTAAAAATAATTTAAAATTAAAAAATCCCCCATAGTGCTTTAGCGCTATGGGGGTAGCTCCGATTATAATATTTATATATCTAGAAAAGATATATAAAAATCTACTGCTGATCCCTTCAATCAAGCAGTAGATAGATGATATTCATATTTAAAACATCTCCGCTTTTCACGGAATTTTATATTTCTAAACCTCTGCACCCATTGATTTTAATGGAGGCGGCACCCGGATTTGAACCGGGGATAAAGGCTTTGCAGGCCTCTGCCTTACCGCTTGGCTATGCCGCCTTATAAATGGAGCGGAAAACGAGATTCGAACTCGCGACCCTCGCCTTGGCAAGGCGATGCTCTACCACTGAGCCATTTCCGCACAACATTTATGGTGCCCAAAGCCGGAATCGAACCAGCGACACGTAGATTTTCAGTCTACTGCTCTACCGACTGAGCTATTTGGGCATATTACATGACTAAATTGTTTCCATGTCGTAGTCACAATGAATAGTATATAATATTTTTTACTCGTTGTCAATAAGAAATTTAGATAATTCTTCCTTATTAAATTGATATTTGGAATTACAAAAATGACATACTACTTCTGCCTGCCCATCTTCTTCGATGATATCCTGTATTTCCTTCTTTCCTAAACTCATTATGACCTTTTCAATCTTCTCTCTGGAACAGTCACATTGATAACTTAAATCCATCCTATCTAATATTTCCATATGAAACTCTCCCAAGACTTTATTCATAATATCTTCAGGAGACAGTCCTTCATCTATCATTGTAGATACTGGCTCTATTTTAGATAGAATTTTTTCAATCTTATCTATATCCTCATCCGTTACACCAGGTAACAACTGTATTATATATCCTCCAGCAGCCTTTACAGATATATCTCTATCTACTAATACACCTAAACTAACGGCTGATGGTTGTTGTTCAGAATATGCATAAAAGTTTGCTAAATCTTCTGCAATCTCTCCTGAAACTATCTTTGATTGTCCAACATATGGATCTTTTAATCCTAAATCCATAATAGTCGTTATAGTTCCATTTCTACCTACTAAGCTTCCCACATCTAATTTCCCATCTTTTCTACTAGGTACATCTGCTGAGGGATTGCCTATATATCCTTTAATCCTACCATCATTTTTAGCTACTACATAGATAGTACCTCCTGGTCCATCACCAGCTATTTTCAGTGTCATTACATCTCCTTCATTCTTCATCATAGAACCCATCATGACACCAGCTGTCAATGTGCGTCCCAATGCTGCAGTAGCAGTTGGGGATGTGTTGTGAATACTTCTAGCTTTTTCAACCATATGAGTAGTGGAAGCAACAAAAATTCTTATTCTCCCCTGTCTATCTATTCCACGAATCAAATAATCTTTCATAAGCTTTCCTACCTTTCTGCTGACAATAAAAGCCCCTAATGGGGCTCTTACTCACTTCTAAAACTATTTAAAAGAATTTAAGTCTATAATTTAGCTACATTAGTAGCTTGTGGACCTTTTTCTCCTTGAACTATTTCAAATTCAACTTGATCTCCTTCATCTAAAGTTTTGAAGCCTTCAGTTTGAATTGCTGAAAAATGCACAAATACATCTTCTCCAGTTTCAGTTGATATAAAACCAAATCCCTTTGTAGCATTAAACCATTTTACAGTACCTTTTTCCATTTTAAACATTCCTCCAATATAGCTTTATAGCCTTTTAATAGATGAACTTCTTTACATCTATTTATGTATGTTATCATAGTTACAGGGTATTTGTCAATACTGTAACCAATTTAAGACAAATTATTCTGAATCTCTATTTAAAAGCTACAAAATTTATCCTTTCACTCATCTTATGAGGTTCTTTAAATGTAAAACATTCGAAATATTCTACCTTATTAAATCCAGCCCTATTTAACAACTCTATTACCTCTTCAATATTATATGCTCTTTCTCTATGTTCCTCATCAAATCTCATAAAGCTATCTCCATCTTTACTTAAAAAGAAAGTCAGATAAAAATCACATATATTGTCGTCCTCATTATAATAGTTCTGCCACGAATAATATATATCTCCTCTATCCTCTATAAAGGTATTATTTCCTATGATCTCCTTGATCTTATAATGAGAGTTTATATCAAATATAAAAATTCCATCATCATTTAGATGATTCCATACATTTTTAAATACTTTCAATAGATCATCCTCATGAACTATATAGTTTATACTATCACAGATAGATATTATACTATCAAATTTCTTATTTAAATTAAAATCTATCATGTCCTGATTCAGTATCCTTATATTTTTAAACTTACTCAACTTTTTATATGCTATAGCTAACATCTCATCTGAGAGATCGAAGCATGTAAGCTTGTACCCTGCTTTTCCAATATAATATGATAGATTGCCTGTTCCACAAGCCATTTCCAAAATTTCTTTTGGCAATCTATCATATCTCTTAAAAATTTCCTCTATGTATCTATACCAATTTTCATAATCAAAATCATTCATAAGCTCATCATAGAGATATGCAAATTTATTGTATGAATCCATTATTTTACCTCTTTCTTATTTTCCCCTTTATTTTGTTTATTTCTTTTCCTAGCAGTCATTATCCCACCTATTCTTCCAGACTCTTTTGCAGTAAGACCGCCCCAACCTACATCCTTAATCTTGTCTGTCAATCCTAGTTCTTCAGCTATTTCAAGCTTTAGTATATCATCTTCTGTTAGAATCTTTTTCTTCTTTTTTCCCTTGCTCATAATACTATCCCTCCCATATATATTATGGAAATAAAGTCTATTTTTATTCCTATAGGATAATATATTTCCAATTTATATAAATATACATGACAATAACTATAAAAACAGGAATATATTCAAGTCCATATAGTTCTGTATTATAGGATAGTAAATTGTCAATTTCATAATTCAATACTTCTATGCCATTAGACCTCTTAGGAGACAATTTCTTTAATAGTGTAATTACTATAAATAGACAAGCCACAAAGAATCCTATTGCAATAATAGATGCTCCAATTGTGGGAGCCATATCTACTGAAGTAGGAGTATTCTCCACATATTCATCTATGAGATAGCCATATTTATTTAAGATATATCCCAAGCTCAATGCAATACTATTATTAATCGTATGAGCTAACATAGAGGAATATATAGAGTCAGTCTTATATACCATAATTCCAAATATTATTCCCAGTACAATTGGACCTACAAGATTCAATAATGTAAAGTGAAATATTCCAAACAAGATTCCAGTAATTATAATACTCTTTTTATAGCCAAGATCCTTATATCCATGAAGCATTACTCCTCTAAACATTATCTCCTCACATATACCTGGACTCACAGCCATAATAAGAAAGCTTATTATATATTGAGTACTACTTTCTGGCATTGGTACAATATGCTGCCTTACTTCTATGAATCTACTCAATATACCTATAAATATAGCTTGAAAAAATATTGCTACAGGATAAGTAAATATGGTAATCCCAATTATCATAAGTATCTGTTTAAATGTAATTCTATTTAATCTTAATACCCTCCTAAGGGAAAAGCCTCCTATCTTCAGATATGTTAAACTAGGCAAAAGGATCAATATATACTCTGTAATCAAAAGCCCTGAATACATCTCTCTATTTTGAGCCATAGATCCTAAATAGATCAACCCTATACCAAGTATTAGATATAATATATTAACTTCAAGTATTCGATTTCTATATTTTTTGCTCATTTTTCCTCCTATATCTTTCAACCTATCCCTTTGCTTACAATCTTAACATTTTCCATTCCATAAGAAAAATATACCACAAACATTCCTAAGCTTATCAAATACACCTACAGAAATCTGTAGGTGTTCTATTACTCAAATGTAAAAATATATGGTTTATTTCTATAATAGCTCCCATAGTTAAGTCCATATCCTACAATAAAGACATCTGGTATGGAAAAACCTACAAAATCAGGTGATAGATCTACTTTTCTTCTACTAGGCTTATCCAACATAACACATATCTCTATTGAATTAGGCCCTTTAATCTGTAAATGCTCTATTACATTTTTTAATGTAAATCCAGAATCTATAATATCGTCTACTATAAGTATATCTTTTCCCTCAATAGAAGTCCTAATGTCATTGACAATATCTACACATCCACTAGAAACTTCCGAATCACCATAGCTAGATGTAGTCATAAAATCTACTTCCACAGGAATAGACAGTTCTCTGACTAAATCAGCTGCAAAGATAAAGCTTCCCCTCAACAGAGATATAACTACAAGATCCTTATCTTTATATACTTGGCTTATTTCCACCCCTAACTCTCTAACTCTTTTAGCAATTTCATCTCTAGTGAATAATACTTTTTCTCTTTTGTCCATCTCCAAATTTTTCTCCCCTTTCATCCTTTGTTATATGTCTTTGGAGTTTTTAATTAGAAATTTTTTTATCTCTCTGAGTTCTCTTAAAATAAGGTTTAAAGTGTATTGAAAACTTACTAATATTATAAGTATTATAACACTTTTTATCACTTTTGTATCCATTATTTATCTTATCCTTCCTGTTCTTGTTCTTCCTCTACTCTATTATTATCATTTTCTATGAATTCTAATTTGGATATGGAAACTTCATAAGCTCTCTTAGTCTCAACTTCCCCTGATGATGTCCTTTTCTGATACTCTCTGCTTTGGACTCTACCCCATAATTTAATATGATCTCCTACTACTAAGTTATCACAAAAACGTGCATTTCTTCCCCATGCTATTGACGGTATATAATCAGATTTATTATATGCTCTATTTACGGCTATGAGAATATCTGTAATTTCCCTTCCAAATGGAGTAACACGATATACAGGTTTTTTGCATATATACCCATCTAGATATATTTCATTTGGCCTTCTCAATTCTTCTTCTAGATCTTCTTCTTCTGGTACATATATTTCTCTAGCAAATATAGTCAAGACCAATCTATTGGCAGATTCTATATATCGATTATAAGATCTTAGTTGTCCTTCAATAATAACATATTTACCTATATCAAAGTCAACATTTATTAACAATCTTTCAGAAATAGTTACTGGCAATACATCTACAGAGTCGCTTAATCTCGGTACTTTTACCATGATATTATAAAATCTCTCCCCGTACATCTCATGACTGAATTCTTTTTCACTATCCACCGTCCCAATAATTCTTACCTGGTTTGTTTCCATCATTTTTTCTAACATTTACATGTCCCCCTTATTCCTGTGTATTAAAGAATCTCTATCTATAAATATTCAATAAAATATGGAATTATGAATAAAAAAATAGGAAAGGCCCTTGCCTTTCCTTAAATCTTGATACTTTTATAATCTTTTAAAGAAATTTCACTATCCCATAATATAAAGCTCAATATGGAAGCTGCTAATATAGGATAGATATTATCTCTATTATCTGAATCTACTTCAACTGTAAATTCAAAAGGTTCTATTCTCTTTTCCCAAATAGATATTATTTCTCTTTGTAGACATAAATTTGCCTTGATCATTTGATTGATATTATAACTAGATATAGTCAATGTGGCTTTACTATTAAAGCCATAAGTTATTACTATTCCATCAAAGGAACCTAGTGGCAGTAATGTCCAATTTTTATCATCCGAATTTAAAATATAATATTTACAACCTACAAACTGTTCCATTACAATATCTTGTCTATAATCTTCTTCTTTCATAAAGTTATGAATTAAGAAGTCAAATTTTATTCCCATAGCTCCAAATATATCGATATCTTTAGGATTCATATATATGATAACTAAGACTATGTTTTTCTTATTTAGATATATAATATTACCTTTACCGTTAGAATAAATAAAATTATATCCAAAATGTGATAATAATTTCCCTATATATCTAATTGTGTCCTTTCCCTCTTTATCTTCAATTATCCCTGCAAAATAGATCTCTACACTTCCCACTAAATCCCCTCTATAGTTATTTAATAAGTATTTGTCTACCGTTGTTATTCATCTTGAAATTCTCTCGATGTATGAGTTCTGAAACAGGCACTATTTCATAGCCATTTTCCAACAGCCTTTCAATAACCAATGGTAAATATTCCTTTATATATTTTGCATTATTATGAAATAATACTATAGAACCACCACTGACATTTCTAACAACTCTATCTACTACTGGCTGCACTCCTAACTCTTTCCAATCTAGAGAATCAGTATCCCATTGTATTGCATAATATCCATTTTCCCTACATACCTGTATAAGTGCATCATTATAATCTCCATAGGGCGGCCTAAATAAAAACGGCTTCTTTTTGGTGATCTCATATATAGCGTCTCCTGTATCATTTATCTCTTTTTCCATCTGCTCCCTAGATAATTGACTCATATTAGGATGGGTTGATGAATGATTTCCAATGTCATGACCTCTTTTGTGTATTTCTTCCACCTGATGAGGATACTTATCTATCCAGAATTTCACTAGGAAAAATGTGGACTTTATATTGTATTTATCTAGTGTGTCCAAGATATCTAATGTATATTCATCACCATAAGCTGCATCAAACGATATTGCAATTTTATTGTCCTCCCTCTCTACACTATAAATAGGGAGTTCTTTTGCAGGTGAAAAAACACTTTTTATGCTGTAGTTCTTATTCTTTATAATAATCAACATGGAAATAATTAATATTGTCAATACTATGATTATTCTATGAACTAAATAATATTGATAATTTTTTTTCACCGTATCACCTCCAATCCTCTGTAATATTATAATTATTCTAGAATAATTATAATATTACAGAGATTAGATATAGATTTAAAATTATTATTTTTGAAATGAAAATTGGGTTTTTATACTCATAATATAAAAAACTACCAGAATATAATCTTCATCCCTGGTTATATTAATATTACAGCAACAAAAAGCTGCTGAAAAGGAGGTATAAAAATGGCTAACAATAACAATAGAATTGTCGTACCAGAAGCTAGAGCAGCATTAGATCAAATGAAACTAGAAATAGCTAATGAATTAGGATTACAAAATTATAATAATATAGATAAAGGTAACCTTACTTCAAGGGATAATGGATATGTCGGAGGTTACATGGTTAAAAGATTGATACAGTCTGCTCAAAATCAATTAGCTGGAAAATAAATTTATTTATTGAGAAGTGGAATTCCACTTCTCTTTTTATTTATGGTATAATTAAATATGTCAATACAAGTGAGGTGATAATAGTGTTTATAGATAATACTGAAGAAATGGCACAAAACAAATTACTATTATTGTATATAATAAAAAAATCTCCATATACGTTTTCAAAAAATCAGCTAAACGAATTTATCCTCGAGAAAAACTACATGAACTATTTCTTCCTACAACAATACTTAAGTGAATTAGTAGACTCTGGACTTATAGAAATTACTACTGAAGAAAACGAAGCCAAATACCTTATCTCAGAAAAAGGAAGACTTACATTAAAATACTTTGATACAAAGATTCCAAATGATATCAAAGAGGAATTAGAAGAAGAATTTAATTCCAATAAAATATTACAAAAAAAAGAATCCCAAGTCCTTGCCGACTACTTTCCACGAGAAAATAATCAATATACTGTGAATTTAAAACTCGTAGAAAATGAAGACATACTATTTAGCTTATATCTAAATGTAGCCTCTGAGGAGCAAGCACAGATGATCTGTAAAGGTTGGAAAGATAGGACAGATGATATCTATATTAATATTATCAATATGCTAATTGAATAAAGAAAAAACTAGAGTAGTAAAATATCCTGTGGCTCCTTTCCTACTCTTATCTTTTCTTCTATTTTATTGTTATTGCCAATATCTATAACAATAATCTGATTATTTAATAGATCATTTATATAGAGTCTATTCTTCCCATCATAGACCATCTTATTTGGCAAACCACCTACTATTAGTTTCTTATCGAATATTCCAGATTCAATATCTAATCCATATAGATATCCATCATCTGCATTAATCAAATAAAAATAATCTAATCCCTTAAGTTTTATAAAATCATAATATACTCCCTTTATCTTCCTAGACCATATCATCCTATGGTCAACCTTCTTTATCGCAAATAATCCACTATATCCCAATAGACCATTATTTAAAAAACACATTATAAAAATAATATCTCCTTCTATTCTCACCTTTAAAGGCTGAGAATGAAGTTCTAAATCATATATATCATAGGAATCTAACCCTACAATACTTAAACTATGGCTATTGGAATTGGTAATATACATATGCCCGTCTTTTTTATCAATTTGCATATCTGTTGGTCTTCCTCCTATATTTATACTCTCTAGAAGGGTAAGATTTTCCTCTTCAACTACAGATAATGAATCTGAATCAGAATTTAATATATATAATTTACCATCATATACTTTTATGACTGTTGGGCATCTGCCTACTTTTATACCACCTAAGAGCATATCA
Organism: Tissierellaceae bacterium HCP3S3_D8; assembly: GCA_052067355.1. Lineage (GTDB taxonomy): Bacteria > Bacillota > Clostridia > Tissierellales > Tissierellaceae > CABMKH01. The sequence continues at coordinate 52,433 of JBQHQH010000005.1, forward strand.
TTGTCTAAATCAATCTTGAAAAGAGAATCATCATAGGAATTAACTACTAATAGATTATTAAACTTATCCATTACTAATGAAGTAGGACCAATCTTATCATTTAGCTCTCCTTCTAAAACTCCTATATTTTTCATAACCAAATCTCTTAAATAAATTGTATAGACTTTAAATGGATGTGCCTTTTCTATTATACTTATGGTATCATCTCCACAATTAGCAGTAATAATCTTTCCATTTGGCAATTTTTCACCCCCTACTCATATATAACAATTTATGCAATTCCCTCTCTAGAGGTGAAAAAAACCTTCTATAGCTTAGCTATAGAAGGTTGACTAAAGTCCTAACTTCTCCAATTAAATATAAAGAACCTCCAAATACAATTAAATCATCTTTATGGGCAATAGATATTGACTTATCAACAGCTTTCTTAATATCTCTTTCAATATAGACTTCCTTGTGATATTTTTCCACCTTTTCAGCCAATAACTCTGCATCTAGTTTCCTAGGCATATTGACCTCAGTTACTATGACCTTGTCTGCTAAGGGGATCAATGTATCTACCATATGATCTACATCCTTATCCTTTAATATACCTATTCCTAATATTAGATTTCTATACTCAAATAGCTCTAATGCCTTTTTCAAATTCTCTATCCCTTGGACATTATGGGCACCATCGATTAAGAATCTTGGACTTTTCTTCAATATCTCTAGACGCCCTTTCCACTTGGTCTTCAATATTCCATCTAGAATATTATCATTATCTATATCCAAAAGTCCTCTTTCTCTTAATATCATCAATGTTGTAATAGCTAGGGATGCATTATATATCTGATATTCACCTATCATGGATATCCTTATATCTCTTATTATATCTTTATTACGATGGTAATTAAACACACTGCCAAATTCAGATTCCTCTACTACATCTACATCTGATTTTTCACTAAAGAAGATATCTGCGTTCATGTCCTTAGCTACATCTTTCAACACCTTTTCAGCTTCTGCTCTTTGTGGATAGGAGATTACTAAGCCATCTCTCTTGATTATACCTGCTTTTTGATAGGCTATCTTATCTAATGTATCACCTAGCTCTTTTATATGATCAAAGTCTATTGTAGTAATTACTGAAGCTATAGAAGATCTTATAATATTAGTAGAGTCAAACCTACCGCCTAATCCTACTTCTAAAATCACATAGTCTGGATTTTCTTGACTATAATAGACAAATGCAATGGCAGTGATTATCTCAAAGGTAGTAGGATGCTCAAGTCCTTCTTTCACCATCTGGTCTGCAGCAGTCTTTACCAAAGAGGTAATTCTACCTAAATCCTCATCAGAGATATCCATTCCATTTAGCTGTATTCTCTCGTTAAACCTCTCTAAATAAGGTGATGTAAATAATCCAACGCTATACCCTGCTTCCATAATACAGTTAGCTAAATAAGAAGACGTAGATCCCTTGCCATTTGTTCCCGCAATATGGATTATCTTTAATCTATCCTGTGGATTATCTAGCAATTCCAATAGTCTACCTATAGAACTTAATCCCAATCTAGAACCAAATTTATCTTTATCATTAATATAATTTAAAGCATCCTCATATCTCATATTTATCCACCTTATCTATTATTTTTTAAGCTGGCTATTCTCTCTAGGACTTTTTCCATCATATCTTCATATTTATTGAGTTTTTCTTTCTCTCCATTTACAACTTCTTCTGGAGCTTTAGAGACAAATCCTTGATTAGATAGTTTTCCCTTGACTCTCTTTAATTCTCCTTCAAGCTTTTCTCTTTCCTTTTCCAATCTTTCAATCTCTTTATCAAAATCAATCAGATCTTTAAGAGGTAAAAATGCCTCTGCTTTATCTAGAACTACTGATATATTATCTTCTCCCAAGTTATCATTTTTAGAGATTATCTTGATACTTTCTCCACTTGCTAGATTGATAAAGTATCTCTCTCCCTTGGATATGATACTCTCTATCTCTCTATCTTCTGTAACAAATATTATACTTGACTTTCTCGACGGAGCTACATTCATCTCTGCTCTCGCATTTCTAATTCCCTTAATTGCAGTTTTTATAAATTCTATAGCTCTTTCTGATTCATCAAAACTCAATTCTTCTCTAAATTTAGGCCATTTAGATAATATTAAAGGTTCTTCATTATTTGGCAGGTGTTGCCATATCTCTTCTGTAATAAATGGCATAAATGGATGTAATAATCTATTTATATCCTTTAATACATATAATAGTACCTGTTGTGCCAATTCTTTAGTATTAGCGTCATCACCATATAATCGTGATTTAACCATTTCAATATACCAATCACAATAGTCATCCCAGATAAAATCATACACCTTCTGTGCAGCTAATCCAATCTCATATTTGTCTAGGTTTTCTGTTACCTCTTTTATTACATCATTCAATCTAGATAAGATCCATCTATCTTCTTCCTCTAACTCAGATATTTCAAATTTCCTTGTCGCTATATCTTCTTCTAAATTCATAAGGACAAATCTAGTAGCATTCCAAAGTTTATTGGCAAAGTTTCTATTAGCCTCTACTCTTTCCATGTAGAATCTCATATCATTTCCAGGAGTATTACCTGTAACCAATGTAAATCTCAAAGCATCTGCTCCATAGATATTGATAACTTCCAGTGGGTCAATACCATTACCCAAAGACTTACTCATCTTTCTTCCTTCACTATCTCTTACAAGACCAGTTAAGAATACATCTTTAAATGGCAACTCTCCCATCTGTTCTATACTCGAAAATACCATTCTGATTACCCAGAAGAATATAATATCATATCCTGTAACTAGAACATCAGTAGGGAAAAAGTATTTTAAATCCTCAGTATTATCTGGCCAACCTAATGTTGAAAATGGCCATAATGCTGAAGAGAACCAAGTATCTAATGTATCCTCATCTTGATGAATATTAGTGCTATTACATTTAGTACAGCTAGATGGCTTCTCCCTTGATACCATCACTTCACCACAATCATCACAATAATATACTGGAAGTCTATGACCCCACCATAACTGTCTAGATATACACCAGTCCTTAATATTCTCCAACCAGTGAATATATACCTTTCCAAATCTCTCAGGTATAAAGTTCAACTCTCCATTTTTATAGGCTTCTAACGCTGGTTTTGCTAATGGTTCCATCTTTACAAACCATTGTTTTGATATCAATGGTTCAATTATTGTATTACAACGTTCACAATGTCCTATTGCATTTTCGTGGTCTTTTACCTCTACTAAATAACCTGCATCATCTAGGTCTTTTACTATCCTCTTTCTAGCTTCAAACCTTTCTAATCCCTCATATTTTCCACCATTGGAATTTATATATCCCTTCTCATCTATAACTATAAACTGTCCAAGGTCAAATCTCTCTCCTACTTCAAAGTCATTTGGATCATGGGATGGTGTTATCTTAACTGCTCCAGTACCAAATTCCATATCTACATAGTCGTCTGCTATAATAGGGATCTCCCTATTTACTAAAGGTAATATGGCTACCTTTCCAACTAAGTCTGTATATCTTTCATCTTTTGGATTAACAGCTATAGCTAAATCTCCTAATATGGTTTCAGGTCTTGTTGTAGCAATTGTTATAAAATCTTTACTATCTTTAATTGGATAATTTATATGCCATATATATCCCTTGCTGTCTTCATGCTCAACTTCTGCATCTGATATGGCTGTCTTACAACTAGGACACCAGTTTATTATCCTATCTCCTCTATAGATCAGGTCTTTCTCATATAGCCTAATAAATACTTCTTCTACAGCTTTGCTTAATTTTTCATCTAAGGTAAATCTATCTCTACTCCAATCACAGGATACTCCAAGTTTTTTAAGTTGGTTTTTGATAGTTCCTCCATATAGATGAGTCCATTCCCAAGCTTCTTCTATAAATTTCTTTCTACCTAATTCTTCCTTTGTCTTTCCTTCTTTAGTAATCTTCTCAACTACCTTTGCCTCTGTAGATATGCTTGCATGGTCTGTACCCGGAAGCCATAGAGCTTCATATCCATCCATCCTCTTCCATCTAGTCAATACATCCTGAATTGTATTATTCAACGCATGACCCATATGAAGACTTCCTGTAACATTTGGTGGCGGCATCATTATAGTATATGGCTTTTTATTTTCATCTACATGGGCCACAAAATACTCATTATCATTCCAATACTTATATAACCGATCTTCAAAATCCTTTGGATCATATGTCTTTGGTAAATTCTCCAACATCTTCATTCCTCCCATAAAATAAAAAATCCCTTCATTCCTCTATTATAAGGACGAAGGGTCAATATCGCGGTACCACCTTAATTCCATAGACTAATATCTATGGCTCTCAAATATTATAACGGAATAACCGTCTAAACCTACTATATTTCAGCTTAGATGCTCCAAAGCTACATTCAATAGATATTGCTCTAAGATCTCTCACCCTAGGATCTTCTCTCTGTAAAAGTTATCTATCTACTCCTCTTTTTCATAGCAATTGTAAAATTATTGTCTTAATTATATAGATAAATTCTCTATTTGTCAACTAACTCCTTGTGGATTTTCCTCATATTGATATAGATAATAAAATACTTTATAAAAGCTAATATGTTCAATAGGACCATTATAAAAAATAATCCCATTGATATCCTTTCGGGAAATTTAAAGACAATAGATAATGTTGCCATATAAAAAGACATAGTTGCAATCTTACCATATCTATTAGAAGGTAGGACCTGATTGCCTTTAAATAGATATAGTATTATACCGCCTAATATCATGGTTATCTCCTTTGCTCCTATGGCAAACAAAATCCAAGCTGGAATCAATTCAGCCCAAGTAAAACTTATTAGAACTGCAAAGGTCATCATCTTGTCTGCAAATGGGTCTAAAACGCTACCTAATTTAGTTATTAAATTATATTTTCTCGCTATATATCCATCTAATACATCTGAAATACCTGCCAATATAAATATAAATCCAGCTAATAATATCCTATTCTTTAAATTTGAGAAGGATATCCAAAGATATATAGGAACTAAAATTATCCTTAACATGGTTAAAACATTAGGTATGTTCATATCTTGCCTCCACTTTAAATTATAGTAACCATTGTATCTTAAGGGAATACAATATCATTAAAGAAAGCATTATAATACTATAATATACAAGGAGTGATAGGATGTCAAAAGATTTTAAATTTTTGGCATTTTGTCTAGTCATGGTCTTGACTTTAACCGTGATTGGAACAGCATGTACAAAAAATCCAAATCAAAAGATTAAATTGATGGAAGTCACCCACTCTCTATTTTATACCCCACAATATGTGGCAATAACAGAAGGTTTCTTTGAAGAAGAGGGACTAGATATTGAATTAATCAATGGTAAAGGTGCAGATAAGGTAATGGCTGCACTTCTAAGCGGAGAAGTAGACATAGGATTTATGGGACCAGAGGCATCAGTATACGTATATAATCAAGGGCGGAAAGACTATGTAGTAAACTTTGCCCAACTTACGCAGAGAGATGGATCTTTTTTAGTAGGTAGAGAAAAAGACGACAACTTCACCTTTGACAAATTAAACGGAAAAACTGTTATAGGTGGAAGAAAAGGCGGGATGCCGGAAATGACCTTAGAATATGTATTAAAATCTAAGGGATTAAAATTAGATGAAGATGTAATAGTTAGAACTGATATTCAATTTGAAGCTATGGCAGGTGCCTTTATAGCTGGAGAAGGGGACTATGTCACCCTATTTGAACCTGTAGCGACTGCACTAGAAAAAGAAGGAAAGGGATATGTAGTAGCTTCTATTGGAAAAGAAGGAGGTTATATTCCATATACATGCTATTCTACAACAGGTGAATACCTAGAAAAAAATCCGGAAACAATACAGAAATTTACAAACGCCCTATATAAAGGTATGCTTTGGGTACAAGAACATTCATCTGAGGAAATAGCTAAAGCTTTAAAGCCTCAATTTCCAGATACAGAAGAAGAAATATTGATAACTTTAATAGACAGATACAAAGAACAGGATAGCTGGAAACCAGATTTAATCATCACTGAAGACGGTCTAAATCATATGATGAGTATAATGGAACTAGCAGGAGAATTGGAGCAGAGAGCAGATTATAATAAGATAGTCACAACTAAATTCGCAGAAAAGGCAATGGAAAATAAATAAAGACGTACCCCTTAATATGGGGTATGTCTTTACTTTTGAACGAATCCTACTTTTCTATAGACCTTACTCAACATCTTTGCAGCTTGACGTTCAGCTTTTTTGGCACCTTCTCTATATACTTCTTCTAAATAGTCCTTATTCTTCATTAGGTAATCATATTTTTCACGAACAGGGGATAGTCCTTCGACTATTATCTCTGCCAAATCATCTTTGAACTTTCCATATCCTGTTCCCTCATATCTAGATACTATTTCTTCCATATCCTCCATAGTGAAGACTTTGTATATATTCAATAGATTTTTTAATCCTGCTTGCTCATCATTGTAGGATACTACTCCAACAGAATCTGTTACTGCTCTCTTAATCTTTCTCCTTATATCATCTGGCTTATCTAGTAATAGTATATATGCATTTTGATCTTTATCTGATTTACTCATTTTAATTGATGGATCCTGAAGACTCATAATTCTAGCTCCAGATTCCTTTATTAAAGGTTCTGGAACTCTGAAAGTTTCACTATATCTACTGTTAAATCTTTCAGCTAAATCCCTAGCCAATTCTAAATGTTGTTTTTGATCCTCTCCAACTGGAACCAAATCTGCATTATATAACAATATATCTGCCGCCATTAAAACAGGATAAGTAAATAAGCCTGCGTTTAGATTTTCTTCTGATCTTCTGGATTTCTCTTTAAATTGAGTCATCCTATTTAATTGACCCATATAGGTTATAGTATTTAAAACCCAAGATAATTCTGCATGAGCTGGCACATGAGATTGAATAAATAATGCAGATTTTTCTGGATCAATACCAGATGCCAATAATAATGCCAAAACTTCCAAAGTGTTCTTTCTCAAATCCTTTGGAATCTGTGGCACTGTTATAGCATGCTGATTTACTACACAATAAAAACAATTATATTCATCTTGAAGTCCAACCCAATTCCTTATAGCTCCTATATAATTTCCCATAGTCAAACCACCAGATGGTTGAACTCCACTAAAAACTATCTTTTTCTCCATACATAATCCCTCCTAAAAATAAAAAACTCTTCATCTCCAAAGAAGAGACGAAGAGTAAATTCCGCGGTACCACTCTAATTGCTATAAAAAGCCAACTTTAATCAAATAAGGACGATCAACCCTATATCTTACTAATTTCAGATATATACTCCTAGGTCCATTCATCACAATAGCACCACCAGGTTTCCACCATCCCCAGTTCTCTTTAGGTCTTTACCATGACTACTATTCCTATTCCTTGTATTTAATATATTAAATATACTATACTCTAGAATAAAAGATTTGTAAACCATAATTTTTAAACAATATACATATATCCGCAATTTTTCTTTTTAACAACTCTTGCTGGAGAACCAACTGCTGTAGAATATGGAGGTACATCTTCCAATACCACAGAATTAGCTCCTATCTTAGCTCCCTTTCCTATGGTGATTGGACCTAAGATCTTTGCGCCTGCTCCTATTATCACATCATCCTCTATTGTAGGATGTCTTTTGACCCCCTTTTCTCCACCTATACCTCCTAAGGTGACACCATGATACATCAATACATTATTACCTATTTCAGCGGTTTCTCCTATTACTACCCCCATTCCATGGTCTATAAAAATCTTCTCTCCTATTTTAGCACCTGGATGTATCTCTATACCAGTTTTTCTTCTGGCTCGTTGAGATATTATCCAAGAAAGTGTAAATCTTTTCTTTTCATATAGTCTATGTGCAATTCTATGATAAAATAAAGCCTTCACACTTGGATAAAAAAACATTGCTGTAAAGAGACTTTTGGAAGCTGGATCTTTCTCTAGTATGTTCCTTCCCTCTCTTATGAAGAACTTAAACATGCTATCACTCTCCATCAAATAGATCTGTAGATAGATATCTTTCTCCAGTATCTGGCAATATTGCCAACACTCTCTTATCAGGTCCTAACTTCTTAGCTATTTCTACTGCTCCTGCTAAATTTGCTCCTGCTGAAATCCCAGTTAGAATACCTTCTTCCCTTGCCAATCTTCTGGAATATAGATATGCTATTTCTTCATCAATATTTAAAATTTCATCTACTACTTCCCTGTCAAATATCTCTGGTACAAAATTAGCTCCTATTCCCTGTATCTTATGCCCACCAGCTTCTCCACCTGTTAGTACTGGAGATTTAGCTGGTTGAACAGCCACTATTTTTATGTCCTTGTTATATTCCTTTAGTCGTTTTCCTGTTCCTGATACTGTTCCGCCTGTTCCAACCCCTGCCACAAATGCATCAATCTTTCCTTGTGTATCTTCAATTATTTCTACACCAGTAGTTTCATAATGTGCTGATATATTGTTTATATTGGAAAATTGATTTGGCATAAAATAATTATTTTCCTTGGACAACTTTTCCGCCAATTCTACAGAGCCTGCCATCCCATATCTTCCCTCAGTTAATATTATCTCTGCTCCATATGCTTCCATCAACTTTCTTCTTTCTACACTCATAGTATCAGGCATAACTAGTATTACCTTATATCCCTTTGCTGCTCCTACCATAGCTAATCCAATCCCAGTATTTCCACTGGTAGGTTCTATTATAGTTCCACCTTTAGATAATATCCCTTCTTTTTCAGCTGCTTCAATCATATACAATGCTGCTCTATCTTTCACACTTCCTGAAGGATTAAAAGCTTCAAGCTTTACAAGTATTTCTGCCATCCCTTCTTCTCTAATTCTATTTAACCTTACAATAGGTGTTCTTCCTACTAATTCTTCAATATTCTTTACAAACATCTTACTTCCTCCTTTTATTTAATCTATAATTTAAAATCTAATATTAAATCCTAATAGTCTAAACTTTTTTACCACCTTCCCACTTATACTTCAGCTAAATTTAGGATTGCACTAAATGAATCTATTAAATATCTTGTTTGTCTATCTATAATGTAAAATTGAAAATAAAAAAACCCTTTGCCATGTATAAATAAATATACAGAGGCAAAAGGTTAGTTTCGCGGTTCCACTCTGCTCAGGGTAATCCCCAGCTCAATTCAAGTACTTTCATACTCTAGTTCTGTAACGGGAACTACCGTTCAAGTCTACTATAATTTTCGACTTTATGCTCCTTAGTGCACTTCAACTATATACTGTATAAATCCTTCCCACCAACTGGATTCTCTCTGTGATACCCTATATAATCTACTTTACCAATTCATAGCATTTTAGTATGTTTTAAATATTATATTAAAGTATAGCATAATAGTTCATAAAAATAAAGAGATTTTTTTATTATTTTTTATTAAACTTTAGTTAATAATTATACTCCTACTATTTTTAGAAATATATAATGAGAATTCTCCTAAAATATATAAGGTTATTTAGATGTCACTGCTTTTTCAAGTGCCTGATCAATATCCTATATTAGATCATCTACATCTTCTGTAGATATTTTATAAAATTTTTTTATAATCCAAATGATATTTTACAGCATGTTAGCAGCCCCTATTTTTTACAAATTAACACATTATTTGAAAATATGTTATAATTTATCTGATACCCTATACTCATTTGGGCACAGGCAAATCATCGAATCAAAGATTTACATAAGTTTTCTTTATTGGAGGAACTGATATGGAGAGGATTAAAAAATACATTATTGCCATAATAACTATAACCTTATTTGGTGAAGCATATTTTTATATCTTTGAAGGCGTATTTAGGTTTTCATTAAGCGTTGTAGCCATAAGCCTAGCACTATTATTATATCCAGAATTAAAAGAGATTTACTTAGGCTTATTTACAGGAATCTCCATATTCATATTGAGAATTTGTATTCAATCTTTAGAGAATCCAATATCACCTATAGAGATATTGAAGATCAATATTCCGGGCGCCCTCTATTATGTATTATTTGGATTATTAGTCTACTTTACCTCTCTAAAAAAGAATAGAGATAATGCTATTAAAACTATATTGACCTTATTTTCTCTAGATATCACCTGCAATATCTTTGAACTGATCTTGAGAAATAACTTTAATCTAAAATTGTTTCACTATATCCTGATAATTGGTTTAGTCCGAAGTATATCTTCATATATAATATTCATAATATTTAAGAGTCAAGAGATCCTAATTAGAAAAAAAGAACATCAAAAAAGATATGCTCAATTAAATACTATAATATCTAATATACAGGCAGAAATGTTCTATCTGACAAAATCCATGCAGGATATTGAAAATGTAATGAGTAAAAGTCATAGCCTATATGGACAATACAGAAACAATCCAGATATCAGTAAAATAGCCTTAGATATAGCACGAGAAGTTCACGAAATAAAAAAAGACTATCATAGGGTGATCAGCGGATTAGAAGGATTTTTAGAAGATTTTGAGAATAATGATGCCATGAGTTTTAAAGATATTGCCGTAATAATAGAGGAAAATACAAATAGATATATTAAACAAAATAATAGAAATATAAATATAAACTTTAAGATCAAGGATAATATATATGTGGAAAAATACTATCCTATATTTACAATTTTAAATAATTTAATTATAAATGCCATAGATGCTTCAAAGGAAAATGGAAATATAGATGTCTTACAAGTGGTTGAATCTGATAAAATCATATTGAAGGTCTCTGACAATGGAGAAGGAATAGACGAAGGTATATTATCATATATATTCAATCCAGGATTTACTACTAAGTTTGACGAAAACACTGGAGAGCCATCTACTGGAATTGGGCTTTCCCATATTAAAAATATAGTAGAAAATATGCAGGGTTCCATCGAAATCAAATCTAAAAAAAATACAGGGACTATATTTAGCATATCTTTGCCATTAAATTCATTAAAGAGAAGGTGAGACTATGATAAATACTATTATGATTATAGATGATGATATAAATATTATACAGATGTTAAAGACAATTATTACAAAAAATAAATTAGGCAAAGTTGTTGCTGATTTAAATAGTGGCGAATATGCCATAGAGGAAATCCTTTTCTATAATCCAGACATCGTGTTGATAGACTATCTATTGCCTCATAAAGATGGAGTGGAAATCATCAAAGGTATACTTGAAAATGGTTATTCTGGAAAGATAATCATGATATCTCAAGTAGAAGATGAACCTATGATATCCAATGCCTACAATACAGGTATACTGTTTTTTATAAAAAAGCCAATTAACTCTATTGAAGTAACTAATATAATCAAAAATGTATCTCAAAGTATTGAATTAGAAAAATCCATGTCTATGATTAAATCCTTATTAGGAAATGTAGGTCAAACTAATACTAATAATATAGTTGCACAAAAAAGTTCTTCTCAAAAAATAGAGGAAATTATGTCAGATCTAGGAATCATAGGAGAACTTGGATCTCCTGATCTTATTAAGCTTATTGAGATTATACTAGAATATAGAGAAAATACTCCTAAGTCCCAGTATATGCTGCAAGATCTATATGAAAAAATAGCAAATGAAGAGAGCAATACAAAATCAATACATATAAGTCCAAGTGCTATAGAGCAGAGAATAAGGAGAACCATACAAAAATCCTTATCTAACATTGCAGAAATGGGATTAGATGATTATTATAATGCAAAATTCACAGAATACTCTATATTGCTATTTGATTTTAAACAGGTAAAACAAGAGATGGCCTATATTGAAAACCGCTCAAACCGAAGAGGCAAGATAAATATACGTAAATTTATTGAAGGTATAATTTCAAAGATAGAGCTATGAATTTTCATACAATTGATTTTTGGATATTTATTTATTGCAAATTTAAAAAATATTTTTGTCCCATTTAGTAGGATACTGTAGAATCTTGTACCTCTAATTCTATAATGTAATTACAAATAAAATAAATTATATTATAGGGAGGTATTATACTATGGTTTTAGAATTGAATATGGTGCAAACAATTGCATTGGCAGTTATACTACTATTACTAGGGGAATATCTAGTAAAGAAAATAAAATTTTTATCTAAATATTGTATACCAGCTCCTGTAGTGGGAGGATTATTATTCTCAATATTGGCATTGATTTTAAGACAAAATAATATTATAGAATTTACAATGGATGATACTCTACAGACATTAGCCATGACTATGTTTTTTACATCTGTAGGATTTAGTGCTAGTTTTAAACTATTAAAAAAAGGTGGCATAAAAGTTCCTCTATTTTTATTTGTTGCAGTAGCACTTGTAGTATTACAAAATCTTTTAGGAATCGGAATAGCAACATTATTTAATGAAAATCCATTACTAGGCATAGCAACAGGTTCAGTCCCAATGACTGGTGGACATGGTACTGCAATGGCATTTGGACCAGATTTAGAAACTGCTGGATTTGCAGGTGCCAGTACAGTAGCTGCTGCCGCTGCAACATTTGGACTAGTAGCTGGCAGTATGATCGGCGGACCAATAGGAAAGAGATTGATTGAAAAAAACAATCTTTTAAAAAAGCGTGATAATCTAAATACAGCTGATGTAGAAATAGATCTATTAGAAGAAAAAGGCAGAAAATTAGTTCCTAATAACTTCTATATAGCAACTTTTGAAATATTGATAGCTATGGGTATTGGAACCATTATTTCAAACTTATTAGAAGACAATACTGGATTGAGTTTTCCTGCATATATAGGGGCAATGCTTGCAGGTGCAATTATTAGAAACATCTCTGATGTTACTAAGTCATATGATACCCCTATGGTAGAAATCGATATCCTTGGTGGAATATCCCTATCACTATTTTTATCTATGGCGCTTATGTCCTTAAAATTATGGGAATTAGCAGAACTAGCTGTTCCAATGATAGCAATCTTGTTATCCCAAACCATACTTATGTTTCTATTTGCCAACCTAGTTACTTTTAACATAATGGGGAGAGATTATGATGCTGCAATTTTAGCAGCTGGACATTGTGGATTTGGATTAGGAGCTACTGCAAATGGAATAGCAGTTATGGATTCAGTAACAGAAACATATGGTCCATCACCAACAGCATTTTTTATACTACCACTAATAGGAAGTTTGTTTATAGACTTCTTCAACATTGGGATAATAACTGCGTTCGTAAACTTCTTTTAAATAAAAATCCGTGGAATATAGTCCTCCACGGATTTTTTATAAAGAAAAGGAAAATTCTCACTTTAAAAAATAGATTAATATGAATTGTCCATTTATGAGTTTAAAGAAAAGCTACCTTGAAATACTGCATGGAAGCTTTTCTTATATCATATTATTCAATGCAATAACAGAATATAGATGACCTAGAGGGTTCTTGTTTATGTCTCCACCAAAGCTAAATATTAACTTCCCAGTTAATTCTCTATATTTTGGCTCTTTTGTGAATCTATAGAGTTTTAATATATCCAATAGTGCAAAGGCATTGCCTGAAGGAATAGCTCCATCATAATAATCCCTTGGTCTCAATATCAGTTCTTCAGCATTATGTCCATAAAAATAAAATCCTCCATGCTCCCCATCCCAAAACTCTTCTAACATCTTTTCCATCAGTTCAGTAGCTTTTCTTAGATAATATTCATCTTCTAATGCTTCCCATAACTGAAGCAACCCATATATGAAGAAGGAATAATCATCTAAATATCCTAAATTATAGCTTTCTCCATCTATACATATAGATAGAAGATTACCTTCATCATCCACAGACTTTTCCAATATAAAATCTGCAGCTTCTCTTGCCTTATTAATATAGAAATCATCTTTAAATAGCTTTCCACAGTATGCTAAACTTCCAATCATGAGGCCGTTCCAAGATGTCAATATCTTTTCATCCCTATGTGGTTTTATTCTCATCTCTCTATATGTGGATATCATATCAATCATACTATCCATACTAGAATCTATATCCTGTAGATCTTTGTCTATTAAATTAGGTATATTTAGTCCTTCAAAATTGCCCATATTACTAATATCATAATTAGTACAAAACTTCTCTCCCCAATCATCTCCTAGCAAATCCATTATCTCTTCTCTTGAGAATAGATAATATTTACCTTCTATTCCTTCTGAATCTGCATCTAATGCTGAGTAAAACCCTCCTTCAGGAGATCGAAGATCTCGGATTGTAAATTCAAATATCTTTTTGGCAATCTCACCATATAAAGATCTTCCTGTTATTTCATATGCCTTTGTATATACCAATGACATAAGAGCATTATCATATAGCATCTTTTCAAAATGGGGAACCAGCCATTTTTCATCTACAGAATATCTAAAAAACCCATATCCTATATGGTCGAAGATTCCACCCTTATACATCTTTTCCAATACATTCTCTGCCATATCTAAAGACTCTCTGTCTTCATGATATGTTCCATATCCCAATAGGAACAATATATATTGAGGCATAGGAAACTTTGGTCTAGTTCCAAATCCACCATTTATTCTATCGTATATTTTGATTAAATCTTCTTTTCCAACTTTATTTATATCTTCAGATATCTCTCCTGATGTATACTTATCAGATAGTCTTTTCACTTCTTCTAAAATCAAATCACTTTCTCTTAATACACTTTCTCCTTCATTTTCCCATAGATTATTTATTTTCTGTGCATAATCTATAATCCCTATCATTCTACCTTTAGTATTCTTAGGTAAATAAGTTATAGTAGAAAATGGCTTACCTTCTGGAGTTGCTAATACATTTAATGGCCATCCTCCACTACCAGTTAGAGCTTGAGAAAACTCCATATATACTTTATCTATATCTGGTCTTTCTTCTCTATCTACTTTAATTGGAACAAAATATCTATTCAAAATTTTCGCTACCTCTTCATCATTAAAAGATTCTCTATTCATGACATGACACCAATGACAAGTGGACATATGCATCCTCACGAATACCCAATGGAGATAAATAAAGGTTTATTCTCAAGTCTTGCTTTCTGAAAGGCTTCATCAGACCAAGCAAACCAATCCACTGGGTTATATGCGTGTTGCAATAGATATGGAGACTTTTCTTTAACCAATCTATTAGGCATATTTTCATTAGACACAGCATCACTTCCTTTCATTAAATATATTTTTAATATTATACCCAAGAGAAATGATGAATATCAGGATAAAATAAAAAAGATCATAAGTTAATTAAATTATTAATCTTATAATCTTTTTCTTTTATATAGATGTTATATTATTCTGTGGAAGGACACAGTTATTAAATTACATCAAAAAAGCTAATCTGATCACTTTCTGGAAGACCTTTTAGACAGTCAAACTTTTTAAGTGCATCTATTGCAGCATTTCCAATCTTAGCACGTTTTCTAAGATCTTCTATAGAGCTAAAAGGCTCTTCCCGAGCTGCATTATATATACTTTCTGCAGCGACAGTTCCCATTCCAGATATACAGTTTATAGGTGGTCTTAGACAATCTCCCTCAACTAAGAATTTTGTTGCATGGGACTTATATAAATCAATAGGTAGAAATTTGATTCCCCTTTCGTACATTTCTAGGACTAATTCCAAGTCATCGTACATATCTTTATCTTTAGGAGCTGCATCATTCCCCAGCAATTCAATTTCCTTCATCTTTTCTTTAACCTTTTCTTTGCCAAATATCATAAATTCTGCATCAAAGGCTTTTGCTCTAATTGAAAAATATACTGAATAATATGCCTTAGGCATATGGACCTTAAACCATGCTATTCTAAAGGCCATCATTACATAGGCTGCAGCATGGGCTTTAGGAAACATATACTTTATCTTTTTACATGAATTAATATACCACTCTGGCACCTCATATTTCCTCATTAATTCCTCATATTCCTGCCATTTTGGATCCTTTAAAGCCTTTCCCTTACGAACAGATTCCATTATCTTAAAGGCAGTATCTGGTGGTAATCCTTTTCTAATAAGATAAACCATAATATCATCTCTAGTACATACAGCCTCACTTATGCTGGTAATTATTTCTGAATCAATTAAATCCTTGGCATTTCCAAGCCATACATCAGTACCATGAGAAAGTCCAGATATACATATTAAATCCATAAAAGTTTTTGGCAACGTATCTAAGAGCATTCCCCTTACAAATCTAGTACCAAACTCAGGAATACCAAATGTTCCTACCTTAGAATTTATCTGCTCTGGTTTTACTCCCAAAGCCTCCGTAGATGAAAATATGGACATAGTCTTTTTGTCATCCATAGGTATCTTTTGTGGATCTACTCCAGTAATATCTTGGAGCATCCTTATAACTGTGGGGTCATCGTGGCCTAATATATCTAGTTTTAGCAAATTCTCATCAATAGAGTGATAATCAAAATGTGTTGTTATAATATCAGAATCTGCATCATCAGCCGGATGCTGAACTGGACAAAATTCAAAGATTTCCCGTCCCTTTGGCACAACTATTATTCCCCCAGGGTGCTGACCTGTAGTCCTTTTTATGCCTGTACAGCCCTTTAAGATTCGGCGAATCTCTGCCTTATTTATTGTTATATCTTTCTCCTCAAAATATTTTCTCACATAACCAAAAGCTGTTTTTTCTGCAATCGTACCTATAGTTCCCGCCTTAAAGGTTGTACCTTTACCAAAGATAACCTCTGTATATTTATGGGCCTTTGCCTGATATTCTCCTGAGAAGTTTAAGTCTATATCTGGCTCCTTATCACCATTAAATCCTAAGAAGGTTTCAAAAGGTATATCTATGCCATCTTTAGTTAATTTCTCCCCACAAACTGGACATAGCTTATCAGGTAAGTCAAATCCAAGTTTATAGCCATAATCAGAAAAATCGGAGTGCTTACATTTTGGACATCTATAATGAGGTGGCAAAGCATTTACTTCTGTTATACCAGTCATATATGCAACAACAGAAGAACCGACAGAACCTCTAGATCCTACGAGATAACCATCCTCATTGGACTTCCATACCAACTTTTGTGCGATAATATACATTACTGAGAATCCATTCTTTATGATGGATTCTAGCTCTCTATCAAGCCTTTCTTGAACAATTTCAGGCAGCGGATTTCCATAAAGTTCATGGGCCTTCCCGTATGTGATATCCCGAATAGTCTTTTCACATCCCTCTATATGTGGTGTAGCTTTTTCTGGTGAAATAGGACTAATTTGCTCACACATATCTGCAATCATATTAGTATTTGTAACTACAACCTCGTAAGCTTTTTCCTCTCCTAAATATGAAAATTCCCTAAGCATTTCCTCTGTAGTTCTTAAATACAAAGGAGCCTGATTATCTGCATCTTTATATCCTTGCCCTGCCTCTAATATACGCCTATATATTTCATCCTCAGGATCTAAGAAATGAACATCTCCTGTAGCAACTACAGGCTTATTTAATTTTTCTCCAAGACTTACAATCTTTCTATTGATTTCCTTTAAGCTTTCTACATTTTCCACTTGTTCATTTCTGACTAAGTAATCATTATTTCCTAGGGGTTGAATTTCTAAATAATCATATTCCTTTGCAATTGATTCAATTTCCTCATCAGATTTTCCTAAAAGTATTGCCTGATAGAGCTCTCCTTCACTGCAGGCACTGCCAAGAATCAATCCTTCAGAATACTTTTTATAGAGACTCTTTAAAATACGTGGTCTCTTATAAAAATAATCTAGATGAGAATAGGAAACAAGCTTGTATAAATTCTTTAAGCCAATATAATTCTTTGCAAGAATTATAGCATGATAGGTCTTAAGCTTTTTATACTCCTCCTTCTTAGCCTCTCCAGTAGAAGCATATACATCTATATCATCAAGGGTTTCCACTCCCATTTCCTTTAGCTTTTCAAGCATGATATTAAACACCTTTACAGTGGTATCCACATCATCTAATGCTCTATGAGCAACTTCCACCTTTATGCCAAGATTTTTAGCTATTCTTCCCAATTTATAGCTTTTAAAGTTATAGAATATCTCATGAGCCAATGACAAAGTATCTATATATGTAAAATCAAAATCATATCCTAGTACCTTTGCATTATGCTTTAAAAAGTTAATATCGAAATCGGCATTATGTGCAACTAAAACACTTCCTTCAATAAAATCTAACATTTTAGGAAAAACCTTATCTATCGTTTCTGCATCTTTAACCATATCATCAGTTATATTGGTAATCTCTATAACTCTCTGTGGAATAGGTTTCTCAGGATTTACAAATGTACTGAATTTATCTATTACCTCTCCATCCTTAAGTTTCATAATTCCTATTTCAGTAATTCTTTCTGTTACCGCTGAAAAACCTGTGGTTTCCAAATCAAGTACACAATATGTGGTATCAATACTCTGTCCTCTCGGTTTCGTTACAGAAGGTTTTTTATCTGGTGCCAAGTAGGCTTCTACCCCATATATAACTTTCATATCTGGATTATTTCTTCCTAAAAGCTTATGAGCTTCAGGAAAGGACTGTACTACTCCATGATCTGTTATGGCAATTGATTTCATTCCCCAACTCATGGCTCTTGTAATTAAATCAGTGGCACTGCTCATAGCATCCATCTGACTCATCTTTGTATGCATATGAAGCTCTACTCTCTTCATATTTGCATTATCTTCTCTTTTAGCCTTTTCTACCCCTTCTGTCTCTACTATAGTATTGGCAATAATCTCAACTTCTCCAGAAAATTTGCTATAGGATGCATTTCCAGAAAGTCTAATACCCTTAGCTTTGTTAATCCTGTTTAACACTTCAATGCCATCATCATTTTTTACGAAAGATTTACATGTTATGGAACTTGAACCATCATATAAATCAAAAGAAATTAATATTTTCTCATTTCTTAATTCTCTTGATTCTATATTGGATATTTCACCTTCTACGGCTACCTTCCCCTCATATGGTATAATATCAGTAATTTTAGTTATAGCCTCTTTAATCTTAGAGCTTCTACCCAATATTAGGAATGGATCACTCTTTTTTCCATTGGTTTCTTGTTTTTTCACACTTTTATTTGCTGATTTAGAATCATTGTTTTCTTGTGTAAACTTTACTTCTTCTTGAATTAATTTAATTTCCTTTGTATATATATTCTCTTGCAGCCTTTTTAACTCTTCATTACATATTTTATCGACAAAATTTATTTCGTATTCTTTGCCATAAAAGTTTTTTATAGTATTTCTGATTTTTTTATTATATCCCCTAGCTCTTAGAACATTTGATGATGGAATTTTAAAATTAAAATTAATAGTATCCTCAAGTACTTCAAATTCACATTTATTTATAATTGCCTTTAAAACCGGATGTTTATCCGACATCATAATTATAATATTTCTTAATTCATCTTCTGTAGGTATTTTATCAATTTCTTTAGAATACTCTACGGTGATTTTAGAATCATTTAATGAAAATCTTTCCCTTATAAATTTATTAAGTCCTTCAATTTCTCTAATTTCAATATATTTATCAGATTTAATTTTCATCTCCAGGGTCTTATCATCTTTTCTTAATACTACCCCTTCTACTATTGCATTATTTATATTACCTTTTATTTCATAATCATTGAAAATTTCATTTATTCTCTTCATTTATACTCATAACCTTCTCTTAAAATATTTCAACATGTTAACATTATACAAGATAGACTCATAATTTAAAAGTTTTGATGATTGATTATTGTTCAGATTTATTGAAATCTACTATTATCTTATTAGATTAAGTAGAATATTGGTCTAACTTCTCTACTATAACTTTAACTAACTCCTCTAATGAAACAGTCCCATTAGAATAGGTTAAAAATATAACCTGCTTTCCCTTTCTATATAATATAATTTTTTCATCTTCCTTATTTACTACATAACAACTAAACTTATCTTCTCTTTCAATCGCATAGGGTTCTAAGGAATACCACTTATTTTCCCTTAAAATATCCTGTTCCAAACCCCTTGCAATAAAATCAAATCTTGTCAAATAATATTCGACTATTAATCTAGGTGTTATTTCTGTTCCATTTTGACTTCTATCAGCTAGTCTAACTGACTCTATTAAAGTATTCTCCTTTGGCATCAAAAGATTCCAGTGTTGATATATAATATTTCCATAGTCTATATCATCATCTTTATAAAAACTCTTTCTACTATTACCAATACAGTCCTTTGTCTCAATATCAGCAATAGTAATCACTGGTAAACTTTCTAAATCATCAATTTCACTAAGACTTATTCTTTTATCTTGTGATATCTTATAGGACATAATTCCTATTATAGATACCATGAAAAGTGTTAAAGCCAGTTTTCTTATTATAAATTTCATTTTCATCAAAGAATAATCTCCTTGATGCCTTAAAAATTCTCCATTATCTAATATTTCCTCAATCTTCCTCAATCTTCTTTTTTCCTTTTTAAATCTATAGAAAGAAAAAAATGGAGGGATAAAAGCATAAAATCCATTTCCTCTTGCTAAAGCTAAATAAAAACTATTTCTTGCTGGTATAATTGCAGAAAGAATTACAATAACTATGGTATCAATGATACCAACTATATGGAGAAATCCTCTACTAAAAATTTCCTTATTCGCAGTACTTAAAGCTAATTTTTGCGCTTCTGGAGTTTCATATAATTCCTTTAACTGTGAATCACCTTGTGAAGAAAATATTAAAAATGAATCTCTTTTCCCAACAAAATTCCAACCCTTTTCCTTATGTTTCTCAATTACTTTTTCTTGTCTATCATCATTGACAACATCAATTCTATAGTTTAATGATTTAGATTGCCCTTCTTTAAAATAGGCAAAAATACTACCTACCTTTTGTAAGTGAAGTCCCTTCCTAGACATTTCTGAGAAATATTCTTCATATTCTTGAATATAAGATAGATCTCCAACAAGAATTTTTCGAATCATATCACTCATCTGCTCATACCCCTACTTTCTATGTATTTTTTCTTTAAATACCATAAACATCTCATATTAAATAGTAAATTTATGTCAACAAATTATGTCTTTATGCAAAGCTTAGCCATACATACCTATATACTAACATAAAATAGCTCCTTTGAAATGATTTATAATGATATTCATAGTGAAATCCTCCATTACTTATACATTTCGTTTTAATATCTCTACTTAATCACCCTTCCAAATCTAAGACATATAATATTAAAAAGCCAATGAAAGGAAGATTTGTATGAATGATGACTATAATCCATATCCATATAACAGCTCAAATGATATATATAATTACCAAAATCCTTGTTGGGATAATACTCCAGCTAATTGCTCAGACAATTGTCGACAATGTATTGATCTAAGGGATCATGGACCAGAACCATATGTAGTTAATATTGAGGAAGCCACTAATCAAAATTATAATTATAGATTAGCTTTATGGACGGGAACTCATTTACAACTTACTTTAATGAGTATCAATGCAAAAGACGATATAGGCTTAGAAATACATCCAAATGTAGATCAATTTATACGCATTGAAGAAGGTGAAGCTCTCGTTATGATGGGAAACAGTAGAGATAGATTATGGTTTCGAGAAAGGGCCTCTGCTGGTTATGTAATATTGATACCTGCAGGTACATGGCATAATGTAATTAATACAGGTTGTACTCCACTAAAATTGTACGCTATTTATGCACCACCTGAACATCCACATGGTACAGTTGAAAAAACTAAAGAAGATGCTGAAATGCATCATGGATATTAGAACTATATCTATATAAAACTATAGATAATCCTTTTTTAATTCTTTAAAAGTGTATGTTATACACTATATAAAATATGTAATACATCAGTTTTTATGAAATCAAGCTAAATAAGTATAACTGCATAATTACCACGTCCTATTACCTTCCATAATGGGAAATATTCCTTCGCCTAACAATACTGACTTGGCGAAGGAATATGTTTTTAATACTCTAAACTCACTCTTGTTTTCCTCCATTTGTCCACATCCTTTTTAAATCATTCAATCTTCTCAATACTATTCTCTAAAACTCTTCATTAATCATATAAATTCTTTCTATCCTCATGTTTCTAAATACTACATCTAACCTAATCTATTATAATTTGATAAATACTCTCAAATCTATACATCAATATACCTAATAAGGCATTTTATCCATCTATATCTGAAAATATTTATTTAAACTTGCATTATAGTGTATAATATATTAAGTATAACTATATATCATGCAAATTACAAAGCTAAACCTTATACAAATTTTACTTATAATACAATAGAAGAAGGGATCTAATGTTTAAAGTTATTGACTATGAAGATATTGACGAAGGAAGGATTGATAAAAAACATATATTAATAGATGTTCGAAGTCCTAGAGAGTATAATTCAGAAACTATACCAGGTGCTATTAATATGCCTATCTTTGACGATGAAGAGAGAAAAATAGTAGGTACAATATATGTGCAAGAAAGTATTGAAAAGGCAAAAAAATTAGGCATATCATTTGCCTCTAAACGTCTTCCAGAGATATACAATAGAGTATCTGACCTAGATAATGAATATAATAATCTAATATTCTTCTGCTCTAGAGGAGGATTTAGAAGCAGTTCAGTGGTCTCTCTCTTTAAGACCCTCGGAATAAATGCTATTAAACTTAACAGTGGATATAAGGGATATAGAAGATATATCAATACACAGCTCCCAATTGTGACTCAAGGAGTAAAATTCATAGTCCTCTACGGAAATACTGGTACAGGTAAGACTGATATTCTAAAAGAACTTAAAAGTAAAGGTTTAGATGTCTTAGATCTAGAAGGTTGTGCTAATCATAGAGGATCCATACTTGGTGGCGTTGGCATAGGCAGACAAAATACTCAAAAGATGTTTGAATCTCTTATATATGAATCTCTAAAAAATAGAAAAACAAATCTTGTATTTGTTGAAGGAGAAAGCAAGAGAATTGGAAATGATATAATACCTGACTATATATATAATGCTATGAACAATGGTATAAATATAAAGATTGAATCTACTATAGAAAAGAGAGTTGACAATATCTTAAGAGAATATGTCCATGATACAGACGATGAGCTCATCTCTTCTCTAGACAATCTAAGAAAATATTTGGGAAATAGAAATATAGATAGATATATAGAATTAATCAATAATCATGAGTATAGAGATGTAATAGAAGAATTGATAGTCAAGTATTATGATCCTCTCTATGAATATAAAAACAGGAATTTTAGTAAAGTATTTTATAATGAAGATGCTGAAAAGACTGCCGAAGACATCAATAGATATTTTAAGGAAATTTTAAAATGAAATTAGTGGGGCGAGTAAAGCCCGTCCTACTAACTTCAATTATGGTTAAATCTAGTTAAAATTCACATTGATTTGTTGGCCTTCTATTGCTGGAACAAATAATAATTCATAGTGATGTAAATTGTCTTGATATACTTTCAAATCAAGATAAACTTTATAGACAGGCTGAATGGTTTTGTTAAGATGTCCTTTATAATATGCAAGTTCGATACTCACTATATCAGATAGTGTAATATCTCCATCATATCTTATTAAATTAGAATCTTCTTTCCTCAATACTTTCTCTATTGCCTCTTCTTTACTAATCAATGGATAATACCCTACTACTTTTAATTGATTCTTCTTAGCTAAATCTTCAATTATAGTATTATCATATTCTCCAGATTCTGCTGCCTCATATAGATGTTTATAGGGTAGAGATATACTGCTTAATCCTCTATTTCCTTCTCTATAATTTGTATTGATATAAAATCTTATTGGATTAAGACTATAGTTGATTATTGTATTTTCAATAGTCTCATCTCTATTGAACACTCTATAATCATAGCTTTTTTCTACATATATATCACGATGAAATCTAGCTTCAAATACAGGCTGCTCCAGCTCAAATAGATCTTTATACATATTATAATAATAAGCTAAATATTTTTCCTGAAGTTTTTCCTCATTTCTCTCTCTAATTTTAGGTAATGATACTTCTTCATTATCAGAAAAAATTATTCCTACATCTTCTACAGTAGGCAAAATCTTAACAATATATTTTTCTTTACTTGGAAAACACACAATAAATTCACTTTCACCGCGATTCTCACATTCATACTTTGTAGTATCAATTCCAAGCTTTTTTCCGACTAGGAGTCCAACTTCAATGGCTTCTTCTCTAGTAAGATTCTGAAGTGGTCCTTCATGATATTTAAGATTATATTCGTTATTGATAAATACTGGCAATACCTTTACTTCTTCATTTTCAAACCAAGGATTTTTATTTTTATATTCTAGTGGATTCTTTAATGAAATACCTGGTATCATACAACTTTCTTCTATTAAATCAGATTCAAAAGCTGAGAGATCATTATCACTGATGCTATGAGCTTCTAAAACCATTGGTTTATAGTCAGTTGGTAGTTCTATCTTTACACTATTGTCACTGATTATAAATAAAAACACAATTCCTATTACTCCCAATATAATAAGACTAAATTTTTTCATATTTCTTCTTTCATATTTTTTATTCTTCATATTATTTCCTTTCATAACATTATTCATAGGTACTATCTTATCTAATGACCTCTTAATCCTATTATCCTTATAATAATCATCCCATAATTTCTACTTTAACATATTTCTCCCTTGATGTAATCTGATCTTTACAGTTCTTTTTTATGGATAACATTTTTGAAATCTAAATAATAGAATATCCTTCACAATAAGAAAAGCTTCTAATGAAATATGAGAGGTTTCATTTTTTAAATATATCTTTTAGTTTACCTAAAAAAGTCAGTTAAGACTTTAGCCAAACTGACCTTTTTTATCTAAATTAAAATTTAAAATTCTTTCCCAAAGCATCTGCTGTAAGTATTGCAGCATATACATCTTCTGGTGTAACTTCAAATGGCATATTGTGAATAGTTTCTCCTTCTACACAGCTTAACTTAGCTGCTTCCATTATCTTCTCTTCTGATACTTCTTTGATTCCTAAATCTTCTAATGTAATAGGTAGTCCCACTTCATTACAGAAATATAATACTTCATCTATCTCTTCCATTGGAGCATTTTCCAG
The DNA here is from genome assembly GCA_052067355.1 of Tissierellaceae bacterium HCP3S3_D8. GTDB lineage: Bacteria > Bacillota > Clostridia > Tissierellales > Tissierellaceae > CABMKH01. Next base: position 77,655 of record JBQHQH010000005.1, read on the forward strand.
TACTAATTGAACCAACACTCCAAATGCAACTTTCTCTCCATGATACAGATTATGGGTTTCCTCTATAACTGTAAGTCCATTGTGAATAGCATGAGCTGCACCAAGGCCTCCACTTTCAAAACCAATTCCACTTAATAGTGTATTAGCTTCTATTATATTTTCAACGGCCTTCGTAGCTACCTTATTTTCTACAGCTAATTTTGCCTTTAACCCCTCTTTTAGTAAAGTTTCATAGCATAGATCTGCCAACGCTATTGCAGCATTTGTAGCAAGTTCACCAGCCATAGTCTTTGAACCTGATTTTACAGATGCTCTTGCTTCAAACTTTGTAGCTAAAGCATCTCCCATACCTGCAACAAGCAGTCTTGCTGGAGCTTTAGATACTGCCTCTGAATCTATTAATACAACGTCTGGGTTTTTAGGTAATAATAGATACTCATCAAATGCTCCCTCTTCTGTATATAATACAGAAAGTGCACTACAAGGAGCATCTGTACTTGCTATAGTTGGAACGATTACCACTGGAAGTTTAGCATAATATGCAGTTGCCTTTGCACTATCGTGTATCTTTCCTCCACCTATACCTATTATTACATCTGCTCCACTTTCTTTTAATTCCTTCCCAAGTCTATCTATCTCGCCTTTTGAACACTCACCATTAAACTCAACAAAATGAATGTTTCCAGATGTACCAAAACTCTCCTTAATAGTATCTCCAAATCTCTTATATCCAGATTTACTTATGATTATAAAGAACGAACTTCCTAGATGCTCTACATGCTCCTTAATTCTCTTTAATTCTCCGTTTCCTTGGATATATCTTCCTGGAGAAATTATTGTTTTAGTCATACTAAAATCACCCTTTCTCTATATTTTACCTTCGTCTTATCATCTAATACCCAAGACTGATAATAATTAAACAATTATATTGCCTTTAAAAGAGCTTTCTATATCACTCAAATAGCAGACTATAATATCTATAAATTTTACTATCTATATCTTGCATGCTGATATGTCTAGCCTCTCTTATAGTCTCCTTTCCTTCTACAAATAATAGGATGCCAGGAATAGTAAAGATGTTATAAGATATTGCTATATTATGTGACTTCTCTACATCTACATATATTCCTTTAATCTTAGAATATCTATTTAATATTTTCTCTATCTTAGGCTTAATATCTCTACATACACCACAACTCTTACTCCCAAAATATAATAATACTATATCATTATCATCTATTATTTGTTCAATTAATCCCTTTGAATCTAAATATTCCAAGCATGTCATCTCCTTCTTTAAAACATTTACCCATATCATATTATAATATTCACAAATAAAAAAAGCTCAGTAAGTTGTTACACTTACCAAGCTTTTAAATGTATAAAACTATTTACCCATTACTGATTTACCAGCAACTCTACCAAATACTACGATATCTGCAATAGCATTTCCACCTAATCTGTTAGCACCATGGATTCCACCAGTTACTTCTCCAGCTGCATATAGTCCTGGAATTGGTTGGTCATCTTGTCCTAATACTTCAGCTTTTGTATTGATCTTTAATCCACCCATAGTATGGTGTAATGCTGGATATCTCAATGTAGCATAGAATGGTCCTTGGTCTATTTTTTCTCCCCATACTGCTCTACCAAATTCTGGATCATTCTTAGTTTCAACATATGAATTGAATTTATCACAAGTAGCCTTCAAATTTTCTGCTGGAACATTAATAGCTTTTGCTAAATCTTCTAAAGTGTCTGCTTCTACTACTGTTCCTCTAGCAATAAGATTGTCTAATTTTTCTCCAGAAAGAGTCAATCTATCTTCTGGTATAATCTTGCTATCATTTATCATATAATATTGTCCATCTGGTTGTTCAAATGTAGCTAGACATATCTCATCTCTACCGCCATCTTCTTTTACATATCTATTTCCTTCTTTATTTATAAAGAAAGAATGCTCAACATTTATAGAAGGACCAAATTTATCTCCTGGCATTGGAAGCAATTGAATATGTTCCATATCGATTACCTTTGCTCCTATTTCTTCTGCCATGATTATACCTTCACCTTGTAATCCAGGTGCATTAGTAGATACAATCTTCTCTGGTAAATTTTCCTTAGTATATACACCATCTGCTAAGTACTTTCTTACCATTTCAGGATTTGCAGCATATCCACCTGTAGCAATAATTACACCCTTTTCTGCTTTTAAAGTATAATTTTTATCTGTTCCTTCAGCCTTTACTCCAATAACTTTTCCATCTTCCATTATCAAACCAGTTGCCTTAGTTTCTAATAGTATTTCACAACCTTTATCAGTTGCTGCCTTTTCTAATACATTTATATATCCTGTTCCTAGAGGCTCTACAGTTTGATTGGATCTTTCCCACATAGCTCCTACTACTGATCCAATCTTTTCTTTCCATTCTAATCCATAACCTTCTAGCCATTTAACTCCATCTAATGCATTTTCAGTAAGTACTTTTACTAACTCTGGATTTGCAACCTTATGTCCACCTTCATATGTCTGTTGAAAGTGTTTTTCAATTGAGTCTTCTATACCTTGTGCTTTTTGCTTTTCTGGATTTACAGCATTAAATGCTCCACCAGCTAATATAGTATTTCCACCTAAAGCAGGCATTTTTTCAATCAATATTACAGATTCAGCTCCATTTTCAAGTGCACTTACAGCAGCAGATAGACCTGCTCCTCCACCACCTACTATAACTACTTCCGCAGTTTTTTCTTCATCTGTCTTTTCTACTTCTGCCTTTTCTACTTTCTTGTTGAATATATCCATATCTGCTCCTGATTGCTCAACAGCATCTTTTATAGCCATTTTAAGTCCCATACTACTAGCTGTACATCCAGATACTGCGTCAACATTTACAGTTTGATTATCTATAACAGCTTTAGGAACTCTTTCAAATGCAGGTGCTGAAATCCTAACAGTTTCACTATTGCTTAAGACAGTAATTTCTTCTATCTTATCTTCTCCCATTTCAACTTCTACTTCAATAGGTCCACCATAACCAGAAGCTTTACCAACATACTTACCTGGTTTAATTCCACTTGTTTGTTCACTTTCATTTCCATTAGTGTCATCCTTTTGCTGATCATTAGAACAGCCTACTAGCATTGAAAAAACTAAAGTTAAACATATCAACAATGCTAATGCACGTCTAAAACTTTTCACTTTTTTGTCCCCCTTAAATTTGATTCTTAAAATTTTTGATGTCGATTATTGATATCTTTTTAACATCAACTGAGTATATAATAACACTTTTTGTAGAATTTGTAAATATGCTCTGATTAGATTTTGTTAGATAAATATCACACCCATATTCTACTATCTGTTGATTTACTACATTAAAAAGTATAAAATATAAGTCAATATATTTAATTTAAGGAGATAGATATGAAATATATAATAGAATCAAAAGATAACACAAGATATATATTAATTCCAGAATTAAAATCTCTAGGACTAAATCATTGTTTTACTACTATAGACTTAAATATGAGTTTTAAACACAATAGCACAGTAAAGGAAGTTATAACAGCTCATCATAATGCATTTGATTTTATGGGTATCAATCCTAAAGAGATATTTTCCAATATACAGGAACATTCTAGAAACATTACAATTATCAAGGATTTAAATCAAGGTGATAAATATGAAATTGGACGTGTAATCCCTAACAATGATGGACTTATTACAGATTTAAAAAATATAGCACTCATCAGCAAATATGCAGATTGTACTCCTATCATTCTCTATGATCCAATAAAAAAAGTCCATGCCAATATCCATTCTGGTTGGAGAGGAACTCTCAAGAAAATTGGAGCCAATGGAGTAGAGATCATGGTAAATAACTACAATTCCAATCCGAAAGATATCATCGCTATACTAGGACCTAGTATAGGCAAGGATGATTTTGAAGTTGATATAGATGTCAAAGAATTATTTCAAAGAGAATTTGAATTTAACAGGGAAATCATCTTTAAAAAAGGTTCTACTAAATATTTAATAGACCTAAAAGAGACTAATAAAAGAATATTAATGGAGTCAGGAATAAAAGAAGAAAATATCACAATAATAGATCTATCAACAAAATCAAACTCTATGCTCCACTCATATAGAAGGGATAGAGAAAAATTTGGACTTATGGGAGTAATCACTTCTTTAGAAAAAAATAATAAAGCCTCCTTTTAAGGAGACTTTATTATTATAATAGCTCTTTCCCTTCATCCCAATCTACTGGGCAAAGACCACCTGTTTGTAATGCCTTTAATACTCTTAGAGTTTCGTCAACACTTCTGCCCACATTTAAATCATGTATTACTGAATATCTGACTACTCCTTCAGGATCTATGATAAATAATCCTCTTAATGCCACACCATCTTCTTCTATCAATACTCCATAATCTCTTGCTACAGATTTGGTCATATCCGAAGCCATAGAGAAATTGACCTTTCCTAAACTTGAATTGATCCATGCTTTATGTGAATGTTCACTATCAACACTTACGGATAATACTTCAGAGTTAAGAGCTTTAAAATCTTCAATCCTCTTACTATATCCTGTAATCTCAGTTGGGCATACAAAAGTAAAATCTAAAGGATAGAAAAACATAACTAGCCATTTTCCTTCATAATCCTTTAATGAAACTTTACCGAATTCTGTCCCATCTCCACTGCAAGTATTCATAGTAAAATCAGGTGCTTTCCTTCCTACAAACCTTTCCATACAATCCCTCCATATCTTATCTTTGGTTTTAACTAACCAATATATATATATCCCAATATAAATGTTTTAATCATTAATTGATAATAATTATCAATTAATTTTCAAATCTTGTTTAAATTCTTTCTTAAAACATGGTATAATTGTAAATGAGGTGATATTTTGAAGGAATTAATCAAGAAAATCAATGAATTAGCACATAAAGCCAAGACTGTAGGTCTAAATGATGAAGAAAAAGAAGAACAAAAAAGACTAAGGCAAGAATATATCAAGATGTTTAGGGGAAATTTTAAAGATACTTTAATGAATGTCAAGGTAGTTGATCCCCTTGGCAATGATGTAACTCCTAAAAAATTATTAGAGGAGCAAAACCGAAAGAAAAATTAAGGGAAATCCATCTATAGGAATTTCCCTTAATTTTTCTATATCAATTTTAAAGCTTCTTCTACTACATGTTCTACAGTGAATCCGAATTTTTTAAATAACTCATCAGCTGGTCCAGATGCTCCAAAGTTATCCATGGAGATTATTTTTCCATCTATACCTACATATTTGTGCCATCCTAATGAACTTCCAGCTTCCACTGCTAATCTCTTGTCTATACTCTTAGGTAGAACTGTTTCTTTATATTCCTCAGTTTGTTCTTCAAATAATTGCCAAGAAGGCATACTTACAACTCTAACACCTATGCCCTTTTCTTCCAATATCTTAGATGCTTCATAAGCTAATTGAAGTTCTGAACCTGTTCCTATGAGGATCATATCTAATTTATCCTTTTCTTTCTTAACTATATAGCCACCCTTTAAAGCTTCTTTACCTGTACCTTCTAATAGTGGCAGTGTCTGTCTAGTCAATGCAAGACCAGTAGGCCCAGTTTGTCTAGTCAATGCTGTATACCAGCCTGCAGCTGTCTCTCTAGCATCAGCTGGTCTAAAAATTACAAAATTAGGAATTGCCCTTAGCATAGCCAATTGCTCTATAGGTTGATGAGTTGGTCCATCTTCACCAACACCAATACTATCATGAGTCAATACATAGGTTACTGGCAAATTCATAAGAGCTGATAATCTCATAGATGGTTTCATATAATCACTAAATACAAAGAAAGTACCACCATATGGTCTAATTCCACCATGTAGAGAAAGTCCATTTAATATTGCAGCCATAGCATGTTCTCTAATTCCAAATCTTACATTTGAACCTTCATAATTTTCTTTAGAGAAATCCTTCCTATCATTCATCATTGTCTTGTTAGAAGGAGCTAAATCTGCTGACCCACCAAATAGATTAGGTACATTAGCCGCTAATCTATTGATCAATACACCAGATGCCTCTCTAGTAGATAGATCCTTATCAAATTTCCAAAATTCATCAGACTCAATATATTCAGAAGGTAGTTCTAAACCTATCCAACTTTCAAATTCCCTTGCCAATTCTGGATATTTTTCTTTATACTCTCTATATTTGTCATTCCAATCTTGATACCTATTTTCTCCTTCAGAAACTAATTTAGCTAGATGTTCTCTTACTTCTTTAGGTACTACAAAATCCTCCTCTTTCCAGTTAAAGAATTCTTTCATTCCCTTTATATCATCTGCTCCTAGAGGAGAACCATGAGCAGAGTTTTTTCCCTGATTGCTTGGACTTCCATAGCCTATTTCAGTTGTTATCTTTATTAAAGATGGTTGTGATAGATTCTTCTTAGCTAATTCAATCTTTTCATAGATAGCATCTATATCATTCCCATCTTCTACTTCAAATGTCTCCCAACCTTGGGCTTCAAATCTCTTAACCACATCTTCTTTAAAGGCTAAATCTGTACTACCTTCTATAGTTATAGAATTTGAATCATATAAGACTATTAGTTTACCTAATCCCAATGTTCCTGCTAAAGATGTAGCCTCATATCCTATACCTTCCATCATATCTCCATCTCCAGCTATGACATAGGTATAATGATCTACTATATTATAGTCTTCTCTATTAAAATGTGCAGCTAAATGAGCTTCTGCCATTGCCATTCCTACTGCATTGCTTATTCCCTGTCCCAATGGTCCAGTTGTCACCTCTACCCCTGTAGTATGACCATATTCTGGATGTCCTGGTGTCTTACTATCTAACTGTCTAAAATTCTTCAAATCTTCTATACTCAATCCATACTCAAATAGATGAAGTAGGGAATAGAGCATTGCAGAACCATGTCCTGCTGATAATATAAATCTATCTCTATTTATCCACTTTGGCTCCTTAGGATTATGATTCATTACCTTTCCCCAAAGTGTATAAGCCATAGGTGCTGCACCTAATGGTAGCCCTGGGTGGCCTGAATTAGCTCTTTGTATTGCATCAGCAGATAAAACTCTTATGGTATTAATAGTTAACTGATCTATACTCATCATCCGTCTCCTTTACTAAATAATTTTCTACATAAAATCCCTCATTAATTTTTCTGCGTCTAGAGGACTCAGCTCTCTATCCACCAATGGCGGACCATCTTTGATAAATTCAAATTTATCCTCATAGGTTTCCTTTTCCACTTTGTATAATATCCCTATAGGTATCTTATCTCCAAATTCCATAGCTTTCTTATAAGCTTCATCATAATCTGTATAGTCATAATCCTCTGGCAGATGGTATACCCTTTCCTTATACCAAGCAAAAGTATTCACCTTATTCCATACTACACATGGTTGAAATATATCTAGATGGGCGTACCCCTTAAATAATATGGCTTCCTTCATTAGCTCTACTAAATGAGGAATATCACCTGAGAATCCTCTTGCTACAAAACCTGCTCCCATTGTAAGGGATAGAGCTAAAGGTTTCAAAGGTTGGTTTTTTACTCCATCAAAATTCAATGTGGTTACTTGACCTATGGCAGTAGTTGGAGAACCCTGACCCTTAGTCAATCCATATATTTGATTATCATGGACAAAATGGGCAATGTCTATATTTCTCCTTATAGCATGAATAAAATGATTTCCGCCTTCACCATAGGTATCTCCGTCCCCTGATTCTACTATAACACGTAAATTCTTATTTGACAATTTAATTCCAATAGCAGGGGGTAAAGCCCTTCCATGTAATCCATTAAATCCATTTATACCTATATAATGTGGTGACTTAGCTGCTTGACCAATACCAGATACCAACACAGCTTCATGAGGTGGTATTCCCAACTCTTCTAATGCCTGTTTCAATGCAGTCCTTATCATAAAGTTTCCGCAACCTGGACACCAAGCTGGCTCATACAATTTATATTCTGTAGTCATTATAATACCTCCTCCTTTAACCTAGTATATATCTCGTCTCCATTTAATGCCCGCCCATCATATTTTAAGATCTTATGATCACATCTTATCAACAATTCCTCTCTAATTATGCTGTCTAATTGCCCTGTAGAATTTTGCTCAATATCGATTAATCTTTTAGCCTTTTTACTCATTTGAGATAGTTTCTTTTTAGGGAATGGCCAGATATCCCCATATACCAAGGCTCCAATGGAAACTCCCTCATCATTTAATCTATCTACCGCTTCTTTTACAGCTCCATATAATGAACCCCAACACACTATTAGATTTTCTGGATTTTCATCGCCTATATACCAAGGTTCCTCTAATTCTTCCATCAACCCTTCCATCTTCCTAGCTCTCTTATCTACCATATCGACTCTTATCTTTGCATCTTCTGTAAGATTGCCGTATTCATCGTGTTCATCACTATCTACTAATACCACTTGCCCAGATACTTGACCAGGTATCAATCTAGGGGATATTCCACTTTCTGTCAATTTATATCTCTTATATCTTTCATCAGTAATATCTTTTTCTGTAGCTATATATCTATCTATGGTGATCCTATTAAAATCGAAAGGTTCATACGTTGTATTAGAATCTGCTAGTACCTGATCACTCATCAAGATTACAGGTATTTGATATTTTTCAGCCAGATTGAAAGCTCGAGCTGTCTGATAAAATGCATCTTCTGCAGTTCTTAAAGATATGACCATTCTTGGAAACTCTCCATGACCTGCATGGATAATAAATCTAAGATCAGCCTGTTCTGTTCTAGTTGGCAATCCTGTTGCTGGACCTGGTCTTTGGACATTGATGATTACAACAGGTGTCTCTATAATTCCTGCTAAACTCAAAGATTCTACCATTAATGCAAGTCCACCACCAGATGAACCTGTCATAGCTCTAGCTCCTGCATATGCAGCACCTAATGCCATATTCAATGCAGCTACTTCATCTTCTACTTGATCTATGACAATACCCATCTCATTGGATTTCCTAGACATATAAGTCAACACACTAGTCGAAGGAGTCATAGGATATGCACAATAATATTTACATCCAGCAGCAATTGCCCCTAATGCCACTGCAGAATTACCATTGATCAAAATCCTCTTATCTTCCTTTGACTTTAATTCATATTTAGATTTTACCATTTCATATCCTTTATCTAAGGCTTTGATATTTACTTCAGCTATTTTCTCATTGAAATACTCTTTTATTACATTTACCGTTTCATCCTTTAGAATACCAAAATGTTTAAGTATCGCACCTAAACCTACTGTAGATGAGACTTTGATATTCTTCAACTCTCTAGCTGTCTTAGTCAGTGGCAAATGTAATATCTTCCTATCTTTACCTATATCTTCGTCCGCAATTACTATACCACCTTTTTTCAACTTAGATTCATGGATATCTACTGTTTCTTCATTTAAAGCAAATATAACATCTACCATACTTTTAAATGTATATATAGGCCTATCTGAAAATCTTATTAAAAAGAAATTATGCCCTCCCCTTACTCTGGACATATAATCACTATGGCTAAATACATGATAACCGTTTCTCTTTAAAGACTTTTCTAAGATAGATGCAAAAGTATCCATTCCTTGACCTGCTGCGCCGCCTACTAATATTGTATAATCCATATTAACCTTTCCCTCCTTAGCTAAATAGTAATCTGGCTTACATACTATAATATACCCAATAATACATGTGTAAATCAAAATCAATTGTGGTAATATATATATGGTGATAATTTTATGGAAAATAATCTCATATTAGTAGTAGAAGATGAAAAAAATATTTCAGATGTTATTAAAGCCTATTTGGAAAAAGAAAGCTATAGAGTAAAAACAGCCTTTGACGGTGAAGAAGCCATTGATATTTTTAAATCAGAAGATATAGATTTAATAATACTAGATTTGATGATTCCTAAAATATCTGGAGAAGAAGTTTGCTCAACTATTAGAAACATATCTAATGTTCCTATAATCATGCTAACAGCAAAATCTGATGAAGAAGATAAAATTGAGGGACTTACTATAGGTGCAGACGACTATATAGTAAAACCCTTTAGTCCTAGAGAATTAGTCACTAGAGTAAAAGCTCTCATGAGACGTTCTTATAGAACTACAGGTCCTTTAGCTGAAAAACTGAAGTTCAAAGGAGATTTAGAAATTGATATAGACAAGTTTCTAGTTATAAAAAATGATAAAGTAATCGATTTAACTGCTAATGAGTTTAAAATCCTTTTGGCTCTTGCTTCTAACCCTAAAATAGTTTTCACCAGAGAACAATTGATAGACAAAGCATTTGGATTAGATTATGATGGATTTGATAGAACTATTGATACACATATAAAGAATATTAGACAGAAGATTGAAGGTAATCCCAGAAAGCCAGAATATATAGTCACAGTATATGGAGTAGGATACAAGTTTGAAGGATAAAAAAATAAGTTAGGAAAATTCCTAACTTATTTTTTTGAAACTGCAAAATAACTTGAAATGATTTATTTTTTAAAAGTAAATTTTAGAAAACATATTGTTGAGTATATAAACAATATAAATCCTAGAAAATTAATAATAGAAAATATTATAGTGAAAATAGATAAATATTTCCAAGATACCAAACTTGAAAATACTGTTACTTTATGTAAAGATAATATCAAAAATGAAATTATTGTCATATAAAAGTACTTACTAACTTTATCCATATTAATCCTCCCATTTAAAATGATTTAAAATAATATCTTAAAGGATGCCAGAATCCTCTACTTTGCCATATGTGCTAGCTAACTCTATTTTTATCCATAGGTAACATATCGGACCTTTAGGTCCCACTAATGGATTATGCCTTGTTTTAGCTTCTACATAGTGGACACAAGTTTTTTTATCATAGGAATAAGTATTAGTAGAAGCATTTATTCCCAAATCCTCCCAGTAGTCATATACATTTATATAATCATCAGCAGTTACAGAAGTCAATTTATCATTTGAGTCCCATTCCCAAGTTATAAAAGAATTTACTGTAAATATCTTTAAACGTAATCCATCCTTAAATGTTACACTGAATGTATAGTCTTTTGACCCTGAACTCTTTGAGCTATTTTTTAATTTATAATTATTATCTGAAAAGAATGTATAATCTACTTTTAATAGATTATTTTCTTTGATTTCTTTATATATATGAGGAAAGTCATATTTAATATGATTTTCTACAACATCTTTATTCCAAATAATAAATGAACCATTTTTTTGGTCATTAATTGCTTGATATAAATTATTTTCTATCAAAGCATATAATTCTTCATTACTATAAGTGTTTTTTAATTGTTCTATACTCATACTATTTTGTTCAGTTGCTATTCTTTCGTGCTTTATATTTCCTTCTTGTATTTCAACTTCACCAAATACTGATAATTGACTCCATTTTTCTAAGTCAACAGGTTTTATTTCTTCTGAGTTTGCATATACTAAATTAATTGGCAAAAATAATACAACTAACAATATAGAACTTAATATCTTCTTAAAACTTCTTTTATTTAAGTTTTTCATAATAACCTTCTGTAAATTATTAACAAAGCTTCGTTTATACTTAGTGTATATAACCCTTGTGATAATGTCAATGTTTAAAAAGGTACAATAAAAAACATAATAATACTTTAACAATTATAATATATTTATTTCCGATATAGTTTGTTAAAATATAAAAACAATCATAATGTCATATCTAAATGGACATCAAGAATGAAATGTTAGAATCAAATACTTGCCCAGTTAAATAGGCAAAACAAAATGTGGATTTGATAGATAATTCTATGCAATTCCCCCCACATTTACTGTTACTACTATAGTATATCTTTCTACAAAGAAGCTGTAAAGCTTGACAGCTTAGTTTAATTGTGTAAAAATATACTAAACTTAATAAAATTAATGGTTGTTTTATTGAACCTAAAAGATTAAGATTATCATCATAAAACAGTTTTTAATTTTGTCAAAATGTCTTAACCTAGAATGATGAAATACAAACTATTTTACACTATCATCATTTTAATTAAATGAAAGGTGAATATATGAAATTCAAAAAAACACTATGTCTCTATATCAGAATTTTTATTTTTATGAATCTAGGTTTATTAACAGGTATCTTAACTTCAAAAAAGAGTTTTGATTTAAGTTCTATAATATTTGCATCTGTTGTCCTACCAGCAATTTCTACACTTGTTTTGTATAGAGATAAAGTTAAGATAACTAAAAAACAGGATTAAGATAAATCTTAATCCTGTTTTTTTCTTCCAACTTTACAGCAATCTAATTTCTCATTGCCAAAAGATTCTTTGTTGACTTTAGCAAGCTTATCTAAAAATTTATTTATACTCTTTTTCATAATCAATCGCCTCTATTTGATTATAATCTATGTCCTATCTTCTAAATCTTCTCATCATTCCCATACCGCCAAAGCAACCTCTATATCCGTTATCTCTATGGAATTCTTCCATGTAATCGAAATGTTCTTCCCATCTTTTAGCTTCTTCTTCAGTAACTAAACCTTCTCCAACTGCATCTTCTAGATATTCCTTTTTAAGTTCCATTCTTTCTTTAAACCATTCTTCCCTAGTAGTATTACCTACATCAGCCTTATTTTGACTTTGTAACCTATTTGCCATTGGACTATCTGCATATACAAATGCAGACCCTAGACCTACAATTAGTATTAAACTAAACACAGCTAATATTTTCTTCATTTTCTATCTCCTCCTCTTATTGTAAAACCATTATAAAAAAAGATTGTGAAGGAATTATGAAGATACAATTTTTTTGATATAATATTATATACTAGATGTTTTGGAGGGAAAATATGAGACTATCTAAAAAACTCAATTTAAGTTTTACAGCTTTAATATTTATTTCAATCATAATCATTTCATTTATATCTAACATCATGATAAATAATAGATTTGAAAATTATTTAATTAAAGATAGAGAAGATAAATTTCAAATGATGCTTGAGGAAATAAATAATCTATATATAGATAACAACTTTCTATTAGATGAGATGGAACTAAAACACTATGCCCTAGCTGAAGATGTGAATATAATCATAAAAGATCTGAACGGAAAAATTTTGTATGATTCTAATACTAGAAATAGGATGAATATGAATATGAGGAGATGTATGCATAGTCAAGGCATGCATGGCATGAGAAAGATGATGGAAATCCCTGAAGGCAATTATGTAGAAAAGGTCTATACATTATCCCATAATAATCAAGACTTAGGATATCTAGTTCTTGGTTACATAGATAATGCATATTTAACAGAAAGTGCTCTCATCTTTAAAAATACACTATATAAATCCTTCATATTATCCGGTATTATAACAATCTTAATTGCACTAATAGTCAGCATCATAATTTCCAAGAGATTGACTGATCCTCTGATAGATATTAGAAATACTGCTAATGAAATTCAAGAGGGACATCTATCTGCACATTCTAAAGTAGACACAGATGTGAAAGAAATACTCGAACTATCAAAAGCTCTAAACTATTTAGGTAGCACTCTTTCCCATCAAGAAGATATTAGAAAGAGATATGCTTCAGACATATCCCATGAGCTTAGAACGCCATTGACCACTTTAAAAAGCCATCTTGAGGCTATAATAGATGGAGTTTGGGAACCTACTAATGAGCATCTTGAAATCTTGATGTCAGAAATAACTAGACTTAGTAATTTAGTAGATGATCTGAAGGATTCCTTTAATGCTGAAGAATATAATATTCAAATAGACAGAAGTAATTTTAATATTTCTCATGAATTACAAAATATAATAACATCCTTTACACCTCTATATAATCAAAAAAATGCTACTATTGAATATGATATTGAAGACAATATAGATGTATTAATAGATAAGGATAGATTTAATCAAATAATAAACAATCTACTTTCCAACTCCCTTAGATATATCAAGGATGATGGTAAAGTCTTTATAGACTTGAAAAAGTCTAATGATAATATTTTAATCACTCTAGAGGATAATGGAATAGGAATAAAGAAAAAAGATCTTCCCTTTATCTTTAATAGATTCTATCGTGCAGATAGTTCTAGAGATAAAAATACAGGTGGGACAGGACTCGGACTATCTATAGTAAAATCCATAGTTGAAGCACATGATGGAAATATAGATATAGAAAGTGAATATGGAGTAGGTACTAAGATAACTATCCAACTTCCAATAATAAATATATAGAGAAAAATATATCAGATAATCTGATATATTTTTCTTAAAATGATTAAGTCTCTCTATCTATTAAAATCAAACAAACTATTACCAATATAGTAGATATTATAAATAATTTGACTTTACTAACATAATCTCCACTTATCATACCAAATAAATAAAGACTTCTCGTATACTTCCCCTTTGAAAATATTTCAAAGAAATAATATAAAAAAGAGATTAAAATTCCAACTTCCATTTGTTTAAATATATAAGCAGACAACATTCCAATAACTCCAAGATAAAAAGAAGTGACAAATACTCCAAATAATATCTTTAAAAGATTAAAGTTCCCATCTAAAAAATACAATATGAATAATCCTATTAGAATAACTGCCATAAGCTCTACACATAGAATAATTATTCTAGAAAGTATAGTTCTCCAATAAGGCTGTGTTTTTATATATGCAAATTCATATATCTTAGTCTCATATTCTATTAAAGCAGTTTTAGCAAATAGAATTATTCCTATAGGAGATATGAACTGTTCTACTATAAATATTATCCATTCTTCTGAAGGGCTGTCCTTATTTACCATAAAGAGAATAACTAATACATAGCTAAGGGATAGGAGTAGGTTTTTAAATGATAATATCTTTATATTATTTAGAAATAGCTTTTTTTCTAATTCTAAATCCACTATCTATCATCTCCCTTTTTCTACCCCACAATTTCATAGCTATAAAAAGTAGTATTATAGATAACAATGTATAGAAGATCCTGTTTATAAATATATCATGTTCAAAGATCTTAAATTCTGAATAAGGCACTATCCTATTAAATCTAATTATATATTTTGTAATTTGATTTTCATGTATATTTGAACTATATATCCAGTAGATAAACTGTATTATAATTGGCACAACACCATTATCAAATACAAGTTGAATTACATAGCTTAATGATGCAACAAACATAATAGTAGGCAAAATCCATAAGGTGGCATATTTGAAAAAGGCCATATAGGAAATAGGGTCTCCATTTAATTTTGAAAACCCATGAAACATCCAAGTAGCATGACCTGCTACTATCAATACTATAAAAAAAGCAGTGAATACATTAGCTAAATATTTTCCCCCTACATATTTAAAAGATGAGACTTCAGTAGTATATATAAACTCTCTTATGTCATATCTTTTATCCCTAACCAATGTAAAAGCAGTTATAAAAACCATAAAAAATCCTAATGATATACCAATATAATCGGCAAAGAGCCTAGCATAGGCATTGGTAATCTTATCTTCTCTCAAAATAGCATCATATTCTGCTTTTTCTACTTCATAAGATTCTCTATTAATCAATGAGTGATATCGATCTTCACCATATAAGCTATTTCCTCCTAAAGATTCATTTACCCTCTCTCTAATATTTTGAAATTCATCCTTAGTAATATTAAAAGACTTATTCTCAAACTCCTCAACAGCTTCCTTTAAAATCCTTCTCTGTTTATCATCTAGCTTTTCATATATTCTACTTATTCCTTTAACCTTCAATGTATCTCCCATTTCATAGTCAACCTTCATATTTTCATATACAAGTTTTACAATCTCATCATTACTAATCAATAATCCTATTTCACTTTCATTCCACATTATCTCAGCATCTATCCTAGGAGGTATGGGTTTCACCCACCATCTCTTTATATCTCCTATAAATTGAGTGTAATAAAATAAAAAAGTAGATACTACCAAGATAATAATAGTAAGACTTGTAAGTTGGTGTTTTAACTCTTTTATAAAAATCTTTCTAAACATAGATCTACAACTCCTTCATAAGTTTCATATAGGCATCCTCTAGGCTTGGATAAGTTGTCTCTGCATTTGAAGAAGGCTTATCTTTAGACATGATCTTCAGCATAGCCCTATCTTCATCAAGGATTGATGATACCACTATAAAATCTCTACTGTATTCTTCTACCTTATGAATATCAGTTGAAACATTCCATACATATCCTTTTGCGCTTTCAATCATAGAGTTAACTGTACCATTATAGATAATCTTTCCTCTATTTAAAACAGATAGAGTATTACAGCTTAAAGCTATATCTTCAACTATATGGGTAGACAGAAGAACTGTCTTCTCTTTTCCTATTTCAGATAGCATCTTTCTAATTTTAATTCTCTCTTCTGGATCAAGGCCTACTGTTGGTTCATCTACTATTAATACTTTTGGATCTCCTATTATTGCAACAGCTATTCCCAATCTTCTCTTCATCCCCCCTGAAAGTGCCTTGGTCTTTACCTTAAACAGATCTTTGAGATGAACTTCCTCTAGTCTATCCATTATCTCTCTTCTAGAATAGTTTTTGTTGGAAAGTGCAGCAAAGTAATCTAATACTTCATATACTGTAAAATTAGGATAGAAGGAAAATTCTTGTGGAAGATAGCCTATTATCTTTCTTATCTCCCTTTTATTTTCAATATCTATTCCATCAAAGTAAACCTTACCTGAAGTTTTAGGTGTCAAAGTTGAAAGTATCTTCATAAAAGTTGTCTTGCCAGCACCATTAGGCCCTAAAAGCCCATGTATTCCTGTATTTATATTGATATTTATATTATCTAGAACTCTTTTTTGACCGTAGTTCTTAGTCAATTGAGTAACCTCAATGTTCATAATAGATTTTCCTCCTCACTTCTATAAATGAAAGATATTCGTAAACTTGAGATGCAATTAAAAAAACCAAAGTAGATATCCCCAATGATATCACTTCTATACCACATTTAAAAAACAAAGCCAATGCAATAGCAGTAGGTATTCCAAATATCCATAATGTCCAACGAAGTTGTATTTTCCTTACCAACCTTTTATTTTCTCTAACCCTTTTAATTTGAGCATCATCATATTCTAAAATTCTAATTCTTCTCCAAACCTCATCTAGATATTTTCTATTCTCTTGGTTCTCCTTCACCTATTACACCTCCATTAATTACATTCCCTGTTATAAAGCTCTTTTAGCTTCTTTCTCCCACGAAAAATAGTTATTTTAACTTGAGCCAAGCTTATTCCCAATACCTCAGATATCTCTTTATAAGACAACTCTTGAAAAGCAAATAAATAGAGTACTTTTTTGTACTTATGATTTAGATCTTTAAAATTTTTCATGAACCATTCTCTCTTCTCTTTATCTACTATCTGTTCTTCAGGTATTTGTTCTTTAGGAGAAAAAGTGGAAATGATATTTAAATCTAAAACCATATTTTTATTGTTCTTTCTAATATAATCTATAGCCTTGTTATGGATAATAGAGAACAGATAAGCTTTTAAAGTACTATAACTTTTAATCCTTTCTCTATGCACATAAAATGAAGCAAAACTATCCTGAACTATATCTTCAGCTGCATAATAATCTTTTAATATACTTGCTGCAAAATTTACAGCGTCATTTCTATATTTAACTACAAACTCCTCAAAAGCTTCCTCATTTCCTGCCTTTAACAACTCTACCTGCTCATCCACCTTTTCACCTCCAGGCATACTACTGTCTTTCTTTTTTTCTACATGCATATGATAAAAATACCATTCCTAATATTATAAATCCTAATCTAGAATAGATAAATGATATTGACAATTCAAAAGGAACACTTTCCACTTTCCTTCCAATGAGCATCATAATAGAATACATATCAAAGAAATTATTTCCAAATATATCTGCCCAGATAGGCACTATGTTACTACCAAGTGTTAGACTTCCCATTAAAAAAGCAATTGGAAATAATGCATATATAAATTTTACATTGATTTTACCTAGAACCATACTCAGTCCTAAGAAGAATATAGAAGTTGGCAATAAAAACGCAATAATTAACTTAATAAATCCGCCAAATCCCTCATATCCAAACATAAATCTATAATATATAAAGCTCATAATAATAGGAACTAAAGCTGTCAATATAGATACAGCAAATACAACAGAGGATTTTAACATATAATATTGAATTTGGGAGATAGGCGTAGAATATATAATACTTCTCACTCGTATTTCCCTTTCACTAAATACCCTTGATATAATAAATATCATGGAAACCATCAACAATGGAGAAATTAGATTTAGAAAAAGGGTATAGGTCCAATCTGAAAAAGGTGCTGTTCCCATATATCCACCTACCACTAATCTAGTTAGAAAATCATATGTGCTTGCCATAATCAATAAAAGAATATATAGATACTTTTTAGACCATATGATTCTCTTAATTTCATATTTAAATAGGATAATACTATTCAATTTCTAACGCCTCCTCAGTAAGATTCATTTCTTTAAGAAATTCATGGTAAGTTAAATTCTTTAACAAATGATCTCTATATACTCTCTGAATTCCTTCTAAGAAAACTCTTTCTCCCTGTATTTCTTCTCCTTTTAAGAGCTTAAGAGGCATCAAATAATATAATTCAGATTGCCTTTTCTCCATCTCTAAAGACCTAATAAAATCTTTATTTAATCTTTCTTTCATATCGTCATTTTTTATATAATAATAATTCTTAAGTTCATCTACTCTCCGTTCCCAAGCCATTAAAAATACATTTGATGGAATATCTCCAAACTCTCTTTGTATATATTTATAGGAAAAATAATTTGCCAATCCTTCACTAGACCAAGGAGTATCTTCTATAACATTCACCCCTGTTCCCCACCATTGATGAGCCATTTCATGAGCTATAAGATTTATATCATTTGCATAGATATCTACCTTCCTGAAATCCTCTATTTCTCCATTTTTATCAAATATAGAATACATACTATTATCACGATTTATAGCATTTTCTGAAAAAGTTATAACATTTTCTGAAGAGTGACCACCTCTTTTATATAGAGGAACTTCAGCAATCTTTAAAGGATATTCTCTTGAATAATATTCTCCAATATTTTCAATATAATATTTAGCCATATTCTCTATATGTTCCTGTATCTTCATATTTTTCACATATTCTTCATGTCTTGTTGTATAGTAAAATTCAATGATCATATTTTCAATCTGAATTTCACTTTTTTTATAATCAGATCCAAATGCGCCAATATCAAAAGTATGGGATCTATATTCAAATATCCACTTTTTCCTACCATTTACTTCTTCTACATCTATAAGTCTTCCTGGTGTTACCATAGTCAAATGATCTGGTGCTGTATAGTATCCAGAGATATCTATTATATTTCCTTCTTCAACTAAGGGTCTAAAAATCCAATTAGAAACTTCAAGTAGATATATGCTTTCCTTGGAAATATATCCAGGCATACTCCTTCCTACACCATTTTTCTCATATTTTACTCTGCCCTCATAACTGATTACTATATTTACTCTTTCAGTATTAGGTATAGCTAATTCAATAATATTTTCATCTTTGATTTTTTTATATTCTATCTCTTCCCCATTAACTTTTATAGATTTTATTTTCAGTCCTTCATTTACATTAAATTTTATAGTGTTTGAACCTCTATTTAAAAAATCATATGAAACACAGGCAGACATCTCACTATTTTCACTGTCAAAATCAACTTCTGGATGAATCCCCTCTAGATAGATATCTCTATCTATGGAAATATTAAAATTCTTAATTAAATCCATAGTATAGGGCTCTTTAGCATAAGCAAACCCACTTCCCAATACAGTAAGTATAACTAGAATTAATATTCCCTTATTTTTAATATTGACTAGAAATGAACTACTTGCCCCAAATCCATATCTCCTTCTAAACAGTAGTCCTATAGAAAGTATAGCTAAAGAAATAAAAAGCCATAATATCCTGTTGTAGATAACTGATTGACTTACAGGCCCAATTCCTGAGAAATCTGAGATGATATCAATATTTGTATCTATCCAAGTAAATAAATAGTTGTTTGATGTTAAACTCTTTATGAAGATTATCCCAAAAGTTATAATACCTATATCTATACTTTCAGTCATAAGATAGAATCCAGCTATTATCAAAATAGAAAATAGTAGTGTTGGGAAAAACACCATAAAATAACTAAATATATAAGGAGATATCTCAGTTGGAATACCATATACTATTTTCTGTATAGACATGACTATCAACATCCCAATTATAGTTGTTACAATGGCATAAAATACTATGGAAATAATTCGAGTCTTTATTATATCTAAATAGTCTATATTTGATTCCACAATGGTTTTGCTTCTCTTTCTCCTATCCTTATCTAAGGTCAATACAGTAAACAATGAAAACAAAATAGAAGCTATTGTAGCTCCAAATTTTGCAGAACTAAATGATATGACTGATGGAGTTCTTCTTATGTAAAACAAGTCAAAATCATTAGTCATATTAATGGAATTGATTCCCATTACTAATGCAATATATGTAGCTAAAATCAATAGAATTATACTCTTAGATTTAAACATATATTTAACTTCATTTTTAAATAATAAGAATTTACATTGCATTCTCAGTTTCCCCCTTCAACATACAATATACATAGGCATCTTCTAGAGAAGGGGTTGCTTTTTCAAAAGATGATGGTAGATTGTCAGATACTACCTTATATCTAGTTCCATTTAAAGTAACAACTGTTGAGGTAATCTTAAACTCACCACTTATTTCACTTTCTAATATCTTTTCTCTATTGTTTCCTGTAATCTCTATAATCCCCACATGTCCTAAAGCTTCTTTAACTAATTTATTAGGCTCTCCAACAAAGAGTATCTTCCCCTTATTTAAAACTATAATATAATTACATATGGCCTCTATATCTTCAATAATATGAGTAGATAGTATAACTATTTTCTCCTTTGAACCTTCAGAAAATAGATTTCTAAACCTAATCCTCTCTTCTGGATCCAGACCCACTGTAGGCTCGTCAACTATTAAGAGTTCTGGGCTATTGAGTATTGCTTGAGCAATACCTACCCTTTGCTTTTGTCCACCTGAAAGAGTCTTTATCTTGAACTTCCTCTTCTCTTCTAGGCTTGTCATACTAATAGCTCTATTGATGGCTTCTATTTTGTTCTTATTTATGCCTTTTAAACATGCCATATAATCCAAAAATTCTTCTATTCTCAGCTCTTCATACAATCCGAAGTCTTGGGGCAAATACCCTAGTCTCTCTTTAAGATATCTTTCATTCTCATTTAGGGGAATTCCATCTATAGTAATCTTCCCTCTTGTAGGAAGTAATTGCCCTACTAACATCTTCATAATTGTACTCTTCCCAGCACCATTTGGCCCTAAAAATCCAATCATTGCTGGTGAATTAATTTCTAAGCTGAGATTTTCAATAGCTTTTAAATCTTTATATTCCTTACTTATATTATCTAATTTTATTTGCACTTTTATCACTCTCCACTATATATTCGAAAACAGGAGGAAAAAGTTACAAAAATAAAAGGTCAAGTTTAAAATAATATTATTTTAAACTTGACCTTCTTTATTAAAAAACTATTATCTATCCTTTATGAGGTCTAAATCTCCCTGCAATTCTCTTAAATACATAACTTAACGGTTCATTATACTTTTCCTTTACTCTAGCCCTTACTTTATCTCTATCTTTAAATTCAGGTATATCTCGTTTATAGATACTAGTATCTTGTTTCATATACTCTACTATATTTGTAGCCACTCCAGGCCCTACAATTATCTGAGTTTGCCTACCTGATTGCACGATCCCTATAATTCCTCTCATCTTTTCTAATCTAGTCTTATCTACCTTTGATTTATCCTTTAAGATCAATCTCACCCTAGTCATACAGCTATCAAAACTTACTATATTGGATTCCCCACCTACATGATTTAAAATCCCTTCTGCTATTTCCTTAATCCTATTACTAGTTACCACCGTTGTATTTCCCCCCTTATATTTCCCTATATTATAGGTCATATTTTCTGTCTATCTAATCCGTCCAAAATCTATAACTATCTACTTGTATCTAAGATATACCCTAATTTAACCCTATTAAAACAAATATCAAATACTATCATATTTTCCCTCTAGAACAGATTTTATGGCCTCTCCTATTTCCTGGTATCCAGTACATCTACATATATTGGACTGTAGCCAATCCTCAATTACAGCATCATCTGCATCAGGATGTATTTTAGATAGAGCATGACATACCATTAAAAATCCTGAAGTACAATATCCACATTGAAATCCAAATTTTTCTACGAAGGCTCTTTGGATGGGAGCATCCTTTAGCCCTTCTACAGTGAGTATCTTCTTTCCTATTGCCTCTACTGTCAACATCAAGCAAGACTTTATTGGCCAATCATCTACCAATACAGTACATGAACCACAATCTCCATTTTCACATCCAGGTTTTGCCCCAGTAAGTCCCAATTCCTTACGCAATGTAAATAATAGGGTATCGGATGGTCTAACTATGACTTCTCTCTCTTCCCCATTTACATTTAGAGTTATAGAAGTAGTCCCTGAAATTTTCAGCATTTAAACATCCTCCCTAAATTCATCTACTATCTCTTCTAGCATCTTACTTAACATAAATTTTCTATATTTACGTGTCCCATAGATGTCCTCTATTATTTCATAAGGAACTTTTTGAACAATCTCATGTATTCGTTTTTTATCTGAAATAGAACTATCATTCAATATATCTTCTATATCAAGAGATCTGAAGGCTTTATCACAAAGCCCACTAAAGCCAATATTTATCCTATCTCCATCTTTTAATGCTGCAATGGTAATCAAGGGATAATCTATCTTCTCATTTTTCGTCCTCTTCACATGTGCATATGGTAGATGTAGATATCTTGTGTCTACTATAAATTGCATTATTAAATCATCTTCTTTATTTTTTATGCTTTTATTCCAGTATCCCATAAGTCTTTGTCCCTTTATCCCATCTTTATTTCCAACTATAATATCACTATTTGACACCAATAAAGGAAGGGCCGCCTCTCTATATAGGATACTCCCAACTAGATTTCCTCCTATGGTTATCTTATCTTGAACTGTATGATCTGCAATTCTCTTCACTGTCTTACTAAGTAGAGGGAAAAAATCTAATTCAGCTATTTTCGTTAAAGTCACTCCAGCGCCAATTATCAATTTGTTTTCTTTTATTTCACATATATTTAATTCTGGAATTCCCTTTACATCTATTACTACATCTGCATATATATTATTCATTCTAGACATAGTGATAAATTCTGTACCCCCACCATAATATAAGACTTTTTTTCCCTTAGTCTTTAAATCTTCGTATAGAGAGATTGCATCGTGAACTGTTTCAGGTTTATAATAATCAAAATCAAAAGGTATCATGTTTACCTCCAGTTTTTATCTTCCAAATCAATTCTGGTGATATTGGCAAAATATCAAATTCTTCACCAGTAGCTAGTGAAATTGCGTTGGCAAAGGCAGATGGAATTCCTAGAATTCCATGCTCTCCTATTCCTCTAGTCCCAAAAGGTGTATCCATCTGTGGAGTCTCTACAAATTCGACTACATACTCTGGTTGTTCTCCAAAATGCATTAATTTATATGTTCTCAATGATGTATTTTGAAGTTTAGCCTTGTCATCATAAAGGAATTCCTCTCTAGTTGCTAAACCAAATCCCATGCTCATTCCTCCCATAATAACTCCTTCATCAGCTTTAGGATTGATTACCTTTCCAGCATCTATTACTGTAACTGCCTTTATTAGTCTATAGGTATAAAGTCTAGGATCATATTCGATTTCTACTCCCTGTGCACCTACAGTCCAAGATACACCTGTTTTGCCTTTTCCCGTCTTATTATCCATGGGAACTAATCTCCTCATAATATAGCTTCCTCGTCCTATCATCTGCCCCCAAATACTTGGACCATCTGGATACCTATATCCATGAACTAGATCTTTAAAATGTATGAATATATCTGGGTCATCCTTTAAAAATACCATTTTATTCTCAATTGCTAAGTCCTCTGGAGTACATCTCAATACAATAGAACCTAATTCTAATAATTGTTCCGTCAAATCTTCTGCCGCCTTTATAGCAGCATTTCCAGCCATTATAGTTGTCATACTTGCTACTGTCTTCCAATGTTTTGGGCTCACTTGAGTATCTACACCCATAAACACATGAACATCATCTATGGCCATCTTCATTTTTTCAGCAAATATCTGTGCTA
The DNA here is from genome assembly GCA_052067355.1 of Tissierellaceae bacterium HCP3S3_D8. Classification (GTDB taxonomy): domain Bacteria; phylum Bacillota; class Clostridia; order Tissierellales; family Tissierellaceae; genus CABMKH01. The sequence goes on from JBQHQH010000005.1 coordinate 102,065, forward strand.
CTATGGTTTTCATACCTGGCCCTATTTCCACAGCCCCAAGATTTAGGTTTACACTCCCATCTGAATTTAATGTCAATATAGTTCCTGATATGGCATTAGTGGGAGAACTAGATGTCTTCCAAAGAGCACTGATACCCTTTGCTCTGATCTTTCCATCCTCTGTCACCATCTTATTTCCCTGATCCCAGTCCATTATCTCCTTTAACCGTACAAGGCAACTATCCAAATCTCCAGTATTACTGAGAGTTATTTTATCCTGTGTTGGAGCCAAATCACCTGGTCTTATGGTATTTTTTCTCCTGATCTCTAGAGAATCCATTCCCAATTTTTTACTTAACTTCTCTATAGCCCTATCTATTGCAAATATGCTTACTCCATGTCCAAACCCCCTATACGAAGTTGCATAACAGTGATTGGTATAAATGGAGAAAGTATCACATCTAATATTTTCAATATTATAAGGTCCTGAACAATCTGCTGCTATAGCCTTTGCCATTCTAGGTCCTATATCCGCATATGCTCCACAATCTATAAAATATATACACTCTAAAGCTTTAATTATTCCTTCTTTAGTAGCTCCTATCTTTATCTTTCCCTCTGCCCCTAATTTAGAAGGAAAACTACTGATATCCTGCTCTCTAGGATTAGATATCCTTACCATACGTCCTCCAACTGCATGAGATGCAAGATATGCTAAAAATTCTAGCTGCACTGCTGCTTTTCCTCCAAAAGCGCCTCCCACTAAAGGTGTATGAACTATGACTTTCCCTTCTGGAATATTATATATCTTGCTTATCTCTTCCTTTACACCAAAGGGAGCTTGAGTAGATGTATATATGTTAACAACTCCATCTGAAGATATCTCGGCCATTGCATTTCTAGTTTCCATAGCTAGATGATCTGACTGAGGCATAGAAAAACTAAACTCTATTTTTACATCTGACTGTGCCCATCCATAGTCCATATTTCCCTTTCTAATCTTTATATGATTTGAGATATTAGAGTTGGCTATTGGACATATTTCTTCATTTGGATAATAATAATATTGTAAATTTTCATGTACTAAAGTTGCATCTAATTTAATAGCATCTTCTATAGAATTGACTACTGGTAAATCCTCATACTCTACTTCTATAAGATTTACTGCTGCAGCTGCATCTTGTTCGGTATTTCCTATTACTAAAGCAACTGGTTCTCCCCAATATCTGACCTTATCCTTTGCAATAGGAGGTCTATCATTTATCATAGAACCTGTTAATGCATGAGAGTAATCTCCTGTTATTATGGTTTGAACTCCCTTTGATTTTAAAGCTTTAGAAATATCTATCTTCTTTATCAATGCATGAGCATGTGTAGATGTCAAAATCCTACAATGTAACATATCTGAAGTAACCATATCTCCATTGTATTTTGCATTTCCTGTCACCTTATCCCAAGCATCTTTTCTTGTGGTACTAACACCTATTTGAGATTTATAATTCATATATATCTCCCCTTTGCAATTTTCCCATTTCTGAGATTCCATATAAGAATTATAACCAAATCAGTCAAAAAATATAAATAGGCGCTGGTTAAAAACACCAACGCCTATACCATTTGTACTATATTATCTATTTATTAAATCCTTGGCCTGTCTTTCAGCCATAAACTTTATCCTTTCTACATCTAAGGTTTTGATTTCTCTCTTCTCCATAACTATTTTACCATCAATTATAACTGTATCTACATCTGAACCTTGAACTGAATAGCTAAGAGCTGAAATCAGATTATACTTTGGATAAAGATGAGGTTTATCCATATCTATAAGTATGATATCTGCCTTTTTACCTACTTCTATACTACCTATATCATCTTCCCAATCTAAGGCCTTTGCTCCATTTAATGTTCCCATTTCCAGTGCAGAATATGCTGGAACAGATATGGCATCCATATTTACTGCCTTGTTTACTATAGCTGCTAGATTTATCTCCTCAAACATATTTAGATTATTATTGCTAGAAGAACCATCAGTTCCAAGTGCTACAGGTATTCCCTTCTTAAGCATCTTATCTACTGGAGCAAATCCTGATGCTAATTTAAAATTACTCCCTGGATTATTCACTGGATATACGCTTTTCTTAGATATTATATCAATATCTTCATCATCTATATGGACGCAATGAGCAGCAATAGTATGAAAATCAAATAGTCCTAAATCATTTACATATTTTATTGGAGACTTTCCATGTGATTTAATACTATCCTCTAATTCTTTCTTGGTCTCAGATAGATGAATATGAATTCCAGTATCTAATTCTTTAGCTAGCTCCATAGTCTTCAATAAAAAATCTGCACTACAGGTATAAGGAGCATGGGGGGCTACCATGACTTTTATCCTATCATTTCCTTTTCCATTCCAGTTCTTAAACAAGTCCCTTGTCTCATTTAACTTTCTGCTTGGATTGTCTGGTTCTTCAATCAACCCACGAGTTAAAACTGCTCTCATTCCTGATTCTACTACACCCTTGGCTACTTCATCCATGAAGAAATACATATCACAAAATGCAGTAGTACCTGACTCAATCATCTCTACCATACTTAAAAGAGATCCCCAATATATATCTTTCCCATTTAATTTATCCTCTACGGGCCAGATCTTTTCTGTTAACCATTTATGTAATGGCAAGTCATCTGCATAATTTCTAAGCAAGGACATACCTATATGGGTATGTGCATTTACAAGACCTGGCATAGCTAATTTATTTCTGCCGTCTATGATTCTCTCCACTTCTATATCTTCTCTAATATCTCCTATATGGATTACCCTGTCATCTTCAATATATATATTGGTACTATATACTATATCCTTGGTATCACCCATAGAAAGCAACTCCACATCTTTAATCAAAAAGGTCACAATACTCTCCTCCTAATCTAAATTAATAGTAGTATATCGGTTTATCCCATACATCAAAATTGGAATCAAAATTAACTGTATAATTATGCCTGGTAATCCTGTGATAATACCTGATTTTACAAATATTATAGGGTCCATATCTACGGTAGATGATACAATCAACAAAAATACTACAATTCCAGCTACTATCCTACCTATAATCATGGATACTATCAATGAGATAATAACTGGGATTCTAAACTTCCTGTATAATATAGAAGCTACAAGACCATAGATTCCTAATTCAAATAACATAATTACTCCCATGGGAAATAGCTCTGGCATACCTGTGATTAAGCCACTAAATATAGGGGTTACTATCCCTACAATCATTGCAAATAATGGCGGTAATAAAAATCCTCCTAACAAAACAGGAATATGCATTGGTAAGAAAATCTTTCCTGAAATTCCTGTGCTATGAAAAATACTAGGTATAATAAGTCCTAATGCCAATAATAATCCTGATATAACTAAATCCCTTACACTTATTCTATTACTCATTCTAACTCTCCTTTGGTTATTATTTGTTTGAAAAGAAATCCCTCAATTTTTCTAAAAATTCTACAGGGCTTTCTGCATCTATAGATAATTTTTCGATAGGACAATAATCTGTACCATCTCTATTTTTTATATAATCACATGATTTCCCAAAATTATATGATATATGGTTTTCTTCTAAAACTTCTATGCCTGCCTTGGAAATTAGATTTCCATAGATCTCCTCTACATCTAAATCTACAGAAAGTAATGCAGCACCTCTTCCTATTACTTTATCAGCTATGGATGCCCCTTTTATTATCTCTTTCTTTTCTGTAGCTAGTATATACATAGGTTTTATGCCCTTTTCTGTAGATTTAAAAATAACTTCTCCATCTTTTACAGCTACTAATGCATACTCTTCCTTTACCAGCATTTCCTTTGCCAACTCTATATCTTCCATTATTTCAACCCCTTATATAGATAATATCAATAACATTATACCAGTATTTTCATAAAAAATCACCAAATTCCTCCTCACACCATATTTTTCCACATGGTATAAAAAAAGACCTACTCCTCATAAAAAACTTACACAAGATACAATACTATAATTGCAAGTCTCTTACTATATCGGAAATAGGCCTTACTTTATTTAATTTTCTATTCTATTAAACTGTTCTTTGATCTCTTCTAAAGTTTGTCTATCTTGGATTATGTCTACACCAGTTAGTACAAGAGTAGCTATAGTAGTTACCATACTATCATAGGCTTCCTCTGTAAGTGTAGCTTCTGCAAATTCTTTAGTATGTGCAGTTATATCCACATCTTTGGATATTCCAAAATAGGGATGAATAGTTGGACATACATGACTTACATTTCCCATATCTAATGAACCATATAATTCCCTAGCTTTCTCATTATTCTCTACTCCAAATATCTTTAAATTCTTGTTATAGAGCTGAGATAATTTATGGTTTGTCACTAGATCATCATAACTTAACTCAAAGTTTTCTATCTCTAGTTTCGCACCAGTAGACAGACTAGCAGCTCTTGCACAATTCTTTACCTTTTCGCTTAACTCCATCAAATATTTCTTAGTAGTAGCCCTTACATAGAATTGAGCAATGGCCAAATCTGGGACTACATTGGCAGCTTTTCCTCCTTCTATAATCACTCCGTGAACCCTTGCTGACGGCAATATATGCTCTCTTAAAGCATTTATTCCACTGAAGGTCAAGAGTACACCATCTAAGGCATTTATTCCCTTTTCAGGAGCTGATGCAGCATGGGATGTCTTTCCTCTAAATGTAAACTGTATTGCCTCCATAGCTAGAGATTTACCAGATTCAGCATATGTGGCATTAGGATGAGCTGACATAGCCACATCTACATCATCAAAGGCTCCATTATCTGCCATAATTACTTTTGCACCACTGGTCTCTTCTGCAGGCGTTCCAAATACTAAAACTTTTCCACCTATTTCATCAACTAATTTACTTAAGACTATTCCTGCACCTGTACTTACAGTTCCAAGCAAATTATGTCCACATCCATGACCGATTCCTGGTAATGCATCATATTCGGCAAGATAAGCTATAGTTGGTCCTTCTTTTTTACTATCATATTCAGCTCTAAAAGCCGTTTGAATATCCATATATGGATTTTCTATATTGAAATTATGTCTTTTCAATAACTCAATATGTGCATTAGACGACTTGAATTCTTCGTGACCTAATTCAGGGTTTTTATAGATATATTCACTTAAAGCTATCAGTTCATCTTTCATTTCATTAGTCAATTCTAGTATCTTGTCTTTCATAGTTCCACCTCTTTAAAATAGTCAATTTTACACCTATAATATGTTCTTAAAATGGTCCATAGGATATTGCATTAGCTATTATTAAGAATATAGCACCTGTGCCTACCCAAATCAACATCAATGGCCATATAAATTTAAACCATTTTTCATATGGTATTTTAGCAATGGATAAATAGGCCATTAAAGATGATGCAGTTGGAATTATTGAATTTGTAAATCCATCTCCAAATTGAAAGGACATAACTGCTGTCTGTCTAGTAATACCTAAAATATCTGCTAAAGGAATCATTATAGGCATAGTAGCTGTAGCCTGTCCGCTTCCTGATGGAATAAAAAAGTTTATTATGATCTGTACAATATACATACCTATTACAGCTATTGATTTAGGTAATACTTGTATAGTATGAGCTAAACTATATACAATTGTATCGATTATCATACCATCTGTCATTACCACCAATATTCCACGAGCTATACCAACGACTAAAGCACCAAATACAATGGATTGAGCACCTGATACAAACTCTTCTGCTATCCTACTAGGTTTTAAACCTCCAATAACTCCACTAACTAACCCCATAGCTAAAAATACAGATCCTATCTCTAGAATATACCAATCTAATTCAAATACTCCATACATTATGATAATAAAACCTATTAAAACTGATAACAAGATAACAGAATGTCTCGTAGTCATCTCAACCATATTATTTAAGTCAATCTTTTTGTCCTTTTCTCTTTGTTCAAGATCATATACTATACTAGATTTTGGATCATTCTTTACCTTTGTGGCATATCTACTTATATATATAGTAGTAATTACCAGCAATACAACGAAAATAATTACTCTCATAAGTACACCGGAAAACATTGGAAGTTCTGCAATCTGCTGAGCCACTCCTACTGTAAATGGATTCATAAATCCTGAGTTAAATCCACAAGCAGCTCCTAATGCAATCATTGCTGTTCCTGTTATAGCATCAAAACCTAAAGCACGAGATAGAGCTACACCTATTGGTACAAAGATAATGACCTCTTCAGACATTCCAAATGTAGAACCGCCAAATGCAAATATAGACATAAATATAGGAATCATCAATTTCTCTTTTCCATATAGCCTTTTAGCTACTTTTCCAATACCAGCCTCTATTGAACCTGTAACATTGATTATTTGAAAAGCTCCTCCAATAATAAATAAAAAAAAGATAATTTCAGATGCAGCAGCCATACCTTTTGGTATTGATTGAATTAACTCAAAAATTCCTATAGGATTTTGATCTACATAGTGAAAAGATTCTGGATCTACTACTATTCTATCTACAGCCTCATCATTTATTCTATTATACTCACCTGCTGGAAGTACATAAGTCAACATTGACATAATAATTATTACAGAAAATAAAATTACATAAGTATGAGGTATTTTAAACCCCTCTCTTCTACCTGCTTTTATCATAATACTCACTCCTATATCGTCAATTAGTATATTTTCTCAAGTAAAAATCTAAGACTCTATGTCTTATAGTACTGTTTCTTCCCTAAAATATAACCTCCTTTGTATTTTTAAGTAATAAAAAAACGCCTGATGATAGGTTTATCAGACGCTTATATACATAGCAAAGCTAAAGATAATCCTCCCTCCTTTTTGGCTCATTATGTGAGATAGCACAACATCAAAGTATCGAGCAATTACTTTGATGACAGTCTTATACCTATTCGATATAATCCCAGCCTTGAATTTTGGTATCCAAGACTTCGGCGATATCTCCTTTCTCCATACATCATTGAGTTCCGCTCTCAATATGGTTACTGATAGACATCGCACCTCTACCTCACCCTGGAAGGATGAGGATTTTTATTAAATTTTATTGTATATATACTAACATTACATATTAAAGCTGTCAAGTATAAGTTTATATAAACTAAAATTTATAATCTAAAATCACTTCAATAGTCAAATGATAGTAGTTATCATTTACATTTTAAAAATATTATGCTATACTATTACAAGGCTTAAATTATCGCGGCAAATAATTTAAGAAAAGAGGCAAATTATGGCTAAGATGATGGGACCTAGATTTAAACAATCTAGAAGATTAGGATTAAATGTATGTGGTCACCCAAAGGCGATGAATAGAGCTACAAAGGGAACTTCAAGGTCAGATAAAAAACTGACAGAGTACGGTATACAATTATTAGAGAAACAAAGACTTAGAGCTTATTATGGAGTTATGGAAAAACAATTTACTAAATATGTAAAAGATGCAATCAAGTCTCCAGAACAAACTGGTCATGCACTTATCAAGACATTAGAAACTAGACTAGATAATCTAACCTATAGAATGGGTTTTGCATCTTCTATCAGACAGGCTAGACAAATGGTAGTTCATGGACATATTTTAGTAAATGGCCAAAAAATAAATATACCCTCTTATCTAGTAGATATAGATGATGAAATATCTCTAAAGGATAAATCTAGAGATGTAGAATTATTTAAGGAAAATTTCCAAAGTAATCTTTTAACCAGTTATCCATATATAGAAAAAGATGAGGATAATTTTTCAGCTAGATTAACAAGGATGCCGAATAGAGAAGAGGTTCCAATAGAAATAGACGATCATTTAGTTGTTGAGTTCTACTCAAAACTTATATAAAAAAGGTAGTATAAAATAATCTGTGCTTTTACGAAATAAAATTCTCTTTTCTGGCAAGAATCAAAATATGATTTGAACTAGAAAGGAGAATCTTTTATGTCAACATTACCAAAAG
>JBQHQH010000006.1:0-96874 GCA_052067355.1 Tissierellaceae bacterium HCP3S3_D8
ATCTTCTAACGTGTTTGTATCGTTTGATGCTTGTACTGCTAGTTCTCTCATTCTATTTAAGATTGCATGAGTTTCTGTCAATGCACCTTCTGCTGTTTGGATTAGAGAGATGCCGTCTTGAGCATTTCTAACTGATTGTTTAAGTCCACCTACTTGACCTCTCATCTTTTCGGAGATAGCTAATCCTGCTGCATCGTCTCCTGCTCTGTTGATTCTAAGTCCTGATGATAATTTTTCCAATGATTTGCTCTTTGCACCATTTGCTGATGTCAATCTTGAGTATGTGTTCATTGCTGAAATATTTTGATTAATTCTCATTTAATATTCCTCCTTGAATTTTCTTTGGCTTCCTTGCCTTTTTTAAGAAGTATGGCCATTTCCTCTTCTTAATTATGTTATCGGACGATTATATTTTTGTTTAATGATTTAAAAGGCTTTTTTAGATATTTTATCTCAATTATAAATATCGGAATTTAGGGGAGGAAATAAAGCCGCTATGTCGCTTGATCAATTCACAATTGAAAGAGGAGATCCCTCCGCTGCGGTCGGGATGACAAACATATTGGTAATCTACAACCAAAAAGATGCTAATTTGAAAATGTGATTTTCAAATTAGCATCTTTTTGTTATCTAGCTAGCTTTAGCCTTGCTATATCGCTCCAATTATCAGCAGTAGCTATCTCTATTCTAGACATAGTTCTCTTTATGCACTTAAGTTCTGACTCCATTTCACGTTTAAACTCCATTAAGTCAAATTTGGGTTCTATTACAGCATCTGATCTTTCACTAATCTCTCTTATTTCACGTTCCAAACTCTTCTGTCTTTCCTCTAATCTATTTTGTCCTTCTTCTAAACCCTTTTGTCCTAATTCTAAGTTGTCTAGTTTTTCAAGTACTAATCTTTGAAATTCTTCATTGGTCATTTTAGAGACCACCTCCAACTTATCTATTAGGTATAATTATATATTATATATAGATAATATACAAATTATTTTAATCTCTTCAATATATCTAATATCCTCAATCCCTCTCCTGATTCTAGGGATTTCTTGTTTTCTTGAATTACCTCATCATATACTTCTTTTCTAAGTATGGTAATATCCTTTGGAGCTTCTATGCCTATCTTTACCTTTCCATCTTGAGTCTCTAGTATCCTTATCTCTATAGTATCATCTATTATGATGCTCTCGTTTATCTTCCTGTTTAATATTAGCATGACTCTTCACCTTCTGGAAAAAGCATATGTTTTGTAGTATATGGTGAATTATCCAATACAAACTGCTTGCCCTCTCTATTTCTCAAATTTATCACTATAGGTGCCAATAGATTGCAAGTGCTGGTTTGAAGAGAATCTCTCATGGTGACAATGCTATATATATGCATATTATTATCTCCATTTGGATCTATACCTATATTCCCCAATTTTTCATCTGATAGCTCGATATCATAATCGTTGAAGAAGTCCCAAGGGTTGATGAGTAAAAAAGATATATACTCGTTGTGAATATCTTGAAGAAATTTAAAATGATCATTACCTTGAATATTTAGTAATACGAATTCATTATGATCTGGAAACCCCAATAATCCCTTTGGAAAGGAGATAATCTGATCTTCATTAATATCTATTTCACCTAAATATTTTGTTTGGATTTGCATAGTAATTCATCCTTCTTATTAAATTAGGAGAGCGAAGCTCTCCCCTACTTTATCAATTCACGATTCACAATTATTAAAGATGAGATCCCTCTACTGACAATATTATCTTAAATAATCTAAAATACTAGGTTGAAGTATTTTGGAACCTATTGATAGAGATGCCTGATATACTGTAGTCATGACCATATATTCCATAAACTTCTCCGCTATATCAATATCCTCTTTCTCAGATAACACACTCTTTAGATTTAAATTTTCCGATTCATTTCTATCCTTAGCAGCATCTAACCTATTGTTAATCGCCCCTATTTGAGTACGAACCTTCACTACATTATCTGTATGAAACTCAATATCAGCTAGATAGTCCTCTGAAAGATTCTTTAGATCATCTTCATCACCTCTATCTATAGCTGTAATTACCTTACCTAGCAATACCCCTAGTTCTTGATTATCAGCACTAGCTTTATCTGCATTGGTTATCTTGCTGCCATCAACTATTAGATCAATAGTCACTCCAGTAGCTATCTCTCTAGTTATATTTTCTTTAGCACCAGGCTTATCATTATAATTCAGCATACTTCCTGATGCATCTCCTACCTCAAATGGCCTAGTAGTAGTTTCCTGTCCTCCAAATATATACCTGCCGTCGAAGTTAGTATTCAACACATCTGCTAGATGCTCTACTTGCATCTGAACTTCGTCCTTTATAGCTCCCCTATCTGTCTCTGATAGTGAGCCATTTGACGCATATATCATCAAGTCCTTGATTCTATGCAATACGTCAGTTGCGTCTCTCAAAGCTGAATCTTGAGTCTTTACCCATCCCAATGTATCGCTTATATTGGAATTATATTGCTCATTTTGCATTATATTGTTGTCCATTGACATGATCTTACCTACAAGTAGTGGATTGTCTGATGGTCTAGAGACTTCTTTTCCAGTTGACAATTGATTTTGATATTTTTGCATCTGTTTTAAGTTTTTTGAAAGATTTCTAATAAAACTATTGTTCAATACATTATTTGTAATTCTCATATCCTACACCCCTGTCCTATTTATCAAGGTATCTAACATTTCAGTCAAGACTGAGATGACCTTTGCATTTGCCTCATAGGCTTTTTGATATTTAATCAGATCTGTAACTTCCTCATTTACTGATACTCCAGAAGTAGACTCCCTGCGCATTTCTAATTGCGCCAATAGGACATCTTGGTTGTCCACCATGTCATCTGCGTGTTCCTTAGATATACCTATGACAGTGACTATAGTTCCATAGGCACTTTCAATAGTTGATCCATTGGGATCACTTTCTATAGACATAGTATCTGGATCATATACATCAGAAAAGTCTGGATCATCAGTAAATACCCATTTTATATTTTTAAGTCTAGATATCGCCAAAGCTCTAGATCCATCTCCTTCTGGAGAATCTTGTTTCTTGCCTGCATTGACCTTGCCATGATTTTCTAATAGTTCACTATTTACCTTTATAGTACCTGCTCCAGCTTCTCCATCAAAGACAAAGAAATCTATCCAGCCCTCATCTTCGGCGCCTTCTCTTCCATCTTTATGGACGGTATTTATAGCTGCCGCCATATTCTTTACAAATTTATCTAATTCAATTCTACTCTTCTTTATATCATCAACAGCTTCTATATTTCCCCTGATCTTCCCAGATACGATTGAATCAGTGATGTCAATATTATCATCTTTGTTATCTTCTTTTACTCCCTTTAAACTTATCTCCTGTCCATTGGCTACCATCTCATATTTGATGCCTTTTTCATTAGCTAGCACTTCATTTCCATCGATAGATAGAGTAGCTCTACCATATTTATCATATTCTACATCAAAGTTTGTAATGGAAGATAAGTCCTGAAGCAGCAAATCTCTTTGGTCCAATAGATCATTTGGTACATTTCCCTTTACTGCAATATTGAATATCTGTTTATTTAGAGTATTCAGTTTATCTATAGTGGAATTAAAGTCCCAAGTATTCTTCTCTATCTGATCTATGGTCTCATTTTCTAGAGAATCTATCTGATTTGCCATATGGTTCAATGTGTCAGCCAAAGTCTTGGATTTTTCTACTACTACAGTCTTAGAAGTAGGTATCTCTGGGTTTTTACTTAATTCTGTCCAAGCTGTAAACATTTCCCCTAAGTTGAAATTCAGTCCAGTTGTAGATGGTTCATTGAATATTATCTCCAACTGATCTATAACTTCAGATTTTGCTGTAAATCTTTCAAAAGTTCCATTTTCTTGTCTAATCTGCTTACTTACATAGTCATTTACTATTCTCACTACGCCTTCTATCTTGACTCCAGTACCTAGTTGTCCAACTCCCGGATAGTTAAATGATAGATCTGCCTTCATATCTACTCTCTGCCTAGAATATCCTCTTGTATTGGCATTTGAAATATTGTGTCCCGTAGTATGTAATGCTGTCTGTTGTGCCATCAAACCTTTGTTAGCTGTATTTAATGTACTAAATAGTCCTGACATATTTTCACCCCTATATAGATTGATCTATTAAATTTACTCTATTGTTATTTTCCATATTTCCTCTTGCTGAATAGGTATTGGCAAGTTTATTGGCATTCTTGGAGATGCTTTCTAGTACTGAATTTTGAAAACTCAATGCCTGCTTAGTTAGAAGAAGATTTAGCTCCTGTTTAGAGTTGATCTCCTCTATTAGCTTCATGGCTTCTTCATCGTTCTCCACATCTATACCTTTGAATCTAGATAGTCTATCTATATACTCATTCTTAGTAGCTACTATCTTGACAATCCTCTTCCCATCATCTTGAGTCAACGCCTTCTTTTCTTCATCTAGAAGTTTAATTATTCCCTTTAGTTCTTTCAGTAGTTCTTCCATTATCTATCAGATCCTTTCTGTAACTCTATGGTCTGCAAGATCTTATCTGCTATATCTTCAGAAGATACCTTGTATTTGCCCTCTAATATAGCCTGTCTTATCTTCTCTACCTTTGCACTATAGTTTACATCCTTGGATTTATCTATTTGGCGAACTAATTCCTTAGCTGATTTGGAAATCTGAATATCTGTGCTCTTATCCTTATCTATGTCAATATTTTTCTTTCTAGTCTCTTTGTTTTTATGGATAGATATATCCATATACTTTTCGTGTACTTTGTAGCCCTTATCTATCTTCATAATCTCTCTCCCTTTAGAAGCTTTGATAAATATATCGGAACATCACAATCTATTTTTAACTGTATTTACGAACATTTTAAAAAATACCTCTAGCAATTACTTCCAATTTAGCCTTTTTCAATCTATTTCAAGTTTATAATAGATATCCAACAGGAGATTCCCCCAGTGTGGTGGAAATGACAGTCATTTCGACCGAAGCGGAAAAATCTATTCCTTTAATCGTGAACTGCGCATTGTGATTTATATTCCATTAGATAAAAAAGTACTAAATTTACAAATAAATTTAGTACTTATTTAAGATTTTGAACTCTTTGTTCTTTAGTCAATATATTTGTTATCCTTATTCCAAAGTTTTCATTGATTACTACTACTTCACCTTGTGCAATTAATTTCCCATTTACATATATCTCTAAAGGCTCATCTGCCAATTTATTTAATTCAACAACAGAACCATTTGTAAAAGACAATATCTCTTTAATGGTCTTTTTACTCTTCCCAAGGACTACGCTAAATTCCAAAGGTACATCCATTATTAGGTCCAAGTTTCTAGGTGTATTGCCATCTGAACTACTAGGTGTCAGTGGCTGAAATACTGGTTTTTGGACTTCTACTTTTTTAACTGGTTCTTCTTTTATAGTTATTGGTGGTTCCTCTTCTTGGACTACTGGTTCAGGTTCTACTGTAGTTTCCATATCTCCAAGCATTATCTTGGTAATTTCCTCTACTGTCTCTCCTGTAAACACCTGCATTATTTCACTCTGTATCAATCCTGACACAGTAAGATCAAAAGCTATCTTACAAATACGATCATCCAGATTGAACTTTCCAATATCTATATTGTCTTCGCTATCCCAGACCTCCACCTCTGGAGGTAATATATCTATCTGTTTACCTAGCATAGTAGCCATGGATGTAGAGGCTGATCCTATCATCTGATTCATCGCTTCTGCAACTGCACTTAGTTCTAAATCTGTAAAGGTATCATTTCCTCCTGTACCATCTCCACCCATCATAAGATCTGCAATGATAGTGGCATCCTTTACATCTACCATCAGTAAGTTTTGTCCTTTAAGACCTTCTTTGAACTCTATACCTGTGACAATCTTAGGTATACTGCATTCTTCTATGATCTGTCTAAAGGATACACAGGAAACCCTTGGAGTAGTTATCATTACTTGTCTATTAAGGATAGAAGATAGGGTTGTAGCTGCTGTAGACATGGATATGTTGCCTACTTCCCCTACAATATCTTTTTCTGTTTCATTTAGATCCACTTCCACGGAGCTTCCTCCTACTAGTGCATCTACTTCTGCTTGAGATAAAAAGTTATCATTCATTACTCAACATCCTCTTCTATGTATTGTAATACTTGAACCGCCAATTGACCATTGATCTGCCCCGGTTTTACTAGATAATGAAGTTGGTCTTCTACATACATCTTTAGCGGCTCTGTAATCTTCATATCTAATTGGAGTATATCTCCTCTTTCTAACTGTAAAAAATCGTCTACTGTGATTATCGTCTCTCCTAAGCCTATTTTTAAATCCACTGTGGATGACATTATCCTCTCTGTTAGGATCTCCTTTTCACTTCCATCTGTTTCCTTTTCAAAGTCGAACCAATTCTTGAAACTTAGTTTATCTACGATATTCTCAAAAGACACAAAAGGTATACATATATTCATGAAGCTCTTCTGCTTTGAAACATCCATTGTAAAACTAATTAAGATTACCGGCTCATTAGGTGACATACTTTGAACTAGTTGAGGATTGGTCTCAAGAGTGTCAATTTCAGTCTCTACTTTCACTACTTCATTCCAAGCAGATTCAAAAGCCTTCAATATAATTTGGACAGTTTCCTCTAGGATTCCCAACTCTATATCAGTAAAACCCTGTTTATCATCTATGTTTCGTATCTGTTGATTGTCAAGTCCTCCACATACTAGTTCTATGACCTGCATACAAAATTGTGGATTTATCTCCAATAACTGAATACCACTTAAAGGCTTGGAATGGAATATACCCATCAATGTAGTCTTGGGAATGGAGTGAATAAATTCATCATAGCTAATCTGTTCTACAACTGCCAATTTGATATCTACATTGGCATGTATCTGTGATGACAAAAGATTGCCCGCTATCTTAGAAAAGTTTTCAAATATCATATACAGAGTATTGATATATTCTTTTGAGAGTTTGATAGGCCTTCTAAAATCATAGGACCTTACCTTATCCTTTTCTTTACCATCTTGTAGCGAGTCAGTATCTAGTTCTCCAGTATTAAGTGCATTTAATAGTGAATCTATCTCTTGTTGTGTTAACACCTGTTTCAAATCTATCCCTCATTTTTAGAAATCAACATATTTATATCTATGATATTTACAATTTCATCTTTAATCCTGATAATACCAATAATTCCATCAGCTGCTTCTTCACCAATCTTTTGAATATCTTCTTCTTCAATATCAACTACTTCTACTACATCTTCTACTATTATCGCTACCTTTTCTTCTTCATTCTGAATTATAATGATATTATTATAACATGAGCTATCTTCTTGTTGCAAAAGCTTACATAAATTTATTAATGTAACTACATTTCCCCTTAGATTTACTAGACCTTCTACCCATGTAGGAGCATTTGGCACCTTTGTTATGCTTATGTTTTTGCTTATCTCTTCTACATTTTCAGTGCTTATGGCGTAATATTGGTCTCTCAATTTAAATATAATAATCTGCATATTTACCAACTCCATTATAAACTGGCTTTATTCAAGGATTTAATAACCCTATCAGTATCGAAAGGCTTTACTATAAAGTCAATAGCCCCTGCCTGTATGGCATCCATAACCATGGATTGTTGTCCCATGGCACTACACATAACTACTTTTGCATTGGGATCCATCTGTTTAATGGCCTTTAGTGCTGATACACCATCTATCTCTGGCATAGTAATATCCATGGTAACTAAATCTGGTTTTTCTGTTTTATACTTTTCAATGGCTTCCACTCCATTTTGGGCTTCTGCCACTACTTCATAACCATTTTTTTCTAATATGTCCTTTAACTTCATTCTCATAAAAACTGCATCATCTACAATTAAAACTCTCTTAGACATCCTTGTTTTCCTCCTAAACACCTATTTTTTTGAATAGTTTTTCCAATATATTTGGCTTTGGAACAAAGTATAATGATGATTCTATCCTCTCTCCCAAATAGAAAAATTCATTTTTTATAATCATTATGTTTTCATCATATTGTTCAGATTCGATATATACACTGCTTAATATAGCTCCAAACATATCTGTAATCAATATAGGTACTGATGATATTAGATTTGCCTCTACCATCTTAGAGATGGCATTTAAAAAAGAGCTAACTAGAATATTTACCAACTCTCTAATAGTAGAGTCTGTCAATTCTTGACTTATATCTACCCCTTTGGGGACCATCATATCAACTAATTTAGATGAAGCTTCTTTTTCAATAATATATAAGAACATTCCCTCTGAATCTCCAAGCATCTTCATTATAATAGCATCTACTATCTTGTCTTCAGCCATTATCTCTTCATATACTTGACTATAGTCCAATATCTCTATTGTAGGTACTTTCATATCTACAGGCTTATCTATTAGTTTAGAAATACTAGTAGCAGCATTTCCTCCACCTATATTGACTAATTCTTTTAGACAATCTAACTGCAAACTGGTATATTTACTTGTTTCCATGTCTAACACCTTTGCCATTTCCACATAGATTGCCTACATCTAAGATCAAGATGATATCTCCATTTCCAAGGATAGTAGCCCCAAGATATTCCTTCATATTCTTTAGAGTTTGTCCTAATTTCTTGATGACTATCTCCTGCTGTCCTATGAGATCATCTACTAGTAATCCATAGTGTTGTTCTCCTAATGTGATCAAGATTATATGTTTATCTTCATTAGTAGATTCAATTTCTAACCTTTCATTTACGCGAATTATAGGAATTGCCTTTCCTCTTTCAATATAGATCTCACTATTATGAGACTTGATAATCTCATGAGGCTCTACTTTTACTACTCTTTCTATGATACCAAGAGGTACTGCAAAAGTCTCTTCTCCTACATTTACCATCAGTGTCTGTATGATAGATAGAGTTAGGGGTAGTTTTATTAGGAATGTAGTACCTACATTTACTTCACTTAAAACCTGTATATCTCCACCTAGGCTGGATATCTTCTGTCTTACTACATCCATACCTACTCCTCTACCTGATACATTGGTTACATTCTTAGCAGTAGAAAATCCTTGATGGAATATCAATTGGATCAGTTCCTTATCTCCTAATCCCTCTACATCTATTCCTTTTCTAATGGCACTTTCCTTTATGACTTCTGGATCTATTCCCTTACCATCATCTTTTACAGTGATAACTACTCTATTTCCTTCTTGATGTGCTGTTAGTTTTATCAATCCATTTTTAGGTTTGCCTAAAGCTACTCTTCTGTCTGCAGATTCAATACCATGGTCTGCAGCATTTCGCATTAAGTGTACCAGTGGTTCTCCTAGTTCTGATACTACTGTCCTATCTAGTTCTGTCTCTTCTCCCTCTATGACGAGTTCAATTTCCTTATTAAGTTCTTTAGATAGGTCCCTTATCATCCTAGGGAATCTATTTAGCACTACATTTACAGGCTGCATTCTGATTTTAAGTACTAGATCCTGTAAATCTGAAGTTATCCTACCTACATGTTCTAGAGGCTCATTGATTTCTGTTATATTGTGCTGATTACTTATATCCTCTAGTCTTGTCCTATATATTACAAGTTCTGAAACCAGATTCATAAAACTATCCAGCCTATCTAAATCTACTCTTATAGATTGATTTAGATTGTTTGAATGATTTCTGTTTGTACTCTTACTCTTAGCTTTAGTCTTACTCTTCTCTTTGTTCTTCTCTTTACTCTTTTCACTATTCTTATCTTTTTTAGTTATAGGAGCTTCATCTGCTTTAGAAGAAGCCTCTGTATCTAAATCACCTATCTCTTCAACTATGACATCTTCAATCTCTGCATTGTTGATTATAGTAGATTTTACCTCTTCTATATCTGATCTAGTGAGGTATATGAGCTTAAATACATCTCCATATTCCCCTTCTTCTAGTTTCTCTGTAGAAGGTTCCGTATGTATTATATCTCCGTTTTGTTCTAGTTTATTTACAATTAGATAAGCTCTGGCACCTTTCAATAGACATCCTTCAGATACCTTTACTGCTATATTGAAAGCATTGTAGTTCTTTCCATGTGCATTGTTTATTACCATGGCATCGGTACTACTTATATTATCTTCAGATACCGAAAATGAAGAATTATAATTTTCAGTTGTAATCTCTGTATCCTTTGATGACACATTATCTAATTCTTTTAATAGCTCACCTATGTCGTATTCTATATAATTTTCTTCTCTCAAATCTTCTACTATTTCAGATAGCTGATCTAGACATCTAAATATCAAACTTATTATATCAGAGTTTACTTCTACACTTCCACTCCTAAATAGTTCAAATACATTCTCCATCCTATGGGTAAGTTCTGTCATAGTCTTGTACCCCATAGTAGCAGCCATCCCCTTTAAAGTATGAGCTGCACGAAATATTTCATCTAATAGCCCACTATCTCCAGGATTCTTTTCTAATTCTAATATACATTCGTTTAGTGTCTGTAAGTATTCGTCAGTTTCTTCAAAGAACAACTCGCGATACTTAGTAGTCTCGTCCACAACCATCCCTCCTTATCTATATCGACATTTATATCTTTTCGTATATAAAAGTTGATATCTTTTTAAGTCCAAAGTCTCCAGGATTATAAATACTCTCAGTTGCTCCTGTGAAAAGCACTCCACCTGGAACTAAGGAATTGCGCATCTTGTTGTAGATCATATCTTTTGTTTCGTTCTTAAAATATATAGTTACATTTCTACATACTATAGCATGAAACCCTTCATCATAATCATCTAATATCAGATCATGCTTCTTAAAAGATACTATATCTTTTATACCTTTATCTATATGATAGTCTTCGTCTTGCTTTGTAAAATATCTTTTCATTTCATCATCAGTAAGACTTTTTACCTCAATTTCCTTATATATTCCTTCTCTTGCTCTCTTGAGTACACCATCATCTATATCAGTACCTATAACCTTGCATCTATCTTTAAGCATATTCTTGTCCATCATCATGGCCAATGAATAAGGCTCTGAACCTATGGAGCAAGCAGCACTCCATATCTTTATTGATTTAAATTTAGGTATCAGATTATTCATAACTACAGACTCAAAATCTTTAAATATCTCTCTATTTCTAAAGAATTCTGTTACATTGATTGTAATATAATCCAAGAAGACCTTCCTTATCTCATCATCTTTCTCTATGAGCTTTGCATATTCTCTTAGATTACTAGCTCCAGAACTCTTCATCACTGAACCAATTCTTCGCTGTAACTGTTTTTCCTTATATGCGTCTAAGTCTATATTCAAATGTGACTTTGTCCATTTATAAAAAAACTCGTAATCTAGTTCCATTATTTCACCCTTATAATCTCGTTCAAAGTAGAGGATATATCTTCTAGACTCATGATTTCATCTACAACACCTTTTGCCACTGCATTGCCCGGCATACCATAGACAACACAAGTCTCCTCGTTTTGAACTATATTATATCCACCTGATTCTTTGATACTTGCCATTCCAGCTGTTCCATCTCTTCCCATACCTGTTAGAACAATACCTAGTAATCTATCTCCATAATATCTTACTGCTGATCTAAATAGATAGTCAACTGCTGGTCTTACTCCATGCATCTTTTCCTGAGAACTTAGCCTTATTTTTCCTCTTTCAATGGTCATATGATAATCTCCAGGAGCTAGATATACTACTCCCTTCTCAACCCTCATGCCGTCTTCTCCTTCTACTACTCTGACTTCAGACTCGCCATCTAATCTTTCAGCAAAAGATGTGGTAAAGCCCTTTGGCATATGTTGAACTATAAATATAGGTACTTCTATATCCTTTGGCAGCTGACTAATTAAAGTGACCAAAGCCTTTGGTCCTCCTGTAGAAGCTCCTATTACCACTGCATCTACATCTTTAGGTCTTTCTATAGCTCTAGGTAAGACATCTCTAATCTTTAGTTCATCACATCTAGATGTCTTACAGACTACGGATTTGATCTTCATCTCTAATTCTGTCTTAAAGTCTGCAAACCCAGATTCTAAGTCTTTAGGCTTTTCAATGAAGTCTTCCGCCCCTATCTGCAGTGCTTCTATAGTTATATCCATTCCCGTTCGGGAACTCAACATGATTACTGGTATATTACTCTTCTTCTTTATTATCTTTAATGTCTCAATACCATCTAGTTTAGGCATCTCTATATCTAAGGTTATGATATCTGGTTTGAATCTTGGGATAATGTCTAGGGCATCCATTCCATTTCTTGCAATTCCTACTACTTCTATTCCCTGTATCTCTGTCACAATGTCAGATATAATCTTTCTCATAAATGCTGAATCATCTACTATCAATAATCTTATGGCCATGAATGAATCCCTCCTTCTTTATAATGTAATGATCTCCCTATTTACCATTCTAATATTTACAATAAAGGTCTCCAAATCAACTATCATAGTTCTACCCATATTCCCACCTACATCTTTGGCCAAAATAGGTATTCCCAGTTCCTTTAGCTTCTCCTCAACAGCCACGACATTTCTATAGCCTATATTTCCATTGGCATTATCACTGAAATTAAACATACTAGCTCCACCGGCAATCTTGGCTACTAAGTTGTTTCTTCTGTTGTTACCATTTGTGATCTCTTCTACCATCTTTGGAATAGCCAAATCAGCAAACTTTTCAGGCTTTATGTCCCCATGGAAAAAAGAGCTGTCAGGTAACATGATATGGCTTAATCCGCCTATTTCATTTACCTTATCATATATGGCAATTCCAACACAGGATCCAAGACCTAAAGTCATTATTTTATGTGGGGACTTAGCTACTTTATAGTCTGAGATCCCTACTCTTATTTCCATAGACATATTTTAATCACCAATTCCTTAATCTCTTGTATCACTGTTCACTGTCTGTTGCCAATATTAGTTCTTCTTCCTGCTCTGAATCAAATATCCTATCTATATCTAGCACTATTGTTATATCATCTTCTGCCTTTATAAAACCTTTAATATATTTCTTAAGTATATGTGTATCGTCTTCTATTCTCTCATATTCCTCTTTGACAAAATGTCTTATACCTAGTATATCATCTACTACAAAGCCTAGTTGTCCATCTTTCCACAATATCACTATGACCTTTGTATCCAAGTTCCTTTGGGAATGTACATTATACAATCTCATGCTTAGGTCAATAATAGGCATTACTTTTGAGTTATACTGAGTCACTCCCAACAGATAGTCAGATGCTTCTGGTATCTTCTTAGGATCTGTAAATTCAATGATTCTTTCCACTTTAGAAATATCTATGGCAAATCTTTCCTCATTACTGATGAATACTATATACTTTTCCATACAAAATCACCTCTCAAGCATATGATCTAGGATCATATGTTAAATTTATCCCTATATCTTAAACTGTAAACTTAGTAGTCAATACTTGTAAGTCATTAGCTAAATCTGCCAATCCTCCACTGGAGCCAGATATCTCTTGAGTTGAAGCCGCAAGTTGTTCCATAGATGCAGACGCCTCTTGAGTTGAAGCTGAATTCTCTTCTGCTATAGTAGTTAGGCTTTGAAGTCCATCTAATATGTCATCTTTCACAGCTACCATCTTCATTTCAGAATCATTTAACTTATCTGTCACATTAGATACATAGTCCATGGATTTATTGATTTCAATATATCTCTCTTTATTATCACGAACTCTCTCTGCCTGTTCTTTTGTAATAGCTGATACTCTTTCCATTGCTTTTACTGCATCTCGTGAATTACTTTGTAGTCCACTTACCATGTCATCTATAAGTGCTGTAGATTTAGATGACTGTTCTGCTAATTTTCTAATCTCTTCAGCTACAACGGCAAAACCTCTACCTGCTTCTCCTGCCCTAGCTGCTTCAATAGCTGCATTAAGAGCCAATAGATTTGTCTGATCTGCTATTGAGGCTATTACTCTACTAGCATCTCCTATTTCGTTGGAGCTATCATCTGTTCTCAATATCATCTTATGAATTTCATCTATGGCCTCTTCACTTTCTCCAGTTATCTGTGAAAGTTTTTCTACCTGCAATATACCTTCTTCTATTATCCTAGCTACATTTTCTGATGCCTTATTTAATCCCTCTAGGTATTCCCTATTCTTTTCAATGGCTTTACCTAATTCAGCTGCTCTTATTGAACCTTCTTCTGTGTTTAGAGCCTGCTCTCCAGCACCCTTTGCTATTTCCTCTACTATCTTGGTGACTTCTTCTGCTGCACTTGCTGATTCCTGAGATGTAGCCATAAGCTCTTCAGATGATGCTGCTACTTGCTCTGCTGAATTACTTACTTCACCGACAATCTCTCTCAATCCATCTATAATATCCTGAAAGGCTCTGCTTAATTCTCCTACCTCGTCTTTTCTCTTTAAGAACTCTTGGGAAACTTGTCCGCTAATATCTAATTTAGCAATCCTCTTGGAACGTTTGACAATGTCAGCGATAGGATTGACTATAGATGCCCCTACTATGTAAGTTAGAACAGCACTTATTAATAAGACCACTATTGCAGTTTTTACAATTGTAGTTTTTAGTTGTTCAACAGGTCCTAATACTTCTTCTTCACTCATGACATATATAAACATCCAGTTTGAACCTTCTATTGGAGCAAATCCTCCATATAGATGTTGACCTTCATAGTCATAATATCCAATACCTCTACGTTCTGATATTGCTCTTTCGAAAAAAGATCCTAAAGATGCAAAACTTTCATCTTCTTGAGCAGATTTTATTGGGTTTAGCTTACTAAGTACTAGTGTCCTCTGGGGATGGGCTACTATAAGACCTTCCCTGTTTATAATATATCTATATCCACTACTTCCAAATCCAGTACTATCCAGAATCTGACTTAATGCACTTGCATGTCTACGACCTATTAAAGCACCTACTACTTCACCATCTGATCTTATTGGAGCAGCAAACATCATCACTATATCATTTATTACTTCACTTTCTATTACGTCGGATACATTGACTTCTCCAGAAAGAGCTCGTTTTATATAATCTCTCTCTCCTAGATATACTTCTTTTCCATCCATATATCTTGCATTTCCATCCATATCTACAACAGCTAACTCTAAGAAATTAGTGCCCTTTATATCATGTTGCAAAGCTGGTAACTGTGTATCCCAGTCCATAGTTTGGATATATTCCCTATTTGCTATTGCAATTATGGACTTAAGCTCAGCATCTATCATACTCTTAGTCAATTTAGCTCCATTATATGCCAAGGATACTAAAGTGTTTTCTGTCTCAGTTATAAGAGCATCTCTAGAGGTCTTTACCCCCATTACTCCCATGCTTAAGGAGGATAATATAAGCAATATAGAGAAATAAAGGATTAATTTAGTCTTAATACTACTCATATTAAGTTCTTTAAATTTAGGTCGAATTTTTTTTCCGTCAAACTTCTTTTTAAACTTGTCAAATCTTACTCCTTTAGTACCAATTTTTTGTTTCTTTTTAATTTTCTCCACTGTCATGCCTCCATTTAACTCTTTTAATTTAACCATATCTAGGATATCATGGTAGATATTTGTAGACTTTATCAACGATTTCATAATATCCCAATTGTATTTATAACCTATTTATAATATCGGATGGGGATATTTTTTTTTAACGTTAATAATTAAATAAAACCCCTTTTATTTGATGAACCAAATAAAAGGGGTTTTTCACTATTCTTCTATAACTATTTCATAGGTAATTGGAGTCACTTTCTCCAGCATGGCACTTACACCACAATATTTTTCTTCAGATAATTGTACTGCTCTCTTTAGCTTATCTTCTGGAAGATCTTTTCCCTTAAATCTATATGTCAAATGAATATTTTCATAGACGCTAGGAGTTCCATCTGTAATATCTGCCTCTGCTTCAATTTTTACATCTTCTACTTGAACTTTCATCTTATCTAATATAGACATTACATCTATGCCAGTACATCCTATTAAACCTGCTAGTAATAACTGCTTAGGTCTTGGTCCAAGATCATTTCCACCTATTTCTTCTGCACCATCTGTTATGAGTTTGTGTCCATTGAGATCCATTTCAAAGCCCATATTACCTCTTAATTTACCTTCTACTTTTGCCTTTTTCATATATATTCTCCTTTCTATATTTCCCTTCTCCAATCTTTAGGTGCTATTAGTGCAATCATAGTGAATAATTCTAATCTACCTAATAACATGAGAAAAGAAAACAATAACTTAGTTATCTGATGGTATCCTCCAAAATTCCTAGTAGGCCCTACAAATCCCAAGCCTGGTCCTATATTACTTAAAGTAGCAGCAACAGAGCTAGATGCACTTTCTAAATCTACTCCCTCTAAAGTCACCAGTAGAGTTCCTACTACAAATATTACTAAGTATAATGCGATAAAACTATATATACCTGCTACTGTCTCATTGGACATAATTTTGCCATTTGTCTTAATAGGTAATATTGCTCTAGGGTGAAATATCTTTATGATTTCCCTCTTTATTAACTTAAACATCACCAATATCCTTATTACCTTCATTCCTCCAGCTGTTGAACCTGCGCTTCCTCCTATGAGCATAAGTAAAAATAAGATTCCCTTGCTAAAACTAGGCCACAGGTCAAAGTCTACTGTAGAATATCCTGTAGTAGTGATTATAGAACCTACTTGAAAGAAAGAGTCTCTAAGGGCAAGTCCTATGCTATTATAGCTTGTCATAAATAAATTGATGCCTATACAGATTGTAGAGATCAAGACTATTCCAAAATATAGTCTAAGCTCTTCATCATGAAATACATCTCTTATTTTCCCTTCATATATAGAATAATATAGGGAAAAGTTTACCCCAGAAAACACCATGAAGAATCCTATTATTAGATGTATATAGGTGCTGTCATAAAACCCTACACTATTATTCTTAGTAGCAAATCCTCCAGTCCCTACAGTGCCAAAGGTATACACTAGAGAATCAAATAAATTCATTCCCCCTACTCTAAGGAGAATTACCTGTAAAATGGTTATTGTAAAATAAGTAGTATATAATATCTTTGCTGTATCTTTTATCTTTGGTGCTATTTTTCCTGCTATTGGTCCGGGACTTTCCGCTTTAAATATTTGAAATCCACCTATACCTAATGCAGGCAACAGTGCAATTGTAAAAACTAATATTCCCATACCTCCAACCCAGTGAGTAAAGGAACGCCAAAATAAAATACCCATAGGAAGTTCCTCTACATTAGATAGGACTGTGGCTCCCGTAGTTGTAAATCCTGAGACTATTTCAAAAAATGCATCTATATATGTTGGGGCACTCTTTGATATATATAGTGGAACAGCTCCTAGTAGAGAAGCTGTCAACCAGCCAAAAGAGACTATAGCTGCTCCATCTCTAGCACTTATTTGATTTTTATAGTTTTTCTTCTTAGATAAAATAAAACCTATAAGTCCAGTTACGATTATGGAAATAACAAAAGCCATAACATCAGTACCTTCTGTATAGAGAGATATCAGTAATGAAGGAATCATCAACAGTGATTCAATTATCAATAGAATGCCTAGTACCCTTAGCACGATTCCATAATTCACTTAATATGCCTCCTTTATGTGGTGTAAAAAACATCTTCAATGTAGGTAGATCTTCTGTTAAACAGAATACTACTATCCTATCATCCCCTTTTATTTCAGTACTTCCCTTAGGTATTATTACAGATCCATCTCGAACTATGGCTCCAATGATAACTCCCTTTGGTAGATTTAATTTCATTAAAGGTATATTTATAAAAGGTGAATCTTTCCCAACTATTATCTCTGTTACTTCTCCATCTCCACCTAATAGTAGTGATACCGATACTACTTTACCTCCTCTAATGAATTTCAATATATTACTTGCAGTTATATAGATTGGATTTAGTGCTGCATCTATTTCCAATCTATCTATTACCTTTATATAATTCTGTCGGCTTATCTTGGCAATGGATTTACTTACGCCTAATTGTTTTGCCATTAGAGCCATTAGGAGATTTTGCTCATCAAACCCTGTAGCTCCTATAAATGCATCCATTGTACCTAGAGACTCTTCTTCCAATAGATTTATATCTGTAGCGTCTCCATGTATGATCAAAGCATTGTCTAATACATCTGATAGTTCCTGTGCCCTCTTTTTATCTCGCTCTATTATCTTTACAGATATCTTAGATCTACCTAATAACTTGGCCAGATAATATCCTATATTACTTCCACCCATAATCATTACATTTTGGATTCCCTTGTGAACCATTCCAAATCCTAATTTAGAATTTAAATCCTTTATATCCTCGCTTTTACCCATGATATGGATAGTATCATTATCCAGTAACTTAGTCTTCCCATAGGGAATTATCAATTCTCCATCTCTAGATATGGCAGTAATCAATAATGCATCGAATCCATATAATTCCATGATCTCTTTGCCTACAAATTCTTCATGATGTCCTATATTGAAATCTACCATCTGAACCTTTCCACTGGCAAAGTCCCCAGAATAGAATACATAGCTCTTTAATAGATATTTCTCAATGGCTTGGGCTGTTGCCAAGTCTGGATTTATAATATGATCTATGCCCATCTCCACTTTGATAAAATCCAATTGTTCCATATACTCTGGGTTTCTTATCCGAGCTATGGTCTGTTTACAGCCTAATTTTTTAGATAATGAGCATATCACTGTATTGGTCTCATCATTATTTGTAGATGCTACTAATAGATCATAGGTCTCTATATTTATCTCCTTGAGAACTCTAATATCTATTCCATTGGCTACTATAGTGAGCACGTCCATATGCTCATTTATCCTCTCTAGAACCTTGGAATTGGTATCCATTAATGTTACATCTATATCTTCTAATACCATGTGCTCTGCTAGTTTATATCCTAGCTTTCCCGCACCGACAATTAATACTTTCATTCCTATAATTCACCTCATACTTACTATACCAAATTTGGTTAAAAATTTATATAGAAAAAATTTCTCTTTATAATAATCCTATACATCTACCATCTATTATGATATTCGTACAGGCTTATGAAGCTTTCTATAGAAATCGGCAAATTATGGGTTTTATATCTCAAATATGAAAAAGAAATATATAATCCATGAATTTGGAAGATAATACGTATAAAGTTCTCTTGATTAACTCTTTCAGTAGGTGTAAAATAAAACAGTCTGAACCCCCTGTATAATTCACAATTAAAAGAGGAGATTTCTCGACGTTGCTCGAAATGACTACGATTACTCCTCTTAGGCTTGGGGCACAAGCTAGATGACATCATAAATTACCTCTTTATGTCATCCTGAGCGTAGTCGAAGGATCTACTCTTTTAGTCTTTAACTTCTGAGATTTCTCGACGTTGCTCACCCCTATTAAGCTGGGGATACAGGCGAGATGACACTATTTGTCAATTTGCAATGCACGATTTATAATTATTAGGGATAAAGTTAAATATAAAAATTGAATATAAGAAATTATTTTTAAGGAGATGTAAGATATGAGTGAAAGCTGTAACAATAATTGCTCTAGTTGCAATGTTGAATGCAATGATAGGGAAAAAGTAGATTTTTCAGAAAAGCCCCATGAACTAAGCAATATTAAAAAGGTCATTGGTATAGTAAGTGGTAAAGGTGGAGTTGGTAAATCTTTGGTTACCTCTATGCTTGCTGCTACTATGAATAAGAGGGGACATCATAGTGCTATTCTAGATGCTGATATAACAGGTCCTTCTATTCCCAAGGCATTTGGAATAACTGAAAAAGCAATGGGAAATCAATATGGTCTATTGCCAGCCAAAAGTAAAGATGGAATAGATATCATGTCTATCAATCTAATATTAGAAAATGACACTGATCCTGTTGTTTGGAGAGGTCCTATCATTGCTGGAACTGTTAAACAATTTTGGACAGAGGTCATCTGGAGTGATGTAGACTATATGTTTATAGATATGCCACCAGGAACTGGAGATGTACCTCTTACTGTATTTCAATCTATTCCAGTAGATGGAATTATCATAGTGACTTCTCCACAGGAACTAGTTTCAATGATAGTTGCAAAAGCTGTGAAGATGGCTGAAATGATGAATATCCCAATCATAGGTCTAGTTGAAAATATGTCCTATTTCAAATGTCCAAGTTGCCATGAAGAGCATAGGATATTTGGAGATAGCCATATTGATTCCATAGCTAAAGAGCATAATTTAAAGATATTAGCTAAATTGCCAATTGATCCAAAGATTGCTGAAGCTTGTGATACAGGAAAGATTGAATCCATAGATAGTCATTATTTTGATGATATAGGAGAAATCCTAGAAAATATGAATGAAGTAGAATAGAAATATAATAGAGATGCCAGACAAATTAATCTGGTATCTCTATTATATTGTAGGTTTAGTAGATCCCTCGACTATCCTAGAGTCTTCTATTTTGTAACTAAAATACTAGGCAATGTATAGTAATCTGTCAATCCAGATATTATGCTGTTTTGCCCTATCCTAGTATATACTCCTGCAATTCTTTCATTATACATATATAGTCCTGTTAAGGTCTTAAACTCATGTGCTGTAAATCTACCATCTTCAAATATTATAAATTTCCTTGAAAAAGGTACAAAGTATTCCTGATATAAGTAGTCTTGGTTCCAAGATTCTCTCAATTTCTCTTCCCATTGTTCTTGAGTAAAATCTCTACCTGCATATACTCCTTGAGAAGCATTTAAGTCCATAGGTTTCATAATATATCTATCCTTATCATTTAAAACCATGTTAAATGCCTCTTGATCTCCACCAAATATGCCAGTATATGGAATATGGTTCTTTACAAATTCTCGTTCTTCCTTAGATAGATACTGTAGAGTATCTTCATCATGTAAGATCTTGAAAAATATCTTATTGTGAATTATTTGAGATCTTATGGAACCTATACAACAAAATGCCCTAGCCTTATAGGCTTCTATAAAGTCTGGTATCTCATGAGCCTTATCTATTAACTCAAATGTGACTATTCTCCTATATACTAAGTCTATCCTATAGTCTTTATGATATAGGTTCCCATTTCTATACTCTAAATCTCTAGGATCTGCTATTATGCAATTGTATCCTTTTTTTATATATGCATTTTTAAATTCTTCAAACTCTGGTGTAGTACCACTTTCTGTAAAATCAACTATGGCCACATTAGGCTTTTTATTGTCCTTACTATAGGTTTTGAATATCTCAATACTCTCCTCTACCCATGTATCAAATAACTCAAAATAATCTAAGTCATAGTTCTCCTCAAAATCCTTTAGAGCTTTAGACTCCAAAAGGATCTTGGCAATAGTATTGTCCTCATTCATAGCAGAAGACCCATCTGTATTTAGTTCACAGAATTTAAAGTTGTTACCATCCTTATAGAAGATATCAAATCTTCCTATTGGGACATTTATATCATATCCATTATCTATCTCTATTAAATCCTCTATCAACTTTGGAAATCCAAATTTCTTCCTAAACTCCTTATCCTCTATATATCTATAGGTCATCTTGTTGGCAATAGATATCATCATATTCCCAATCCTATGAAAGTCATCCATATTCTCCTGCGTTAAAAAATAGGGATGATATATGGTAGGTATTGGCTCGCCCTTGTATCTTGCCTTAGAATTATTTACTCTATCTAGGGTAGTATGATAGTCTTCTATATATCTCTCTTGATTATCTAATACTAAGTCCATATATTCCCTATTAACAATATCTCCATTCATTACTCTCTCACCTCTACTAAATCATTTAGCAAGCACCAATCTAGGGCTTCCCTTTTACCAATCTTAGCTCTTCCTCTTGTAATCTCATATGGATTTTTCCCATCTAATAACATATCTTCCAATGGATTTAAATATCTGTTTTCCTCAACTGATAGTCCCTTTTTAGCAAGTTCCAATAGATATTTCCCAATTTCCAATAGAGTCCTATCACCTAACTTAGCTTTCAATCCATCTTTCATCATATCCTCTTTAGCCCTATCTACATCTTCAATATTAATATCGGCAATATATCTATATAATTCTTCTAAATTCTCTTCATCATATAGTAAGCCTTTTAATAATGCTATGGCTCCAAAGTTCAACGGATAAGGTACGGCATCCATCATTCTTATCTCAACATATTTCTTTGTCCTTACATCTGGAAAGAACATAGTCAATATATGTTCTAGTTCATCTATCTTATAGTCTTCAGGATTTAGTATTTCTCTTACCTTCTTGTGCTCTGTGTAGATTTCTTCTCCACCTCTATTGATGAATATAGGCGGCCTGTTCAATATATATTCTGCATATCTTCTATATCCAAAATCTTTTTCTAAGGCACCCTCTGCTGTACCAGATCTATCTGTATCACAATTTTCCCATATAAAGGATCTCATATTATGCTTTTCAGTAGGTTCTCCTTCAAAGTAGTATACATTTTCAAACATAGAATATAGTACTGGTGAAAGTGCATTGGTTATCTTGAACTTCTTGATATAATCTTCTTCCGATTTAAAGTCTAAAGATACCTGTAGTGCTGCCGTACCCTTCATCATATTGTGAGCATGAGTTCCTCTAGTCTTAAAATAGTTAAACATATAGTCATATCTCTGTTTTGGCAAAAGTCTTATCTCATCTATCTTGGTAACTGGGTGGTATCCAGTTGCCATTAACCCTTGATTCTTTTTGTCTAAAATGGGAATCAAATCCTCTAAAAATTCAAAGTACTCTCTTTCTAATTTTAATATATCCTTAGATGCATTTATGCTCAATTCCAACTGACTTCCCGGCTCCAAAGTTACAATCTTATTTCCCTTGACTAATCCTAAAATATATTCACCTTCATACATACCTTCGTATCCAATCTTTTCAAGTTCCTGTAATGTCTCTGCTACTCCGTCTTTTCCGTAATAAGATACAGTCCTCATGCTATCTCTATCTATTACAAAATGTTCAAATTCTACTCCTATTTTGAAATTGCCATCTGTCTTTTCATTTTCTTTAAAATACTTGACTATCTCTTCTACCTGTCTTTCATAGTCCATATAATCAATCATTCCTTTCATTTGCTCCTCAATATAAAGGTATATACCCAATTATTATATTAATAATTAAACAAATTTATTATAGATACTCTTACATCATCCTAAGTATAGTCGAAGAATCTACCCTTTTATGTCATCCTGAGCGCAGTCGAAGGATCTGCTCTTTTAATCCTTCAGATTAGGAGATTCCTCCACTTCGGTCGGAATGACGAGATAAAAACCCTTTTGTCATCCTGAGTATAGTCAGATGAGAAAAGGCATTTCACAACTAATTAATTAGTTATGAAACACCTTTTTATATTTTTATTTTATGAGTTAATAAAAGTATCAGATCTTAAGGTAGAAGAGTGTTTTATACTTTATCTATATCATTCACTCTTTAATATCTTAATAGCATCCTTTAACTTAACAGGATTTCCATACATCAATGTACCCATTCTATATATCTTAGAAGCTATAAAGCCAATTAAAGCCGTAGATAAAGCCAATATTCCTAAGGAAATTATCACTTCCAGATTTGAGACTGTTCCCATGGAAACTCTAACAAACATAGCCATAAAAGAACTCAATGGTACAAATGATGCTATCTTCAATATTGTTCCTTCAGTATTTTGCATACCTATTATTGAAATCATGAATACTACAACAAACATTATAGTTACAGGTGTTGAACTAACACTTATATCTTCTGTCCTTGATACTAAAGCACCTAAAGCTCCAAATATAAAGGAATAGAATAGATATCCCAGTATACCAAATATAGAAAATGTAACCAATACATTTGCTGGAATCTTAAAGATGAAATCCAGTTTATTGTTCCAAGCTGCAGCATTTAAGCTATAGGTTATAAGTCCCGTAAATATAATAAGTCCAAATTGAATAACCCCTGCCAAAGCTCCACCTAGGACTTTGCCAAATATCAAATTTGTACTTTTAGTACTTGTAATCAATACTTCCATAGCTCTATTACTCTTTTCACTAGCCACAGAAGTAGCTATAAGCTGCCCATAGAGTATGATCATAAAGTAAAGTCCAAATACTAAAATATAGGTATAAAAATAATTACTAGCACTATCTTTTCCCAATACCTTTGTCTCCACTTCTATATTAGGCTCTATTAAATCCTTTACTTCTCCATAATCTATACCTCTATCTTTTAATTCTTGAATTCTATAATATGTCTTAAATGCCTCTTCAAAACCAAATCTATTGACATCAAACATCTCGTTATTTTTAATCACATATTCATATTTTGTAGGAGCCTTAATAATAT
The DNA here is from genome assembly GCA_052067355.1 of Tissierellaceae bacterium HCP3S3_D8. Taxonomy (GTDB): domain Bacteria; phylum Bacillota; class Clostridia; order Tissierellales; family Tissierellaceae; genus CABMKH01. The sequence continues at coordinate 24,401 of JBQHQH010000006.1, forward strand.
ATCCAGCACTAAATTCACCTGAGTTTACTCTTTGCTCTAATTCAGATATATCCTTCACTGGAACTAATTTCCCATTTGGAAAATTAGACTCTAGTTCTTCAATATCTTTGACTACCATATTTTCATCTATATATCCATATACTTTACTACTGTCTATGACTTCTTCTTGAACTATTTCCTCGTTATTGATCTGTTCTTGAGAAGAGCTGAAAAAAGTATTTTTAATCGTAGGAATTGACAATACAATAGTTAAGATCAGACATATTATTAGAGTTGATGATATAAATATCTTGTTCTTCAAAAAATTCATAAGTTCAAATTCTAATACTGTAAAAAAATCTCTCATTACCTATCACCTACCTTTTGAATAAATATATCTGCCAGACTAGGCTTATACATAGAAAAACTTTCAATATCTAAACCCATCTCAACTATTTCATTTAATAGTTGACTTTTAGTCCTTCCTTCTATTAATTCTATTATTATATAATCCCTCTTTAACTTTACAATTTTAATGGTATCCCCCAATCTATCTATTAAAACCTTCTCTAATTCTTTAGTTGATAGACCAACTGCACTTAGAGTCAATCTATTCATACCATATTCCTGTTTTATATCATCTAGATTTCCAGTCAATACTATATTTCCCTTATCTATTAAAGCTATCTCTTCACAAAATTCTTCTACGTAACTCATTTGATGACTAGAAAAGATTAAGAGTTTTTCATTGTCTATTAATTCTAATATTATTTCCTTTAAGATCTGTGAATTTATTGGATCTAATCCACTAAATGGTTCATCTAAAATCACAATATCTGGATTACATAGAAATGTCTCTGCTAACTGGACTTTCTGTTGGTTTCCCTTTGATAAAGTCTCCAATCTCTTATCCTTATACTCTTCTACTCCCAACCTCTCTAACCAATATAATGAGTTTTTTCTAGCTGTCTTTCTATCTAATCCTCTTAATTGACCTAGATATACTAATTGCTCTAGGACCTTTTTCTTAGGATATAGCCCACGTTCTTCTGGTAGATATCCTATTTGATATTTTCTAGGATTGAATTTTTCCCCATCTATCAATATCTCTCCACTGTTCATCTCAAATAGATTCATAATAATTCTAATAGTAGTGGTCTTTCCAGCACCATTTCTCCCTAAAAGTCCTAGTGCTTTTCCACTTTCAACATTGAAGGATATCCCATGGAGAACTTCAACACCTCTGAAACTCTTGTGTATATCTCTTATCTCTAATTTCATAATACATCTCCTATTTTAAAATAATATTATTTTAACACATCTTCACTCTAATTCCTAGGTTTTATCCTAATTAATAACTTTGCTAATGTTTGATATTTAATACAAAAAATGGTAAAATTTTCTTATATAAATACGCTTATAATTTCAATTCACAATATACAATTATTAGAAAGAGTATTAAAATATCAAATGAAGTATAAAACTCCATTTTGTATAAATTTGAAAAACTTCTACAGAAATATTCTAAAGTAATTTTTTAAAGTTCATAAATAGAGAGTTCGTATTATCTAGTATTTTAATATGTGAACTTTCTATTCATTATAAAAAGGAGATGTAATCTATGTATACTTGTGCCATATGTAGTAATAAGCCTTGCAGAAAAGGAGATAAAGAGAATTATCCAAAGAACTGTCCCACTAGGGAGATAGAAGAAATCAATAAACTCAAAGAACTATATAAAGAAGAAGAAAACCATAGGCTATCATATAATTCAGCCTTAGTTGAAAGCGAAGACTATTGCAAAAAGACTAGACTAGAAGAGATCATGGACTTTGCCAATAAATGTGGTTATAAAAATTTGGGAGTAGCCTTTTGCAGTGGATTAGCCGATGAGGCTAAAACCTTATATCGTATATTAAAAGATAATGGCTTTGAAGTAAATTCAGTAATATGCAAAAATGGAAGTATTCCAAAGGAACTTATAGGAATTAAAGAAGAAGAAAAAGTAAGACCATGTACATATGAACCTATGTGCAATCCCATTGGTCAAGCTAATTTCTTAAACAAGATGAATACAGATTTCAATATAACACTTGGTCTATGTGTAGGACACGATTCTCTATTCTTCAAGTATTCAGATGCACCTACTACTGTTCTAGTAGCAAAAGACAGAGTTCTAGGACATAATCCAGTAGCTGCTCTATACCTATCTGAAGGATATTACAGAGAAAAATTATATAAAAATACTAGGAATAAATAAAGAATACACTTTTTATAACATAGGAGATTCCTTCACGATGGTCGGAATGACGGGCAAAAACTCTTTTATGTCATCCTCATCGTAGTCGAAAGATCTACTCTTTTCTATACAAGCGGGATAACGCCCTTTGTCAATTCACGATTTACAATTCACAATTATTAAAAATGAGATTTCTCCACTTCAGTCGGAATGACATCGCTGCAAAAAATTATTCAGACTATAATTATCTCCATTTTTTTCCATATTATGATATAATACATGGGAAATATACTTTTAGAAAAGAGGGTATCCATGAAAGTTAAAAAGGATGAAAAGATCTGTATAATGATAGTTCCACATACAGATAAGGTAAAAAGGGTGCTAATACCAGCTTGGCTCCCTAAGGTTTCTATAATATTACTTTCCACCTTTTTTGTAGTTTCTTTTACTTTTTTAGGTGCTAATAAAGCCTCTAAATTAAACTTGGAAGCAGATTATAAGGAAAAAATAGCTATTATTGACAAACTAGAGCAAGATAATAGAGAGAAAGATCTAGAGCTATCCAATCTTAAATCTCAAACAGACAAACTATACTCTAAGACCAGCGAAGTAGATAGCAAGTTAGATGAAATTGATAAACTTCAGAAGAGACTAGAAGAAATGGCAAATATAAAGTCTCCCTCTAGAGGTGGAGCTATTTCTAGAGACATTAATTTAGATGAGCTAGAACCTATAGAAGGTATTGAAGTCATAAGTGAGGTATTAGATGACAAAAAATTAGAACTAGAAGTATTCATTCAAGATCTAGAATCTCAATTTGCCTACTTAGAATGTGTTCCAAATTTGATGCCTACTTATGGACGAATCACATCTCGTTTTGGCAGTAGACGAGATCCAATTAGAAAAACTATCAGATTCCATCAAGGAGTCGATATTGCAAACTCCCGTGGAACTAGCGTCAAAGCTGCTGCTAATGGAAAGGTCATATTCTCTGGATATCAAGGTAGCTATGGAAAGACTATAATCATAGACCACGGATATGGATATAAAACCTTATATGGTCACAATAGTAGTCTTCTAGTAAATGTAGGAGATTATGTTAAAAAGGGACAAGCTATTTCAAAGATGGGCAGCTCAGGTCGTTCTACCGGATCTCACTTACATTTCGAAGTACATAAAAACGACAAACCCATCGATCCATTTAGTGTATTAGATTAGAGAGGTGATATTATGTTTAAAAAGATAAGCGTTGAAAAACCTGCTGTTGAAAATATAGACTCCTTAATTGGAGAGAACATCAAGATAATCGGCAAAATTGAAGGAGCTGGAAATCTTCGAGTAGATGGAACAATAGATGGTGACATAGACTATAACGGAAATATTGTAGTTGGAGAAACTGGTAAAATAAATGGAGATATATCAGCTGGAGATATATCATTAGCCGGAACTATACATGGAAATATCTCATCTAATTCAAAAGCTGTGATCTTACCAACAGGAAAACTAATAGGAAATGTTCAAGTTCCTAGTTTTGTAATCCATGAAAATGCCATATTTGAAGGAAATTGCAAGATGATAAACGATAAAGTAGTTGAACTTGATTCTAAAGATAGGAAAAATAATAAAGAAAAAGCTAAATAAAAATATTTCTATGAAAAAATCTCCAACTTTTAAAAGTTGGAGATTTTTATATATTATGCTTCCATGAACATCTCTATATCGTCTTCTACATTGGAGATTGTGCCAATTCCAAATGTATCTACCAATACCTTAGCCACATTTGGTGAAAGGAATGCTGGTAATGTTGGCCCTAAGTGAATATTCTTTACTCCTAGAGATAGTAAAGCCAACAATACTATTACAGCTTTTTGCTCATACCAAGCTATATTATATGCTATTGGCAACTCATTGATATCATTTAGCTCAAATATCTCTTTAAGTTTCAAAGCTATTACTGCCAATGAGTAGGAATCATTACATTGTCCAGCATCTAAAACTCTTGGAATACCACCTATATCCCCTAGGTTCAATTTATTGTATTTATATTTTGCACAACCTGCTGTAAGTATGACAGTATCTTTTGGTAAAGCTGCAGCAAAATCAGTGTAGTAGTTTCTGCTCTTCATTCTACCATCACAACCTGCCATTACAAAGAACTTCTTAATAGCTCCTGACTTGACTGCATCTACAATCTTATCTGCCAATGTAAATACTTGAGCATGGGCAAATCCACCTACTATAGTGCCTCTTTCAATCTCTGTTGGAGCTGGCAATCTCTTAGCATGTTCAATTAATTCAGTGAAATCTTTAGCCCTACCATCGACTCTATCTGGTATATGCTTAAATCCTGGATATCCTGAGCTACCTGTAGTATATACTCTATCAGAATAGGAAGCCTTAGGCGGCACTATACAGTTAGTTGTAAACAGAATAACACCATTAAACTTCTCAAATTCTTCTCTTTGTTGCCACCAAGCATTTCCATAATTCCCCACAAAGTGATCATACTTTTTAAATGCTGGATAATAATTTGCTGGCAACATCTCACCATGGGTATAGACATCTACACCTGTTCCCTCAGTTTGCTCTAAGAGTTCTTCAAAGTCCTTTAAATCATGACCAGAAACCAATATTGCTGGATTATTTCTAACACCTATATTTACTTCTGTAATCTCTGGATTTCCATATGTTGAAGTATTGGCCTTATCTAATAGTGCCATAGTTTTCACACCATATTCTCCAGTTTTAAGAGTCAAAGCTACTAGATCATCTGCTGTTAAACTATCATCTAATGTTGCTGCCATAGCCTTTCTAATGAATTGACCAATCTCTTCATCTTCATATCCTAAGTTGCTAGCATGTTCTGCATATGCAGCCATACCTTTTAATCCATATATAATAAGTTCTCTTAGAGAACGAATGTCTTCATTTTCAGTAGCTAATACCCCTACTTTCTCACTACTTGCCTTGTATTCTATATCGTTATTGGAATTCACAGTAAATGTTGCAGCATCTGATAGTTCACCTAGATCTACACCTTTTTCTATTAAAGTAACTTTTAACTCATCTCTCAACTTTAAAGCTTCCTTTATCTTCTTAAAGAATCTATCCTTATCAAAGTTTGCATTTGTAATAGTCATAAATAGGGATTCAATTATAAATCTATCCAAGCCCTCTATTTTTAATCCTATTTCATCTGCCTTTAATCCCAATACTGAAATTCCCTTGACAGCATATATCATTAGATCTTGAAGTGCTGCCAAATCTTCAGTTTTTCCACATACACCTACTTTTGTACAGCCCTTACCACCAGCTGCTTCTTGACATTGATAACAAAACATACTCATCTTTTCTCCCCCTATAGCTTCATAATATTTTAGATCTACATCGTATCTAACTTATATCTACACTATAACTTAAATTACAAATCAACTCGGTAACCCTTGTTACCAAATCTAAAATATTTTAATAATCTATTCCCGCTGCTTTTATCCTGTCTGGAAAAGCCGTAGAACAAGGAGTTACTCCATATACCATTCCACAGTAAGGGCATTTTGTCTCTAGATGTGTCATTTTAAATTCATTTCCACACTCTACACATTTTAATATTGCTGACATAGGCATAGGTCTAGTATTAAAACCCATCATCCTGATCTTATCTACTACTGCTTTTCCATTATCAAAATTTCCTGTACAACCTTCATGCATTTTTCTATTCCTCCCTTTTATAAAAATCGTGGATCCTTCTACTACGGTCGGGATGACCATAGGTCTCCACTACATTTTGTCATTTCCACCGTAGTGGAGAAATCTACTTTCCTAACTGTTTTCCATCTCTCAAATCAGTCCTCATCTCATGAATAAATGCATCCATCTCCTCAAGTCTTGCCAATAATTCCTTTTCCTCCTTGCTAGTCTCTATGATCCTGTCTATACCTCCATTTTTAATGACAATTCTCCTATTGGCTATTAAAGCTAATGTAGGATCATGAGTAGCCATTAAGACTATCTTGTCTTCATTTACTAGTAAATCTAAAGCCTTCCTTCTATCTATACCTGCATTCTCTATTTCATCAATAAGAACTATAGGTGATGAACTTAAAATCGCTGTATCTGCAATCATCAAAGCCCTTGACTGTCCACCACTTAATGATGTCACTGGAGTTTCCAATTCAAACTTTTCTCCTGCCAATCTATTTGCTGCATCTATTATCTTGGATACCGTATCTTCCACATCCATTACCAGTCTACTTTCAGCATGAAGCTCTAAAAATTCTCTAACTGTCAAATCCATTACAAAATTCATATTCTGTGAAAGTTGAGCCACTAATTTGTTATTAGAAGAAAACCTCCATTTATTATTAGGAACTTTTTCATCTATCAATATAGTTCTTCCCGTAGGAGTATCTCTTTGTGCCACCCACTCTATATCTGCCAATAATCTAGACTTTCCTGAGCCTGTAGACCCTACTATAGATATAATCTCAGATTTATTGATAGTCAGCTCTTTAAAGCCTTCCCTATTGTTGGATTTGTCATAACCTGGAAGAATAGTCAATGACCTGATACCTACTTCATCTCTTACTCCTAGAAACTCCTTCATCTGATGGATATACTCTTCTAAATTTCTCTTTAAACCTTCTCTATCTATGGCAAAATCTTCAATATCCCCTTCAGAAAAGCTATTTAGAAATTCTTCAAAGGTCCTGTCCTCATGACCCTGTATATCTAATTTATTTTCCTCAAAATACCCTAATACGAAAGGATATCTTTCTAGTATCTCTCTTATAGTTAAATTACTCATTTGCATCACCTAAGTCCATCTTTCTAATATTTCCCATCTGATAGGCTTCACCTATTCTAGTCTCTCCCAGACAATAGGAGCACATAGCTGCAGGCATTGGAAATCTAAGCTCCATACCTTGAACTGAATCAATATCACTATCTCTATCATATAACAACGTACTCAACTCATATGCTCCTTGACCCGTCAATCCATTTATATGCATAGTTATTGCCCTTGGATTTACAGAGTTTACCTTTGAAGAAAATACCTCTCTTTCTGCCTGAGATACTATATCTCCCTTGGTGATCACCACTATATCTGCAGATTTTAACATAGGTCCTATTTTCTTTGGAGTATTTATTCCTGAAAGATTGTCTATTACACATACTCCCTTAATTCCCTTAATATATGGTGAACATCTATTGCAAAGTCCAGCTGATTCTGTAATCAATAGGTCTAAACCCATGCCTATCCCCCATTGAACTACTTCTTCAATATTAGAGGCAAAGAAGTGATCAGGGCATAGAGCTCCAGACAATCCCTTTTTAACTGGAATACCTGCTTTTTCATAGAGAATATCATCTTCTGTATACAGACAATCAAACTTTACAACTCCTACAGAGATATCCCTTTGTTTTAAAGCTTCTATAGTCTTCAAAATTATGCTGGTCTTTCCCGATGATGGAGGACCAGAAAACACTACTAGATTCATCTATCTTTCCTCCTGTCTAGCATGATGAAATATCTTTAAACATTTTTTAATCAAATTTCCTATATCCTCATGACCATTTATATAGTCCCAACCTAACCACATAAATCTTTGATCCCTATTTAAGCCATTGTCTACTTCTGGATTAGTTGATGGAAACTTTCCACTAGTAGATAACAGCTGTCCCACTTCCTTAGACAAGAAAAAGTCTACAAATGGTTTTATCTTTTCCTTGTTCTCCTTCTTAGATAATAGAAATATTGGACTTATAATGGCGCCGTCCTTTGGCCATACCATCTTCAACGGACTATTTTCCTTTACCATCTGGGTGAATAGATATGGCATGACAGTTACTGTAGGTATACTGGTATCTCCTCTTTTTATATGGGATTTTACCATTTCTGCTGGAGCCATACTTCTAAGCAGAGATCTGCCCAACTTCTCTATACCTTCCTCGCTATAATTTTTATATATATTTAAAATCACTGCATTAAATAGATCTAAATCATGTAATGGTAGAGAGATGGAGCTTTCAAATTCTGGACTCAATAGATCTTCCCATGTCTCTGGCATCTTCCTACCATTTAATTCTTCAGTGTTTACTAAAAACACTGCAGGTACTACTCCTATGATAGAATACTGTCTTTTAGGATCTTTTAAGTCTATTTCTTCATTGTCAAAATCTCCATTCAATCTACTAAAATCTGAGATATCTTCAAAGACTCCTCGTTCTTTAAACTTTCCCATTAGACCTCTATCGAAAAACAGGTCAAATCCTGCTGACATAAATAGATCAGATAATGTATCTTCATTTCCTGACTCTATCCTATTCTTAATCCAATCAGTACCCATACTAGCTGATTTCAGTTCATAATCCACTGTAAAATCAAATCTATCTCTATTGGCTTCCATCCACTTGTTAAAGCTCTCTAACAGTGGAATTCTCACTGGACATGGAAGTATTCCTTCAATTCTAATATCTCCAGATCCTTGCTTCTTAGCTATAGACAGAGTATCATCTTCTGATGAACTATATTGTTCTATGGCATCAATCAGCCTTTGTTCAAATAACTCTATATTTATCTGCTTTGTCAGACAAGCCATCTCCAAAGATATGGCCTTGCCCATCATTTTCCTCATAGCCTCATCTTTAAACTGTGTAAAACCATTTGCAACAAATATATCTATAGTCTCTGGGTATTTTTTCGTTATATCATAGACTTTATCTTTTATGTCAAAATATCTATTCATAATATCCTCCTCTAATAGTATCTCTATATATTGTAATACATAATAAAAATATAATCGGTAACAGTTGTTACCGACTATCCTACAATTCTATATCTATAATCACTTTTCTTAATATTATTTCCTCTATAATCATATTACGAACATAGAAAATACTATCACTAAATGTATTCATGCAAAATAAGCTAATCTCAGACAATCCATCTTCTATATTCTTACTGGTTAGTATTTCCATATCCCTATCTAAATGTTATAATCATCTTAGAGGTGATATATATGAGATGGTTCTATTCTTTACCTAGATTTGTTCGAGATCTAGTGATATTCAATTCATTTATATTCATGATTCACTTTATACTAAATTACGCACTACATATAGAGTTTAACATTCGTGGAAATACACTCATGGCTGCCAACGTAGGAATATTGATTGTCAACTTGCTCATATATAGAATTAACAAGATAAGAGAAGAAGAAAGAAAAAAATCCTAGATCTAGGATTTTTTCTTTCTCAATTCTTCTATGCTGCAAATTGACTATTATATAGTTCTGCATAGAATCCACCTTGTTTCATAAGCTCATCGTGGGTTCCTTTTTCTATAATTCTCCCTTGATTCATAACCAATATAATATCTGCATTCTTTATGGTGGACAATCTATGGGCTATTACAAAGCTAGTTCTTCCCTTCATAAGTTCATCCATAGCTTTTTGAATTAAGATTTCTGTTCTAGTATCTACACTAGATGTAGCTTCATCCAATATGAGTATTCTAGGATCAGCCAAAATTGCTCTAGCTATGGTCAAGAGTTGCTTTTGTCCTTGAGATATATTTGAGGCTTCTTCATTTAAAATAGTATCGTATCCATCTGGCAATGTTCTGATAAAGTAATCGGCTTGTGCCAGATTCGCCGCATTATATATATCTTCTTCTGTAGCATCTTCCCTACCATAAGCTATATTATCCCTTATGGTTCCATTAAATAGCCATGTATCCTGCAATACCATCCCAAATATACTTCTGAGAGCTCTTCTACTTATCTTTCTAGTATCTATGCCATCTACTGTAATCTTTCCTCCATCTATCTCATAAAATCTCATAAGCAAATTGACTAAAGTAGTCTTACCTGCTCCTGTAGGTCCTACTATGGCAACTGTCTCTCCCGGCTTTACATCTATATTCATATCTTCAATTATCAATTCATCTTTATCGTATCCAAAATCTACATCTTCAAATCTCACTTCTCCAATTGGATTATCTATATTTACAGCATCTGCTGAATCTGGTATCTCCTCTTCTTCATCTAATAGTTCAAATACCCTTTCTGCTGAAGCTATAGTAGACTGAATTACATTGGCTATTTCTGCAGTCTGAACTATAGGTTGAGTAAATTGTCTTGCATATTGGATAAAGGCCTGCACATCTCCTACACTTATCCTGCCATTTACTACAAATATCCCACCAAAGACTGCTACAAATATATATCCTATATTGTTGATAAAATGCATCAATGGCATGATGATACCAGATATAAATTGGGCTTTCCAGCTAGAATCATATAGCTTTTCATTTATCTTATTAAATCTTTCAATTGCCTTTTTCTCATTTCCATAGGCCTTTACAATAGTATGACCTGTATACATCTCTTCTATATGTCCGTTCAATTCTCCCAAGGAATTTGCTTGAGCTATAAAGTGTCCTTGGCTATATTTTGCAATATTCTTCGTGAAGAGTAAACTCAAAGGTATAGTGATTAAAGTCACTAATGTAATAGTTGGGCTAATTAAAAGCATCATAATAAGTGTTCCAACTAAAGTGACCATAGCTGAAATAAGTTGAGTTATACTCTGTTGCAGGGTATTGCTTATGGTGTCTACGTCATTGATTATTCTACTTAAAATATCTCCCGTAGTTCTAGAGTCAAAATAGCCTAAAGGCAATCTAGAGAGTTTCTCATTTACCTCTTTTCTCAAATCATATACCATCTTCTGAGAAATCCCTGCCATCATAAACTGCTGTATATATTGAAAGAAGCTTGATAATATATATAATCCACCTAACAATTTAAGTATTCTTATAATATAACTAAAATCTATAGTAGAGCCTACAGTGCCCTGTACTTTTAACTTTATTCCTTCTACAAGTTTGTCAGATATAAGTCCCATTACTCTTGGACTTAAGATACTGAATAGGGTACTCAAAATAGACATAAAGAACACCATTACAAGCATAAATCTATATGGCTTTAAATATCCCAATAGTCTATTTAGACTACCCTTAAAGTCCTTTGCCTTTTCAACAGGTCTCATCATGCCAGAGCCTGGTGGCCCTCCTCGTCCTACCCTCACAGGTCTTTTATTATTTTTCTCACTCATATGATTTCCTCCTTGGATAGCTGGGATTGGACTATTTCCCTATATACCTTACAGCTCTCTAATAGCTCTCTATGAGTACCTTGCCCCACTATTTTTCCATTATCTAATACTAAGATACTGTCTGCCCCCATTATAGTACTCACCCTCTGAGCTACTATTATTATGGTAGAATTATGAGTCTCTTCTTCCAAGGCTTTTCTCAATTTCTTATCTGTCTTAAAGTCTAAGGCTGAAAAACTATCATCAAATACATATATCTCAGGTCTTCTAACTAATGCCCTAGCTATGGATAGTCTCTGTTTTTGACCTCCAGATAGATTAGTCCCACCTTGAGCTACATTAGAATCAAACCCCTCTTCTAAATCAACTATAAATTCCTTAGCTTGAGCTATTTCAGCTGCATGGACTACTTCCTCATCTGTAGCATCTTCCTTCCCAAATCTAATATTATCTGACACACTTCCTGTAAATAGCATAGTATCTTGAGATACTATCCCTATCTTGCGTCTTAGATCCTCTTGGCTTAGATCTCGTATGTCTACTCCATCTAAAAATATAGCTCCTTTGCTTACATCATAAAACCTAGGGATTAAGCTTATGACTGTGGACTTTCCCGATCCTGTACCCCCAATAATTGCAGTTGTCTCACCTGGTTTAGCTGTAAATGATATATTGCACAGTACTGGATTCTCTGCTCCTGGATATTTAAAGCTTACATCTCTAAACTCTAAGGATCCCCTTAGACCTGTAGCATCTCTAGTCTCTTCTCTATCTGTAATCTCTGTCTCCATATCAAGGACTTCATTTATCCTATTTGCTGAAGCCACAGCTCTAGGTATCATTATGAACATGACAGATACCATTATAAGTGAAAACATGATCTGCATTACATATTGAATATAGGCCATTAAATCTCCAATCTCTAGATTTTCCATATCTATCAACTTGCTTCCATACCAGATCACTGCCACTATTGTAAAATTTAAGATAATATTTAACAATGGCATCATCACAGACATGAGTCTTACTACTTTTAAATATATTTTCGTCAAATCTCTATTGGCATTATTAAATCTGTCCTCTTCATAGTCTGTTCTATTAAAGGCCCTTATTACTCGTATTCCTGTCAACTCTTCTCTTAAAACCTGATTCACCCTATCTATTCTCTCCTGTACTATCTTGAAATATGGAAATCCTTTTTTACCAACTATAGCAATTGTCAATATGAGAATTGGAGAAGAAACTAGGAATACATGAGATAATTCTCTATTCTTGGATATGGCCATGATGAGTCCACCTATAAACATTAAGGGAGCTCTAACCATCATCCTAAGAGACATCATAGTCACCTGCTGCATTTGATTCACATCATTTGTAGTTCTGGTGATAAGAGATGAAGTCCCTATTCTATTGAATTCATCAAGGGAATATCCCTCTACTTTAGTAAACACATGTTGTCTTAAATCTCTTCCATAAGCCATGGCAGACTTAGAAGATAGATAACTTGCAAATATCATACTAATGGCACCTAATAATGCTACTACTAGCATCTTTCCTCCATGTGAGAGTATATAGGATATATCCCCCTGTATTATGCCATTATCTACTATCTCTCCCATTAGATTTGGAAGATATAATTGTGTAAATGCATTTAAAAATGTAAATGTAATTACTCCTATTATCATAAGCCAATAGGGTTTTAAGAATTTAAGTAATTTAAACATATATCGATCTCCATTCTAATCCATAATACTACTATACTATCACTATTGATACCTCATGTAAATAACTCTAATCTCAACATTTGTAATATACACTTAGTCTCTCAAATATAATATATATTATAGATATCTAATTCTTATATTTAATAAAAACACTAAAATATTATCTCTATCCATCTAATGAAAATTTTATCTATATCTATAGATTGTTGACAAGTTCTCAAATCATCTATCCCTTAATTTACATATACTCTGATATATAATTGGGATGTTATTTAAACTTAAATTTCATGTCTATATAGACCTAAATCTATGAAAGGAATATGATAATATGAAACAAAAAAGAAACATAAAAAAACTATATCTATTTATAATCTTCATATCAATCTTTACCCTATCTCTTATATATAAATCCATAAGAGATAAGAATAAAACCATGGCTACAAATACTTATATGACCAGTCTTACTCCAAATCTGGAACATAAGGAGTTGGGAAAGATTGAATCTATTATTAAATATGGGAATAATTCTGTAATAGCTGCCCATTATCCAATATTTGATAATGATAAATTAGATAGAAATACTACATCCTTTATACAAAAGCATATAGATAAATTTAATGAATTAATAATAGATAATCCTTTGGCAGATAAAAAATATAAATCTGAATTAAACATAGACTATGAGGTATATGGAAGCACCAAAAATATCATCAGTATAAAATTTACTATATTGGAAAACACCCCTTATTATGCAAATCCAAAGATAGAAATAGATACCTTTACATATGATCTAGCCAAGTCCAAGGAACTATATCTAGCTGATATAATGAAAGGTAAATATCTGGAAACTCTTTCTAATCTCTGCACCAAATACTTTAAAGAACAAGAAGAATTTAAAGATTACGTAGATAAAGAGATCTTCAGACATGGATTAGAACCTGTGGAAAACAATTATTCTAACTTTCTATTGGTTGAAGATGGCATGGTAATCATATTTGAAAAGTATCAAATCTTTCCTGGTGAACTAGGAGAACAAGAAGTAAAAATACATTATGATATACTAGAAAAATATATAAAGCCTCAATATATCAATAGACATTCTGTAGAGACCTTTGCTCCAGAAAATACATATGAAGGAGAAAAAGAAAATCTAGAAATAGTCAGATCTCGAAAAATAGATCCAAATATGCCTATGATTGCTCTAACCTTTGATGATGGACCTTATACAAAAGCTACTATTCCTATTTTGAATACTCTAAAAGAACATAATTCTGTAGCAACTTTCTTTGTATTAGGAAATAGAGTTCCAAAAAATAAGGATATAATCCTGAGAATGGTAAAGGAAGGAAATCAAATTGGCAACCATAGTTATAATCATAAACAACTGACTACCATATCCACTGATGAATTGAGAGAACAGATCAGCAAGACTCAAAATGCCGTAATGGAAGTCATAGGTTCTCAACCTAAGATAATGAGACCTACTTATGGCTCCTATGATAGCAGGCTTAAATCTGAAGTAGAAATGCCTATGATCCTCTGGTCTATTGATACAGAAGACTGGAAGAGTAGAGATGCTGAAAAAATTTCACAACATGTCATCCAAAATGCTAAAGATGGAGATATAGTTCTGATGCACGATCTCTATGAAAGTACTGCAGAAGCAGTAGAAGTAATTGTTCCAGCTTTAATCAACAAGGGGTTCCAACTAGTTACCATTAGTGAATTATATGAAGTTAGGGGAGAGGTCTTGGAAGTAGGGAATATATATAGTCGTAGTAAAGGTAAATAGATAATAATATGGTAGTCCTATTGGACTACCATATTATCTTAAAAATGTTCTTTTATTATCAACTCTATTTCATCATAGAATCTATTTACATCTTCACTGTTCATATCTCCTTGATTCTCTTCTAGTATCTTTACATATTGAGATAGTATATCTGCTGTATTAGTATTGCTATTATCTTCTATAATAGATTTATATATCTCTAAATATTCATCTTTGATCTTTGAGTTGCCTTCTTCTGCAAATATATATTGATTACCAGTTCCAATCATAGAAGCTTTTATATATTCTATATATAGTTCATATATCTTTCTAAAGGTCTTTCCATCTTGAAAATCATTTAAATGTTTCTCTGCATCTAAAGCTCTATCTAAAATCTCATCCATATCTATTCTCAATATCTCTCCATCTGTAAAGCTATTGCCAGTCTCCAATTCTAGTATATGCAAATAGGACTGCATCTCTGCAGATACATACTCTGTATATCTACTAAGTAAGGAATAATCTTCCTCCATAGAAGAATTTGTAGAAGCTAAAAAATTCTCTAAGCTCACTATCATGGACTCTGCATTTTCTCTATCTAATTTCTTAATATTATCATCTATATATGAAATTATATCTTCTTTATGAGAGTTCTCTGCCAGTATCTGATAATATCCTTTCATGATAGAATCCTGTTCTTCTTTAGATAATGTCTCCACTGTTTCTTCAGGTTCTACCTTAGGTATCTCTATAGGTTCTTTTTTGAAACTATTACAAGCCGCTAAAGTAAATATCATATAGATAGAAATTATAATCAAAGCCATGTTTTTAAAAGATCTCTTCACAATAACGCCTCCCAACATGTGCACTCTTAGTTATACCCACATATGGAAATTTTTGTTCACTATTCTAACATTATTTTTTCTAATTCCAATGGATGAACTTTTTCCCCATCCTTATATGCTCTCATATTTCCACCAGATATTTCATCTATTAGGGCTATATGATCATCTTCCCCAACTCTACCGAATTCAAATTTAATATCATATAGTTCCATTCCCTTTTTAGTTAACTCATCCTTTATCACTTGTCCGATTTGTTTAGTTAGATTACTCAATATCTTGTACTCTTCTTTAGTCATTATTCCCAACATTTCCAAAGCTTCATCTGTTATCAATGGGTCATTTCTATCATCGTCTTTTAAAGTAACTTCCACATAGGCATCTAAAGCTTGACCGTCTTTGGCATACATTCCATATCTTCTCATAAAACTTCCAACTGCTCTGTATCTACAGATTACCTCTACTCCTTTTCCAAACATCTTAGCAGGTAAAACTGTCATTGTAGCATTTTCTATATCTGCATCTATATAGTGAGTTGGAATACCCATGTCATTTAACTTTTCATAGAAAAACTTTGTCAATCTAAGGCCTGCTTTTCCTACTCCTTCTATAGTAAGCCCCACTGTATTGGCACCTGGATCAAATACTCCATTTGTTCCTGTTACATCATCCTTAAATTTAAGCAGATAGTTTCCGTCCTCTAATTCATATACATCTTTAGTTTTTCCCTTGTAGACTAGATTCATCTTCGTGTCTCCTTTACAATTTTTTAATATCCTTTCTAATAATAATATATATTTTTTGTGGAGATTTATCAAGTAGTCGTAATATTTATAATTAATATTTCAGAACTTTAGTAAAATCTTAAAATAATTATTTATCTAATCTCTAATATGATATTTTCTATTTACAAAATATTATATTATTGTTATTATATAGTATACCCCCATATGGTATACAAGTAAATGTTTGGAGGAATTTTATGAAAAAAAGTTACTATCTTAAAAAGAATCGTACTTTTACTTTTATTAGAAAATATGCCTGGATTATCACTATACTAATTGCTATTGGCGGATTATGGCAACCCAAGTTAGGACTATTAGTCTTATTTATAATGTCTGGATTGATAATCACTTCTTTTTTTACTGGAAGATATTGGTGCGGAAATTTTTGTCCACATGGTAGCTTATTCGATAGAATATTGCTTCCTATAAGTCAAAATAAAGCTATACCAAAACCATTGAAATCAAGACCTATGATTATAGTATTTTTCATATTCTTTATGTTTAATTTTTGTAAAAAGATTATAAATGTATTTGGAAATTGGGGGAATTATGATTTTTTAGACAAATTTGGACTATTATTTGTAAATACTTATTTGATGGTTTTGATTATAGGAAGTCTTATGGCTATATTTATAACTCCTAGAACTTGGTGTCAATTCTGTCCCATGGGTACTATGCAGAAATTTTCCTATTCTCTAGGAAAGAGTACTGGCGTAGCTAAAAAAACAGATAAGAAAATTAGCATATCTGATATAAATCTATGCCGAAATTGTGGGCTATGTGCTAAAGTCTGCCCATTTCAGTTGGAACCATATAAGAACTGGAATGGCAACAATGAGTTTGATGATATAAACTGTATAAGGTGTTCAAACTGTGTGGAATATTGTCCAGTAAAAATTTTATCACTAAAATAGGATCTTTTAGATCCTATTTATTTTATAAACCCATATATGGAAGCAACTGTCAATATGGAAAAAAACAATATATTATTAGTAATTATCTTGTCTTCTCTCTTATCCCTATCACTTCCACATCGTAAGTAGACTAAAATCAAAGACAGCAAAGCTATAACTGATAAGAAAAGTCTAACTATATTAAAAAACAATCTCATCTCCTTAATAGTTATTACAAAGAACAATATAAATAAAAGTAGATATAGTATATAGACTCCTCTTCTATTTAGAATGTCTTTCTGCAAATTATATAGAAATCTATCATTCATAAAAATTCACTCCCCCCAAACTCACGATTCTCAGTTCACAGTTCATGGTTCATAGTTCACAATTTATGACTCCAATATCTTACTAACTTCATATTCTAATCTCTTTAGTTCCGTCTCCATTTGACTTAAATTTGACTTTAAGTTTAATATAATGCCATTTATTTTAAAATATACATTATCCACATTTGATATGGAATCATTTATCTTAGACTGTACAAAGAAATCTACGAAGAAACCATCAAAGAAGAAGTCTGCAAAAGTTGTAAAACCTGAAATATCTACTTCAACTTGGGAAAATTCACTGACATCGGATAACTCCTTTTCAAAGTTTTTCAATACATATTTGAAGTCATGAGCTGCCTTATTTGCATCATCTATGGCAGAATGCTTTGCCATATTGGACAGAAATCCTCCTCCAACAATATCCCATACACCCCAACTTCTAGCAGAATCTAAGTGCTTTTTCATCTCATCAAGAGCTTTATTAGCAACTTCTCCAGCACTTATAGCTTCCTTTACTTCTTTTATACTTAGTTTAAGTTCATTTATTCTATCTAAACTAGCTTTTAGATTTCTCCCGTCTTCCCCATCTTCTTCAATTAGAAGTCTCTCTTTTTTCTTAATTAAATCATTATATTCTCTTTCAATATCACCATAATCTTTTAGCTCCTCATCTATGCGTCCTATCTTTCCTTCTAGCTCTCTTATTATCTCTAGGTTTTCTTCGTAGCGTAATTTTGCAGTTAAGAACTCTTCTCTTTCTATATCTAATCTATCTTCTTTTTTTCCGATTATAGAGAGAAAAATAGAACTAAAACTCATTCCCTCTAATCTAGTTACATCATCTTCTTCCTTCTTCAATATGCTATATAGACTTTTTTCATCTGTTCTCTTCTTATGCAGTTCTTTCTTTGCCATATCTCTTAGGGATTGTAGCTTTTCTTTAGTTCTCAACTTTTCTCTTAATTCATAGATCTCATTGTTGATTTGACTATACATGACACACCTCCTACTTTATTAATACTATTATACCATGAACAGTCTAAAATTTAATAAATTAGAGCCTGAAATATTTCAGGCTCTAATTTATATTCAACTCTTCTTCACATGTCAATCCATCTTGAACTTCTACATTATTACTCCTCCATATGGATAAAAGTAGTCCTACTAAAATCATATTTCCAGCAGATGCCGTTCCACTTATAGATACAAATGGTAGCCCATAGGAGTAGATTATAGGTCCTACTCCCAAATTACTCAATATAAGTATGACAAATTGCATACTTAAAAACATGGTAATTGATGTCCAAATATTATATCCAAATCTACTCTTTATCTTAGATGCCATCTTGATAAGTCTCACTATCATAAATATAGACACCCCTATTAAAACTATACCGGGAATCCAACCTAAGGATGTGATGATATAGGTAAGGATACCATCACTTTTCAAATCTGGTAATCTATCAAAGATATCCATATTTCCCCCTATGGCATTGGAACCAAATAATCTTGCCCTAGACAATTGATCTTTGATTGTTGCATATCTATACCCAGAACCTAATGGATCATCATATCGTGTAAAAAATTGTGGAATTCGTAATTCTATTAGATAACGAAGGTGATAAGATTTTATCCATGTATAAACTCCTCCAAAAGATAAAATCACACCTAATGCAAACCACTCTTTCTTCTTTACTCCCTCATAGTAGCCCTTATATATAGATCTGATTATTAACCATGAAAATATGATCCCCAAACTCAAATATATAATGGTCTTTGTTCCTCTCATATATAGAAATATTGGAATTAATGCTAAGATTATATTTTCTATCAATCCCTTTATAGATGATTTTTTGTTTCTCTCTATAATTCCAGAAAATCCAATGATAAATAGTACAGATGCTAAAAATGGCATTATAATAGATAGATTAAAACCTAATAGAAATCGATGATGATGAAACGGTCCCATTAATATAAATGGAGTCATAAGTAGCCCTAGACCATATATCAGATATGAATATTTCTCCAGTCTTGTATAGTCAAAGAAATATAGAATAGTCATAAATAAAATACCTATTACCATATATATCAATTGAGAATAGCCTATCTTCATATAGTAGTTTCCTAAAATATATTGATTTCTTAAAGACACCAATACATATATTCCAAATAGCATGAGTACACCTATTAATCCAATGGTTATCCAGTCTATCTGTGGTTTATGTATGCTATTTAACTCTTCTCCTACTGAATAGGGGTCCCCCATCTCCTCTATTGCCTTAATAAATGATTCATCTTCAGCCATACCATCTAGTCTATATTTTCTAGCTTGGTCTTCTATATGAGACCTCAATTCTAGCTTAAGTCCTTTGTGAGCTTTAGCAAATCTAACCTTACTACATACTTTATCTAGATATCCATCTATCTCTTTTCTAATATTCACTTCTAGCACCACCTATTATGGAATTTATGGTCTTAGAAAAAATTGACCATTCTTCTTTTCTATCCTTTAGATGCGAATGTCCTTTCCTAGTCAGTCTATAGTATTTTCTTGGCCTATTACTCTCAGCCTTACCATCATAGGACTCCAAATATCCCTGTTTTTCCAATCCATGAAGCAATGGATACAATGTCCCAGCCTTTAATTCAAAGATATTATTTGATCTCTTCTCCAACTCTTCAATCATCTGATACCCATACATATCCTTCTCATCAAGTAAACTCAATATCAACATAGAAGTACTACCTGATACTAAGGACTTATCTACTTTCATAATACCCCTCCTATATATAGATTATCTACATATAGTATATATAGATAATCTATATATGTCAACATGAATTAGATGATATCATAGTTCTATCTTGGGTATATTTAAAATACCAATTATTTAGGAGGGATATTATGATTGATATTAAAATATTTTCAGATTTTGCCTGTCCATTTTGTTATATAGGATTTTCTATAGCTCATAAATTAAAAGAAGAAAACCCTAATGTAAATATTCAATGGATACCCTATGAGCTAGACCCAAATCTATCTATTAGGGGAAGTGATCTATCCGACTATATACCTCAAGAGCAAATAGATATGAGCTATAGGAGAATCGAAAGATTAGGTAAGGAATACAATCTAATATACAATAATAAGACCAAAAAATTCAATACTAATCGACTTCACAAAGCAGCTCTATTTGCAAGAAATGAGGGGAAATATTATGAATTTGCAAGTGAAGCCTTTAAGACCATATTTGAATATGGTAAAAATGTGGGAGAGTCAGTAATTGTCAATGAGATAGGATTGAATGTTGGACTGAATATAGTAGAAATGAATAGATGTATTGATGATGGTACCTTTGACAAAGAGATGGAAGATGCTAAAAATTTGGCAATAGACTACAAAATAGAAAGTGTTCCCACTTTTATTGTGAATGAAAGTAGACATGTAACTATCTTAAAAGATTATGAGAGATTTAAAAGAGATTTAATTGGATAACTACACTTGGATAATATATAATTTTTAGCATCTTTATTTAGTTCACATATACATCTATAGATTATCCTTACTAATTACCAGATTTAAGAAATAGCCAAATTATTTAACAACTGTATATTATTCTAAATCCTTATATGATATAATATTTAGATATTAATTTTAGATAAGGATGATTATATTGATTAACGTAACCAATGTAAGTTTAAGATATGGAGCACAAAAATTATTTGAAGATGTAAACTTGTCCTTTACACAGGGAAATTGCTATGGTGTAATAGGAGCTAATGGAGCAGGAAAGAGTACATTTTTGAAGATACTATCTGGAGAAATAGAGCCGAATACTGGTAGCATATCTGTTGCTCCTGATACTCGTATGTCAGTGTTAAAGCAAGACCATTTTGAATATGATAATTGCCAAGTTCTTCAAACAGTAATAATGGGAAATAAAAGGCTATATGAGATAATGATCGAAAAAGATGCCATATATGCCAAAGAGGACTTTAATGATGAAGATGGCATAAAAGCTTCTGAACTAGAAGCAGAATTCGCTGAAATGGATGGCTGGAATGCAGAAAGCGAAGCTGCCTCTCTTTTACAGGGACTAGGAATACCAGCTGAACTTCATGAGAAAAATGTCTCTGAATTAACTGGTACTGAAAAAGTAAAGGTACTTTTAGCCCAAGCTCTATTTGGAAAACCCGGAATACTTATACTAGATGAGCCTACTAACCACTTAGACGTAAAAAGTATACGATGGCTACAAAACTTCTTAGAAAACTTTGAAGGAACAGTCATAGTTGTATCCCATGATAGGCACTTTTTAAATGAAGTATGTACTCATATGGTAGATATAGATTTTGGTAAGATCAAGATGTTTGCAGGTAACTATGATTTTTGGTATGAATCAAGTCAATTGGCTCTTCAAATGGCTAAGGATCAAAACAAGAAAAAAGAAGAGAAGATCAAGGAACTTCAATCTTTTATTGCCCGTTTCTCTGCAAATGCATCTAAATCTAAACAAGCAACTTCACGTAAAAAATTATTGGAGAAGATAACTCTAGAAGATATACAACCGTCTACTAGAAGATATCCATTTGTAGGTTTTACTATGGAAAGGGAAGTTGGAAATGAAATCCTAACAGTTGAAGAACTATCCAAGACTGTTGATGGAGTAAAAGTATTAAATAATATAAGCTTTAGAGTAAATAAAGGTGACAAGATAGCTTTTATAGGTGATGAAATCGGGATAACAACTCTATTTAATATCTTAATGGGTGAAATAGAACAAGATAGTGGAAATTTTAAGTGGGGTCAAACTATTACTACCTCTTATTTCCCAAAGGACAACTCCAAATTTTTCAATGATGTAGATTTAACCCTAGTAGACTGGCTAAGACAGTTCTCTGAAGAAAAAAGTGAAGTCTATTTAAGAGGATTTTTAGGTAGGATGTTGTTCTCTGGAGAAGAAGCTTTAAAGCAAGCTAAGGTATTGTCTGGTGGAGAAAAGGTCAGATGTATGTTAGCTAAGATGATGCTCAACAATGCAAATGTCCTAATACTAGACCAACCAACTAATCACCTTGACCTAGAATCCATAACTGCTGTAAATAATGGACTTCATGATTTTAAGAGCAATGTGCTATTTACATCTCATGACCATCAATTTATTCAGACTATTGCCAATAGAATAATTGAAATAACCCCTGATGGATTTAGAGACAGAGCTATGACCTATGAAGAATATATAGAAAGTTTCTATATTGGGTAATATATCTCTAAAGGAGATGATGCCATGGCTAAAAAATATATTAAACCAGATGAAGATATAATCAAAGAAAGATTAGATGATATGGAATATAGTGTAACTCAAAAAAATGCTACAGAGATGCCATTTTCTCACGAATATAATGATAATTATGAAGATGGTATCTATGTAGATATCGTATCTGGGGAGCCGCTTTTTAGCTCAAAGGATAAATTCAATGCTGGATGTGGATGGCCTAGCTTTACTAAGCCTTTGGAAGAACATCATATAGTTGAAAAAGTAGATAGATCTCATGGTATGACACGTACTGAAGTAAGAAGTAACTATGGTGATTCTCATTTAGGCCATGTATTTCCAGATGGTCCTAGAGATAAAGGTGGATTGAGATACTGTATCAATGGATCTTCTCTTAGATTTATTAAAAAAGAAGATCTAGAAAAGGAAGGATACGGAGAATATCTCAAAATATTTAAATAAAACACAAATAAAAAAACATCAAAATACTTAATTCATTTCAAGATTTTGATGTTTTTTTATTCTATTTTCTCTTCAAATATATTATCCTACAAGAATACCTTCCTCAAATAATTGCTGAGTCTGTCTATAAATATTATCATCAAGGATATCCCAAGAAGTAGAAGTCCCACCTTCTCCCAATTTCTCCATGTAATATTCATAGATAATATGGTGCCAATACCTCCTGCACCTATGACGCCTAGTATAGTTGAGTTTCTAATATTTGATTCCAATCTATATAATACAAGACTTAAAAAGGTTGGAAAGGTATGGGGAAACAATCCATATCTATAGCTTTCCAAACCAGTAGCTCCCGTGACTATAATACTATTTTGTATGTTCTTCTCTGTACTTTCTAATACTTCACTATACATCTTAGTCAATACACCTGTAGTATAGATACTAAGTGCCATAGCTCCAGCCAAAGGTCCTGGTCCTACACCACGAAAAAATATAATAGCAGTTATAATAGGTGGAAAAGTCCTGAATATATTTATAATCCCCTTCAAGATCAAGGACAACCATCTCTTAGGTGATGTATTATATGCAGTAAAATATGAAAGCATCAATGCAAATAAAGCCCCTGCAACAGTAGCAAATATAGCTATAAAAAAACTCTCCCCTATTCCCTCTATGAGTTTAGGATAATAGGATATATCAATCTTTACCATTCTACCTATAATCTGGCTTCCCTGTTTGAGTCCCAGTAATAATCTATCATAGCTTATATTTAAAGATCTGATGATTAAGCTCAATAACCCTATTACCATAGCAGGTATATAAAAGACCTTTGAAACTTGATATCTTTTATATGAATTAATAGATTTAAATCTTATAGAGGATCTTCTTAAATAACTCCTTATGACTAAACTACATATGTCTATGATTAAAATAGTGAAAAATAGTATGAGTATAAGTGTTGAGAGATTATCATATCTTAAATGATTTAAATCTCGCCACATGATTTGACCTATTCCTCCTGCTCCAACAAGACCTAGTATAGTAGCACTACGAATATTGGTTTCAAATACTATAAAAAAGACGGAAATGGATAATTCAAACATATAGGGCATTACACAATATCTCAATACCTGTATAGAATTTGCTCCTACAGAACGAGTAGAATTTAATTGATTTTCTCTTATTGACTCAATATGCTCTCTAAATAACTTCAATGACATTAAAAATCCAATAATACTAAGGGCAATAATTCCTGAAAACTTACCTATACTGAATACACTTACTAAAAGTGCCGCCCATATTAAACTGGGTATGGTCCTAAAAAATGAAAAAATAGCTGTCAATATATCTGCTACATACCTATTGGGAGCTATATTGTCTGCAACAAGTAAAGAAAATGGAACTGCCAATAATACTCCTGTAATTGATGAAACTATGGCAATTTCAATAGTCTCTATTAGCTTTTCAAATACCTCTATCCTATAAGATAAATTAGGATTCAACATCCTCTGAAATAGGTTGAGCATACTAGGTATTCCCCTATATAGTCTTATGAAACTAAAGTCTACCTTGAACCCTAGAAATATTAAAGCTACAACAACAGTCAGCAGATATGATAATTTTAGGACTCTTCTTTTAATCATATATTGCTTTAAGTTTTTCATCACTTAAATCACCTGCTTTTCCATCGAAGAGTATCTTGCCATGTTTCAGAGCTATTATCCTATTACAATATCTCTTTGCAAGGTTTACATCATGGAGATTGACCATTATAGTCATGTCTTTCTTTTCATTTACCTTTTTAAAATAGTCCATTACATTTTGAGAAGTAGATATATCAAGACTGGCTACTGGCTCATCGGCTAATATAATCTTTGGTCTTTGACAAAGTGTCTTGGCAATGGCTACCCTTTGTTTCTGTCCTCCGCTTAGTTGACCTGCCCTTTCAAACATCTTTTCACTTAAACCTACCTGTCTTAAAGCTGTAGCTGCTCTCTCATAATCATCATCATTAAAAATACCCAATAGAGATTCAAAGGAAGACTTATATCCAAGTCTCCCTATCAATACATTGTCTAGAACTGATGATCTATCAATGAGATTATAATCTTGAAATACGAATCCAATATTCTTTCTTATATTTCGTAGTTCTCTACTATTTAATTTTGTAATATCAACATCATCTAGATACACATTTCCCTTTGATGGTCTCACTAAAAGGTTTATAGTCTTCAATAATGTGGATTTTCCGCTACCACTAGATCCAATTATACCTATAAATTCACCCTGTTCTACTGTTAAATTTACATCGTCTAATGCCAATACTTTTCCATCATATAGTACACTTATGTTTTCTAAACTCAGCATAAAATCCGCTCCTAATTAGCCTCTCTTAAATCTACATTCATTGTCTTAGCAGTAGTTCTTATAATGTCGTAGTCCGCATCTGTCGCCTCTTCAAATCCATACATACTAAATAATTCCTTTAAAAGTTCCTTTCCCTCTTCTGTATCTGCTATTTTAAATAGTGCAGTTTTTATATCTTCTTGCATCTTTTCATCCATATCTCCCTTTACTGTAACACTTATTCCGGGGATATAGTCAGTGTATCCTAATATCTTGGTATCTTCCATGGCAGTTGGAAACTCATCTTTATATCTTTCCCTTATGTCTACAAAAGTAGCTGCCACATCTACGTCTCCATTCAATAATAACTGTAATGACTTATCGTGTCCACCACTGTAAGTATACTGAATATCCTTTTCAATATCTATTCCCTCATTGATTAGATGTGCTCCTGGAAATAGATAGCCTGATGTTGATGATGGATCTACAAATGCAACTACCTTTCCCTTGATATCTTGAAAGTCATCTATACCACTATCTTTTCTAACTATAAATTGAGTACGATATTTTGACTCACCACTTTTATTTAGAGCTGATAATATTACCTTGGCATCGCTCTCTTGATTTGCCAATACATAAGCAAAAGGTGGAATAAATCCAAAGTCTACCTGTCCAGAGCCTAATCCCTCTACTACTCCTACATAGTTAGTGGCTGTAAATCCTTCTACCTTTATTCCCAATTCCTTAGACAACATATCTGTCAATGGTTCTACAGATTCAACTAACTTATCTCCATCTCTCAATGGTACAAATCCCATTTTAATTACCTTTTCTTCTTTTTGTCCACATCCAACCATGGAAATAGCCATAGCTGCAATTAATAAAAATATTATTGACCTTTTCATAACGTACCCCCCTAAAATCATTCTATTAATTTTAGAATACTACAGTTGGAAAAAGATTGCAATACACTTTGGAGATTTTACCCAAGGTGTATTGCAATGTATGGGTACGTTTACATAAAGTAAATCCTAGTAATTTAGAATTACTAGGATTTTTGACTATTTTTCTTCTTGAAATACTACTTCTATTTCCTTCTCTTCTCCATTTCTTATGATCTTCAAATTTGCCTTATCTCCTACACTATATTTATATAATATATTCTTAAGACTCTGCATAGACTCTACATCTTTATTATCCACTTTCATAACTACATCTCCTGGCAATAGACCTGCCTTAGCAGCCGAAGTGTTTTCATCTACCTGTAATATGATTATTCCTTCCTCTAATCCTAAATCTATACCTAATCTAAGTTGATATTCTTCTATATCTAATCCCCTAATTCCCAACATCACAGGATTATGGACTCCCTTATCAATTACATCTTTTACTATGGTCTTGACAGAATTTATAGGTATTGAGAATCCTAAACCCTCTGCAGATTTTATCTTTGCCGTATTTATACCTACTACTTCTCCCCTTTTATTTAGTAGAGGTCCACCGCTGTTCCCTGGATTAATAGATGCATCTGTTTGGATTAAATCGTCTATAACTGTAGTTTGATCCATTCGAACAGATCTATGAAGTCCTGATATTATCCCTGATGTAACAGTCCTTTCAAATTCCAATCCCAATGGATTTCCTATCGCTATGGCAATTTCTCCTACTTCCAAGTTATCAGAATCTCCTAGTTCAGCCACTGGAAGATTTGTTATATCTACCTTTACCATTGCCAAATCTATAGAAGGATCACTCCACAATACTCTACCAGGTACTTTATCTCCATTATCGAATAATACCTTTATCTCCTTTGCATTTCCATTGGCAACTACATGAGAGTTAGTCAATATATAGCCATCACTATTTACTATGACACCAGAACCTAATCCCTCTACATCTTGTTCTTGAAATAGAAACTGTCTAGTTTCCAATGTGGTAATTCCAACTACAGAACTCATAGCCTTTTTCACTACTGCTGATACTGTATTTATATCATCTGTAGTATTGATATTTACTGGCTGAGATGTATATTGATTGCTATTTGGATTTGGCAATATACTTCCATATAGACTTGGACCTACATATATAGATATAACTCCTCCTATAATAGAAGCTACTAGAGCTAGTGCAATATAGGAAAATAGGCTGCCTCTAAAACCTCTCTTCTTCTTTTTCTCTATCTCATCACTGCTCTTATATAAGTAGATATCCTCTGGTATATCTTTTTCTCTATCTTCTATTTCATAATCCTTATTTTCATCCATATCTATCTCCCCTTCCTCAATTCTTCTTTTATGTTACCCAATAAATGTAAAGGAATTATGTATAAATTATGTTTTTGTTGTGTGATTTGTTATTTATTCTACTTTTTTGTTATAATAAAAGAAATATAGTATGGATAATATAGGGTGAGATTATGGATTACAAAGTATATTTAGTAGAAGATGATGAAAACTTAAATCTTGTGCTTACTTCTTATTTAGAAAGGGAAGGATGGGAGGTTACATCTTTCTTAAACGGACTTAGTGCTGAAAAATATATAGATATACCTCCAGATCTATGGATACTAGATATAATGCTTCCAGATATAGACGGATATGAGTTGATCAAAAAGATAAAATCTACTACACCTGATGTCCCAGTTATATTTATATCTGCAAGGGATAAGGATATAGACAGAGTAGTAGGTCTAGAATTAGGCAGTGATGACTATCTATCTAAACCATTTTTACCTAGGGAATTGATAATACGCTCTAAAAATCTATTAGAAAGATATAATAAAAATACCTTTACTGTAGAAAATATAGGCCCTTATAATATAAATACTGGCAGCAGAATAGTCACTAAAGATGATGTACCTATAGAACTTACTTCTAAAGAATATGCGTTATTGGTATATTTTATCAACAATATGGGATTGGCCCTATCTAGAGAACAGATACTCACTCATATTTGGGGTAGTGACTACTTTGGCTCTGATAGAGTAGTAGATGATTTGGTACGGAGATTGAGAAAGAAGATGCAGGACTTGGACATAGAAACTGTATATGGATATGGATATAGGGTGAACAGAACATGAAAAACTACCCATTATCAATTCAAATTTGGATCATATTTACCATAATCACCTTGATCATCACACTAGCTTTGACATTTATATTGCCTAGAACTTTAAGAGATTTTTTCACAAAAGAGATCTACTCAACTATAGACTCTGCACAGAATATAATTCTACATCGATTTACAGTAGATGATTATTGGTATGAGGATTATATGAATAGAGACTCTAGTTCTCTAGAGGATATACGTTCTGTAAAACATCTAATAGTATATGGGGATAATCAAGTGCTTTTAGACTCTCCTATTACCATAGAATTCCTAGAACAGATTAAAAAATCCATGTCAACTCAAAACAAAGATAGAGAGTACTATAAGGGAAATTTAGACGGAGATAATGTACTCTATGTAATCAGCAAGGAAAATAGACTAGGTGGAAATATCTATTTAGTATCCTATATGAAGGATGCCTATAGACAGGATTTAGTTAAGACCCTATTTAATAAGTTGATCTCTATAATGGGGATAACATTTCTCTTAAGCTGGATACCTGCTCTGTTTCTATCTCGATATCTATCAAGACCTTTAGTAAATTTAGAAACTAAAGTAGAACGACTTGCTAAACATGATTGGCACGAAAATATCGACTTAGATAGAAAAGATGAAATAGGAAGATTAGGTGACTCTATTGAGGAGCTTAGGACTGAACTAATTCGTCAAGATGAATTAGAACGTAGTTTTTTACAGAATATATCACATGAACTAAAGACTCCCGTAATGGTCATTCGAAGCTTCTCACAGGCTATTAAAGATGGTATATTTCCAAAGGGAAATTTGGAAAACTCCATTGAAGTAATAGATAGTGAAGCTAAAAGACTAGATAAGAAAATTCACGACCTCTTGTATTTTTCAAAACTAGACTATATGTCTAATCATGGAACAATGGAAGATAATTTCTCTCTAGATGCACTAATCCAAGAGGTATTAGATAGATTGTCTTGGAGCAGAACAGATATAGACTGGGATATAGATTTGACCCCATTGAAGATACAAGGGGATAGGGATCAGTGGAAAGTAGTCTTGGAAAACATAATCGACAATCAGATGAGATATGCCAATACTAAGATATCCATTTCCCTAACTACTACAGATCATAAGAGAATATTAAGTATATGGAATGATGGGCCTCACATCAATTCTAAGACAATGAAAAATCTCTTTAGAGAGTATAACAAGGGATATAAAGGTGAATTTGGACTGGGGTTAGCCATAGTAAGTAGAATACTGCAAATCCATAATTCTACAATTAGGGCTATCAATGAAGATATAGGGGTAAGATTTGAAATAGAGATATAGATAAAAAATATCAAAGCAATCAATTGCTTTGATATTTTTTATTTCTTATATTTGAAAAATTATAAAGAAAACTTGTATTAGATTGATAAAGTATAAAAAAGCATAAATTGTGGATAAATAAAATATTTTTAAAAAATTATCCACAAACAGCTTACTTATTCTACAATTTTGGGGATAAATATGTTGAAAAAGTTCACCTCAAGTAAAAATATACTACCCCTTAATTTTTTCTTTTAAATACTGAATATCATCTTGTATAAATCTATGTTCTACTCCACTTACATTGAAATTTACAGACTTAAATATGATCTCCCATATCTGTCCTGTAAATATAGCCATTATAAGAGTACCTATTCCTAGATTACCTCCCAATATAAAACCTACAGTTACAGCACATATTTCTATAATACTTTTGATTATCCCTACAGGCTTTCCCGTCTTATTGGTTAAGACTACCATCAATCCATCCCTAGGACCTGCTCCTAATCCAGCTGAGATATATAAGTAACATCCATATCCTTCAATTATCATACCTAAGATAAGCATTATTAAGCTAGGCAAAAATCCCTGAAATATTGGAACTAGATTATTTAGCATCAATATATCCATAAAGGTCCCAATCAATATCATATTACATACGGTAGCCCATCCTATAGCTTGTCCTAAAACTATGTCTAAGATGATGATTATCATTCCCATATAGATATTTGCTCTTCCCACAGTAATACCCGTTACTTTGGAAATTCCTTGATGGAAGACATCCCAAGGTGCCACTCCTATACCTGCGTTCATTGTAAATACAACGCCTAAAGCAAATACAAACAGACCAAATACCAATTTTATAGCTACAATTAATTTATTTTTCATATAGACATCTTCCTCTTATCTTATTCAATAACCAGCTCTACAGGACAATGATCAGAACCTAAGATATCACTATGGATATCTGCCGATTTCATTCTGTCCTTCATATTTCTTGAAACAATAAAGTAATCTATTCTCCAACCTGCATTTCTATCTCTGGCTTTTGTAATATAAGACCACCAAGTATAGGCGTCTTTTTTATCAGGATAAAAATGTCTAAAAGAATCTATAAATCCTGCACCTAATAACTCTGTCATCTTTCCTCTTTCTTCATCTGTGAATCCTGCATTCTTTCTATTGCTACTTGGATTTTTCAAGTCTATCTCATTATGAGCTACATTTAGGTCTCCACATACTATTACTGGTTTTTTTTCATCTAAATCCTCTATATATTTCCTAAAATCATCTTCCCATTCCATTCTATAGTCCAACCTAGCTAGTCCCCTTTGAGAATTAGGAGTATAGACATTGATTAGGTAAAAATCATCAAATTCCAGTGTAATCATTCTACCTTCATTATCATGATCTTCTATACCCATTCCATAATGAACACTAATAGGCTCTATCTTTGTAAATATAGCTGTTCCTGAATATCCCTTCTTCTCTGCATAATTCCAGTACTGGTGATACCCTTCTAGTTCTAAATCTATTTGACCTTCTTGTAATTTGGTCTCCTGTAAACACATCATATCAGCATCTACTTCATTAAAATAGTCCATAAATCCCTTTTTCACACAGGCACGAAGTCCATTTACATTCCAAGAAATTAACTTCACTCTCATCCCTCCATCAATATTCATCTAAAAACAAATGTTTTTCTCCATCTTTTTCCCATCCTATAATGGCATCTATATTCACATTTTCAGCTGCTCTAAATATAGACATATCCACATTTTGAAAATTCTTCTTTAACTCTTCGATTAGATCTTTGATTTCAAATCTCTTGTTTCCTATCTTCTTTGCTGCTACCATACAAGCACAATTAAGTGGCCATATTCCACTATTTTGGATAAATCTCTTAATATATTCTTCCTCTACTAGATATAGAGGTCTTATTAACTCCATATTTTCAAAGTTCTTTGCCTTTAACTTAGGCATCATAGTCTTGAAACTACCAGCACATAATAGATTTAGCATAATAGTCTCTATAACATCATTAAAGTGATGTCCTAATGCAAGTTTATTACAACCTAACTCTTGAGCCTTTCCATATAGAGCACCTCTTCGCATACGGGCACACATATAGCAAGGATAGTTTCCAGCTATTTTATCTGCTACTTTAAATACATCTGTCTTATATATATGGACTGGTATGTTTAAATACTCACAGTTTTCCTCAAGTAATTTCCTTATCTCTGGATGATAGCCTGGGTCCATAGCTATAAATTCCAATTCAAAGTTTTGATCTCCATGTCTATTGAGTTCTTGAAACAACTTTGCCATGAGAAGACTATCTTTCCCTCCAGATATGGCAACTGCAATCCTATCCCCATCTTGTATAAGGTCATATTCCTTTATACCCTTAATAAACTTACTCCAAATATGTTTTCTATATGTTTTTATAATACTTCTTTCTATCTCTTTTAATGGTTTTCTATCATTAAAGGGTGCTAGTATTTCACATCCTTCTCCTGATAACCCTCTACTATTTTCATCCATCAATATCACTCCATCTGATATAAGTTTTCTTTATCATTCTTCTATTTCTTTACGTCTAAAATAGACCGTACCCCATACTCCCATAATAATCATAACAGCTCCTATAAAATCATACCAAAAGAAATCTTCTTTGAGTATAAAAACACCTGCCATAATGGATACTATAGTGCTTATATTTCCAAAAACTGCTGATTGAGTAAGAGGCATTCTAGATATAGTATAGTTTACTAGAAAAAATGCAACTATGGAAGATAATATACCTAGATATATAAGAGCTATGATACTCTTTTTATTAAATATAGCGTCGAAATAACTTCCCATAGTTCCAGCTTTAAGATTTATAAATATCAATATTACATTAAAAGATATGGCTGCAACCCACATCATTATATAGGTCATCTCAACTGGACTAAAATATGCTGAAGCTCTCTTAGCTCCTACATTATAACATCCTGCTGACAGTACTGCTAAAAACAGAAATACAATACCTAGATAATTACCTGTATCCGACGATTTTCCTCTCATTATATTGATCAATATAACTCCAGCTACAGATAGGCCTATAAAACACCATTGCTTCTTTGTCAATTCTTCTTTTAAAAATATTACGCTGAAAATTGCCACAACTATAGGTATAAGGGAAATTATCAATCCTGCCTCTGAAGATGTAGTCATACTTACCCCTAATATTTCAAATATAAAATATAAAACTGGTTGAAAAAAGGAAGAATATATCACCATCTTTATATCCTTTCCTTTGAGATTCACATCTATTATTTTAAATATCTTTAGACTAGTCAGGACCAAAGCACCTAATAAAAATCTATAAGATATAATCTCCATAGGTGTCATTACTTCAAGTCCTATCTTGCTAAATACAAATGATAATCCAAAGATAGTCGCATATATAATCGCTGCTAGAATTGATATGTATTTTTCTCTATCCATAAATCCACCTCTATACCAATATATCATGCAGACATGTTTTTTAGCAATCTTTTTCTAAGCTTTAGCCATACATATTGATTATCCAAATAACAATTGAATATAGGGCATATTATTGGTATAATATTTAAATGATAATGATTATCATATAAAGTATCCTGTCTTTTTAGGGAGGTGAATCTATGGTATCTTTAGAACATAATTTAATAAAGAATATAAATATTGGAGATGAAGATCAGGCTCACGATATCTATAGAAAGATAATAAGAAAACTTGAACTGAAAAGCTTTCATACTAGATGTTCCTCAAGAATAATAAAGAACTATTTGATATCTTTAAACTCTATTATCTACGCTAATTATTCTCATTCTCCAATATGTAAGAAGAAGCTTTTTAACCTGAGAAATAACTTTATGGAAGAGATAGAAAGGCATGACTCTATAGAACATCTAATCATCCTAGGAGAGAAAATAATAAATTCATATATACATAATATCAATGAAAAAGGCACGATAACTAAAAATCCAATTATTAACGATGCTTTAAACTATATAAATGATAATTTAGAGACAGATCTGACCCTAGAAGAAGTTGCTAAATCTATTCACATAAGTAAAAGTTATCTCTCCCATCTCTTTTCAAAATGCATAGGTCACAGCTTTTCCTATTATGTAAGTAAAGTCAAAATAAAGAAGTCAAAAGGATTACTTATAAATACTCATCTATCCCTGATGGACATAGCTTTAGAGTGTGGATTTAATAGTCAAAGTTACTTTTCCAGTGTATTTAAAAAATTTGAAGGTATGACTCCTAAAGAATATAGAATCTCCTACCGAAAAAAGCCCCTATAAGGGCTTTTTTATCTTGAATTCACTTATCATCATTATAGATAAGACAATCATCATTATACAATTTTCATAGTTGATTACATTACTCACTATAAGTATATATCTAAAGTTTATGTCCATTATATATTTTACTGCCATTATCATACCTGCTATAGTGATAGGCAATCCAATTATGTATCCATCATCTTTTGTAATGTTAAATCTTGCTAGTCTAAATATACCTGCCCCTATAAATGATATAGAAGCTGCTATCTCTACTAGACCTAATCCACCTCTACTCATACTCCACCACAAAATAGCTGGAGCCATTCCAAAAGATACTAAATCACATAATGAATCCAATTCCTTACCAAATCTACTAGTAGAATCAAATTTTCTTGCAACATACCCATCTAGTTTGTCAGTTATCCCTGCTATTAATATGAGTATAGAAGCTATCTTTATATTATTCATATTGTCAGCTATACCGATAAAAATAGCGATAGTCCCTAAAAACATATTCATATATGTAATAGTATTAGGTATTACATAGAACTTTTTTGAATCCCTAGATTCTAACTTTATCATATCTACCACCTTTCCCATATAGAGAAATAATCTTGTCCAAGGCTATCATAAATAAACTAAATAAAAATTCAAACCAAAATGTTATAAATCTAAAAACTATTGATATAGAAACCCCAATATCTATGGGAATTCCCTTCATACTTAAAAGTAGCACCATACTACTTTCAAAACTACCTATACTACCTGGCAATAATGGAATCATCCCTATTACATATGTCAAATATGTAATAGCTGCAACTGAGATAAATCCTATATCTATATGAAAGCTTTTAACTATGAGTAGCATTTTAAAGGCAAATACTCCCCATATGAGAACTCCAAGCAATAGTTGATAGAAGAACTTCTCTCTTCTAGATAATAATTTCAACAGGGATTTACTATATTCATTAAAAACCTTGTCTATTTTATCCTTTAGCTTAGAGTTAGGTATTATCTTCTCTAAAAAAGATTTAAGGATACTAGGCTTTAAGCAGACCACAATTAAAATAGTTAACAATATAAAAAATATAAATACTGCTATAGACAATAGATATAGATAACTCCTATATTGAATACCTATGGTAAAATTGAACCATATTAAACTAATTAAAGCCAAGAATAAAAAACTCAATAGACTTATGGTCTTCTGAAGCCCTACAATAATACTTGCATTTCCCAAATCTAGTTTTAGAATATTTTTCAATTCATATACTCTAGCTAATTCTCCTCCTATTTTCACACCTGGAGTTATTGCATCTACAATATTTCCCTTTATATTTACCATAAAAACGTCCTTAAAAGAAGCTTTCTTTCCTATCCAAGATACCATGGACTTCCATTGGATAGTTATAAGGATCATAGTGAAGATCTGTAGTGCCAACTCTATTGCAAATATATGTCTAGGCAGAGCTTTGATATTTCTTAGTACCTCTTTCCAGTTGGCATTTAACAGTATAAATATTGCAATCCCTATTCCCAAAATATATAGTATTGCCTTCAACCATCTCTTATTCATATTCATCAATTCTTGACCATAAGTAAAACCTTGTCCATGGTATTTACCATGTTTTTCAATGAACAACTCTCTATATAGTCCATATTCTTACTTATGAATTCCTCTGATATATTTGAATAAAAAGAGCTTAAGATTCTCTTAGGCAATCTCACTATTATCCTATTTCCTTTCTTCGAATTATTCCATATATGCTCTATCACCTTTTCCTTAGGTGTCACCTGTAAAGCTACATGTATAACATCATAAGAACTTATATCTATATCTTCTCCTCTTTCCTCTTTTATAGATATTCTATTGCTCAACCCCAATCTTGTCACTATGTCTCTGGCACTTTTTACTGCCATACTGTCTACATCTATGACATCTATCTTTGCATCAGTTTGATTTGCTAATTCTAAGGCTGTACAGGGAATAGAGCCTCCTCCAATACATAGTACTCTGTCTCTACTCCTTATATTAGCCAATCCTACTTCTTTTTTGACTATTCCCCTATAATATATCTCATATATTCCAATTAAAAAGTTAAACCCTGAAAACTTTCTCTCTATCCATTTAGTACAATTTGCTATCATGATGATTCTCCCGTTTAAAGTATAGTGATTATCAACTTGCTAATTTGATTTATAATCCCTGCAAATAAGAATGCAGATGTTGTCGTAGCTATTCCTATTAATAGAGCTACCTTTAGGGAAAATTCCTTAGCAAGTACTCCAAATACAGATAGACATGGTAAATAAAATAGAGCAACTACAGATCCAACTATTAATTGTAGTGTGTTTAGATTTAATTCTAGTAGCGGAAGTACTGCTAATTCTCTCCTTATAATCCCTAATAATAGAGAAAGACTTGCTTCTTTTGGCAATCCCAACCATCCTTCAACAAATGGACCTATAACTTTACTAAACTCATTTAATATTCCTGTTTCTGCTATTATAGCCGCTATAACTATACCTATAAACATAGGTCCTTCTGCATCTAATAAAAAATGCTTCATCCTTATCTTTAATTTTTTCTTAAATGCATCTCTATCTGGCACCAATAGATTAGGTACTTCTAAAAGCATTGGCTGGCTTTGCCCCGGCACTATCTTATTCATGATTACCCCTACTACTAACATGGTGAGTATAGATATAAGATAGACTAATATCAATGCAGGAATGGATCTATCTCCCAAAAGTGCAAAAAAAGCACCACTTTGTGAAGCACATGGAATAGCAAAGGACACTAAGGTTGCAACCATTATCCTCTCCTTATAGCTATTTGCCGCTCTAGTTCCCAATATAGCAGGAACAGCACATCCATATCCTAGCATCAAGGGTATTATATTTCCCCCTTGGATTCCTATACGTCTAAGCACCCCATCAGCTAATACTCCAATTCTAGGCAGATATCCACTATCTTCTAGGAAGGAGAACACTATATAAAACAACAAAACATATGGCATTATAAGAGCAAATGGCCATTCTATACCAATTATTAATATTCCAAACTCTCCAACTAATAGATTTCTAAAAATTCCAGCTGGTATAAATATAGATACTATACTATTTAGAATAGGCATGATTATATTTCTTATTAGAGGTAAAAGTACTACAGCCCTCAGAGCCTTACCTCCGCCTACTACTATTCCCAAAGATAGGATAAGTACTAATAGAGCAATAGGTATTCCCGGCCAAGGCTGTATAGTCCACTCTTCTAATTTTTCAACAAATGTAACCTCTTTTTCTATTTTAGTCTCAACCTTGTCTACTATATCATCTATCCTCTTCCATCT
Organism: Tissierellaceae bacterium HCP3S3_D8; assembly: GCA_052067355.1. Taxonomy (GTDB): domain Bacteria; phylum Bacillota; class Clostridia; order Tissierellales; family Tissierellaceae; genus CABMKH01. The sequence goes on from JBQHQH010000006.1 coordinate 62,231, forward strand.
CTCTTCATCCCCTAACTTGGGATCTGGTTCTCTAATTGTATCTGCTAATTCTGCTGATTTATCCATCAAGTCCATTATCCCTATGTTCTTAATAGCTATAGTAGGGATTACTGGACTTCCCAACTCTTCTGATAACTTCTCCACATCAATATCTATTCCCTGTCTTTTAGCAACATCCATTAAATTTAAACTATAGATTATGGGTATAGGATATTCTCTTAATTGATATGCTAAATCCAAATTTCGTTCCAGATGAGTAGCATCTAGAACACATATAATGACATCTGCTCCTTCTTCTAATAGTCCTACTGCTACCTTTTCTGCTTCAGAAGTAGCTTCCAATGAATATGTACCAGGAACATCTATTACAACGCCTTCTCGCTTTCTATAATTAATATCCCCAACAGTGTAATCTACAGTAGTTCCAGCATAATTTGAACTATCTACATGAACACCTGTTAATTTAGAGAAGACAACACTTTTCCCTACATTGGGATTTCCCATAAGCAATATCTTCATCTTCCCGTCAGTGGATATCTCTTTAACCCCATTGGTATGACAACTCAACTCTTTACAACCTCCCTAACTAAAATATCTTTTGCAATATCGTGATCTATAGCTATACTTCTACTACCTACTTTGACCACAATAGGTCCACTCAAAGGTTGTTTGGTCTGAACTTTAAACTGAGTCCCCTTCCTAAAACCAAGTACTTTTAATAGATGAGAATTTGGCAATCTCTCTATTGTATAAGTAGAAGACTTATTAGCATGAGTTAATGACATTCTAATCCCCCTTTTCAATATATTGATAACCATTATCAATTGTTTTTAGTATACCATATTAATTTACTAGGATTTTTAAATATCTTATGATTTATTTCAAAAATATACTGAGTTTAACTTTAATTCACAGATTACAATTCACGATTCACAGTTATTAAATCTTAAAGTGGATGGTTATTTTCAATTTACACTCCATGATGCTGATATAAGTTTTCTTTAATTATTTCAATTGCATGAAAAAATGATATATAGTATAATATTCTCTTGTATACAAGTAAAATAAAATCAATAAAATAGTATTTTTATTATAGAAAGGATATGCTAAATGAAACTTGGAATTGTTGGATTGCCAAATGTAGGAAAAAGTACACTTTTTAATGCCATCACTAAGGCTGGAGCTGAATCTGCTAATTATCCATTTTGTACCATTGAACCAAATATAGGAATGGTATCTGTGCCAGATGATAGGCTGGAAAAACTTGCAAGTCTATACTCTTCTAAGAGGATTCTGCCTACTACAATAGAATTTTGTGATATAGCTGGACTTGTTAAAGGTGCCAGTACTGGAGAAGGTCTAGGAAATAAATTCTTATCTCATATTAGAGAAGTAGATGCCATAGTACATGTAGTGAGATGTTTTGAAAATCCAGATATAGTACATGTAGATGGAAATATAGATCCTGTTAGAGATATTGAGATTATCAACTTAGAATTGATGCTTTCTGATATAGAGTTGTTACAGAGAAGGCTAGAAAAGACAGAGAAGGCTGCAAAAGGTGATAAGAGTCTAAATCAAGAAGTTCAACTTATTAAAAATGTTCTCAATGTCTTAGAGAATGGTAAATCTGCAAGAACTTTAGATCTTTCAGATGAAGAGTGGCAGATAATAAAATCATTTAATCTATTGAGTTCAAAACCTATCATATATGTAGCAAATATATCAGAAGATGACTTGGTTGAAGACACAGACAATGAATATGTAGCTAAGGTAAGAGAACTGGCTGCTAAAGAAGGCGCAGAAGTTATTACAGTCAGTGCCGAAATAGAAGAGGAAATCTCTCAATTAGATGATGAAGAAAAGATGGAATTTCTAAATGATCTAGGTCTTGAAAAATCTGGTCTAGATAAACTAATACAGGCTAGTTATAAACTTTTAGGACTTGTAAGTTTCTTAACTGCTGGTCCTATGGAATCAAGAGCTTGGACAATCAAAGAAGGAACCCTAGCTCCTCAAGCAGCTGGTAAAATCCACTCTGACATAGAGAGAGGATTTATCAGGGCAGAAGTCATATCCTTTGACGATCTAATGGCTGCTGGAAATATGGTAGCTGCTAAAGAAAAGGGACTTGTGAGAATTGAAGGTAAGGACTATATTATGAAAGATGGAGACGTAGTATTATTTAGATTTAATGTGTAGAAAAACCAAGTGATAATCACTTGGTTTTATATATATATCATTTTTCTCAGGATACTGTACCAATATATTTATGTTATACTAAAAGTGGTGGAAGTATTTTATTGTAAAAAAAGACTGTGTTGTACTAATTTATAATAAAAGAAAGAAGGCTTATTTTATGAAAATGAGAAAAGCAAACTTATTTAAATTAATAGGACCACTTATTTATATGTTAATTTGCCTTATAAATAAGTTCATTATTGAAGTACCTGATGTGATTTATATAGCAACAATAATTATTTCTATTGGATTTTTATTAAGTGGACTTTTATTATCTCAACAAAATAAAACATTTTAGATTTTATCTAAAATGTTTTATTTTTATTAGGCGATTTTCATGTATATTATATAAAAGATAAAATAGATTTTTCTATTGCTGCTCTTTTCTAATATTATCCACTATCTCATTCATCTGTTCGTAGGTCAACATTCCAGGAACTCTACCTAAAAATATTCCATCTTTATTGGTAAAGTATGAAGCTGGAAGACCACTCACAAGATAGTCTTGACTTATCTTGCCTTCTTCATCTAATACCACTTCAAAAGTATATCCACCTTTTTGAATATATTTCTCTACTACAGATTTTTCCTCTGACAGATTGACAGCTAATACTACTATATCATCATTTTCTTTTTGTAATCTCTCCAAATCAGGCATTTCAGCATTACAAAGCTTGCACCAAGTCGCCCAAAAATTTACCAATACTATCTTATCTTTGTAGTCACTTAGAGATACATCTTCTCCCTTTAGGTTTTTAAGTGTAAAGTTTGGAAGCACTTTTCCTATTTCTATTGTAGTTTCATCTACTTGAGTAGTTTTATCTACATCTGATGTATCTTCGTTACTATTACTATCTGGTGGCTCTACTATATCACTAGGTTTTTCACCCTCTTCTACTATCCCTTGTTCTTCATTTAAGTTCCCATCTTTACTCTTATTTGATACGATATAAAATATCCCACCTAATATTACTACTGCTATTAATAGCCAAATTAAACCTTTTTTCATCTCTTCACCATCCTACACCAATAGTCTACTTATATTGATTACCTTGTTAAAGAATACTAGCAATCCAAATATCACCATGATAAATCCACCAATCTTGGGGAAATATACTATAAATCTTTCAGCCTTATTCATTAAATTGACAAATACATTTATAAAGAGAGCCGTGAGTATAAATGGTATTGCCATGCCTATAGAGTACACCAGTAAGAGAAATATACCTTTAGATATGGTATCTGTCCCTCCAGCATAGATCAATATAGATGCAAGTGCTGGACCAAAACATGGAGTCCACCCTGCAGCAAAGGCCATGCCCATTAAAATAGAGCTAAACCAATTTTTAATCTTCTTTGGGGCTGCAACTCTCTTTTCTCTATTTAAAAAATTTAATTTCAATATTCCCATCATATTTAATCCAAATATGACTATCAATATTCCACTTATCTTAGCAAATAATTCTTTATTTCTTATAAAAAGCTTTCCTAAAAAGCTTGCTGATGTACCCATTATCATAAATATGATTGTAAAGCCTATTACGAATCCAAGAGTCCGTGTAAAGGCGAATAATCTCTTTTCTTGAATTTCTTCTTCCATAGTAGAACCTGTTAGATACATAATATATGCAGGTATCAAAGGTAAAATACATGGAGAAAAAAAAGATAAAAAACCAGCACTAAAGGCTATAGAAAGCGGCACATCTTTCACTAACATATTTTTACTCCTTCCTATAATTTAATTGTTAAATTTTATATACCCCCCTATACTATGTTTATAACTATATGCTATCAAATATCAGTTATTATTAAAAGTTTAAATATTTTCCAAAAAGAAATACCCCCATTTATTATGAGGGTATTCTCTTACTATTTATATTCTCTTTCTCTAGCTATGGCTTCGTCTCTTATTTCACTCTTCATATTCTTTAACGATTCTTTTCTTCTCTTATTTTTTTCTATGAGATCTCTCTTTGTCTTCTCATCATCTGTCAAATTAATCATATTTTTTGTCTCTCGATAATTCTCTATTGTATTATCTATATTAAATTGTATTCTCTCTACATTATCCCTTCTGTCATCTGGTTTTGGCTTATTTTTCATATCTATTTGCTCCTTATTTTATTTCATATTATTTTATTTCATATTATTTTATTATCTAATTCTATTTTGTCTATATAGGAGTTTATTATGCTAGAAAAAAATATATGAATAGGATTAAATTTGAATCTTTCTTATTTATCTCTAATCAATTCTACTAATACACAGTTTATGATGTATAGTATAAGATTAAAGGCTGCAAATAATAGGATGAATTTTAAGGCTTCTATATTTCCAATATCTTGAAAATTTTTTATTACATTTACAGGATTAAAGATTATATCCCAGCTATTCCATCTATTGAACCTACCTATATGTACTGCAATTCCTGTCAACAAGTTGACGATTAAAACAAAGATCCAACTTATTAGAGAATTATATCTTCTCAATAAAGTCCAGTTGCCTTATTATACTATAACCAGATGACTTCGTGAACAATCAAATATAAATTGTCTTTATGTGATAAGATAGTGATATAACGATATTGATAAGATTGATTAGTATATAAATGGGAATAATTCACAGAATAATAGAAAAGGTGATATAGAAATGTCTCAAAATATTAACTCAAATGATCCAGTCTATATTTATTTAAAAGAAATAGGAAAAACTCCCCTTCTAACAAGAGAAGAAGAAATATCTCTGTCAAAGAAGATAGCATTAGGTGATGAATCTTCAAAATCCAAACTCGTAGAAGCCAATCTAAGATTAGTAGTTAGTATTGCAAAAAATTATATGGGCAGAGGACTATCCTTCTTAGACTTGATCCAAGAAGGCAATTTAGGTCTTATGAGAGCCATAAAAAAATTTGACTATACAAAAGGATATAAATTCAGCACCTATGCTACATGGTGGATACGTCAATCTATAACAAGGGCCATAGCAGATCAAGGACGAACCATAAGAGTTCCTGTCCATATGATTGAAAATATCAACAAGCTAGCAAGAATACAAAGACAGCTAGTACAGGATTTAGGAAGGGAACCATTCCCTGAAGAAATAGCTGAAGTTATGGGTATGGATGTCAAAAAAGTTAGGGATATTATTAAGATAGCTGAAAGACCTGTATCCCTTGAAACTCCCATAGGTGAAGAGGAAAGTGAACTAGGTGATTTTATTGAGGATTCTCATATTAAGACTCCAGTAGAAGAGACGACCTATGCCATGCTCAAGGAAGACCTATCTAGTGTCTTAGAGACATTGACTCCTAGAGAACAAGAAGTCTTGGTATTGCGATTTGGATTAAAAGACGGCAGATCTAGAACATTAGAAGAAGTTGGAAATGTATTTGGACTTACAAGAGAGAGAATTAGACAGATAGAGTCAAAAGCTCTTAGAAAACTCCGACATCCCAGCAGAAGTCGTAAGATAAAGGATTTTCTAGATTAATAGATATTTTATACTATTATGCACTCTTGAGTTTTGTAGTTGTAATCTTTCCATCTACTTTGCTCAAAGTTTTTATTTTCATAGTAGGATTTAATATGCCATACTCTTTTATAATATCTTCTAATACTTTAATTTCTTTTCTTTTAATAACTACCTCTATTTGGTATCTCTTGTCTTCATTGTTTCCTCCGACCACAAAATTATTAACTGTATACCCTGTATCTCTAAGTTTTTTTGAGATTTGTGTAACTTTATCTCTATTGTTTAAAAATAAATCTACCTCTAATATACCTAGAGCTAATCTATCTTCAATCTTACCACCTATAAATACCCCTGCTGTTTTGCCTAAAGCATAGGCTATAGTAAATTGAATACCATCTGCACTATTTATCTTGGTGACTATAGTGGCAAAGATCATAGCATCCATAAATACTAGTAAATATACTGGATTCATAATCTTTTTAGACATCAATATAGTCTTTAGTGTAGCTAAAATATTTGTAAAAGCTGTTACTAAAAATAAAGTAATAAGCCCAAACAAAATACTTGTTGTCATCATAACACCTCCTTATAATTTTCCATTAAAAAAACTAACATATTATCATATGCTAGTTAGTGATTAATTAGTCCTATATTTTTATATTAATTAATATTTAGATATCAAACTGAATAAATCTGACTTCATTTATTAGCTTATAAACATACAATAAACTACAAATGAGATAGAATAGACTCTGAGATTAAAACCGAAGATAAGCTATTAATAATATTGTTTTCTATACTTAAATACATTGAATAATTAAACTAACTTATATATTATATCATATATCTCATTATTTGCAAATCTAGGCTTCTAATATGATATACAAATCATTGAATAGAGAATATTTCTATGATATTATATAGGATAATGTTTTCACTTTAACTTATTAGGAGGGAAGTCTATGGAATATAAAAACGCAAGATTAGAAGATATTCCTGGTGTTTCAGCACTACAGGAGAAATACCATGTATCCACTATTAGTGAAGAAGATAAGCCTAATGGTTTTGTCACAACATTGTTTACAGAAGAACAATTTAAAGATCTTATTGAAAAGGAAAATGGACTTGCAATAGCCTGTGATGGAGACAAGATCATAGCTTATGCCATGGCAGCATCATGGGAATATTGGTCAGCTTGGCCACTGTTCCAATATATGATAGAGGATTTACCAAATACAGAATATCTGGGACAAACTCTCTCTACAAAAAACTCATATCAATATGGCCCTATCTGTATAGATAGTGATTATCGTGGCTCCAATGTCTTACCTAATCTATTTGAATTTTCACGCTGTCAAATGGAAAAGAGATATCCTATTTTGATTACATTTATAAATCATATAAATCCTAGGTCTTATAATGCTCATACTAAAAAGCTTGAATTGGATTTAATCAAGAACTTTGATTTCAACAACAATCACTATTATGAACTAGGATATGATACTTCAAAGAAGACTCCAGGATCTAATATTTAACTTAGTTAGATCTTAAAAAGATTAAACAATCGTATATAATCTAAATATATAGAAACTGAAAGTCTTTATAATAAAGATTCAAATATTATCCTATGAAAAAGCAGTAGATTATTTTTTAAATAATCTACTGCTTTTATATATCACTCCATATCTATAATTGTCTTAATTATCTCATATTGATTATCTATATTTCCTGAAAATTCAACTGTGTAGACAATATCTCCTTGTTTCCAGATATAACATTGCTTTTTAATTGTTTCTCCTGATCTATCTTTAGATTCTTCTAAGACTTTAATACCAGCTATTGTCTTAAAGTTCTTGTTGGAAGCTTCTCCTTCTGATATATTATCATAATAGAAGGTATTTTTTGTTTGGTAAAATTTCACCTTAGATGTAAAGTCATCTTGGTCTTTTAGGTGAAATGTAGTAGTTATTGAAATACTTGAATCTGTTTCTCCTTCATAAATAGAATGATATGTTTTAGAAGAATTGGCTACAAATCCTCCAGGTAACGTCAATGGAAACTTAGGTGTAAATCCTATAATCTCTTCCACTTCCTTTAAATCTTTTTCATCATATATATTTAGATGTTCTCTAACAAATTTTTCTGCTATATAGTTGGTATCTTTTACATCTTTGGGATATTTTAATGATGCTATAATATTTAATACATCCTCTTTTGTAGGAAGTCTTTTCAAATTATACTCTTCTTCTGAAGTCATAGTTCTAAAATAATATTGAAGGCCATACCATATATCTCCATCTTTCCATACGAAATATTTGTTTACTACTTCGTTAATAGGGGTATGTTTTATATCCTCTGTGTTATTTTTTTCAAGTTCTTTAATATCATCTTCTGTCCACTGAAAGTTTTGTGTAATTACTACATTATTTCCTTCTACATTAGCTAGTGTCATTGGCTTTATATCAAAATCTATATTACTCTTTATAGTATCATCTATTACACTATTTTGTGCTTTTAGATACTCTATTATATCCTTGTTAGATATTAAAAAAGAAAAATTATGTGTTCTATTATCCTCATACTTTTCAAAGTTAATATCTATTACCTTCTCTTCATCAAGTTTTATACGAAAAAATCTATAACCTTCAGGTATATTATCAGGTACTTTAAATTCAAAGTCTACAAAATCCTTTACTCTATCTAGACTATTGAGAGTCTTAATAGGAGCATGAAATTCAAATTTCTTATCCTCATTTTTAAAACCTACAGCATTGGTTAAAGTTGTAGTCCCAAGCATTATAATAAGCAAAATAGATAGAATAGTTTTTCTACAAGAACTTCTTTTAAACATCTTTATCATTGTAATTCTCCTTTCAATTTGGCTTTTACCTTTATAAAAATTTGCAGAAAGTATGTTTTTATATGGAATATCTGAGATAATCTTGGAAAGTTTTATAATAGTCATTCCATATGGAATAGATTCATCTTCTCCAAGAACTTCAAGTACATAGTTATCACAGGCTAATTCCCTATCTACTTCCATCTCTTTCATTACAAACCATATTATGGGATTAAACCAGTGAATAGCTACAGCTACTATTCCTAATAAATTATAAAATATATCTTTTCTCTTATAATGAGCCACTTCGTGCATATATATATGCAGTAATTGACAATCATCAATTGTATTTAAGACGTCTATGGGCAAATAAATTTTGGGATTAAAAAGACCATAGATAAAAGGAGTTCTAAACATTCTGCCAGAATAGATAGAGATATCTCTATTCACATCTAATTTTTCTTTGCATGTTTCTAGTATTCCAACGCTCCTTAAATCAGTGACCTCATTAAAAAGTTTGCTTCTTCGATTAAATTTTAGAACAGATACTGATATAGATATACCTATAGATAGAAGGCCTATTAACCATATATATGAACATATATTTAAAACTCTTTTGGATAGATGAGATCTTCTTTCCAGTAATGTTTGATTATTAACTTCAAAATTATCTTCTTCTACAGATCTATCTATCTTATCCTCTTCTCTATCTTCTAAGTCATAATTTAGTCCTCTATCCTTCTCATCTATCTCTTCTTGAATTAGATATTTATTTCCTAAAAAATCGTACTTTATTGGAGCCATTTCTCCTTTAGAGAAAAGGTTAAATAGACTTAAATTACTTTCTGGCATAAAAGGTACTAAAAGTCTTACCAATACTAGAAACCATAATATATGGTGAAATCTAGGGCTTAACTGATTTTTAAAAGCCCCTTTAACTAAAAAAATAACTAGCACAATAACAGTAGATGTCAGTGAAGAATATAGAATCCATAAAAAAAGCTTCTCCAAGATATTCATATAGCTACTCCCTTTTCATTACTTTAAAATTTCTCATCCTTTTTTTGTTCTAAAATCCTTTGTAGCTTTTCAATTTCTTTATCAGATAGATCTTCTGCCTCTAAAAACTTTGAAAACAGCATACCTATAGCCCCATCATAGACTTTATCAAGAAAAAACTTATTTTCCGCTTTTACATATTCATCATAAGAGATCAGAGGATAATAAAGATAACTCCTGCCTGACTTTTCAAATCCTATAACCTGCTTATTCAGAAGTCTATTAATAAAAGTCTTAATGGTTTGACTAGACCAATTTACTTTATCTGATAACAAAGATATGATTTCATTAGAAGATAGAGGATTGTCTTTCCACAGGAGTTTCATAATCTCCAATTCAGATTCAGATATATTGGGAATATTATTCATCTACTACACCTCCACATTTAATATTGTTTACATATGTAAATCTTACATAAGAGTTTACACTTGTAAACAATATTTGTCAAGTTTTTTTTTAATTACTGATATTATTTCTCAATTTAAATAGGGGCTACTTCACTAGCCCCTAGAAAAAAGTCTTTACAATATCATTTAACCTGTACCCCGAGCCTAATAGGGGTGACCAACGTAAAGAACGTTATATATTATTGATGATTTCAGCTTCTTTTTCTCTATCCATTTCCTCATAGTACTTCTTTGTCTTATAGATATTCTCATTAACTCTTTCTTGTAAATCTTCTTCATATATATCTCTATATAAAAATCCTTGTACTTCTATGCTTTCTCTTCCAATGTTATTCTCAGAGCGAGGTGTTCGTATGACTAAATTGATTGAATAGAAGGGTACCTGTCTTTGATCAAATAATCCTTTTATTTCTAATAATGCTTTTGTTAAAGTCTCTGCATCTAATATATCACTAGTAATATACAGTACTACATTTCCCTTCTCTCTTCCCATCTCTTTAATATCATACTCTTTGTCAACTTCAAATTCATGAAGTCCCTTATGTTTATCTAATATCTCACCATAGTCGATCTCACTTTCATAGGGAAAATCATGCTCTAATACGGTGTCTACTAGATCACGATAAGCAGTATTTACTCTTTCCCATGTATTAAATTTTCCTAGAACACGATCTTCATAATCATCATAAACTAATTTACCTCTTCCTGTAAAACTCATTGAAAAATGAGTATCTATGCTTGTCTTTGATCTTGCATGGACATGATACCTAGCATCTTTAAAATTGAACTGTGCCTTATCAAGTTCAAGATTCAAGTCAGAATAATTCTCTTTTACATAATTTCTAGCAGACCTATTGACAATCGTCTTTGAAATAGGATTCCCCATAAGAGCATTTGCAAAAAGCAATATAGCTCCAATTAGTATAAATGCCATAAGTCCTGCAATTATCTTTTTAAGCTTCATTTTATAACCTCTTTTCCAAAAGAAAATTTTAACAAAAATCCAATGACTATTCCAATAGTGCAGAGTCCTGCATAGATAATTGACAAGTATATAGGTATTATAAATATATAAATTGTAAAACCCTGTCCCAATATTCCTTGATATATATACTTTATAAAGAGCCATATATAAGAGAACATAAATAGTGAAATCGGCGTAAGATAAGCTTTCTTATTTAAAGCAAAATATCCTATAACTCCAATAATAGGCATGATCAAAATATTATAGAACATCCCTGCACTATCTGACAGAGCAACACCTAACATTGCACCAATTACAACTATACCTATAGCAATTATGAATAGTTGTCTCTTTATCTTTGATACCACATTTTCTTCATTCATTACGGGTATCTGTGTGTTTAAATTATCATATAGATTACGGCAATTATCACAAGTTTTAATATGTTCATCTACTAATAGGTGACTATCTTCACTTGCTGCACCATCTTTTACAAGTGGCATCAAATCTATGCAGACATTACAAGAAATCTTATTCATATTCAAACCCCTCTCCTATAAGAATTTCTCTTAACTTCTTCTTTGTACGAAAGTCAATCACTCTGGCAGAGCCTTCAGAAATTCCCCATTTCTTTGCTATCTCATAAAAAGAATATCCCTCTATTCTCATCATTACAACACTTCTTGTCCTTTCATCTTCTCTTGATAATAGCTCTGAAATTCTATTCACAACTTCCTTTCTGGCAACAACTTTACCTAGTTCATATTCATCTGATATATAAAATTCCATGAGATCATCTAATGAAGTAATAGCTTTTTTACTCCTCAGATATTCATACCATTTATGCCTAGCTATTGAAAATAGCCATGTCTTTATATCAGATTTTCCTTCAAACCTAGGCAGTGATTTTATCGCACTGAGAAAAGTGTCTGATACTAAATCTTCTGAAAGGGATGTATCATGGGTAATACTTACAAGATATATGAAAACATCTTGTTTGTACTGTTCATAAATAGATTTTATTGTAAACATGAAATCCCCCTTTCATAATATTAGTGTCAGAATCGGTGATTATGTTACGAATATTTTATAAAATATATAAAAGCAGTAGACTTCTTAGAAAATCTACTGCTTTATATATAAGATCAACTTCTCGGTTGCCCATCTCTATCAAATCTTCTTCTCAATGCTATCTCAGTAGGTATTACTGATAAAATCATTATTGCTAATTGAATAAAAATTATCCATACAGATATCTTCTCATGATTTTCTCTAAATAATATCATAATAATAAGTGAAATAGCAAACAAAATAGTTCCGCCCCAAAACCAAACTCGTCCATGATAAAGATGAGCAAATTTCCATGTTTCCTCATTTTTCATCGACATCCTTGTCCTATAACCATAGATCCAATTTATGCTTCGTGGTGGATGCTTTTTCCATAATAGACCAAATCCCATTATAGTAATCGGGATTAAACAAACTGTCATCATTAAAGAAATATACATTTAAATTTCTCTCCCTAGATTATCATTACTTATTTAAATAGAATCTCTACTATTAATTTAATACTATATCTATTATTATGATAAACTAATGTGTATTAAGTAAAAACTAAAAATATATATTAAAATACTACCAAATTATAACACCTAATAATGTTCTCAATGACATTATAAGACCTGTTGTCGATACTACGCTATGTAAAATTACCTTTTTTTCATCTTCTTTAATTATATATCTTATTGCATTTATTAATCCAAATACAAACATTCCTGCTGATATGGGCATAAAATAAAAAAGAAAAACCGTCAGACTCTGCCACATAGCTCTTACCTCCTTTGAATTTATAAGCATACAAAATTTTTATGCAACCACATAATATCTCCTAATACCTTCATACTCAAATATATCCAACATGGTTTAAAAATGAATATTAATTATATTATAGTTAAACTTAATCATATTGTTCCCTTTCATAGCGTAGAAGTCTAGTCTTTAATGTACCAGTATGAAGTTCAAAAAGGTGATTATCATAGTCATAAAAATATATGGAATTACCTTCCCCTATAACTCTTTTTCTTCCATCTTTTATTTCTAATCCAAGTTTTTTTATTCTTTCAAGATACATATCATAGTCTGATTCATCAATTTTAAAAGCTATATGATTATAGCTTTTCTCAACTTCTTCTCCTTCCATAACTGCAATCCAAAGATCATCTATCAAGAAAAATTTCTCTTTTGATATGGAAAATTGCTTGTCTCCACTGTAGTAGACTTCTTTAGCTTCAAAAATCTCCTTAAAAAAAGTTGTTGCCTTATTCAAATCTTTAACAATAAAAGTGATATGACTGATTCCTGATACCAAATCTAACACCCCCAAATATAAATAATATTACTCTCCAACAATTCTAATCTCCCCATAGGTATCACCTTTTGAGTATACAACTCCATCTCATATAGGTTTTCTTTATGGAAAGATTGTTTCAATAATATCTCCATTGTCATCTAAAATAAAAACTTTCCTATTGCTATAAGAAAATCCTCTATCGACACATTGATATGATTTCCCTATTATAACAAAGTATCTATCTGTGATTCACCTATAACAGTTATCCCATTTTCCATCAATAGTTCTGAAGTTACTCCATCTCCATCTATCAATATTCCAGAAAATGTACCATCATAAACTTTACCATGTCCGCATGAAGGACTTCGTTCTTTCAAAATAGCAAGTTTACAATTATAGAATTTAGCAAGTTTTAATATCTCATTAGCACCTTTTTTATAATTATCAGTTACATCTCTGCCATCTTTAGTAACAATTCTATCTCCTATTTTTTCTGCAGGTTGTCGTGGAGTTTCTAAACCACCATATATTTCAGGACATACGGGAATCAAATGATACTTCTCTTTTAAAATATCTAGTTGTTCTATAAACTTACCAGTTCCGTCATATCTACAATTAATCCCCAATAGGCAAGCACTTATTAAAATATTCATATTCTCTACCTCACATTTAACTGAAATACATAAGATTTCTATTTTATCTCTCATTATATTCATTAGTTGATTTTAATTATACTAAATTTCATCTCAATACACTAATAAACTTATACAATATATGTTTACTTTAAGTAATACTGTGGTATAATCTAAATAAGGTAATCGATACCGCAAAGGTGCGGTTACCACATGTGACTAAAAATCATTAATCACTCTGTGGGCTAGACAGGGTGATTATTTTTTTTCGTCTATTATTATCCCTATTAGAATAACAATAAAGGAAAGTAGTGATATGACGAACATAGAAAACTCAATCATTATAGATATCGCTTCATGTACGTTTACCATATCGCACCACCTCCTCTCATCTGAAGTGAGGCGGCAACCACACCCTGCTTAACTCCGATTACCTTGTCCCTAGTTTACCATTACTTACCATGGATTTCAATATATTCATTAAATTCTAAAAAATCATCTAATTTTTATTAAAGGTATAATATTACACATCTTTTAATCTAATATTCATCCTCGAAGACAATATTTCCATCAGCATCATATGCCTTTATATTGTTTACCACTCGATCATAGTAACTATCTTTATCATATTTCCAAGTGAATAAAAATAAGTCATCATAGAATTCAGTTTCTGTAAGACTCTCTCCATTTTTCAATGTGATTTGAACTTCTTTCACTCTATCGTCATTAATGATGCCATAAACTTTATAATTATTATAGGACATATCCCAAGTATAGCCTATAACCTTTGTCTTATCGTTCTCAAATCCAGTTGGTTGATTTCTATATCTCCAAAAGAAAAATAGGGCTCTATTTACTGTATTGCATGAAATCCATTTATCATATTTACAGAGTATATATTTTCCATCATCAAAATCTTCTATATGCACTACTTCTGACGGTCCATAGTGGATACTGCGTTCTGATTCTTCATGAGCAGATAGAGGTGTCAAATAAAGTCCTGATACCCTGAAAAATATAAAATTGAGAATAGCTAAAATAAATATATTTCTTAGAATCTTTTTATTTCTACTCATTAATATCACCTGCTTTGAGAGGAATCTCTACTCTATATTTTCTATTATAATAATCATAATCTATAATCAGTGTATCTGCATCTCTTGAAAAGTCTCTTACTGTGCTTCTGAATTTAGATTTCAACCCTCCACCACCCAATCCTGAACCAGCAAAATATGTATTGCCTAAATTATCTCTTATGTTTCCAATTGTACCTAGACTCCATCCTGTCTTTAAAAATCTTGAATCCCAGTATTCATAAAAGATATTCATATCTCCATTCCTTTCATAAACTACATTTGTAAAGTGAATGATTCTATCATCTAGTTTTACTCTCTCATCTATATCAATTCTATATACAATATCCTCCTTTGGAATATCATTAATAATATTTCCATCAAATAAAGACATCGTAAAAATAGGAACTATAAAGAAGACACTTAATATCCCAAGAAAAAATATCATTACATTTGTTATCGTCAATATCCAACCTAAGAAAGGATTATGTTGTCTATTAAGTTGAATTCCAATTTCCTTAGGATTTCCCATATCATTTATAGAAAGCTCCTCTGCTGTTTCCCTATCATATCCTTGTTCCATATAATAGTCTATCTTTTCCAATATGTGACTTTCCAGTTCAAACTTGATATCATCTTTAACAAAGGGAAATTTAATATAGGATAATACATCCTCTAAAAATTTATCTACTTTAATTAAAGGCATATAATTCACCGCCTATGACCTTATTAACGGATATTGAAAACTTATTCCACTTTTCTTTTTCCTTTACAAGTTTCTTTTTTCCATTTTCAGTTATCCTATAATATTTTCGTGCTCTCCCTCTTTCTCCTTCAGCCTTATAGGATTTTACATATCCATCATTCTCAAGCTTGTGTAGAACAGGATATATAGTACCTTCCTTCAATTGAAACACTTTATCTGAGCGTAACTCAAGCTCTCTTATTATTTCATATCCATATCTATCAGTTTTTTCTAATAAAGATAGTATTAACAAGACTGTACTTCCACCTATTAAGTTCTTATCAAATTCCATATTTACACCTCCTATAATTATACCTAGATTATCTAGGTATAATTATAGTTAAACTATCTAAATATGTCAATTATATATTCCCAAAGCAGAATAGTAATTTCTAATTTAAAATTCCCCAATCAATGTTTTCAACCATATATCCGGCAACTGTATTTGTTGAGAAATATCATAATAATTTCCATTATCATATATGGATTTGAAAATCTTTAAACTCAAATAGTCCACCTCCATGATGCAATCTTCCCTGAGCTAAAATCTTTTCAAATCCATCATCTATCCTATCAAGAAGCTCAACAGGAATATCTAATCTGTGATGACCAGGCAGTATCTTTTGTACTGGTAATATCTTTACTCTTTTCACAGATTCCATAAAATGTATAGGATTCGTTGTGGGATAAAAAGCATCTAAGCATCCCATATAAACTAAATCTCCAGTATATAAATATTTCCTTTCTCTTTCGTAGAAACAGATATGCCCTGGTGAATGTCCAGGCGTATGGATGATTTTTACTTTCCTATTACCTAAATCAATGATGTCCCCATCATGTAATATCAAACTAGGTTCACCTCGATAGACTTGATAGTCTTGGATGTCAAACTCTGCTGGGAAGTCACAGGCCTTACCTAATAAATTTTCCTTAACAACAGATAGGGGAATAGGAAATTTAACTGATAACCAATCCTTTTCATCTTCGTATACTGAAATATTCTTAAAATACTTGTGACCTCCAATATGATCCCAATGAATATGTGTTGTAGCTACTTCAATAGGCAAAGAGGTTATGCTCCTTACAACCTCTTTGATATTTGAAACTCCCAGTCCTGTATCAATCAAGAGTGCTTTTCTTGTACCAAGAAGCAAATAACAGTGAGTTTCTTCCCAATGCTTATATTCACTGATGGCAAATGTATCTGTATCTACATCTTCAATTGTAAACCAATCATTCATCTTATCACTCCTACTAACGATTATATCAGTTTTATATTAAAGTAAAAACTTTCCTATTCATTATAAGAAAATGTGTATCTATACTTGTCCTTGATTTTGCCTTACAAAATATATGCTAGTTGCCATACTTCCAAGACATAATCTGCAACTTCTTTAACACTGTCCATACTTCTAGGTACTGCAATGCCATATCCTGCTCGCTTAAGCATTTCAATATCTTGAATATCATTTCCTACGCAAATTATCTCTTCCTCATAAATTCCAAGTTTTTGAGATAGTTGATATACACCATTTGCCTTAGATACACCTTTCTTTACAAGACTTACTCTTCCCATTCCCTGTGGTATCTGTTTTATGTCTTTACAGCTAAATAACTCTTCATATCTTTGAAACAATTTTTTTGGTAGTATCATACGATAAATTTTATCCTCATGTGTATAACTTTTGATATCTTTATCTTTTATCCTATTTGTGATACTTGGTAAATAAGTGTATATTTCATAATTTGTTCCCCAGTCTATACAATGGGCACCGCCTGAAAAGCATCCACCTGACAATAATCCTGTGATTTGTCTGCATTTTTTTAAAGCTATCGTGTAAGGTAATTCAGTCGCCAAATAGATAGGGATTTTTTGTGCTATATATTCTAGGGATGTTTTTGTCTCTTTCGGTATCTTTCCATATTTATCTAAAATTGTCCCATCTATATCTAAAAATATAGCCTTTGCCCTAAGTCTTTTGGGAACGCGTAATAGGCTTTCTTCTCCCAGAAATGATATGTCTTTAAAACCATTTGTATGTGAATAGGCTAAATAACAATCACATCTTTTACCTGAACATTTTAAAGGTGAATGTCTTTCTTGTTCTTTATATAGGTTTCCTAGTTTTTGTAGTGCACGATTACATGGGTACTGATCTCCTTTTGCATCTATAAATAGATGATTCTTGCCTGATTCACAGATAGAACCAATATGTCTTTTTAATTCCCAATTAAATAGGGGATCAATTTTATTAAAAAGATTTTTTTCTTCTTCTGTATATCTTCTTTTTAACCCATCCATTTGATTTATCCACATGTAGATATTTGGAGGTAACTTATCCCTTAATTTTTGTATCTGTTCCATTGATATTGGATTTCCCACTACACCTACACTTAAACTGATATTGGATGAAAGTTTCCAGATCTTTTCACTAAATTCATCTACTGTAGTCATATCAGGATGAAAGGTTGTCCACAATACGATCTTTTCCAATACTGCATTTTGTTTTATCAGATTCATAATAAAATCTTCCACCTGGATACTTAAATTGGTTTGACATCCTATTCGTTTGACAAAATTTTGTTTGGATAAATCTATTATAGATTGTTGATAATAACTATGTATCAGAGCTTCTCCATAAGGCGTAAATAGGATTCTAATTGGTTCCTTAAATCTTATATTTTTTAATTGATTACAAAATCTTTCTAAATTTCTTTTGTCATTTTGAATTTCCTCTAATGTCTGTTGGTATTTACTAAAGGGACAATAGGAACAACGATAATTACAAGATTTTAAGCTCCCTCTATAAGTTATAGCTTTTATTCCTTCCAAGATCTTTGCATACCTTTCTTAACTTCATCTGAAATCCACAAAGTTAAAATTTGATCAGAATATCCCATACCCTCGTCTGTTAAGCAAATAAAATCACCATTTATATTGATTAGTCCAGCGCCTTTAAGTTCTTCCCATATTTTCTTATATTTTATCCAAAGTGGTTCTCTAAAGTAATCCTCAAATTCTGATATAGAAACTCCTCTATAATATCCTAGATTCTTGATTATAAATCGACGCATTTGTTCATCTTTATTTAGTATATATCCCTTTATATCCTCCAAAAAGTCTTTCTTCTTTATATAATCTATAATAATTTCTTTACATAATCTATTGTTCACCTCATAGGGTTCACAAAAGTGGACATTATCAATATAACTTCTTCCACCACATCCAAGCGATAGAACTTGTTCAAAGCCACAACTCTTTTGTTCAAGTTCTATTTGCTTTGTAAATCTTCTCATGGAGGTTTGTCTATACCCTTTCTGTTTTAAAAGATTTACAGCATGTTGATATATACTATACTGAAATTCTTCATCCAAACTTGACTTATTAAATAACATGGTATTTTCACGTATATATAATGGATAAATAAAAAATTCATCTGGATCATAGCATAGAGCCTCTTTTATGGAGGATTCAAAGGATTCTATAGTCTGATCCTCTATCCCATAAATTAAGTCAATATTTAAACACAATGGGTCCATTGACTTTATATAACCCAGTGCTTTATGACAACTTGCCCTATCGTGATTTCTGTAAACCTTTTTTAATTCTTCGTCATAAAAAGATTGTACACCAATACTAATACGCCTCATACCTTGCTTTTTAAGATATTCTAATTTCTCCATTGTTGTTTCATTAGGGGAGGTCTCAATATCAAACTGAAAATTGACTAAATCTACTTTAAAATAATGTTTTATTGATTCTATAAGTCTTTCAAATTGCTTGATACTTAGAATTAAAGGTGTGCCACCTCCAAATATTACATTATTTATGGATGTATTTTTTCCATTTAATAATTCACTATATTGCTGAATTTGCCGACAAACTGTATCAATATATCTTTCTACCATTTGCTCTGAAGCTGTAATTGCAAATAAATTACAATATCCACATCTAGTCATACAAAAAGGGATATGTATATATAATGCAATAGACTTTTCTTGAATCTTTTCAATAGCATCTTGAATTATCTCTTTTTTAATAGGCTTATAAGCATTTTTATGAGGATAACTATACATATATTGTTCATATCGTTTAGACTTTTGCATAAAATTTTCTCCTATTCTGTTTTATCTTCCATAACAAAATGCTTGTAAGGTACTGTATAAACAATCTCATGTGCTAGATTATGAAAATGATACCCATCTTCCCCATAGCATGTCCCATGATCTGAACAGATAATTACAAATGTCTTGCCACGTCTTCTAAACATATCGAGTAACCCCTCTATCCTCTCATCCACATAGCGAAGTGCTGCAGCATGGGTTATCTTACTATCTCGTTTTTCACCCTCTATATAAAAAGCATTTGGATAATGAATAGCATCTACATTGACATACATAAAAACCTTCTTATCTGTTTCTATCTTTGATAACACATTATCTATCCATTTAATTTGATTATCAAAACTCTCTTTTATTGTACATCCAAATGAAGGATTCCAATAACTCTTTTCAAATAAGGATGGTAATACTCGCCCTATATCACTTCTCTTGTTAAAAAATGCAACTCCACCTATACATATAGTAGAATAGCCTACATTTTGCAACCCTTCTACAAAAGTTGAGCCCTCAAATGCAAATGAGCCTTGAGGTGGATATTTTCCTAATCCGATATCTTTAGGAAAGAATAATATTTCTCTTTCCATAAGTGGTGTAGGTTCTGCTGGACTTGGTAAAAAGCCTGAAAACATAGCGTGATGAGATGGATAAGTAAAATTACCTGGTGCATGACGTTTCTCCCATAGACCATATTTATTAAGATTTGGGGTTGTGCCTTTTGATTCTTCTTCTTTTGCCACGTCATACCTCAATGTATCTAGACATATAAATAAAATGTCCATGTCTCCTACAACCTTATTCATATCCATTGTCACAAAATCCTTTTGGCTACCTATTGCTTCTATTGGTACTTCACATTTACAGTTATTCTCCATATCTTTTTACTCCTTCTATAATTTGTCTAGTATAGATATAATTTTTACTAAATATATCGTTATAAATCAGGTCCCCTTGCCCATTAACTTCAATCACCTTAAACTTTCCTGAGGGTGTCATCAAAATATCAATTCCTGCTATATTTAATCCATCAAAACAACTTACAACACTCCTACATAAATCTTCAATAATTTGCATCTGTTTAATTGTTAAATTTAGTTCTTGAATGGGAATAGCATGATTGTTGAGATGTAGATTAGTGATAGGATTCTTGCTCCCTCTTGCGATTATATAATCTATTTTTCCGTATTGATAAACTACCCTTAAATCATAACTCAATCCCTTATATTGTGCTTTTTGCACCCATTGCTCAATAATTACAGGTTGTGCTAACAGATTATTAAGTATCTCTTTAATTTCTCCATGCTGAGTAAGCTTGGATATATTCTTCGTGTTATAGAGTTTTCCACCATCCCCTATCTTTAAGGACGTATAAATTATGGACCTACGAATCTTTGGATTATACCGATAGGCAACTATCCCCGCTGCACCAGAACCATATCTTGGTTTGATAAAGATATTCCTTATATCTTCTTCTACCAGTTGATCAACCAAAGCCTCATAGGTATTTACTTCTATTTCCAACCTAGGTGTTATTTCTATTGCCTTATCTTCTAGGTACTGCTTACATAAAAGTTTGTCCAATGTCTTATATATAGAGCAAGGTGAATTACTCCACCTTGCTTTTTGTCTATCTAGTTTAACAAGTATCTGATGATACCACATCCTGAATCTTTCTAACTCTTCTATCTTTGTCCCAATATGAATAGGAGGATCAATCTTTACAAGACTAAAGGAGCTTAAATCAATTTCTTCTATCATATTCCAATCCACACATTTTAAATCGTACCCAAGAGACCTTGATGCTTTTGAAAAATATATGGTCCTTTTACTTTGTTCATCACCAATTATTAGTATTTGATTTTTATTCTGTAAGCATGGCATAATTTCCATACTCTTCATCATTTTCGTTTTGTTCATCTAAATCTATCTCAATCCCCACATTTTTAAGTTGATTCATCATTTTATCCGATAAAAAATGATAATGTAAATCAAGTTTTTTTAGATGCATAAGTTTTTCTTTGTTTTCTAATATGAGTTTTCCACCCTTGTCTGTCAATGTACCATTTGAAAGCTCTAGGATCTCCAATTGACTAACTATACTGTTTTCCAATACCTTTTCTACAATTTCATCTTGAATTTCACTATCTCCAATTCCAAGATAAGTTAAATTTTCAAATGAAGTAAGATGTGAAATAAGATTTTCTATATCTGTTATATCTCCATCAAATCCATAATAATCAGAGCCTATGTAAATATTAAGTCTTTCAAGGCTTGGAAGCTGTGCTTTTGCCAATTCATTGATTACTATTTTAGGCAATCCACCACATATGATCTCTAAGTTCTTTAA
Organism: Tissierellaceae bacterium HCP3S3_D8; assembly: GCA_052067355.1. GTDB lineage: Bacteria > Bacillota > Clostridia > Tissierellales > Tissierellaceae > CABMKH01. The sequence goes on from JBQHQH010000006.1 coordinate 84,478, forward strand.
ATTATTATGTACTATATTTCCTAAGATCAGCCCTTGTGAACCTTTAATTATTAGGCTCTCTAATTGTGGAAATGCCTCCCATAGCTTGCTATAGTCACCTTGTTGAATCCATGATACTTCACATTCTTCAAAAGTCATATCTCCAATATATAACGAACGAATATGCTTAAACCTTTCTTTTTCCCTAACCATTGTATCTATGATGATTTGGACATCATTATCATAGCACTCTCCCCAACAACCTATAACAATTTCCTCCAATGTCTTAAGTTGTGGATCATCTAGAATCTCCTGTATTAGAGTGGATGCATCCTTGTTCCCGTCTTCATAATCATCATAATCATAAGTATACTTTTTTGTTATCATATTTTTCTCCTCTCATATAGAACTTCTAAAAATATGCATATAATACAAATACTGTATCTCATTAATAATAACTTACCACATATCAAATATCAATCTATAAATCCCCTGATTTCCATTTTATTTCTTATCCTATTTTATGTTATCCGATGACTTAATCACAGGCTTATAGTATGACATCCTATTATTAAATAATTGATTAGTTAATCTAATTTCTTTACACACTCTCTATTTAGGAGTTGTAATTACAGAATCTATAATATTAAGTTTTTCTAGAAAAGGTTTTTATACTATAAGACTTACAATTTTAATAGATTTAAATCTAAAATGAACTTTAATAAAAATATAGTTGACATGGAAACAATAATATTATATTATATATTGTATCCTAGGAAACAATATAAGGAGGTCCTACCTTGAACAATTTAGATCAATTATTATTAAATTTTAAAAGTTTAACGGAAAACATAGATTATCTAGGTGCTCCCGAGCATAATCGTGGAATATTTAAAAAATATAGTCTATCACAAGTGCACTGTATAGATTGTATTGGTAATCTACAAGATACTAACGTTACAAAAATCTCAGAAGAATTAAACATGACTAAGGGTGCCATCAGCAAGATAACTAAGAAATTGCTTTCTGAAGGGCTTATAAAACAGTATAAAAAATCTGATAACAAAAAAGAAGTTTTCTTTGAACTTACAGATAGGGGATGGGAAATATATCATGCCCATAGAAAACTCCATGACATATCTGAGGAAGAGTATATGAATATTTTCAAAAAATTTAATGATAATGAAGTAGAAATAATCATCAGCTTTTTAAAAGAAATGAATAATCATTTTAAGGAGCAAATAGAGGAGATCGGTAAAAATGAAAATTGATTTAAGCATAAGTATTCAAAGAGAATTCTTTAATGAACTTTTAGAGAAATCTTTTAAAGCTAAGAGAGATATTATTGGACATATTGGAACACATTTTGATGTAATGGATAAAAAGTTCTCTCTAGAAAACACTATTCGAAATGGCAGGTTATTCGACGTTAGAAATATTAGAGATAGAGAAATTGACATTACAGATATAGAATTAAATAAGATAAAAGAAAATGATTTTGTCATATTCTATACTGGTTATCTTGAAGAAGAGCCTTATGGAACAGAAAGGTATTTTACAGATTATCCTATCCTATCAAAGAACTTAATAGATAATCTTATTTCTAAAAAAGTTAGTCTTATAGGCATAGATACAGCTAGTATTGTAAAACCTAATGTTCATATTAAAACAGATCAGTACTGTGCTGATAATGGAATCTTTGTAATTGAAAACCTTGATAATCTAGGACTACTTTTAGATAATGTCCACGATAAAAGTTTTAAAGTATATACATTTCCAATTAGTGTAGAAAATATCAGTGGTCTACCTTGTAGAGTAGTTGCTGAAATATAATGGAATCTTATTTCAACACTCTAATAATCTTATTAGATATAGACTTATACAATATATGTTTACTTCAGACAATATTATTGTATAATATAAATAAGATAGTCGGTACTGCAAAGGTGCGATTGCCATAGCTGATTAAACAAGTTTAATCACTCTGCGTGCAGGCAGAGTGATTATTTTTTATCCTTAGTTTATCATCACTTACTATATAAATAATCCTTTCCTATTAAATATAATAAAAAACATAACATAATAGAATCTTAATATAATATTACTAACGTGAGATTTACAATTCTTTATCAGTAAAAGTTAATGTGACTACCTGCACTAAATCCATTCCGTCGAACTTAGATGGATCAAAATAGTCTTGGAGAGAGTAGCCTCTCATACTTGTACCGCTATCATAAACCATAATAGCAACAGGGATTTCTCTATTGATTTCTATCTTCTGGAACTCCTGTAAAAAAACTTTAGTAGATACCATTGCTTCTGGATTAAGTATGATTCCATCTGTTTTACATGATGCCCTTCCACCAGCGTTTATATTGAAATCAATGGCATAATTTTCTTTTAGTTGCATTGTAAAAGTTCCAGTTAATTGCTTAATAGGCTCTCTATTTGGACCTATTGAAATAGCTCCACCCCCAATATTGATCCAATTTTTATCGCCTTCAAGCCTATAAACATTCACATTTAAAGTTATTGCCTCTTTTGGTGCATGAAAAGAAATAATCTGTGACTTGCCTTCCATCCCAAAAGACTGCAATATATATTTCTCACTTTTTGATAGTTTGTATGGTATAATCCCTTCTTTAGTTAAGGGTTTAGGTGAATCTGTATTGTTGGAACAAGCGACCAAAATCATTGCAATAGTAAGTATTGATATTAGTGAAAAAAATCTTTTCCTTTTCATAATAAATATCTCCTTTTATATAAATAATTATTGCTAAACATTTATCTACTTATATGCAAGTATATCACCTAATTATAGTCTATAGTAACACTTCAAATATTAATTTGAAATAAAAATATCCTACCCTACTTATGATAGGGTTCACCTTTCATTATTCTGAATCCCCTATATATCTGTTCCAACAATATAAGTCTCATCAACTGATGAGGAAATGTCATATTTGAAAAAGACAATTTAAAGTTAGCACTATTTCTTACTTCTGAAGATAGTCCTAATGATCCACCTATAATAAAAGTAATGTCATTTATTCCATCTATCATTAAATCTTCCATTTTTTTCGACAGTTCTTCTGAAGAAATTTTCCGTCCTTCTATTTCCAAGGAAATAATATGGGTATTTTGGGGAATTTTAGATAATATCCTTCTACCTTCCTTATCTTTGACAAGTTCCATATCTCTTTGAGATAAATTCTCCGGTGCCCTTTCATCATCTATTTCTATAATCTTTAGATTACAATATCTAGATAGTCTCTTTTCAAATTCTTTTATTCCATCTCTTATATATTTTTCTTTTACCTTTCCTACTGCAATGATATTTATATTCATATAGCACCTACTTTTTTTACTTATTTTCCCCATTATAACACAAAAAATTAAAATGGTGCAGCCTATATAGCTACACCATTTTATATCTTATAAAAGTTTTTTTACTTCTTCTAATGCCCTATCATAATCAGGATGATTTGTTACTTCCTTTACATATTCCACATGTTTTACTGTATTATCCCTATCAAGTATAACTATTCCTCTACTCAACAATCTTAACTCTTCTAATACAAAACCATACTTCATCCCAAAATCTAGATCTCTATGATCTGATAATGTAATGACCTTATCTATTCCCTTTGCTCCGCAGAATCTACTTTGAGCAAATGGTAAATCCACTGAAATAGTTAAAATCACTACATCTCCCAACTCAGATGCCATTTCATTAAATCTAATAGTCTGTAATTCACATACTCCTGTATCTAGAGATGGAACTGCTGATATAATCTTAATCTTGTCTTCTGCATCTTTTAGAGAATAGGGTGTTAAATCAGTCTTTAAAGCTGTAAAATCTGGTGCCTTATCTCCTATCTTGATTTCCTTTCCTATTAGGGTCATAGGTTCTCCACCCATTGTTATTAAATTCTTTCTTTTATCCATTTAAATAGGTCTCCCTTCTTAATATCTTACAATTTATACTTACCCCATATAGGACTAATTACTCTACAATATCCACTTTTTCACCATATCAATTAACTTAAAATTAGTAAGATCGTAGTTTAAGGGTGTTACAGTTACATAACCTTCAGAAAGGAAATATCTGTCTGTATCCTTTTCAAATTTAGTATCTTTTCTTCCATTGACCCTTATAGTCTTCTCACCATTCTCTCCTAGTTCCATAATATAACAATCATATATTACTTCCCCTATTTTACATATCTTTATCCCCTTAGGTTCTAGACTTTCTTGGTATGGTATATTGATATTCAACAGTACATTTGACGATAGATATTCTTCACCGCCTCTTTTTAATATCTCACAAGCATATTTTGCCGCAGTTTTAAAATCACAATTACTGTCAACTAACTCTGCAGATACTGCTATAGATGGCTTTTCATGTATATTAGCCTCTATGGCAGCAGAAACTGTGCCAGAATAGAGAATATCCATTCCAGCATTTAATCCTCTGTTTATCCCTGAAAATACCATATCTACATCTTCAGCTATTTGACTTAATCCTGCCCTAACACAATCAGCTGGTGTTCCTGATACACTATAGGCTTTAGACTTTAAACCCTTTAATTTCACTTCTTTAATTACTAATGACTGTGATAAAGTGATAGCATGACTCTGAGCACTCTTTTCTGATTCTGGAGCTATTATAATTACTTCATGATTTTTCTCTAATTCCTTAGCTAATATATATATACCTTCTGCCATTATTCCATCATCATTGGTCAATAATATTTTCATATCTTCCTCCTAGATCTGTATTAAAAATCATTAAATCGTATTTCTATATCATATTCTGTTCCATTTCTATTGATTTTCAACATAGCCTTGTCACCAAGCCTATAACTATATAATACCTTTCTTAAACCAGCCATGGTCTCAATTGGTCTATTGTCAATTTCAACTATCACATCTAATGGCTTAAGTCCTGCTTTTTCTGCTGGGGAATTGGGTATTATTTCCGATATTGCTACTCCCTTTTTAGCCTTTAGTTTAATCCCCATCCTACGTTCATGTATCTCTACTTCTTCTCCTATAAAACCAATATATACATTATTAAATTCTCCTTTTTTTATGACTTCGTCTACTATAGGTTTGGCTAGATTAATAGGTATAGAAAATCCCAATCCTTCTCCTGTTTTAATCTTAGCTGTATTTATGCCTACTACTTCTCCTCTACTATTTAGTAGAGGCCCTCCACTATTTCCCGGATTAATTGAAGCATCTGTCTGAATTAGATCTTCTACTATATTGAATTGATCTATCCTTATAGATCTATGAAGTCCACTTATTACTCCTGATGTAACAGATCTTTGAAAGTCCAACCCCAATGGATTTCCTATAGCCACTGCTAGTTCCCCTACTTCTAATATATCGGAATCTCCAAGTTCCGCTGCTTGAACATTTCCCACATCTGCCTTTACTACTGCCAGATCTAGAGCTGGATCATACCATAACACTTTTCCCTCTGCTGTATCTCCATTTTCAAATAGAACATTTATACTTTTAGCCTTCCCATCTCCTATGACATGGGAATTCGTCAATATATATCCATTTCTATCTACTATTACTCCAGACCCTACCCCTTCTTGAGGTCTTTCCCAAAACCATTCCCTCTGTATTACCACTGTAGTAATTCCTACTACTGAATTAATGCTCTTTCTAGCTACAGCTGATACTGTAGTTATATCATCCTTTGGAGTTATATTTATTTTATTTACTGTATATCCTTCTGAAGATAATCTACTATACAAATCTGGTACAGGTAAAATCTTGCCATATAGATAATTAGGTGCAATATAGACAGACACTATACCTCCTATTATGCCCGCTATTATAGCAACTATTAGATATGAAAATATTCCCCTTCTCCTAGGTGGCCTTCCATAACCTCTATAATTATCCATTGATATTCCTCCTATATTCCTATAATTATAGTGAATATAACTTTGTTGCCTTATCTCTATGAGATAAACCCAACACTATATCATTATCTACATCTATCCCTTGATTATGTATATTTGTCTTAACTGTATCTAATGCTAATTCTGGTACATTATTATCTTTACTTAGATGTGCCAATAATACTATTTCACCATTTCCTGTCAATACATCACCTAATGCCTTGCCAGCATCATCATTAGAAAGATGACCTTCACTGCTCATAATCCTCTTTTTTAAATACCAAGGATATAGTCCTTCTCTCAACATAAGTTCATCATGATTGGATTCCATTAGATACAGTTGTGAATTCTTTATATTATGTATTATATTATTATCTACCCAACCGGTATCCGTTATTATGCTTATTTTAGTATTTTTATGATTTATAATATATCCCACTGGCTCTAAAGCATCATGAAAGACACCTATTGGGTATATACTCATATCTTGAAAATCTAAATACCTTTCTTTCTCAAATACCTTTATGTTTTTCTCTTTTATATTTCCAATAGTTTTTTCCATCCCTGTCCACGTGTTTCCATTTGCATATATTGGTAGATCATATCTCCTAGACAATACTCCAACTCCCTTTATATGATCTGTATGTTCATGTGTTACAAATATAGCATCTAATGTAGTAGGGCATACTCCAATAGATCGCAATAATTCTTCTATTCTCTTTCCACTAAATCCAGCATCTATTAAAATTTTACTATTATCAGTCTCTATATATTGACAATTACCGCTGCTACCACTAGATAGTGAGCAAAACTTAATCCCCATTCCATATTCCCCCATTTCAAATCTACCATTACATTATAGTATATTAAAGGATAAAAAAAAAGGAGATGAACTCCCCTTTTAATAATTATCTATAAATACCTTATATCCATCTTCAAACTGTACTCTCCAAGCTGGAATTGCCCTGCCTTCTTTTGCCTCTTTTGGATCCTTTATATAGTCGTGTTTCTCAGGTTCAAAATAATAACATAGAGATATATCCCTTATGGTCTTTCCATATACTTCATTCATACTGAGTAGTCCTAAGATGGATTTTGGTGCACTACTTATATATATTTGAAGCTCACCTTCTTCTACAACATTGAGCCATAATCTTTCCATCTTTTTTACTCCGGTATTGCTTAACTGAATATTGGTAAAAGCTGATTCTAAATATCTATCATTATATATCTTGGAAAATTCTATATAATATGTGTCTCCTATAAATTTAATATAAGATAAGTCCAAATCAGATGTATTAAATTTTACATCAGTTAAAAAATCTTTAGCTATTTGTATAGCTTCTTCTTCACTACCAATATCATAGATATTTTCTTCACTTTTAGATTCATAAATTAATAACTTTTTATTTACTAGAGTTATATTTTGGTCTCCATTTTTTATTTCTACTAATCCCTCTCCCTTAGTGGTTATAGTGCCCTTATCTTTGAAAAAGTTTATATTTAGATCAAAAGGTTCTATATTTTCATATCTTACTATCAATGCTGGTAAATTAGGAGATTCTCTTGGGATTTCTGTATTGATCTTAATATCCTTATTATTCAACAATCTCACTGCATCATCTATAAAATCCTCTTGAAGAGTTTTATCTACATTTTTATTTTCTTTAGAAAGTTCAAAACCCAATAATATATTTATTACAATAAAAGATATAATCAATATTGTCTTTGCCTTAGACCAATCCATGTAGTCCACCGCCTTAAACTATCTTTCATAAACTAAGATTCCATTATATGCATCAAAAGCTAATAGCCTGCCATTAAAATTTATCACCCATACGGCAATTAATTTCTCATCTTTATCTTTTAAACAAGGATCAAAATAAGCCAAGGTAATATCTTCTATGGAAGATAATATCTCATTGACCAGACTTGCATCTTCGCTTTCTTTCTCAATATTGTTATCACTTAGGTACCATTCTTCTAATAATTCATAATTTTTATCTATTGCATCAAATGCAGATATCATATTCTTATTTTCTATAATCTTCCTTGGAAACTTATTCATGTCTTTTCGTGCATAATATTTGTAACTTCGAATATGGTTATTAAAAACTTCCATCTTTACATATTCTTCCACTTCTTGATTACCAAGGATTACTGGTATCCCTCTGACCCTATATCTAAATGTAAATCTATACCCAAAACTATTGTCTGATTGAATATCTTCAATCTTAGCTAGATACATTCCCTTCTGTACCCCAGTTTTTTCTGAAATAAAATTGGCAGCAGACAGCAAACTCTTATATAAATTTCTCTCCTTAACTGGCTCGTCTAGTGCATTAAAATACTCTATGGTCCCATTTATATTTAATTTAAGAACTCTCTGATTATATACATATATACTAGAACCGTTACTCTCTACTATCCCCCTAATATAGTCGATACTCTTGTTAAAAAATTTTTCAGCTAGTTTATCTTTTTCTCCATAATCTAATAATGCTACTTCATTTGCCACATATATCTCTGGCAAACTATTATCTATACTATAGGGTATAAATATATCATTTTGCGTACCTAATGTTTCACTCATAGAATAATAATATATATATCCCTTTTTATCCTCTATCTTATTTATTTCAGCTCTCAATCTCTGAACATCGATACTACTATCACGAATGGCTACACGCTTTTCTCCATCAGTAAAGATAAAAAAAGGATCACCACTACCTAAGTAGATATAAATACTATCTATATTAGGCATAGTATCCACTATACTGTTAGGTTTTTTAATATCCCAGGCTTTTGTTAAGATATAAGTATTGACCTCTTCTGGAAAATAAAATACTACTGATTTTTTATTTTGATAATCTAAATATTCCTCATTTGATATATCGTCTATTGTAATATTCTTTGAGCTTAATAGAGCAACTAAACTCTTTCTAGACGTCAACCACATACCGTATTTAGAATCGTCATATACTAGGGTATGATTTTTAGAATTGAAATTCAATAAATATTTATTAGGAGCGATCATATCTGATAAGACGTAGGGTGACGTAACTTCTAATGGTTCATCAAATAATCCAAATATTTGATTTGGCATTTGTATCCACAATTTCTGTGTAATAATTATACTTATACTTACCAAGGATAAAAGTAGAAAAGTCTTAAACCTTTCTTTCATCTTAAATCATCTCCCTATCCATGGTAAGTATTATTTCAATAACGAAGGAATAATTTCCATAAGCTTAACTTCCTTAGGCTTTGTAATACTTGCTTCTGCCTTAGCCTTGTCATAAACATATATAATTAGTTCTCTTTTCGGTAATCCTTCTATACCAAAATCTACTACTATCTTATTTATACCTAATACTAAATCCATCTGTTTTTGGAAAAATCCCATATTCCCAGATGTTACTGTCTCTGACATAATCTCAATATAGTCTTCTTCTTCTGGCAACTCCTCTAAATTGAAGTTTCTCTTAGTAAGGTCTGTAGTACCGTAAACTGTAATGGTAACTTCTGTACCAGTTGGAGCTTTTCCATTGATTAAAATTACTTTATCTGAAGTAGAAAATGAACTTTTCTCTGGGTTTAATATTTCATATTTAGTCGAATCTATAGTTACATTTTTGGAGTCATTGGGCACAGCATATCCAAAAGTGCTAAAACTCATTATACTAAAAGATATTAATATACTAGCAATTAATCTCTTCCACATTTTCTTTAACCTCCTTACTTCTTAGTTTTATCTACATCATATTATATAATAAATATATTACAAATGTATTACAACATAATTAAGAGTTAGTTACACTTCCATATATGGTAGTTCAATACTTACCTCTGTCCCTTTTCCTAATTCACTTTTTAAACTCAATTTTCCATTATGTGCTTCAATTATTTCTTTTGCAATAGATAGCCCAAGACCTGTACCACCTAGTTCTCTGCTTCTTCCCTTCTCAACTCTATAAAACCTTTCAAATATCCTGTCTTGATCCTCTTCGGAAATTCCAAATCCATTATCGATTATCTTGAGAATTATATTCTTATCATCCTTAGATCCTAGGACTTGTATCTCTCCATATTCTTGTGTATATTTAATGGCATTAGATAGTATATTTAATACAACTCTTTCTATACCATCCTTATCGGAAACAATATTTGGTAAGTCATCATCTATCTCTATGATTACTTTTTGATTTTTCTCCTTAAATGCTAGATCCAACTTTAATAAAACATCTTCTAATATCTCTGATAGAGAAACTTCTACCTTTTTCCAATTTGTCTTCTTATAGTCCAAGTTGGATAATTGTAGTAAATCCCTTACTAATCTAGTCATTCTATCACATTCAGTGTCTATTACATTTAAAAACCTTCGGCTCATATCCTTATCTACTTCTGATTCCATCAATGTCTCTGTATAGCTCTTTATTGTAGTTATAGGTGTCTTTAACTCATGTGATACATTTGCTACAAATTCTTTTCTCATATTATCTAATTTATGCTCATGGGTTATATCTTGAAATACCATGATTAAACCACCTATATTGCCTTCTTCATTCTTGAATGGTGCGTGTTTTATCTTATATATTTCAGAGCTGATCTCTACTATTTCATCTCCCTCTAAGTCTTGAACCTGCTCATAGCCTATCTCTTTCATATTCATCTTTTTAAAATCTAATATATTATTTTCAATTATATCATCTTGATTTAAATTTAATATATCCATAGCTATGAGATTGGCATGGATTATCCTGTTATTTTTATCTACTGCAATAACTCCTTCAGCCATATAGTTAAATATAGTATCTAGCTTACTTCTCTCTAAATCCATATCTTGAATAGTATTCTTTAACTTTAAAGTAAGATAGTTAAACATATTTGCAAGTTGACCAATTTCATCATTTGATTTAACCTCTACAAATTGATCAAAATCTCCCATTGCCATTTCTTCAGCTTTTTTAGTTACATCCCTTATGGGAACTGTTATACTACTGGCAATTAAAAATCCTAAAAGCACTGTTATAGATAAGGCAAGTAGAGTTGCATTAGTCAATATAACTTTAGATTCGTTTACAGTTCTATATACATCTGTCAGATTGGAAGTCATATATAATATTCCTTTTACCTTACCAACATTTGACATAACTGGATAGGCTAAATGTTTACTGACGACTCTCTCATTCATCTCTTCCAGTTCAGAGTCTTCCTTCTCTCCATCAAAAGCCTTCAATATCAGTGGTGAATCTAAATACTTTGAATTCAAGGCATTTTGTCCTATTAGCTTGTTATATTGTTTTGATGTGCTAGCTATTATAGTAGGTACTTCTTCATTGTATATTACATATAGGGTTTCAGAGGCTCCTAATCTCCATTCATTTAAAGTCTCTTGGATTTCCTCTCTATATTCATTCCAATCATCAGAAGCTATATAACTAGAACTACCTATTATAGTTTCAATATGCTGCTCCATGCTATTAGTTACATTTTTTATCTGCTGATCTTCTAATCTTCCTACTATGAATACTCCAACTATGACCATTGCAATAAAAACCAATAGAAAATAGACCAGAATAAACTTCCAGCGAATGCTAGAAAACATAATTAGTCACCCCCGAAGTAATAACCTATTCCTCTTTTGGTTAAGATATATTTAAATTCCCCTTTGTTATCTTCTATCTTTTCTCTAAGTCTTCTTACAGTCACATCTACTGTCCTAATATCGCCATAATATTCGTAGCCCCATACTTCTTCTAGAAGTTGTTCTCTAGAAAAAACTTGATCTGCACTAGATGCTAAAAATCTCAAGAGTTCATATTCCCTTAAGGTGAGATCTACTATTTCTCCATTTTTCTTCACTTCATATTTATTTAAATCTATCATCAATTCATCAAAAACTATTATATCATTATTATTTTGTAAATTAGAAGAGTAGTCAACACGACGAAAATTGGCCTTTACCCTTGCAATCAGCTCTCTCATGCTAAATGGCTTTACCACATAGTCATCTGCCCCTAATTCTAATCCTAATACTTTATCTACTTCTTCTTCCTTTGCAGTTAACATTATCACAGGAAATTTATAGTCTGCTCTTATCTCCTTTAAAACTTGAAAACCATCTTTTACAGGCATCATTATATCAAGTATAACTAAATCTGGATTCCATTTATATATTTTGTCTATTCCTTCTTGACCATCATTTGCAGTTTCTACAATATATCCTTCCTTTTCCAAATTAAACTTTACTATGTCTGCAATTTGCTTCTCATCATCAATTACTAACACTTTATTGGTCAATTAAATCACTCCATTTTTCAATAGTACCTATATTAAATTATCTAATAATGTAGCTCTATTGTCAATCCATATTAAATATGGATAGTGTCAAGTTGTTGTTGGAAAACTAATTAATATAACTTTTCCATTAATAAATTAAAGAATATCCTCGCATTAATTATAATAGTTACATACTAAAAAACTGAAACACT
>JBQHQH010000007.1:0-86117 GCA_052067355.1 Tissierellaceae bacterium HCP3S3_D8
AATGCCAGGAGACAACGCAAAGTTCACAATAGAACTAATAACTCCAATAGCAATAGAAGAAGGACTTAGATTCTCCATTCGTGAAGGTGGTAGAACAGTAGGTTCAGGAGTTGTAACTAAGATTCTTGGATAATTAAATAGTCATAGGTCATAAAATGAAGGAGAATTTTCTCCTTCATTTCCTATGATTAAAAAAATATGCTAAAGACACCAAGTTTTTTAAAAAAAAGCTTGAGTTTTTGATGCCTATAGGGTAAACTATATTAGTGCTTAAAATGCATTTATACGTAAGCTTCGCGAATTATGGGAAGTAATGGAGCTTTTACTGAAGACATTGCGATGATACAAAAGGTGGCTGTTATTTTAAACAGGAAATTTTTGTTGAGAATGTCCGGTTTTAAATCGGGCGACTAGAATTGTTGAAAATTATTTTAAAAAATAGAGAACACCCGGAAGGGTGTATCGGCAATTCTAAGTCGCATGTAAGCATGAACATGCGATAGAAGGAGGGAATTAAATGTCAAAGAAAGGTAAACAAAAAATAAGAATCAGGTTGAAGGCTTATGATCATGAATTACTGGATTCATCAGCTCAAAGGATTGTTGAGGCTGCAAAGAAAACAGGTGCTAGTGTTTCAGGACCAGTACCACTACCTACAGAAAAAGAGGTTGTTACTATATTAAGAGCGGTTCATAAGTATAAGGATTCTAGGGAACAATTTGAGCAAAGGACCCATAAGAGACTAATAGACATACTTAATCCAAACCAAAAGACTGTAGATTCACTTATGAAGTTGAATTTACCAGCAGGCGTAGATATTGAGATAAAGTTATAATTACTTTATAAGATTACTAGATAGTAATCCGCTGTAAATAATAGGAGGTGCAGTAATGAAGAATATTATAGGAAGAAAGATAGGAATGACTCAAATCTTTCAAGAAGATGGAAGTCTTGTTCCGGTAACTGTCATAGAAGCAGGACCAGTTGTAGTGGTTCAAAAGAAGACTATTGAAAAAGATGGATATAATGCCATTCAAATAGGTTTTGAAAATATCAAGGCAAATAAGATAAATAAGCCGCTTAAAGGGCATTTTGATAAAGCGGATGTAGAATATAAGAAGTTTTTAAGAGAATTTATAGTAGATAATCCTGATGAGTTCCAAATAGGACAAGAGATTAAAGTAGATATATTCGAATCTGGAGATAAAGTTGATGTAATTGGTACTTCAAAAGGTAAAGGAACTCAAGGTGTAATCAAGAGACACGGATTCTCAAGAGGTAGAGAGACTCATGGTTCTAAGTTCCATAGAGCACCAGGTGGTATGTCAGCTGGTACTTATCCAGGAAGAGTATTTAAAGGTCACAGAATGGCTGGAAGAATGGGGAATGAAAGAGTTACTATTCAAAATCTAGAGATTGTAAGAGTAGATTTAGATAAGAATTTGATTCTTATAAAAGGTGCGATTCCAGGACCTAAAAAAGGTGTTGTAGAAATAAAAGAAACAACTATTATGAAGTAATAATTCAGGCTGAAAGGAGGATGCAAAATGCCTAAGGTAAATGTTTATAATATGCTAGGAGAACAAGTGGGAGATATAGAGCTTAAAGATGACATATTTGGTATAGAAGTCAATCAACATGTAGTCTATGAAGTTGTAAAAAACCAACTTGCAAATAAAAGACAAGGTACACAGTCAGTAAAGACAAGAGCGGAAGTTAGAGGCGGCGGTAGAAAGCCTTGGAGACAAAAAGGTACAGGTAGAGCACGTCAAGGAAGTATAAGGGCTCCTCATTGGACAGGTGGTGGAGTTAGCTTTGCACCAAAGCCAAGAGATTATAGCTATAGCGTACCTAAAAAGGTTAAAAGGCTTGCAATGAAATCAGCTTTGACTTCTAAAGTAGATAATAATGAAATCATCGTAGTAGATGAGCTTAAATTTGATGCACCAAAGACTAAAGAAATGGTAAATTTATTAGATAAATTAAATGCTAAGAAGAAAGCTTTAATAGTTACAACAGAAAAAGATGAAAATGTTGTAAAATCAGCTAATAACTTACCGAATGTACAAACTACAATAGTCAACAATTTAAACGTCTATGATATATTGAAATATGATTCATTCATAATTACAAAAGAAGCAGTTAAAAAAGTGGAGGAGGTGTATGCATAATGCGTATTCCACACGATATTATCATTAAACCGATAATCACTGAGAAGAGTATGGAAGATATGGCAGATGGAAAGTATACTTTCATGGTTGATAAAAAAGCTAATAAGTCAGAGATAAAAAAAGCTGTAGAAAATATATTCGATGTAAAAGTAGATAAAGTAAACACTATGAACATGCTAGGAAAAGTAAAGAGACAAGGTATGAACTCTGGTAGAAGACCAAGCTGGAAAAAGGCTATAGTAAAATTAGCAGAAGGCTCAAAGGGAATCGAATTCTTTGAGGGTATGGAATAGAAGTTTGATTGAAGGAGGGAAAAGTAATGAGCGTTAGAAAATTCAAACCAACTTCCCCTGGACTAAGACAAATGACAGTTTCATCGTTTGAAGATATTACTAAAAAAGAACCTGAAAAATCATTGGTTATTAGTTTAAATAAAAATGGAGGAAGAAATTCTCAAGGTAGAATCACTATCCGTCACAGAGGTGGTGGCGCTAAGAGAAAATATAGAATTATAGATTTTAAAAGGGACAAGGACGGAATACCTGGAAAGGTAGCTGCTATAGAATATGACCCTAATAGAACTGCTAATATTGCATTGATTAACTATGTAGATGGTGAGAAGAGATATATACTTGCACCACATAAATTAAAAGTTGGAGATGTAATAGAATCAGGTGAAAATGCAGATATTAAAGTTGGAAATGCGCTAAAACTTAAAAATATTCCAGTAGGTACTACAGTACACAATGTGGAATTAAAACCAGGAAAAGGAGCGCAAATGGTAAGATCAGCTGGAGCAGAAGCTCAACTAATGGCTAAAGAAGGCAAATATGCACAACTTAGATTGCCATCTGGTGAATTTAGATTAGTAAGTGTTGAGTGTCGTGCTACAATTGGTCAAGTAGGTAATATTACACATGAACTTGTAACCATAGGTAAAGCTGGTAGATCTAGACATCTAGGCATGAGACCTGCAGTAAGAGGTAGTGCCATGAACCCAGTAGACCATCCACATGGTGGTGGGGAAGGAAGAACACCTATTGGTATGCCTTCACCAATGACTCCATGGGGTAAACCAGCATTAGGAGTTAAGACAAGAAAGAAAAATAAGAAGTCTAATGATTATATAGTTAGAAGAAGAAAAACTAAATAGTTAATTTATTGGAAGGAGGAATAATCATGGGTAGATCTCTGAAAAAAGGTCCTTTTATTGATGATCATCTTCTAAAGAAAATAGAAGAGTTAAATAATAAAAATGAGAAGAAAGTTGTAAAGACATGGTCACGACGTTCTACTATATTCCCAGACTTAGTAGGTCATACAATCGCAGTACATGATGGTAGAAAGCATGTGCCAATATACATTACTGAAGATATGGTAGGTCATAAGTTGGGTGAATTTGTTCCAACGAGAACATTTAGAAGCCACTCCGATAAGAGTGAAAAGACATCGGCAGTTAAATAAGAAAGAATGTAAGGGAGGGAATCATAGTGGAAGCAAGAGCTATAGCTAAATATGTGCGAATTTCACCACTTAAGGTAAACTTCATTTGCAAAGAGATTAGAGGCAAACAAGTAGATGAAGCATTATCTATTTTGATGTTAACGCCAAAAAAAGGTGCGAGGATACTTGAAGATGTGTTGAATTCTGCAATTGCAAATGCTGAGAATAATTTTAGTTTAGATAGAGAAAACTTATATGTTTCCGAAGCCTATGCTAATGATGGTCCCCATATGAAGAGATGGAGACCAAAAGCTAAGGGTATGGCTTATCCAATAATTAAGAGGAGTAGTCATATAGGAGTAGTAGTAAAAGAACGTGAATAGAGAAGGAGGGATAGTTAATGGGTCAAAAAGTTAACCCACATGGTCTAAGAGTCGGTGTTATAAAAGATTGGGATTCAAAATGGTATGCAGATAAAAAAGAATTCGACGAATTATTAGTTGAAGACTTTAAGATTAGAGAATATGTAAAAGAAAAGTTATTTATAGCTGGAGTTTCAAGATTAGAAATAGAGAGAGCTGCTAATAAGATAAAATTAAATGTATATACTGCTAAACCAGGAATGGTTATCGGTAGAGGTGGTTCAGGTGTAGAAGAGTTGAGAAAAGAACTTGAAAAAATGACAGGAAAATCTGTGATAATCAATGTTGAAGAGATAAAGAAACCTGAATTAGATGCTCAATTAGTAGCTGAAAATATTGCTTCACAATTAGAGAGAAGGGTATCCTTTAGAAGAGCTATGAAACAAGGAATCCAAAGAACCATGAGAGCTGGAGCGTTAGGTATGAAGACATCAGTATCAGGAAGATTAGGCGGAGCTGATATGGCTAGAACAGAGGGTTATAGTGAAGGAACTATACCGCTACAAACTTTAAGAGCTGACATAGATTATGGTTTTGCTGAAGCTGATACTACTTATGGTAAGCTTGGTGTTAAAGTATGGTTATATAAAGGAGAAGTTCTTCCTACTAAAAAAGAAGGAAAAGAAAAGGAAGAAACGGTTGAATAATAACTGTAGGAAGGAGGAAGTTGATTATGTTAATGCCTAAAAGAGTAAAATATCGTAGAGTTCATAGAGGTAGAATGAAAGGTAAAGCACATCGTGGTAATACCATAACATATGGTGAATATGGACTACAAGCACTAGAGCCAACATGGATTACTTCGAATCAAATAGAAGCTGCTAGACGTGCTATGACTAGATATGTTAGAAGAGGTGGAAATATCTGGATTAAAATATTCCCAGATAAGCCAGTAACTGAAAAACCTGCTGAAACTCGTATGGGTTCAGGAAAAGGGGCTCCAGAGTACTGGGTAGCAGTAGTAAAACCAGGTAGAATTTTGTTTGAAATGGGTGGTGTATCTGAAGAAGATGCAAGAGAAGCTATGAGATTGGCTGCACATAAACTTTCCATAAAGACAAAATTTGTAAGTCGTGATGAAGGGTTAGAAAAGGGTGGTGAAGCTAATGAAAGCTAAAGAAATTCGCCAAATGTCTGGAAAAGAATTGGATAGCAGATTATTAGAACTAAAAGCTGAATTGTTTAACTTGAGATTTCAATTGGCTACAGGTCAATTAGATAACCCCTTGAGGATCAATGCCGTGAGAAAAGATATTGCTCGTGTAAAGACTATTATTAGGGAACGAGAACTAGGTATAGGAAAGGAGGTTTAATCTCAGATGGAAAGAGGAAATCGTAAGACTCGAATAGGTACAGTGGTAAGCGACAAGATGGATAAGACAGTGGTTGTTGCAGTAGAAACATTTGTAACACACCCTTTATATAAAAAGCAAATTAAGAAGACTACAAAATTTAAAGCTCATGATGAGAATAATGAATGTGGCATAGGTGATGTTGTAAAGATTATGGAAACTAGGCCATTGAGTAAAGATAAAAATTGGAGAATAGTTAATATAGTAGAAAAGGCAAAATAGTCCTAGTACTGAAAGGAGGTATTCTTTATGATCCAAACAGAGAGTCGTATGAGGGTAGCTGATAACTCAGGAGCAAAAGAAGTATTGGTTATCAGAGTTCTCGGAGGAACTAACAAGAGATATGCTAGTATTGGCGATACAGTAGTATGTACTGTTAAGAGTGCAACGCCTGGTGGTGTTGTCAAAAAAGGTGAAGTAGTAAAAGCTGTAGTTGTTAGGACTAAACATGGTGTTAGAAGAAATGATGGTTCCTATATTAAATTTGATGATAATGCAGCAGTTATTATAAAAGATGATAAAAACCCAGTGGGTACCCGTATATTTGGACCTGTAACAAGGGAACTAAGAAGTGGAAACTTCATGAAGATAATATCATTAGCACCGGAAGTACTATAAGAGGAGGTGTAAAGTATGCATGTAAAGAGTGGAGATAAAGTAGTTGTTATTTCTGGTAAAGATGCAGGGAAAGTCGGAAAAGTATTAAAAGTATACCCTAAAGAAAATAGAGTAATAGTTGAAGGAGTAAGCATGCTTACAAAGCATAAAAAACCTATGGGACCAACAGAACCAGGTGGAATCGTAAAATATGAAGGTCCAATAGATGCTTCTAAGGTTATGTACTATTGCGATAAAGATAAACAAGGTGTAAGAGTTGGATATAAGGATCTTACTGATGGAAAAAAAGTAAGAGTTTGCAAAAAATGTGGAGAAGTTCTTGACAAATAGTAAGAAAGGAGGTAATGAGGATGACTTCCAGATTGAGAGAAAAATATGAAAATGAAGTAACTAAATCTTTGATGGAAAGATTTCAATATAAAAATGTAATGGAAGTACCAAGACTTGAGAAAGTTGTAATAAATATGGGAATAGGGGAAGCTAGAGATAATCCAAAGGCATTGGAATCAGCTGTTAAGGAATTGGAAATCATAACTGGCCAAAAACCTATTGTAACAAAGGCTAAAAAATCAATTGCTAACTTTAAATTACGTGAAGGCATGAACGTTGGAGCTAAGGTTACATTAAGAGGTGAAAGAATGTATCACTTCTTAGACAAGTTGATGAATATTGCATTACCAAGAGTAAGAGACTTTAGAGGTATTAGTAATACTTCCTTCGATGGAAGAGGAAACTATGCTCTTGGAATTAGAGAACAACTTATTTTCCCAGAGATAGAATATGACATGGTAGATGCTATTAGAGGATTGGATATTGTAATAGTAACTACAGCTGAGACTGACGAAGAAGCTAGAGTGTTCTTAGAAGAGATGGGAATGCCCTTTAGAAAGTAAAGGAGGAGGGAAAAACATTGGCAAAGAAATCTATGATAGCTAAGCAAAAAAGAAAAGCGAAGTTTAGCACAAGAGAGTATAATAGATGTAAAATCTGTGGAAGACCTCATGCTTATATAAGAAAATATGGAGTATGCCGTATATGTTTTAGGGAATTAGCATATAAAGGTCAAATTCCTGGAGTGAAAAAAGCAAGTTGGTAGTATAAAGCTATGAAAGGAGGCAGCTAATTATGATGACAGACCCAATTGCAGATATGTTAACTAGGATAAGAAATGGTAATAATGCAAAGCATGATTCCGTTGATATTCCTGCTTCAAATATTAAAAAGCAATTAGCCCAAATCCTACTAGATGAAGGATTCGTAAAGGGTTATGATGTAATAGATGATGGAAAACAAGGTATTATTAGAGTGGATTTAAAATTTGGTCAACATAATCAAAAAGTTATAAGTGGAATAAAGAGAATTTCCAAGCCTGGATTGAGAGTATATGTTAAAAATGATGAAGTACCTAGAGTACTAGGAGGGCTAGGAATAGCTATTCTTTCAACATCAAAAGGTGTAATGACTGATAAAGAGGCAAGAAAAGAAGGAATAGGCGGAGAAGTTATTTGCTATGTTTGGTAATATAGCAATAGACAAATAGGAACAAGGAGGTGCGCTCATGTCAAGAATAGGATTAAATCCAATCAATATTCCAAGCGGAGTTGAAGTACAGATAAAAGATAACAATGTAGTGGAAGTAAAGGGTCCTAAGGGACAATTAGTACAACATATAAGTGAAGATATGGAGTTAAAGATAGAAGATAATGTGTTAACAATTGCCAGACCTACTGAAAATAAAAGACATAGATCACTGCACGGTCTATCAAGAACACTAATTGCAAACATGATTATTGGTGTAACAGAAGGATATTCCAAATCTTTAGAGATTGAAGGTACAGGATATAGAGCACAAAAACAAGGAAAGAAGTTGATTCTAAACTTGGGATACTCTCATCCAATAGAGATGGAAGATCCAGAAGGTATAGTAGTTGAAGTACCTGCAGCAAATAAGATAGTTGTAAATGGAATTGACAAACAACAAGTAGGAAATTATGCTGCAGTTATAAGAGGACATAGAAAACCAGAACCATATAAGGGTAAAGGTGTTAGATACTCTGACGAATATATCAGACGTAAGGTTGGTAAGACAGGTAAGTAGAGGGGAGTGAAATACATTGCTAAAAAAGATAGATAAAAATGCAAATAGAAAAGCAAGGCATGGTAGAGTAAGGAAAAAGGTATTTGGAACTCCTGAAAGACCAAGACTTAATGTTTATAGAAGTGGAAAACACATATATGCACAAGTAATAGATGATGTTTCAGGCTCAACATTAGTATCAGCTTCTACTTTAGATAAATCTCTTAACCTTACTTCTACTCACAATAAAGAGGCTGCTAGAACTGTAGGTAAGCTAGTTGGAAAGAAAGCAGTTGAAAAAGGCATAGAGGAAGTAGTCTATGATAGAAGTGGATATATTTATCATGGAAGAATAAAAGAACTTGCAGAAGGAGCAAGAGAATCCGGACTTAAATTTTAGTAGAAGGAGGGGAATTAATGGAACGTTCATTTATTAATCCAAATGAATTAGATTTACAAGAAAGAGTTGTTAATATAAATCGTGTTGCCAAAGTTGTAAAGGGCGGTAGAAACTTCAGATTCAGTGCTTTAGTAGTAGTAGGAGACGGAAATGGTCATGTTGGTGTAGGAATGGCTAAAGCTTTGGAAGTACCTGAGGCAATTAGAAAAGCTATCCAAGATGCGAAGAAACATATCATAGAAGTTCCTATAGTAGGTACAACAATACCACATGAGATAATTGGAGAATTTGGAGCAGGTAGAGTTTTATTAAAGCCATCTAAAGAAGGTACAGGAGTTATAGCTGGTGGAGCAGTTCGTGCTGTATGCGAGTTAGCAGGAATTAGAGATATCAGAACTAAATCACTAGGTAGTAGTAATCCAAGAAATATAGTTAATGCTACTATGGAAGCTTTAATAGGACTAAAGAGAGCAGAAGATGTTGCAAGATTAAGAGGAAAAACAGTAGAAGAGTTATTAGGTTAGGGGGGATTTGGAATGAATACAATCAAGATAAAATTGATTAAAAGTCCGATCGGGAAACCTGAAGCCCATAGGAAGACAATTGAAGCTCTAGGATTAAATAAGATTGGTAAAGTAATAGAAAAAAAAGATACCCCTCAAATTAGAGGTATGATAGAACAAGTAAAACACATGGTTGAAGTAGTAGAATAAGTGTAAGGAGGTGTACCCATGAAATTAAATGATTTAAGACCAAATGCAGGTGGAGGAAGTAAATCTAGAAAGAGACTTGGTAGAGGTATAGGTTCAGGACTTGGTAAGACTTCAGGAAAAGGTCATAAAGGCCAAAATGCAAGATCAGGTGGCGGAGTAAGACCAGGATTCGAAGGTGGACAAATGCCTCTATTCAGAAGACTTCCAAAGCGTGGGTTTACAAATATATTTGCAAAAGAGTTTGCAATTATCAATATAGGGGATTTAGATGTATTTGCTGAGGACACTGTGGTAACTCCTGAACTTTTAATCAGTAAAGGTTTAGTTAAAAAAGCTAAAGCAAAAGACGGGATTAAAGTCCTTGGAGATGGAGAATTGACAAAGAAATTAACAGTTAAAGCACATAAATTCAGCAAAACAGCTGCAGAGAAGATAGAAGCTGCAGGTGGAAAGATAGAGGTGATATAGATGCTATCTACCTTGAGAAATGCGTGGAGAATACCTGAAATAAGGAAGAAGATCAATTTTACTATGTTTATGTTATTGATATTCAGATTAGGAGCAAGTATTCCAGTACCATATATGAACAAAGATGTAATAAGGAGCATATTTGAGTCATCACAAGGTGGACTTCTACAGTTTTTAGACTTAATGGCAGGTGGAACTTTTAGTAACTATAGTATATTTGCAACAAATATCTATCCATATATTACAGCATCCATAGTAATTCAACTTCTAACAATAGCTATTCCACGATTAGAAGAATTAGCTAAAGAAGGAGAAGAAGGAAGAAAAAAGATAGGTAGATATACAAGATACACAGCCATCATATTAGCTACTATACAAGCTGTAGGAACTACACTTGGAATATTTGGAAGAGCCTTAGAGGCAGATTCAAATCTTCAAAAACTTATAGTAATAATTACATTAGTAGCAGGTACTTCATTCTTAATATGGATTGGAGAGAGGATTACTGAAAAGGGTATAGGCAATGGTATTTCTCTTATAATCTTTGTTGGTATTATCTCAAGATTACCAGCTGAGTTAATTAAGACAGTTAAATTGATCAGTATTGGGAGCTTGAGTATTATTAAAGCATTGATATTTGGAATAGTATTTTTAGCAATTGTTGCTTTAGTAGTAGCACTTCAAGAAGGTGAAAGAAGGGTTCCAATACAATATGCTAAAAGGGTTGTAGGAAGAAAGATGTATGGTGGACAAAGCACACATATACCTATAAAGGTATCCATGGCAGGAGTAATGCCAGTAATATTTGCTTCATCGTTATTAGCACTTCCTCAGACTATTGCATTGTTTACAAAAGGTGGAGCATCAAGCTGGATTGAAAAATACCTAACACCACAAGGAAATGTTGGTATATGGGTTTATTCAATATTGAATATCATTCTTATTATGTTTTTCACGTATTTTTATACAGCAATTCAATTTAACACAGTTGAATATGCTAAGAATTTACAACAAAATGGTGGGTTTATTCCTGGAATAAGACCTGGAAGACCTACATCAGATGCATTAAATAAAATAGTTTCTAGAATTACATTTGTTGGAGGATTATCTTTGGCAGTATTAGCATCTCTACCAATTATTCTATCTAAGATATTTAGAATGCAGGTTAATTTTGGTGGTACAGCGATTATAATCGTTGTAGGTGTTGCACTAGAAACTGTAAAACAAATAGAATCACAGATGTTAATGAGACATTACAAGGGATTCTTAAAATAGGCTATAGGAGATGAAAAAAGTATGAGACTTGTATTATTGGGGCCTCCAGGCGTAGGTAAAGGTACTCAAGCATCAAATATAGTGAAAAGATATGACATTCCACATATTTCAACTGGAGATATTTTTAGGGAAAATATCAAAAATGGAACAGAGCTTGGAAATACTGCTAAAGAGTATATGGATAAAGGTCTGTTAGTACCTGATGAAATAGTGGTTTCCATAGTGAAAGATAGATTATCTAAGGACGATTGTAAAAATGGCTTTCTGCTTGACGGTTTCCCTAGAACAGTAGAGCAAGCAGAAGCTTTAGATAGTGAACTTTCTAAAATGGGTATAAAACTTGATAAAGTTGTCAATATTGATGCAGATGAGGATATTTTAATTGGAAGAATAACAGGCAGAAGAATTTGCAAAACATGTGGTGCAACTTATCATATTAAGAATAAGCCCCCAAAAGTTGAAGGTATTTGTGATATAGATCAGGGAACTTTATATCAAAGAGAAGATGACAAAGTTGAGACTGTAAAGACTAGAATTCAAGTATACTTAGAACAGACACAGCCCTTGATTCAATATTATAAAGATAGAGGATTGATTTTGGATATAGATGGCACTAGACCTATAGATGAAATTTTTGAGACCATAGTTAATTCGTTGCCTACAGCTCAGTAAGATTAACTTGAAGAGGTGAATTTATAATGGATTCAACTAGTGACGTGACTATTGGTCAGGTAGTTAAGTCGAGAGCTGGCCGGGATAAAGGAAGGATTTTCTTGGTTCTAGATATAATAGATGCTGAGCATGTCTTTGTTGTAGATGGAGACTTAAGAAAACTGGACAATCCAAAACGAAAGAAGATTAAACATTTAATAGTTTATAATACTGTATTACCGGAACTTAGATATAAACTGGATAATAAGATGAAGATAAATAATGCTTATATAAGGAAACTTTTAGAGCCTTTTAATAAGAGTTTCTAAAGACGTTTGAACAGGAGGTTCGAAAACTTAATGGCTAAAAAAGATGTAATTGAGGTAGAAGGTACAGTAACAGATGCTTTACCTAATGCCATATTTAAAGTGGAGCTTGAAAATGGTCACGAGATTTTAGCCCATATTTCAGGGAAGTTGAGAATGAACTATATCAGAATACTCCCTGGAGATAAAGTAACAGTTGAACTCTCACCCTACGATTTGACTAGAGGAAGAATAACCTGGCGAAACAAGTAGCATAGGAGGGATTTGAATGAAAGTTAGACCATCAGTTAAAAAGATGTGCGAAAAATGCAAGATCATCAGAAGACATGGTAGAGTTATGGTCATCTGTGAAAACCCAAAGCATAAACAAAAACAAGGTTAATATATGGTGGAGGTATACAAATTAGGAGGTGTAGACTTTAATGGCAAGAATTGCAGGTGTTGACTTACCTAGAGATAAAAGGGTTGAAATAGGCTTGACATATATCTTTGGTATAGGTAGATCCAGATCATTGGAGATACTAAAAAAGGCTAATGTTAACCCAGATACAAAGGTAAAAGACTTAACAGAGACAGAAGTATCTAAACTTAGAGAGATAATCGATACTTATCACGTAGAAGGTGATTTGAGGAGAGATGTAGCTCTAAATATTAAGAGATTAAGAGAGATAAATTGTTATAGAGGTATTAGACATAGAAGAGGATTACCAGTAAGGGGACAAAGAACTAAGACTAATGCTAGAACTAGAAAAGGTCCTAAGAGATTGGTATCCAAGAAAAAGTAGTTAGCAAAGGAGGGAAAGACGATGGCAGCTAAAAAAGGAAAAACAACTCGTGTTAGGAGAAGAGTGCGTAAGAATATTGAAAGAGGTCAAGCACATATTTCTTCTACATTTAATAATACAATGGTTACATTAACTGACTTACAAGGGAATGTAATTTCATGGGCAAGTGCAGGACAATTAGGTTTTAGGGGGTCAAGAAAATCCACTCCATTTGCAGCACAACAAGCAGCTGAAGAAGCAGCTAAGAAAGCTATGGAACATGGTCTAAAGAGTGTTGAAGTATTTGTTAAAGGACCTGGCTCTGGTAGAGAGGCAGCTATAAGATCACTTCAAGCAACTGGTTTAGAAGTAAATATGATTAAGGACGTTACCCCAATTCCACATAATGGGTGTAGACCACCAAAACGTAGAAGGGTTTAAATTAGGAGGTGTAAATAGATGTCAAGATATACAGGACCGGTGTGCAGATTGTGTCGTAGAGAAGGTATGAAATTGTACCTAAAGGGAGATAGATGTTATTCAGATAGATGTGCAATAACAAAGAGAAACTATGCTCCAGGACAACACGGTCAATCTAGAAAGAAAGTAACAGAATATGGTTTACAGTTAAGAGAAAAACAAAAAGTAAGAAGATTCTATGGGATTAATGAATCACAAATGGCTAAATATTTCAATATGGCAGATAGAATGCACGGAATAACAGGGGAAAATCTATTAAAGATACTTGAATTGAGATTAGACAATGTGGTATATAGAATGGGCTTTGCTTCCTCAAGAGCAGAAGCTAGACAATTAGTAACTCATGGACATTTTCTATTAAATGGAGCAAAAGCAAATATTCCATCTTTAATCACTAATGTAGGTGATGTGATTCAAGTTAAGGATAGAAGCAGGAACAGTGCTAAATTAAAAGAATTAGTGGAAAACCACAATGGCAATAGCGTGCCATGGTTAAATATAGATTTAGATCAATTAAAGGGTACTATTGTAGCTGAGCCAACAAGAGAAGATATAGATATTCCAGTAGAAGAGCACTTAATCGTTGAGTTATATTCTAAATAATAGTATATATTAGATTCAGTTACCCTCGTCCTTAAAAAACCAATTTAAAAGGAGGGTTCATATTAATGTTAGAAATTGAAAAACCAAGAATTGAAATCCTAGAATTGAGTGATGATGGGACTTATGGAAAATTCGTAGTAGAACCTTTAGAGAGAGGATATGGTACTACTCTAGGTAATTCATTGAGAAGAGTTCTGTTATCTTCATTACCTGGAGCTGCAGTATCATCCATAAAGATTCAAGGGGTACTACACGAGTTTTCAACGGTACCAGGAGTTTTAGAAGATGTTCCTGAGATTATCCTTAATATCAAGGATATTGCTGCTAAGATTTATACAGATGAGCCTGTAACTTTACTGATAGATGCTGAAGGGCCACAGGTTTTGACAGCTGGTGATATAGTAACTGGACTTGATGTTGAAATAGTCAATAAAGACCTTTATATAGCTACTATCAATGAAGATGGAAGGCTATATATGGAGCTAGAATTAGAAAAAGGTAGAGGCTATGTAGTTGCTGAGAAAAATAAAAAAGAAGGGCAACCAGTTGGAGTTATACCTGTAGACTCTTCTTTCACACCAGTAAAAAAGGTTAATTTTCATGTAACAAATACTAGGGTAGGCCAAATAACTGATTTTGATAAGTTGATATTAGAAGTTTGGACTAATGGAACAATGGATGCAGATGAAGCTACTTCATTGGGAGCAAAAATACTTACTGAACATTTAAATCTATTTATTGGTCTAACAGATCATGTAAATGATGTAGAAATTATGGTGGAAAAAGAAGAAGATAAGAAAGAAAAAGTTCTTGAAATGACTGTAGAAGAACTAGATCTATCCGTTAGGTCATATAACTGTCTAAAAAGAGCAGGTATAAATACTGTTGAAGAATTAATTCAAAAAACAGAAGAAGATATGATGAAAGTAAGGAATTTAGGTAAGAAATCCCTTGAGGAAGTACAAAATAAACTTGCTGAATTAGATTTAAATCTTAGAAAAAGCGATGAGTAATCAAGTGTGAAGGAGGGATAGATGTGACAACATTAAGAAAACTTGGTCGTCCTACAGCTCATAGAAAAACTATGCTTAGAAATCAAGTGACATCACTATTGAGAAGTGGTAGAATTGAAACAACAGTTACTAGAGCTAAAGAGACTCAAAGAATGGTGGATAAGATGATCACTTTGGGTAAAAGAGGAGATCTACATGCTAGAAGACAAGTTTTAGCTTATATATATGATGAAGATGTGGTTAAAAAACTATTTGATGAAATAGCACCTAAATATTCAGAGCGAAATGGTGGATACACAAGAGTATTAAAAGTTGGTCCTCGCCGTGGTGATGGTGCAGAAATGGCTATATTAGAATTAGTATAAAGGGTAGGGATTAAGTTAAAGCTTAGTCCCTTTTTGTTTTAAATGGATAATATAAACTTTACTATCTGAAAGTCAACTCTTTTAATTGTGAATCGTGAATTTTGAGCTGTGAATTGATATTGTGCATTGTGAATTATATGTTCTTATGCTATATTAATATATGGAAATAAATTAAAGCCGAGGTATGATAATGAAAGATATAATGATAAAGATGGATAAAGTAACATATGAGTACAAATCCTATATAGAAGATAAGATGGTAGCGGCAGTAAAGGATGTATCCCTAGAAGTTGAGAAGGGAGAATTTTTAGTAGTTTTAGGTCATAATGGTTCAGGTAAATCTACTTTAGCTAAGATGATGAATGGACTACTTATCCCTACATCAGGAGAAGTCTTAGTAATGGGAATGAATACAAGAGATGATGAGAGTATATGGGATATAAGACAAAAAGCAGGTATAGTATTTCAAAATCCAGACAATCAAATAGTAGCTACTATAGTAGAAGAAGATGTAGCTTTTGGACCAGAGAATCAAGGGGTACCACCAGCAGAAATACGTAAGAGAGTAGATAATGCATTGGAAATAGTAGAAATGTCAGCATATAAAAAACATGCACCTCATCTTCTTTCAGGAGGGCAAAAGCAGAGGGTGGCTATAGCAGGAATACTTGCTATGAATCCAGATTGTATCATATTAGATGAACCTACTTCCATGTTAGATCCAATTGGAAGAATAGAAGTTATGAATACCATAAAGAGATTAAATAAGGAAGAGGGAAAGACCATAATACTGATAACTCACTATATGGATGAAGCAGTTCAAGGAGATAGAATTATGGTGATGAACCAAGGAAAGGTAGTTATGGAAGGCAGCCCTAGAGAGATATTTAGCGAAGTTGAGAAGGTCAAGATGCTTGGATTAGATGTGCCTCAGGTAACAGAACTAGCCCATGAACTAAGGCAAGAAGGGATAGATATAAGGGCTGATGTATTATCTGTAGAGGAGTTGTTAAACTTATTATGATAATAAAAACTGAGAAATTAAATTATATATATAATCCAGGTACTCCTTTTGAAAAGAAAGCATTGGATAATATAAATCTAGATGTCAATGAAGGGGAATTCATTGGGTTGATTGGACATACTGGTTCTGGTAAATCAACTCTAGTACAACATCTAAATGGATTAATAAAACCTAGCTCTGGAGATATAATAATAGATGGAACAAATATATGTAAAAGGGATACTAATTTAAAGGATATTAGACAAAAAGTAGGATTAGTATTTCAATATCCAGAATATCAACTGTTTGAAGAGACAATATATAAGGATATAGCTTTTGGACCACAGAATTTAGGACTAAAGGAAGAAGAAATTCATAAAAGAGTTAGAGAATCCATGGAAGCTGTAGGACTCGATTATGAAAGTCTAAAGGATAGATCACCTTTTGAGCTTAGTGGAGGACAGAAGAGAAGAGTTGCCATAGCAGGAGTAATAGCTATGAAACCTAAAGTCCTAGTATTAGATGAACCAACTGCAGGATTAGACCCTCATGGGAGAGATGAGATATTAAGTGAAATACAAGGACTATTTCAAAAAGAGGGAATGACTATAATTTTGGTATCTCACAGTATGGAAGATATAGCAAAGTTAGTAGATAGGATTATAGTTATGGATAGTGGGAAAATAGTCATGGATGGATATACTAGGGATATATTTAGTAGATCTAAAGAATTAGAGGATATAGGGCTTGGTATACCACAGATTACAAAGTTTATGAAGGCATATAAAGCTAAAGGACATGATGTAAGAGATGATATATTAACTGTGGAGGAAGCTAAGTTAGAACTTTTAAGATATTTAAGGAGACAAAAAGATGATTAAAGATATAACAATAGGTCAATATTTTCCAGGAGATACAATAATTCATAGATTGGATCCTAGGGTAAAGTTAATAGCTGCAGTTTTATTTATTATATCCTTATTTTTTATAAAGAGTTTTTATCCCTATATATTTGTAGTAGGTTACATTTTAACAATAGTTCATCTATCTAAGCTCCCAATCAAATTCATACTAAAAGGTTTAAAACCACTTATATTCATAATATCTATAACCTTTTTTATCAATTTGTTTATGACAAAAGGTGAAGTACTATATGAGATAGGACCATTGGCAGTTACAAAAGAGGGGCTTACTCAAGCAACATTCATGGCTCTTAGGCTTATATTTTTAGTAACAGGAACATCTCTTTTAACTCTTACAACATCACCTATTGCTTTAACAGATGGTATAGAAAGCCTATTATCGCCTTTTAAACGTATAGGTTTGCCAGCTCATGAATTGGCAATGATGATGACTATAGCCTTGAGATTTATTCCAACACTATTAGAGGAAACAGACAAGATAATGAAAGCACAGATGGCAAGGGGAGCAGATTTTGAATCAGGGAATATAATCAATAGAGCGAAGAGTTTAGTACCACTATTGGTTCCACTATTTATAAATGCTTTCAGGAGAGCAGATGAATTGGCAACAGCTATGGAGGCTAGATGTTATAGAGGTGGAGATAATAGAACTAGATTAAATGAACTAAAATTTAAAAGAATTGATGTGGCAGCATTGGGAATAATGACAGTATTCTTTGGAGCCATAATATATACTAGATTTATTTAGGAGTAAAGTATGAGAAATATCAAGCTATTAATCGAATATGAGGGAACTAGATATTCAGGATGGCAGACTCAGGATAATGCTATAAGTATACAGCAGACAATGGAAGATGCCATTGAGAAGGTAACAGGAGAGAGGACGAGATTAATAGGATCAGGCAGGACAGATGGAAGAGTCCATGCTTTAGGTCAGGTAGCTAATTTTTTTACAAATGAAAGAGTTATTCCAGGGAGTAATTTTAAATATCCGTTAAATGCAAAGCTTCCTCCTGATATAAAAGTGCTTAAATCAGAAGATGTGGATTTAAACTTCCATGCTAGATTTAATGCTACAAAGAAAAAGTATAGGTATTTAATCTATTATGGTGAAATGCCTAGACCTATATATAGAAATTTTTCTTACCATGTATATGGAGATTTAGATATAGATAAGATGATCATATCATCAAAACAATTTATAGGGACCCATGATTTTAAAAGCTTTATGGGACCTAAGTCAGTAGTAGATACTACTGTAAGGACTATATATGATATAGATATAGCTCAAAGAGGAGAACTTATAGAGATAACTGTAAAGGGAAAAAGCTTTTTAAGGCATATGATAAGGATTATGGTAGGTACATTGGTACATATAGGGCTGGGAAAGATACCAATGGAAGATTTAGGGAAGATAATACATGGAAGAGATAGGACATTGGCTGGACCTACAGCTCCACCTCAAGGACTATTCTTGGAAAAAGTGTATTATGATTGATAAAGCTCTTGACATTGATAAATACATGTATTAGAATATATTAGAGTGTTTAAAAAAGACCCGGAAACTTTTTTTATACCTCATATAATATATTGTATAATTGTTGGTATAAGGAGGGAAATCGATGAAAAGTTACATGGCAAAGGCCGATGAAGTTCAAAGAAAATGGTATGTTATAGATGCTGAAGGCAAGGTATTAGGTAGATTAGCAACAGAAATAGCTACTGTTTTGAGTGGAAAGAATAAACCTATATATACGCCTCATGTAGATACAGGCGATTTTGTTATAGTAATCAATGCAGAAAAGATAAAGCTTACTGGTAAGAAGATGGAACAAAAAAATCATTACTACCACACTGGATATCCAGGAGGATTAAAAGAAGTTCCATATCATAGATTAATTCAAGAAAAACCAGAAAAGATTATTGAATTAGCTGTAAAAGGCATGCTTCCAAAGAACAAAATAGGAAGACAAATGATCAAGAAAATGAAGATATATAGTGGAGCAGAGCATAAACACGATGCTCAACAACCTGAAATATACGAATTTTAACGTCTAAAAGAAGGGAGGACTGTAAGTGGCTATAACACAATATGCAGGAACAGGTAGAAGAAAGACTTCCGTTGCAAGAGTAAGACTAGTACCAGGTAATGGAAAGTTTACTGTTAATGATAAAGATATTGAAGAATATTTTGATTATGAAACTTTGAGAACAATAGCAAGAGAACCTCTAACAATAACTGAGACATTGGATAAATTTGATGTAATAGTAAATGTAAATGGTGGGGGTTTCACTGGCCAAGCTGGTGCTATTAGACACGGAATAGCAAGAGCACTACTAGAGTCAGATGAAGAGTTAAGACCTATACTTAAAAAAGCAGGCCATTTAACAAGAGATTCAAGAATGAAAGAGAGAAAGAAATACGGATTCAAAAAGGCAAGAAAGAGTCCACAATTCTCAAAGAGATAATATTTTTAAAACGCCAGAGGTTATATACCTTTGGCGTTTTTTAGAATTTATCTATTGAAACAAACACTAATAAAATTGATAACAACAAAGTCATCTTCTCTTCTAGGATCTGAATAATAAGGTAACATTGACACCCCTACAATCTTTTGATAACATATCATTAAACCAATTGCAAGTGTTTTCTGACAATTATATCTTTTCTCAATAATTGGACAATGTTAGATTTAAAGAAGGGGGATAAAAATGAAGAAAAAATTTTATTTATTGCTAATTGTTATGATATCTCTAGTTTTGGTTGCTTGTGGAGATAAAGACATAAGTGAAGTGCCATCCAATCAAAACCCAAAGACAGATGAAGAAAATGTAAATAAAGTAGCAGATGAAGATGTGGACGCAATGAAGACGTTCAATGTGGTTGCAGGTTCTCCAAAGATGGTTAAAATACTTGAACTCCTTGGCTATGAAAATGTAGTAGGCATTCCTTCTGATATAGAAGATACAATCTATAAGGATGCAGTTGAATTTGGGCCTATGGACAATCCTGACTATGATATAGTAAAACAGGTAAAACCCAAAGTATTTTTAACTGAAGCAAGCATTGACTATGAAAGTTATCCAAATGAAAATAATCTACATCTAAGAGTATGGTACTTTCCTCTTGATACTTTAGAGGGTACAAAAGATGCAATAAAAACTATTGGAGATTACCTTGGTCTTAGTCAAAGAGCTGAAGAAGTCGTGGAAAATTTAGAGGAAAATATTTAAAAGACTTTATTAAATAGTCCTTAAAAGAATACCATATAGGTTGGGTTTTGAGCCTATATGGTATTCTTTTGAATAGGTTAGTGTAAACTATGATGTGTCTAAACATAGGCTATAGAAGCAGAGGGAAAGGGGTCAGGAGTTGTGTCCCACCCCCCAAAGAGATAGAAAAAATCAAGGCATCAAGGGTATATTCCCTTGGTGCCTTTTTAATTTTTGCATTGTTTGACACTATATGGGGATGGGGTATTATTATAAATAGGGGTATGTCTTGGGACGGTCTGATCCAAAGAACATGCAAATAGATTAATATACTATTATAGGGATATCATATCAGACAGGAGTTATGTCCCTGTTATATTTAATATAGTTTTATTTGGTAAAATCATAGAATTATAAATAAGTTCATAAGTTGGTACCAGGTACCAATGTTTATAAAATGGGGTTGCCAATCCATTGTTGAACTATGTCGATAAATAATCATTGATATTTTTTCTACATATGATATCCTTGAAGTGACAATATAAATTTACAAATATAAACTTACAAGGGGGATAAGAAAAATGAAAAGAGGATTAAATGTTATTTCTTTAATTTTGGTATTATCAATCTTAATACCAAGTTTAGTTTTTGCTGATACTACGCCAGAGCCAAAGAAAGGAACTATACCTGCTATACCTATTGAGGAACTAGCAACGTTACCAATAGAAAAGACATACTCTTATGAGGAAATGTTAGAAATAATGAAACAAAATAATGAAGATTTAA
Source organism: Tissierellaceae bacterium HCP3S3_D8 (assembly GCA_052067355.1). GTDB lineage: Bacteria > Bacillota > Clostridia > Tissierellales > Tissierellaceae > CABMKH01. The sequence continues at coordinate 21,067 of JBQHQH010000007.1, forward strand.
GAAATATAGAAGAATTCAAAAATAGCCATAAAGAGAACTTAAAGCAAATTAACATGGGGACTAAAAGATCAGAAAATATGGGAACTAGAAGTTCAGGAACTGTAAGATATCAAGTATTCAGATTTGATACAGAATCTTATGTGCATAACGTATTTGCATATCACATACAGCCACAAATACAAGTTGGTCTATTATATTATGCCGGTCCTCAACCTGATAGTATAGTATCATTAAGAAATCCTAATATCTATACTAGTGGAAGAGCTTCTAGTATAGATAACGGTAGGTTTGTATATGAGTTAATTTCTGGCAATGAATTTTCTATATGGGTAACTGGAAAGCTTTATGATGGAGGAACAACAAGTGTAAAGGGAAGTATTAAAATAGGATTAGGTGAGTATGCTCAAGCAACACTGGAAGCTGAAAATAAAGGTAAGACTTGGATAAGAGATTTAGATATAGAGCATACTTTCTATTCATCTGGATTAAATAAATAAAATAATAAAAGGATATAATTATGGAAAAGAACACTAAATATAAAAAAATACTTATAGCAATATTAATAATCTTTTCTCCTATGATTAGTGAAAGTATTGTATACAACACCAGATTAATATCATTTGATGTACTCTATTTATTTATAGCCATGGTTATTTCATCATTAATTGGACTCTTATTAATATACAAAGACATATAAAATAATCTAAAAAAAGGCAAGATAGTATTTTTTAAAAACTATCTTGCCTTTTTAAAAATTAATCATTCTAAGGTTTTTGATAGAATTCTAATGGTGAAATATATCCCAAGGAACTATGAATTCTAACCTTATTGTAAGATTTCATATACTCAGATACTGCTTCATAGGCTTCAGCATAGGTTTTAAATTCATACCTTGATAAACATTTATCTTCTAGTAATCTATGGAAAGATTCTATATGAGTGTTTTTATTTGGGGTTTTAAATGGTATTCTTTCATGCTCCAGTTTTAACTCTTTACAAGAATCTTCAAACTTATGACTAATAAATTGTGGTCAATTATCTACCCTTATTACTAAATCAGTATCTTTATCATAGAGATCACGCTTCATTAATGATTTTTTTAGGATTATAGTTATATCTTTGTAACTGGCAAGTGTTTTTGGAAAAATTTTGGCAAATATTTTTCCCTAACTTTCTTTAGACATACTTGCCACTTTTTCTGCCATTAAAATAAAGATTCTCTATGCTCTAGTCTATAACTTTTGCCAGTCATATTAAACAGTTCACATCTATGTGTAATCCTATCTAGTACTGCTGTTGTTAAAGCAGGATCTCCTAATAGCTCTGTCCAATCCTCGGGATATTGGTTCTTTAGGTCTGGGAAGGAGAGATTTTAAAGCTGTAGCAGGTGGTCAAATTATATTTTATGGAGTTAGATAGTAATGTTGTTTATGAGAAACAGGGTCAGGAAGTTGTGTCCCACCCCCCAAAGAGATAGAAAAAATCAAGGCATCAAGGGTATATTCCCTTGGTGCCTTTTTAATTTTTGCATTGTTTGACACTATATGGGGATGGGGTATTATTATAAATAGGGGTATGTCTTAAGAAGAAATTCAGCTCTAGGGGGGGAATTATATGAAACTTTCTGGTAGTTACTCTAGGGATCATTCCATCTATAGGGATATAGCTATTAGATATTATAAGGAAATATTTAATTATTGTTATGTAAAGTTAATGTACAATAGAGAAGATGCTGAAGAGTGTACACAAGAAGCTTTTATGATACTTCTTTTAAAGTGGAAAACTATATCTAGTACAGAGAATATTCGTGCATGGTTATATCGTACTTCTGATAATGTAATGAGGAATTTTAGGAAAAAATCATATAGATATAAAAAAGAATTAAGTATCTTTGATAATCTTCAAGAAAATCAGAAGTTAATACATGAAGATGATTATGGTTCATTTGAACTATTATCTATATTATCTATGGAAGAACAACAATTATTAAAAGAATATTATTTGGACAAGGCAACGGCAAAGGAATTATCCAATAAATATAAGGTTTCGGAGAATGTAATTTATGTAAAAATATATAGAATTAAGGTAAGATTGAGGAAAATTCTTGAAAGTGAAAATAACGTGTAAGGTTTTAATGTTCTCATAACATTATATATATGAGGTGATAAAATGAGCAATGATAATATTATAGAAGAATTATTAAATGATAATTCTATAGAATATTCAAGAGAGGACTTACATCTTATACTTGAGGAAGAATTACAAAAACCGTATTCTCATAGAGATTATGACTTAATAGAGGAGCTTACTTATAGTTTGATAACTATGGAAGAAAAAAATATAGATATTGATGTAGATTCTAAAATAGATAGTATTATAAATGAATATGAAAAGAGAAAAAGACATCGTCATAAAATTTTACGTATACCTACTGCGGCCTGCATAATACTTGCAATAATTTTTTCAATGAATATAGTATCCATATCAGTGTTTAATATAGATTTATTTAGTGAAATAGTAGAATTTGGAGAAGAACTTATAAAATTTGATTTTAATAAACAAGAAGATGAATTTATAGAATTAGAGATATCTGATAAAGATCCATATGGACTTAAAAAAGAAATTGATGGATTGGGAATAGCATCAATGCTACCAACTTATATTCCAGAAGGATTTAAATTGGCAAATTTAGAAACAGAGAAGATAGAAGAAAGCAGTTATACTTATTTGTTATTAAACTATAAGAGAAAAAAAGATATTTTAAATATTGATATTATAGAATTTGATGAACAGATTTCAAGTAATTTGGGGATACCAAATGAAAACGGCAATGTTCAGAAATTAAATATAAATGGAAGAGATATATTTATAGTATCAGAAGGTAACTGGTATAGAAGTATGTTTTCTGATGGGCTGATAGTATATAATGTCTCAACTACCTTAGACTATGAAATACTTATAAAAATTATAGGGTCATTTAAATAATCTAAAAGAATTCCTTGAAACAGCTGTATAAATTTAAGGAATTCTTTCTTTTTTGATAAAAATAAAAATGTTTGTAAGGTTTTTGGTGTTTGGTGACATTACATTAATGAAGGGATAAATAATAGGACTTGAAAATTAATGTTAAACGAAAGGGGACGATGATTTGAAAAAGATGAGTATGTATATAATGATAGCATTCATAATTTTATCAACTAGTTTTTCAGCATTCGCAGGGGAAGTTAATGCAAAAAACCTATCAAAGCCTACGGGAATTCCCTCCAAAAGTGAATATCATGCTGAAGGGTTACACAATGAAGAAATAATGAGAGCTAAGGGAAGTATCATTGACTCAACAAATTTAGAGTTGTATTTATCAGGGAATAGAAATTTGGTGATAGAAGCCTGGACAAGTTGTATAGAAAAAGCAAGTCTTGTTGGATTTAAAGAAATATCCCTTCAAAGGTGGGATGGAGATAGATGGGTCAATGTATTGACACCATGGGATGATTTAGAGAAAAACATTCAGAAACATGATCTATTTTACAAAACAAAAGTTGAAGGAGGATATTATTACAAGGCCTCACTCTATCATTATGCACAACAGGGGACAGGAGCATTTGCCAATAAGCAGGAGAATTTTAATGAAACTAAATATATATGGGTTGGTTAATGGCTATTTTATAAATAGATGAGGTTTATGATGGATATATTTATAAAGAAATAAATTATTGATTTTAAATAACAAAGGGGTGATTCCAATGGTGATGTAATTGTGTCGGGGATACTCTGGTTAAGTTCATTTAAGTTTGTAGAGTGGCTTATTTGTTAAGGAGGATTTTATATGAAGAAGACATTAAGTATTTTCTTAGTTTGTGTTGCTCTTTTGATATTTGCTAATGGGGTATTTGCAACAAATTTAAATTCAAAAATAATACCTTATAGAATGAAACCAGGTACATTGATAATTTATGATAAAAATTTAGAACCTGAAATTATTAAAGGTGGATATACAGACAATAGTTATATCAAATTAATGTCAGAAGTAGCTAAAAAGCCAATATTGAGTAAAGTTGTGGATAACATGAATGAAGAAGAAATAAAACAGGTGGAGCTAGAAAATCGAATAGTTATGGATGCATATGAAAATGGTATATATATAGAAATACCAGAACTAGAAATTGTAGAAGGTATGAAAGTAGAATATGATGAAAATACAGGAGATATAAATAATGTATATTATCGTGACGATATGGAACCTTCAGGATATTCTATTAGTAATGGACCACCAATAGAAGGTACCTTTAATAAAGATATAAGAAGGGCTATAAATGAAAGGCGTTCTGTTACTTGGACTTGGGGTGAAGATAATAATACATTAACATATCAACCTTTAGATGATAGTTTTCTAGGTACTGGAACAGCAACAAATTTTTCAGATGAAGTAGGGAATAGAGATAATCCCCTTGGTGATGGAGATTGTGCAACTAAAAAGGCATATGATTATTCTAAGCGAGGAGATGAGGATGTTACGGTAAGAAATTTAAATACAGATAAAGTTTTTACATTTTATCAAGCTGATGTTGGTGGAATGCCAAATGCGATAATAGATATATGGGGATTAAATAATCTACATGATTTAGCGGGTAGAAATGATGTTACATCTGTAAAAAATGTAAGATATTATCATAAAAGATTTTCTGATCAAAGTATACCTAGATAAAATTATAAATTTAAACTTATCTGAACATAAATAAAAAGGATTTTAATATATTTTTAGAGCCTGTTTACAGGCTCTTTTTATAAAAAAATATATTGCTCATAGAAGGAACATAGAATTTAAGGGAGTGTTTAAAAAATTTAAATAAGATAATTTATATTTCATTATATAGAAATATTCCTTGTTTATTATTTCGATAAAAATTTTGATATTATGGAGGAGATAAAAGTGAAAAGAAAGCTAGGGATTATTTTTATATTATTAATTTTATTAGTGATGATTTCATCTTGTGAAGTTAAAGAACAGTCTGAAATTCCAAAAGAATACTTACAAATAATAGGTACGAAATATAATAATAATATAGATGAGAAAGAAGGAGTATCCATTATATTGTATGAGTATGATATAGAAAAAAAGAGAATTATTTCTTTTGAAGAGTTAGGTGAAGTAGCATTGTATCCCGTAGCTTACAAAGATTATAAGAATGATAAAATCTATTATAGTAGTAGTGATAATGGGCTTTATGATAATTTTTATGAATATGATTTAAATACAAGGGATAAGAAACAATTAACAGATGGAAAATTTGTTTTTAATGATATATATATAATTGATAATGAACTTTTTGTCACAGCTGCTGCAAAGGGGAAAACTGTAACACAGCCAGGTAAGTTTGATTTTATGACTAATGATTTTTTATATTTAAATGAAAAAGATGATGATACTTGGTTTCATTCTTTTTCATTTAACTATAGTACAAAGAAATTTTTATGCTTAATTACTTCAGATAAGGTTATGAGAACTAAAAGGGTGACACAAGAAACATTTATAAGACCAAAAAAGATGTTTTTAATGGATAAAGATTTTAAGAACATAGATTATATATATGAAACAGAAGATTTTGAAGTAAGGCTAACAAGGCAGTTAGACGATAATAATATATTAATGATTACAACTCCTATGATGGGTTCTGGAGCAAAAAGGAAATTAAAAACACTAAATATTGTTAATGGTGAAATAAAAGATTTAGATATAAAAGGATTAAAGGAAGTTTATTCTTTTTATCCAAGAGATAATAAAGAAGGAATATTTATATTTGGTTTTAGTGAAGATTTTAATGAGGGAATGTTTTATTATGATCTAAAAACAAAAAAACTTACAGATATATTTCAAGATTATGATTTTCCAGAAGGACATAGAAAATTAATTGATTTTTCTTACGGGATAAATAGATAATAAGTTCATAAATTCGTACCAGGTACCTAAGTTTAAGGTAACATTTGACACCCCTACAATCTTTTGATAACATATTGTTAAATTAATTGTAAGTATATTCCGACAATTTTATTTTTTCTTAACAACTGGATGATGTTAGATTTAAAGAAGGGGGATAAAAATGAAGAAAAAACTTTATGTATTGCTAATTGTGACGATATCTCTAGTTTTGGTTGCCTGTGGAAATAAAGATATAAGTGAAGTCCCATCCAAGAAGTTCATAAGTTCGTACCAGGTACCGAAGTTTATATAGGAGGTTTAATCATGTATAAAAAATTAATAAATAATAATGTGTTAAAATTAACAGGTTTTACTATAATTGTATTTTTATTAGCATCTTTTGTATTTAACTATCAATATATAAATGCTGCTGGAAATAGGACAAATGATTTAGTTAGTGATGATGGATTAGCGATTGAATGTGAAAGTGAAGTCTTTGAAAATAATCTTGTTGAAGCTGAAAGATATAATAAATTAATAGAGGATTTAATAAAAGAAGAAGTGATATTTAAGGATTATAGAGAATTAAATGAATTAGAAAAGAAAAATAAGAATATTGTACCTACAATTACCATAAAAGATACTATTTTTTATTCATCAAAAGTAATAGAAAATATTGTAGGAAAAGATCTTATAGTTGGTGGAATGATGGATAAACTTGATGATGAAACAGAACAGATTGTTGAGCAAAGTTGGTTTGATAGGAGAAGAAGAGATACAGGCGATTACATCATTTTAAATATAATCAGCATAGAAGATGATGAAACTCTGGAAGAAATAGATCAATATCAAAGGCTAGCTAAAGAATATAGATAATTGATTTTACATATGAGGATATAGAGGGCTAGATTACTATAAACTAAGGGGATAGTGGTCATGAAATCTAAAATGAAGATATTTTTAGATTTTTTATTATTATTTATATGTATATATCTATTTAGTATAAGAAGGATAGAAGTTTTTGATTTTACAGATGAACAAACAACAGATTATCATATATTAGAAGTTCATAAGTTCGTACCAGGTACCGAAGTTTATATATAATGATATGTAAATTAAAAGGAGAAAAATATGAGAAAAGCATTTTTAATACTGTGTATTGTAGTAGTATCTTTTTTTATATTAAGGCAATGTTATGATTCTCAATATAAAGATTATTCATTATATCCAACGCAAGACATCATAAATATAAATAATAAAGGTTTTGGAGATGATGTGTTTGAAGTTGGAGATTTTGATTATGATAATCCCTTTTTAAATATGAGCAAAACATACTATCCCCCATTGATGTACTCCCTATTAAAAGATTATGATAATGGAAATTATAGACTTGTAATTAGTGATTTTGGGAATGAAAAAGGAGATATAGTTACAAATTCAGAGTTTAAATTTCATAATGATACTGGAAAAGCATGGTTTTTCGTAGATGATAAAAGTTTAGGTGAAAAATATTCTTTTTTTGCTTCAATAGTAGTAGATAATAATAAAATTAAAATACCCATTAAGAGAAAAATACCGATTAAGATTAAAATATATGACGATAATAATCATGTTTTTGGATACATCAGGTGTGTCTACAGGAACACTTTATACAAGGAAGAAAAAATATACTATATTCCTCTATCAAAGCAATCTTTTGGATATTCTGTTGATTTTGATTCTAAAGTTAAAGGATACACATTAGAATACTTTGGTATTTTTATAGTTTTTAAAGAAACTGTTAATGATATTAGTTTAGAGATAGAAACCAATAAAAGCCAATTTCAATATGATGTTGAATTATCTGAGACTATGGTGCTAGATAACAAAAATAAGTGAAAGATAGAAATAAATTAATCTACCAAAAAACATTTCAAAAAATAGACTCAATAAACAGAGATAGGTTTATGAAAGTATTAGCCATGATTTAAAACATATAAAAGATGGGAATAAGATATCAAGAGAATTAATGGAATATTTAAGAGGGGTTAGAGAGCTTACATATCCAGATATTACAGCAGGAATATTTTGAGTAGTTTATGAAGATAGATCAGAGATATTAAGAGTGTACAACAGAGTATTGGGTAGTATGAACTTATCACAGAAGTCATTACAGGAAATATCAGAAAAGGAGATAGATATTCTAATAAAAAATTATGATAGATTAGGATATCTCCTTAATTCAAATAATCAGGAAAACTCCACAATCTATTATTTGCAAAATGACGATATAGATAATGTTAAATGAAATGTAAGAATCATAATAGTTGATTGTATTATAAGCATATATGGATATCTATAATAATGTATATATCAATAATGTTGAGGGGGATATTATGAGATTAGTGTTCCTAATAAATATGATTTTAATATTTATTTTATTATATAGTTTGAAGAAAATGAAACTAAATCCTAAAGCAAAGAATATTTACATCATAATTTTTATAGGATTAATGCTCATCAATGGCTTTGTTCTCCACAACTATGTCCAAGTGAAAAGTGTGTACAACTATTCAACCTATTTAAATGGTAATAGTGAAAATAATTTATCAAATAAAAATAATGAACATGAAATAGATAATTCTAAACTAGAAGAAGATGTTATTATTGAATATATTGACCCAGAGTCAAATTTGCCATATGGAGAAGATGGTATAGAAATTAAAAGCAGAGAAGAGCTTAGTTTTGAAACAAGATATACAAGAAACTACTTTAAAGTAGCTTTTAAAAATACAGGAAATAATGATGTAACAGTCAACATCCAAAGTGCTAGAGATTCAAGACAAGATTATGACCTGGAAATTCCGGCAGGGGAGGATAACGATGTTTATTTTGGTAATCTTCCACCAGACCGCTATTTTTTAGATATAACAGGGTATCGTGGCGGCCAATGTAAAGGAATAGTAAATGTGGAAATCAGTAATACTCCCTTTGAGTAGATGTTTGGAATCTATTGTTATCATCAAAGATAATGAAATAGGAATAGCATTGTCTATCTAAAATGAGCAGTACCATTTTGCTACTAAAATATAATAATCTTTTTAGAGGGGAAAATAACTATTTGTAAAATACATATGTAAGTTAGTCTTAGACTTGATTCAAAAATATGAAGTAATTCCTTTAATAATTTCGATATTTTATTATATGATATGAGTTGAGATTAAAATATAACTTATTTCAAATCAGATAAAGGAAGATAAATTACTCTCCATAAATCTTAATTAATACTATATTATACATGGGTATATCTATTGCCTAAGAAAAAGAAGAGCATTACTTTATGAGTCATTTTTATTTAGGAATTTTAGATATAACAGAAGAGACTTATGAAAGAATTCTGGAATTACAAAAGGCTAAATTCAATAGAATGAAAAAAGCAGTTAGATGATGATTGTGTTGGAGAAGGGGCGGCCTATGAAACTCAAGAAATAGAATATAAATGTAAGGGTGAAAGTATTCTTTCAAATGTTATATAGGTAAGAGCAGAAAAAGATTTATAAATGAATATATGTGATACGCTAATTAATCTAAAATCTAAGAGTACTTGGGCTTCAGAAGATAAATTCCAGGTAGTTCTAGAAACTTCAATCCTTATAAATAAGTTCATAAGTTCGTACCAGGTACCTAAGTTTAAGGTAACATTTGACACCCCTACAATCTTTTGATAACATATTGTTAAATTAATTGTAAGTATATTCCGACAATTTTATTTTTTCTTAACAACTGGACAATGTTAGATTTAAAGAAGGGGGATAAAAATGAAGAAAAAACTTTATCTATTGCTAATTGTGACGATATCTCTAGTTTTGGTTGCCTGTGGAAATAAAGATATAAGTGAAGTCCCATCCAATGAAAACCCAAAGACAAACGAGGAAAATGTAAATGAAGTAGCGGATGAAGATGTGGACGCAATGAAGAGCTTCAATGTGGTTGCAGGTTCTCAAAAGATGGTTAAAATACTTGAACTCCTTGGCTATGAAAATGTAGTAGGAATTCCTTCTGATATAGAAGATACAATCTATAAGGATGCAGTTGAATTTGGTCCTGAGGATAGTCCTGATTATGACATAGTAAAACAAGTAGAACCCAAAGTATTTTTAACTGAAGCAAGCATTGACTACAAGAATCCTCCAGAGGAAAATAATATGTATATAGGAATGTGGTACTTTCCTCTTGATACTTTAGAGGGTACAAAAGATGCAATAAAAACTATTGGAGATTACCTTGGTCTTAGTCAAAGGGCTGAAGAAGTCGTGGAAAATTTAGAGGAAAACATTTAAAAGACTTTATTAAATAATACTTAAAAGAATACCATATAGGCTGGGTTTTGAGCCTATATGGTATTCTTTTGAATAGGTTAGTGCAAACTATGATGTGTCTAAACATAGGCTATAGAAGCAGAGGGAAAGGGGTCAGGGGTTGTGTCACACTAATAATCATAGAACAAGCAAGAGCTATAAAAAGGCAAGAAAGAGTCCACAATTCTCAAAGAGATATCTAATAAATAGGGAGTTGAGATTTTGAAAAAGATATTTTTAGGTTTTTTATTATTATTTATATGTATATATCTATTTAGTATAAGAAGGATAGGAGTCTTTGATTTTACAGATGAACAAATAACAGATTATCATATATTATATGACTTCAAGGGTACGGAGTTTAAAGATTCTATATTAGAGGATAAACAGGTCGCTGACAAGCTTGTAGATAGAATAAGAGAAGAAGATTATAGAGGTGTATTTGAATTTAATCCTGGAGATACAGTGATCTCATATGTGACTAATGGAGATATTACACTTATGGTTCGGACAGCTAAAGGAGATGACTACTATTCCTATATGTTTGACATTGATGGAAGTGGAAGGATACGTTACAAGAAATATAAAAGCTATAAATTAGAAGGATATACGAACTTAGTAGACAAGAGAATAAGAATTGGTTTTAGAGGTAATCAAAAGATTAGAGATTTATATAATGATTTAAAAGTTATAATTGAAGAGACAACAGAAACTTCTTCTAAATAACATCTAGGAAGAAAATAAATTATATTCCACGATACCGTTAGGATATGGAAAATATCTTTTTAAAGAATTCATAGTAAAGTAATAAATTTTTAGCTTATATATTAGCTATAAGCTATGAAATAAAATAATTATCTTGTTGTAATTAAGACGTATTTATGATATTCTTAAGATTAATATGCTGAATTGATGAAGTATATCATTATAATAGCTAATACTCTAAAAAAGAGGGATATAGATGAAGAAGAGATTTATCGTACCATTTATAGTGGCCACAATAGTTTTTTCTATAGGATATGCTGTTGTAGGACATAAGATTTCTAGATTAGAACAGTTAAGAAGAGAGAATAATGTCTTCTATAAAGATAGAGATCTAACAAAAGATGGTGTAGATGAGGAAATAGAACCATTAAATAACGATGAGCTCCTATTTTTATTGGCAGGTATTGATCATTCTAATCTTTCAGATACACTTATATTGTGTAAAGTCAATTTTAAAACAGGTGAAATCGATTTGCTTTCAATTCCTAGAGACTCTAGAGTATATGTCAATGGAGCGTTGGACAAGATCAATCATGCTCATGGAAAAGGTGGCATAGAATTGACACTTAAAACTATACAGGACTTCTTAGATTTAAAGGTGGATTATTATGTAAGAGCGGATTTCAAAGCTGTAAAAGCCATAGTAGATGCTATAGGTGGCGTAAAGCTAGATGTAAAGCGAGATATGCACTATAAAGATACGACTAAAGGAAAAGAACTTTTCATAAATATAAAAAAGGGAGAGCAGGTATTAGATGGCGATAAAGCCCTTGAATTTTTACGTTTTCGTAGATATCGTGATGGAGATGTAGAACGAGTACAGGCACAGCAGCAATTCATGGAGGAATTTATCAAGCAGACATTACAGATTAAAAACATTACAAAGTGGATGGATATATTAGAGACATACTATAGCTATGTAGATACAAATATACCAATATCCGAGATTACTAAGGGATTGAAGATGGCGTTAAAGTGGGATAAAGAAAATATACATGTGAATACTATCCCAGGTGTTGGACGGTATATAGGAGATATAAGTTACTATATAGTAGATGAAGAAGGTACTAGAGATATGGTCTTGGGAATATTTAAGGACTATCTATTTTCTGAATTAGATTGATCAATACTTAAGTGGATGAGTAAGTAAATAGAATCTTCAATGTATTGACTATTACCTTTGTGTATTAGGTATAATTACAGGAGTATTATATCTCTTTTAGGGATTGTTATCACTGTTATTTTAAGCTTTGCATTAGCAAAAATTAAATAGATTTTTTTATTAGTGCCAAAGATATTTAATCTTTGGCACTTTTTAAATTCTATGGAATATACATTGTAACAATGCAATATATTCTTATAGAGGTGATTGTGTGAGGATAATCTTTATTAAGAAGAGAACATTGTATATTTCCATAGGTATAGTTATTATACTTCTACTATCTATTAAACTATTTAATACTAGAATAAAGGTGAAAGAAGTTACATATCTTCCCATAACCAATAGGGTAATAGGTATAGATCCAGGACATGGTGGTGTAGACCCTGGAGCTGTAAGTAGAAATGGAGTTAAGGAATCAGATATCAATCTAAAGATAGCCCTAAAGCTTAAGAGATTTATAGAACAAAGTGGTGGAATACCTATTATGACTAGGGAAGTAGATGAGGGACTACATACAGAACAATCAAATACTTTAAGAAAGATGAAAACAGAAGATCTAATAAATCGGAATAAATTAATAGAAGAATCAGGTTGCGAATTATTTGTATCTATACATATGAATAGCTTTACCAGCTCCAAATACTATGGTGCTCAAACATTTTATCCTAAAGACTCTGAAGAAGGTAAGAGACTTGCTTATATTATACAGGAAGAGCTTAGAAATATTTTAGATAAAGATAATAGAAGAGAACCTACTCCAAGAGATGACGTATATCTATTAAAAGAAACTAGTATACCGTCAGTTTTAGTAGAAGCGGGATTTCTCTCTAACCCTCTTGAAGAAAAATTATTGTTGACAGAAGAACATCAAGAGAAAATTGCATGGTGTATATATGTAGGTATAATGAGATACTTAAGTGAATGGACAGGTGAGTATGAGTTTTGACAGTGGATGGTTAACATAACTTATCCACTGTCAATTGTGGATAATGTGGATAAAGTGGATTGTTTAATTATTATTATTTAGATAAGGCTTGTTCTGCATCTTTAAGAAAAGATATAATCTTTAAATGTTGTGGACAAAGTTGTTCACACTCTCCACATTCGATACATTTAGATGAATCTTTTTCTTTCTCTATTAAATCAGTATAGCTAGATATTGATTGCTCTTCAGTGCCATATACATAATAATTGTTATATAATGAAAAGATTTCTGGGATCACAACACCCTGTGGACAAGGCAGACAATATTCACAGCTAGTGCAACCCACTTTAGTTTTTTCAGTATATATATTGGTTACTTTATCAATCAGCTCATGTTCTCTTTTAGTAAGAGATTTTGGTAAACTATTATCTGTAATTTCTATATTTTCTTTCACCTGTTCTATAGTTGACATACCACTAAGAACTACGGACACTTCTGGAAAGTTATATACCCATTTAAGGGCCCACTCTGCTGGAGTTCTTTTTATATCACTATTATTCCATACCTCTAATATGTCGTCAGAAGCTTTTGACAATTTTCCTCCCTTTATGGGTTCCATTATTACCAGGGAAATACTTTTTTCGGCAGCATATTTAAGCCCATCTATTCCTGCCTGATATTGTCTATCCATGTAGTTTAATTGGATCTGACAAAAATCCCAAGGATATGAGTCAATTATGTCTTTAAACAGAGGAAATTCATCATGAAAAGAAAAACCGACATATTTAATCTTTCCCTTCTTTTTTGCTTCATCTAAAAACTTAAAGATATTTAAATTGACTATCTTATCCCATGTTTTCTTATGGAGTGAATGAAGTAAATAAAAATCTATATGGTCAGTATCCAATTTTTTAAGCTGTTCATCTAATAATTTTTCGAAATCATCATAAGAATCAGCAAGCCATACAGGGAGCTTAGTTGCTAGGTATACTTTTTCTCTATATCCATTTTTTAAAGCCTTTCCAACAAATATTTCAGAATTTCCCTGGTGATAATTATAGGCAGTATCTATATAATTTACCCCGTTGTCTATGGCATAGTGAAGCATCTCTATAGACTTATCTTCATCAATTTTGCTAGAATCCCCACCTATTGTTGGAAATCTCATACATCCAAATCCTAATAATGATACTTTTAATCTGTCTTTAGTGAAATAACGATATTGCATAATATAGCCTCCTCTTATATAATAGTGTTAAATAAGTAAAGTTTATCCAATAGTCTATGATTAATAAGTGAGATGGCACTACAGGAGTTTTTGGTTCTATTTCTGCAGAGCAAATTGATATTAGAAATTCATAGCCTAAGGATAAGTAGATCTATATATTGCTGGAGTATGAAGCTCCATCTTATATAAGTTTTATTTATATATGGTATATAGATATGTTTCGATTCATATAGAATAGGGTAAAATTATATAAGTTATATAAATTATAATTATTAATATAAATACAAGTTGTTGAATAGATAACTATATAGATATTTAATTTTTATATTTAGTAAGATATATCAAACTATGGTTTTAAATATGGATGATTCTAATAATTCAATGGGATCCATATTCTATAAATATAATTCTTTAATATTTTGTCAGAATTTTAACTCATACATAATTAAAAATGAATATATGATTTGTTTCTATAATAGCATTATTAAATGAATTATCTCAAATTTTATACCCACTAAGGAATAGGTAAATCATGAAATCAAATATTTTATTTACAATATTATTGGTACTATATAACTCTCGAATAAGTAAACAAAATATCAGCTGAAGTAAAAATTTCATCTGGTATAAGTTTTCTTTATAAATAGTATATCAAATATATTTAAATAAGAAAGGAGTGGTTTGATGGAAGGGAAAAAGACTCCATTATATGATGAACATGTTAAGTTAGGAGGTAAGATTGTAAATTACGCTGGGTGGTTACTCCCAGTCCAGTATGAAGGATTAATTCCAGAGCACAATGCAGTGAGGAATGCTGCGGGAATCTTTGATGTATCTCATATGGGAACTGTTGATATTACTGGAAAAGATGCTGTATTATTTTTAGATTATCTTATGACTAATGATATAAGTAAGGCAAAAGATAATCAGATTACCTATACCTTTATGTGCTATGACAACGGAGGAGTAGTAGATGATTTATTGGTCTATAAGTATAACAATGAAAGGTTTTTCCTAGTTATAAATGCTGCAAATGTAGAAAAGGATTTAGAGTGGATTAATAGTCATAAGGGTAATTTTGATGTGGAAATAAGAGATGTTTCGGATAATACTTGTATACTAGCATTACAAGGACCATCTGCTCAAAAGATATTGCAGAAGTTGACAGATACAGATCTATCTAAAGTTAAATTCTTCTTCTTAGAGGATAATGTAGATATCAATGGAGTAAATGTCATGATTTCTAGAACTGGATATACTGGAGAAGATGGGTTTGAAATCTATGTCAAAAATGATGATGTAGTAAAAGTATGGAGTGACATATTTGAAGCTGGAAAAGATGAAGGATTAAAACCAACAGGATTAGGCTCTAGAGACACTTTGAGATTTGAAGCTGCACTACCATTATACGGCAATGAGATTTCCCAAGATGTCAATCCTTTAGAAGGCGGATTTAAGTTCTTTGTAAAACTTAAAAAGGCTTCTGATTTTATTGGTAAAGAAGCATTGGCTAAACAATGGGAAGAAGGTTTAACTAGAACAGTTGCAGGATTTGAAATGATAGATAGAGGGATACCTAGAGAAGGATATGAAGTATATAAAAACGGAAATAAGATTGGATATGTAACTACAGGATATATGAGTCCAACTTTAAAGAAGAGTATAGGAAATGCACTTATATCTATTGAAGAGACAGAATTAGGAAATGAAATTGAAATAATGATTAGGAAAAGACCAGCTAAAGCTAAGATAGTAGACAAAAATTTTTTAAAAAACAATAAATAGGAGGGTTAATATGAAAGTTTTAAAAGATTTGCTTTATACTAAGGATCACGAGTGGGTTAAAGTGGAGGGGGATACAGCTTATATAGGTATAACTGATTTTGCCCAAGAACAGCTAGGAGACATAGTATATGTAGAACTTCCAGAAATTGGAGACGAAATAGACAAAGAAGATGTATTTTCAGCAATAGAATCAGTAAAGGCAGCTTCTGACAGCTATATGCCTGTAGATGGAGAAGTACTTGAAGTCAACGAGGAATTAGTAGATTCACCTGAATTATTGAATACAGACGCATTTGACAATTGGATTATCAAGATAAAGTTAATAGATGAATCACAATTAGATGATTTAATGACAAGTGGAGAATATGAAGAGTATATAGCAGAGGAGGAATAATATGTATCCTTATATACCACATACATCTGAAGATGAAAAGCAGATGTTAGAATCCATAGGTCTTAATTCCATAGACGAATTATTTAGTGATATACCAGAGGATATAGCATTAAAGAGAGAGCTCAATCTAGCTCCTTCAAAATCAGAATTAGAAGTAAGGGATTATCTAACCAAACTATCACAAAAAAATAAGTCTATAAATGATTTAACCTGTTTCTTAGGAGCAGGGGCATATGATCATTATATACCTTCTATTGTAGACCATATAATCTCTAGAAGTGAATTTTATACATCATATACTCCTTATCAACCTGAAATAAGTCAGGGAACATTGCAATATATATTTGAATATCAAACTCTTATTTGTAATTTAACTGGAATGGAAGTCTCCAATGCTTCTCTATACGATGGTGGAACTGCCATTACAGAAGCTGCATTGATGGTAGCATCAGTAGCAAAAAAAGACAAGATAATCATATCAAAGACTGTAAATTCAGAAGCGAGAAGGGTTTTAAAGACCTATGCCCATACTCAAGGTTTCAAAGTCGTGGAAGTGGATATGAAAGATGGAGTTACTGATTTAGAAGAATTAGAAAAAAATATTTCTGATGATATTGGAGCAGTAGTAGTTCAGAGTCCAAATTTCTTTGGTATTATTGAGGATTTAAAGTCCACATCAGATATAGTTCATAAATCTAAGAAAGCAGGTCTTATAGCATCAGTAGATCCTATATCTTTAGGAATATTAAAGAGACCTGGTGATTTAGGTGTAGATGTAGTTGTAGGAGAAGGACAGGGCATGGGAATACCTCTATCATTTGGGGGACCATATTTAGGCTTTATGGCTACTACTAAGAAATATATGAGAAAACTTCCTGGTAGGATAGTAGGACAGACTGAGGATATGGATGGTAAGAGATCCTTTGTATTGACTTTAACAGCTAGAGAACAACATATTAGAAGAGAAAAAGCCACATCGAATATATGTTCAAATCAAGGCTTAAATACACTAGCTGCTACAGTATATATGGTGACATTAGGTAAAGAGGGACTTAGGGAAGTTGCCCTTCAAAGTACAAAGAAAGCTCACTATGCTTTAGAAAAGTTAACAAAGACTGGGAAATATAGACCTCTATTTGATAAGCCATTCTTTAAAGAATTTGCTATAAAATCTGATGTAGATCCTAATAAGATAAAAGAAAGTTTAAAACAAGAAAAGATAATGGGCGGATACCATCTTGGAATAGATTACCCTCAATTTAAAAATAGCTTTCTCTACGCAGTTACTGAAAAGAGGACTAAAGAAGAGATTGATAGATTAAGTAGCATATTGGAGGGGATATAGTATGAGAGACTATGATAAGTTGATATTTGAATTATCAAAATCAGGTAGAAAAGCATATAGACTTCCACCATTAGATATAGAAGATAGAGATATTAGTGAATTTATTCCTAAAGAGTTTATCAATGAAGAAGAGTTAGATTTACCAGAAGTAAATGAAGTTGAGGTAATTAGGCATTATACAAATATTTCCAATAAGAATTATGGACTAGATACCGGATTTTATCCATTAGGCTCATGTACTATGAAGTATAATCCAAAGATAAATGAAGATATATGCAGACTAGATGGATTTGC
The DNA here is from genome assembly GCA_052067355.1 of Tissierellaceae bacterium HCP3S3_D8. Classification (GTDB taxonomy): domain Bacteria; phylum Bacillota; class Clostridia; order Tissierellales; family Tissierellaceae; genus CABMKH01. The sequence goes on from JBQHQH010000007.1 coordinate 39,219, forward strand.
CAATATACATCCATTACAAGATGAAGATTCTGTTCAAGGAGCATTACAACTTATGTACGGATTACAGGAATCTTTAGCAGAAATAGCAGGAATGGATAAGATGAGTTTACAACCAGCAGCAGGAGCTCATGGAGAACTTACTTCTATTATGGTAATAAAGGCGTATCATGAAAAGAATGGGGACTTTAAGAGAGATAAGATAATAGTTCCAGATTCAGCTCATGGTACAAATCCAGCCACTGCAGCTATGGCTGGTTATAAGATTGTAGAAGTAAAATCAACAGAAGAAGGTCTTGTAGATGTAGAAGCTCTAAAGGAATTGGTGGGAGATGATACTGCTGGACTAATGCTTACAAATCCTAATACTTTAGGATTATTTGAAAAGGAAATCAAGGAAATAGCCAAAGTAATTCATGATGCTGGCGGACAGGTATATTATGATGGAGCTAATGCTAATGCCATATTAGGTCATGCTAGACCGGGAGATATGGGATTTGATGCGGTTCACTTTAATATTCATAAGACATTTTCTACACCACATGGTGGTGGGGGACCTGGATCTGGACCTATAGGAGTAAAAAAACATTTAGAAGAGTTTTTACCAGTTCCTATAGTAGAAAAAGATGGAGATAGATATTTTCTAGACTATGATCATCCAGATTCTATAGGAAAGGTCAAAGATTTTTATGGACATTTTGGCATACTTGTTAGGGCATATACCTATATTTTGACTATGGGCAGAGATGGACTTAAAAAAGCTTCTGAAATGGCAGTATTAAATGCAAACTATCTATTGAGTAGATTAAAAGATGACTATTATCTTCCAATAGATGCTATTTATAAACATGAATTTGTACTTGGCGGTTTAAAGGGAGATTTAATGGAGGCAACTACATTAGATGTAGCTAAGAGATTATTAGATTTTGGATTCCATCCACCAACAGTGTATTTCCCACTTATTATTAGAGAAGCACTTATGATTGAACCAACAGAAACTGAAAGTAAGGAAACTTTAGATTCATTTGCTGATGCCATGATAAAGATTGCAGAAGAGGCTAGGACAAATGTAGAGATTCTAAAAGAGGCTCCACATAAAACTGGTGTCAGAAGACCGGATGAAATAAAGGCAGCTAGGAATCCAGTATTAAAATATGATTAAGAGAAGATAGCTTAGGCTATCTTCTTCTAACTATAAAGGAGAAAAGTATGAACAAGAAAATACACATAGGGATAATAGGGTTCATGATGGCAATATTTTTTATAATAGGATTTATGGTAAAAGATACAGCAGAGGAAATTTTGTTTGATATTTCAATACTTGAGTTTTTACATAGTGGCACGAGTCCAATTGTATTTAAGATAATGAAGTTTATATCTTTCATAGGTTCAGGGAAATTCCTATTACCAATAATTGGAGTAATCGTCCTTTATTTGATAATAAAGAAGAAATACTATATAGCAAAATTGTTGTTGGCTGGTACCATAGGAAGCTATTCTGTAAATTTTATACTAAAAATATTATTTCATAGGATAAGACCTATAGAATTTTTTCGAGTAAACCAATCAGGCTATAGTTTTCCCAGTGGACACTCTATGGTCTCTATGAGTATGTATTTGATGATAGCATATATCTTAACTAGGGATGAAGATGATCTAAAGAAAAAGAGATTTTTATATGTATTAAGTATTATCTTAGTACTATTGATGGGATTTAGTAGACTATATTTAGGAGTCCACTGGCCTACAGATGTCATTGGAGGATATATTGTAGGATATATAGTTTATTATATAAGCATAAGAATTATAAAAGAAAATAATTAAATCTTACACCTTGTACCCCTCTTTAGCATATTGTAAAGTACGATTACAATTTTAGGAGGGGATCTTGTGAATGTATTACATTATATTTTTATGATATTCACTATATTGATACTTGTAATTATGGTGAGAAAGAGAGACACCACTTTAATATGTATAATTGGTATATTTATGTTGGGAATAGTTGGAACATCTTCAATATACCAAGGAGTAATGGGTATATTCAATAGCTTTATATTTGCAATTGTAGAGCTAATAGGAACTATACTCATAATATCAATAATAGTATCTATGAGTACTATTCTAAACAAGACAGGGGTCAGTGAGATAATGATATCTCCATTTACTAAATTTATTAAGACACCTACTCTTGCTTATTGGATTATAGGAATTCTTATGATGACTATATCGTGGTTTTTTTGGCCTTCACCTGCAGTAGCCCTTATAGGTGCAGTAATGCTTCCAGTAGCTATGGAAGTGGGATTGCCGGCTTTAGCAGTAGCTATGATAATGAATTTATTTGGTCATGGAATAGCATTGTCAGGAGATTTTATCATTCAAGGAGCACCTAAGATAACTGCAGATGCTGCAGGCGTATATGTTGGAGATCTGATATCAGCTAGTATTCCCTTAGTATTTGTAATGGGAATCACAACTACTGTAGCTGCTTTTATAATATTAAAAAAGGATTTAAAGAGTGGAAAGCTTAAAGTAGAAGATAGGACAGTTGAAGTAAAAAAAGAAGAGGATGAGTTAAAAGATGTATTGAGTTTAAGTACTAAAAAGAAACTTTCCATATTAGTTCCACTATTATTTGCGTTAGACGTGTGCATAATGCTTATAGCAAATCTACGTGGTGGTGATGCCACAGCATTAGTAGGTGGTACGGCCATATTTATATTGATTTTAGTATCATTACTAGTTCATAAAAATAAGGGATTAGAAGAGATTACAAAATACTTGGTAACTGGATTTAAATTTGGATTTGAGATATTTGGACCAGTAATTCCAGTAGCAGCATTTTTCTATTTGGGAGGAGAAGGCTTTTCAAGTGTTATAGGAGATTTTTTACCAGCAGGATCTCAGGGAATTGTAAATGATCTAGGATTGGCATTGGCCAATGCAGTACCTTTAAATGAAGGAGTGGGAGCAGCTACTTTAACAATAGTAGGATCTATAACAGGATTAGATGGATCAGGATTTTCAGGTTTGGCTTTAGCAGGTTCTGTAGCTAGACTATTTGGTGCAGCTATAGGAAGAGGAGTAACTACTCTTGCAGCGCTGGGGCAAATAGGCGCAATTTGGATAGGAGGAGGTACTTTAATAGATACCCTTGGGATAGGCATAATTAAGTCACAAGGGTAATTTTAGCGGTATTTGCAGCCTTATCAAAAGTAATCTTTTCTATTATAGTTCTTATCAGTTTCCTTTTTTCTTCAATCTCAACATCGTCCAGAGAATTAAATAATTGAATCGAGTTATATAATTCATTAATTCGTTCATCTTTAGTTTTGTTATTGGACTCTAAGTTCTCATATAAAAGCAGTTCTTTTTGTAGTTTTTTATTATCAATTGTTAACTCTTCAATTTTATTAATAATAACTCCAGCAGCATCATTCGATATCAATGCCAGTTTATCAGTCAGGTTATTTATTTGTGAATTATTATTCTTGATCCTACTCTTAATAGATTTAATCTTTTTCTCATAGTTTTTTTCGCTAGACTGTTCTAAATACTCATCTATTAAGTTTTTATTTGTCCCCATAACTTTCAGTTTATCTTCTATACTCTTTTCTAGTTCTTTTACCTTTACCATTCCATTAGTACAAGATGACTTTCTCTTTCGATTACTACATCTAAAAGAATATACTTTAGTTCCATCTACTCTTATATAAGATTGTTCAACAAACATATTAGCACCGCATATAGCACATTTTACTAATGTATTTAAATAGCTATGATTACTTTCCTTAGGCCTTGGATCTATACTATTTTTTTCAAGCATTTCTTGAGTTTGAATCCAAATATCCTCATCAACAATTGGAGCGTGAATACTTGTTGCGGCAATATATCCTTTAATATTCCATTGCTTTTTATTCTTTACTTTGGGTCGTTTTCCATATGTTAAATAGCCTTTTCCGTTTGGTTCGCCAAAGACATTCAGACCTTTTAGTTTTAAGTACTTATGTACTTTTTCACTAGATCCTACATATACAGGAGAGGACAACATATCTGAGATACTAGCTATATTTATATTAAAGGTTCTAGATACTTCGTTTAAAGAGTGACATTCCATATAGGAGCTAAAGATATTCTTTACAAGCTTTTTCTTGGTTTCATCTATAGTTAAATATGTACCGTTATTTTTTTTTACAGATTTATACCCAAGTGGTGGATTTCCACCAGTCCATCGGCCTTGTTTGGCCAATGTAATCATGTTATCCGTAACTCTTTGTTGAATATTAGCTCGTTCCATCTCAGCTACAGACGCTAAAATATTCATGACAAATTTACCAGCTGGGGTGGTTGGATCTGCCCCTTCTGTTACACTTACTAATGGGATATTGTATTTTTCAAAATCACTTACAAGATTTATAAAATCAACCATATTTCTGCTTATTCTGTCAATTTTATATACAACAACTATGTCAAATTCATTATTATGTATTTTGTTTCTCATTCTAATGAAATCGGGTCTATCTATATTACTACCACTAAACCCCTCATCTATAAATACTTCAAAGGTACATTCTTCTCTTTTAAAATAGTCCTTGCAGGCTTCAACTTGCATTTTTATACTCTCACTTTCTTCAGAGTATATACTTCTTCTAGCATAAATTGCAATCCTTTTTAAACCCATTAAATCACATCCTCATACTTTAACATCAGCAATTCTTTTGTGACATTTAATAAACTAGCCACATAATTCATTGTTTCTCCCTCATGAATTATTACATTATCTTCTATTAATAATTCAGCTGCAAACTTATTAGCTTCAACTTCATACCTGTCTTTTACTAGTAGATGATTTTCTGTATAATAACTAGTTGTTAAGTCAGTATGAAGTATTAAATGGCCTAATTCATGAGCTATAACTATTCTCTCTTCTTCATAAGATAGTTGGTCTGAAATGAAAATAAATTCATCACCAAAGATATTTCTTATAAACCTACCTTTGACATTTGACTTAAATTCTTTTCTAATTAAAGTTACATCCAATTGATCTAATAGCTCATAAATGTTTCTAGTTGAATAAACTTCTATTAAACCTTCGACAATATCTTTTATCCAAGTCATGAACTCATCCCCCACATCCTTTGAAAACGCCTATTTTCTTTTTCTTTTTTCTACAGATAATTTCATAGCTAATAACATATCATTTGCTAGATCTAATATTTCTTCTTCGGTCATAGTATTTAAATCATAACCACCATATGCCATTAATGTTGGTTGAATAAGTATAAATTTAATAGCTTCCTCTGGAGAATCAATAGATTCTAATGATTCTATTAATTTTACCTGCTTGGCTAATTCGCCATTTTGGTTGTATTCATCATCCCACTTTTCTGCCAATAAACTGTCTACAGTTACATTTAAAGCATTAGCTAATTTAGATAATGTTTCACTCTTAGGATTTTTTGCCTTTCCTGTTTCTATTTCCGAAATTGTACTTTGCCCCACCCCTGATTTTTTAGATAGATCTTTGATTGTCATATTGTAACTATCTCTCAACTCTTTAATTCTCTTACCTAACATATTAACAATCCCTTTCTATTATTCATATATTCTGTAATTTGTTCGGTGTACAGGATAATTATATCATTATTTATTCGGGAAGGCAAATAAAAAATCAAAGAAAAATCAAGAATTATTGAGAAATGCTTAGAATTTCAAGCTTATATGGCTTCAATCGATGAATTTCATCGGTTAACCGAATTAAGTGAGTTTGAATATTCGGTATGGTGAATATATAATATAATCATAATCGGTTAGCCGAACAAGTGGGGGGTGAGAAACTTGGAAAACAATATGTTGATATATGTAAGAAAGTTAAAGGCTAAGGGATTTACAGTAACTGACATTATCGAAAAATCAAAAGTAGGAAGAACTACATTTTATGACATTATGAGAGGTAAACAGATACCTAAAATAGACACTGCAGTTGCTATTTCTCGGGCATTACAAGCAGACATCAAAGAGGTTTTTCCTCAACTGAAAGGAGGTTTTAAAGTTGATTAAATTAAAAGATACAAGCCATGGGCCAGTAGTAATATTAGCAAAAAAAGAATTTTTACTATCAAATCCTAGCTCCATAAATAAATGCAATGAGTGTTTAAAAAGTTTAGAAACAGGACTTCAAATTAAATTTGAGAACTTTAATCAATATGTTGCTTTGCTTAAATTGATAGCAGTAAAATTAAGAATTCCATTTTTAATAGAATAGGACAAATTTAGTTAAACATAAGATTTATCAAGGGGTGAGGAGGATGGCAAAGAAAAGAGAACCCATAAAAGTAATAATAGTTAATCCTGAGGCAATACCAATTGCACGAGATAGATTGACTTTAGGATTAATAAAGATACAAGAGAAACGTTTGAAAGAAAAAGAACTTGCTAAAGTATAACTTTTAAAAAGCTAAAGATAAATTTAGTCAGTAAGGATGTGATCTAATGATAGAAATCATAGAAAAGATAGTCTTTAGCAACATCAACGGAGTAATCGTGATACCCATACTAGCGTGGGTGATATACACAATCTTAGGACAAGCAGTTGAGACTATAGAAATTTTTAAGGAGGTGTAAGAGATGGATAAAAGCATTGATATTTATAAAAACGAAGATAAGGAATGCGAGTGCTGGAAGTGTGAATTAAAAGATACATGTCAATATAGGGACAAGTATCAAAGATTGCCTAGAACAAACAATCCTGGAGCTTTAGGACTTTGTAAAAAATTAGATTGAGAGGAGGTGCAAGAGTGAGAGATTTAATCAAAGGATTAACATTAAGAAATTATATTAAAGCTCATTTAATTAAAAAATACAGGAGGTAAAACAAATCATAACGTTATATTCACATCAAAAGAAGGTACTAGAAGAAACTAAAAACTACAATAAAGTAGCATATTACCTTGATATGGGTTTGGGAAAGACATTTGTAGGTTCTGAAAAAATGAAAGAACTCAATACCAATCACAATTTAGTCATCTGCCAGAAGTCTAAAATTTCAGATTGGTACGAGCACTTCAAAACTTACTATGATTATAACATTATTGTTTACAACAAACCAGTAGAAATTCCAAATAATAGTGTTGTAATCATCAACTATGACTTAGTTTGGAGAAGGCCAGAATTAATGGAATTGGAAGATTTTACATTAATGCTAGATGAAAGTTCAATGGCCAAGAATGAAAAGGCTAAAAGGACCAAATTTATTATGAAAATGAAAGCTAAAAACGTAATTCTACTATCGGGAACACCTACAGGTGGTAAATATGAAGAACTGTGGTCCCAATGTAGACTCCTAGGTTGGAATATAAATAAGACTACTTATTGGGATCACTATATTAAGACAATTACACAAGATATAGGGGGATTTCCTTTAAAGATAGTAGTTGGCTATAAAAATGTAGACAGGCTCAAAAAGAAACTTAGACATCATGGGGCAATATTTATGAAAACAGAAGAAGTCTTTGATTTACCAGAACAAATACACAATGAAGTTAAAATTAAAAATACTAAAGAGTATACAAAGTTTAAGAAAGATAGAATTATAAAAATTGAGGATCAGGAACTAGTAGGAGATACAACACTAACTAAAATGTTATATGAAAGGCAACTATGTGGTCAGTATAACAAAAATAAATTATCGGCATTGGAGGATCTCTTAGAGTCAACAGAAGATAGAGTAGTTATTTTCTACAACTTCAATGAGGAATATAGACAAATAAAAGAATTATGCAAGAAGTTAAATAAACCAGTATCAACTATAAACGGCTCTATTAAGGATTTAAAGGACTTTAAGGACAAGTCCAATACAATTACTCTAGTTCAATATCAAGCAGGTGCTATGGGGCATAATTTACAGTTAGCTAATAAACAAATATATTACACATTACCACTTAGTAGTGAATTATTTGAACAAAGCAAAAAGAGGATTCATAGAATTGGACAAGATAGAAGTTGTTTTTATTGGTATCTCATAATTGAGAAATCAATAGAAGAAAAGATATTTGAAACGTTAAAGCTTAGGAAAGATTTTACTGACAAGTTATTTGAAGAAGGGGAGGTCTAAAGATGAATGAATTACAAATAATAACTAACGATTTTCAACCAGCTAAGGTAGATTTTAATTATGAGCAAATTTCTAATCAATTAGATGAAGTTCTTAAAAAATATGATGGACTAGTATTCACAGAAGAAACAGTTCAAGACTGTAATAAAACAATTACAGAATTGAGAAAAGGTAAAAGGTCTTTAGATGATTTTAGAAAGAAAACTAAAAAAGAACTTACTAAATCAGTAACAGAATTTGAAAATCAATGTAAAGAACTTAATAAGAAATTTGATGAAGTAATAGACCCTTTAGTTGAACAGTCAGATTTCTTTGAAGAGCAACGAAGGAATGAGAAGAAAGAGAAGGTTCAAAAGATAGTGGATGGTCTAATTATAGAATACGATTTATCTGAAAAATATAGTAATCAAATTATTATTAAAGATGAATATCTTAACAAAAGTAAATCAATGAAAAGTATTGAAGATGATTTAAAGGAAATAGTTGAGAATCTTAAATCAAATGAGAACCTTGAAAAATCAAATATAGAGTTAATATCTGGAATAGTTAAATCAGTTAATTCTAAAGATGGATTACAATTGATACCCGATGCTTATATTAGATTACTTGAATATGAAGATGTTAATTCAATAGTAGCTAAGATCTATGCAGATGCTGAAATGCAAAAGCCAGTAAAAGAAGTAGATACTGAAGATGAACCAGAAGAAAATATATTATTTGCAGTAGATTTTGGAACTAGAGAAATAAAAGAAAATATAGAAATATTCATGGAAAGATATGAAATTGAAGGAACAGAAAAACAATTAGATGCCTTAGAAAAATTCTTAGATAATAATTTTAGTACCTGGAAGGTTATTGAATAATGACTGAAAAACAATTTGAAAATAAAATTAAGAACTTCCTAAAATCTCATGATATTTGGTACCTCAAAGTATGGGGTGGAGGATATATGAAATCTGGAGTACCAGATATATTGACCTGTGTTAATGGTTATTTTGTAGCAATAGAAGTTAAAGGACCTAATGGAAAACCAAGTGAATTACAAAAATACAATATTAGAAAAATCAATGAATCGAATGGAATTGGATTAATCTTATATCCAAACCAGTTTGAAGAGTTTAAAGAATTAATTACAGAACTCCTAGGGAGGTGATTAGTTGCGACAAAGTGCAATAACTCAATATAGAACATGTCCTTATAAATACAAATTACAGTATGTAGACAAAGTCAAGACGATACTGGCATATGAACCAAATAATGCTCTAATACTAGGAACTGCAATTCATTTAGGATGTGAAACTGGAAGTATAGAGAAAATGACTAAGTACTATTATAGTCAATATCCAATAATAATGGATTTACACATTAATGAGGTTATAAAACTGGAGTATTTATTACCACAAGTATTAGATTTTATAAAACAGTTTAACAAAGTGGAGCATGAGGTACCATTTAAAATTGGAACATTTCATGGAACAGCTGATTTACTTGTACACAATGAAGATGGAACAGTAGACTTATATGATTACAAATATAGTAACAATATTGATAATTATATGGAATCGCCGCAGCTTCATATTTATAAATACTTCTTAGAACAGATTGGTTATAAAGTAAATCGAATAGCATTTATATTTATACCTAAAACATGGATTAGGCAAAAGAAAGATAAAAGTATTTATCAATTTAGAAAAAGACTTAGAGAAACACTAAAAACTATGGAAATTCAAATTAAGTATTTAGAGTATGACCAAAACAAAGTAACTGCTTCACTAATTACAGCAGTAGAAATGTTAGAAAGTAGAGAATTTCCTAAAAATCCGAGTGGATTTTGTGATTGGTGCGAATATAAAAAATATTGTTTAGAAGGAGAGGATTACATGATATTACCTGAAAATAAGAGAAGGGAAAAGAAAATAGATACAAGTCCAGATATGTGGATATATGCAGATTCATATGTAGGGAAATCCACATTTATAGATAAATTTGATAACTTATTATTTTTAAATACAGATGGAAATACAGATAATACCACAAGTCCAGTTATATCAATTAAAGATGAGATAGTACAAGTAACCAAAAGAACTACTGAAAGAAAGTTCGCATGGCAACAATTTTTAGATGTAGTAGGTGAACTGGAGAAAAAGGAAAACAGTTTTAAAAGAATATGTATAGACCTTGTAGAGGATCTATATGAGCATTGTAGACTTTATACCTATGACAAATTAGGTATAGAGCATGAGCAAGATGCAGGATTTGGCAAAGGTTGGGATATGGTTCGTACAGAGTATTTAAGTACTATAAAGAGATTAAAGAACTTAGGTTATCAAATAATTTATATTAGTAAAGAAAATCTATCAGAAATTACTTTGAAAAATGGTTCTAAAATAACTACTATTAGACCAAATATAAATGACAAAGTGGCTAATATATTAGCTGGTACAGTAGATCTTACAGTAAGGGCTTATATGGATGGGGAAGATAGAATTCTACAATTAGAGAAAAAAGAAAATATCTTTGGTGGAGGAAGATTTAATTTTAAAGTTAAAGAAATTCCACTAGATAAAGATGAGTTCATAAAAGCATTAGAAGAAGCACAAGAAGGAATTAAAACATATTCAAAGATAGACAAGCAAGAGGAACCAATTGAAAGAGCATCTGAGAGAAGTAGAAAACCAAAGGAAGATGTTCCTGAGGAAGAACCAACTCAGATGGAAGAATCTTTAGCAGAAGAAAAATTAGAAATACCTGAAGATTTATCCTTGTTAACCTTGGATGAATTGAGAAAACTTGCAGAAGATTTGGGGATTGACACAACAGATATGAAAAGAAAAAAAGTCCTTATTGATGCAATAGAAAATTTAGAAGTTGATGAGGAAGTAGAGAGCGAAGAATCTAATACTGAGGAAGCGCCCGAAGAAGAACAGCCTAAGAGAAGAAGAAGGAGGAAATAAAAATGAATGAAAGAGACTTTAAAAATTTTATAAATGGTGATTTAGTAAATTTCATGGAATTGTATAAGTTGGAAGAAATTTAGGTAAAAGATGGATTTGGAAATAAAGCTAAGATTAAAAAAGATGGTAATGGAATATTAAATGTTGAAACTACAATCAAAACAACGATGTAAAGGGAGGAGCAAATAATGAGTACAACTATATTTGATAAATTTGATGAAATGGTGGATGTAGAAGGTTTAAAAGAAGATATGAAGGAAGCAGCAGAAAACAAAATGGAATTTAAAGAAGTTCCAGAAGGGAAGTATGAAGTGGAAATAAACAAAATGGAGTTAAAGGCATCTAAATCTGGAAGACCTATGTTAAGTGTTTGGATGAAAATTTTAGAGGGGCAATATAAAGGACAACTTATATTCTACAATCAAGTAGTTGATATTGGATTTGGATTACACAATGCTAATGAATTTTTAAAAAGTCTTGATAGTGGTTTAGATATAGAATTTGAAAACTACAATCAGTACGGAAATTTAATAATGGATATTCATGAAGAAATAAGTGGGAATTTAGAGTATGGGCTAAAATATGGAAAAAATAAAAAAGGTTATAACACGTATGAGATAACAGATGTATTTGAAAATTAAATTGAATACAGGGGAGCTTGAAAGAGTTCCCCTTAAATTTACAAATGAGGTGGTAAGTTATGCATTTTTTGAGAGATGACTGGAAGAAATTAGATAAAGCTAGAGAACTATTAGAAGATGGACCTATAGATTATTTAGATGGTGAATGCGCCTATAAATTAGAAAAGCTATTAGATAACATTGAGTTAGAGATTAAGAACTTTCTATCCATTAAAGAATTGGCAGCAGTATACAAGAGGTGATTGAAATTTTATTTTATGACTTTGAAGTTTTTAAACACGATTGGTTAGTAGTAATCATGGATGTTGTAAACAAAGATGCCCATGTAATAGTAAATGATAGGGACAAGTTAATGCAATTATATACAAGAAATATAGATAATATCTGGTGTGGTTATAACAGTAGACATTACGACCAGTATATTTTTAAAGGGATTCTTTTAGGAATGGATCCTTATGATATATCAAAATATATCATTCAAAATCATGAACCTGGATGGAAGTATTCAAATGATTTTAGAACCATTCAATTATATAACTATGATGTTATGACTTCATATCACAGTTTAAAGCAGTTAGAGGGATTTATGGGCAATGATATAAGGGAATCTGATGTATCGTTTGATATTGATAGAAAACTTACTCCTAGTGAACTAGAAGAGACTATAAGATATTGTAAACATGATGTGGAACAAACTATTGAAGTATTTTTAAATCGATTAGAAGAATTTGAAAGTCAAATGAGTTTATTAAAGGTATTCAAACTACCTTTAAATTATATTAGTAAAACTAAAGCTCAATTATCTGCAATAATTTTAGATGCGGTAAAACAAGATCGTAATGATGAATTTAACATAACTATTCCAGACACTTTAAAAGTCGATAAGTATAAGCATATAGTTGAATGGTATCAAAATCCTTTAAATTTAGACTACTCTAAAAAACTTGAGATAGAAGTAGCAGGAGTCCCTCACATATTTGCATGGGGTGGACTTCACGGGGCAATAGATGAATATCAAGGAGAAGGTATATTCGTAAACATGGATGTGGCAAGTTATTATCCAGCATTAATGATTGAATATGATTTCTTATCTAGAAATGTACATGATAGGAATAAATATAAAGAAATAAGAGATATAAGGTTAAAATTAAAAGCCAACAAAGATCCAATGCAAGCGCCATATAAAATAGTTTTAAATAGTACCTATGGAGCAATGAAGGATAAATACAATCAATTGTATGATCCTTTAATGGCCAATAATGTATGTGTGTCAGGTCAACTATTTTTATTAGATCTTATAGAAAAGATAGAAAATTATTGTCAGTTAATACAATCAAATACAGATGGATTATTTATTAAAATCAATAATATGGAAGATTTAGAAGTAATAAAGGGCATTTGCAAGGAATGGGAGGACAGAACAAGAATGGAGCTTGAATTTGATATATTTACTAAGATATATCAAAAAGATGTAAACAACTACATTGTAATTCATGAGGACGGGTCATATGAATCTAAAGGAGCATACGTGAAGAAATTAAACAACCTAGATAATGACTTGCCTATAGTTAATAAATCCTTAGTCGAATACTTTATAAACAATACTCCAGTAGAAATTACTATCGGAAATTGCAATCAATTAAAAGAATTTCAATTGATTGCTAGGGCCTCAAGTAAGTATAAAGGATTAAAACACGGTAATAAGATTTTAAATGAAAAGACGGTTAGAGTATTTGCAAGTAAAGATAGGTATGATTCTGGAATAACAAAAATTAATTCTAGGAACAGACTTGAAAAAATAGCGGGAAGTCCTGAAAGATGCTTTATTGTAAACGGAGACATAAACAATCGAAGAATACCTAGGAAATTAGATAAAGAATGGTATATAAAACTAGCTAGAAATAGAATACATGACTTTTTAGGCACAAGCGACCAAATAAATATGTGGGAGTTGATGTAAATGCTATATGAAATGAGTACCAATGTAGCTGAAGTAATACCATTTAAAACGTTTAAAGAAATGATTAAGATAGTTAAGGAAGAATTAAAGAAAAATAGATATGTGGAGATTTGGGACAAGATTATTTATTCAGCGGAGAAATGGCGATGAATAGATATTGGGAAAATCAATCAGGATATTATGATCCTACAGCTACAGAGGTAATTCAAAATGAAAGCAAAAGAAATAAGGAAATACACAATACTATTAATCAGATTAAAGATATATTAGCAGATAAAGATTTAGTCCTAATTGAACGGATTGTTATTAAAGATAAGCGAACTAAAAAGGTATATAAGTAGGTGATAATAATTGTTTAAAGGATATATACCAACCAAAGGAAAGCGACCAACTGAATCCATTAAGGGTAGGACAAGTTTCTACCCTTTGGACGAAGTGAAACATTTACAAAGTTATGGTGGAGTTTTAAAGGACAATGTAATTATGATAGATTCTGATGATGGAGAAGAATCAGAAATATTACATCGGATTGTCCAGGACTTAAAAATTAATTGTAATATTTTAAAAACTACTAGAGGTAAACATTTTTATTTTAAAAATACTAATATTAAATCAAATAAAATAGGTAATCAATGTCCTTTGAGCTTAACTTTAGATTATAAATTGGGAACTAAGAATACAGTAGTACCTTTAAAAATTAATGGAACCGAACGTAAGTGGTTACAAGAGACTGATACTATAGATCCTTTACCTATTTGGTTAATACCTATAGGTAAAAATATAATCAATTTCCAAGAGTTAGGAGAAGGTGATGGAAGAAACCAGGCACTATTTAACTATATTCTTAAGCTGCAATCAGAAGGATTGACTAAAGATGCAATACGAGAAACTATTACTATTATAAATACGCATATCCTGGAGGATCCTTTACCTGAACGAGAACTAGAAACTATTTTAAGAGATGAGTCTTTTCAAAAACCAGTGTTTTTTAAAGGGAATCAGTTATTACATGATAAATTTGCTGAATATCTAAAACATGAGGAAAACATCATTAAAACTAATGGGATATTGCACATTTACAAAAATGGAATTTATACATTTGACCAAGTAGAAATTGAAAAATCTATGATTAAACACATTTCAATTTTAAAAAGAAGTCAAAGAAATGAAATACTATCATATTTGGAACTCATAGCAGAAGAAAAGGAACTATCAGATGTAAATAATATTGTGCTAGAAAATGGCTTATATAATATTAAAACAGATAAGTTAACAGATTATGATCCTAACTATATAGCTAAAAATAAAATACCTGTAAATTATAATCATGAGGCTTACAGTAAATCAATGGATAAAACTCTTAATAAAATAGCTTGCAACGATAAACAGTTACGAATGTTATTAGAAGAAATGATAGGATATACACTTTTAAGACGTAATGAATTGGGAAAGTCATTTATCTTAATAGGTCAAGGATCTAATGGTAAATCAACTTTATTAGACGTAATAAAACATTTCTTAGGAGATGATAATATTTCATCAATATCCTTAGAAGAATTAGGACAAAGGTTTAAGACAGCTGAACTTTATGGGAAATTAGCTAATATTGGCGATGATATATCTAGTAGGTATATGGAGGATAATGCAATATTTAAGAAATTAGTAACTGGAGAAACAGTAAATGTAGAGAGGAAGGGCAAGGATCCATTTGATTTTAATAACTATGGTAAATTAATTTTTAGTGCTAATGAAATGCCTAGAATAAATGATACGAGCGATGGATTAATGAGAAGGCTTGTAATAGTACCTTTTAATGCTAAATTTAGCAGTAAGGACCCTGACTTTGACCCTTTTATTAAAGATAAATTATTAACTGATGAATCTATGGAATATTTATTGAACATTTCTATAGAAGGTCTTAAACGAGTTATTAAAAATAATAGATTTACAGAAGTTTCTTCAGTAGAAGAAGAAATTAAAGAATATGAAAAAAGAAATAATCCTGTAGTAGCTTTTTTAGATGAAAATGATATTGAAGAGGAAACAGTAGAAGAGACCTATTTGAAATATTCAACTTGGTGTATTGAAAATGGATTAAGAGCATTGAGTAAAAATATGTTTGGTAGAGAAGTTAAAAAACAAGGATTTAATTCAGATAGTACTATAAGAGATGATAGGGGAAAGCAGAAAAGAATTTATATGAGGAATTAATAAGTGACTGATTGTTACACCTTGTTACAAATATCTGTAACATGACTAAACTTAGTAATATCAATATTTGTAAAGGTATTGTTACAGATGTTACAGATATTTTAACTTCTTAGTATATATTCATAGTGAACATAATCAATATGAATATATTACTTAATATATATATATAGGAAATCTGTAACAAAAACACCTCAAAAACATAGTCAAATATAGTGAAATCAATTGTTACAGATATTTTACAAAAATAGGAGGAATTCTTAATGAAAATAAATATAAATGTAAGATTATTTAATAATGCTATAAAAAATTTAAAATTAATCAAAGGTGAAGGTTTAGTAATTAGAGCAGATGAAACTATAGAATTAATATCGAATAACTTAGAAAATCAGATAGAAATGAGTATTGAAATTCCAGGATCTATATTTAATTCAGGATCTATATTTATTCCAGAAGAAACATTAAAAATGATGGAAGGATTCAAGGAAGGAGAATTTGTAATAACTAATAAATCAATAATTTGTGGAAATAAAGAAATTAAATATTTTAGTAAACATGATATTAAATTATTAGATTATGAATTCAACGAAGCTAACTTTACATTATCACCTAAAGAACTTAAAAGATTATTAGAAGTATCATATGCAACTGGTAATGATAAAGCTAGACCTCAACTATCTGGAATATGTATAAAACAAAATAAATTTTTAGCTTTGAATGGATTTATAGGAGGTATCAGAGAATCAAACGAATTCAATTATGATGGAGATGTAATAGTTTCCGAAGGGACTTGGAAAGTATTAAGAAGACTTAAACCTAAGAAGGACATTGAAGTTTATATATCAAAGGAACATATAAGATTTAAATTAGATTATATAAAATTAGATTCTAAATTAATAGTTGGTAAATTGCTTAACTTAGAAGAATTATTTAAAGAGGGGGATAAGATGTGTTCGGTTAATGTAACTGAACTAAAGGAATCCATAAAAATTATGGAAAAAATCAAAGTAGATAATAAACATCTAGTGACCTTGACAATATTAAATAGTGAATTAGCTCTAGAATGTATAGGACTTAATAATACATTTAAAGATACATTAAACGTAGAATCTAATATTAGAGAAGAATTTAAAATTGTGTTTGATATAAAAAATCTAAAACCTGTAATAAATCAATATAAAGATAAAATTGAATTACAATTTACAACAAGTATTAACCCATTGATAATTAAAACAATAAAACAGGCAGATTTAGTACTACCAGTACGAGTAAGATATTAAAGGAGGGACAAGCTCCATGGACATAAATGTAAAGAAATTGTTGGGACAGTATGCAGATTTACAGCATGAGATAAAAGACATAGACAAGAGAATTGTACGATTAGAAAATAAGAAGATTAAAGTTGAAAGAGATAGTGTAACAGGATCTAATCCAAATTTTCCATATGAATCTAGACATTTTACTATAGAAGGATATAGTTATCCAGAAGCAGATAGAAAAGAGGAAAGGCTTATTAAATTAAATAGATTGCTAAATAAGAGAAAAGAAAAATGTGAGGATATGAAACTGCAAATAGAAGAATTTATATCAACGATACCTGACAGTAGAACCAGGAGGGTATTTCAATATAGATATATTGATAACCTTAGTTGGCAGGCTATTGCAATTAGAATAGGAAAGATACACGAGAGTTATCCAAGGAAAATACATGATAGATATTTGGAAAGTTTAGATTAAGACGTTTTATGTTATTTATTTGAAGTGAAGGAGGAACTACATTGAGATTTTTCTTGCTAATTTACTTTATGATTGCTATTTTTTTATTCGGTGTTGATGTGGGAGTTAAATTAGAAAAAAAGGAGAGATGGTAATGAATGATAAAATGAACAGTTTTGAAGAGGCAGCAAGGCCGATACAGAAATGGTTTAGAGAGAATTGCTCATCTCACGATAGGGTGATTATAGATTGGAATATGGCATACTTGCTTGAAGGTAGTATGGGGATTACATCAGGATGGCTAGATTTAGAAGAAGCACAAAAAGACGTATAACAAGTGAAATATTCAATAATTTATCATTTGGGCGATTTGGGCGGATTAGATATGTTAATATGGTAGTAAGTGGAAATGTAAATAAATCTTCTTTTGTTCTAGGGACTTACTCTTATGAGTAGGTCCTGTTTTTATATAGAATAAAAATAAAGGAATCATTTAAAATCATCGTCAATTTTGAATGAAATAGGCATACTAATATTATAAAGTATGATAAAATATAAATACTAGGAGGTAGCAATTGTGGGGAAACTATTTAAATTAGCAATGTTTATCACATCTTTTTTACCATTATGGATTACTGTAATTTTCATAAATTTATTGAGCATTATAAAAAATGATATAAATTTATGCACAGAATATATCAGCATAACAATTATAATCATAACTAATGTGATTTCAATGTTAGTAATATTGAAATCAATGGATAGCATACAACCTTCCGAGTATAATCCATATATAGTGATTGAAGCGGAACAAGAAAAAGGGATAACATCAGAATTTTTATTATCTTATGTTCTTCCACTTTTTGCATTTAATTTTACTCAATGGGATGGAGTAATACAATTTTTAATCTATTTTATTGTATTAGCTTTTTTATGTGTTAGAAATAATAATGTATATGCAAATTTAGTATTTGAAATTAAGAAATATAAATTCTATAATTGTGAACTGCAATGGAAGGCAGAACCAGATGTTGACCCGATTCAAGCTATGGTAATTAGTAAAGACAACATCTGTTCTCAGAAAGGTAACACTATCGAAATAGCACTACTTAATAAACCTTTTTACCTTATGAAAGATTTAGAGGAGTAGAATTTGGCACTTCACAGACACCACCAGTAAACATATTATACTTAGTTTTCCCACAAATTGCTTTGGTAAAGAGATCGGCATGATTTTCTTGACTTAAGTCAAATTTTTGCTTTTTTGCATTATAAGGAATTTTGAGTTCATCAACTAGTATTTTTAAATTGTCTTCTTGTTTTATGTTATCTACAATTCTTTGATCAAAGGTACTAAATTTTCGAGGATGTTGGCCAGATAGTGTAAAAGCTTTATATGTTTCAAAATCATAAATAACATTTGCATCTTCAATAATTTCAAGAGACTTTTTACAAACTATTCTATGAGAATATTCTAAATTAAAAATACTTTCAAAGTTACTATTAATAGTATATAAAACTTCATTATATATTAAAGCATCAAAGCTTTTTCCGAATTGAATAAGCGGTTCGCTAATTTCTTGGATACAGTTATGTCTTGATTCAAAGATTTTACCTCTATTTTTCTTATAGGTATAGATAGGATTTTTCCGAGAAATTAAATAAAGATTATGTTCTTTACCATCATATTGATATGTACCAACAAAAATAAAAGCATTTGATTTAATATCTTTTAAGTCTGTATTGTCATCAACATTATTAAGACTTTTGATAAGAGCGTTCCATGGTACTTTAATTAACTCATGGTTGATGTTGAGCTTGTCAACAACTTTTTTAGGATTAGCACCACTATAACATTCAACCTTTTGCCCATGATCATTTACGATGTATAGGAATTTTTTACACATATCGTTTAATGTAGTTTTTAATAGACTATCAGAACCAAATCTTAATGAATAACAAGTGTACTCATTTGGTCTAGATTTATGATTATACTTTATCAAGGCCAAAGACCATGAATTGATAGTGTTGACTTTTTCTAAACCTTCTTTTATTAAAGCATAAGACATATAAATACCTCCGTTAGTTATCTTTAAAATAATTATAACATATTATGTTGAATAAAGTAATAACTCTGCAATAGTTGAGGAAATTATATGATAAGTTTGAATATTAATATTTTGATATTATATAAGTTTGTTAAGGCCAATATAAACCAAAACAAAAAACATATATATATTTTATTTATTATTTTCAAATTAAAGTTTTTTACACGAACTTACAAACAAATAGCATAATATGGAAACTTGCGATAAATAAATGAAGGAATTTCTCCTTTCTTGTAGAAATAGTAGAGAGGAAGGAGATGATAGAGGAATGGATGAAGATATTTTAATGGCAATGTTAGGAAACATAACTCAAGAATTAAGTGATTTAAAAACAGATGTGAACAGTATAGGCAGCAATGTATCATGTGTCTACCATATGGATGATCAACTGAATCGAATTATTGAGTTATTAGAACAAATTGCAAATAAGTAATAATTTAAGAGCCACTAGGCTCTTTTTTAATACAAAAAACAAACTCAAATAAGTAGGTGGTGATCATTGGATGAAATCAGGATAAAAGCAAAACAGGACTATATGGAAGGTATGAAATATAAGGATATATGCGATAAATATGATATTTCAATGAATACCTTAAAATCCTGGGTAAAGAGATACAATTGGTCCGATGAAAGAAAAGAATTAAATAAAAAGGGTGCACACAAGAATAAAAGGGGTGCACCCAAAGGAAATAAGAACGCAGAAGGTAATCCTGGAGGAGATGGTCCTCCTAAAGGCAACCTTAATGCAATAAAGCATGGAGCTTATCAATCTTTATATGCTGATATGCTAAATACTGAAGATAAGATACTTTTTAATATGATTCATTCATCAACAAATATAGATGATGAAATAAAATTACTTAGACTGAAAATAGCAAGACTTCTTAATAGAGAGAAGTCTTTTTTCTACAATATGTTTGGCCAAAAGGTAGAAAAGGAAATATCAGAAGAAGAGAGAACATCAGGCATTAATGCTTGTATGGATCAACTAAGAAAATTAATAGAAACTAAAGCTAAAATGGCTACTGATACAGAGAAGATTGGATTAGATAAAGAAAGATTCGAGTTCCAGAAATATAAAGCAGAGATAGAGCTGCAGCTTAAGAAAGAAAAACTAGAAATAGAAAAAATTAAGATCCAGGGAGAAGACGAGGAATATGAAGATGATGGATTTATAGAGGCATTAAAAGGTCACATAAGTGAGGTCTGGGAAGATGAAGATACTGAAGAAGATTAAGAAAGCAGTATTCAAATTCAAGCCCTTCTCCAAGAAACAATTAAAGGTTTTGACCTGGTGGCTGCCTGAATCTCCTGTATCTGATAAAGAAGGAATTATAGCAGATGGAGCAATAAGAAGTGGAAAGACTTTATCCATGTCATTATCCTTTGTTATGTGGGCCATGGAGACATTTGACCAGCAGAACTTTGGTATGTGTGGTAAAACCATAGGATCTTTTAGAAGAAATGTATTATTCTGGCTTAAATTAATGTTAAAGGCTAGAGGATATAGAGTTAAGGACTTAAGAGCTGATAATTTAGTTATAGTTAGCAGAGGAGAAACTGTTAACTATTTTTATATCTTTGGTGGTAAAGATGAAAGCTCCCAAGATTTAATTCAAGGGATCACATTAGCAGGAGTATTCTTTGATGAAGTGGCATTGATGCCTGAATCATTTGTCAATCAAGCTACTGGTAGATGTTCAGTAGAAGGCTCAAAGTTTTGGTTCAACTGTAACCCAGAAGGACCTTATCATTGGTTTAAAGTTAATTGGATAGATAAGATTAAAGAAAAGAATCTAATTCATTTACATTTTACTATGGATGATAATCTTAGCTTATCTGAGAAAGTAAAAGAAAGATATAGGTCCATGTACAGTGGAGTATTCTTTCAGAGGTATATCTTAGGCTTATGGGTAATGGCCGAAGGAATTATATACGATATGTTTAATAAAGATAAGCATATTGTAGACACGAAGAATAGAGCTTATACAAGGTATCACGTATCTATAGACTATGGTACTCAAAACCCTACAACATTTGGATTGTGGGGTCTTTTTAATGGAGTATGGTATAAAGTTAAAGAGTACCATTATTCAGGTAGAGAAAAGAATAAGCAAAAGACAGATACAGAATATGCTGATGATTTAATAGAATTTATAGGGGACTTAAATGTTAGGTCCATAATAGTAGACCCTAGTGCTGCAAGCTTTATAGCAGAATTAAAGAAAAGAGGATTGAGAGTAAGAAAGGCTAAAAATGATGTAGTGGAT
The DNA here is from genome assembly GCA_052067355.1 of Tissierellaceae bacterium HCP3S3_D8. GTDB lineage: Bacteria > Bacillota > Clostridia > Tissierellales > Tissierellaceae > CABMKH01. Next base: position 61,186 of record JBQHQH010000007.1, read on the forward strand.
GGTATAAGAAATGTGGCAGCAGCATTAAACGAAGGATTAATAAAATATAATGATTGTTGCAAAGAAACATTTAAAGAATTTAACTCCTATGTATGGGATGAGAAGGCAGCAGAACGTGGTGAAGATAAACCTATAGAAAAGAATGATCATCACATGGATGGAGATAGATACTTTGTTAATACCATAATATTTAAACCTAAAGCTATATCATTTGATTAGGAGGTGTAAAAACTTGAATATAACAGATACAGAGTTGGCAAGTGCTAAGACAGCTTACTATAGTAATACTGGGATGGCATTAGTAGATATTATCCAGGAAGAGATAAAAGAATGGAATAGTTCTACAGAAAGACAGCTAATGTTAGATGGCCAAAGGTACTATAATGGAGATACAGATGTATTAAAACGTAAAAGAATGGCCATAGGAGAAGACGGAAAGCTTGAAGAAGTCACAAACCTAGCTAATAATAAATTAGTTCATAATTTTATTAGAAAGCTTGTAGACCAAAAGGTAGGATATTTATTATCTAAACCATTGACTATTCAGACTGATAATGAAGAATATAAAAAAATACTAGATAATATATTTGACAAATCCTTTATGAAACTTATTAAAAATCTAGGCAAGGATGCAGTAAATAAAGGTATAGCATGGATACAAGTCTATTACAATGAAGAAGGGCATCTGAGATTCAAAAGATTATCCTCAGAAGAGATAATTCCACTATGGAAGGATTCAGAGCATACTAAACTAGCTGGACTTATCAGAGTTTATGAAGTACTCTCCTATGAGAGTAAAACTAAAAAGACTATTCAGAAGGTTGAGTATTGGGACACTAAAGGAGTATTTAGATATATAAATGAGAATGGTAATTTAATACCTGATGTTGAAGCTCCAGAAGATACAGGGCATTTTAGCATGATAGATGATAGAGGAAATAAACAATCATTTACTTGGTCTAAAGTGCCTTTTGTATATTTTAAATATAATGATGAAGAGCAGCCACTTATTAAATTTATAAAATCCTTAGCGGATGATTATGATAAACAGAAATCTAACAATAGCAATAATCTAGAAGATTTACCTAATAGTATATATGTGATAAAGAACTATGATGGAACTAATCTAGGAGAGTTTAGAAAGAACATGAGCCTTTATAGAGCTGTTAAAGTTACGGATGAAGGTGGAGTAGATACTAAGTCATTAGATATCAATGTTGAAGCTTATAAGACTCATATAGAGCAGACCAGAAAAGATATATATGAGTTTGGTAGGGGAGTAGATACTCAATCAGATAAGTTTGGAAATTCTCCTTCAGGAATAGCATTAAAGTTCCTGTATAATGATTTAGATATGGACTGTAATATTATAGAAACAGAATTCCAAGCAAGTTTGGAATATTTGTTATGGTTTATTAATCAGCATTTAATAAATACTGGCCAAGGAGATTTCACTAATGAAAATGTAGATTTTATATTTAATAGAGACACATTAATAAATGAAACAGATAGCATTAGCAACTGTAAGGCTTCTGTAGGCATAATTAGTGATGAAACTATAATATCTAATCACCCATGGACCACAAAGGATGAGTTGGAGAAAATGAAGAAACAGAAGGAAACTGAATTAGACAAACATAGTGGATATGGTAACTTTGGCAAACAAGATGGTGAAGTAGATGGATAAACCCACCAAGAAGTATTGGCAAAAGAGATTTACTTCATTAACTGATTCCTTACTCAATAAAGGTGAAAACTACTATAAAGAATTAGAGGAAGAATACGAAAAGTCTTTATCCACTCTACAAAAAGATATAGAACAGTTCTATATTAGATTTGCAGAAAACAATGAAATAACAATGACAGATGCAAGGAGAATACTAGATAATAGAGAGCTTAAAGAATTTCAGTGGACCGTAGAGGAATATATCCAGAAGGGCAAAGAGAATGCAGTAGACCAAAGATGGATGAAAGAATTAGAAAATGCTAGTGCGAGAGTTAGACTAAGTATACTTGAATCCTTGCAGTATCAAGTTAGACAACAAGTAGAAATAATCACAGTTAAAAGGCTGCATGGACTAACTAAACTATCAGAGGAATTGACAAAAGAGGGTTACTATAGGTCCATATATGAAGTACAAAAGGGATTTGGTATAGGTGATACATTTACTATCCTGGACAATAAAACAGTTGAATCCATAATATCTAAACCTTGGGCACCAGATGGCAGTAATTTTTCTGAAAGGATATGGAGAGATAGAGAGTTATTAGTCAATGAGTTGCAAAAGGAATTAGCACAATCCTTTATACGTGGAGATGCACCAGATACAGCTATAAGAAATATATCTAAGAAAATGAATACATCAAAAAAGGCAGCAGGGAGATTAATAATGACTGAATCAGCTTTCTTTGCTAATGAAGCTAGAGCAAAAGCTTTTAAAGAATTAGGTGTTGAGGAATTTCAATTCTTAGCTACTTTAGATAATGATACATCCGAAATATGTCAAGAAATGGACTTAAGAGTATTTAAGTTAAATGAAAGAGAAATAGGAGTTAACTGGCCGCCTCTCCATTGTTGGTGTAGAAGTACAGCAGTACCATATTTTGAAGGCAACATAAAGCAAAGGTGGGCGAGAGATCCTAAGACTGGTAAAGGATATTATGTGGATGGAAATATGCCATATAAGGAATGGTACAAGGAGCATGTAGAAGGTAAATATGGCAAAGATGAGGCTGAAATAATCAGAAAGAAAAAAGAAAATGAGGGAACAGATTTAGAACAGTATAAGAGTTATAAAAAAAATTTAGGTGATGATTTAGGAGTAAAATCCTTTGAAGAATTTCAGAATATGAAGTATAATGATAGTGATGGATGGAATAATATAAAACAATCATATCGGGAAAATACTAGTAGCAAAGCATGGCTGAAAAGTGAATTTCCTACAGAGAAATCATTCAATAAGCATTATGATAAGCATTTAAACGAGTTTGGTAACATAACTAAAGAAGAGTACTTGAATAGGGCTAGAGAATTATTATCATCATCTATTAAAGGTGGTAATGTTGAGGGTTTTAAGAGTGAGGTAGGTTTTGTCTTTAGATATAATAAGGAAACAAATGATTTAGCTATAGGAAGACCAGATGGTAAAATTTCAACACTATACAAACCAGTAGACGGATATAAGCATTATTTAGAGCAGATAGAAAAATATAATAAAAAATAGGAGGAAATAATAAAATGAAATGTCCAGTATGTGGCAATGAAGTAGATATTTTTGATATTTGCGATAATTGTAATTACCAAAATAGTGGACCAAAAGAAAACTTAGACGGACCAACAGGACCAAATAAAATGACATTAAGAGAGGCAAAAGAAGCCTATAAAAGAGGCGAAAAGATAATATAACTAAGCACTTGCTAAGTAAAATAGTAGGTGCTTTTATTATGCTTAGAAATAAAGATGGATATAGGAGGGGTTATATGGAAAGGAAAAAGAATACAAGAGTTTTAGATACAGGAATATTATCAGAGCAATATACAAAATTAATTATAGAAACTGAAGAAGAAAATCCTATGACAATAGCTGAAGTGACCAATATAGAGATCAAACCAGCTATTGGATATAGGGTGAGATTGGTGCCTAACTATGATTAGCCTCTAGGTGGATAAGGGTCATTCCCATGGCTATCCTTATCACGAATTTGACCATTAGGACGATGAATAACCAACTCGCTTTTTTGGTTTCTAGCTATGTCACGAGCTATGTTAATAGCCTCTTGCTGAGTATTAGTTTTAACAGTAGCTTTTTGGTTACCAGCACCTTTAACTTGCCATCCACCATCTGGATGTGGCGTAACATGTTGATTTTTGCCCAAAATAAAGCACCTCCTTTCAACTAAATTTTACCATATTAAAAAGGGGTGTACAAACTATGAATTTTTAAAATAAAGAATTTTGCTATATTTAAAATTAAAGAAAGGGATGATAATATGCCAAAATTAAGTGAAATATTAGGAAGTAGTTTTGAACAACTACCAGATGAGTTAAAAACTAAATATAAGGATATTGATTTAGTAGATAGTTCAAAACATGTTTCTAAAGGAGAGTATGATGCTTTAAGTGAACAGCTTAAGACAGCTAATACAACTATTAATGATTTGAAAAAGGACAATAAGGATAATGAAGTCTTACAAACTAAAGTTACCGATTATGAAAAAAAGGTCAATGATTATGAAAAGCAAATAGAGGATATGAAGTTTAATTATGTATTAGAAGGAGCTTTAACGAATGCTAATGTAAGAAATATAAAGGCAGTTAAAGCTCTTTTGAATTTAGAAAATGTAAGACTTGATGGTGAAACTCTTGTGGGGCTTAATAATCAACTAGAATCATTAAAAGAAACAGATGACTATTTGTTTTTAGAAGAGCCAAAACCACAGTTCTCAGGAATACAACCTGCAGATGGAACAAAACCGTCACCAGGATATAATCCTTGGAAGGAAGAAAGTTTTAATTTAACAGATCAAGGTAAAATCTATAAAGAAAATCCAGAACTAGCTAAAAGTCTTATGAGCCAAGCTGGAGTAAATATATAAAAAAGAAAGGTGATAGAATATGAGTATAAGAAAAATGAATCTTCAACTATTTGCATCTGGTGGGACTAAATTATCAGATGTAATTGTACCAGAACTATTTAATCCTTATGTGATTAATAGGACAATGGAAAAATCAGCATTGGTTCAAAGTGGTATTATAACTAATAACGAGGAATTTGATAACTTAGCATCTCAGGCAGCACCAACTGTTAATATGCCATTCTTTGAAGATTTAACAGGAGAGTCAGAACAAATAATTGAGGATGTAGACTTAGAAGCTGCTAAGATAAAATCAAACAAAGATGTAGCTGCTATAATTAGAAGGGCTAAGATGTGGAGTGCAACAGATTTATCAGCTGCATTAGCAGGAAAGGATCCAATGGCAGCTATAGGAGAATTAGTAAGTACATTCTGGACTAGAGATATGCAGAAAGAACTTATAGCAATACTTAAAGGAATATTTGGAACAATACCAGGAACCACAGAACCTAAAGTTGATCCAATAATAAGACTTGCAAACAACCTACTAGATATTTCAACCTTAAGCGGTAATGCTGCTAAATGGAGTGGAAGTGCTTTTGTAGATGCGCAACAAAAATTAGGAGATGCAAAAGAGTTATTAACTGCTGTAGCTATGCATAGTGCCGTTGAAGCAGAATTAAGAAAACAAAACTTAATAGACACAATAAAACCAAGTGATAGTCCTGAATTCGATGTATACCAAGGCAAAAGAGTGATTGTAGATGATGGTTGTCCTTATGAGGGGAATGGAGCAAACACTGTATTTACCACTTATCTATTTGGACAAGGTGCTATAGCATTAGGAAATGGTAATCCAGTAGGATTTGTACCAACTGAAACTGATAGAGATAAGAAAAAAGGGTCTGGAGTTGATTATTTAATCAATAGAAAAACTAATATACTACACCCAAGAGGAATTAGTTTTACTAATATTAATGTAGCAAAAAGAGAAGGACCTTCTAGAAAAGAACTTATGGATCCAACAAATTGGTTACCAGTTTATGAGTCAAAACAGATAAGGATAGTAGCATTTAAACATAAGATATAAGAAGGTGGTTTTATGACCAATCTTGAAAAATTAAAAAAACTTTTAGGGATACCCTTAGATAATGATTCTAAGGATTTTTTATTGCAATTTACATTAGATGATGTAGAACAAATAATAAAAGATTACTGTAACATTAAAGAAGTACCAGGAGAATTAAATAATACCGTATTAAGAATGTCAGTAGATTTATATAGAAATGAGAACCTAGGGGAAGAAGATATTCCTTTAGGTTCTGTTTCTTCCATAACAGAAGGAGATACAAGTGTAAGTTTTAGAAGTGCCAATGCGGAGTTTAAAGATACTTTGACAAAGAATTACAAGGTACAGTTAAATAGATATAGAAAGTTGGTGTGGTAATATGAAACAAGCATTTAAAATGCATAGAAAGGCAATAGAGAGTTTATATAAAGGGACTTGTGATATATATGAATATAGGAAATATACTGACCCAGAAACAGAAGAAACAATAACAGAATTAGATCCAGAGCCAGTGTATAAAAATATACCTTGTAAACTATCAAAGAAAACTATCACTACATCAAATCAAACAGAAATAGCTAACACAATACAGTATTCTCCAGTACTTTTTATAGCTCCGGAAATAAAAGTAAAACCAGGATCAAAAATAATAGTTACTCAACATAGTGTTACAAGGGAATTTGAACAATCAGGAGAACCTTTTGTATATACAAATCATCAAGAAATAGTATTACAAAGGACTGATACAGCATGAGTGTTATTGGTATATGGGATACTAAAGAACTTGATAAATTTACTGAAAAACTTAAAGGATTATCAGAGGATAAAATACAGACGTTTAATGAGGATACAGTAAAAGAAATAGCAGCTAGAACATTGGCAAAGATAATAGCAAGAACTCCAGTAGGTGAGTACAAGGATGAGACTGTAGAATTTATTGCTTATAAGGGCGGAAAAGGAGAAGAAAAGGAAGTGGAATTTGTTGCGCATAAAGGGCAGGAAGGGAAAGAAGAGACGGTAAAATTTACAGCCTATAAAGACGGAAAAAGAAAAGAAGAAAAAGTAAAATTTGAAGCTAAAGCAAACAAAGTCGGTGGAACCTTAATAAGGGGTTGGACAGGTGGCAAGGATGTAGACCCTTATACTTTCATAATGAATAATTCAGAAGTTATTAAAAAAGGCAGAACTTACACAATTATAATCTCTAACAATGTATTCTACGCTCCTTATGTAGAATATGGACATAGAACAGCGAATGGAGCTGGTTGGGTGGATGGACAGCTTTTTGTGAAAGTATCAGAAGATGAAATGCAGGAAGAGCTACCATCTATATTAGAAGAAAAATTAAATGATTTTCTAGGAGAGTATTTCAATGAATAAAGTAACTATAGATGATGTTAAAGAAGGGATTATGAAGAAAATAAATACATTCAGGGATAAGACTACAACTGAAATATATTCAGAAGAAGTACCACAAAATTTTAAAGAACCTTGTTTTTTTATTAAAGAGATAAGATCTAGTCAAAGTAGGGAATTAGGTAATAGATATAAAAGAGGTCACTTTTATGATATACACTATTTCCCCAATCCTAAAAGCAGCAGAAAAAATCAAGAATTAAGAAATATAGCTGAATCTTTATATGACAACATGGAATATATAGAGGTGGCAGGGAAATTAACAATGGGACAAGATATGAATCATGAAATAGTAGATGGAGTATTACATTTCTTTGTTAAGTATCCATTTCATGTATACAAAGAAACAAGTCCTATTCCTGCTATGGAGAGTTTAGAATACAAAGGTGGTGTTAAGAGTGACTAAATCTAAAGAAGCTAAAGCAACAGAAAACAAGTTTACAAAATCGCAAGTCCTTGCAAGCAAGAAATTAAATTACAGCAAGGACTTAATTAATGCAATTTTGGAAGATGGCAAGATATACACACTAAAAGAAGTAGAAGAAACAGTAAATAAATATCTAGAGGGAGAAGTAGGACCTAATGAAGATAAAGGGAAGGTGAAATAAATGAATTTTAGTGAAGTGTTAGAATTATTAAAACAAGATAAGAAACTAGCAAGGCGAGGGTGGAATGGTAGAGGAATGTTTGTTGTAAGACAAAAAGGTTATCCTAATGGAATACCTTGTAATAAACAAACAGCCGAAATATGGGGACTAAAAGAAGGGGATTTATTCAAATGTAACCCTTATTTACAGATAAAAAATGTAGATGGCTCACATTCAATGTGGGTTCCAAGCACAGGAGATTTATTTGCAGAGGATTGGAAGGAGGTAATCTAATATGGCATTAGGTGGCGGAACATTTACTACAATGAACAAAGTTCTAACAGGGACATATATAAACTTTGTGTCTATGGCCAAGGCATTAGGTAGTCTTGGAGAAAGAGGAGTAGTAGCTTTACCTCTTGAGATGAATTGGGGTTCAGAGGATGAAGTAATAACTATAGATGTAGAAGGATTTCAGAAAGAAGCATTAAACATATTAGGATATAACTTTTCAGATTATGAAATGAGACCTCTAAGAGAAGTATTTAAAGGTGCAAAGGAAGTGAAGTTATATAGAATAAATGGAACAGGCGGAAAGAAGGCTACAAAGACTATAGGAGAATTAACTATTACAGCTAAGCATCCAGGAGTAAGAGGAAATGATGTTAAGGTTGCAGTTCAGAATAATATTGATGATGAAACTAAATTTGATGTCATTACTCTACTTGATACAGCAATAGTAGATACCCAGGTAGTTACGAAGATAGAAGATTTAAAATCTAATAACTTTGTAGATTTTAAAGGTACTGGTGAATTAGAAGTTTCAGCAGGAATACCCTTAGTAAGTGGAGAAAATGGTACTGTTACAGGAAAAAACTATAGTAATTTCCTAGACAAAATAGAGGCGGAGGATTTTACAACATTAGTCTATACAGGAGAAGATGAAATAACTAAATCTCTATTTGATAGCTTTACTAAGAGGTTAAGAGATGATGAAGGAGTAAAGATAACTACAGTATTATTTGATTATGTAAAGGCTGATTTTGAAGGTGTTATATCAGTTAAAAACAACAAAGAACTTGTCTATTGGGTAGCTGGACAAACAGCAGGAGCAGCAGTTAACGAGTCTTTAACTAATAAAAAGTATGACGGGGAGTATGAGGTAAATACTAAATTTAAGAAAAGAGAATTTGAACAAGCTATTCAAGATGGTGAATTTATCTTCTATCAGGACGGGAATGATGTTAGAGTATTATCTGATATAAATACATTTACAAATTATGAGCCTAATAAAAATCAAGACTTTAGTTCAAATAGGGTTATTAGAGTATTGGATCAAATAGCTAATGATACAGCTAGAATATTTAGTGATTACTATTTAGGTAAAGTCACTAATGATGATACAGGAAGAACTCTATTTAAGGGTGAACTTGTAAATTATCATGAACAACTACAGAATATTAGAGCTATAGAAAACTTTACAGAAGAAGATATCACTGTACTACAAGGAGTGCAAAAGCAGGATGTAATTGTGAATGAAGTAGTTACTCCAACCGATTCGATGGAAAAATTATATATGTCTGTTGAAGTTAGATAGAAAGGAGATGATCATATGGCTTTTATGAGAGCAGAAGATGCTATAAGTGGTAAGCTAGGTAAAGCATATACTACTATAAATGGAAATGTAGAAGAAATGTTATATCTTAAAAACATTGAAGCTAGTATTGAAAAAAATAAAATAGAAGTACCAGTCTTGGGTAAAACAGGTAATCAGCATAAGGCTGGAGGATGGAATGGAACTGGTTCTATGACAATCTATTATGCTACAAGTAAATTTAGAGAGTTGATGCTTGAATATGTTAAGACTGGAAAAGACATATATTTTGATGTATTAGTTGAAAATGACGATCCTACATCAAATTTAGGAAAGCAAACAACAATCCTAAAAGGTGTAAATCTTGATAGCGTAATTATAGCAAAGTTAGATATAGAGTCTGAAACATTAGATGAAGAAGTTAGTTTTACATTTAATGACGTTGATATGCCAAATAAATTTAGAGAAATGATATAGGAGGAATATATAAATGAGTGGATTAAATGCATTTTTAAGTCAAAACGCAATAAAAGCAGAGAACGAAAAGCATGTTATATCAGAAAGATTTGTAGATGAAAAAGGGAATCCTATTCCTTGGGAGATAAGAGCATTATCCGAAAAAGAGAACCAAGCGTTAAGGAAGTCTTTCACTAAAAAAACTAGAGTCAAGGGAGTAGTTGTCACTGAGACAGATTATGAAGGCTACTTGGCAAAGTTAGTAACTGAATGTGTAGTATTCCCTAATTTAAAGGATAAGGAACTGCAAGAATCATATGGAGTCTTGGGAGCAGAAAGTTTAGCAAAAACAATGTTAATAGGTGGGGAATATAATGAATTACTTGAAAAAGTACAACTTGTCAATGGATTTGATTTAGAGGATGAAAGAATAATAGAAGAAGCAAAAAACTAATATTGGGGGGTGATGGTGAAGCTAATTATGCTTACTACGCCCTCCACAAACTTAAAATAAGACCTGGAGTATTAATGGGTAAATCACCACTAGAACCTATAGATAAATATGAAAGGTTTTTCATATATGCCTGTATAGACATTAAAATAGATAATGATAAAAAGGAAGCTGCCAAACTAAAGAAATAGTTAAAAATGAGGTAATATATGGCAAAACCTCTTGTAATTTGATATTATTAATATAATAAGTTATAGGAGGTGCTTTCTATGGCTAAAAACATGGTCATAGCAGGAGATTATAATGATAGAATGCTAACAGCTACAAGAAAGGGTTTAGTTATAGCTACAGGCTTTATCGAAAGGATTCCAGTCACAAAAGATACCGTTGAAAGTTATGAATTAGTTGATGAGGAACATAAGACAAAGGCTATGAGTGCTATAGGTAGAGGAATGGTAGGTTCTTTGGCACTAGGACCTGTAGGTCTGTTGGCTGGGTTATCCGCAAAGAAAAAAAGGAGCTATTTAGTTGCTGTAAAGTTTAAAGACGGGAAGGAAAGTTTGCTAGAACTTGATGATAAGTTATATAAAACGTTAATAAAAAAAATGTTTTAAGCATCCTAATAGGGTGCTTTTCTTTATGCAAAGAAAGTAGGTGATTATTATAGCGGGTATACGTACTTCAATAAATTTGATAGACAATATGTCAAATGTGCTAAATAGAATAACAGGCAATACTATGAAAATGAGAGATGGTGTAGAAAAGGCTCAGGAAACAATGAATAAGAAAACTGATTTTGCTAGGAACATGAGTAAAGAAGAGCAATATTTTAAAAGTACCTTAGCATCATATGCTGAACAGGCTGATAAGGTCAAGGTGTTGCAAAGAGAATATGGTAAATTGTATAGAACTCATCAATTAGGGACTGCGGAATCTGAAAAGGCAAGAAACAATCTGATCGAAGCTATGAATTTAGAGGAAGAATATGCAGATGCGGTAGAAAAGGCAGGGAAAGCTCTTGAGGAACGAGAGAGGGCAGAAAACAATCTGGGACAAGGCATAGAAAATGCTAAAAGGAATCAAATTCAATTTAATAATGAATTAAATAATGGTGCTAATAATGCCAATAAATTATTAGATAAGATAAAAAAATTTATAGGAGCTTATTTAGGAATTAAAGGAATAAAAAAAGGATTTAACTCTACTATAATGGCGGCTGCAGAGTTAAATCAGCAAGCAGCAGTTATGCAAGCAGCTTTCGGAAACAAAGATATAGGTAGAGGATATTTTAATAGACTACGGGTTTATGCTATAGATACAAGACAGGATATCGAAGATTTAACAGATGTTACAAAAAACTTTATGCAACTAACTAAGAACACTGATAAGTTAATGGGATTAACTAATATAGCAAACAAACTGTCTATGAGAACGGGGAACATAGGAAGTGCTGAAAGTTTAATGCAGGAGGCTATGAGAGGTCAATATTCAAGATTACAAAGGTCGCTGCATCTTACTGATAGTCAAATAGAGCCATTGAAAAAAGCAGTCCAAAGAGGTAGCTTAGATGGTATTATTGGGGCATTTAACCAAGCTTTAAATACGGCGGGGTTAACTGATGAAATAGTACAAGCTCTCCAAAATTCGCCATTACAGAAATTCTATAAAATTTTAGATCGGATAAAAATGAACCTAGCGAGAACTGGTGAAGAAGCTTTAGAGAGATTGGTGCCTGCGTTGGATAAAATAAACACTTGGCTACAATCGTCAAGTGCCGACCAGTTCTTTGGAGCAATAGCTATTGGTATATCTATGATTGTGAATGGTGTTATATGGTTGACGGAAACTGTAACTAATAATTGGAATATTATACAGCCAATACTATTAGCAATATCGACTATATATCTTATCAGTATAGCTAGAAAACTAGATGATATAACATTTAAGATATTAAAGCATGGAGCTGCATGGCTGATGGCAAATTGGCACATATTGCTGGTAGTAGGGGCAGTATTTATATTTATAAAAATATTAATGCGATTAGGAGTGACTTCCGGACAGATAACTGGATTTATAGCAGGAACATTTGCTGCCTTATGGGTTAATTTATATAACGGAATAGCTTTTGTTTGGAATAGAATTGCTAGTTTTGCTGAATTTTTTGCAAATGTATGGAAAGACCCAGTTTATGCAACAAAGATGCTATTTTATAATTTAGCTATGAATACATTAGAACTTTTCAATAATATGCTACGTGGGATTGCTGATGGATTAAATTGGATTGTTAATAAGATAAACGAAAAGCTTAATACTAATATAGGAACTGTTAAACTAGACTTTATGGATAGAGCTATATTAGAATTGGAAAAACATAAACCTACAACTGATAAAGACGTATGGGAAGCTACTAGAATGGAATACAAAGATTATGCTAAGGAAATAAGCAAAGCTTATGATTGGGGTAAGCAATTACCAGATAAATTTAAAGCAGGACTTGGAAGCATAGAAGATGCAATAAATAGCTTTGCAGATCAAGAATCAGTATGGAATGCAGGTCAACATGATACTCTAGGTAAAATTGATGATAATACTAAAGGACTTAAAAAGACCGAAGAAGATTTAAAATGGATGAGAGATTTGGCAGAACAAGAGGTAGTAAATAGATTTACAACCGCAACCCTAGCACCACAAATAAGCGTAGCCTTTGGTGATGTAAGAGAAACAGCGGATGTAGATGGAATAGTTGCACATCTAGAAAATATATTAACCGAACAAATAAATATAGCTGCGGAAGGGGTGCATTATTAATGTACTCTTTTTATTTTGATTACGAGGGGGACCATATGCAATTACCTGTTCCTCCTCCTAACTTTACAATGAAAATCAAAGGGAAAAATAAAGTAATAGAATTGTTAAATGTGGGAGATGTAAATATATTAAAAGAACCAGGATTAACTGATATAAGTTTTAAGATATTACTTCCAACAAAAGAATATCCTTTTGCTGTCTATCCTAGTGGCTTTAAGACACCAGATTATTACACTGACAGGTTTAAAAAATATAAAAAGGATAAAAAACCTATACTCTTTACTATAATCAGAGAAGCCCCTTGGGGAGAGTTTTTATTTGATATAAAGATGAAAGTGTCATTAGAAAGCTATTCTATAGAAGAAAAGGCAGGAGAAGAGGGAGATATATATGTTAGTTTAGAGTTAAAAGAATACAAAGAATATTTAACACAAGAAGTTGCAATGTTAGATATTAGGGATGGAAAAGCTATTATTACAGTAAAAGAACAAAGGCCAGCTAAAGAACCAGCAAAGACATATACCGTTAAGCAAGGAGATACTCTTTGGGCCATAGCTAAAAGAGAACTTAATGATGGAAATAAATTTAATGAAATAGCAAAACTAAACAACATATCTAATCCTAATAAAATAAATGTAGGGCAAGTTTTAAGGCTAGGGTGATTAAATGTACGAATTACTAATAACAAACAAAGGAAAGACATATAATCCTATTGTAGAAGGCAACATTACTTGGGAGACTACTAGAATAGGTCAACCTGGTAAACTATCTTTCAATGTTTTAAAAGATAACAACATTGATTTTCAAGAAGGTAATCCAGTTAGGCTTAGAGTTAATAATAAAGAAATATTCTTTGGATTTATTTTTGCAAAAGAGAGAGATAAAGAGCAGATAATTAAAGTTACTGCTTATGATCAGCTAAGATATCTAAAGAACAAAGATACTTATATTTATAAAAGTTTTAAAGCTTCTGATCTAGTAAATAAAATAGCAAATGACTTTAATTTAAAAACTGGAACAATAGCAGATACAGGATATGTAATCCCTAGTAGAATACAGGATAATAAAACTCTATTTGATGTTATCTATGATGCATTAGATCTAACTTTAATGAATAAAGAGAAGATGTATGTGCTATATGATGACTTCGGAAAGCTTACTCTAAAAGATGTAGAAACAATGAAAATACCTGATTTGGTAATAGGTGAATACAATAGTCAGAACTTTAGTTATAAAACTGATATAGATACTGATACCTATAATAAAGTTAGGTTATATAGAGATAATGAAAAGGCTGGTAAAAGAGAGGTTTACGAAGTTAAACATGGAGAAAATATGAATAAATGGGGAGTATTACAATACTTTGAAAGTGTTGATGAAGATACTAATGCTAAAGCCAAGGCAAAAGCTATATTAAAGATGAAAAATAGAGTAAATAAAAGTTTATCATTAAAAGATGTACTTGGAGATACAAGAGTAAGAGCTGGTACAAGCATAATGGTTCTAATGAGGGATATCGGAGATATATCTATAAAACAATATATGCTAGTTGAAAAAGCTAAGCATGTATTCGGCAATAATGAACATTGGATGACATTAGATTTAAGAGGTGATATATAGTGAGTATGATACAAATAATAAAACAAGCAGCTGTCGACGCAGTAGACCAACGCTCACCAATGAATATAGCTTATGGTACAGTTACTAAAACAAACCCACTAGAAATCAATGTAGATCAACGGATGCCTATATCTAGTGAAATGCTGCTCTTAACTTCTAATGTAATCAATAAAGAAATTGAATTTGAAATTGAAGATAAGACAGAAGAAAATAATCTCCACATACATGAATATAAAGGACAAAAGAAATGCACTGTTTTAAATGAGCTAAAAGTAGGGGAAGAAGTATTATTATTAAGGGTTCAAGGTGGGCAAAAGTACATTGTTTTAGATAGGTTGGTGAGTGAATGATACCTAAAATTGAAGATATAGATATTGGACAAGAAATAGAAATAGTAGAAGAACCTACTTATACATTTAAGATTGAAGGCGATAGGATTGTAAGATATACAGATGAAATCGAGGCTATGAAACAAGCTATATATTTAATACTTAATACAGAGAGATACAGACATGAAATATATGATTGGGATTATGGCATTGAATTAGCTGATTTATTTGGTAAGGATAAGGCTTATGCTTACAGTGAACTAAAGAGAAGAATAAAGGAAGCATTAATGGCTGATAATCGGATAACAGATGTAACTAATTTTAAGTTTGAAACTTTAGATAGAAATACAATTCACATCAGATTTGTTGTTGATACCATATTTGGAGATATAGAATCCTCCAAGGAGGTGAATATATAGTGTTTAAAGATAAGACATTTGAAAATATATTACAGAGAATGATGGATAGAGTGCCTAATAAATATGATAAAAGGCAAGGGGGAATAATCTATAATGCATTAGCTCCTGCTGCTGCTGAATTGACACAGATGTATATTGATTTAGGATTGATTGAGGACAGGACATATGCAGATACTTCTACTGGTGATGATTTAACTAGAAGGGCATCAGAAAGGGGAATAAACAGATATTCTGCTACAAAAGCAATTAGGAAAGGTATATTTAAGACCAATAACAACCTTCCTCTTAATATACCTATAGGTAGCAGATATACGGGAGATGATTTAAACTATAAAGTCATAGAAAAAATTAAAGATGGAGAATTTAGACTAGAATGTGAAGAAGATGGAGCTAAGGGAAATGTTTATGTAGGCACACTTATACCAATTGAATATATAAATGGACTTGTATCCGCTGAATTGGCGGATATTTTAATTCCAGGAGAAGATGAAGAAGATGACGAAAGTTTAAGAAAAAGGTATTTTGAAAGTTTAGAAAGTCAAGCCTTTGGAGGAAATATAGCAGACTACAAGAAAAAGACTAATGAAATAAATGGTGTTGGTGGTGTAAAAGTATATCCAGTTTGGGATGGTGGGGGAACTGTAAAATTAGTTATTATTAATAGTGATTTCAATAAACCTTCACAGGAATTAATTGATTATGTTCAAAACGAAATAGATCCTATAGAATATCAAGGAGAAGGCGTGGGCATAGCTCCTGTGGATCATGTTGTAACTGTAGAAGGGGTTAAGGAGCGTATAGTCAATGTAGAAACAAAGATAGCATTTCAAGAAGGCTACACATGGAAAGATGTAGAAGATAGCTTTAAAGGTGCAATAAATGGTTATTTTGATGAGTTAAAAAAGAGTTGGCAAGATGAGAGCAATCTTGTCATTAGAATTAGCTATATTGAAACTAGAGTTTTAGGACTGCCTGGAATATTGGATATACAAAATACTAAATTAAATGGAGTGAATGAAAATCTTGTATTGTCAGATGTAGAAATACCGTCACTTGGTGAGGTGGTTATAATATGAGAAAAATTGAAACATACTTTCCTGATGTATTGCATGATGTAAAAGAATATAAAGAAATAGCTAATACAGAAAATCCAGAGATCGAAATAGCTTGGCAATCAATAGATGATTTAATAGATGATCAATTTATTGAAACTTCTACAGAAAGAGGAGTTGCAAGACGGGAAAAATTATTAAAGGTAACTCCATCAAAGGCTGATAGTTTAGACGATAGAAAGTTGAGGATTTCATTAAAATGGAATGACAGGCTACCATACACCTATAAGGTGCTAAAAGATAAGTTAGATCAGATCTTTGGAGATAATTATGAGATGGAAAGGCTTGTCAGTAAGCGTCTTTTAAAGATTAAAGTCAATTCTTTTAATTGGAGTATGTTTGATTTAGTTACAAATGAAATTAGACAAATGATACCCGCTAATATGATACTAGAATCAACTATACATCAAAGAATTGAATCTCCTTTCTATATAGCCGTGACTATTCTAAGTGGCGAAGAAATAACAGTATATCCCTATAGTCCTCGAAACATTGAAAGTAAAGGAAGTATTTATATAGGAACAGGCAGCAATACAGGGTTAGAAAACGTAACAGTATATCCTAGAAAGGAAGTGATTTAATGTCAGAACAGTTTTATACAATATTAACTAGCATAGGTAAGGCTAAAATAGCAAATGCAAGTGCATTAGGTAATAAGGTAAATTTCACTCATTTTGCGCTAGGAGATGGGGGAGGTAAATATTATAGTCCTACTGAAAACCAAGAAAAACTTATTAATGAAGTTTGGAGAGGACAGATAGGGCAGATATCTATAGATGAAAAGAATCCTAACTGGATAGTAATAGAAACTATTATACCTGCGGACCAAGGTGGATTTATGATACGTGAAGCAGGTATATTTGATGAAGAGGGTAATTTGTTAGCTATAGGCAAATATCCTGAAACATATAAGCCTGTTGTAGCTGATGGCAGTGCTAAGGATCTTTATATTAGGATGATACTAGAGGTAGTAAATACATCAGTTGTTAATTTAAAGGTAGATCCAGGTGTAATTCTCGCTACTAAGAAAGATATAGAAGTACTAGAACAGAAGATGAATGATATACCTGTAGTAGAGATTATAGATAATCTTACTACAGAAGATGCAACTAAGGCATTATCAACTAAACAAGGGAAAATATTGCAGGATGCTAAGATGGATAAAGGTGGTGGAACGTTTACAGGTAATGTAGATATGGCTTGGAAAAATCTATCAAAATCTAGGCTTAGCAATTATGTAGAGTCTGCGACTTTTATTGGTGCTGGCTCAAGCGCATCTGTTAATTCACCTCTTGCGTTTAAATCTCTTGTTATAAATCTGGAGAGAAATTATACCATAAGATTTGCTCCATTTGATCGTCCATCCCAAAGTGGTAGCATATTATCTGGTACTATAATCATAAATCAGTCCAGCACTCCATATTCTGTTACATTCCTTGCGGATTCATTCAACGCTTCTTATTCTAGGCTCGTGTGGCAGAATGGAGAAATTCCATTCCTAAATTCACCCGATGCGTCATATGTTATAACATATATGACATACGATAATGGCGGAACATATTATCTTTTTTACGGTGGTGAGTTTTATGTTAGCTGATAGAGTTAGGATGTGTAGTGGCAGGAAGAAGAAAGAAGTGATATTGAAAGGTAACAAACCTATTGGGTGGTGTAGGCTTAGAAGTAATAGCACTGTTAGTAATAGAGGTCATAATGAACTAAATATATATAATTCTATTCCATACGCGTTGTTGTGTTTTGACCCCGATACTTTTCCACTTGTCGACCAAATAGGTACTGTTCGACTCAGTGTTCATGCTCGTAAATACAGTGATAGCTATGATTATGGAATGAGAGTATATCGTTATCAAGACTCTATTCCTTTATGGGATAATTCTTCATCTAATTCCTTTGATACAGACTACATTTTCACTGAACAATCGGGAATTTTTGTGTTTGATAGTACCAGTTATACTTGGGATGTTGCCAATATTACCGACATTGTAAAAGAAATGATAAATAATAATGAGAATACTCTCGTTTTGAGAGTGGATAATGTAAGTGTTAATAGTGATTTCTATATAGATTTCAGTAATGGTAATGGACCATATATTGATTTCACATTGAGATAGAGAGGTGATATTATGCAAATGGTACAAGTAATAGATGGAGAAATAATTCAATATTATCTTCCACGTACAGGTTATCTAAAAGACGGTAGTTCTGTGAGTGGCTATGATATACTGATGCGAAGTGATCTAGAATTAGCTAAACAAGAAGGCTGGCTACTTCTAGAAGATAATCCACCAGAGTATGATAAAGAAACACAGTATATTATAGAAGATGGTTATAAGATATTAGAGGATAAAGTAATAAAAAAGTATAGAGTTGAAGATATACCAGAACCAGAAATTATAGACGAGCCTATAGATGATGAAAAAATTGCTATGGCTGAAGCTATAATTGACTTAGAAAGTAGATTAAAGGGATTAGAAAAATTACAAGGAGGTAATGTATAATGTTGAAAAAATATTTAGTAGTTTCATATGGGATTTTAGTTAAAGCTGGAAGGTGGAATTTAGAAGAAGTAGAGGGAGAAGAAAAACCACTTGTTCCTGAAGAATATGTAATACCAGTTGCTGAATACTTAGCAAGTCAAAACTAGACAATAGAATAACACTAAAAGGGTAATAGACTAGAGATAGTCTTTTTTTACGCCCTTTTTAATTCCTCATTATGGTAAAATAGGCTTGAGGAGGGATGATTATGTTGAATATTACTAATGAAATATCTGATAATGTTAGGTTGTTTTGTGAGAAAGCTTTAGAAAGAAATTTTGAAGCTACCTTATCTAAACATTTTATAGATATGGGCTCTCATGGCCGAGTTTACAATATACCTGATACGGATTATGTTATAAAATTCTTTACCGAAAAAGGAATACAAGGAGAATATTTTGATTATATTTACCTTGACATTCTTAAAGGAATAGATGAGATTCCAATTATGTATGCTTATGCAGATAAAAAATTTGTTGTCATGGAAAAAATTAAAGGAGTTAATTTATTTGAATATTTAACAAAACATAAAAAGTATCCTGATAATTTAAAAAGCATAATAACAGATACTATGGAACAAATATTTGAGAGAAAAATATGGCTTGTTGACTTAAAACCCACAGAAGATATATATTGGATTGAAGAAGAGAATACTATTAAGATAATAGATTTTGGTTTATGTGATAATTTAAGCCATATGTCAAATGAATTTATAGATTGTTGTAAACAAGAGTCAATAGATTCTATATTTAAAGAATTAAATATATATGGATGTATTTAAAAGTTATAAATAGAAAATAGGTTTAAAAGAACTTACTTAATGTAGGTTCTTTTTTTATATCAAATTTGGAGGGGCTATATGGAAAAAATTGAGGAACAAATAAAACATTTATATAAAGAAGATGAAAGAAAAGAGAGACGGCTCAATATTCACAGTGAAAGACTAGATAAGCTAGAACAATTTAAATCAAGTACAGAAACTGAAATAAAGAACCTAATAGAACAGATTAAGAATCTTGTAGCTACATTGAAGTGGTTCATGGGATTTTCTATTACTGTGCTAGTAGGTTTTTTTATTTGGTATATACAACAGATAGGAAGGTGATTTTATGAATAGATCAACAATAGACGCTGGCCATGGTGGAGTAGACAGTGGTGCTACAGGTTTAGGCTATAAAGAAAAAGACATTACCTTGGCCATGACACTAGATGTAGGAACGATCTTAGAAAAACATGGCATGGAGATTAACTATACTAGGAAAGATGATAGATATTTATCACTTGACGATAGAGCTAAATCATCTAATAAGTTTAACAGTGATAGTTTTATATCTATACATGTTAATAGTGCAGATAATCCTGCTGCACATGGGTTGGAAACTTTTAGTGATGTAGGAAGTATAGAAGGCAATAAGCTAGCTACAATTATGCAAAATGAACTTGTATCACAAGGATTATTTACTGCAAATAGGGGCGTTAAGGCTGCAAGATTTTATGTATTGAGATATACTAAAGCACCAGCAATACTGATTGAATTGTGTTTTATCAGAAATAAAGCAGATATGGACTTACTCATAAATAATTTTGAAAAGTTTGCACAGGCAATAGCTAAGTCTATATTGGCTTATCATAATATAGAGTATATACCTCATAAACCAAGTAATCCAGATTACTCTAAAGATAAAGTTCAGGTGCAATTGATAACAGACAAATTATTAGTTCAAGGCTTTAATAAAGATAATATTAATTATGTCAAGGTTAGTAATACCTATATACCAATACGTAGGCTTCTAGAGGATATGGGATTTGTTGTAGGATATAAAGATGGTACTGTTACAGCAGATTTATCATCACAGTATAGACCAGAGGAACAAAATATAAGAGTTATTTTATTGGACAATCTTATAAATTTAAATGGCTATAAAAAAGATAGTACTAATCTAATAAAGATCAATAATAGCTATGTGCCAATAAGAGAGCTATTTAAGCCGTTTGGTTTACATGTAGATTGGAAAGATAATACAGTTATAGTGAGGAGGTAAAATAACATGACAGGAGAAGAAATATTAAGTTTTATTCAACCAGAAATACTCATATTAATCCCAGTACTTATCATATTAGGATTAATGTTAAAGAAAGCTGAATATATTAAAGATTGGACTATACCTATTATCCTTGGAGTAATAGGTATTTTATTTGCTATATTAATCTTAGGATTCGAGAATGGTTTCATAGGACAAGTTATTCTAAATGGAATATTACAGGGAATATTAGCTGCAGGCATGGCAGTATATGTACATCAGTTGACTATACAATCTACAAGGAAGAGAGTTGAGGACCAGGATTGATTTCCTGGTCTTTTTTTTTGTTATCGATTAGCTTTATGTTTCAGAATTTAACTTAAATACATTTTATTATGATACTAGAAGATATGCTTTTTCCATAATATGGTAGAAATTGCAAGGAGGAAATGATATAATGTGTTAATATTAAAAGTGATAGAGGTGATACTATGAATAGGGAATTTTATTTAAAGAGTATATGCGATAATATAGCTTTGCTCAGTCATCAAGTAGAAATGAGAAATGCTATAAATTTATATGATATAAATATAGTAGCAGAAGATTTTTATTCTGGATTATTAAATTCTATTTATGACTATCATCTCATAAACTTAAATACAATAGAGAAGAATGCTGCGGCAATCGATTTAGCGGATAAAGATGCTAAAATATCTGTTCAAGTAACATCGGATAATAGTAGTATTAAAATTAAAGATACGATTGATAAGTTTATTGATAATAAATATTATGAAACATACAATAGACTTATTATATTGATACTAACTAGAAAGAAAAAGTATACGACTATATTTGATACAAAGAGTTTATTTGATTTTGATAAAGATAGCGATATTATAGATTGTGGTGACTTAATAAAAGAGGTTAAAAAGAAAAAAACAGGAGATCTAGAACGAATATTTGATTTTTTGAACACTGAGTTAAGTCATAAAGTAAATAAAGTAGAAACCAATGAATCGAGCGAAGTAGAGACTATAATTGCTTTGATTGAATATTTTACATCAAATAAAGAGGTATCTAAAAAAATTGATTCAGTAATAGATCCAGAATTTAAAATAAAAAAAAGATTTAAAGACTATGCCTCTAGAATTGAAAAAGAATACACACAGTTGTTTTTGATTTATGGGGAGGCACTAAAAGTTGTAGATGATAGAATGCCCTTGGATGAAGCTCAGGAAATTGTGATTATGATTTATTTACAAGATATTAGCATTACATACCTTGAACATGCCAATAATGACCCACTAAAAGCTTTAAATCTTTTGGTAGATTATTTTGAAGAAAAGATTAGCACTTGTGGGAAAAAGTATGATAAAATAGCAATAAAATTTTATTTAGTAAATGAGATAATAAAATGCAATTTATTTCCGAATGAAAGGGATGAGTATAATGCTTGTAACTAAAAATACCATTTCTTCATCTTCAATGTATACAGGGTATTTAATTCTTAAAGAAATGAAAATAAAAAAAACTGATAAAATATCGATTTATGAATTATCAAATTCACTAAAAAAAAATAATATTAAGAATAGCAGGCAGTTGATTTTAGGATTAGCTTTTTTATATTCTGTTGATATACTAGATTTTGAGGAGGCGAACATATGGATAAAGAAGTAAATAGAATTCGTATTAATAAGCTATATTCAGAATCTAACATTTTTGATTGTATAGAATTTCATGATGGCGTGAACTTAATCTTAGGCGAGAAGTATGATAATAATAGTATAAAAGGAAGAAAGACGAATGGTGTAGGAAAGTCTATGTGTATAGAATTCATAGATTTTTGTTTATTAAATGACTATAATAATTCTAGAATAAAAAAAATACCGGAAAATATAGTTGGATTAGAAGAAAATATTTCACTTAATTTAGAGATAGGTAAGGATGAAATTACAATATCTAGAAATAGGAAAGAAGAAAGAAGTCCTTTAATAATTAAAAATGGTAAAGAAGTAAAATTCAACAATATAGATGATGCTAGGATTTATTTAAAGGGACTAATGTTTGGAAATCTAGATGGAAAAAGTGTGCCTTCTTTTCGGAATATGCTTTCAATTTTAATAAGAGATGAAAGATCAGAATTTAAGGATATTATAAAGTGCCATGATTTAACAAAGAGAATACCAGATGATTTTACCGTTCATTTATTTTTATTAAGTATTGGGATTGAAAGATATAAACAAACACAAAAAATTATAAAAGAAATTGAAACAATAAAAAAAATTATTACCAAAAATAAGAAAGATATAACAGATAACAAGAAGAAAAAGGTTCAGGATGTTAGAGCTAAACTTAATTCACTTAATGACGACCTTAAAAAAATGGAATTAGCTATAGAAAGTTTTAAAAGTAATGAACTTTTTAATGCTATGGAGCAAGATATTATTGATTTAGAAAGTGAATTAGAAAGATCTCGAAATAAGCAAAAAGTTATAAAATATGAACTAGAAAAAATCAACAGATTACCAAAACCTGAAGAATTAGATGATAAAGATATTGAGTTAGTTTATAATCAATTTAAAAATGATTTAGGAAGTATGGTAGTAAAATCTTTACAAGAAGTAACTTTATTTAAAAATAGAGTGGAAAATTTCCAAAGAATGCTTATAAATGAGAAGGCTGAAGAATTACGAAAAGAATTGAATTTAATTACAAATCAAATTCGTATTTTAGATGAAGAATACTCGGAAAAAATAAAGATAATTGATCAAAAAGGTGTGTTGAAAAACTTAAAAACAAGCTTAAAAATATACGAGGAAAAAAAATCTGAATATGCAAATATAAGTTTTTTAATCAATGAATTCGATAAAAATACAAAACGTAAAAAAACGTTGTGTATTGAAAAATCACAAGAGATATTGAAAATAGATGAATTAATAGATCAAAATAAGATTGTAATAGATAGTTTCCTTTCCACCTTATTATCTATCCATGAATCGATTATGGGGAATAAAGAGTGTTCTTTTGTAATTGAAACCATCAATAGTAATATTCGTAAACATTTTATGAATTTCAATCTAAGAATATATGACGACGGTAGTCGTAGTGTAAATAGAACGAAGGTATTTATTTACGATATGGCCTTGTTATTCAATGAATATACGAGAAAAAAACACCCATTGTTTTTAATACATGATAATATATTTGATGTAGATCAAGACACTTTAGTACAAAGTTTAAATTATTTGCATAAACAAGAAGAGCAATATCAAGACTTTCAATATATTTTAACTTTAAATAGAGATAAAATAGAAGATGAAGAAAAAAGAAAGCTAATAACATTGGATGTGGATAGTAATAAAGTTGCCACATTTACTAAGGAAAACAAATTTTTAAAAAATGATTATCAGGAGAAATGATATATTATTTTATACTCTAATTTTAGTAAAATCAACTTATATTTTAAGCATAATAAAAAAGAAATATAACTCGGATATTAAATATTAGTATAAATATTTTGGGCTTATATTGGGTTTTTAAAATGATAAATACAAAAAATAAGGATTAAAATTTTCTTATTTTTTGTATTTATTTTTAGTTGTGAATATATTTCTATTTTATAGTATGTGTTATACCAAGTATTTCTACTTGGGTAGGAGGAGGTACTTTGATTCCGTGGGCAGTGATTCCAGCGGCAGCTATCTGTGGTGTAGATTCATTTGAACTTACAAGGAGGAACTTCAAACCTGTAGTTATAGGGTTGATAGTAACTACAATAGTAGGGATATTTCTTATATAAAAGGCAGCTATTTGAACTGACCCCTGTCAAGTAGACAATCAATTTAATTAAAAATTATGCACATTTAGATGCATGGTTTCTATATTCTAATGGAGCCATGCATCCTAATCTTTTTTGAAATC
>JBQHQH010000008.1:0-82543 GCA_052067355.1 Tissierellaceae bacterium HCP3S3_D8
AACAGATACCGAGTACCATACTTTATTCCAAGCTGAAGAAAGTCCCCACAGTTCACTATATAAATATATATATAATAATAGGGAGAACTTAAGTGGAAAATATTATATCTTCGGAAATCAAATTGGAACTGCTGTAGCTAATATGGTTGGATTAATAGATATAAAAAGAATAATTGCCCATAAAATATCAAAACCAGGATTGGATATCTTGAAAGAAAAAGATATTGAATTAGAATATAATGAAATCATTGATTTAGTTAAATCTAGCAAAAATACAAATAATGTTTGTTCACTTGAAAAATTGCTTTTAAATATTGACAATGAAGAAGCGTTAAGATTAATGAATCAAAAATATATAGACTAAATAATAGAAATGGACAGGGACTTACAGAAAGCCTTGTCCATTTCTATTTATCTATATATGACATATTTAAATCCTATATCTCACTTGGTAAAATTCCCAACTGTCTTTTAAATACCTTAGAAAAATATCTATAATCTGAGTATCCAACTATTCTTGCTACATCCATAACCTTATATTCTCCACTTTGTAAAAGCCCTACAGCTTTCTCTATTCTAAGAAAGGTTATATACTCTGAATAACTCATCCCCAGCATCTCCTTCAATCTCTTACTCAAATATCCTTCTGATAGATACACATTTTACAAATAACCATCACTTTAAAAAGCGATGGTTATTTCTAGGAAAAACTTATATAATATGAAATTTTCTAGTATCTATGTCTTTAGGATTCAATTTAAAGCCAATAATAACAATGCACATACTACCATTCCAATCCCCATAAAGTCGATTTTAAAGAGCTTTGCTCCCATAAATGCTACGGCTATTATAGTTGACATTACTGGTTCAACAAGACTAAGTATACTCGCCTTTTGAGCTCCAATATTCTTTAACCCTGTTAAATGAAACAAGAATGGAAACAAGGTACCCGATAGAGTTACGTACAAAATTCCTAAAACACTTCCTATATCCATTGAAAGTGAAGTTCTCCAAGGTCTAAATACTAAAGAAAACCCAATTCCTGATATAGTCATTGCCCATCCCAATACTAAAATTGTACTATATTTTTCCTGTAGTGCACCAAAGACCAAATTGTAATTTACACATCCAAAAACAGCAATCATCCCAAATATAAAAGCTGATTTTGTAATGGCTATCTGATCAATTCTTCCATGAGTTACAATTAAAAATGTTCCTACCAGTGCAATAATCAACGCAATTAAAACGCTTTTAGATGGTAATTTTCTATAATTAATAGATGTGATTATAACTATTATAAAAGGGGCTAAAGATTGTAAAATTGTAGCAGTTGCAGCATTAGAATGTTTAACTGCAACAAAATATCCATATTGCATAACCAATATTCCACAAAATGCAAAATATACAAGCTTTATAAGTTCATCCCTATTATGAAATATGTTAAATACTTCTTCTCTAATATAGATATATTGATAGATAAGTAAGATCACTCCTGAGAATACAAGCCTAAACATTGTAAGATGTTCAGGTGTAACTCCCTTGTCCCTAAATAAATAGACTCCTATATTTCCATTTATAGCCCACAGAACAGTACTAATTATTACAAACAGCATTCCCCTAGTATTGGCATCTTTTGCCTCTAAATCTTTTATATCCAAATATTTCCCCCTCCTATAATCACATCAAATTATATGGACCTTATATTAATTTCAACCTTCACAATTGCCTTATTATTGCGAATAACTATATACTAAATCATAACATATACCATAAAGCATTTGCCACAAAAAACCAGTAAAAGCATGTATGTATTTGCTCTTACTGGTTTTAGATGACGTAATATATTACTTAATTACAATATAAATATATTTATGAAATTTAAACAACGTTTACTAATATTATAGATATTACCTCTATATCTCTTCAAGATATGTTTATAAGCTATTATATAGTCCTCTGAGAGTCCTCAAATATTTTCTCATTGCCTAACCTTTTGCATCTCTATAATATCTATCAAATTTTTTGCCAACAAATATAGATGCTATAAATCACCTATATTCATATTACCATATGATCATATATTATCTTTGACACTTTTGCAATCATCTTGCTCCCCTCATTATCTGAAGATAGATTACTAGTATATAGAGCAAGTATATATTTATGTCCTCTAGGTAACATAAATATACCAACATCATGTTGAACCTTCCACAATTCACCAGTCTTATGAGCTACTATAACAGTGCCTTCTTCTACAGCATCGCTATAGATACTGGGATCATCTGGTTCTAAAGCAGGAATTAAATATGGTAGTTTTTGTCTCAATTGCTGTCCCTTCATTATATCTATCAATATGTTAGATACACCTTGAAATCTATCATCATCATTTACTAACATCTTCAAAAGATACCCCATATCTCTAGGAGTAGTAATATTATCTTTACCTAATTTTAATGATTCAAAATCCATCATCTTTCTCTGAAACTTTGTAGAAATCAAGCCTATACTATTACAAAATTTAGTAACCTCTTCAGCCCCTCCAATCAAATCGACTATCTGATTTGTAGCTATATTATCACTTAATATTATGGTTAATTTGGCTAAATCCATAATTGTAGGTCTATACTTTTTATCTAATTCCTTTATTATTCCAGTGCCACCAACTCTGTTTACTTCATCAATCTGAATTTGTTCTCCTAAATCAATCAACTCAGATTTTCCCTTAATCAATAGAAATAATACTAAAGGAATTTTAATAGTACTAGCTGCTGAAAACTCCATATCAGAATTTATACATATTCTTTTACCTGTAGATAAATCCTCAAAATACATTCCCACAGTTCCATCTAATTCACCGAGAGCTGAAAATATACTTTTTTCTAAAGACATTAAGTACCACCTCCTTATTCTATAATAAAATTGATAGTATAACTATTACTATAAGTAATGTAACTATAATTGAATATCCAAGCTTTAACATGGACTTAACATCTTTAGATTGAGCAAGCCCCATAGCCCCAAGCATATCCCCACCAGGATAGGCAAAGGAAGTTATCTGACTTCCTATTAATAGCACTGCAGACCATAGTCCCATGTGAATTCCTAATTCATTTACCATATTAGAAAATAGACTATCCATAAGTATAGATTGGGCAACTGCTGCACCATTTATTCCAAATATGCCTATTAAGCTAGTTAGTACAGCAAACACTGTTTGACTACTATTTACAATAAGAGGCTCTAATATATCAAATAGAGCATCAAAAGCACCTGATTCTTGAACAAATATCAAGAATGGCTCAAATAGTATAAACATTACAAACAACCATATTAACTTAGACATACCTTCAAACATCGTATCTGCTATCTCGCCTATCTTTAGTCCAGCGGCTATACCTGTAGTAATAGCAACTGTTATCATTATAAATATTGCATATGAAGCTCCACTCTTAATCGCTACACCATATATGATAAGTATCAAAAAAGTCAATAAAAATACTATTGTAGCCCTCTTTGTTTCTAGAGTCGCAATATATCTTTCTTCCCCTTCTCTGTCTTCATTATCAAATTTATATTTTCCAAATGTAATCTTTTGAGTATGCTTAGCCATAATATATGTTATAATCCACATACAGATTGAAACGGGTAATCCTGCATATAATAATATTTTTCCATAGGACAATCCTGTCAACTCCATAAGGGTTACCATGGGAGGACTAAATGGCCCAAGAAAAAGTCCAGTTTGCCCAGCTCCCTGAAATATAACTGCAAGGGTACTAGGTGTTATTCCCATTGTTGAAATCAATGGAATTACTATTGGAGCTATTATAGCATTAGCACCTGCCATAGTTCCCAATAATGTAACTAACAAAATTGATGTTATCATGGTTCCAATTATAGCTTTTCTCTCAGTATTTATACCTATTTTATCCATCATTATATGAACCAGATTCTTTGCAACACCTGTCTTGCTTAAAACTGCACCCAATCCTGAACCCAAGATTATTATAAAACCAATAAGAGCCATAAATGATCCCATTGCATCTGCAATAACAGATCCCAATTGAAGAATAGGCTGTTTTACAAGGATTGCACCTAGTAAGACACATATAAATACATTTACAACTGGATGTGTATTCTTCTTAAAGGATAAGAGAATATAGATAATTAGAGGCAACAGTCCTACAATTGGCGGTAGATTAAATAATAATTCTCTTGCTTCCATTTGATAATTCCTCCTTTATGATTTCATATACTCCTCAATAATTCTAATATTTCATTTTTCACAATCCAAAATATAAAACATTCTATATTAGTAGTTTAACCATTGCTTAAAATTAAACTCACTCCTTTTGTTCTTAATTACAAAGATCATCATATTTATTCAAAAAATATCCTACATCAATATCTTAATTCCAGTCATAATTCTATTAAACAAACAAGGTCAAAAAATGTATGCTACATTTTCGACCTTGTTTACGACGATTTAAGCATCTGAATAAACAGGTGACTTTTCAATATTACTAGGTATAGTAATATATTTGTATTAAATATAATTCTTTTAAAAGAATTACCCGGATTATATGATATTCTTAATATATGAATCTTATGCCACAATCCTTATAATTTTCTCTCCTATTTTTAAGTATTCTATGCCAGCTCCAATGCTATTTCCATCATATTAGTAAATCCAGTCTCTCTTTCCTTTGAAGTAGTTTCTAATTTTGTAACTAAAGAATCTGAAACTGTAAGAATAGTTAAAGCATTTACTCCTGCAGCTGCAGCATTACAATAAAGTGCATAAGCTTCCATCTCTACTGCAAGAACCCCCATATCAGCCCACTTCTTATATACTTCTGAATTAGCATTATAGAATACATCACTAGTCAATATATTTCCTACTTTGACTTCTATATTCTTTTCTTCTGCTATCTTCTTTGCCCTATATAATAGATCCCAAGATGCTATAGCAGAATATGTCCCTGGTAGATCATATTGGTGATCATACCTAGAATTTGTACATGCCCCCATACCTAAAATAATATCATATAATTCTAAGTCTTTATTATATGCTCCACATGAACCTACTCTAATAAGATTTTTCACTCCAAAAAAATGTATCAATTCATAAGAATAAATCCCTATAGACGGAGCACCCATACCAGTTCCCATAACTGATATCTTCTTTCCCTTATACGTTCCTGTATATCCAAACATATTCCTTACATCATTAAATTGAACTACATCCTCTAAATAAGTATCAGCTATAAATTTAGCCCTAAGTGGATCCCCTGGTAATAATATAGTTTCAGCAATATCTCCTTTTTTAGCATTAATATGAGCTGTTGTCATATGATCACTCCCCGTTTTATAATTTTCAAAACTATATAGCTAAATCATAACATATCCTACTATAAAATTTCTATTGTGAAGATATGATATTATAAGATATACCTATCTAAATCCACTAGAAAAGTATCCTTATATCCAATGATTTTATTGATAAAAAAATTATTATCCTTTCTTAATGAAACTATCATATCTTTCTTTTCAAATAATAGCAGTATTTCTGTTTGATAATTTATAGCTTCTAATTCAAGAAATCCTATTTCATCAATAATTATAGTATCCTTAGTACTACTGTTATATCTTTTCAAAATTTCCAATCCTACGTTTTCAAATCCTTCCACTACTGGATTCATAATATTATCAATTCTTTTACCTATTATTACATTTACATTATTATCTAATATATCTTCTAATATTACGGTTTCCAGTAAGCCATCATCTTCTCTTGTTATATAGGTTCTTATTCCTCCAAAATTATCATAATCCTTTAATATTTCTTTTAACAATGTGGTTTTCCCAATTCCTTTACTACCCGTTATGAGTAAATGCCTTTTTTTACTCATATAGAAAGATTTCATTATATATTCTTTCAATTTCTCTGGTGCTTTCCTCTCTAAATCTTTCATATTTCCTTATCAACTCCATAGCTTCATCTGTTAGGCTTGAACCTCCACCCCAGGAGCCTCCAATTTCTCTATCCAAGAGATTAATGTTTAGATTGGTTTCTGTTCTTTTTATAATTTTAGTGGCTTTTGAATAGGACATCCCCATTTCTTGTGCCGCCTTGTTTAGTGAACCTAATTTATCTACTAGTATCAATAATGACAATGGGCCCTGTCCAAATATCTTTTCACCGCTTTTATTCTTTAGCCATAAACTATATCCAGCCTTCAAAACATCACCTCACAATTACATATTTGCTCATATGCTCTACTATGCTAATTTCTCCGTATATTTTAGAAAAAACATCAAGTAGGAAATCTAAATTTACATCCTTTGTATCAAATTCAAAAAATATTGTCCCATTTTTTAATATAATTATTTTATCACAGTATTGTAGAGCTAAATTAGGGTCATGCAATGTTATTATCCCAATTTTATTTTGATTTTTTATTATATTTCTTATACTTTCTAAAACCATGTGTTTATTTTTAAAATCTAATGCACTATCGGGTTCATCAAATAGCATAATTTCTGCATTCTGCATTAATGCTCTAGCGATTATAATTAGTTGCTTTTGTCCTTCACTTAAATTCAAAAAATTGCTCTCTGCATATACATCCATGCCTATTAATTCTAACATTCTATACGCCATTTCCCTATGTTTATTATTTGGCGTTTCAAATATGGATAAGTAAGAGGTTATTCCCATAAGGACCACATCTATAACTTTTGTATCATATATAACGCTATGCCTTTGAGGCATAAAACTAATATGTCTTGCCCTTTCTTTTTCGTTTAACATAAGCAAATCTTCTTCACCTATTACCACTTGCCCACTAATTGGTTTTAATAATCCGCCTATTGTTTTTAATAATGTAGTTTTGCCTGCACCATTTAGACCTAAAAGGGCTGTAAACTCTTTTGGCTTTATGGAGAATCCGATATTATGAACTATTATTTTGTTTTTATATCCTGCTTGGATGTTTTTAATATGTAACATGATATCTCTCCTACTTTAAACGACTCATAAGGTATGCTAAAAATGGCGATCCAATAAATGTAGTTAATATACTTATAGGAATTTCGCTACTTGCCATACTTCTTGCAAGTATATCAGCTACAAGTAGTATTATTGCTCCTACCAATGCACTTAAAATTGTAGTGTTGAAATCATTTTTCTTTGTTAACATTCTTGCTATATGAGGTCCTATAAGTCCAATAAATGAAATAAATCCTGTAACACTTACGATACTTGCTACTACTAATGTAGCTGCAATAATAACAATTACTCTTATTGTGTCAACCTTTACTCCTAAACTTTTTGCCTCCTCATCACTTAAGGAAAGTACATTAATTTGCCATCTCAAAAAAAATAAAACTAATATTCCAATTACAAAATAGGGTAATATAGAAATTAACTTATTGCCTGTAATTGAAGCAAAGCTGCCCATTGTCCAAAACTCAATAGCAGCTAATTCTCTTTCAGGATCAGCTATATACTTTAAAAACATAATAAAACCTTGTGCAAGTGAACTTACAGCAATTCCTGCTAATACAAAGGTACTAATACTCCTATTTTTACATATTTTTGTTAGGGTAAGTGCTATAAATACTGCACACAATCCTCCTAAGAATGCAAAAGCTATAATAGATATAGTGCTACCAGCAAAAAATACTATTGCTATGGCAGCACCTAAATTAGCACCTGAAGATACACCTATAATATCAGGTGTAGCTAAAGGGTTTTTAAAAACAGTTTGGTAAACACTACCCGATACACTTAATCCTACACCTGCTAATAATACCATTATTGTTCTAGGCAATCTTAAAGTATAAAATACATTACTTGTCATATCCCTTACCTCATTGCCTAGTATAATATTAAAGATCTCTTGAATAGAAATAGGATATCTGCCAACTCCAATTGATATGATAAATGCTGCCACCATCAAAATGGTGGCTACAGTTATTTCAGAATATAATTTTCTTGAATATATCTTTTGTGTTTTCATTATTTTGTTAATTCATCCATATCTATTTCGATATTATAAAATTCTTCATAAAAATCATATGTATCTTCTTTAAATTCATCAAAAGGATAGACATCTTCATGTAATACACTTGTTAACCACATAGTACCTACTATAGCAGAAGGAACAGGAGAGTCCCAACTCTCAAAACTAGATGGCATAAAATATATATCATCATTTTCAATAGCACTTATACCTTTAAGGCTCGCATCACACAGAATATCCTCTTTTGTATAACTTGCAGCAGGAGCAGCAATTATAATATCAGGGTTGTAGTCCAGTAGTTGTTCATATGAGATTTCTACCCAATAAGTATCATCAATATCTCCCGTCACATTATTTCCTCCAGCTGTCTCTATTAATGTATGTTGATACATTTTATTAGAAGTAGTTGATAGATAACTCTTATTACCAGCTAGATATACAGATTTCTTTTCTCGGTCTTTTACCATTTCTTCTATTTCTATAGCTTTTTCATCATAATATTGTATTAATTCTTGGGCTCTATCTTCACGCCCTGTTGCCTTCCCTATCATAATTAGAGATTCTTTTAATTCTTCCATACTTTCTGGATTTACCGCAATTACTTTTATGCCTAATTCCTCTAGGGTCTTGACGGCTTCTTGTAGTCGTACTGATAAAACCACTAAATCTGGCTCTAAAGCAGCTGCTGCCTCTAAATCAAATTCTTTCATTGTACCTACCGTAGGTAGTTCTAAAAATTCTGAAGCTGCTAAGCTATATATAGGTCTCATCTCAGGTCGAGCCTCTAATCCCACTACATTATCTTTTAAATCTAAAGCTATCATCATAGATGTGGTTATATAATATCCGCTTACTATTGTTTCAGCTGGCTCTTTAAACTCGACTTCTCTTCCCAAATGATCGGTGATTACTATGATTTCATTCTCAGCAATATCCTTTGATTGGTTTTCATCTTGTGTACTGACAATATCATCTGCACTACAAGCTGCAATAGAAAATACAAGTATGATAGTTATTGATAATAATACTAAATCCCTTATCCCTTTACTTTTCATTCTTTCTCCCCCTCTTTAAATTAAGTAATATTTTTCAATACTTCTATAGTATCTCCTACCTTAGTTATGCTGCCCTTTAGTATCTTAGTAAATCTTCCTTCATTTTATCAAAACTTTCTTTTCCCAATAGACTTACTTGTCTATTCAAATTGTCAGTCATATTTAGCAGCCTCACCTATTGGAATAAGTTCAATAAATCCTCTTTTCTATCTATATCTAAACCTAATTTCCTATTTTTTATATATATTTTTTTTACATAATTTGAGTTATCTTTTATAATTTCTCTTCCGCCTTTATCACCTTTTACTTGCAATAAATCTTCTTTAAATCTAGATGAAAAAATAGTTGGAGTACCATTCTTCCCGTCATAGTATGGGACAAGAATTTGCTCTTGTCCATTTTTATATTCATTAATCAATAGATTAATTAAATTACTAGTTATAAAAGGTTGGTCTCCAGTTATAAACATATAAGCTTCACTATTAGTAGATGCTTCTACTCCTAATTTCATGCTCTCTGATTGTCCTAAATACGCATTAGGGTTATATATGGTATTAATATTATATTTCTCGCAAATCTCTTTTACTTCTTTTCTTCTATATATGAGAATGATATTATCTAATAAAGAGTTCTTACAGCTATAAATAACTCTTTCAACCATTTTAAATCCATCAACTTCCATAAGAAGCTTATCTTCTCCCATACGGCTTGAAAATCCTGCGGCCATTATAATTCCTGTAATCATTTGAATTCTCCTAATAAAATTTTTTGTTTTTTATATCAGTGACAAAAATATCATCCTTAAATCCTCTATTCAAGAGCATTTCTCTTATTATACTTCCTCTTAATATAGTACCTTTATCATAAGCCTTGTTTAATATTAGAACTCTCTTTCCTTGAGTTTCTTTAAATATACCTTTTGGATTTAAAACATACCTAACAATAGTTTCCTCATTAATTATATCTGAATATCTTGTATTTGTTATCTTTGTAAATATTTCCGGTCTATGGGCAATACCTTCTATTTCCTCATCTAATGAATCTAAACCGATAATTCCAATAGTATGAGTGGTTTGCTTTGGTATTACAGGTTCGTAATGAGAATGTCCTTTTATAGGTTTTCTTTTAGATCCATCAGCTTCTATTAATATATAATCAAATATATTCCTTTTGAAAATATCATCTATTTTCTCTGGTGAATCCCCAAATAACTTTTCTTTTTCAACTCTATTTCCAAATATAGTGATACTGCCTTCTTTGGGATTAAAACTATCTATATCTTTTAAGAAATAATAATCATATCCTTCTTCTGGATTATAAATTGCCGTTGTAGTAGTTATAAGCACTTTTTTGTTAAGCTCTTTTAATTCTTTACCTAATTCAAACATAGTGGTTGTCTTTCCACCACCACCGATGAATGACATTACTTCTACATTTTGAATATCCAATTTAAGTCCTTTATATATTTGCATTATATCACCTAGCTATAGCACATTTTCTATAAGTTGATTTTTCGTACTTTAAATATTGTATAGCTTCTACAACACTATCCCCAATAATTTTTGCCTTATCAGAAATTAGATGCGCATATTCCTTTATGCATCTAGGATCTATATCACCAATTTTAAGTCCTTTTTTTACATATAATCCTTCCTTTATCATGCCTCTTAGTAATCCTTTAAAAGGTGCTAATAGCTTTTCATCTCCTACCTTGCATATGACTTCTCCTTCATCTACTATATCACCTATTTCATAAAAGGATTTTACTATACCATTACAGGGAGCTCTAAGAACCCTATCTTCTTTATGTCCCATGATTTCACCCGGAATACTAGTGTTTTCTGATGCTTTACCTCTATAAATAATCTTCCCTAGATTCGGTCCTCTATTGCTTTCTATTACTACATTTACGTCTTTTCCAGCTTCAAATCCAGGGCCAATCCCTATAGTTATAGGAGCCATAGACTTCTTTGTACCTAAGTTCTTCTTTGCAATTATTGCATCTACAACTGCCAATGGTTTAATATCTCCAATTATTATACCTTTTTCGTCTAGATAAACAGGAATTGCGCCTAAATCTAAAATTCCATGAATATCTTCTTTATCCTTAGCTAAGATTGCTTTGATTCCTTCTACTGTAACTTCCTTTTCATATACTGCTTCACTGAAAGATACGCTTCTTCTAACTGTTAAAGGCTTATCTATTTCTAGAATAATTACCTTATAGCCAGCTTTATATAGTTTATAGGCAACTCCTGTTGCTAAATCTCCTCCACCACGTATAATTACAGTATCCATTTTACCCCTCTTTTACTTTTATATTTTTTAAAATCGTATAAAGTCAAAATATCTACTGTATAACGTTTTCACATATTCCTTTACTCTGTTTAAAAAGTTTTATAATTCTCTATCCTTCATTTTTGTTTTGTATTATTTTCCAATACCTAGTTAGGAAATGTGCATACATTACACTCTAAACACAATCCACCTTCCCAAGATTATCTATTTCTGATTTTGTTATCTTAGAATACATAATACACTCTGGAAAAACAGGTACATCGGAAGTTGGATCATCAGGGTCAACGCTCATACCTCTGGTATACGCTACTATATCTGCTCTCTAAATAAATATTGGTTCAACAAATAATTCTAGTATGCCTCCGCAAACCATCCCATCTTCTTCTGCTTCATTCCCTGTCATATCAACTCTGACAATCTTACTAGTCTTGTTTTCTATGCATGATAAGGCAGTTCGTCTTATATCTGCTTCTACACAACCCCCTCCTATTGTTCCAATCATAGTTCCATCCTTTAGGACAACCATCTTGGTCCCTACTTCTCTTGGTGCTGACCCTTTTCTTGAAACTATAGTCACTAAAGCCTTAGGAAGGCTTTCATATTTATCTCCTAATATTCCATCTAACAATTCAGAAGATATGGTACTTGTTCCAATTTCCTTATTTTTTATTTCAATAATTTCTGCCATAATAGCTACAGCAATTTCAGCCGGTGTTTCCGCACCAATGTTTAAACCAATAGGAGTATACACCCTATCCAATTTTTCTCTTGAAATACCTTTCTCTTGAAGATAATCTAAAACCTTCCTAACACGTACTCTGCTACCTATCATTCCTATGTACGCATTCTCCTTTTCAATAATATTTTGTAAACATATTTGATCATAGCGATGACCTCTAGTTACTATTATAAAGAAAGTCCCTTTATCTCCATTAATATTGCTTAAAGCTTGCTCAAAAGGTTCACATATTGCTCTATCTGCGCCTGCTCTTAGTGCATTGTTTACAAATGAGACTCTGTCATCAATTACAGTTACAGGCAGCTCTAGAAGATTGCACATTTTTATTATTGATATAGAAATATGTCCTGCACCACATACAACAATATTGTAGCTTTGTCTTAAAAAATCTACATATATTCTATTGCCATCTATCTGTATTACCTGGCTTTTTTTATTTTCAGGAATAGATGAAATTATACTATTCCAATTATAACTTTCATCATTTGTATAAACTATTTTCCCTTCTGATAATAAAAGTTTCCTATTTACACTTCCTTCAGTTAAAAGGTTTAATACAATATTTTCTTTTGATTTATCTAATTCATTTAAAATCTGATAGAATTTCATAATTCCTCCTTCATATACGATTATTTATGTATCGGATACCATTGCAAAGCTTTCATATGCTATCGTTATACTAACATTAATATAACGATAGCATGATGCACATATAACGTAGAAACATTTATTTTGTCAATATAAAAATTCATGATTGACCTAGTTCTAGTTTTCTCAGAAGTAATTATTTTTTTATTCACATAAACTATCAAGCTTTAATAATGTATGAGTAAGGACGTTAAGTCCCTTTATTAAATCATCTTCTTCAGTAAATTCATCTTTATTATGACTTATACCATTTACACTTGGAACAAAGATCATACCTGTAGGCATTACCCTTGCAAGCGGACTTGCATCATGAGAAGCGCCACTTGGCATTTTCATAAACTGTATATTTAATTCCCGACTAACTTCTTCTATTGCATTTATAACCCTTTCATTAAGGTTAACAGCAGGTTTATCTGTCCACAACTCTAGTCTTGTACTACACATTTCAGCTTTTGAAAAAATCTCCTTCAACTTATTCACAGCCATCAATGTCTTTTCTCTGTCAGTTGAACGTATTTCTATGCCAAATTCAACTTTTCCAGGAATGATTGTAATCTCCCCCGGATCTACATTCATATAACCAACATTGCATACAATATCTTCCTGAGCCCACATGAAGTTAAGCCATTCGTTAAGAAGTATAATAGTTTGGTACATAGCATCTTTACGCTCATTCATTGGAACAGTACCTGCATGGTTAGCTTCTCCTATAATCCATCCTTTGAATCTTGTAATTCCTACAATAGCTGTTGGAATACCTATTGGTATATTTTTTCTCCAAAGAACAGGACCTTGCTCAATATGAAGTTCAACAAATGCATAATATTTATCTAAATCACCTTTAGCAGAATCAATGTCTTCTTTTGTCATATTAAATTTATTTAACAACTCATCTGAAGGAGGAGTTTCCATCTTACCTGTAAAAGATCTACTGCCAAAGGTTCCTCCTAAAGGCTCTCCTTCTTCAGCTGTAAATCCAACTACCTCCATTGGATGAAGAGGTAATTCTCCTGATTCTTTTATTGTCCTTAGGGCTTCTAGCCCTGCCATAACTCCGTATGCACCATCTAAAATTCCCCCAGCTTTTACTGAATCTAGATGAGAGCCTACAAGAATAGTCTTAGCATCTGGATCTTTTCCTACTAATCTGCCAAAAATATTTCCTACAGAATCTATTCTTGTTTCTAAACCTGCCTGTTTCATTTTTTCTTCAACATAATTTCTTATTTTATTGTAATTTTCTGAATATGCTTCTCTAAAAAGACCTTCTCCGTCTTTCCAACCGATGCTGCCTTGTTCTTTAAGTTCTTCTAGAAATCTAACATCATTTATCTCAACTCTCTGAACCATATCGCAATCCTCCTAACACTTAACTGTAAAAATCTATTTTACAGGGACAACCCATTGCCCATAGCCTGGTTCAACAAGCACCTGTCCATTATCGTAAATAACCTTGCCACGAAGTATTGTCTTTTTGATTTTTCCATACAAGCTTTTGCCTTCATATACTTTTGCAACATCTCGTGCTTTTGTCAACATATCACTTACATGGACAGTGTATTCTTCATCCAAATCAACCAACACCAAATCTGCATCAGCTCCCGGACATATGATTCCTTTCTTAGGATATAGCCCAAATATTCTACTTGGGTTAGTGCTTAAAAGTTCAACTGCCCTGTTAATAGATATTTTATTTTCTCTTACTGCTGTCAACATGAGAGGCATACTTGTTTCAATTCCTGGAAAACCAGAAGGTGCAACAAATATATCTTCCTTCTTTCGCTCTTTTTCTTCAACTGTATAAGGCGCATGGTCGCTTCCTATTGTATCAATGGTTCCATCTTGAATATAATCCCACATCTTGGTAACTCTATCTTTGTCTCTCAAAGCAGGATTACATTTTGCATAAGTACCAAACTCATCAAGAGCATCTTCTGTTAGATATAAATAATGAGGGCAAGTTTCTATATAGATTTCCTGACCTTCTTGCCTTGCCTTTTTGGCTAATTCAACTGCTTCCGGTGTGGAGATATGAACAAGATATAATCTAGTACCATTTTCTTTAGCAAGCCTTATCAATCTTTCAACAGCAAGGACCTCAACTATAGGTGGACGTGATTCACAATGTGCCTTTGGATAAGTTTTTCCCTCTCTCCTGAGCTTTGCGATACCTTCTGAAACTAAGTCATTATCTTCTGCATGAGCAGATGCTAATAATGATGTTTTGGATATTTCCTTTAATACTTCATTAAGCTCAAAATTATTTTTACTTGTAAGACCTTCAAATTCACTTTCCCTTCCTTCAGGTGCATCATGTAGGAAGGTCTTATATCCCAATATTCCGGCTTTGCCTATTTTTGATATTTGATCTAGATGTCCGCCACCAGCAGCTCCTAAAAATGCCACATCAACAACAGCCTGCTCTTTAACTGCTTCGACTCTTTTATTTAAAATTTCAACAGAATACTGTGGTGGGTTAGAAATGGGATGTTCTATTATAGTAGTTATACCACCTGCCGCCGCTGCTCTCGTACCAGTTTCAAAAGTTTCTCTGTGTGCTCCTCCCGGGTAGCGGATATGAACATGTGGATCAACGCCTCCAGGTATTAAATAATTGCCTTTTCCATCAATTACTTCTTTTGATTCAGGTAAATCCTCATCGAAGCCGACAGCAACTATTTTTCCATCTTTTATTGCAACTCCACCTTGGATAGTTTTATCATGTGTAACAACTTTAGAGTTTTTTATAACTAAATCTACCATTTTCAATTTATCCTTTCTATTAAATTTTTAAGGAAATTATAATTTAAGCAACAGGTGAATGAATAACCACTAATGGATACATTCACCTTGTTTTGTTGCTTGCAATTATCTTTGTTTATATCATTTGATAAAACTGATACCTTCTTCCTTAAGTATTTTTACTATTTTCTCAGGTGTACATGGAAGATCTCTTATACGGATACCTACAGCATTGTTAATTGCATTGCCAATTGCTGCGGCGACAGGATTTGTAACACCTTCTCCTATTGCTTTGGCTCCCAGAGGTCCCGTAGGCTCATAAGTGTCTGCAAAA
The DNA here is from genome assembly GCA_052067355.1 of Tissierellaceae bacterium HCP3S3_D8. Classification (GTDB taxonomy): domain Bacteria; phylum Bacillota; class Clostridia; order Tissierellales; family Tissierellaceae; genus CABMKH01. Next base: position 15,844 of record JBQHQH010000008.1, read on the forward strand.
ATCATATCAACTTCAGGCATATCCATTACCGTTGGAATATGATACTTTGAGAAATTCTTTGTACGCAATTGCCCTTTATCATCAATAATCATATCCTCCATAAGAGCATAACCCATTCCCATATGGAACCCACCTGTAACTTGACCCTCAACATTATTCAGATTTATAATTGTTCCGGTATCCACACCGCTTAATACATTTACAATATTAACCATACCTGTTAAAGTATTAACTTCAAGTTCTACAAATACCGTTATAAAGTGAGGTGGACAAGCATTTGGTCTCATACTTGCCTGAGTACTAGCGATTCCCCAACCTTTATAATGAGCTGCACATACTACTTCAGAAATAGGTATTGATTCTTCTGGCTTATCATGAATATATATTCTACTATCTTTAATCTCAAGATCTTCAGGACCACATTGGAATATTCTTGAACCCCACTCAAGAAGCTTGCTATGAAGCTCCTCAGCACATTTTACTATCGGTTGTCCGGAACCGTAAAGTCCACGACTTGCATGAGTGGCACCATCAAATGGAGTAGTATCTGTATCTCCCTGATTAACCATTACGTCTTCATATTTAAGACCAATTATCTCAGCTGCTATAGCTGCATGAGCTGTGAGAACCCCTGATCCTAAATCAGCTGCGGAATTCATTATCTGTGCTGTACCATCTTCATTCATTTTTATATATGCTGCACTATGGTCTATAATAAATGCATTAGGTTTTTCAGATCCGCATCCAGATGTATGAAATCCTCTTGCCATACCAAGTCCCTTACGAATCCATGGCTTATCTGGATAAGGAGTATGGTTCATCTTTTCTCTCTCATACCAATTTGTTATCTCTGCACTTCTATCTAACAATTCTTCGGTTCCACAACTTCTTATGGTACTCTTAACAGCAGGACCTTGACCATAGAAAGTGTCACCAACGTCTACATTGTTCTTATATCTTAATTCTACAGGATCAATACCTAATTCTTGAGCTGCTTCATCCATCATTGTTTCAATTGCCCAGTTTCCCTGAGGATTACCAGCACCACGCATTGCTGATAGAGGTGGAGTATTAGTATATACGGATTTTCCTGTAATTCTCATGTTAGGACATCTATACATGGAAATACATGTACCTAAAGCAAGGTTCATCTTTGAACTTCCACTAAAGGCATATGCTCCTGTATCGTCAATAACATCAGAATGCAATGAAGTCATTGTACCATCCTTTTTAAATCCCGCTTTTATTGTTACAATCATAGGGTGACGACCACATGATAGGAAAATTTCTTCTCTTGTTTTCTCACCTCTTACAGGCCTTCCTGTCCTCAGAGCCAATAATGCACATATATTTTCTATAAATCCTGTGTGTATATGTGCTCCAAAGGAACCCCCAAGGTACATACGATGACAATTTAACATGCTTACTGGAATTCCCAATGAGTGTGACATATTTATACGCATAGCATGAATACCCTGTGATGTCGCATAAACATCTAAACGTCCATCATCTGCAGGAACACAGATTACGCAAGTCCTTTCCATTGGTGCAGGATTAGGCTTGGAAGTGCGATATTCTCTTTCTATAATATAATCTGCCTCAGCAAAGCCTCTTTCTGTATCTCCTATGCTTACATCTGTAGAATCAAGAATATTGCCATCTAATTCAACTATATTTTTTCCTTTTTTTGCTTCTTCATGTATCTTAGGAGCATCAGGCTTCAGAGCCTCCTCTGCTGTCAGAGCAGCGGGGAGCACATCATATTCAACCTTTATTTTTTTCAAAGCTTCTTCAGCTATTTCTACGCTTGTTGCAGCAACAGCCGCAACTCTATCACCAACATGTCTTACATGTTTTTCTAATATATAACTGTCATGCCACATTATCTCAGGAACATGTAAGAATTGATGCATACTCAAAATTTTCGGAACATCTTCGTGAGTTATTATATCAACGACACCCTTAACTTTGAAAGCTTCCGAAGTGTCTATATTCTTAACAATGGCATTAGCATACGGGCTACGTAAAATACGGCAATGAAGCATATCTTTAAATTTTAAATCGCCTGAAAATTTTAGAGCGCCAGTAGCCTTCTGTCTAGCTTCAATTTTTTCTTGTCTTTTCCCGACTATGTTAAAATCATTTGCTTGCATTTAAAAACCCCCTTACCATATATTAATCGTTCTTTTTCCCTGTAAAGCAGCAACCACTACGTCTTTTGATATAGGTAAGCTGTTGAATCTAATACCTATAGCATCATAAACAGCATTTGCTATTGCAGCCGGCACAGGTGCTACACCCATTTCCGCTACACTCTTTGCACCATATGCACCTGATGGTTCATAAGACTCAACTATAATGGATTTGAAATTATCTAAAGATGGTATATCCATAGCTCTAGGTACTTTAAAGTTTGTAAAGTTATCATTTATCAATTTACCATTATCATCAAATGTCATATATTCACTTAGTGTATATCCAATGCCTTGTGCTGTAGCGCCTTCTATTTGCCCTTCTACTATGTCTGGATGTATTGCTCTTCCAACATCATGAGCAGCAACATATTTTATAATCTCAATATCTCCAGTTTCTTTATCTACTTCTACCTCAGCAAAATGAGCAGCCATTGCAGGTGGACAATTTTGTGCTCTATAGCTTGCAGATTCCGTTATATGCATTGGATCAGGTGATTTATACAACGCATAAAAAGCCACATCAGATATTTTAACTATTTTTTCACCATTTTCTCTACGAACAACCCAGCCATCATATGTATCCATATTATCTTTATGAATTTCTGGATGCATTTCAAAAGCGTATTTCAATACATCTGCTTTTACTTTTTCCGCAGCTTTCTTTACACCATTTAATGCTACATAGGATTGTCTTGATGCATAGCTTCCCATATCAAATGATGTTATATCTGTGTCAGAAGAAATAACGGATACGTCTTCCATTCTGATACCTATTGTTTCTGCGGCAACTTGTGCACTAGATGTATCAGAACCCTGCCCTAAATCCGGTGAACCTATGAGTAATGTTATAGTTCCATCTTCATGCATTATAATCTGTGCAGCAGAAAAATCAGGCTCTGCAGATGTACCACTTACGTGCATTGCAACAGCTACTCCTTTTCCTCTTGCTTTATGCCTATCTTCCGATTCAATCTTTGGTTCGTAAAAACCTATCTCTTCAGCACCTTTTCTTAGGCATTCTTCTATTCCACAAGCTTCAAGTATCCAGTGAGTTGAAAGACTTAATGGATTTTCTTGCCCAACTTCAACATAGTTCCTTATCCTCCATTCTATAGGATCTTCTCCTAAGTCCCTTACAATTTTATCAACTTGGGTCTCTCTAGCAAATGATATCTGTGGATTGCCATATCCTCTATAAGCACCAAAATCAGGTAGATTTGTATATATTACATGTGCATTAAAATCAACATTTTTACATTTATAAGGTATCTTTGAGAACATTGCCCCTGCAACGTAAGGAGTGTGACCTGTATAAGCTCCTGCATTCGCTTTAGCTTCAACATCCATTGCGCAGATATCACCCTCTTTGTTTATACCAGTCTTAATTCTTATCTTCATAGGATGTCGCGCAGTTGTGGTTGCCATATTTTCTTCCCTTGTAGTAACAATTTTGACTGGTTTACCTGCTTTGATGGCAAGAGCTACATTTAACAACTCATATTGTGGCATTTGTCTTTCGCCAAATCCTCCACCTAATGGAGGCTTGATTACTCTTATTTTGTTCATTGGGATGCCGAAAACTTCATTGATATTTCTTCTTATATGGAATGGTACCTGAGTGGTAGCCCAAAGTGTTACTCTTCCTGTTGCCGGGTCATATTGAACCAAAGAAGCTGATGGCTCCATACAAGCATGTTGCTGTCCTCCTACTTCATAAAAATCTTCATATATATATTCAGCTTCTTCTTCAAAAGCTTTTTTTGCATCACCTTTTGTTATGATTTTATCAGAACAGTTTTTATAAATACCTGGATGTACGTCTGGTGCATCAGGTTTTCTTGCTTCATCAACATCAAATACAGCAGGAAGTACTTCATATTCTACTTCGATTAAATCCAATGCTTTTAGAGCTGTCTCTTCATCTTTTGCAGCAACTGCCAGAACAGGTTCACCATAATGTCTCACTTTTTTATCTAAGATATATTTATCTTCTATATATCCTTCCATTGGAACAGGTAACATGCCAACTATTGTATGCTTGGGATAACCTGCTGTCGAATATTGAACTCTAGGTACATCTTCCCATGTTAGAACTGCTGCACCTAATTCCTCAGCTCTCTCAGCATTTATTGATTTAATATTTGCATGTGCATGTGGACTTCTCAATATTTTACCTATATACATCCCCGGTACTTTCATATCAGTTGTATATAAAGCAGCACCAGTAGCTCTTTCAGTAGAATTAATTTTCTTAACATTTTTTCCAACTACATTGCATTTCTTATTCATTGTCTGCACCCCCATTCAACCTTTTTGCAGCACTCAAAATAGCTTTAACTGGTTTTGCATAACCAGTACATCTACATATGTTTCCAGCAATACCTTCCCTAACTTCTTCCTCTGTAGGATTGCTATTTTCATCAAGCAATGCTTTAGCTGTCATAAGTAAACCAGGAGTACAATAACCGCACTGAATAGCAGCTAAATCTATAAATTCTTCTTGAAGAGGATGAAGTTTTCCATCAGTTGCTAGCCCTTCAACTGTTGTTATTTCTGCACCATCTGCCTGTAAAGCAGGTGTTATACAGGATTTTACAGACATCCCATTCATTATTACTGTACATGCGCCGCAATCCCCTCTATCACAAGCAGTTTTTGTACCTGTTATCCCCAGTTCATTCCTTATTAAGTCCATCAGAGTATCACCGGGTTTAACATAACTTTCACGTTCTATACCATTAACTTTTAATTTTACTTTATATTTCTTTTCCATAATCTCCCCCCCATTATTTACTATTTTAAATTATTTTCTACAGCTCTTTTGTAAGCTTTTAAAGCGGTTCTCTTTGCAAAAACCTTACTCATATGTATTCTATATTCCTTAGTAGTTCTTATAGAGGTTCTAGGAGAAATACTTTGCAAGACCAATTCAGATAGTTCATCTAATTTATCCTCATCTTCTAATTTCAGTCCAATCAATGCATCTTCAAATTCCTTCGGTCTTACTACTGTAGAACTAACTGAACCTATGGCAATTCTTGCTTCTTTTACTTTATTATCTTTATCTACTTCTATAAAAGCTGCAGCATTTATAAGTGCCAAGTCCTCAGAATTTCTGGTCGCTTTTTCAAAACTAGTTCCATAGGAGCCTTTGCAGAGAGGTATCTGTATCTCAGTTAATATTTCATTAGTTCTAAGAATATTGTTTTTAGCACTTATAGTAAAATCCTCCGCGTTTACCTTTTTTTCTCCAGAAGATGTGTTTATAACATACATCGCATCTACTGAAAAAATCGGTGGTATTGTATCTGATGAAGGTAGAGACATACAGATGTTGCCTCCTATTGTGGCTGTGTTTCTAATCGTAGGATCGGCAAAAACTTTACTAGCTTCCCACAAGCTTTGAAACTTAATCTTTATAATATCTGATCTTTCTATTTCTCTTAAGGTTGTTGCTGCTCCAATTTTTATGAATCCTTCTTCTTCTTTAATATAATTTAATCCTAACTTGGTAATATCTACAAGCGCTTCTATATCTTTATGATCATCTGTATAGAGATCTGTAGCACCTGCAATTATTTTAATATCTCCTTCATAATCGCTAAGTGTTGAAATTGCTTCTTTCAATGATGTTGGTTTAAAATATTCTTTAACATTTGATTGTTTCATCAATGTCACTCCTTTTTCAAATTATTAGGAATTTTAAACTATCGCTGCTTTAAATAGATTTTCAAAAGCCTCATATGCAACACCTTTTATCGCTTCTCTCTTATATGGCATGGAATCCCTTCCCGCTATTGCATTTTCTATTTCACCAGACATCTCTTCAGCAAATTGTTCTACCAATTCTCTATTTACCTTTTTATTTTTTAAAAATTCTTCTATTCTTATTACTCTAAAAGCTGTTTTCCCAGCAGCTCCCAATCCCATTCTTGCTTCATCTATGACATTTGTCTCATCATTATAATTAACATTCATAGCAATACTCAATTTTGCAATTGTTACTGCCGTTCTTGATCCAAGTTTTGTAAAAGTACTCATCCAACTTTCCTCTTGTTTAGGTATTTTTATACCAATAATAGCTTGATCACAGTTTAACGATGTTTTGTTTGGTCCAACAAGGATATCTTCTATAGGTAATTCTTCAGTTTTTCCTTCGCTATCAATTATAAGCACTTTACCTTCTAATACCATTAAAGCCGGTAAACAATCCCCAGCTGGCGCAGCATTTCCTATGTTACCTCCAATTGTACCTCTGTTACGTATTTGTTTAGAGCCTAAATCTTGTGCGGCTTCTGCCAAACATTTTGCATATTTATTTATTAACTGATCTTCTTCTAGTTCAGTAAATGTTGTCAAAGATCCTATAAGTAAGTTTTCATCGTCTTCCTTAATATATTTCATTTCGTTAATGCCTGATATATCGATAATTAAATCAGGATTAATTTTCCCTTGATTTAAATAGACAACTAAATCAGTGCCTCCAGCTAGCATCTTGGTATTTTCTGTAGCACTTTTAAGTGCTTCCAATAATTCAGGGATATTCTTCGGAGTTAATAATTCAAACTTTTCCATTCTACACCCACCTTTTTTAAACTATATTATAATTTACTGCAACTCCATTTTAATTCGACTCCGCAGCAGCTTGTATAGCATCAACTATTTTGTTATAACCTGTGCAACGGCATATATTTCCTGCTATTGCAATTTTAATTTCTTCTACTGTAGGATTGGGATTCTCCATAAGTAAAGCTTTTGCAGACATCAGCATTCCCGGTGTACAAAAACCACATTGAATAGCACCTTTACTTATAAACTCTTCCTGCAATCTATCTAGTTCTCCGTCTTTCTCCAATCCTTCTACAGTAATTATCTCTTTACCATCAACCTGTGATGCTAAAACCAAACATGAATGAACAGCTTTTTTATTCATTATAACGGTGCAAGTTCCACATTCACCCTCACCACAACCTTCTTTTGTTCCTGTCAAACCTAATTGATCTCTTAAAATATCTACCAATCTAACATTAGGTTGGACATCCAAAGAATAGTCTTTGTCATTTACTTTAAAACTTATTTGCATAAAAATTCCTCCTTCCATTTTGCCCTCCATCTTTCCACTACTATAAATAATAATTATATGATTTTATTTAAAATAAAAAACTTGTCATCAAGGCGATTATTGGTATAGCTATAAGTGTTCTGATTATAAACATAACAACTAGTTCGCCAGCATTTAGTGGTACATCAACTCCCAACATAGCCATTGCGCTTTCTGAAAAGTTGATAACCTGAACACTCGATAGAACAACAATAAAGAACACGCTAGATTCTGCAATCCCTTGGCCTGCTACTAAAATTGCCGGTAATGAAATCTCCGCTATACCAATTAAAGTAGCTGGAGCAATAGCAGCAGCATACTCTAAGCCAAAAAAGTTGAGTATAGGTGCCATAGGCTTTCCCAAATAATCAAACAATGGTGTATATTCTGTCAATAATAGTGCCATTGCTCCTATTGATAATACATAACCAACTATTGATTGACCAAATGTTAGTGCGTCTTTTAAATTACCAAAAAAAGCTTCAACTGTAAGTTCTTCAGATTTAACAGAAGCAGTATCAAGTGCTCTCTTGAATCTGTTTCCTGATTGTTGATTTAAATCTTTTTTCTCTTTCAATGCTTCTTTTGTTTGCTCAATTCCATTTCTATAGACATTCCTTTTATGGGAAATAGGGGGGATTCTTATTACAATGATACCCATAATAAATGTAGCTATTAATGATGTGAGTACAACTTGTGAATATAAATGTACAATATCACCCATTGACACTAAAACGCCAAAGAATCCTATACTACATACAGAAAAATTGGTTAAAACTGCTATAGTCTCTTTTTCTGTATATACATTATCTTCGTAAAGAGAATTTGTAAAATAAACTCCAACAGCTGCGTTGGAAACAAATCCTGTGATTGCATTTACTGCTGCTTCGCCTGGTAATTTATATAGCGGTCTCATAATTAGTTCAATTAGTATACCTATAAAATCCACAATACCAGATTTAGTAATAAAAACCACCAACCAACCTGCTATAGTAACTGTTATGAACACTGTTCCAGCTAAAGAAAGGGTCAAACCTCCGACATCTGGATTTAAAAGAGGAGCTGGTCCAATATTAAAAACAAGCATTATCACTATGATAGCTGCCATTACATATAAAATTCCTTGTGCAACTCCATTTGATTTATGAAACTCTTTCAATTTTTCATTACTTCCAAACCTCGCCATGAGATAGGTTACAGCTAATACTACAGTTGATATTAGCACGATATAGTCGATGACATTTCCTAACAACATCTCTAAAGTATTAACTAAAAAAACAACAGGAATTTGTCCGTCAGTTATTGGAAAGAAGAACAGCAAAATACCAATTACAGCAAACAATATAAATTTCATTACACTTCCTTTTTGATTGGTTTTTGGAATATCCATTTTTTTCTCCTTTTCAAAATTTTTTTACTCTTCTTAGCTACTACTAGCTTTAATATTTAATGTCTATCTAAATAATGCATAACCTAAAAATTCTGTCAATAGATCATTTTGTCAAAAAAGAAGTTAAAAGTCCAAATAGCAAATAATGAAATCATCTTCCTAGAGATATAAATATAGGTTAAGAAAACGATTTCCATCTGTGTTAAAATTAACATCTAGCTAAAGCAATCTTACAATTTTTAATTTTAGATTTAAAAAATTTGTCATTATTATTCGTGTTTATTTCGTCCATTAATAACCCCCTTATATTTTAATCATTAAAAAATTTATAACTTAAGTCCGCTCTTTATAATTATGTAGTTTTAAAAATATTTCCGTTCACAATATTGGAACAACGTGCCGTATTTGGTTATATTATATACACACATACAAATATTTGTCAAGGTCTTTCCTAATATTAATCTACAATTTATTAAAAAATTGATTTTGAAACTAAATCTATTATTTTGAGTTTTCTTCACATAAAAAATACTTCCAAGTAGAAAGTCTATTTTAAATTAATTAGACCGTCCACTTTGGAAGTATCATATTATTAAAAATCATATTTAACATTTGTAATATTTAAGTCTTTTAACTTAATTGTTTAATTGCATTAATCTTTTCACAAATTTTTTTTGTAGACTCCAATAATCTGCTCTTTATTTCTTCAATACCTTTAACAAGAATACGTGAAGTTGGAGCAACAATTGATAGTCCGTAAAGAAATTCTTCATCACATATTATCGGCACTGCCACAGCTGTTACACCTACATCAATTTCACCAAAACTTATTGAATACCCCTGTCTTCTTATTTCTGCCAAATCTTCAAGGAGTGCCTTCTCCTCAGTGATTGTCTTTTCAGTATATTTTATTAAGCCTTGATCTATAACATGATTAATTATTTCAGGTTTCTGGTATGCTAGTACTATTTTGCTGGAAGCACCCACATACAATGGTGATTTTTTCCCTATTTCTGATGAAATTTTAACAACATTTTGCGTTTCTATTTTTTCAATACATCTTGCAGTATAGTCATCATACATATGTAAAACAACATTTTCATTGAATTCTTGAGCAAGTTTTTTCATTTCTTCAATAATAATATCTCTGCTATTGTAATCTCTGGTTACAGAAGAAGCGACATTTAGTATTTCAAATCCAAGTTTATACTGATTAGTAACATCATCTTTAACAAGCCATCCTTTTTTCTCTAGTGTTTTTACTACTCTGAAAACTGTCGTCTTAGGAAGATTTAAAATTTTACTAATTTCAGTAATACCATAATAGGTTTTATTGTTTTTATATAAATTTAAAATATCAATTGCCCTCATAATGGAATTAATATATGGTCCATCTTTTTTTTCTTCCATAATATTCTCCCTTAAACTTAGAATTATTTAGTACATGATAATTATACATTTAAAAAAACTTGTTTGTCAAGCCATTTGAACATCTGAGTTTCCCCCAAAAAAATAATTGAGAATAAATAATGGTATTATAATACCCCAAAATTATATTTTCCAAATTACTTATTAGAGAAATTTTCCTTAGCGATTTTTAGATTCAACTTGACAAATATGCCTATCTACTATTTTCAAACAATCATTACATAGATTATAACATATATACTCATGCTATTTAATATATTAGTTTAAAAATATAGAGCAGGTACAAATCCTGCTCTAATAGTATTATCCTAATTCATAACTTAATTCTCCTTCTTGAAATTTAACTTGAGATAATATGTCCTTCAATTTATCTGAAACTTCTCTGTTCTTCTCCATTATATCATTTATATTGTTTATAGCTTCCACTATATTCATATTCTTTTCAGCTATACTTGTAGTAGCCATAGTAGATTCTTCTACTGTAGTAGTTATATCTTCCATCATTGAGAACATTTCATTTATTGTTGCAGATAATTCTTCAGATGTTACAGATAGATTAGATATAATATCATTTAGTGAATACCCATCATCTTTATACTGATTTACTGCATCTACCATCATCTCATAGTCTCCTATTACTTTGTTCTCTAAGAATTCTATTAGGTGAGATGTATTCTCTACTAGTTTTGAAACAGATTGAGTTATTCCCTGTGTCACTACCTGTATTTCTCCTACTGTCGAATTAGAGTTTTCTGCTAACTTTCTTATTTCCTCTGCAACAACAGCAAATCCTCTTCCAGCTTCACCTGCTCTAGCTGCCTCTATGGCTGCATTTAAGGATAGTAAACTTGTCTGTTCTGATATCTCAAGTATGGCATTGGACAATACATTGATCTTTTCTACTTCCTTGGCAGATTTAATAGCTTCTTCCATTTCATCCTTTGTATTCGAATAGATATCCATAGTATTGTTCTTTGCCCGAATGAATTGACCACTTAATTCATCAGCTTTAGTACTTATCTCATTTGAAGTCATAGACCCTTCTTCCATCTTCTCCATGAAATCTGAGATAGCTCCATTTATTTCCTCATTAGACTCTTTTAACGACATTGTAGAAGCAGCAGTTTCTTCCATGCCAGCTGACAACTCTTCTGTAGTTGCAGATGTATCTTCTGCTTGATTTACTAAAAAGTTTAATTTAGAGATTGTATCCTCGTATACTTGGTGATTTGTATAAATAGACTCCTCTAAGTCCTCCATAAATACTTTAAGTTTTTCTATTATATTTTGGAAAGAATTATACATCTGTCCTATTTCATCTTTCCTGTTTAAATTTTTCTCATCTATATTATCTACTAAAGCAAGATTTCCTATATTTTCTGCTATTTTTACAGTATCTATTATTGGATTTGTAATAGAGTTTGATATAAATTTAGATATTATAACACAAAAAACTAATACAATTATAGTTGCTAAAATAGTATATTTGACCACATCATTAATGGCACCTATAGTATATCCAACTGAAACTCCCACCCCTACTTTCCAGTTAGACTCTAATATATCTTCGAAGAAAAACATCCTACTTATATCATCATAGTCGTCGACCTTTCTATCTCCTATTTCAAGTTCTTCTACTTCCATTATCTCTTTTAGCTTCCCATCTAAAATATCACCTATATTGATAGATCTATCTTTACTAGGTTTAAATTCTTGATTTAAATGGGTTATGATATTCCCTTTGTTATCAATTAAAAAAGCATAAGAATCTTCTCCAATATTTACTGAACTGACAAAGTCTATTAAATAATCAATCTGAATATCAGTAGCCATAACCCCTTCTTTTCCATCAATAGTTTTAAAAGACTTGGCAATTGTTACGACCATATCCTGTATTTGAGCATCTACATAAGGCTCTGATATATAAAAATCATCAGTTGCCATAGCGCCTATATACCAAGAACGTTCTGTTGAAGCAGATGGAGGTATGAAACCCATAGCATCTATGAAATAGTTATCAGAAAATGCTACATAGTACAGATTCCCTGGATTTCTTTCCATAGCCTCTTTTAAGTAATTGGAACCATATTTGTGTTCAAAATTATTAGTCACTATCATTCCTTCCAAAACTTCAAATAATGCTTTCTTCTGCAACCCAATCCATTTATCTATATCTTTAGCAATTACATTAGTCTCTAACTGGACTTTTTGATTTACTTCTTCTTCTAATTGCTTGATAGATATGATGTAGTTGACTGTTGAAATAAACGCAATGCTAATAACACTTACTAATAGGGTGAATAATATCATCTTGTTTTTCAGTTTCATTTTATCATCATCCCTTCCTATGGTTATATATATTCTATCGTCAATTTTTCAGATAATTTAATCATCTTGTGACGATTTATTGTCATGGGAATAATTTATTTGCATAATAAAAATGAAACTCTATCTGATATGAATTTTTTATAATCTTATGTAATTAATGACAAATAAAATAACTTTACAACATAAAAGCGAGCCAAAGCTCGCCCCTAAATAAGTTTTGATAAAATTTCCTTTACTTCGTTTAAAGCTTTATCTGATAATGGTTGAACAGGAGATAGTGGCAATCCTGCATCAATGCCAATCATAGATAAAGATTGTTTTACTACAGCTGGAAAATTTCCTAGACAGAATGAATTTCTATATTCTAATATGCTAAATTGAAGTTCCAATGCGTTTTCATAGTTTTTAGATTTCACTTCATTGTATATCTCTACCATTATCTTTGGAATAACATTACCTACAGCTACAACACCACCATGTCCACCATGGACAAGGTTTGCAAATAATAGATTGTCTCTCCCAGAAAGCACGCTAAAATTAGAATGTTCTTTGCTAATCTCTATAAAATCTAACATCTGAGAAAAATCTCCACTGCTATCTTTAATTCCAACAATATTAGTGTTTTTTATTATATTTCTCAATACTGCTGGAGACACATTTACCTTAGTTCTACCAGGATTGTTGTAAATTGACAATGGCAATGTGGTAGAATTACTAATTTCACAATAATATTTTTCTAACTCATATTGATTAGGTACAATAAAATATGGGGTAAGTACAGAGACACAATCTGCACCACTATTAGATGCCATCTTTACCTCTTCTATAACTTCCCTTGTAGAATTACCAGATGCCCCTATCATTACTGGACATCTCTTATTGACATATGATATGGTTTCTCTCATCAATAATTCTCTATTCTTTTTATCTAAAGCATAAAATTCTCCACTGCTTCCCAATACAAAAACTCCATGGACTCCTGCATTGATTACATAGTCTAATAACATATGCAGTGCTTCAACATTGATATCTCCCTTTTCATCAGTAGGAGTACACAGTGCTGGTATTATACCTTCAATCTTCATAATATCACCTACATTCTAACTTATTTTTAGTCTTAGCATTCTTTATTATTGGAGTTAAGATTATCAATATACTTGCCAAAAGTAGCACTGCAGTTACCGGTCTAGTAACTAATACTGACATATCTCCATTATACATTAGAAATCCCCTTCTAAAGTGAGTTTCAGCCATTCCTCCTAGAATCAAGCCTAATACAATCGGAGCAACTCCATAATTAAGTTTTTCAAAGAAGTATCCTATGAAACCAAAAATAAACATTACGATAACATCAAAAATACTGCCACTTACTCCATATGCCCCTACTGTACACATTACTAAAATTAAGGGACTTAGAAAATATCTTGGTATTTTCAATATATTGACAAACACTCTTATTCCAAAGTACTGGAATATCAGCATAAAGATGTTAGCTAACAATAACATGATAAAAATACCATATACAATATCAGGAGAATCTTTAAAAAGTAAAGGCCCTGGTCTTAAACCATGTATCAATAACCCTCCAAGCATAACTGCAGTAGTTGAATCCCCAGGAATTCCCAATGTCAACATAGGTACTAACGCTCCTCCTGTTACTGCATTATTACTTGTTTCTGCAGCAATTAATCCATCTATACAGCCCTTACCAAATTCTTCTGGCGTCTTGGAAAGCCTTTTAGCCTGTTCATAGGATACAAAAGACGCAATACTGCATCCTGCTCCTGGCAAAATTCCAATTAATGTACCTATTACAGATGAAGACAATATGATTTTCCATCTTTCAGCAAGTACTTTAAATTTAGGAAGTTCACCTTTTAACTTCCCCTCTACATTTATTTCCATCTTCTTATCAATACTTTCTGAGTCAACTAAAACTTGAGATACTGCAAATAAACCAATAAGTACTGGCAACAAGTTTACGCCACTTAATAGATTGGGAATTCCAAATGTAAATCTAGATGTTCCTGAAACTGGATCAGTTCCTACAAAGGATAGAAATATCCCTATTAAACCTCCAAGAATCCCTTTTACAATAGATTTTGACGAAATACTAGCTATTACAGTCAATCCCATTATTGATAGTGCAAAATATTCCATAGGTCCAAACTTCAAAGCTGCCCTTGCTAACTGTGGTGCTACTAAAGATAATACTACTAAGCTGAATATTCCGCCAATAAAAGATACTAATATAGACGTACCAAGAGCATATCCCGCTTTACCTTTTTGTGCCATAGGATACGCATCAAATGTGGTACATATAGATGCTGGTGTCCCTGGTATTCTAAGTAATGTAGCAGCTACAGAGCCTCCGGCAGTTCCACCACAAAAAGCTCCCATTAACATACCCATTCCTGAAACAGGTGAAAGTCCAAACGTAACTGGAATCAACAGAGCAACTGCCATTGTGGAAGTCAACCCAGGTAAAGCTCCAAATATAATTCCTAAAATTGTACCTATTCCAGTATACATTATAGTTTCAAAATTAAAAGCTAATGCAAAACCTTCGACTAGACCATTCATATAAACTCTCCCTCCTTATAATAATTTAGGAAGTAATACATTAAATACATTGTTAAATAGATAGAATACTATAGATGCAACTATTAAAGATGTCACAACTATCTTTATAGCTAATTTATCTATTTTTCCATAATAATAAATTCCAAGTGCTGACAATAATACAGCTGATGATAGCAAAAATCCAATATTATCTAACAACAATATATAGACGATACAAATAAATATTGTTACACTAACTTTCTTTAATCCTTTACTATCAATGAACTCTTTATCGTCTTTATCTGATACATTAGATATTAGAATTCCTAAACTCAATAATATTATTGAATATAGTATAAAGTTAGGAAACGTTCTAGGTGTCAATACTCCCATAGAAACATCTTTTATCTTTGTAGTCACATATAATAAAAATATAGATATGCCAATTATGAAAGTCGAAGTAATAATATTCGCTTTTTTCAAAGGTACTCCTCCTCAAATTAGTACTTTTTGCTAATTATTATGTTCCTATTTTATGGAACATAATAATTAGCATTTTTAAAATTATTTCTTTAAACCAAGTTCCTCAATTAGGGGATTAATCCATTTACTTTCAAAATCAAGCCATGTCTCAAAATCCTTATCGACTAATAACTTTTTATTTGCTAATAATACTTCTTGCACTTCTTTGGTAAACTCAGAATCTTCTATTGCTTTTTCGATGGCATTAATCCAAGCTATTTTAGCATTCATAGGAATCCCTTTAGGAGCAGATATTCCCCTCCATTGATATAACTCCAAATCAATTCCCTCTTCTTTACAAGTAGGAATTTCTGACAATAGAGGGTGACGTTCAGTACCAATTGTTGCCAATATATTTAGCTCTCCACCCTTATACTGTGAATAGATCTCTCCAGGTTGTTGTATTATCATGTCTACAAATCCGCCCATTAAAGCTGCAACTGCTTCTGAACCACTTCCATATCCTACAGGGTCAACTTCAATTTCTGCAGTTTTTAAGAATTCCATTGAAGCTAAATGTGTAAATCCTCCTAATCCAGCAAAACCCACTTTTAACTTTCCTGGATTTTCTTTAGCATAATTTACTAAATCACTTATTGTTTCAAAAGAAGAATCTTTTGATACACATATTGCTTCGTCTTCAACAATTACTCTTGCTATATTGTCAAAGTCTTCAAAAGTATAGTCAACATCGCCAATTCCTCCAAGGGTTAACAAAGAACCGTTGGATACAACTACTGTATAACCATCAGCCTTGCTTGCAAGTGTCTGAGCATATCCTACAGCTCCACCGCCTCCAGCTACATTGCTTACGATTACTGATCTTCCAAATTCTTTTTCAAGTTGTTTTGCTAATAATCTTGCAAATGTATCAGTAGAACCGCCTGGTCCATATCCTACAATAATGGTAATATCCTTCTTAGGCCACTCTTCTTCTGCTGAAGTATTTTTAGATTTTCCACATCCACTAGCAGTAATAGAAATCATTGATAGAACTAATAAAAATGCAATTATCTTAGTATTTTTTCTCATTTTTATCCCCCTATTTATCTATTTATAATCGACATATAAAACACTGTTATATTTTATCTTTTAATCTAGCACCTTTCCATACATCATCTACTAGCTGACTATATCTCTTAAGATATTTACTTTGTGTCTTTAAAGGAATAGGTTTAAACATTTGTTTTCTCTTAGAGATTTCATCTTCTGAAATCTCTACATGTATGCTTCTATTATGGATATCAATTTGAATAATATCTCCATCCTCTAGTAAGCCAATTAAACCACCTTCTACAGCTTCTGGCGATACATGACCTATACACGGACCTCTTGTTCCACCTGAAAACCTGCCATCTGTAACTAATGCCGTGCTGTCTCCTAAACCTAGTCCCACTAAAGTTGTAGTTGCAGCTAGCATTTCTCTCATTCCAGGTCCACCTTTAGGTCCTTCATATCTGATTACAACAATGTCACCTTTTTCTACCTTACCATCTAACATAGCTTCTATGGCTTCTTCTTGAGAATTGTAACATTTTGCAGGGCCCCTATGAGTCATCATTTTTTTATTTACAGCTGATTGTTTAACAACGCAACCATTAGGTGCCAAATTTCCTTTCAAGATAGCCAAGCTTCCTTCCTTATGTAAAGGAGCTTCTATAGGATAAATTACATCCTTTTTATCAGTATTATAGAAAGGTTCATACTCACCAAGTGTAATGCCATTAACTGTCTTTGCATCCATTCTTAAATACTTGTCCCCTAATTCTTTAATCACTGCTGGAATTCCACCAGCTAAATCAAAGTCAAATAGAGTATATTTACCAGATGGCTTTACATTAACTAAATGTGGTGTATTTCTACTAATATTATCTATCTCAGCAGGTGTCACTTCAAATCCAAATTCATATGCTATTGCTGGTATATGCAAAGTTGTATTGGTAGAACCGCCTATAGCCATGTTTATTACTAGCATATTATGCATTGACTCTTTGGTAACGATATCCTTTGCTGTAATACCTTCCTTAACTAAATCCACAATAACATATCCACTTCTCTTAGCCTCTCTAAGTTTTCTTGAATAGACAGCATGAGTAGTAGAACAGCCAGGTACTGTTAAGCCCAATGCTTCTGCCAAACAGGCCATGGTATTTGCAGTTCCCATCATTGAACAAGCCCCTACTGTCGGACATATATTGTCTTCCATTTGCTTAAATTCAAATTCTGTTATTTCCCCTTTTGCAAATTTTGCCCCTGCTTCCCTTATCTGGTATATAGATAGATCTTCTCCCTTAAACTTGCCAGGCAGCATAGGTCCTCCTACAATTATAATAGATGGTACGCTTAATCTACCAGCTGCCATCATCATAGCTGGAACTATCTTGTCACAGGAAGCTATCAAAACTACTCCATCTAATTGTTGGGCCTCTACTACTAATTCAATAGAATCAACAATTACATCTCTACTAGGTAATACAGAACACATACCTACGTGACCTTGAGTGACCCCATCACATATACTTATGGTATTAAACTCAAAAGGCACTCCACCATTTGCTATTACACCCTCACGGGCATATTTAGCAACTTCTTGTAATTGCTTATGCCCTGGGTGCATTTCATTAAAAGTGTTAACTATACCTATAAATGGTTTACTGAAATCTTCATCTAACAGACCAATACATTTTAAATGAGCTCTATTTCCCGCATGTTCAGGTCCATCAATAACTATATTACTTCTAAATCTTTTATAAGCCAACATACTCCCCTCCTTCTAAGAATAGAAAATCTAATTCTACTTATGGTTTGTTTTTTAGCTCATCCAATCTACTTTATCGGCATGATTCCATTTTGTTGTAACCTTTTTAGTATTTGTTAGGAATTCTATTGATGATTTACCAGTAATATCTCCATGTCCAAACTTAGACCATTTCACTCCTCCGAAAGCAAATGGGTCCCTTGGCACTGGTACACCTATATTTACACCAATCATTCCTGCTATTAATTTATTTTCACATTCCATAGCAACTTCTCCTAGATCTGTAAATACAGTTGCTCCATTTGCATAGTCACATTCATTTTGTATCTTTAACGCTTCTTCAATACTATCAGCTGAAATAATTTCAATTGTTGGTCCGAACACTTCATCTTCCCAGATATCTTTTGCATCACTATATTTAACAACAGATGGTCCAACATAGTAACCTTTTTCAGGAAGCTTTGAGTCAAATCCATTGTACAGAATTTCTCCCTTAGTATTTTCTAGGAATTGCCTAATATTTTCTCTAGACTTTGCGTTTATTACTGGACCCATCTCTTCTCCAACCTTAAGTTCCCTAGCATTTTTTATAATTTCATCTACTAATTCTTTGTTTTCTCCAACTGTAACAACTACTGATGCTGCCATACACCTCTGACCCGTCATTCCATAAGCTGCAGAACATATCTCCCTAGCAGTAACAACTGGATCTACCTCTGGAGACACTATGATGTGATTCTTTGCTCCACCTAATGCTAAACATCTCTTTAGATTTTCCCCTGATTTTTTATACACAATCTTTGCTACTGGTGTAGAACCTACAAATGTAATTGCGTCTATTCTAGGGTTTTCTATTAACATATTAACTACATCACGATTACCAGGTAATAATGTAAATAACCCATCTGGTAAACCAGCTTCTTTTAGTAATTCTGCTACTTTAAATAATGTTAATGGAGTCTCTGTACTTGGTTTTACAATAATAGCATTACCTAAAACTAAAGTAGTTGGGATTGTCCACATAGGAACCATAAGTGGAAAGTTAAAAGGAACTATCGAAGCTACTATTCCAACTGGTTCTTTTATTTCTTTAACATATATTCCACTAGAAACAATCTCTGTATTTCCCCATGCTACTGCTGGTAATGAACATGCAAATTCACAAAGTTCCATTGCTTTATCAACTGCTGCATAAGATTCAGTTAACGTTTTCCCATTCTCAAGATGAATTGTCTGTGCAAGTTCTTCTCTATTCTCCTCTAGCAAACCATGTAATTTGAAAACTACTTGTGCTCTTTTCTTCAAAGTAAGATTTGCCCATTCTACTTGTGCTTGTTTTATCTTCTCTATAACACTAGAAAAGTCTTTTCCATTATATAATTCCACGCTGCCTATAACTGTTTCGTCTAATGGTGAAATAACCTCCTTTCTCTCACCTCCATAGCTAATGTCTTTACCATCAACCCATAAATTGAAATCCATTAAAAGCCCTCCCATAGTTGTTATCTTTTGATAACATTCTTATGATATATTTGAGTATTTTAGTATATTTTATCACATTATATGGTCAAGTCAAGGGGATTTTTCTATGAACATTTAAAAAATATAACCATATTTTATACAAATGTATTTGATATTAAGAATTTCTTTGATATAATCTGTTTAGTATAGGATAGTAAGTTTTAATAGATTATACATATATACTACATGTGAAAGGAGATATAATAATTATGAAGTCTTTGAGAACTGCTCGTTTAACAGAAATGGAGGAATATATTATTGAGCATGAACATGTGAGACTTGATACATTAGCAAAAGTTTTCAATATTTCACTAAATACAGTTAGAAGAGATATTGATGAGATAATACAGAATGGTAAGGTATCTAAAGTTTACGGTGGTGTTACGAGTAATGTACAACCTAATAAGTTGATCTCATATAATATACGTTATGAAAAACAAGCTCAATTAAAAGATATTATTGCAAAGAAAGCATCTTCTTTTATTCAAGACAATGATACGATTTTCTTAGATTCTGGCTCTACTACTGTTCATATTATGAAATATATTAGTCATGTTAAGGATTTAATTGTTGTAACTAATAATATGGCTATTCTTGAAATTTATAAAAATAACATTCATGAAAATATGAAATTAATACTTCTTCCTGGAGAATATAATTTAAATACAAATTCAATTGTTGGAGGTATTCCTTCAAATTACATGTTAAATTATAACTTCTCTAAATGTTTTATGGCAGCAACAGCTTTATCTTCAAGTGGAGATGTTACAAATTCATCTGTAGATGAATTTCAAATTAAAAAGAATGCTTTATTAAAGAGTGACTCCACCTTTTTACTGATAGATTCCAGTAAATATGACAATGCATCTTTTTTAACCTATGCAAATATTGCTGAATTCAACTATATAGTTTCAGATAAAGCTCCTGCTGATTATATTAACCTATACTCAAAATCTACAAATTTTATAATTGCTTAAAGTAAAGGATTACTAATAAAGAAAACGTATACTGGATTCTTATATTCCAGCTGATATTTAGTTGCACTTACCTTTATGCTATAAGTTTTCACCACTAATTTGCTCCGTGGGAATAAAATCTAGGATACTTGCTATGCACACTTATAAAAGTTGAGGTGTTTAACTTGTAAACCATTAAAAAACTCCATTCCTTCTATTTTGAAGCAGTGGAGTTTTTTAGTTAAATATAAACAATAAAAATCAATCAGAGCCTACTAAAGAGAATTAATCTCTCTTCTGAAATTTTAAAACCTTTCCAGCTTTTTGTGGTTGTGGCTTGCCTTCATTTATTAAAACTTTACCATTTACTAGTACATATTCAATTCCTGTTGGATACTGATTAGGTTCTGCATAATCACCTACATCTTTAATTGTCTCTGGATCAAATACAACTATATCTGCAGCATAATTTTCTTTTAACAGTCCTCTATTTTTTAATTTAAGTACCTCTGCTGATTTTCCAGTCATCTTATGAATAGCAGTTTCTAATGAAAATAGTTTTTCTTCCCTTACATATTTACCTAAAACTCTAGGGAAAGCTCCATATAATCTTGGGTGAGGTTTTCCACCCATAATTCCATCTGTACATACATTTTGCTCTGGACGACTCATGATCAATTTTACATGTTCTTCAGTGCCATAAAAGTCTACTAGTCCAACTATATTCTCTTCCTCTAAAATTACGTCAAATATAGCATCTAGTGGATCTTTTCCCTTAACTTCTCCCACTTCAATAAGATTCTTACCTACTACATCTTGGTTTTTATCTGATCCTACAAAAGTGACAAATATACCATCTAATCCTGCAAACTCAACAAAGTTATCCCAACCTGGAATGCCATTTTGGATATCTTCTTTCATCTTTTTTCTTAATTCTTTATCTTTAAGCCTTTCCAATAATTTATCTGTACCACCATCATGAACCCAAGGTGGAAGAATTACGCTCATCATTGTACTTCCTGCAACATATGGATATTGATCAAAAGACACAATCATGCCTTCTTCTCTAGCTTTATCCAGTCTATCTAACACTTTAGGAAACTTGTCCCAATTCTTCTTTCCGCAGACTTTAAAATGTGAAAAATGAACTCTACATCCACTTTCTTTGCCTATTGTCAGAATCTCCTCCATAGAATCTAATATAGAATCTGCTTCGCTTCTCTGGTGAGTTACAAATACTGCATCTTTATCATGTAAAACTTTACCTAGTTCTATAAACTCGTCAATTTCAGCATAACAACAAGGTGGATAGATCATACCTGTTGACATACCAAAAGCACCTTCATCTATGGCTTTAGCTAAATTCTCTTGCATTAATTTTATCTCTGCCTCTGTTGGTTTTCTATTATCTAGACCCATAGAAATCATTCTTACATTGCCATGAGGGGCAAGATATGCAATATTAGGACCTAAATCAAGTTTTTCAATGGTTTCTAAATAATCAGATACACTTCTCCAAGTCCAATCTACTTCATATTCCCCTTCAAGTCCTTTCATAGCTTTTATCCAAGGTGATAATGTCTTATCATCTACTGGAGCTGGCCCCATGCCATCCTGTGCTACTAATTCTGTAGTAATTCCTTGCCTAATCTTTGGTGATAAAAATGGATCTTCAAATAATAACATACTTGAGTGGCTATGAGTATCAATAAACCCTGGTGAAACTATTTTACCAGTTGCGTCGATAACCTTGCTAAAATTTTCACCAGATATCTTCCCTATTTTTTTGATCATATCATTTTCAATCAATATATCTGCCGTAAACCTTTTCTCGCCTGTTCCATCAATAATCGTCCCATTCTTAATCAACAATTTAGTCATGATATTCCCCTTTCTAAAAGTATATATCTATAAATATAACTAGTAATTTAATCCCACTATAAATATAGTGTAAACTAATTTTTACCATAATAAATTCTATTCTAACTCCAATGGCTCAGCAGGTGGTATTCCTAATTTTTTGTCTATTGCAGAAACCGCAAATATTACTATAAAAGCAACTATTCCTCCAGGAACCATTGCACTAAGTCCCCAAGGTGTATTAAAACCATAAATCCACACAGCTGCTGCAATGGTACCAGCAACTATTGATACAAAACCTGCTCTTTCTGTAACATTCTTATAAAAGATTCCGCAAATAAACGCTGCAAAAGGCCCTGCACTTCTAAGGGTAAAAGCACCCATCATTACACTAATAATATTGGAAGCAGTTAAAGCAATTATTAAACCTACAAGTCCTACTAGTACCATTATTATACGAGATACTAATACTTCCTTTTTATCATCCTTAATCCCCTTATTTATATAAGGTACAAAGATATCATTAGTAAACATTGTAGCGGTACCAATCATATTACCAGAAGCACTACTCATGGTTGCTGCTACGATAGCTGCAAGCACTATACCTGCAACCCAAGCTGGTGCAAATGTGAGAGTGGATTGTGCTAGAGCATTTTTTTGGATACCTTCTGCTGCAAATCCATCAATACATACATAGGCTACTAAGCCTATTATTGCTGGTACGATTGCATAGATAGCTGATAAAATACCAGCTATAAGAGAACCCATCTTAGCAGATACTCCATCCTTTGCTGAACAATAAGTTTGTACTATTTCTTGTCCTGTTGGAAAAGTCATAAAGTACATAGCAATATATCCAACTATTGTAGGAAAACCTACCTTAGTCATGCTAGTAAGGTTTAGATTATTACCTGAAGCATCATTAATAGTCTTTGCTTTTTCAAACAGAACTTTAAAACCACCAACAGCATTATTATTTACTACCACAAACATTGCTATGGTCATCCCAAGAGTAATAAATAAAACGTGCATAATATTTGTCGATGTGACAGAAGTAAATCCTCCTACCATTGTATAAATTATAACTACTGCTGTAGAAACGATGGCAGCTGTTTTAAAATCTAGTCCTGTAACAACATTTATTATTGATGCGGTAGCGATTATCTGTGCACCTGTTGCCATAAATAAAGCAACAATAGACGTGATTGCAGTAAAAATATGCGAAGGTTTTCCATATCTTTTACTAATTATCTCAGGTACTGTATTGGCAGAAGTTTTTCTAAAATATGGTGCAATAAAGGATACTAGAATAAATCCTATACCTGAAGCGATAACATACCAACTTGCTGACAGCCCATAAGTATATACATTCGTTGCAACCCCTGTAGTACTAGCACCACCTGTATTAGCTGCAAACAATGTACCTGCAAGAACTATAGGACCTAGAGATTTACCTGCCATAAGAAAATCATCATTACTTTGCGTTTCTGATTTTTTCTTCTTGCTATTTGATACGATTAGACCAATTATTACCGTTGCAGCCATATATAATAGAATTATCACTAAAGCAGTAACTTGTGTACTATTCATATTAGCTCCTCCCTTTTATTAATTTCATTACTTTTATTTTAATAGCGCCTTTGCAATGCCATAATAACCATTCATAGCCTTTACTAGTTGGTCTATTTCAATATGTTCATCTATTGTATGAGCTAGATTTTCTCTTGATGGACCAAATCCTATTGTCTTGATTCCTGCTTCTCCTGCATAATGACTACCATTAGTACAGAAGGAATATTGAGTAATTTCTGGCTCTAATCCTGCTTCCTTTAGTCCTTTATATGCATCTTGAACAAATTCTTCTGATTCTTCATATCTCCAACCCGGGAAGAATCTTTCACCAGTAATTATATTTCCAGTCCAACATTTTTCTTTTCCAGTTGCATAGGATACTTTAGCTTCAAATGCTGGATCATCTTTTTTCATCTGATCTATTAATTCTTGTAATGGTGCTAATACACTTTCTTTTGTTTCTCCAACTAACAGTCTTCTATCATAAGTAATCTTGCAATAATCTGGGACTACAGATGCTCCTGGATATGGTGAGGATTTTATATCTACTAATTCCAATATTCCATAGCCTAGATGTTCATCATAAGTCATTTCTAATTCTTGTACTCTCTCAATTAACTTTGCTGCCTTGTATACTGCATTGATTCCCTTGTCTGGATTAGCTGAGTGAGCTGGTTTACCAAAGGTTTCAAATACTATTTCTCCTCTACCTCTTTGACCTATTTTTAGATTTAACTCTGATGCTTCTCCTATTACGACATAATCTGGTTTCGCCCATTCACTGACTTTTCTAGCTCCTACTCCTTCAAAACACTCTTCATGAACTACACCTGCAACATAGATCTCACCAGGAAATTCTCTATTGGTTTTCTTTGCAAACTCAGATACTCCACAAATCATAGCCGCCAAGGAACCCTTCATATCTGAAGCCCCTCTACCATATACCTTATTATCTATAATCTTTCCTTCAAAAGGTTCTACTGACCATTTTTCTGGTTCTGGAACTTCTACTGTATCAATATGAGCATCAAATAATATCTTCTTTCCTGGTAAATTTCCTTTAATTCTTCCAATTATATTTCCATACTCATCTACATGGTAATCATCGAATCCAAATTTAGTAAATGCTCCTTTTAATACTTCAACTACCTTATCCTCTTGTCCTGAATAGGACTTAGCTCTAATTAAATCTTGAGTTAATCTAACAACCATTTCTGCATCATTAAAATACATTATTATTCCTCCCTTTTTTATCGGGAGACCAAAGGTCTCCCCCACTATATTGATTTACTATATGGACTTACAATCTCCATCCCAAACAATATCTTTATATTTATCTGGGTCTGTATCTCCTTCTGTACTTATTAACAATACCACTGAATTCTCATCTAGTCCTAATTTTTCTCTTAGATCCTTATATTCGTCTCTCTCCATTATTAAAGAAATAACTCCAGCACCTACAGCTCCTGACTCTCCAGATACTACTTGTGGATCTCCATTTATTGGTGCTGCCAATGTCCTCATGCCTTTAGCTGCCACATAGTCAGGACAAGACATATATCCATCTGAATAATCTTTTAGCACCTTAAAACTCACAGTATTTGGTGCACCACATGCAAGTCCTGCCATGATAGTTGGCATATCTCCTCCAACGATTTCCCTCTCTCCACTTAAAGATGATCTATATAGACAGTTTGCATCATCTGGTTCTACTATTATAGTAATTGGCCTATCTTTTCCAAATTTTTCAGCTAAATATCCTTGAACAGCTCCTGCAAATGAACCTACCCCTGCTTGTAAAAATACATGAGTTGGCTTTTCTACACCATAATCACTTAATTGTTCCATTGTTTCATCTATTAATGTTCCATAACCTTGCATTATCCAAGTAGGTATATCTTCGTATCCTTCCCAAGCTGTATCTTGTATCACAACCCAACCATGTTTCTTTGCCATCTCATCAGAAAGCCTAACTGCATCTTCATAATTTCCATCTATAATACTTGCCTCTGCTCCTTCTCTTCTAATATTTTCTAGTCTAATCTGAGAAGACCCTTTTGGCATATATATTACAGATTTCTGTCCTAGATGATTTGCAGCCCATGCTACTCCTCTACCATGATTTCCATCTGTTGCAGTAACAAAAGTTATCTCTCCTAATTTTTCCTTTACTTCTTTTGAACGAAGATATTCAAAAGAAATTTCTGATATATCTACTCCTAGCTTATCTGCCAGGTATTTTCCCATAGCATAAGAACCACCTAGAACTTTAAAAGCATTCAATCCAAATCTATAAGATTCATCCTTTAAGAAAATATTCTTCAATCCATAATGTCTTGCTAAATTTTCTAGTTTATGCAAAGGTGTCACTGAATACTCATCAAATCCCTTGTGAAATTGTCTTACTTTTTTTATTGTGTTTTCAGATATATAACCTACATCGACTTTAGACTTATTATCATTTCTTACATCTATGAGATTAAATCTGATTATTTCCTCTTTTTTTGTCAAATCTTCTCCTCCTCTTGAATATTTAAATCCTTTCTTCTCTTATATATAGCAATTTATATGCCAAACATTATATATAAAGTAATATAAAACTACAAAGACTGCATATGCCTAGCTTACAGACTTTAAAATCTATTTTTAAATTGATATCTTTCTATAAATTAAAAAAACAATTATTATCAAATTGATAATAATTGTTTGAAAATATGAATGTTTTACTATACAACGCGGATAAACATGCAGCTTATCATTTTGATAACGTTTTATCAAAATGATAAGCTGACATTATAATCTATATTTTTTTATCTTTCTATACAGAGTGGCAATCCCTATTCCCAACTCATTTGCTGCCTTTTGTTTTCCCTCTTGACTATTACCATATAATTCTAATGCCTTTTCTATATATCTTTTCTCCATCTCTTCTAAAGATAGAGAAATATCACCTATATACTCTTCTTCCAAGATATTTCTAGGAAGTAAATTGGCTGTTATTACACCATTATCTTCTACCATATTCATTGCATATTCCACTGCATTTTCTAGCTCTCTAACATTCCCAGGCCAATTATAATTATAGAGATAATCCCATACATCATCCCCAAATATTATATTTCGTTTTTTAAACAATTTAGAGTATTTCTTCGCGAAGAAATATACAATAGTCTTAATATCTTCCTTTCTCTCCCTAAGAGGCGGAATTTGAATCGGTATTACATTCAATCTATAATATAGATCTTCTCTAAACATCTTTTCTTCTATAAGAGATTCCAAGTCCTTATTTGTAGCTGCAATAACTCTTATATCTACAGGTACTGAAGTATTAGAACCTAAACGCTCAATCTCTCTTTCTTCTAATACTCTAAGCAACTTAGATTGTAGATATAGGGGCATATCACCAATTTCATCTAAAAAAAGTGTTCCACCATTTGCAAACTCTATTTTTCCTACTTTTCCTTTAGGGTCTGCTCCTGTAAATGCCCCTTTTACATACCCAAACAATTCTGACTCTAATAGAGTATCTGGAATAGCAGCACAATTTATGGCTACAAAAGCTTTATCCTTTCTAATACTTTCCATATGTACTGCTCTTGCAAATAATTCTTTACCTGTACCACTCTCTCCTGTTATAAGAACTGTAGATGTAGAAGCCGTAAGTCTCTTTACCTTGTCTTTCAATCGTTTAATCCCCTCTGATTCACCTATTATATAGTCAAGGCTCATATGCTCCTTAGTAGTAGACATAGAAGTAGATAGGGCTTCTAACGTGCTTATATCTGTAAATATATATATCTTATCATATGAAGATGGCCCTTTTATTACCTCATGCTCTTCTCCTAATATAGTATATTTCTTATTATCTATTCTCAACTCATATTCGATAAAATTTAATATTTCATTACCTGTAGGTCTTATATAGTCTATAGCCTTTGGAGAAGTTTCTAGTTCTAGAATTTTTATTGCCATATTGTTTATGCTACTGACCTGATTATGTTCATTAATTACAATAATTCCCTGCTCTACCTTATCTACTATATTACTTAGGACAGCAATTAAATTCACCATCTTATATTTTTCTAACTCCTCATTTGCCTTTGAAGAGATTAGATCTGAAATCTGCTCCAAGAATTCAGTAAATATGCTGAGATTATCTAATATATGTTCTCTTTGGCTTTGAGTAAAACAAACCAAGCCTATAACTCCTATTACCTCTTTATGAATTTTTATAGGCATACTAACTTCAAAGGTTTCATCACAATTCTGCTGCTTAAAGCAAAATCTACATATAGGATGCTCGCCAGGCTCTACTATAATCTGCTCCTTGCCTGTTTTCATCACCTCGCTATATACATAACCTTCTCGCCCCATGTCTTCATTGATCTTATCTTCAAACATACCTGTTCCTGCAATTCTAACTAAGTCCCTATCTACTATTTCTACATCTACTCTCAATATTTGAGACAAGACCTCTGCATATTTAATTACTGTCCCTTGCATACCTTTTAAAATGCTAGCCATATATGTCACCTTCCAGTTCACGATTCACAATTCACAATTGAAAGAGGAAATTCTTCGACAGTTAAGTTTATACTGACCGTCTCAGAATGACAGGAAATCTACCATCTAGCCTCTATTTACGATTTCTCTAACTGTGCATTGTGAATTGCGCATTATCTTTCTCTTATACTCTGCCTTCCCAAGTTTTTCTCCACTCTCTTCAACATCTTAATTATAGGGAGATCATACGGACATCTAGTTTCACAATCTCCACACTCTATACAATCCGCCGCCCTTACACTCATAGCTTCATACCTAGAAACTGCCCAATCCTGTAGATTATATCTAACATAATATCCTTCCATTATAAATTGACTTGGAATGTCTATACCTACACTACAAGGAGCACAATATCCACATCTTCTGCAGAACTCTTTTCCAAGAGTATTGGCTTCAGCAATCAAGTTCCTTCTCTCCTCATCTGTCAGAGGCCTTATCTCATTTCCTGCTCTTGCATTTTCTATTACTTGTTCTACAGAATCCATCCCAGGAATAGCCACAGTTACATCATCATTCTCCAGTATATATCTCAAACATAACTCTCCTTTAGGAATAGCTCCTCCAGCCAAAGGCTTCATAACTATTACGCCAATATTATTTTCCTTTGCCTTTTTAAACACTGGCTCCCCCTGATTTTCCACTGGATTATACGGATATTGTATAGTACTAAACTCCCCTGTATCTATAGCTATATCTAGTAGATTCACATTATGACTCGTAATGCCTATCTCCTTAATAATTCCCTTCTCCTTACATTCCTTTATAGCCTTTAAAGCTCCATTTTCGCCCATTATAATGTCTAAATCTTCTTTAGTCCTTACATTATGAAATTGAAATAGCTCTAAATGATTTGTCCTTAAATTCTCTAGACTTATATTTAATTCTTTTAATACAGCATCGTAAGTCCTTGCCATAGATTTAGTTGCCAATATAAACTCATCTCTTCCAAACTTTTCCAAAGCATATCCTAAAAGACTTTCACTCTCCATATAACCTCTAGCTGTATCTATGAAGTTTATACCTTGGTTATAGGACTCTACCAGTAATTCATATGCCCTGTCTTTATCTAATCTTTGTACTGGAATGCCTCCAAATCCTATAACTGAAACCTGAAAATTAGTTTTTCCTAACATTCTCTTTTCCATAAACCTCTCACCCTTTTATCATTATATTAGTTTAAAAAAATAGCGACTAAAAAACTCCCATATAAAACTGTTCCTACTATACCGGCCCTTAAGAATTTAAAAGTCTTCAAAGATATAAAATCTAATCTCTTATTCAAATTATATATGCCTAAGACACTTATAATGATTACAGATACAGTAGTAGACAATGCAATACCATGTCCTCCCATGAAACCAGAAAATACAATATTTAAAATCAATTTTAATCCTAGACCTATCAATCCTAAAATTATAGGAGTTTTCATATCTTGAATTGAATAATATATCCTTATTATCAATAGATTCAAACTTAATCCCACTAATCCTAAAGCATAAAACTCAAGCATCTGTGAAGTTCTCAAAACCGTCTCGGCACTAAGTCCTCCATTTCTATAAAACAATTCCACTATTGGTTTTGGTATAATCAATAGTATTATTGATAGCGTTGTCCCAACAACTAGGAATAAGTATATTCCAAAGTTTATATTCTCATTTAATTCATCTAAATTAGAGTGATTAAAATTCTCGGATAATATAGGAAATAGAGGCATTACCATGGATACTATAATTAAACTATATAAAAACTCTACTATATTTCTTGAATAGTCTAACTCTGGTATACTTCCACTAGCTATACGTAAAGTTATATAGTCATCTACCCTTCCATTTAATTGATTAATGTATAAATATAATGCCATAGGAATAAAAAACAACAACAATCCCCTATATCTTTGGTACTTCAAGTCCATATGAAATTTATATCTATAACCATCTTCAAATACTGGTTTTGTCAATACGATAACTTGGCTTAGTACAGCGAATAGACTAGCTATCATAAGACCTTCTAATCCAAATCTATCCTTAAAAATAGTTAAGTATATTATATAGACTAAACTATCTGCCACTCCTGATTTTGCTCCAGCTAAAAATCTATGATCAGCCCGAAGATATCCAACAGATATGGCTCTCAATATGTATAATCCCATCAGTGGTATCCCAATCCTGAACAGTCTTATTCCTTGATCTAAATTTTCTCCCAATTTCCCGATGATCCTAGGAGCAAATCCCCATCCAATAAATATTAAAACTATAGATATTATAATACACAAATTGAAAGTATCATTGAAAAATTTAAATCTGCCTACTATTCCCTCATCTCTATCTATCTCTTGAAAGATGAGAATCAAAGCTGAAATCAAAGCATCTGCTATAATTCCAGTTAAAAACATAATCCACACAAAGACAGATGTATATGTATCCATATCATAATTAGATGCGATATAGTATACAAGAAGCCAACTCTTTATGACATTTAATATTCTAGTTGCAATACCAAAAGAAATAATTTGAAAAAAAGACTTTTTAATCAATTTAAACCTATCCATATTATTCCACCCTATAATTATAATTTTCTCCTCCTTACATTCTATTCTAATACACTAAAATTTTATGTACTAATAAAGTAAAAAGTATATATCTGTTTATTTTCCTACTTCTTGGTAATACTACCTTAAAGGTGATTAATATGTCGAGTATCTCTATTTATTTAGAAGAAAATATAGATCTGATTCAAAGTGTATTTAATAAAGATGATACATTAGTTTTGAGAAAATTTCAAACACAAAATAATACCAAGAAACAATTTGCCCTGTTTTTCATCAATGGAATGGTAGATATAAGTATAATCAACAACAATATCCTAATGCCAATCATGTACATAAATGAGGATACAGATGATATAAGTACTGATTTTTTGCAAGACCAGATAATCATATCTAGTCAAATTGAAAGTTCTCAAGATATGGAACATATAGTAGATTCCCTTATCAGTGGAGATGTACTACTCTTTGTAGATGGTATACCTGAATGTTTGATCATAGACTGTAAGGGATTCAATACTAGGCAAATTGATGAACCAGAAATTGAGAAATCAATTAAAGGTCCAAGAGAAGGTTTTAACGAGTCTCTAGTTACTAATCTCAGTCTTATTAGGCGAAAGATAAAGAACAAAGACCTTAAATTTCAATATAAAAAAATTGGAACTACAAGTCATACTAAAGCTTGTATCTGCTATATAGATGGGGTAGCAGATCCTAAATTAATTGACGAAATCAATAAAAGAATTGACGGCATAAAAATAGATGGTGTGTTAGATGTAAAGTATATTCAAGAACTCATTGATGATACTCCATTTTCTATATTTGAAACATCAGGAAGTACTGAAAAACCAGATGTCTTAGCTGCAAAACTTCTAGAAGGAAGAGTGGGAATATTCCTAGATGGTACCCCTAATGTCATGACAGCTCCTTTTTTATTTATAGAAAACTTTCAAGCTCCTCAGGACTACTATACTAATTACTATTACGCATCAATTATAAGGCTATTGCGCATATCCGCCTCAATAATAACTACAGGGTTTCCAGCTATCTATTTGTCATTAGTTACTTATCATAGAGAGGTTCTACCTAGTTCTTTGCTATTAAGTATACTTTCTTCTAGACAAGGTGTACCTTTCCCCACGGTAGTAGAACTAATAGGCCTACTCTTCATCTTTGAAATACTCATAGAAGCAGGCTCTCGTATGCCTAACTATATTGGTCAGGCATTAAGCATTGTAGGTGCACTGGTATTAGGTTCTTCTGCAGTAGAAGCTAAAATAGTGAGTGCCGCTATGATCATAGTAGTAGGTGTATCTAGTATTACTGGGCTTATTATACCTAATCTTGCAGGTATATTTATAATCCTTAGAACACTGTTTATATTATTCTCCTCGACTTATGGAATATACGGTTATGTATTGGGCATGGCTGGATTATTTATACATCTATTTTCCCTTGAGAGCTTTGGCGTTCCCTATATGGCAACAATAAACTCTCTATATAAATGGGATCTAAAGGATACTTTAATCCGAGGTCCAAAGTGGTTTGTTCAAAAGGAGAAATATGGAGGTAGAAAATGAAAAAACTATCTATATTTATAGCTCTAATTCTAATACTTATCTTTCTCACAGGATGCTGGGACTACAGTGAAATAGAAGACGTAGCCATAGTTTCAGGTATGGCTATAGATATAGATGAAGATGGGCTTTACTTAGTAAATATAGAAATAATAGATGTAAATCCAAGTATTTCAGGTGTAGATCTAAGTCCCCTAATAGTAGAAGCAAAAGGTCATACCATTATAGAGTCCTTAAGAAATGTAATAAGTGTATCTATGAGAAGACTACGTTGGAGTCATGGAAGTTATGTTATTGTGAGTAAAGAAGCAGCTGAAAAAGGTCTTGTTCCATTGGTAGACTGGATTTCCAGACATCCTGAAGCTAGACTTACGATTCATATACTTGTATCTAAAGAAGATACTGCAAGAAAAATTATGTTAGAAGAAAGAGAATTTGCTAAGATAATAGCCTTAGAATTTGAAAAATTTATAAAATCTAGTCAATATCTATCTAAGCTTCCCCATATAGAAGTCTATAGACTAATAAATCAAATATCAAATAAACATCTCTATTCAGTATTGCCTACTATAGAATTAAAAAATATCAGCAATAAAAGCTATAGCCAGATGATGGGCTCTGCTTATTTTGCTCAAGGAAAACTTATGGGTTTTTTAGATCCTAGTGAGACTCAAAAATATCTTTTCATCAATAATGAAATAAAAGGAGGGCTATTAATCGTCCCTACTGGAGATGATTTGAATGATAGAGTAAGCTTAGATATATTAAAGAATAGAACAAATATAAATATAGATATAAAAGATGACAATATAACCTTTATCATCAATCTAAATACAATTGTAAATATAGGAGAAGTAGACAATGGTGTCAATTACTCAGATATTAAAGGTCGAGAATTTTTAAAGAAGAGGACTGAAGAATATTTAGAAGATGAGTTAAAGTCATTTATTAAACATACACAAAAAGACATAGGATTAGATATCTTTGGCTTTGGAAATATGATCAATAAAAAGCATAAAAAAGTTTGGAAAGATATTGAAAATGATTGGAACGAACTATTCAAAGAAGTAAATATCGTAGTCAATTCTAATATTAAGATTAGAAATAGCGAGCATATATCTAGATCTGTCAAAGCTGATAAATAATATTGAAAGGTGGTAGTCATGAATAGAGAAATTATTCCAACGAAAAATGGTGTATTTTTGGTGATGAGCTTAATCTTAGGAACAACTCTTACCCTAATTGGTGGTGGAGAAGCTAAGCAGGATATGTGGATATCCATTTTATTGGCAATTCTTTTAACCATACCTATGATTTATATATATTCAAAGGTAATATCTATATTCCCAGGAAAAAATCTATATGAAATTTCAGAAATTGCTCTAGGAAAAATACTAGGTAATATATTAAACATATTATATATATTATACTTTTTTTATTTAGGTTCTCTATCTATCCGTAATATAACTGAATTTGTCCAGATAGTTTCATTCCCTGAAACCCCTCAATATTTTAGTGTATTATGGCTTATATTGTTATCTTTTTATATGGTTAAATGTGGTATAGAAGTCTTTGGTAGATGGACTAGATTAGTAATTCCATTTCTATTATTTTTGATATTCTTAATTACAACATCCTCATTTCCCAAGCTTAACTTTGAAAATATACAACCTATATTATATAATGGTTGGAAACCTGTATTACACAGCACTTTTACCATATTTACTTTTCCTTTTGGAGAAACTGTTCTATTTTTATCTCTACTCCATACCCTTGAAGATCATAAAAAATCATTTAAAGTCTTCTCTATAGGTTTAGTGATTAGTGGAATATTGATTCTAATAATAAATCTTAGAAATATATTTCTATTAGGTTTTCCCAATCTATCAGATATCTACTTCCCAACCTACTATGCCAATACTTTAGTATCTATTGGACATTTTTTCCAAAGGATTGAAATCATATCTGCTATAGGTTTGATGTTATCAGGACTTCCCAAAGTCTGTGCCTGCCTATTTGCAGTATCTATTGGTGTAAACCAATTATTCAAACAGTCAAATTATAGAATCTTTGCTGCTCCCATGGGCATATTAATGGGAATATTTTCAATGGCAATATATCAAAATTCTATGGAGATGGTAGAGGGGATTCAGATATATAAATATATCGCCTTTCCATTTCAAGTAATCTTCCCACCAATAATTCTATTCTTCGCCTGGAGAAAAAAAAGAGCTATGTCTAAAACCTAGCTCTAAATATAGTCCCCAACTCTTCAATTTTAAACAACACACAAAGAGTAAAATATACTATAACCCCAATAAATATAGATAATAATAGCATTATCATATCTACAATCTTCTTTCCTGCAATTAATCCTCCTAGTTTAAAGTATATGAGATATACAACTATACCCATAATAATAGCTGCAAAAAATGTCTTGAAAAAAGTGACAAGCATACTCTTTAATCCTATGCTTCCTAACTTTTTCTTTAGATCTACAAACAATAAACATGTAGTAAATATTGCTGAAATACTCGTTGCCAAAGCTAGACCACTATGCCCCATACTCCTGATAAACAATAGATTTAGTACAACATTTAAAATAACTGCCATACAGCCATTGATCATAGGAGTCCTAGTATCTTGAAATGAATAGAATACCTTGTTTAGCATCATCCTCAAAGATGACCCTATCAGCCCTACAGAATAAAATATCAAAGCTTGGCTGGTCATCATAGTAGCTGTAGAATCAAAGGCATTTCTCTCGAAAAATATGCGCACAATAGGTTCAGCTAATAAAATCATTCCTACAGTTGCCGGTACAGTAACTAACAGTATAATATTTACACCTTGATTAAATATCTTCTTTAATTTATATCCATCTCCCTGAGAAAATGCTTGACTTAACATGGGAAATATTACGGTAGTAATAGCCATTACAAATACAGCTATTACTAACTCATTTATTCTATTGGCATAGGTAAGTGCAGAAATACTTCCATCTACTAATTCAGATGCAAGAGTCTTGTCTACTATACCATTTATCTGTCGTACTGCAGACCCAAATAAAACTGGAAATACCAAGATCATAGCCTTCTTCAAATAGGGATCCTCTAGATTTACATCGAGAGAATATCTATATCCTGTATGTCTTACAGCAGGTATCTGTATCAACACCTGAGTCAAAGAAGCTCCAACACTTACCAGCATCAAAATAGATATATCTATCTTTTCAGTAAAAAAAAGTAAGTATACTAAGAAGACAAGATTATAGGGAATACCCATTATAGCATGAGGCCCAAATATCTGCCTACTTTGAAGATATCCTGAAAATACATATGTAAATCCTAAAAATATGATTATAGGTAAGCCAATTCTATTTAACCTAACTGCCAAGTCAAACTGTTTACCTACAAAACCTTTAGCCATTACACGTATCACTATTGGAGAAATTAAAAATGCTATTATTCCCAAAATAATTGTAATTAAAAATACTAGATTTAACACATTATTGAGATATTTCTTTTGAGCATTTCTTCCATTATTTTCCCCTATTTCAGAGAATATAGGTATCAATGTAGTATTTAATGCAGTGCCTAATGTTCCCATTATCAAAGATGTAGCAGTCATAGCTACAAAATATGTATCCGTCTCCATGCCAGAACCAAACTTTGAAGCTATCATAACTTCTCTTAAAAATCCCAACCCCTTACTTATCAAAGTAAATATGGCTATCATAGCTGCTGATTGGGCAAGTTGTTGTTTTCTTGTCATGTCTTTATCCCTCGTTTATTAATTACTATCCTACTATTATACCATAAAGAAAACTTATATCAGATGGAATTTTTATTCCAGCTGATATTTAGCTGCACTTATCTAGGGGCTATGCAATTTCCGTCTCCCACTTATAGAAGTGGGAGTGTTTAAATTGTAAGCCATCAGATAAAGAAAACTTAAAACCACGAAAGAGAAAAATCTTCCGTGGTCCTAGAGCATTTCTTTTCTTCGTACCTTATTATACCCATCCAATATAAAATTATATGGTGGTTCTCCCAGCCTATCTTTTTCTATTTCTATGGTTATAGTCTTGTATGTAGCCACTTGTAACTGTATAGAATCAGGTTTTGGTGGTTTAATGTCGAAGTATATTCTAAATCCGTCTCTCTGCCTTACTACCTTGTTGATAGCCATAAAATAACCTGGTGTAGGAAACTGTTTAGTAATAGTTACCAAAATGTTATTTCCGTCTTGTATTGTAACTATGCCTTCCTGATTATTAAAAGATTGAACCACCCCCAAAGTCTTAAAAGGTATGCTTTTCATTTGACTCAATACCTCCTTTACTCTTTGTAGGATAATAATAGCCTCTGCTTGAGATAGATCTCCATTAGGATTAAAAGTTGAATTAGGTTTCCCCACTATTATCTCATATCCATATAGTATTCTTAATAATTCTATGCTATTATCTTCCATAGTATTAATATCTTTAAAAGGAAGTTCCACCTTTCTAGCAATCGAAAATCCTATATTTTCTAATTTCTGTCCTAAAAATTTCACCATATCATTTCTATTTAGATTGGCATTTAGAGTCAAAATCGAAATATTATAACCATTATCCCTAAATAGAGATGCTGCTGACCTGCTAAATTCATATGCAGATATACTTCCATCAGGGTCAAGTTTTTCGAAATTATCCCTAGATAGGTATGGGAAGTAATAAGTCAAAAAAGACCTATCAATAGAATTCTTAGACCAATGATTGTCCAACTTATCTTCCATACTTGCAAAAGCAACAGTCGTACTCATAAGTAAAATAACAATAACTAACATTATACCTGCCCTTTTCACCTACACCGCCCCTTTCAATCGTTATATCTATTATATACTCAATAATTGAAGTCAGATGTTACAATTAAGTTACAATATTGTCTATTTTTTGTCATCTTGTATGACCTCTACTCCTTTAGTCTTTATCTCTACATTTTTTATCTTACCTTGTAGAATTACCTTATCCTTACCATCTACTACTAATACATTGTCTACATATGCTTCATCTTCAACTTTAACTCTTATAGCACCATCAACTCTAGACAATATGATCTTGTCTAAATTGGAATCTCCTGTAACTACAATGGAGTTCTCTCCACCACCACGGACTATTATCTTTCCATTAATATCTACACTATCTAAGATTACATCTCCATTTCCTACACCTTCCCCTATGATCAAGTCCCCTTCTATAGTATTTCCCTTGAGAATTACTCCCGGTACATTTATCATAGTATTCCCATTGATATCTGACTCATAGATACCTGGAGTGCTTATATATGACTTTATTATATTATCCATAAGTTGAGCAAATTCAGCCCTCGTAATATTTCCCTTTGGATTTATCTTATTTTTATGTCCCTTTATATATCCTGCTGTTATTAGACCAGATACTTCCTCTACTGCCCAAGGGGAAATGTCCTCTATATCTAAAAATCCTTCTAAGCTTGTCACTTTATCATCTATCTTAAATGCCCTAGAAACTACTGCAAAGGCTTCTTCTCTAGTAATAGGTTTCTCTGGATTTAACTTATCTTTATTTCCATTAAAGGTCTTCATCTGAACTGCTTTTTCCATTTCATCATAGTACCAAGCCCCAGAAGACACATCCTTGAACCCATGAATAGATGCTCTTTCATATGATCTAAAGCTTCGATTTATAATAGTAGCCATCTCTGCTCTAGTTAGATTGTCATTAGGTAATATCTTTCCTTTAGAACCCTTAAGGAGGTCATTTTTAATGGCATTTTTCAAGGCAATAGTTGACCAATCCTGCGGCATATCTTGAAACACAGGAATATCTTGTCCTTCTATGGCAAATACCTGTGTACTGCCAATCAGTATTATAGAAGTCAATATAATTGATACCCATTTTTTTAACACAAAACTCATCTCCTCTTAAGTTCCCATTACTTTTCCAATATTCCTACTACCATTCTGACAAATCCTTCCTTTAACCCTGGAGTCTTAGCCAATGGTTTCAAGAAATTTCTAAGTGGAACCTCATTATAGTACATAATCTTATAGTCTGTCTCTTTTAATATACTATTAAATCTCTTTATAGTCATCTCATTTATGTATGAAAAGTATTCCTTTCCTTCCTTATTCTTGGAAATTCTAAAGTTTATCCTGCTCTCCCCATCAGGTAAATCCTTTACTAGATCCTTATATACCTGTATAAGAGTCTCATCACTAAAAAATAGATGTACCCATGGGAAACCTATTACATCACTTAAGTGAGCCCCAAATGGATGATAGTATGGTGGGAAATTTACATACAATCTTCCCCCTGGTTTAAGCACTCTATGACATTCCCTAAGAACTTCTAGTGGCTCATCAACATGCTCCATAGCATCATTCATTATAATAGTATCAAAAGAATTATCATCAAAAGGTATATTTGCTGCATCTCCCAATACAAACTCAAATTTGTCCTCTAACCCCTTTTTCTGAGCTAAGGCATTTGCCTCTTCCTCATAGTGGTCTACTACTTCAATACCCCATACCTTTTCAACTCCCTGAGATGCATAAAACAAGGTCTTTCCTCCTGCACCACAGCCAATATCTAGTACTTTTTTATCCTTAAACATTTCCTCTTTACTGACTCTATCTAAATAAAATCTTAAAGTATCTTCTCCCTTTTCATATTGCCACTCAGCATATGTCTTTACACCTTGATTTTGTAGGTTGAACGGATGAACAGGTAGAGGAAATATTTTATTAACTACCTTACATAATGATACTCCTAATCCCATATTAAAACCTCTTTCCTTTAAATAATATTAAATCAATTATAACCTAATTATATATATAAATCCATAATTCATTATAAAGAAAACTTATATCAGATAGAGTTTATACTCAATTAAAAAAAGGAGGCTCTTTCGAGTCTCCATATCCTATGGTACTAATATTACCTGTCCTGGGAATATTAGATGAGGATTTTTAATCTCATTATATTCAGCTAATTCTTGCCATGTTTTACCGAATTTCCTAGCTATCTTCCATAATACATCTCCTGATTCAACTACATATTTCTGTGCAGCCACTTGTGGTACAGAAGTTGGTTCTGGTTTTGACTCTGGTTTTGATGCTGGTTCTGGAACTGGCTTTGCCTCAGGTTTAACTTCTGCTTCTTCTCTTGGTTTAGATGGCTCTAGTTTTTCCACTTCTTTTGGTTCATCTACAGACTTTGCTTCTTTTACCAATCTAACTCTACCTTCTACGATTGGAGCAACTTCTCCGACTTCCTTGAAGTAATCTATGAGTACATCTGATAATAATCCACCTTCAGCTACAAATGGTTTGCCTTCAAACATAGTGTATCCGTCTCCACCACTAGCCATAAAGTCATTTGTAACTAATTTATATGTCTTATTTGGATCTAAAGCCTCTCCCTTTACAAGAACCTCTTCTATTCTACTTCCAATTTCTTTTTCTGGATTAAATTCATATACCATGCCGCTTACATGTGGAAAATGTCCTGCTTCGTCTGGATAAGTATCTACTCCACGTTCCAATGCTTCCAAAAGCTCTGAACCTTTTACCTCTATAACTGCAAGAGTGTTAGTAAATGGAAATGCAGTCAATATATCATTTATCTTGATATCCCCAGCAGATATAGATGCTCTAATTCCTCCACCATTAGTAAATGCTATATCTGCCCCAGTGGATTTTAACATAGCATCTGTAATCAAATTACCTAAATTAGTTTCTCCTGTCCTTACTTTACCTCTTTCACCTTCTAGATCTACTTTTGACTTTCCTACTACTACATCTACTATTGGCTTATTTATCTCTTCAATCTTAGCTATTTCCTTTTCAACTTCTTCATTTGGAGTATAGTCTTTAGCTTCTTCAAAAGATATCAATTTACCTTCTTTTTTGATTACTTTTCCATCTTCAATCTCAATATCTACAACTCCTATGTTCTTTGTATAGGATTCTGCTTGAACTAATAGAGTATCTCCATGTGTTTCATTTAAAATTTCATGACTATGACCATCTACTATTAAGTCTATGCCCTCTACCTTTTCTGCTACCTCTTTAGAAGTAGTCTCTAAGGAACCTTCTATTCCTAGGTGAACTAAAGCTATAATAAAATCTACTTTTTCTTTCTCTAATTCTTTTACCATTTTTTCAGCTACACTGACTGGACTTTCAAATTTAATACCTTCAGTATTATCTGGGTGAGATTTATACTTTGTCTCTTCTGTCCCCAATCCAAAGATTCCAACTCTCAATCCATTTTCAAGTTCTTTAATTACATATGGTTCAAAATCTGAACTACCATCAGACTCCTTAACTATATTGGAACCTACTATTGGAAACTTTGCTCTTTCTTTTAATTCCAATAGTCTATCGTAGCCATAGTTGAAGTCATGATTTCCAGGAACCATTGCATCAAATCCTACTAGATTCATTAAATCTACCATGGTCTCTCCCTTAGTTACATTTACCAATGTAGTACCATGCAATGTATCTCCT
This sequence comes from Tissierellaceae bacterium HCP3S3_D8, assembly GCA_052067355.1. GTDB lineage: Bacteria > Bacillota > Clostridia > Tissierellales > Tissierellaceae > CABMKH01. Next base: position 57,254 of record JBQHQH010000008.1, read on the forward strand.
GCATTTAATAATAGAAGATTGGGATTTTCTTTTCTCAATTCATCTACTTTTGTCTTTAATCTAGCATATCCAATAGCTGTTTCTCTTTCATCAAGTTCTACTCTGCCATGTATATCGTTTAAATGAACTATTGTAAGTTTCTTTACATCCGCGTCATCAGCAAACGTTGTCAGTGGCATTGCTCCCAATACTATACCTATTACTAATGCTAATGATAGAAATAGATTGAGAACTCTTTTGTTTCTAAAACTCATAAATATAACCCCCTAATTTTATATTTAATATTATCTTACCCAATTATATCATATATTCCACCTATTTTTACCATTAGTTTTTCTGACGATACAACATAAATAAAGTGCTTAGCCATTCTTTTCGCTTGAAAGTATCATAAATCTTTCAGAGGCAATCACTAAGCTAAGCACTTCATATTTTGATTATCATAATAGAAGATAGACTATAAAATATGTCTCGACTTTATAGCTATCCTCTGTTAATTACTTTATCTCAATTTAATTCCATCAAACACCATATCTATAACAACTTTACTATCAATAGTATCATCCTCAGATATGATCCTCTTTATATTACTTCCATTGATGACACTCAAAAGAACAACACCAGCCATCTCTATATCTATCCCAGGGTCCAATTCCCCATTCTCTATTCCCTCTTCTACCAGCTTCAAAACAAATTGAAATATCCTCTGGTGCATTTTAATAATATGAGGTCTAATAGATTCAGAGATATTTTCAAATCTAAAAAAGCTCTGTTCTATTACATCTGCATGTGCACTTATAAAATTCCAATGAAAATCTAATAGAGCCATTAACTTATCCCTTACAGTAATTTGGTTAGAAGTGGATTCTGTTGCAGCCTCAATATATGATTCAAACACATACTGCAACATTGCTTGAAATATCTCCTTCTTGCTATTAAAGTATTCATACACAGTACCTTTTCCGATTCCAGCCTTTATAGCTATATCTTCTACCTTTCCTTTATAGAAACCATGCTCTCCAAATACTTCCATGGCAGATTCGATTATCTCAATTCTCCTCTGTTCTTTTAAATCCCTCATCTTCTCCCCCTCTATTCTTCAATACTGCTTTCCTTTATTCTTCCTATCTTCCTCTTGAATTTTTCAGCTATATCATCAAATACAGTATATAATATAGGAACAAATACTAATGTCAATATAGTAGAAAATGTCAATCCCCCTATAACAACTATAGCCATAGGAGCTTGAGTCTCTGCACCTGCTCCAATCTTTAATGCCAAAGGTACAAGTCCTAGAACCGTAGTCAATGTAGTCATTAAAATAGGTCTCAATCTGATAGGTCCTGCAATTTTAATAGCCTCAAATTTGTCTTTACCTTCACTACGCAATATATTTATATAGTCTATTAAAACTATACCATTATTAACTACAATTCCAGCCAACATTATTACCCCTATAAAAGCAGTTACCCCAAATGGTGTATTTGTAACAAATAATGCTAAAGAACCACCGGCAAAAGCCAGAGGGATTGTAAACATGATTATAAATGGATGAACCAAAGATTCAAACTGAGCTGCCATTACCATATATATCAATACAGTAGCAAGAACAAGGGCCAACAATAGCTGTCCAAATGCCTCCATCATCTGCTCATTCTCTCCACCTATTTCATAATAGTATCCATCTGGAAATTCATAGTCCTTAAGCTTAGACTCTATGTCTCTAGTGATACTTCTCAAATCTCTTTCCGAAATCTGACTAGTAACTGTAACAGTTCTCTCTTGATTTTCACGATTGATAGAAATAGGTCCCTTAACTACAGATATATCTGCTACATGGTTTAAAGGTACATTTAATCCCATTGGAGTTGTTATACTCAACTGTCCAATATTAGATATACTGTCACTGATATCCTCTACTCCTCTGATTACTACATCTATCTCGTCTCCCTGGTCCTTATATTTAGTAGCAGTAGTCCCCGCAGCACCAGTACGAACAGCAGACGCAATCTGAGAAGTACTCAAACCATATATTGCTGCATTCTCTCTATTAACTACAACTTCCAATTCAGGAACAGAATCACTTAAACTTGTCTTTATGTCCCTAGTACCTTCTACAGACTGAATAACCTCTTTTATGTCATTAGATATCTCTTCTAGGATATCCAGTTCACTTCCCTTAATAATTAGATTTACAGGATCACCTGAACTCATAGACCCCATCTGTGAAGTTTCACTAACAGTCATCTCTGCCCCTGGAATATCCTTTAAATATCCTCTAATCTCCTCTGAAACTTCATTGGTACTTCTCTTTCTGTCCTTTAAATCCACTAGATTGACGGAGATAGTTCCACTACTAGAAGAACTGCCACCCATACTCATGATTCCACCAGAACCTAGATTAGTAAATACAACGTCTATTTCTGGTATCTCTTCCAACTTCTGCTCTACAATCTGAGCTACTTCATCTACTTCATATATATCAGATCCCAATGGTAAATCTATACTAATAGATATACTTCCCTCATCTGTTGAAGGGAAAAATTCCATACCTACACCAATTAGACTAGCAATACCTACAAAGAACAATACAATGGAAAATATAATAGTAGTCTTTCTATGACTTAAGCTAAATTCCAAAATCTTTTTATATCCTCTTTCTAATCTCTCATATATATTATCAAATCTTCTATATAAGAAATCAAGTCTCTTCTTCTTTCCTGAAGCTTTATCATCTAAATCTACCTTTAAAATCTCAGACGATAACATAGGAATAAAAGTCAATGCTACTAAAAGTGATGCTACTAAGGATAATGTAACTGTCAATGCAAAATCCTTGAATAGAATACCTACCATTCCCTTGACAAATACTATAGGTAAAAATACTGCAATAGTAGTAAGAGTTGAAGCAGTAATAGACATCCCAACTTCGGAAGCTCCTTGTATAGCTGCTTCTTCTCTAGTATGACCTTGAGTCCTAAACCTATATATATTCTCCAAAACTACAATGGCACTATCTACAAGCATCCCTACTGCCAATGCCAGTCCACCTAAAGTCATCATATTCAATGTGATTCCATTCATATATAACAATATAAAAGAAGCAATCAAAGAAATAGGAATAGATATACCTATAATAAGTGTAGTCCTAATATTCTTTAAAAAGACATATAGAACTATAATGGCAAAAGCAGAACCAACAACAACATTACTTACAACATTATTTATAGAATCTTTAATAAAAGTAGAGGAATCCAATACCACCTCAATATCTATATCAGAATACTCCTCTTTTAACTTCTCAACTTCTTTGTTGATTCTCTCAGCTACCTGTACTGTATTTTCCCCAGATTGCTTTTGTATGGAGATATTTATACTATCTCTTCCATTTGTTCTAGAAATAGCACTTACGTCATTAGTAGTAAGCTCCACATTGGCAACATCTCCTAGAGAGATTATAGCACCGCTATTGAGACTGATGGGAAGATTTTTTATCTCATCTATACTATTAAACTCTCCCTTCACTCTTATAGTAAGCTCTTGCACACCATTTTTTACTGTTCCACCTGGAAGGTTCATATTGTTTGAAACCAATACCTGACTCAGTTGATCTATACTCAATCCATAATCTGACAACTTCCAAGGATCTACTGTTATCCTTATTTCATCTACAAGTCCTCCGTCAATACTGACAGATGCCACTCCCTCTAATCTTTCAAATCTCTGTTGAATTTCATCTTCAGCAAGTGCCTGCAATCCTGCAAGATCTCCATTGTTAGAAAGGGATATCTGTATAATAGGCATTGCATTTGGATCCATCTTTATAACTATAGGTTGTGTAGCGTCATCTGGTAGAGCTCCCTTTACTAGGTCCACCTTCTCACGCATTTCCAAAGCAGCAAAGTTCATATCCGTTCCAAAATCAAATTGAGCAATTACAATAGATTGACCTTGGGCAGATATAGAGCTTATCTTATCTATATTTCCTACAGTAGCTACAGCCCCTTCAATCCTCTTTGTAATCAGGTTCTCTATTTCCTGAGGTCCAGCCCCAGAATAAGAGGTAGATACAATGGTCACAGGAATCTCAATTTCAGGAAATAAATCAATAGGCAACCCAGCTAAAGATACTACACCTAATATTATAACCATCAAAACAATCATAGTTATAGTAACAGGTCTCTTTACAGCAAATTTTGATAAATTCAATATTATTCACCCCTTATGACTTTAACCTTTCTGCCATCTTCCACATAGTGCTGTCCCTTTATAATGAGATTTTCACCTTCTACTAGGCCTTCCTTTACTTCCACATATTCTCCATTATCAAATCCTAACTCTACTACTCTCCTTACAGCCCTATCATCTTCTACTACAAATACTACTTTTTCTCCCTCATCATCTAAAACCGCATTACTATTAACAACTATAGTTGACTCTATTTTATCTATATTTAAATTGACCTCTCCATTCATTCCAGGTCTTATCTTTTTATCTTCATTATCTATATATACCTTTACAGAATATAACTTGTTTCCTACATCAGCAGTTGGACTGATATAGTCTACAATACAAGTCTTAACACCTTCAAATGCTGCTGGAATACTTACCTCTACTTCTTGATTTAATTCCAATCTATTTACTACATCTTCTGTAAGATCTATCTGAATATACACTCTATCTAGATCCACCATGGTAACTGCAACCTGTCCGTTAGAAGCAATTTGCCCTTTCTTTACATTCAATGTGGATATAATACCATCTATTGGAGCTTTCACTACAGTGTTATCCACATTATCCACAGCTTGACCATGGGATATCTCTGCTTGACTCAATTGTTCTTCTGCTTGTTTAATAGCTATCTCTGCTTGACTTATCTGTCTTTCTGCCACCTCCAGCTGATTAGATGAAGCAGCTAATTCTGCCTGCTCTAATTGAGCCTTTGAGATTGCTCCCTGATCATAGAGTTCTTTAGACCTCTCTAAATCTACTATAGCCTTATCCACTCTTTCCTTAGTCAATTCATAATTAGCTATAGCAGTCTCCAATCCATTTTGTGCCTGTTCTACACCTTTTCTAGCCATATTAATAGAAACTTCAGCCTGCTGAACTCCTTTAGATATATCATCTTGTTCTAATACAAATAAGATAGTATCCTTCGTTACTCTATCTCCTAACTCTACATTTACTCTCTCTACCGTTCCCGGCACCTTAGGCATTATCATGATTTCCTCATTTGCAACTACTCTACCACTGAACCTCTTAGTATTTGCAATATCACCCTTTATTACCTCCTGTGTCTCCACAGCTATATAATCTTCCTCCACTTCAACATCTACATCTTTACTTTTCCCACAAGCTATAGATGTTATTGTCAATAAAACCAATAGAATAAATAGGCAAAGCCTATTCCCAACTCTCCTAGACATGATGTACCTCCCATTATAAAATAAGTTGACCGACCAGTAGGTCGGTGATTGTCCTATTATATTATATTTATCCATTAAATGCAAATTAACTTCCAAAAATTTCCCTTATACTCCTCCCTCCTTATTATAGGCAATATAATGCCTTCATCTATATACCCACATTCTATTTGCCTAAAAGACCATACTTTAAAAAATCATAAAATTTCTTAGTAAAATCCTGTATATCCTCTTTAGAGTTTATATTAGTAAAGATATCCCTATCAGCACCATCTATAAGTGCAATCAGCATATCAGCTATAAAGACTTCATCTATATCTCTGATCTCTCCTTTCTTCATTCCCTTTCTGATTATATCTTCCAATAAAATTCTACTCATTTTCTTCTTCTCTCTAAATAATTCATCATAGATATATGGATTATCAATTAGATCCTTATAAAATGCCAGAGAGTATACCTTTGAATGTTCTAATGCAAAATTCAATAGAAAATCTATTTTCTCTAAGGTTCCCTCCATCTTCGAGATATTTTCCATTATGTATCTAAAATACTCATCCATTACAGATAGTACAACCTTTATAAAGAGTTCCTCTTTTGAAGAAAAATATCTATATATGGTCATCTTACTTATTCCTGACTCTTCAGCTATTTGATCCATAGAGGTAGCCCTATACCCAAATTCAAAGAATAATTCCTTAGCCTTTTCCATCATTCTATTATATTTGATCTCACTTTGACTAATCATATACTCTCTCCCTCAGAAACTATACTATTGTACTTATATAGTATAATAGTACAATATATTTTGTCAATATTTTTCCTGTATTGTATAATATGTAATCTTTTTGTAATAGTTTTTTAATGGAATCTAAAATAGAAAGATGCTATAATGGAACCAAAGGAGTGATTATATGCAAGGTAAAAGGAAAAAATGGACAGGTATCGTTGCAGCTTCTCTATTAATGGTCACAGTAGTTTCCTCTTTTAGCTATGCTGCAAGAACCAAAAAGGTAATGGATATGTGGTACGGTAGCATGAATATCATCTATAACGGAAAGAATGTTACCAATGATTTAAAACCCTTTGTTGACAAGGATGGTAATTCATATGTTCCACTAAGAATACTTTCTACTTATTTTGATAAAAATGTACAATGGGATGCTAAAACATACACAGCTACTGTTACTGACAAGGCAGGTTCTGGAGTTCAACAAGGAGAAATAGCTCAATTACAAAATAAAATATTATTAAAAGATATCGAAATTACTGAGCTAAAGAAGAAAATTGAGAACCTAGAAAAAGAATTAGATGAGGATAGCAGAGACAGCAAATCCCTAAAGACCTTGGAAAAAGATTTAAACAGCGACTATGACAGGTATAAGAGTGTAGACTTCGATATCACCCTAAAGAGTAAAAACAAAGACAGAGACATCGAAGTTAGAATCGAAGTAGATCTTAGCAAGGATAAGTCAAGATGGAATGATCTATCTACTAGAAATATAGAAAGCTATCTAGAAGATATCTGTAAAGATATACTCAAGGAATTCTCAAAAGCTGATATAACTGGTTATATTCGAGATACAGACGCAAGAAAAGATTTAATAACATTCTCTGCAAAGTCTAATGGAAGAGTATCCATAGATGAGAAAGGTAGCAGCAGCGATAAAAGCCTTAGAAAGCTTGAAGAACAATTAACTAGTGACTACCGTAAGTATTTAGATGACATCAAATTAGATGTAGAACTTAAGGGAGATTCTGATGATGTTAAGTTCTATGTAAATATCGACTATTATGAGTACAAAAAAGAGTGGAAAAAACTTTCAGATTCTGATATCAAAAGGTTGATGTCCAATATCTATGACGATATTGAAGATGAATGGTCCAAAGCTAAGATCAGAGGATATGTATATGATACAGATGGAAAAGATGATATGGCACAATATTCTAGAACTAGCAAGGGAAAAGATAATTTTGATAGATGGTATTAGACATTAAAGTCGGTCAACAAGACCGACTTTATTTTTTAATATAATTGTTAAAAAACCTTAACATTTATTAATACATTCCGATATATATTATAAGCACAAACTATATTGCCCGATAATGGTACAATCCATTGGGTAAAATTTATAAAAGGATGGTGTGTATTATGAAAAAATTTATCACTGTACTAACATTATCTTTATTATTAGCGACTTTCAGTACTGGATTTGTCCACGCTGAGGCCCAGGTCTTACCTCAAGAGGTAGACGAAGTTCTCAATGAATTGGAAAGAATGTCCGACAATATAGTGGATACTAACAATCTTAAGCTAGAAGAGGCCATGGAAGAAGTATTAGAACTTAAAGATGATATTCCAGCAAAGGTAGAAAGACTTGAAGGGTTATATCACAGGGTACAGGATGGAGCAAAAGCTATAGCAGAAATTGTAGAGAGACAATATGATGGAAAAAAACAATTTGTCTTGAATACAAAAGAAGTATATGAATTGTCCGTCCAGTTACAAGAGGATTTAAGCGATCTTAGATTAGAAATGAAAGACCTCATCAAAGACAAGGATAGGGAAATTGACAAAGAAACATATGGGGAAATTCGAAATACTACTAACACTCTAAAACAAGAGATTAAAGAAAATGACTATATTGTAGGTGAAATTGCTAAAGAGGTCAAAACTTACCTAAGATTAGTTAAAGATAAGAAATTTAGAGATGCTGTAAGATCATTTGAAAGAATACTAATTCTTCAAGACCAACAAATTGAACTACTTAAGATTATAGACAGAAATATATTAGAACTCAACGACATACTTTTAAACGCTTAGTTCCTACACCATTAAGAGCAGCCTATGGCTGCTCTTATATTGTCTATGCTAAAAATCTTTACTTGATATTACAGCTATGGTGATAGAAATACCGCAATATATGTTTACTTTATCTAGTATTTTGGTATAATATAAATAAGGCAATCGGCACCACAAAGGTGTAGTTGCCACAAAGTAAGTTAAATCATTTTAACCACTCTGGTGCTAGCAGGGTGGTTATTTTTTGTCTCTCTCTAAATAGGAGATAAGTGATAAGATAAACATCCCAAAAGAAATCATCAATGAGATTGCTTGAAATGTACTCATCTACACCACCTCCTTCCTTTCGTCAGAAGTAAGGTGGCAACCACACTCTGCTTTTCCGATTACCTTGCATTAATTTTATCATGGTTAATGACTTATTTCAATATATTACCAAAAATCAGACCCGTAAGAGTCCTCCAGATATTCCATATCCTATGGTACTAATATTACCTGACCTGGATATATGAGATGTGGATTCTTTAAATTATTAAACTCTGCTAATTCTTGCCATGTCTTTCCAAATTGTCTACCTATCTTCCACAATACATCTCCTTGTTTTACCGTATATTCCTTTTTCTTGATTGGTTCTGGCTTTACCTCGACCTTAGTCTCTTGAGTAGGTTCTGACTTTGGTTCTTCTATTGGCTCTACCTTTGCTTCCTCTACTGATTTTTCAGCAATAAATTTATTTGGAATCATACCTTCTCTCATTAAATCTTGAATATTGATAGATTTTATATTATAGCTTCTTCCATCTTCAGATGTTGGAATAACTATACTACCTTTGTTTATCTCTTCTATTATATATTCCCTTAATTTAAGTTCACTTATAGTATATTCATTGTATGGATCATTAAATTCTGCCCCTATTATCTTCCAGTTGTTGTCAACTTCAGGAGCTATCTCTCCTTTTTCTCTAATATAATCTGCTATATAAGATCTTAGAGATTTAGGATCTGAATCAAAATATGGTTCCCTACTGAGAATTCCCATATTCTTTAATCCACCATATCTGTAGTTATTTATAGCCAATTTAAATATATCTGTATCCTTAACAGGTTCACCTTTAAACTTCAAATCAACTATCCTCTGTCCCTCTGGTTTAGATATATCTATCTTGTATTCTACTCCCTGAAACATATCATAATTATATCCTCTAATATCTGGATTAAAGCTGATATTTATATCTCCTGGTTTAAAAGTATTGTAATAACGAGCTGACCATTCCATATAGTCTTTTAGCTCCTTACCATCTATCTCTATACCTATAAGAGTATTTGGATATTTATAGATATCAAATATACTTGCATAAGTGATATTTCCAGCCTTTATATTAGAATTAGGTTGAAATAGTGCAGCAGCTGCAATATCTGCTCCTGTTGCCTTAAGCTGTACTTCATTTATAAGTTCTATTACTCCAGTATCTCTGATCTGCGCCTCTGGAATCCCCTTGATTTCAGATGGCGGTGCAAAATCCTCTGTAGCAACCCCTATTACATCTACTAAAAACTCTAATGTCTTTTCATGATATTCCTTTGCATACTCTTTTAAGTCCTGTGAAGCTTCATAGTCCTTTACATCTATGATCTCAACTCTGTTGTCATCTAATATCCAATCATCCTTTTCTTTCTTCAAAGATAGATCAAATCTTACAACTTGTCTAGCTGCATCTCTAGCTCCACCTACTACAGTATTTCCTAATTTTTCTTTTACTGTAGCATGACTATGTCCCACTAACAATGCTGCTATATCAGGACATCTCTCAATAATCTCCTTTGCTCCATCCTTTCCATATTCATCATCAAATCCAGCATGAGCTGTGGCTATGATGATATCCGACTTCTCTCTCAACTCCTCTATATGTGCTTCAGCTGCATCTGCCATATTTTCAAATTTTAGCTCTGTGACCTTTGGACCATCCCATCTTGGAATATTAGGGTTAGTTAAACCTAATATCCCCACCTTGATACCTGCAACTTCTACAACGGTATATGGCTTTACTAAATAAGAGTTATCTTTTTTGTACTTTGCATTTGCAGCAAGTATTGGAAACTCTGCCTCTTTTTCAATCTTCTCTATCATGTCAATACCAAAGTTAAATTCATGATTTCCTAGAGTCATAGAATCATATTTCATAAAGTTCATTACATCTATTACTGGGTGGGGGATCTCCTTCCTTGGATTATATAAGTCATCAGAAAGTATAGTTCCCTGAATAGTATCTCCATTATCTATAAGTAGTGTATTTGGACTTTCTTTTCTCACCTTTTCCACTATGGAATATATCTTTGCTATACCTATGTCTTCTTTTTCTTCACCATCTTCATAGGACCAGTTATAGATATTGCCATGCATATCTGTAGTACCTAGTATAGTAATGTCTACCTTTTCTGTTTCGGCAAAAGATGCAGTGGGGAAAACGATACCTATTAGCATAAATAACGATAGTGTTAAACTCATAATTCTCCTGTCCCTTTTAAACATAAAACCCCTCCTTAATATTATAAAGAAAACTACAAAATCATTATATCATATATTATCACTTTAATTCCATAAAAAAGACTCCTTCGGATTTCTCCTCTAGAGTCTTTAATCTGTCTTCTATAGAGTATTTAAATAGTCGTTAGCCGACAATGCACACTTTGCTCCATCTCCTGCAGACATGATGATCTGTTTATATGGAACATCTGTAACATCTCCTGCAGCAAATATACCTTTGATATTGGTCTCACCATATCTATCTACTATAATCTCTCCCCTATCATTTAGTTGAATAATATCCTTAAATGGTTCTGTATTTGGTAGATATCCTATCTCTACAAATATTCCATTAGCAGGTATAATAGATACATCTCCTGTAGCTTTATCCAACACCTTGACTCCTGTCATGAACTTTTCTCCTAGAATTTCCTGTATCTGAGTCTCTAAATGAATAACTACATTTTCTAGTTTCTTAACTTGGTCTATTAAAATCTTATCTGCCCTCAGTTGACTCCTATGGATAAGCGTCACTTTATTTGCAATCTTAGATAGGTCAATAGCAGCCTCTATGGCAGAGTTACCTCCTCCTGCTACAATTACATCTAAATCTGCAAAGAAAGGTCCATCACATATAGCACAATATGCAACTCCCCTTCCAGAGAATTCTGCTTCTCCTGGAACCCCTAGTTTTCTAGGCTTACTTCCAGTAGCAATAATTATAGACTTTGCCTTATGAATAGTGCCATCTGAAAGTACTACCTCTTTTGTCTTTGAATCCTCTGAAACTCTAATAGATTCAACTGTCGCAAAATCAAATATAGGCACATCTAGTGCTTTTACATGGTCTGCAAATTCCTTTACAAGCCCTTCTCCGCTTATGGATTTATGTCCTAAATAGTTTTCTACAGCAGAAGTACTCTTCACTTGGCCTCCAAGTTCCTGTGCTATTATAGCTACGTTAGCACCTTTTCTCTTAGCATATAATGCTGAATTTAGACCTGCAGGTCCTCCACCAATTACCAAAACATCGTACATATATATCCCCCCCTAAATTCCATAACATCTCTTGAGAATATAATTATAAGTCAAAGATGAATAAAAGTCAATTACCCCCCATGGGTAATGTTTATTAAAATAATAGAGATGATTATTCCAACCTTTTAGTATGGATAATTGAATACACAAGTTTTCCATTTCTATGTTCAGATTTCATCAAGTCAATCTTACCTACATTGATACCTGTTCCTATAATAGATTGTGATAGTTCTTTAAGGCTAAAACCTTCTTTCATCATTACCTTTCTTCCAATGGTAATATGAGGTTTATAAGGTCTACTCTCCAACTTAAAGCTCTCTCTAATTAACCCCTCATGAAGTATATATTGGACTTCAAGAAGTGAATCATTATTTTCAATTCCTATCCAATATATGTCTCCCCCTGCTCTTTTAAAGAGTCCTATATCTTGTATATCCATCTTAAATTCTTTATACTTTAATCTGTCCATAACACTCTTTATTGTTTCAACTCTATTTATAGGAATTTCTCCTAAAAACTCTAACGTGAGATGCATATGTTCCCTACTAGTGAATCTTCCCTGAGTAGAATATATTCTTACTTCATCTATTACATCTTCAATTTTATCTTTCACTTCTTCTTCAAAATTAATAGCAATAAACAATCTCATATTATCCACTCCTCAAATATATAAGGATAATGGGACAAATTTCATTGTCCCATTAACTATTTTCCCACTATGGTAATTTTATTATTAGCTCTTGATTTGGATATATTAGGTTTGGATTCTTGATATTATTATCTCTTGCAATATCAAGATAGTTCACATTGTATTTCTTTGCAATTCTGATTAAAAAGTCTCCTTTTTGAACTACATATACTACAGTCTTATCGTCTTTAGATTTATTATTCTCTTTAATCTCTTCTTTGATTTCTTTTTTAACTTCTTCTGTTTTATCCTGTGGTTTTTCTTCCTTAGTTTCTACCTTTGATTTAGTAGGTCCTTCTGAATGGCTTAGCTCTTGATCTACATCTTCCAAGCCTGTAACTACTTTACCATCCTTTATTATCCCCTGAGCTTCTAGTTCTTGAATATTTAAAGAATGATTATATGGAATCGGCAACTTTTTATTATTTACTAAATCTATTATCTCATCTCTAAGAGGATGTTCCAAATCTACTCCTATTATCTCCCAGTTATTTGAAACCTCTGGATTAATAGTACCTTCTGTTTGAATATATTCAGCTAGATAATCCCTTATAGCCTTTGGTGATTCCCACTTTTTATTTCCAGCTACAAGCTTATTAGCCTTTAGTCCACTTGAGTATCTATAGTTATTTACAGCCAATGTCAATACTTCATCATCTTTTAATGGCTGACCCTTATATTTAACATCAACTATTCTCTCACCCGCTGGCTTAGATAGATCTATCTTATAATCTACACCTTCGAACATATCATATAGATATCCAGGCACATTTTCATCAAAAGAAATAGAAATATCTCCCCGCTTCCATGTATTATAATGGGAAGCAGACCACTCCATATAGCCTTTTAGCTCTTTTCCTGTTACATCTACAGTGTATAGTGTGTTATCAAATTTATATATATTAAATAGACTTCCATAGTTTATATCTCCTGCTTTTATATCGGATTTATCTTGGAATAAAGCCACAGATGTTACATCTGCACCAGAGATATCGAGCTGAACTTTTGCTATTAAATCTATTACAGCAGTGTCCCTAAGCTTTCCTTCAGGAATACCTTCTATTTCATTCTTAGGTTGAAAATCTGCAGAAGCTTGCCCAAATATTCCTCCACCTGTTACACCATCTTCATCTGAGCCTTCTCCTTTTATAAAGTTAATAGTAGCTTGATGTTCTTCTTTTATTAGATCTCTAATCTCTTGATCTGGTTCTACACCTTCCATATCAACTGTTTTTACTTCTCTATCTACTACTACGAATTTTCCATCTTTCTTTTTTAGCTTTAAGTCAAATTGAACAACATCTCTTCCATTATTTCTAGGTGATCCTATTAAAGTATTTCCTATCTTATCTTCACTCTTTGTATGATAATGACCCAATAATAATACATCAATTTCAGGAACTTCCTGTAATAATTTTTCTGCACCATCAGAGCCATTTTCTTCATCATATTCTGGGATCATTCCCACATGAGCAGATACTACTAGAACATCTACTTTTTCTTCCTTTAAGATCTTTGTATATTTCTTTCCTTCTTCAGTTATAGAACTAAACTCCACACTATCTACTTTTTCTCCATCCCATCTTGGAGCATTAGGATTTGTAAGACCTATGATACCTATCTTTACTCCATCTTTTTCAACTATGATATATGGTTTAGCTAATTCTCTACCTTCCTTGTAAACTGCATTTGCAGCAAGTACAGGCATCTCTAATTCTCTAGTGATCTTATCTACAAAATCCATGCCAAAATTAAATTCATGATTCCCAAGGACTACTGCATCATATTTCATATGATTGAATACCTTTGACACTGGATGAATTACATCTAGCTTCTTATTGTATACTGCATCAGCTAGTATAGTACCTTGATAGGTATCACCATTATCTATTAGAATTGTATTTGGGTTTTTAGCCCTCATTTCTTTCAGATAAGTAGATATTCGCGCCATACCATTATTTTTCGTCTCTACATCATCTTCATAGGTAAATCCATATAAGTTAGAATGGGTATCAGATGTCCCCAAAATAGTTATATGAACATCTTCTAACTTTTCAGCTTCAGCATAAGAAACATTCGCTCCACTGATTATTCCAACAGTTAAAGCCAATACGACGACCATACTTCTAGTAAGTTTTCCCAAGATAATTCCTCCTCTATTTTCTATTTATGATAATATAATATTATCATAAATTTCCATAAATAGGTATAAAGAAACACCTTATAGTTATGTTTCGCCTATAAGGTGTTCTAGGAAAATCTATTTATTCTATTCCATACTCAATTCCGATATTGAATTTAACATAAGTTTTATACCTTTTTCTAAGTCCTCATAATCAGTCCATTCATCTAGATTATGACTTAGTACATCTTTACTATAGATTTTCACCATTTGATTCGATTACTCCTTTATACCAGAAGAATGAATCTTTCTTTAATCTCTTTAAACTTCCTTTTCCATCATCATCCATATCCACATATATAAATCCATATCTTTTAGACATCTCAGATGTAGAATCACTTACTAAATCAATAGGCCCCCAAGTTGTATAGCCCACTAAATCTACTCCATCTTTGATAGCTTCTCTCATTTGAATTATATGTTTCTTTAAGTAATCAATTCTATAATCATCATGAATACTATTATCTTCTTCTAATTTATCATATGCTCCTAATCCATTTTCAACTATAAAGATTGGCGTCTGATATCTATCATATAGATCATTTAATGCCCATCTTAAACCCATTGGATCAATTTGCCATCCCCAGTCTGTGGTTTCTAGATATGGGTTTTTTACTCCTGTGAATAAACTCTCTGGCAATCTTTCAGCATTTTCATCAGAACTCTCTGTAACAGATTTATAATAGCTTATTGAAATAAAGTCTACTGGATGAAGTTTCAAAATTTCATCATCGCCAAGCTCTTTTTGTATAGAGATATTATTTTCTTTAAAATATCTTAAAATATAGCCTGGATATTCTCCTCTTACATGAACATCTGTAAAAAACAAATTCATCTGATTTGCCTTTTGGGCTTTTATTATATCTAGAGGATTATTAGTCTCTGGATAGGTTACAGCTCTTGCTAACATACAACCAACTTTGTTGTCAGGATTGACTTCATGGGCTATCTTAGTAGCCAATGCACTAGCAACAAACTGATGATGGGCTGCTTGGTAGCTTAGTTGCAGAGGATTATCACTATCCTCTAAAAAAACTCCTCCACCAGTATAGGGATTCTTTGACATGACATTGACTTCATTAAAAGTCAACCATAAATCTACCTTATCCTTGTATCTTTCAAATACTGTTCTTACATATCTGGCAAAGAAATCGATCAACTTTCTATTAGCCCAGCCATTATATTTCAATGCAAGATTCAGCGGGGTATCATAATGGGATAATGTAACTAAAGGTTTAATATTATACTTTTTACACTCATCAAATACATCATCATAAAACTTTAAACCTTCTTCACTAGGTTGTTCATCATCTCCATTTGGAAATATCCTACTCCAACTTATTGATAATCTAAAGACATTAAAACCCATCTCAGCAAATAACTTTATATCCTCTTTATATCTATGATAAAAGTCTATTCCATATCTCTTTGGGAAGTAATAGCTGTCTTCATTCTCTAATATTTCTTGAATTTCTTTTCTAGTGACACTGTGTGGTCTATCGCCTTTTCTCTGTTCCTTGGGAATAAATTTAACCATATCAGCTATAGACAAGCCTCTCCCATCTAAATCATATGCTCCTTCTATTTGACAAGCTGAAGTAGCTCCTCCCCATAAAAAACCTTCTGGAAATCTATTACTGTCCATACTTACCTCCTGTTGAAATACTTATTCTCCAAGCAACTTTCTAGCCTGATCTAATACTTTTTTTCCATCCATCATCCCATATGCAGTCATATCCACTACATCAACAGGAATATTGTTTGCTTCTTTTTCTACTCTTTCTTTATCAAATCTAACTTGAGGTCCTAAAAGTATAACATCTGCTTTCTCTTTTATATCTTTCAAATTAGCTAAAGATGTAGCAGCAATTTCATATTCATAACCTTGACTCTTTGCAGCTTCTTTCATCTTATTTACTAACAAACTAGTTGACATACCTGCTGAACATAACAAAAATATCTTTTTCATAATGCATATCCTCCTATTTATTATTTTTTATTGTCTTATACAAATCTATAATCTCTCTTGCTAAATCATTAAATGTTATGCAGTTCATCAGATGATCTTGAGCATGAACTATCAATAAACTTAATTCTATCCTTTGTCCATCAGATTCCCTAGCCAATAATTTAGTTTGGGCATTATGTGCTAATAACTCAGAATCCTTTGCCAGTTTTAGCTTCTCTTCAGCTAATTCAAAATTAAATTCTTTAGCAGCCCTAATAGCATTTATTGCATCAGATTTAGCATTCCCTGCATTAATTATAATGTTCATTATCACTTCTATTAATTCTTGATCTGTATTATTTTCCATATGATCACTCCTATAAAGAAAACTTATATCAGATGGAGTTTTCATTCCAGCTGATATCTAGCTGCACTTATCTAGGGACTATGCAATATCCTAAATCTTTGATTTTGTGATATTGTAAGTCATCAGATAAAGAAATAACTAATTATTGGTTAAGATAAAATTAAATTTTTGATTTGGTCTTATACAATCCAATATAAAGATCTCTTCCTCTTTAATTTTAGCTACCACATTAGATTTCCCACTATTTTCAAAATCTTTTAGAGCTATTTCTAGCTCACCTTTGTAATTTCCATATTCATCACTTTCTATTAAAATATCTCCTCTTTTTATATACTTAGGTGCATTGTGTACAGCAAAGCTTCTATCTTTATATTTATCTCTGCTATTTTTAGTAGACCTGATAACTGTATCACAAATATCTCCTCGTCTAAAATGAATTTCATCTAGCAATATAGTCCTTTCAACCTCTGTGATATCATCTTCCAGAATTATTTCAAAAGATACCATATCTAATCTCATGTTTTTTATCTTTGAAAATTCTTCTTGAGTTGCAAAACAATTGGATATGATAATATCATCAACATCGCCTAAAGCTATCATGTGCTTTAGCTGAACTTCAATAGGCATATGTCTGTGCATTTCTAAAGTCGGAATCTGATTGCCAATTGGCCAAGGCCCAAAGGCACTATCACTTTGACTAGTAATAAAAGCAGCTGTATTTAATCCATATTTCTTAAAATTGTCAGTACATTTTCTAAAATAATCTAGTGACAATCCAGTATGTTTATGAGGATAAAAATTATGACACCCCATCAAATTATATCTATTAGGCATATGATCCATAATTGTATCTATATATCTAGTATCATTACTCATATTGATTTCAATCTTTAAATTATAGTCATTGTACGTCATCATAGCCTCTTCATATCCAGAGTATCCTCTATCTAATCTAAACCCACTAGCTTTAATATCTTTGAAAAAAGATAGATCTCTATTATCAACTTTTAGCCCTTTTAATACATCTGGATCGACATCTACAATGGTTTCAAATCCTCTTTTATTTGCATAATCTATAATATTAGAAAATCTATGAACAATTTCATCCTTTGATTCTTGAGCTGATAGTAAACAGGAAAATATTCTCTTAAATCCTGCATCCTGTGCCATATCAATATAATCAAACAATTCCCCATCCTTAGATTTCTCAGGATAAATTGAAATTCCCAGGTTTCTCATATATATCTCCCCTCTCTTTAATATATCTCATTATAGGTCATGAATAAACTTAAATGAAAAGCGAGGACTCCTATCTTATACAATATAGCAAGCCCTCTATATTCACTCTATATAATAATTCTATAAAGATTCTTTTTCTAATTCTAATTTGTCAACTACTCTAAAGAATGGATAATAGATAAGACCATCTATTATTATCAATAAAATCTGATGTAATGCACCTTTCCAACCACAGATAATCAATCCAGATAGAATAGGTGGCGTTGTCCATTGAATATTGATACCATTAGCAAGTGGAACTAGACCTACTGACATTACAAAATAAGTTAACAAGATATTTACTAATGGTACTATTATAAATGGTATCAACATAAGAGGATTTAAAACAATTGGCAATCCAAAGATTATTGGTTCATTGATATTGAATATACCAGCACCAATGGATAGTTTACCCAATGATTTAAATCTTTCTGACCTTGCTAAAAATACAATTATTAAAACTAAAGCTAAAGTTCCTCCTGCACCACCAATATTAACATAATTAGAATAGAATTGATAATTTAAAATATTAGGTAATTTAAGTCCTGCTGCAAAAGCCTCAGCATTTTCTGCTGTTTGAGCAAACATAATAGGTTTTGTAATCCCATCTGTTACATTAGAACCATGTATACCAAACATCCATAATATCTGTTGAATGAGTACTACTACAATTAAGAAAATCAAGTTTCCACCAATATTAGTTAAAGGTTTTTGAAGTATAGTATATACAAAAGTCTGTACTGTTTTAAAACTTGTAAAAGAAAAACCAATTCTAATAGCTGTAAATATTATAATAACAAATAATTCAGGTACTAATGCATTAAATGAATTAGCTACATTTGCTGGAACATTTCCCGGCATATTAATAGACCAACCCTTGTTTTTCACTATAAAAAATATCTTCAATGCCAATATAGTAGTAAATATCCCGACAAATAGTCCAGTTGCTGTAAAATTATCAACAGGTAATCCTTTACCACCATCATTTACAAGCTCTAACATTGGGGTCAAAATAAAAAATGCTAAAAGAGATGTTACAATACTTGTTACATCATCAATCTCAAATGACCTTCCTAAACTCTTTGCCATACCAATAATCACGAAAATAGTCATCAGATTCATAGTAGCATTAAAAGGAATTAAAATATAATCCGTCCAATTTTCACCTAATTTACTTGCCATAAATTCTTGATATGATTCACTTGGAATATAGGGTATCAAAAGAAATAAAGAGCCTATTATTAACAATGGCATTACTGCAAAAAATCCATCTTTAATTGCAGTTAAATATCTATTTTGATCTAGTTTTCTAGCTATTGGTACTAACTTTGCTTCTAAAAAATTCATTAATCCGCTCAAAATGATTCCTCCTCATATAATAATTTTTAGTTAATAAGTATTTACGCTTATCTTTTCCATAAATTCACTAAATTTCTCAGCTTGTGATATATCTTCAACAATAGTCTTAGATTCTATTATCCTTTGAAGAAGTCCATATAACAGCTTTAGCTTTTCATTTTCCTTAGCATTGAAGGCAAATAGAAGAATTATCTTTACTTTTTTACCACAATGTACTATTGGATTCTTAAACACTCCAACTGCTACTACTGTAGTTTTTGATATAGATTCCATTGGATGAGGTATAGCTATCATACCTTCTAAAATAGTAGAGAATAGATTTTCTCTTTCAACAACAGAAGTATAAAATGAGTCCACATCATCTATATAACCTTGGGTCTTTAACTTTTCAGTGAGATTAAATATAGCTTTAAAAAAACCAACTTCTCTATCAAAACACTTAAACAGTTCTTGCTTAAAGAACTCTGCTCTTATTGCATTCATGCTTGTTTCTTTAGTCGCCATTAATGGATTACCTATATACCGTTTTAGTCTCATAAGATCATCTACGCTAATCAATGGATTTACCTGAACTATAGGTATATTACTCTTTGTTGTCAATGGAATAGTTGAAATTATCAAATCCACTCTTCCATATTCTCCTTTTAGAATATTATTTAATTTATATACAGGAAAATATCCTAATACATTCACCCGTTCACTATAATAAGAAAGTATCTTGCTTTTTACAAATTGGGCAGTACCTAAACCTGATCCACAAATAATAGCAATATTGGTCTTACCATTTATCTTATCCAATGCTACTGCAACATGTAATGCTATATAAGAGACCTCTGATTCACTAATTACCACATTTAATCTCTTTTTAATTATTGGAACTATAATCATAGAAATTTCAAAAGCAAAAGGATAATTTGTCTTTATCTGATTTCTAAAAGGATTATCCTCAAAATAATTAGCTTTTATCCTCTCAAGCATGGGATTTAAGTGAAGTATGAGATTCCTTTTAAAATTAATATTTTGTGTAAAATCAATATTGAATTTATCTTTTATATCACTTAAAAACTCATCGACTATACTTTCTCCTTTTTCCTTCAATACATCAACTTTGCTAGTAACATTTAACAACCTTTTGCTATTAAAACTTTGTTGAAAATATTCAAGCTCCTTGTTATTTAATGAAATATTAAAATACCCTTCAATCTCTTTTTTAATAGCTTCTGCTATAACCAGATCTAGATCTTCTCCAATTTCTTCTTCAATAGTAAAGCCCATCTGTATTCTCTTTATACTGACTAAAATATCTTTTACTAGTAGACTTACATCTGCATCTGTCAATATATATCCATACTTATTCAGCACATTTATAATAGTCTCATACAAAAATAACATCTCTTTATTAAGATCTAACTTTTCATCAGTAAACGCATAATAGAAACTTCTGCTCAGCATCAACTTATCATTTTTCTTTTCTCTCTTAAGCACATTTGAAATTAATAGTCTCTTTGATCTTTCATCGCCCTTTAACTTTAGACCTTTTATAGGGGAGATCTCTAATACTAAATTTGAAAAACCATTTAAAAATTCAATTATGTCTTTTACATCTAAGTAAATCGTTGTCTTTGAAACAAATAACATATCTGCAAAGTTTTCCATAGTAATAAAATCCTTTGCAAACGTCAACTTGAATAATATAAAAGCAAACCTTTCAGATGGAGTATTTGGAATTTTAATTAAAGCTTCTTCTCTATTAAAGATTTCTTTTACTAGTGATATTCCCATGTTCTTCTGTTCTTCTGGTATAAAATATCCTTCTTGTTTTGAAGAGTCTATGTTGATCCCATAGACTTTGATCAATTCATTTAAGAATTTAATATCAGATCTAATAGTTCTAGAACTTACATTAAATATTTTAGCTAGCTCATTCCCTGATAAACCTACGTCAGAATTTAGTAGATATATGAATATGTCTTTCTGTCTTCTATAAGCCATTTTTATCACCGGATCCTTACCTTATATTTTACAGATATTATTAGAATTATACCATTAAGTAATTTTCCTCAATCCATAGGAAACCTATTTAACATATTAGCATATCCTCTCTATAAAACATCTATACTATCTATTCCACATAAAAAAATCACTTCATTAGTATCTTATTAATACTACGAAGTGATTTTTTATAATCTATAGGTATCCAACCTGAAAATTTAATATTCCTCCAACTTTAATTCACTCCGCAGGAATATAATTCGGAGTGCATTTAGCCCACTGCAGTCACTCTTATTAAGCTGGGAGTAGAAGCGGAATGACAGTCATTTCAACTGGAGCGAAGGGGAATGGAGAAATCTCAGATTTTAGTATTTTTATTAAATATAGGACTTGTTTACCCATATTATAACTCTAAAAACTCTTCACACATATCACACAACTGATAAGCCTCTTTCTTTGAAGGCATTTCACAGAACATCCTTAAAAGTGGCTCTGTCCCGGAAAATCTTACGACAAACCACCCTCCATATTTAAAATATATTTTAATACCATCAATATATGATATATGGTCTATTTCCTTTCCAAAATTAGGTAACTTCTTTTCTTTCATCACTATTCTATAGAGTTCTTCTTTCTTTGCTACAGAAAAAGAATAATCTCTTTCTTCCACATAGAGATTTCCATATCTCTCTCGTATCTCATCTACAATTTCAGAAAGTTTTCTCCCTGTTACTGCTATCATCTCTACTAAAAGCATTGCTGCATAAATACCGTCTTTTCCATTTATATGGCCTCTAACTGTCAATCCACCTGATGATTCTCCCCCTACTATTGCATTTGTTTCTTGCATCTTAGCAGATATATATTTAAATCCAACAGGCACTTCATAGCATGACTCCCCAAAGCTATCAGCCAATATATCTAACATATGTGTAGTGGCTATATTCCTTACTACAGGTCCTCTCCATTTTCTATACTGAATCAGATAATAATATAAAATTACCAAAATATCATTTGGATGTAAGTATCTTCCTCTATCATCAATTACTCCTATTCTATCAGCATCTCCATCTGTTGCAATACCAATATCAAACTTATAGTCTACTACATAGTTCTGTAATCCCCTTATAGTGTCTTGATTTGGAGCTGGCAGCTTGCCGCCGAACAATGTATCATGGCTTGCATGTATTGTCTCTACATCACATCTAGCAGTCAACAAAAGAGTATTCAATGGTTTTAAACTAACACCATGTAGAGGGTCTAAGGCTACTCTAAGTCCACGTTTTTTAATCTTTTCCATATCAATCTTTTCAATAATATTATCTAAGTATTCATTCAGAGGATTCATCTCAATAATTAGCCCTTTTTCAACAGCTTCATCATAATCCATCTCTTCTACATCATCTTCCAAGCTCTTAATATATCGTTCTAAATCTAAGGTCTGGGCTTCATTTGCATCTCTACCTCCAAAAGTAAATACCTTAATTCCATTATAGATAGCTGGATTATGGCTAGCAGTTATCATCATTCCATATGGCAATTTATGCTTCATTACATAGAACATAACTAAAGGAGTAGGTGAAGATTTATAGATTAAATATGCAGGAATTTTTTCTTGTGCAAAGACTTGACCTGCCCATTGCATTGCTTCCTTTGAAAGAAAACGTCTATCGTAACCTATCACAATTCCACTATTCTCTACTCCTTCACTTTTCATTTTACATGCTAATGCCCTAGATACTCTCTGTATATTTTCTTTTGTAAACCCATCACCTATAATAGCTCTCCATCCACCTGTCCCAAATTTAATCACAGTTTCCCCCCTCCTTTTTTAAGACCTCTAACGTAACTTGACTAATCTGTGGAAAAAACAAATCCATATGGACACAATCCCTCACTGCATCCCCTATTCCTATGACCTTCATACCTACTGATCTTGCTGCCTCAATTCCCGATTCTGCATCTTCTATTACCATGCAACTCTCATAAGGAACTCCTAATCTATCTGCTGCCAATATAAATACCTCCGGATCTGGTTTTGATTTGGTAATCTCATTGCCATCTACTATTGTATCTATAAAAGGAAGTAATCCTGTCTTTTCCAAAATAATATTCGTATTTTTACTACTAGAACCTACAGCTATTAAAACTCCTTTGGACTCTAGCTCCATCAATAACTTTTTAGCACCTTCACATATATCTTTCTCTGACAGTTTTTGTAAATGTTTTAGATACAAATGATTTTTTCGATTTGCCATAGCTTCCTTTTCTACATTAGAATAATCTTCGTGGGCATTAGCTAACAACAATTCTATACAATCCATCCTACTCACACCACGAAATCTATTGAATATTTTTCTATCAAAAGAGATATTTATCTCTTCTGCCAATTGTCTCCAAGCCTTATAATGCATTTCATCAGTTGAAACTAAAACACCATCTAGATCAAAGATAACTGCCTGTAGCTCTTTATTCAACACATTTCTATGAACTAATTCCATTCTGAGATCTTTGATATTGTTCTCATAAACAAAACCATCCATCCCCATAAAATTTGCCGCTTCTATATTCAATAAATTATCATCAATAAAAAAACATTCCTCTGGCACTAGATTAAACTTTTGAAATAGTCGCCTATATATTTCTGGATCTGGCTTTAATAAAAGTTCATCTGCAGATATCAATATGCCGTCAAAATAATAAAGAGCCGTTATCTTATGACAATAGTGATAAAAACGTTTACTGGTATTTGAAAGTAGATATAAATTATATCCCCTTGATTTCAATTGTTTTGCTAAATAAAACATCTCATCTTTGTCAGGTAGATTTTCATGCCAATTATTGAAGATATCGTCAACTGCCTTATGTAAATCACTAGGGACTTTATTATAAAAGATCTGTTTAGCATCTTCCTCCTCTATACTTCCTCTGTCTAGTTGAAGCCATTCAATAGACTGAAATATTATTTGATATAACCTCTCCACATTTTGCTTGTCTGTAAATTGCTCTATATATTCCTTGGGATCATACTCTATTAGCACATTCCCCATATCAAATATAATGTTTTGAATCATGTCATTACCCCCTTAACATCTATCTTGAAATTCTGATGGAGATATTCCTACTAATTTCTTAAATAAAGTAGAAAAATATGTAGTATCAGTATAACCAACTCTTTCAGCTACCTCATATATCTTCCATCTACAATCCTTTAATAGTTTCATAGCCATATGAACTCTATAGTAAGTCAAATAGTTTATAAACGTATAATCAGTATGTCTCTTAAATAACCGGCTTAAATAGCCTTCACTAAGCCCTAGATGCTCTGCCACTTCTCCAATAGTTATATCTTCTGTATAGTGCTCTATGACGTAATTTTGAGCTTGTTCAATATACTTGCTCTTTGTATTCCTTTTCAAATTATATCTATCTAAAAATGCCTCTTCTATTGGTATGAACTTATCAGGTGAAGAATCATTTTTTGCCTTTTCTATAGCTGCTATGAACTCACTATCTCGAAATGGCTTTAACAAATAATCACATACTCCTAAACGTAAAGCACTCCTTGCATAATCAAACGTTTTGTAAACTTAAATGAAAATTGAGGACTCCAACCTCTGTATGGTACAATGTTTTTGCCGAAAACAAATACCTCCCAGAAAGGATGAAGTCCTCATGCAAAAAATTGT